>DAAN01000025.1 GCA_001701135.1 Bacteroidales bacterium H3
GATTTTTTAGTGGACACTAATGGCGACAAGTCAATAATCATCTCAGGAATTTAGATGTAACAATAGGCGATAGTGACAAGGATTATTCCATCTCTAAATACCGTCCGCAATTCTATGATTCCAAATCATGCTACACCCGTAATGAGTGGACTTCAATCTCAGATATAGGGAAGTCCTTTGATGATGGTGTGCTGACAACAAACGAGTATTTGGAAACGGAAAGACACTATATAAATACGGCCATTGAACTGGCACGAATTTCAGGATGCTCATATCTGACAGTTGATTATCTTGAAGGGAAATACATAGTGCAAAATGTTAAGGAACACTCATTGAACTACAATCTATTGGAAACGGCGCAGAAAATACGACAAGGATTGATAATCCGCGTATCAGATTGTGCCGATTATCTGCGACTTTGTTTGCGAGAATGTTGTTATGCCAGTTTTTCCAATCATCTGCATAATTTCTATATTGATTTTGGATATGATTTTTATATGCACATTCGTACAACTTTACCCAAAAAGCAAGTTGAAGAAGTCGTTTTGAAAAATCATTTATATTTTAGACCATGAAACTGACCGATAAAGAAATAGACAGCATGTTGGCTCAATCACCAGATGTCAGATACAGTTACTCACTGAAACGGATTGCGGATAGCGGTTATATATGGGATCTGTCATCTGATGATGATAACTATATGTGTATTCGGGATGGAGGCATAATGCTATTTCCGGTGTGGCCATTTAAGGTGTATGCGGAGAAATATGCCTCACGTATGAGGAAAGAACATAAATGTAATTGCTCAAAATTGGATTTGGAAGAGTTTTCTGACAAACTTGTTGATTATCTTTGTGAAAAGGGAATGCCAATAGGGGTCTTTCCGGTCGCTGAAAATGACTATGGTAAAATAATCAGCGTAAATAATTTTGCCGAAGACTTATCCGTTGAACTTGAAAACTACCAGTAATGAATAGTAATACCGAAAAATATAAGAACCTTTGGCATATATTTGTCAACATCGAAGCTGTTGATGGCTATAACTTCAATGACCTGATAGATACATCTGATTGCGACGCTCCGGTTGACAAATATATCGGAGCATGGGCCAACATTTTAGTCAAGGCCAACACAATCAATGAAGCCATTGAAATAATCCCTTTGGGTTTGAATGAAAAAAATTTCAAGGTCATATTTATTGAACGGGCTGTAAATCTGCAATCAATGGCTGATGAAAACGACGTTGACGAAGAAGAGTTGGAAGAAGCCGACTGGTTACTCTCGACATCATACAGATTCAAAATTGTTGACCGTTTATATCCTTATGTCGCAGATGAAGAAATTTAATTATGGATATACCCGAGAAATATGATCAGGAGAAGGAATCTACTATACAGTATGATGTTTCCGAACTGTTGCAAACGGATTTAAGCGACAATCTAAAAAGCCGTCTGATGAATTTAGAAAATTCCAACGTTAGAAGATTTGTCGCTTTATTCCCGATACTGGGTAAAGTCAGAATCTCAGTAATAAGGGATTCATTGAACAGCATAAAAGAGATTCTACCTAAGAACATATTTGAAGAAACCAAAAGCGAAGTAAGAGAGATTTGCGATGATTATAAATGGCGGAACAGTAAGGAAGGGAAACTGATTCTGCAAATTGAAGATTGGATAAAAGAGGCAAGACTTTGTGTCGCCACTGATTTCCCCTCAGAGCATATCTACATCGGCAGAAGTTTCATTGAGCCGGTTAGCCTTATCGTTGGAGGCTATGTAAAAGAATTGCGAACAAAGGCTATGATTGAATCATGTCTTAACAACATGAATCCACCCATAGCCATAGAATATAGAATTTCAGTATGCGACTGACCGATAAACGATTTTAGATAGCATGGCTTGTGTTTCTCCTTTTGGCGATTGCGTGTTGCATTGCGGTAGGCTGGAGCGAAGATAGTGCATTGCTCGATACGGCTTATGCGCTGTCGCTGTTATCAACGTGGTTTTGTCATAAGGTCAGACCGAAAGTCGCGTTTGGCAACCTGATTGTGATGATTGCCTATAATGCCATATTGAGTTACAATCTTGTCTTCAACAGCCAATATGGAGCCGGACTGACATGGTGGCTTATCGCACTGATGCTGAACGCCATCCATTCAATCGCATTACAGGTTTATTTCGTGGTTGCTCGCTGTAAATCAACTCACGGCTTGCCGTAAAACATAAAATCCCCATGCGACAATTCGCATAGGGATGATGCGTGAGTTATTTGAAGATTTCATCAACGCGGTTGACGGCATCGTCTTTCTTCTGGTCGATGATTTTTGCGTAGATTTGCGTTGTGGCAATATTCTTGTGGCCCAGCAGCTTGCTTGTCGTATATAGGTCAACATCAAGGGTGAGCATGAGGGTGGCGAAGGTATGGCGGCTCACATGGAAGGTGATTTCTTTCTTTACCTCTGCGGCTTTTGCCCAGTTCCCGAGGATTATGCTGACGCGGCTTGTGGTCGGCAGACTGAAAACCTTGTCATCATCCCCGGCATCGCCTCGCTCCGGCAGCCACCGCATAGCCTGTGACGAAAGGGGAAGATATATCGGGGTGTCGGTTTTCTTCATCACCACAGACACGCGCCACTGTTCACCGTCCTTGTGGATCTGCCCCCAACGCAGGGCGCGTATGTCGCTTGTGCGGAGTCCGCAATAACAGGAGAACAGAAATGCCCGCTTCACATGCTCGCGTGTCGGGCAGTCGGTAGCAATCAGCCGTTTCAGCTCGTCAATCTCCAGATAGTCGCGCTGGCTCTCGACATGATACACACGGTCGTTGGAGGATATGCGGTCAAACGGGTTCTCACGGAGATAGTCGTTGCGGACGGCCCAGTTGAATGTCGCGCTCAGAGAGGCGGTAAGGGATGCGATACTGTTGATTGCAAGCGGTCTCTTCGTGCGCGATTTATAATCGTTACGCAGGAAATGGGTAAACGCTATGCAGTAGTCCTTGTCAGCCTGTTTCAAGGTCACTCCGTCCCCACGGAACTGTGTCAAAGCCTTTTTCAGTCCGCTGAAGGCCGACGGGCCCATAGACTTGCCGTTATCCTCAATCCATTTCTTGTAGAGGTCTATAAGGTCAAGTAGCCTCATGCGTGAGTGAAGCATGGAGTTGGTGACACCTTTCTCGTTGTTTGTAAGCTGAATAATGCGGTCAGCCTTGACTTTGTTGGCGAGGGCGAGATTATGTTCGTTCAACGCCCTGCTCGCGGGGTCAAGTTCCGGGACTATGTAGAGTTTCAGGAACTCGTATGTGCGCTTGCCGTCGCGGTATATGTCGAGATAGATTGACTTGTTGCCGTTTTTCAATTCCTTGAAACGGATTCTTACAGGCTCTTTCGCCTTGACTGTTTTCTTAGGTCGTGCCATATTAAGAGAGATTTAATCGAGTTGCAATGCTTTGAGTTTTTCGTCCATCGGAGCCGGTTCCCTGTCAATCATGGCGAGATAGCCTTTGGCATGTTTCGATGCTATACCCATGAGGGAGCAGAATGTGGCTACATCCGCACCGGTGGACAATATCAGATAGGCAAAAGTATTTCGCGCCAATGTGAAATTGAGGCGTTTTTCAATCCCGGATTTCTTCTGCCAGAGTTTCAGGATGTTGTTTGTCTCGGTGTCCTTTGGTAAACCTTTGAATATAAGCCCCCGATGATTGGAAGTTTCAGGAAGCCAGCGCAAGGCATTTGACGAAAGGGGAATGAATATTTTTCGGGACTGGCACCGGACGGACAGTTTCCCTCCCGGTGGTGTCCTAAGGTCTTTCCATCTGAGGTTGACAATATCGAAAGCCGTCAGTCCGGTAAAAATGGAGAACAGATACGCCTGTTTCACCTGCGGACGCGATATGACGGGACATTGCGTCTCCATTAACAATTTTATTTCGTCGAATGTCAGGTGTTGTTTCTCTGGTCGCTCCCGTGTTATCCGATCATGGATTTTCACAAAGAACAAAGGGTTTCGGGCAATAAACCCATTCTCGACTGCCATGTTCAACGAGCCACTGAAAAGATAGATATACGCCCTCGCGGTTGTCATTTTCAGCTTCCCATGTACGCTGTGGTATTCATCGCGCAGGAAATCGACGAGTCCGTTGCAATACCCGGCGTCGACCGATGACAGCATGACATCCTCGCCACGGTAGGCTACGACAGCACGATACATCCCCATGATATTGCCTGCTGTGGATTTATCACCCCGATTCAATATCAAAGTATGATAATCCTTGATTACCTTAGCAAGAGGAATATCCGGCATTGCCGCATCAATCTCGATGCCGCTCTCTCCGGCCGTCAGTTCCTCAATCCGTCTGCGCCTGATTTCTTCCGCCTCCCGCATGACAGCCTTGTTCCCGGCAACGGCCTTGCGGCTGATTTCGGGTAACAAATACAGACGGAGGCCTTCGCGGATGCGTTTTCCGTCCTTGTAATAGTCAAGATAGAGCGACTTGCGTCCATCGCCCAATTCTTTGGATTTCAGGTTGATTCTTGATTTGGAGAGATTCATGCGACAGTTGTTTGTTACTTATTGGTCATTTTATAGACACAAAATTACGAAATATTTTCAAAAGTAACAAATAGGTCGCAATCAAAGTAACAAAAACATCCCATTCACAGGGAACAAAGGAATCACAACCTTAAGACTTTTATTGTTTATTATATTATATATCAATATATTTATACTCTAATCAATTCTTATGGATTACACCAAGTAGAGAATGTAAACAGTTTGGTGGAAAAGCTGTATATGAGCCTTCGCTTCCATAATGAAGTTGGACTCCAGCTTAGCACGTTCCGCGAGGAAGGGTATGTCGCCGTCAAGGATGTAAATTTGCTGACGCTCCTCGCTGACAAGCGACACGCACCGCCATACGGTGAAGCCGCATATCAGCACGCAGCCCGCGACGGTCGCCATGACCGTCGTAAGCGCGAGCCGCGTTTTCTGTTCGAGTGATTTGATAAGCATATTTATTATAAGGTGTTGCGGTTAGTGTTATTTGACAAGTGCCTTCGCGCCCCTGACGCCGAGGCCGACGGTAGTGCCGACAGCCGATCCTGCTGCAGAACCCGCCATAGTAGCTGCCCCCATAGCCACTGAGCCGGCCGGGGATGCCGCGCCGCTGCTTATGCCTCCGGGAATCAGCCATGAGGCAACCTCCGGAACAAAGCGGATTATATACGCCCCCACGAGCATACCCATCGCGTACATACAGTTGGAGCCTATACCCTGCAATCCGAGCGCGCCTATCTGCTCCCACGAGTTGACCGTGCCGTGCAGGAGGTGGTTGTAGGCAACCAAATCTTCCTGAAGGTTATACATTAATATGAAGTCGATGTAGTAAAGGCACATATAGGTCACGAATCCCCACAGCGTCAGGGATAGGAACTTAGACATCCACTGGCTCCACGCCGAGTTCCACGGCGGGGCGAGCGACAGGGCGAACATTATAGGACAGAACACAATCATTATCGCTATGAATATCCTCTGCGCCACGAGTATGCCGTAATAGGACATCTGGAAAATCAGCTCCCCGACAAATCGTATCACGTCGTTTATCCATTCGCTTACCTTTGTCTCGGCGGCCACCGCCGCGCGCTGGGCGTAGTTGTTGATTGTTGTTCCGAGATTCTCCACATTGTATATCAGCTTGTCCCACCAGTTGGCGTCCTCGCCGATTTCGGCTATCTGCTTGGCGGTTGATATGGAATCCTGCACAGCACGCAGCCTTTCAAGGTATTCGCCCTGCTTCTGCGCCACTTTAAGCTCCAGCGCGGCAACTTCTTTGTTCTTCGACATAGCCATAGCCTTAGTGGTGGATTCCAAAGACTTGCCCGGCACCTGCAAGGCAGAGCATATCCATGAGGAAGAAGATATGCACATGGAAATGCCTATTATCCTGAGCAGCTTCATCACGTCCATGCCGCGTCGTCCGAGCATCATCATCCAGCACTCGTAGGAGCCGACGCACAGCGCGAGAAGAAGGCCGAGGACACGGGCGAAGCCGATGGTGTTGCCGAGAATCGCCACATTCGGAAAAGCCTCCATCGCCACAAGGAGCCTGTCAAGGCTCTCGTCGATGGCCGGAAGCCCCATCGTGCATAATATTGAAAGTAAAGTCATAATATTATGGTTGTATTGTTATTGTTCATCGTTTTTGTCAATAATGGGTGGCGGCCACCGCCGCAAGCCTCGCAGTGCGGCTCACAAGCTCGCCCATAGCGGCCTTGGCCTCCTCGTATGCCTGCTGACGTTTGGCGTTCTCCAGACCGTAGCCCACACCCTGCTTGTGGATATAGGCTATGTTGGCGCATATCACCTCGTTCTGCCTTGAAAGCTCGTCAACCTGGTACTTCATCTTCCCCTTGCTCTTGTTAAGGCAATAGAGCAATCCGTCGGCGATGCAGTCCTGCATACGGCTGAACTCGTCCTTGTAGATCGAATAGGTGACATCCACCGCGCGGTCAGCCTCGCGTGCCAGCTCCTCCTTGTAGAGAGATTCGACATGGGCGCGTTCCTTCTCCACCTTGGCGAGCTTCTGCCGCTGGGTTTCCTCTGCCGTGACGCGCACGGGCATTATACGCTTCACATTGGATTTCTCCTCCTTGAACCTCACCCGGTAGCCGGATTTGAAACCGGCCCATTTCCAGTACATCTCCGCGCCGGAATAATTCTTGTGCAGGAAATAATAGTACCAGTCGGGGGCGAACCACCACGGGCCGTTCTCCATCGAGAGCCATTGCTTCTCCTTCTGGTCGTCGTGTATTTTCTTTGTCTTTGCCGGACACGCCGCAGGTGTCACGGCTATCAGGGCGGCCACCGCCGCCAGTGTGAAAATTCTGAATCTCATATATGCGTTGTTGTTAAAGTGGCGTTCATTTGTTCCATCTGCCGATTACAGCCGTCACGATCTCGTCCTTGACGTCCGAGGTCAGTATCTCCCAGATGTAATCCGGCTTCCAGCCGCAGTCGGTAACGAGGTAGCAGTACAGGTTGGCGTTGTCGATTATGCGCCGGGCGTTCTCTATGGTGTCCTTCAGCGACATCACGAGGTTCCGCTTCTCGTCCATCGAGGCTTTCATAAGGTTAATGCCGGAGGCGGCAACCGTGGCATACAGCTTCTGGGCGTGCTTTATCTCCCTGGCTATCGCCACGTTTGCGTCCGCATAGTACCATGCCACAAAAGGCTTCTTAGACACATATTTGTATGTGTTGGCCGTGAAATCCTTGTATTCCTTTGTGAGAAGATACAGTGAGCTTGCGGTGGATGATATTGCGGCGGCAAGCACTATGTATGAGTAAGCGTTGTTGAGTCTCGTGTCGAGCGTCGAGCGCACATCGTTGAACTTCTCCGCTCCCTTTGTCACAAGTGACTGCTCGCCGAAGCTGGTGGCTATACGGGCAAGGGCCTGATCCTCGTCCTTCTTCACCGCCTTGTGTAGAGCCATAAGGGCCTCGAATGTCGGGAGGTCTTTGGGGAAGTCGAAGGCGAGTGACTTAAAGGGAAGAAGAATAGCCGCCAGTGCCGCCATTGCGTATTTTCTTAATTCCATGCGCTCACTGTTTAAGGATATTAAGCCTGTTCCAGTTGAGAATGAGCGTGCCTACCTGGTTCTGCATCACCTTCATGTTGGCCCATCCCTCCGGGTCTATCGCGAAAAGAAGGTCATCCTTTGTGGCGTACTGCGCCATCGCCATCATGGCCTGCACCTTGTAGCGTATCTCCAGGAGGTCGGTGTAGATCTTGTTGGCGACCGTCAGCCTGTCGTAGCGGTCGAGGAAGTTGTAGCCGTCGGACTTGGTTTCGGCGGTGGCCGCTCCCTTGAGCGGGTTCCGCACCTTGCCGTTGTTGACTATGTTGATGAAGTCGGCCACGAGCTGCTGCGTCTGCGCCGTGAGGTTGCCGAGTTCGTTAAGGCACAGAGCTTTGTTGGCGAAGTTTGCCTTGCCAACGGTCTTTACCAGTTCCGGCACGCTCCTGACAATATCGAAGGCGCACAGCCCTATCTCCACATAATATCTGCTCTCGGTGCCGAAGCCGGATATGTTCTCCATCGTCACCTTGTAAAGCTCGGTGATTGTCGCCATGCTCACGGTGTACTGCTCCAGCTTGTTCTGCTTGGATGATATGGAGTCGAGCCTCTTGTTGTGCTGATCCTCTATTGCTTTCTGCGTCGCAAGGTTGGTTGTCACAGCCTTCAGGCAGTAAGGGTCAATCACCACCTTCCATGCCGAGGCGGTATTGCTCAAAAGAATTATCGTCGCGGCGGCTATTATATATTTCAGTTTTCCCATAGCGTCATTACTTTCTGGTGTTGGTTGACTTTCCGGGCGAAGTCGAGGTATTTCCCGATTCCGGTTTTCTTGCGGTCTATCTCGATACGGGTGATTGCCTCCTGCATGGTGCCATAGTGCGCGAGGTAGATTTTAAGAGCCTCCTTCTCGGCACGCTCGGTAGTGTAGGCCCAGTAACATTCGGGCGGTTCCTCGACACCGAACACCTCCGATTCCTGACCCCGGCATATCCACACCTCCTTGAAGTAGTTGCGCCCCTCCTTGTTGTTGAGCGCGTTGATGGTGAATATCTGCTGCTTCTGAATGGGGGTCAGTCCGAGAATGGCCGCTATGTCGTCGTACCTGTCCTTGAACTTTGACTGGTCAAGCAATATCTTCACGTCGGAGTTGTTGATTATGGCCTCCTTCACGATGGGGGAATCTATCACGTCGTTAAGCTCCTGTGTCACAACTCCGGCGATACCGTGGAACTTGCGTACTGTCTTGTAGAGAAACTTGATGTACTCGGCCATTGTGGGCGAGGCGATGGCCTTCCACGCCTCTTCGATTATCAGGGCCTTGCGCCCTTTCTTGATACGCATTTTCTGGAGAAACACGTCCATTATTATGAGTACCACGATAGGGAAAAGAACGGGGTCATCCTTAATCTTGTCGATTTCAAAGACTATGAAACGCTCGTCAAAAAGGTTGGTGTCTATGTCGGAGTTAAGCGTCATCTCCAGCTCGCCCCCACGGTAGAACTGCTTGAGTATCGCCGCGAAGTCGCGTATGTCGAAATGTATCTTTTCAAGAGAGGTTATCTGGGGGATTCGTTCAAGGGCGAACTCGTAATAGGAGTTGAAAGACAGGTTCGTAACTTTCAGCCTGCGTTTCTGTTCCTCGATATGGTCGATCTGTTTGTCAATCTTCACGAGCATTGATGCCTCATAAAGTTCCTTCTTGTAAATCTCTATCTTGTTTGCCGCCTTCTCTTTCTCTGTCGGGGTAGATGCCCTGTCAAGCACCACGGCGCGGAAGGCGCGGCACTGGCGTATCAGTTTCAGCCTCCGTTCCTCCGAGGGAATCACGAGGGCCTTGCTCTCTATCTGAGCCGGAGGTTCCGGACTGCTTATCTGTTCCTCTATGTCATCCATCTTTTCGGCGTACCTGTCGTAGTCGTTCTCCATTTTTGCAGCCACAAGGAGCTTCTGCCTCAGGTCGTCGCGCTCGTCGGAAGTGAAAGCCTCGAACGGATGGAAATAAGCCTCGTAATACTCCACGATGGTCTGGTTGACAAGCATATCCTCTATTTTCGACGGGGCTTCGCTACCCTTGAAAATCAGGAATATAAGCGATTTGAGAAAGTTCTTCTTCTCGCCGAAATTGAGGTCGTATTCCTCCCTCGTCACCTTAAAAGGGTTCATCGAGATTGGTTTCTCCTTGGAGTAGCTGATATATGTGCCTCCGAAATAGCCGCAGATACCCTCGTAGGAATCGCCTGTATCGACCATCACCACGTCCGTGTCCTGCTCCAACAACTGACGCACTACGCTGTTCATGTGGAATTGATTTTCGATGACTTTTATCGCTGATAATCAACCACATAAGAAAATAACGGTACAACTATCCGTTAAGGGAAAAGAGGGAAGGAAAAAGTTGCTTTGAGGGAGTGAAGGGATTAGAAAAGTCGTGGGTTTTGAACGAAAGATTTAACTAAATCTTAACAGTTGATAAATGTTTTTATGATTTAGAATTGAGAGCAAAGAGGCACGAAATTTCAAGGGAATACGCTGTATGTCAGCGAAAATGTGTAACTTTGCATATTGGCATATACGCCATATCTGAAACAATGTCTAAGATTATCGTTCAAAATACACCTATCACTGTTCTCTCGTTAGAGGAACAGGATTATATCTCCCTCACAGATATGGCAACTGCCAAAGAGGGCGATAACCGTTCTGCCGATATAATCAAGAACTGGTTGCGAAACCGCTACACTATTGAATTTCTTGGTACTTGGGAGGTTATTCATAATCCTGATTTCAAAGTGGTCGAATTTGACCACTTTAGAATGAGCGCAGGTTTGCCGTCCTTTGTGTTGAGTGCATCGGAATGGATAGAGCGCACAAATGCAATCGGAATAATAGTGAAGAAAGGTCGCTATGGAGGCACCTATGCTCATAAGGATATAGCCTTTGAGTTTGGTTCGGCAATAAGTGTGCCGTTCAAACTTTATCTTATCGAGGAATTTCAGCGGTTAAAGACGGAGGAACAGCGGTTGTTAGGTTGGTCGGCAAAGCGCGAGCTGTCGAAAATCAACTACCGCATACACACTGACGCCATAAAGCAGAACCTTGTCCCTGCGGAAGTTACTTCGGCACAAGCGAGTATGATTTACGCCAACGAAGCCGATGTGCTGAATGTGGCAATGTTCGGTGTAACAGCAAAACAATGGCGCGAGACCAATCCCGACCTCAAAGGGAACATACGCGACTATGCCACAGTCAACGAACTTATCTGCCTGTCAAATATGGAAAACCTCAATGCGGTTTTCATCGAACAGGGCATGACGCAGAGAGAGCGACTTGTGAAGCTGAATCAGATAGCCATTCATCAGATGAGCGTCTTGGAGAGCGGCGACAACGATAGAAAATTGCTGAAATGAAAAAGTGGCAAAAGGTATCTTTACTCTGCATTAAATGCTATGAAGCTGATCGATAAGAGATTCTGGATATTGCTCATTCCCATAATTATAATATCCTGTAATGGCAACTCTAAGGAAGGCGGTGCAGAATCTGCGGAAAGCAACCTGACGGTATTCGGACAAACAAAAGATTTCGAGCATCACGCATTTCTCATAGGCGACACACTGTATTGCTCTGCGGTGGAAGCATCAGGCTATAATGACTTTCACGGCTGTAAAATATCAGACATCTACAATATCGTTGATACCTGTTATATTGAAACCGGCGATGAAAGGAATACCGCTGCCTATCATCTCGCCATCTTGTCGCCCGACTGTTTAGACGGGGGATGGGATTCGTATGGCGACAGGGTATTATTGATTAAGAAAGGAAACGATACTTTTATTTACGACAATGTAATCTCAAATGAAATATTTGATGATGCACCATGCGAAAGGTTCCTTATTCCTTCTGAAGATAATAACTATGGAACTTTTAACCGGCCTTGCGATTTTGAGCTTGAGTTTATTGGCGGTCAAGGCTATAGAATTATGTGGAACATCGGCATCCGTATATTGGATAATAAATTGTATGTCGCGGGATTGAGGATATGGGAAAGCGTTTCAAGTCTTACATATACCAAGAACATTACCTTTGAATATGAGGAAAAAGAGTTCCCGCTTGAAATGTTTGAGCGGTCAATGATGGATACGGTAAGGAATGATAAGAATCCGCTGTACGGGCTGCACGATTAGCCTGTCTCCATACCCTCTAAGCCCCAATATGAATAGTGCTTTAAGGTCCCTATGGACTATCATAACAATACTGTGTGGTGGTATGATTCAACAACCGGCAAACTAATCATGGGAACATTATTTGAACCAATAGCGGTGAACAAAAATGGCATTTATGTTTGTCAGGTTCTTGATGATTGCGATATAACATTAGACTTGCATTTCTTTGAGAGGCGAGGAAATATGATTTATGAAATACAAGCCTACAAGAACAATAATTATAGTGGAGAACACAGTCTATTTACATTTGAGGAGGAACATTATAAGCAGATTTTTTGGGACAAAAATAATCGTCTATATTTGCGTTCTTATGATATTATCCACAACGAAATGGTTTATTTGAAGATTTCGTTGAATTAGCCCACATCTCACCTGATTAGCGATTGGCTGAATGAGCGGTCGTTGGGGCGTTTGCGACTATGCCGGTGAAGTCGCAAGGCAGTTGTCAAGGAATTGCTTTTTACTGCTATAAAACAGTTTTTTGGATGTTTGAAGAACCAATAACGGTACAAAAAGAGGGAAAATGAGCCTTGAAACGCTAGTTTTCACCTGTCAGTGAGAGCTTGTTAGAGGATATTGACTATCTTTGTACTATGTTATCAAGAGACAATCAAATCTCGAATCGTGCCATAATTATGATATATATATGAGAATAATCAAAAAAATAATCAAGATGATTTGTTGCATTATTTTTTCTGCTTTAGTCATCTTTTTGATAATAGGTTATATAACAACTCGTGGCGATTTCAAAAACCCGCCGGAACACTTTACGCACATTGGCAAACGAGAGTATACCGATGTGACCGCCATGATGGTTGACGCTACGTATGATTCATTGAATCTGAGCGGCTCCGGAATTAAGATTGGTGTATTAGATGCCGGTTTTGGAGGATTACGTCAGCGCTCCTGGACTAAAAATTTAAAAATAGCGGCTTATGCCAACTTTGTGAGCGGGGATACATTGGGATTCTTTTCTGAAAAATCCCGAAAAAGCAGTGACCACGGAGCATATTCGTGTGCATGTATAGGTGGGAGCCTCTCGCAAGATTCCATAAAAGGATTGGCATGGAATGCGACCTACTATTTAGCAGAAATAGATGAAATGGGTGCGGAATCACGCATGGAAGAAGTTCGTATGATGTCCGCAATTCGTTGGTTGTTGGCTAATGAGGTGGATATTATCACATCTTCATGCGGTTACACAATTTTTGATGACTATGATGGCTATTCCGTTCAGATGCTCGATGGGCATTCGTCTCGCATATCCTGTTTCGTCGACAGTGTTCTTCAATCCAATCCAAACTTAATTTTTATACAGAGTATGGGGAATAAGGGAAATAAGTCCTGGCGTTATGAAAATTTCCCTGCCGATGTCCGAGAAGTAATATCCGTAGGTGCTGTCGAACGAGACGGCACAACCCGCGCCGGCTATAGTGGCATCGGGTGGGAGAAAACGGATTACATAAAGCCCGACGTATGTGCCTATGTCCAACCGCCTCGCAGAGGAACTTCATTTTCTGCTCCGGCCATAGCCGGATTATGTGCAGCCTTACTGGAGCACCAACGGATGAGCCGAAAAGAATTAATCGATATTCTGAACTCATCCGGTCTTAATTGCGACGCGCCCAATAATGAAATCGGTTACGGAGTGCCTCAAACTTCACGAATGTCGTTACATTTATCTAAAGAAAAATAACACTAAGTTATATTGAAATCACACTACCTCGTCCTCTATCAATCCTCCAATCATACCGACCTTCCGCGACATCGCCAACCTCGTTGAGTGTATGGCGATGTTTTATTTCATCAAAGGGTTGTCGGTGTTCCGCATAGTCACAGAGCCATGCGCCGACCGCTTTCTGCTGCTCGGTGGTCTCGCCGTAGCTCTGCATCACGCTCTTGATGTCGGCGGCTTCGGAGGGAGAGAAGATTGACTTGTGCCGTTCCGTGGCGAAATGGATAATCGCTTCAATGGCTCGCCGGAACACCTCGCTTGCCTTGTAGAGAATGTCGGCGATGATATTCAGAATATCCCGGCTCGATTTCAGCGCACCCTGCAACCGCTCGATGGTCTTGTCCTTCTCCGCCGTTGCCCGGCTCACCGCCATACTGATGCGGTGCTGCTCCCCGCTCTTCTGCTCCCGGAGCTGCCGCAGTGCCGTGTCTCTCTCGGATTCAAAAGTGTCAGCGATTGCCATAGCACTGTCACGCTCCAGTTCGACCGCACGCTTCGCCTCGGTCAGTGCCTTTGTCCGCTTCGCCACCTCTTTCCTGACGGCATCGGGGAAAGACTCTTTGATATGTTCGTTCTCGGCTTTCAGCTTCTCGTTCTCCTGCTCGATGGCTGCGTACTTGCCCTTGCCGAAAAGGTTTGCGATGCCGGACTTTATGCTGTCCGTGTTCTCTCTGTCAACCTCTCTCGCTCGTTCTTCCTTTTCGGCGATTTCGTTGTCAAGTTCCGCGCTGCGCCGCAGCTTCTCCTCGTTCCCGATTTGTAGCTTTTCATGTTCGGATTTGGCATTGTCCGTCTCACGGATCGCGGCATCCCTGTCGGCTTCGGCTGCTTCCTTTTCCGCCTTTACCTGTTCGGCTTCCTGCTTCTGCTTGGCAAGAATGAAGTCAGCGCGTTCAAGATGCTCCTTTCCCGTCTGCTCCTTTGAGCTGCCCCTTTCCATGTCAAGACACTCAGCCAAAAGCGTCTGCATATCGCTCATGGCTTTCTCGTCCAGCTTGCAGGATTTCCCGGTGTCGTGGTTCATCCAGTCCCATACGATATGGGCGTGAAGGTTGGGCTTCCATGTGGCGGTATCTCCGGGAGTGCCGTAATGTCCCTCGTCACGGTGGATGAAGATTTGCAAAGCCGTGATTCCCCACCGCTCCTTACACACCTCGCAGAAATGCTGCAACTGCTCCAGCGTGGTATCATCCTTGATAACCACGACACCCTCTTTGAGCGGAGTGCTGCCGCGCACGACGGTCACCTTCCCGGTCTTCTTGTTCACACGCTCACGGTCTTTGGTCTGCATCTCCCGACCTGTCTTTTCCTTTACCATCGCGGCTATCTGATTGTAGCGTTCCGACAGCGATGTGCCGCCGAAATCAGGTGCCACCCATGTCTCGTTTGCCGCCATGAGGTCGGTGCGGACATAGAACTTTTCCTTGCCGATATGTGCGAGGTATTCCGCTGTCCGCCTGTTGTGCGCCTCGCTGCTTCCGATGTTGCAGGGCTTGATGTTGATTGATGTCTTCTGTGCCATAGGCATGATGATGTTTACAGATTTACAATAGGGAAAGGGTTATTAGGGCGGAGCCTTAATCGGAGGGTGCAGGGAGAGGGTCACTTCCTGCTCGGGGTTCTCAGGGGTCGAGACCTCTGAGCGGAGTTTCCAAAGAGAGGGTCACTCTTTGGTCAGGGGTGTTGGGGGCTGACAGCCTCCGACCGGGTTCTTAGGGCAGAGCCATAAGTGGGACGGGGCAAAGCCCAGCCCCTCGGGAGAGCCCACAACTACGGAAGCGGAGCGTGTAGTTATAGTGGGCTATATCTGGGCAAGCCCAGTCAGCCACCCCACAACAACGGAGTACCGCTCAAAACCGCGCTCTGCGCTTCCCGGCCTGCCGAGCCTATGCCGGAGTAGCCTCGCCGCCATCCGTGCCGTCCTGCGCCTCGCTTTGGCTTCCTGTGCCGTTCTCGCCGGATGCTTCGTTACCGCTGTCTTTGATGTGCCGAGTAGCGGCTGTGTCCGCCATGAACATATCGGACGGCGGATTATGGCTGTCGCCGTCATGCACATCGGCTGACGTATTGGAACTGCCCGACAAAAGAAGGGAAGAAGGAAGGGATGTCGCGCCTGTCGCAAGGCTGTCCGTTTCCTTCCCTCTTGTGTGGCAGTCAGCCGCTGCGCCTCCCGGTTCGTCCCCTGACGGCAGACTGTCGGAAACAGGTGTCCGCACATCGTCCGTCTGTCCTTTGGCGGTAGCCGAGGGTCTGACATAATGGGGATTGGTGACAAGGACACCTCCGACATACCAGCCAGTGAGAAAATGCAGGGAATGGACGGAAGTGCGGTTGTTGGTTCGGGTGGTCAGCATACCGAGGCGGTTGAAACTGTCGATTAGCTTGCCGACCGTCTTACGGTTGCAGTCCAAAAACTCTGCCAGTTCCACATCGGATGCCGCCACCTGTCCCACCTCCAGCACAATATCAATGCCCTTGATTTTATAAGCGGTTCTTGTCCGCACAGCACCGTTCATCAGGCGGTAGAGGCACTTTTGTCTGAGAGGGGAAAACCTGCCTTCCAAAAGAAAATCCCACTGTCCGGCTGAGAGTATGGTGCAGTAGTGGATGTTCTGTAAGTCTTGTCTGTTCTTGCACATAGCCTGATGATATTATGGTGCTACTGCGGACATCCGGCTGTTGCCGTCCGTCAATGCTTCCGGCTTGCGCTTCTTGCCGTTGCGCAGTTCCTCAAGCCGTCTTTCAATCTCGCTCTCGCTTGCCACTCCCGATGTGCCTCCCTGTTCAATCCATGCGATGATTTCATTCTTGAAGAAATAGAGCTTGTTGCCCCGCTTGTGGTACGGGATACGCTTGTCGGAAGTCATGGCATAGATGGTGGATGCCGATTTGCCGAGAAGTGCCGCGACTTCATTAAGGGTGAGCAGGGTGCGACACTCGCCATGCTGCTGCGGTGTCATGCCGAGCACTTTCTCCACCTTGTCGGTGAGCAGCCCCACCTTTTCAATCAGCATGGAGACCGCCTGCGGCAGTTGTTCAAATGTTATGTTGTTCATATACCGTTGTGTGTTTATTGCTGTTTGAGTGTAATCTGTTCGGATGCCTTGCGCTTCAGGTCGCTCACGACATCGACATAAATCTGTGTCGTTCCCACGTTGCTATGCGTAAGCATCTTTGAAATGGTGTAGAGGTCTGTTCCGGCGGCGAGTTGCAGGGTCGCGTAGGTATGCCTGAACCCGTGGAACGTGATGTGCTTCGTTATCCCGGCAGACTTAATCCAGTCCTTCAGATAGGTGGGCAGGATTGTCTTTGTCAGCCCCTTGAACACCTGACCCTCGCCGCGCTCGCCGCACAGTGCGAGTGCTTCGTCCGACAGCGGCAGCACGGCTTCCGTCCGGGTCTTCTTGGTGACGATGTGCATGCACCAGCCGCCGTCCGCTCCCTTGACGATATTCTCCCATTGCAGACGGATGATGTCGCTGATTCGCAACCCTGTGAGGCAGGAGAACAGCGCGGCACTCCTTATGACAGGCTTCTCGCAAGGGGTCTCGGCAAGCATCCGCACCTCTTCAAGCGTCAGGAACTCGCGCCTTGTGCTGTCTTCCTTTGCGTGTTTCAGCCGTGGGGCGATGTTCTCCTTGATGCGTCTTTCCTCGTATGCGATGCGGAGGACGCATTTCAGCTTGTTAAGGTTGTTGTTGGCGGTCGAAGCCATCATCTTCCCCTTGGTCTGGGTGGTGAGCGACAGCAGGTAGGTAAGGAATCCCTGGCAGTATTCCAGTGTCAAATCATCGAATGTGCAGCTCCCGCAGCAATACTTTTCAAAATGCTTGTAGGCGGTGTTCCAGTTCCTGAAATTGTCATCGTCCGCCATTTTTGAGCGGAAGTATTCAAGAAAGCTCTCCTTGCCACGGTTGCGGTCGAGGAAGCCGTACTCCTCGTTGATGATGGCTTCGGTTCTGCGACACTTGATAAGCTCGGCATTGCGGAGCATGGTCTTGTTGAACTCTGTCTCGAATTTGTCTTTCGGGTCGGCATAGATGTATATGCCGAGATATTCCCGTCTTGTCGGTTTTCCTGTCTTCGGATGCCGCACAGCCGGGTAATAGTCAAGGTAAAGAGATACCTGACCGTTCTTGATGGGTCGCTTCCTGACCGTCACTTTCGTGCAGATGTTTGTCATATCGGTTGTGATTTTTAATTGTTGTCTGATTCATTGTCCGGCTCTCGCTTGGCTTTCGTGCTTGCGCTTCTACCCTCGGCAACCTTGCGGGCAGCGTCCCAGTCAGCTTTGAGGTAGTACAGGCGGTTGCCGTGGATACGCTTCGTCCTTACCCCGTGGGTGAGCGCGAACCTGCGGACTTGGGTCTTTCCCAGCCCGAACAGGCGCATGATGTCGAAACAGGAATACCAGTGCTCCGACAGGTTGCTTCCCAGCCGTTCCGCTTCCTCAGCCATAGCCTTGTCAACCTCGGCTTTCGGGAAGCACTTGGTGGCGTTGGCTTTGACACAGGGTATCGAGTAGCGCATACGGAGATTGTAAAATCGCCCGTAGGTATAATTGTATTTCTGGCAAATCTCAGCCATCGTATAAAGGTCGCCTCCGGCACTTTCTTTGCCCGTGAACGTGTCCCTTACCGACTGTTTGTAACTGGATGCCGGAATGAGCTGCCGTTTCGGGCTGCCCTTCGCTTTCTTCTTTCCCTCCTTTTGGGAAAGGTCTTTTTCGGTGTTCGTTGTATCTTCGTTCATCTTCTTCTTTGTCTTTTTACGCTGCCCGGCGAAGATTGAAGCACTCCGCTTGCAGTAGGTTGTCTCCTTAATCATCAGAAAGAAATCCTCTTTGGTGATGATTGTGATGTGGTATGTCAGCCTGCAAGCCCGGAGAGTACCTTTGTATATGAGGTTATACACTGTGCGGCTGCTCACTTGCAGGATGTCCGCCACTTCCCCGATTGTGAGGAAAGGCTTGTCAGTCATGCCCCAGTCTGAGGCTGGCTGAACTGTTAAAATGTGTTCAATTTGACGGTCCATTATCGAAGAAATTTGTTGCACGCTCTTGAAAGCTGTTGCACGTTGCTGAAAGGAAGTCGTGCCGTGTGACCCCTCTCGCGTGGTACAATAGCGGTACAAAAATACTCCGAAAAGGACGAATCGCCAAGAGGCGAAAATCTCGTTTGTTAAAATCTATTAGCTGAAAATCAAGGTATTATAACGTCGATTTTTGCAGCCGTTTGTCGCAGTTTTGCCCTTTGAAACTCCATGTGGAATGATTTGCCGCTGCCGCTTGGTCCGATACAGAAGAAGTTGGCGTTGTCGGTCATCTTTACCTTGCCCTCCTTGCCGGTTATGTCGATGCAGACAGGTAGCCCCCGGCGGTCGGTGTAATATGTGGTGAGCGGCGTGTCCTCACACCCTTTGAGGTGTTCCTTGAAGACGAGGCACAGGGCGGCGTCCGATAATGTGAGGAAGAGGTCATAGTCGGGGTTGAAGCCATATGCGTTCCCCGGAAAGGAGTCTATGAAAAGCTCAAGCTGGTTGTAGGCCGTGCGCGACGGCATTATGCCGCACTCGTATAGCTTGGTTTCGAGGAACGAGGTCACTGGTGTTACCTTGTCGGGCGCGCAACTCACTATGATGTTAAAGTTGGTGTTTACAAGCAATGATGAATCCACGGCCAGAATGTTCAGCACTTCCTCGATGTCGGCCTTGGCGATCTTGTTACTGGGGTCGGGCATCGAGCCGTGACGCTTCGCCTTGCCCTGTAGTTTGCGGAGCAGTTTCCGCTGGCCCGGTATCTGCACAACCTGGTTGAACACCACGCAGTCGGCGTGCGGCACTTCGGCGAGAAACGAAAGCACGTCGGTGGCTATCGGGTAGCCGTTGACGCTTGTTTCGGTATATGGCCTCACCACCGACGGCAGGTTTATCTCGTCTATATCCACCAGAGGATACGAGCGGATTATGCGGTTCCCTGTTCTGAGGTATTCGTCGGAGGCCTTGAAATTCGTCATGGAGAAAGCCCCGTGCCTGAAATGGAAGGCCATGAAGCGGTGGATGTACTCGGCGACCTCCGGCTTTGAGAGCCTGCGGTGCGCGATGCCTTTCTCCGAAAGTATGTCGTCCACCTTCGACACCTTGGAATGGAAGTCGAGCCACCGCTTGGGGTCGTACTGTACGAACTGCCCCCTTGGAGCTTCCTGCGTTATGATGAGATATGTCGTTATCTCGGTGAACTCCCGGCCCTCGAAATATGCGAAATAGCTGCGCGTCAGGTATTCCGCACAGTCGGGCACCTCGTGGCGGTAGCTCTGGCGGCAGAATATGTCCTGCTTCTGAAGGGCGTACCCTTCGCCGAGGGTCTGCACGATATTGGCGAGGACGTCCTGAAAGAGCATATACCGCTCCGGGTCGGTGCATAGTCGCGGCACCGGGTTCGTCATGAAGAATACCACCGAGGGGGAGCCCTTGGCGTCGAACAGCACCACGTCGCCGCCCGTTTCCTCCAGTTGGGCGAATATGCCGTCAAAGACTTTTTTATGCGTTTTTGCCATCTGTCAGCGTTTGAACAGGTTGTGATAAATGAAAATTCCACGGTCACGTTTCTTGTTGTGGAGTCCGCCGCGCTGCTTGACATAGATTGTCACCAACCCGACGGCGGCCATGACAAGCATGGCGACAAACCCGGCGAGCTTCCCCAGCGCGATCGAGAACACGATGAACCCCACGAATGACACGCCTATCGCGGCTGCCGCCAGCGTCAGGAAGCGTCCACGGATTCCCATGAACTCCAGTGGTTTCTGTAACCCTTTGAAAACAGGGTAGCCATCGTTGTATGCCGCCATGAATGTAAGGTTTTCCGCTTCCGGCTACTTGAAGAAGAGCGGCAACGCCTCGCTCAGTGCGATGAAGGCGATACATCCACCGATGGTGAGCATGATGGTTTTCTTCACGTCCTGGTCGCCGTTCTGCATCTTGAAATAGACGTTAAAAGCTCCTACCAAGACAATTACGGCTGCGATTGCCTTCATAAGATTGGAAACAGGGGTCTGGTAGGAGCTGACCTCCTGCGTGGCTTTCGTGAAGCCGGCCGCACCCTTGCTGGCAGCCATAGCGTCGCCGGCGGCCACTGTGACGGCGGCGAGCGCGAGCGTGCCCTTGCGGGCGAAACCTGAGCGGCTGAAACGTGCCAACGCCCTCAGGCATTTTGTTTTGATCTTTTGCATTTGCGATGATATTCGTTTTTGAAAAAAGTTATCGGGCGGTAAAGACAATGCAGTGCGTTAAAGACAGCTTCGGGCGATAAAGGCAGTATTACAAGGAGATAGTCATAAAGCCGAATTGAGAAAAGTTTACATAGTGATAAGTCAGATTGGTGGTCGGAGTCGCAATCATGCGGCAGCCTCACATTTCGCAACTATCAAGCCGAGACCCAGGAGTTCGACATCCTCAGTTTTAGAGATATTGCGGGCGCGGTTGACAAGCATATCCACAGGTATGCCGTTTGTCATCACAGGCTCCCTCGTTTGCGTCGCTTCGGGCACCGCCTTTTTGCCGGATGCTTTCGGGGAATGGCTGTCACGCAGGATTTCAACAGCCTTGAAAGACCCGGCTTCACCGGATATGTCTATCTCCGCCTCTTCGGGTGTAACACCCTCTTTCGGCAGGGCCGCCGGCTTTATGAAAAGGTCGAGGCATATAAGCCCTATATAGTACAATATAAGTATGGCGGTCAGATATGACAGTATTGTTCCGAACATTTTGTTTGCAGATTATGGTTTTGTGAATTATGTGTTTGCGGCAATGGCCGGAATACCAGACCGAGCGAGGTTCCCGTGTCTTCCCTCCGGGTACTTCTCGCACTGCCGGGGGTGAAATATATTATGTCGCTGCCTCTCTCGACGATATATCCCGATTGCTTGAGGCGGTGGCGCAGGCATACACGCCTCCGGTCGGCGGTGACTTTCACTTTGGAAACAGGGGCAAGCCCTATGCGCATACGCAGCCTCTCGCGCCTGACAATTTCCCTGCGCTTCGCGGAAATGAATCCGGCGGAGTCTGAGGTGGCTCGTGCCAGACCGTGGCGGTCGGCTATGCGGATCACTGTCCGCACCGACACACCGGCCATGCGTGAAAGTTCGGAATACGGGTGGTTCCCATAATTTTCAAGTATCGTCCTTGTCGCTGCGGCGCGTCGGGACCCGTAAACTTTTTCAAGCCCGAGTTCGGCGGCTTTTGCCGCGACCAGCCTCGTCCCTATGCCAAGCCGTGCTGCTATGGATGCATTGGTAGCTGTCGGGAACAGTCCGCGTAGTGTGCGCAGCATTTCTTCGTTCCAGATTATCTTTCTCATAATATGATTGGTGTTACTATGTGATGTCGAGTAGCGAGCGGTTGTTTCTCTTGTACTGCCGGAGCCTGTCGATATACCGTGTTATGAATGTCCTGACTATCGCGTTGACTATATCGGACCGGCATTTTCGGTCTATGTCGCAGGCGTCCAGCGAGTCTGCAAGATCGCGGTCGAGCCTGCATATCATACGTTCGTCCTTGCGCTCCCTGAAATTATACAGGTCGAGATTGCGTCTGAAAAGCTCCCAGTCGTCATCGGCCGGGGACTCTGCCGGAGGAGCCTGTGCTTCTGGCATATCCGGAACGGGTGCGGATGTGCCGGGCACAAGGTTTCCGAGACCTCCAAGCAGCTCGTCCAGTTTGGGGTAGTTCGTTTCCTGGTTCATTCTTCTGTGTTTGGTGTTCCTGTGATATCATTATATATGTGGTCGAAAGCCGGTGACACTATGAGAAGCTGGCCGTCCATATCGAAAATTGTGCTGAAACGGCGCAAGGACTGGCGTTTATATACCGTCGGGGCTATGCGGACGTGCTGCCTGAATTTCTCGTTGACAAGGCTCCACAGTCCCTTCTCCTCCTTTGTCCCCACACCCGGCTCCTCCAGATTGGGGATTATATAGTGGACGGTTGTCATGGCATTGCCGAGGCTGCGCCTCAGTTCCACAACCACGGCGACGAACACGGCGGTCGAGGGAACGGTCAGGTTGTCGTAGTGGAACGGGGTCAGCAGATAATCGGAATTGGCGAAAAGAGCCAGCAACGCCTGGTCGTTGAGACTCCCGGCGGAATCGAAAAGGACGAAATCGACGCTCCCGGCGTTGCGTAGGTTGCCTATGAGGGAGAGTAACGCCTGTTCGTTGGTGAGGCTGAAGGGATATACGCTGTAAGGCAGAGGCATCCCGGCGTATGCGGCAGAATCGGAGGTCCGCTTCTTCACGATTGATTGCTGGGGGTCGGTGTCGAACACCGCCACACTGTGACCCTTGCTGACGAGATAGCTCGCGAAAAGTGCGCAGAGGGTGGTCTTGCCGACGCCCCCTTTCTGGTTGGCGAATGTGATTATACAGGTCTGGTCCATTTTGAGACTGGCGGTTGGTTTGCGGCAAAATTATCACGGGGCGATTGCTAAATTGGAAATTCCGAACATTTTTCATTATTCTATGACAGGATAATGTGTTGAAAATGTCATCGGATTATATGATAGCACCGTCATGGCGCACCGTGTGTCACCGGATAGAAGTCGCAGTTGTCCGTCAGCGTTTCATTGAGGTATCTTCGTCTATGCGGTCATAGTCGCCTTTGTAGCCGACCTCCCACTCCCGGTTGTCGCCCCTGCCGGCTCCGGCATCGCGAATCTGCCTTATTCCGGAATTGCCCTTGCGGGGTGACAAGGCATCCTGTTTCCGTCCAAGCGTATTCTTCCGGTATTGCAGCCTCCTTATGTCGAAGCCTTCGGACACGAGGTTTATAAGCACATGGGCTTTCAGGTCAACAGCGTAGGTGTAGCCGTCTATGTCACGGATTGAAAAGCCGGCATCGCGGAATATCCGCCGGGGTATATACCCGGTGCCGTTGTCGAATATCTCTTTAAGATCAAGAACCCTGTTGCCGTATGCCGCGCTTCGAGGACTTGAAATATCCACAAGGTGCGGAGCCGTAATCCTGCCTATGCCGCACAAAAAGTCTCGCTCTGCTTCGGTGGCCGGGGAGAACGATTCGACCCAGCGGATACGGTTGTTCCGCTTCAACGCTTCCCACATATGGGGCCGGAGCTGCCGGGGCTCTCCATTGCGGTGCAGACAGCCTCCTTTGACATATGCGCGGTACTGTCGTGAGAGAATATCGTTCAGTTCCGGAATTGTCATTTTGGGGTTGTCTGCAAGCAGGGTGTCTATCTGCGCCTCGATGCGCGAGAATCTTTCATCGGCTGTCGAGAAGTCAAGCAGTTCCTTTATCGGATATATCTTGCCGCCGTTGATTACCGATTTCTTGTTGTGGTCGATTATCATGTAGCCGTATGGAGAATCGGATTTGCCGAAAAACACAAGCTCGATGCCGAATTTACGCCTCATTTCCTCTGCAAGCTCCCTGCGGTTGGCCGTCAAGTCCCGGTATTTGGAGAACAGAGCCCTGAGCTGCCGCCTGCGCTGTCTGTCAAATGTAGTTTCCCGGAAATGGCGGCTTATCTCCTCCAACGGCACGTCAAGGCACACCGCGCCGCCACGCTTTATCGACACTTTTCTGTCATTCTCGTAACATTCATATCCGAGGGAGTTCATAAGGGCCTTGTACTGGGTAACCGATGCGAATTTGTAGCCCAGGGCTGCCTCCATGTCCTGACGGGCTTTCTCCCGGGCATCGTTCCCCAATATCCTGTCGATAACGCGCTGCGACCTCACGCGCTCGTGGCTGTGGTCTATCTTCCTGCCGTCGGGTGCCACGCGGGATGTTATCACATGGATATGCGTGTTGTCAGTGTCGGTATGGCCGTAAACAAGCAACGGCTGGCTGGGTTCGCCGTAACCCATCTGCCGCAGATACTCGTGCGCGAAGTCCAGAAGCTCCCGCTCTGTGTTCTCATGCCCCTTGCAGGAGAAGGCTATATGAAACTGTGCCTTGCGGATTCTCGTGTTTCTGGCCGAGTAGCTTTCAAGATACGCAGCGAGGTCGTCAGGAGTCGGACGCTCCATCGCCTCGACCAGCCCGAAGTTCTTTATCTCCAGCAGGTGTGCCACACCCTTTGCCACCTTCCGCTCGTTGTAGCCTACGGCATGGAAGGTTGTGCTTGAAGGAAGTATTGTCGCTATCATGTTGTTATCTCTCTATGGCTTTATCGCTTGCCGTGGCAAGAGAATATCAGACTGTTACAAAATCGGAGTATCGTATTATGCAGTTATCCCTCACTGTTACTTTCTGTTTCTCAGGATACCGCGTACTGTCATGCTCACAATATCGGAGTGTTCGGCTATCATTTTATCTATCGCTCCCTTTATCTGTTGTATGGACGGTAGCAATAACTCTTTATAATATGTCTCGTTCATCAGACCTGCAACTGCAAGCTCATTGGCGCGTTTCATGGCCTGATTGAGATTGCCGCCGGCCCATCCGAGTTCATCCTTGTGTTTGCGGTAGAAGGAGGTCATAAGTTCCACGGCTTCCATACGGCTCTTCATATCCCTGTCGGAAAACTCCGCTATTGCCAGACGGATATATGAGCTTATACTGCTGAAGCCCTTGGCCCTCTCTTTGAGCCGTTCAAGCTCCGTGTCGGTGAATAGTATCTCTATTCTGTTGGTTCTCTTCTCCATGATTCAAGTGATTAAAAATCGGCGAGTCGCGAGCTGATTTGCCCCGGACGGAACGGGCGGCAAGTTACTTTTCATCGGTAAAACGCAGTTTTATCCGGGGAAAAGTACAACTTGCCTGACAAATTCTACACCATAGGTTCGCCCCGGTCAGGTTCGCTCCAGCCTCTCCTTCGGTCGGCGAAATTAGCACGCCCCGATTGCTAACACACAAATTCCGAACATAATCTTTGTATCACTATCCCGAATATCACGGTTGCCGATTACCGTATAATCGGATAACCACGGTATATGATATTCACATTATCCGATGGCTCGTTTATCCTTCAAAACGGTTATGGCATATCATTTTCAATATATAATCACATACAGCCATAATGATGTGGAAAAGCATATTATTATCGGATTATCAAGGTATTAAATGATAAAATAGTTGCTTTATTTCTTGCATATGTCGTTGAAAATTAGTATATTTACATACTTGGAGCGTCGCTTCGAGCGATAGTCCGGCTATGTGGCAGTCACATTGTCGGACAGTCATAACATCATAATATCTCTGACTATGTTTCAGCTTCTATTGATAATATATCTGTTGCCCGTAGTGATAATCGCGGTATTGCTTATCCGCCTTATCCGACGGCTGCTCTCGCTCGCCCTGCGGTTCATACGTTGGGCTGTGCCCCGATTATTCCGGCTTGCCGTGCGGCTGCTTGTGCTTGGTTGGCATGGGGGGCGTTATCTGTGGCGGTATTACCGTCGCCGGACTGCGCCGTAGAAATTTCGCAGCGAGGGAAAAGAGAGGAACGGGCTTAGACTTCTCCCTTTGGCGAGTCTCTTGCGATCGTGCGTCACGGAGGCTTAAAACCGCCGCTTTTCGGGGATATGTGCGCCACCTTTTCAGCCACCTTCACCGACACCTTTCCAGCCACTTCTTCCGCCACCTTTTCGGACACCTGTTCCGACACATCTACCGACACTGATACTGACACTTTTACATACACCCTTGGGGACACTTCTTCGGACACCTTTGGGGACACTTTTGGGGACACCCTTACAGACACCTTTTCCGCCACTTTTTCGGCCTATGTGCGCCACCTTTTTAGACACCTCTTCGGACCCCTTCGGCAAGCCTCCAAATAGCCCTGATTTACCCCCACCACGGAGTGCGAACTCTTCCGGTCTTTCGGGCGTTTCCATAGCAGAAGCCGCCCTTGCTCAGTGTTAAATATTGTTTAATTGGGCTATATTTGTAAAATAATTGTTAAATTTGGACATTGGATTGAAGATGGCTGAAATCGAGGTAAAATCGGGGCCTGAAAAAGTACCGAAATGTGGTACATCCCGTGGTACATTGCCACTCTATCATGTTCTATAACAAATTGGAGATCAAAATAATAGCCGAGGCAAAACGAAGCGCACTCGGATCACCAAAGGGTCCATCAGACCACAGAAGACCTCTGAAAATCGCTGATTTTCAGAGGTCGTTTCTTTTTGACCCGCCCCGCTACGGCGCAAAATATTGAAATATCCGGTGTGCATTGAGGGTGCAACGATTTCGGCACCTCAAATTGCACCCTTTTGTCGATATATTTCATTATTTTTCAGCGATTTGCATCAAACACACTCTCAAAGCGGCTGCACCCTCGGCGTGGGGCCGAAATGGGGTTCTGCAAGTGGGGCTTATCCATTTTCAAGGCACGGTCAGATTCGCGTTTAGATTTTTTAACGCTTTCGCCATTTTACTTAGGAATGAAAACGGAGTGTTAAAAAAGGGTGCAAATCGAGGGTGCAAACCGGCGAAATCCGACGAAAATCAGCTTTCACCACCCTCTTTCCATTCCGATATTCATTTGTCTTCGGGTAGATGCATGGAATGCCGATTTCGCGCATCGACGCTTCCTGAATCTTGCCGATCACCTCGTTCCATTCCTGTGGCGTGAGCGAGTGCTGCGGCGCATTGAGGATGGATCCCACTTTGTATTTGCCTATGATGGAATCAAGCATCCCGGGGTGGTAGACAAGTTTGCCGTCGGGTTCCCGATGGCATATCAGGTCGATGGCAAGCTCTGTCATCTGGCCTATTTTTTCGTCAAGGGTCATGCGGGCGAGTGTCTGTTCCACCTGTTTTTCGATGGATACGTCGCGGGGTATCGCAGGAGCGGTGGCGCTTGCCGCAGCAAGAGCCACCGCTATTGCCATGCCCGTCATTGCTTTGCGGGTTTGTTCTATTGTGGATCTGTTTTATTTCTTGAAAAGTTGTGGAGCGAACTCGGTGAGATAGATGCGCCAGTTTTTCCAGATGTGGCCTTCGGGAGTCTCGTAATAAGTGTATTTGTACCCTTTGTCGTCAAGCAACTTGCGGTAGTCCTTGTTGGCCTGATAAAGGAAGTCCTTGTCGCCGATGGCAATCCAGTAGAGGGCGGGCTTTTTCTCGAACTGTCTTTTGAGTTTTCCTTCGATATCCTCGTAGACGGGGGATTTCGCGTCCTTGCCGGGCATTATGACGGCGGAGAAGAGGCCCACATAGTCGAACATGTCGGGGTATTCCTTGGAGATGTGCAGCGAGTGAAATCCACCCATGGAGAGGCCGGCGATGGCGCGGCTTTTCTTCGATTTGACAGTGCGGTAGTTTTTGTCTATGAAATTCACCACATCGGGGAAGTGCTTCTCGAATGAGCCTTCCATAGTGCGGGGATGCTGCGTGGAGGGAACCGAGAATCCGAGCGACGATTCGCCGGGTGCGGCCTGCTGGTCGGCGTTGCCGTTGGTCATCACCACAATCATCGGTTCCGCCTTGCCCTGTGCGATAAGGTTGTCGAGTATCTGCGATGCGCGGCCGAGTTCTGTCCATGCGTTCTCGTCGCCGCCCATTCCGTGAAGGAGATAAAACACGGGATAGCGTTTGTTGCCGGTCTCATATCCGGCGGGGGTATAGACTGTGAGGCGGCGGTCCATGCCGAGGACAGGGCTGTAGTACCACACTTTCGATACGGTGCCGTGGGGCACGTCGTTGATCTTATAAAGATCGGCACGCTCACCGGGAATGATGAACACATCCGACACTGATTTGACATCGCGGATGCGGTGGACGTTGGAGGGGTCATTGATTTTCAGCCCGTCGACAAGCATCGTGTAGCTGTAAAGTTCGGGGGCGAGAGGTTTCGGAGTCGTATATTCCCATACTCCGTCTTTTTCAACGAGGTCGGCGGTGCCCGGTGCGTCGAAATCGCCGGTCACCTGAACTTTGACGGCCTTGGGCGCCGACAGGCGGAAGGTGACGGTGTTGTCGGGATGAATTTCAGGAGATACAATCTGCGAGCCTCCCCATAGAGCCTGCTGTGCGTTGGCGCACATGGCTATGGCAGCTGCGCCTAACAAAAACAAAAACTTTTTCATGGCGTGATTATTTAGCTGATTTGTTAAATAATGATGGTAAAAAATGTGAGTCAGATATAAAACGATACGGATGGACAGAGCACGATTTGCGATAGAGGTGCCTTAGATATGGCGCTTGGGCGCAAACCGCTGTCTGTGCCGCTATATTTGCCGAAGACAAAATTACTGAAATATTTGTGACGGAATACTACTGGTGCGATAAAATCGCGTTAGTTTAGAAATCATCAAATAAAGAGAGTTCTTTGACATTTTGATTTGAATTGATTGACAAGTCTTGCTTGGTTAGAAGTTGTCGTAACTCGACACGTTCCAAAGCAGAGATTCTGATCAGGGTTGCCACTTCGGTTATAGAATAGCAGCTTTTATAATCGATCTTTATTCGAGCGACCGTGAGATAGGCAATGACAGCAGTCCAAAGATGGATTTTTACAGCGTTCTCGGAAAATCCCCAAAGGGTCTTAACGACAATATTCTGTTTAATCCATTTGAAGAAAACTTCTATATCCCAGCGATGGCGGTAGAGATTGGATATCACCAAGGCGCTGACCTCAAAGTTGTTGGATATGAAATCCACAATTGTGTCATTGTCCGGGTCATATACCCGTACAAACCGCATGTCATCAGGATAGAGTTTACTCGACTTATATCCGGTGACCCGAATCCGGGAGTCTTCTATGATGCCGGACTTTGCATCGGGGATTTCCATTTGCCCGATGGTCATGAACTTCATGTTCTCTTTCGGACGAGATACCCAGAATGCCTGTGTCTGATGGAATCTGAATAAAGCCTTGAAGTCGACATAAGCCTTGTCCATCACATAGAAAGCGAATGGTTCCGGCGACAGCATGTCAAGTTCGTTGCTGTCATGCCATTTCCCATCGGTGATATGGATGTTGGCCGGTATGCTTCCACGCAAATCAAGCAATGTGTGCACCTTTACAGCGCCTTTGCTGTATTTGCCCAATGCCCATGCCGCAAGCTTTATGCTGGTTGATATGGTTGTAGAGTCCAAAGCATATATTACGTTGTCTATGGTTATGTCGGACAGTTTAGTCTTTGAATACATGGGTCTTACCAGTCCTATGAGATAAATGCCCAGCCCTTCAAAAATTCGATAGTCACGACTTTCGTTAGCCCGCGACAATGATGTGTGGTTGACCGTTTTTCGAAAACCGAGATGATATAGCATTTTTGAATGAGCCTCCAGACATAGACAGATGTCTCGTGGCGAATCACAGCCTGTCAGCTGTCCGAAGAGCAGATGAAGGAGGAGATTGTAACTGTTGAGATTCTTTACATGCCAGTCTCCTTTATACACCCTTACAAGCTTATCGAACTGGTAGCGCGGTATAAAATCGATTATCTGGGAGAAAACATACTTACCCTGATTCATAATCTTGATGTTTGGGGACAACAAGACTAATAAATCAATTTCAAATCAAAAAATCAATGTACTCTTGTATTTAATTAAATACTAATATTTTAATAACAGTGGTCAGATTTTTATCGCACCACTACTAATTTTGGACATTAAATTAAGATCATTCAAAAAAAACAAGGTTGCATAGCGGTTGTTCGAAATCTTTTAATTAAATTTGTATCTGAGTTTTGCGCTGGTCGCATTGTCGGCATTCGCTTTCTCAGATTGATATTATTTCTGACATAACCATTAAACCCTAATAACCAAATCGATTCATTATGTTTTCCATGAAAAAATTAGGCGTGCTTTGTATGGCGGCTCTGATGGCTTTCGGTGCAGGCGCGGCGGTCACTGCCAACTACCGTGTGGTGCCCCTTCCGCAGAAGATCCAGACATCGAATGCCGCCGGATTCGCGCTGAATGCCCGCACCGTTATCTCCTATCCGAAAGATCAGAAAGAACTGGCCAACGAAGCATCGTTTCTGCAAGAATATCTCAAAAAAATGACCGGCCTGAAGCTCGCCGTGAAAGCCGGAGCCACAGGCGACAACTGCATCGCACTCTCGATCGATCCGGCCATCGGCAATGCCGAAGGTTACAGGCTGGTGGTCGACCGTTCGGGCATGAAACTTACCGGCGGCTCCGCTGCCGGTGTGTTTTACGGCGTGCAGACCATCCGCAAATCTGTCCCTGATATTACCTCGGAACCGGTGGTGTTCCCGGCAGTAGTAATCGACGATTATCCCCGTTTTGCATATCGCGGCGCCCACCTCGACCCCTGCCGCCATTTCTTCCCCTTTGACTCGATAAAGAAATATATCGACATTCTGGCTCTCCACAACATGAATAAATTCCATTTCCACCTAACCGAAGACCAGGGATGGCGGTTCGAGAGCAAGAAATACCCACTGCTCACCAAAATCGGCTCGTTGCGCGACTCCACACAGATTCACGCAGGCAAGGGCTGGGACAGCACCACCTATGATCCCACTCCCTACGGTGGATTTTACACCAGGAAACAGCTGCGCGAACTTGTGAAATACGCAGCCGCACATCACATCGATATCATCCCCGAGGTTGACCTTCCCGGCCACATGCTGGCAGCACTGGCATCATACCCAGAACTCGGCTGCACAGGCGGCCCCTACAAAGTATGGCCTCGTTTCGGCGTGAGCGAAGATGTGCTCTGCGCCGGCAATGACAAAGTCTACACTTTCATCGACGACATTCTCGGCGAGATCATGGAATTGTTTCCCTCGGAATATATTCATGTCGGCGGCGACGAATGTCCGAAAGTCCGCTGGGAAAGTTGCCCCAAATGTCAAGCCAAGATAAAGGAATTAGGCTATCAGACTGATGACCAGAGCACAAAGGAACAGAAACTTCAGAGCTATGTCACACATCATGTCGACGACTTCATCACCTCGCGCGGCCGTAAACTTATCGGCTGGGACGAGATACTCGAAGGCGGAGCCTCGCCCAACGCTGTGATTATGAGTTGGCGCGGTGTCGACGGCGCTCTCAAAGCCGCGCCGCTCGGTCACGACGTGATCATGACCCCCAATAATTTCTGCTACTTCGACTACCGCCAGAGCGACGACCCGGGAGAGCCTCATCCCGTCGGTCTCCTGCTCGACTTCGCCACAGCCTACAGCCTCGACCCGCAGCTGCCACAACTCACCGAAGAACAGAAAAAGCATATCCTGGGGGTTCAGGCCAATATCTGGACTGAATGGATTGTCGACTTCCCCGACGTGCAGTATATGGCGCTGCCACGCTTCGCCGCACTTGCCGAGAACCAGTGGAGTGCTGCGCCGAAAGACCTCGACGGCCTGATGAGACGCATGCCGCAGATGCTCGACCAGTATCGCGCCAACGGCTATAGCTTTGCGCCCCATATCCTCTCCGACCCCCGCGTAGCAGGCAAATAACCCAACTTCACTGAAACACCCGATTAGACCGGTCAGGCTTATCATCCAATAAGCCTGACCGGTCTAATCGGTACTATAGGCGGTGAGGAGGTTGGCGCAGGCGTTTTCGAGGAGGTCGAGCACGAGCTCGAAACCTTCGGCTCCTTCGTAGTATGGGTCGGGGATGTGGTCGAAGCGCGCGGGGCCGGTCAGATAGGCTGCCATCGGCACTATTTTCTTCTCTGCCTCGACGGTGGGCGCCAGATGTTTCAAATTACGTATGTTGGCGGCATCCATGCCCACGATTAGTTCAAAGTCGTCGAAATCCGACACTCTGACCTGACGACAGATATGCGTCAGCTCATAGCCGCGCCGACGCGCATGCGCCCGCATTCGGCTGTCGGGCAAGTCCCCTACATGGTAATTTCCCGTCCCCGCACTGTCAATAACAAAACGTCGACTTAGTCCTGCCCTATCAACCATCGACTGCATGATGCCATCCGCCGCCGGGGAGCGGCAGATGTTGCCGAGGCACACAAAAAGTATTCTTATTTTCTCTTTGTTCTTCAAAGAGTCGTTCTTAATAGCTTCATTGCCTTTGATATTCAGATTGTCCATATCCAACAGGTTGCATTAGTTGCTGCAAAGTTACAAAAAACAACCGGCAAAATCAGCGGCACAATGTAAATCGCACGTTGTCAACGCTACAAAAAAAACAGGGTGCACTCGCGGCGCACCCTGTTCTATGGAAATCGGGAAAATTCAAAGTAAAGAACGGTAGATTCCTGTCACATCTTCACCGGTGACCGGACGGGGATTGCCGGGGGTGCACACATCTTCAAGTGCCTGCGCGGTGAGAGCCGGTATGTCATTTTCGGTGATACCCAGCTCGGTGAGAGTTGCGGGAATACCGACAGTCTGCGAAAGCTGTTTAACGGCATCACATGCGGCTTGTGCAGCTTCGTCGTCATTCATCGCAGCAGTGTCGACGCCCATAGCCTCAGCTATTCTGCGATATTTTGCGATGCAGCAGGGCATATTGAATTCCATTACCGTGGGCAGAAGCACGGCGTTGGCAACACCGTGAGGGATATCAAACAGAGCACCCAACGGGTGTGCCATACCATGAACGAGTCCGAGCCCGACATTGGAGAATGCCATACCTGCCACATATTGTGCGACAGCCATGCCGTTGCGGCCTTCGGGATTCTTGGGGTCGGCGACTGCCACGGGCAGATAGCGGCTTATCATTCTGATGGCCTCGATCTCGAACATATCCGACAGCTCCCATGCACCTTTTGTAATATAACCTTCGATGGCATGCGTGAGGGCATCCATGCCTGTTGCCGCCGTAAGCCCTTTCGGCAGAGAATACATCAGTTCAGCGTCGATGATAGCAACGGCAGGAATGTCGTTGGGATCCACGCACACCATTTTCTTCTGCTTTTCCTCATCAATTATCACATAATTGATGGTAGTCTCGGCGGCCGTTCCGGCAGTTGTGGGAAGAGCGATGATAGGCACGCTTTTGTTTTTTGTAGGCGCGCAACCTTCAAGCGAGACAATATCGCTGAAATCGGGATTTGCGATTACGATGCCTATAGCCTTTGCAGTATCAATCGACGATCCTCCTCCGATGGCGACAAGGATGTCGGCCTGTGCATTTTTGAAAGCATCGATACCCGCTTTCACATTGCTCACGGTGGGATTGGGCTTGACTTCGCTGAATATCTCGTATGATAAACCGGCCTGATCGAGCACATCTGTTACCATCTTCGCCACACCGAACTGGAGCAGCCCCTTGTCGGTTACGATCAGTACTTTTGATTTGCCGATGCGCCGGATTGCCTCAGGCAGTTCCTTTCGGGCACCGGGTCCGAAAAACGATGTCTCGTTAAGTATGAAGCGATGAATCATAAATTTCTGTTCAAAACAAGTTAGGGAATATTTCCTGAAATGATTACTTTGGAAGGTTGAACACTGTAGAGAGCTCCTGCATCTGGTCGGCTGTCATACCGTCGGGCACAAACCCCATCGAGCGTGCACACATGTAGATGTTGGCGCTCTTGTTGAGGACGTCGACCTGATCAAAGGCTTTCATGATATCATCTTCCACAGCGAATACGCCATGTTTCTCCCACATCACCACATCGTAGTTGTCATCGATGGATCTGATGGTTTCTTCGGCGAGTTCGTTGCTCGAGGGCATCATGTAGGGCACAATGCCGAGCCCGCGTGGCGCGAACGCTTTCGTTTCGGGAATCATCGACCACAGTAGCCGTGTGAGCACATCCTTCTTCAGGAACTCGGGATTGTGGCTCATTGCCACAAGTTCGATCGGATGAGTGTGGAGCGAAGCCCTGTAGGTGCTCCCCTTGCCGATAAGATAATTGTGGACCGACAGGTGCGAAGGCAGCTCGCTCGTAGGCTTCACCGCTTCGTCGGCGATGATCTCGTAGTGGGCGCAGTCATCGAGAATACGTATCACCGAACCGTTCTCCATGGGACGGCGGGCAAGATCGCGCATTCTCTTCTGAGTGCCTTTGCAGAAAAAATAGCACCCCTTGAGGTTGGGCAGCGTGAAACCGATAGGGAAAACAGCGGATATGGCCGGCATATTCCTGATGCCGTCGTCGACATATTCGGTGATGTTGACGGTGATGTTGCCGCCATTGCGTTCCGCCCATCCTTTCTGCCAGAGATAGCCGGCGGCTTCGGCTATCTGGCCGACGCACGCCGCGAGAGCGGGGCGGTTATCGAGAATTGACATGTTAGATAATCTGAGGGATAAATGTTGAGACAATTAGAACTACGATGCCGATGACAAGCACTGTCATGGTTTTCTTCGAGCATCCTTTCCACTCCTTGAGGATGATACCCCACACGTTGGAGAAAACCACATTGAGCGCCATGAGGATGCAGAACGAGAGCGTCATCAGCGTCGGCGACGAAGTGAGAAATCCTTTGCCGAGCGCGAGACCGAAGAACTGGCTGTACCACAGCGCCCCTGCCAACAGACAGAACAGCAGATTGTTGCCCCACACCGAGCCTTTGCTGTAATCGCTCCAGGTGTGGTTCTTCTGATTCTGCCAGAAGCAGTAGACGGCGTTGGTGACAAAGCCGCCAAGAGTAACCAGGAAAGTTGCGGGCAGAGTGCGGAACATCGGGTTGGAGAGGTCGCCGAAGTTGATACCGCTGCCGAATTCAAGTCCCACATTGAAGCAGCCGCTCATGAAACCGGCGAGTAGCGCTATGGCAATGCCTTTGGGGAAATTGAAATCCTTTACCGCAGCTTTCTTCTCCTCCTCGCTCAGCGAATTGGCCTTCATCGAGCCGGCGACGCCTATGATGGCGATGCCTACAAGCGTGGCAACTACGCCGAGAATCACAGAGTAAGTGAGCTGCGACACCGGGTCATTCTCGGGGAAAAACACCTGTAGCAGCAGAGGCCCCATAACGGTGCCGATGGCGGCACATGTTCCCAAGGCTATCGACTGGCCGAGGGCCACTCCAAGGTAGCGCATCGACAATCCGAAAGTGAGACCGCCGACACCCCAGAGCACACCGAACAGGATTGTCATCCAGAAATTGAACGACGGCGCGTCGGCAAAAAGCCCACATAGCGAGCCGCCCGCCGGCACGGCCAGCAGCGCGCCTAAGAATGGAAGGATAAGCCATGCGAACACGCCCTGCACAATCCAGTAGCTCTCCCAGCTCCACGATTTGATTTTGTTGATGGGAACATAGCACGAGGATTGGCAGAAAGCGCCGATCGCAATGATGAGTAAGCCGATGATAATTTCCATTATCGCTTGGAGGTGACTTCTTTTTCGTATTTCTGAACTTCGGCGATATAGCTTTCGCCTACGGGAACACCGTTGCGCAGGCAGAACATGTCGTAGACAGCGTTCCAGGGCAGGGTCTTGCACTCTTCAAGCAGAGCGAGACGCTCGAACCTCTTGTCGGCCAGCTCATAAGCGCGGAGAGTGTCGAGGGGTTCGAGTAGCGCGCGGAGCATGCACTTCTGAGCGGCGCGGCTGCCGATCACGTAGGCACCGATGCGGTTGAGAGTGCCATCGAAGTAATCGAGACCATAGTGGACGCGGTTGAGGGCACCGGCACGCACAATCTCGCTGAAGAGATCGAGAGTGGGATCGTCCATGATCGTAACATGATCGGAATCCCAGCGCACGGGACGCGACACATGGAGCATCAGCTCGGGCACGAACAGCAGCATGGCGCTCACTTTGTCGGCGACCGATTCAGTGGGATGGAAATGACCGGTGTCGAGGGTGATCATCATGTCGCGCTTTGACGCGTAGGCGGTGTAGAAATCGTTGGAACCTACAGTGTAGCTCTCCAGACCGATGCCGAAGACCTTGCTCTCCACACTGTCTTTCATCCAGTCGTAGCGGTGTTCGAACACCTGATCAAGCGAGTCCTTGAGCAGTTCGCGATACATGTAGCGGTTGACCGTGATATCCTTGCTGCCGTCGTGGATCCATGTGTTCATGATGCAGGGATCCTTCTGGGCCTCGCCTATGGCATTGGAGATTTCGCGGCAGCGTTTGCTGTGCTCGATCCAGAAATCGCGGATAGCCTTGTCGGGGTTTGCCAACGACAGATCGCCGCTCTTGGGATGAGAGAATGAGGTGGAATTGAAGTCGAGTTTGATGTCGTTGGCCAGACCCCAGTCGATCCAGCTACGGAAATATTCGGGGGTCACCTCGTCGCGGTCGACCACCTTGCCGCCGAAGTCGCCGTAAATCTCATGAAGATTCAGGCGGTGCTTGCCGGGGATGAGCGACATGGCGTAGAGAATATCGTCGCGAAGCTCGCCTATGTTGCGAGCCTTGCCGGGATAGTTGCCGTTGACCTGGATGCCGCCGGTCAGTCCCCCCTCGTGGGGTTCGAAGCCGGCCACATCGTCGGCCTGCCAGCAATGCATCGACAGGTGGAAGTCCTGCATCTGGTCGAGCACTTTATCGGTGTCGACGCCTACTGCGGCATAACGCTCGCGTGCTATCTCATACGCTTTCTGTACATGATTTTCTTTCATGGCAATGTTTTGGTTATTTGGGATTATACGTTTTTGTTTCTGTTGAATTGATGGCCACGCGCCTCATATCGTCAAGACTCTTAAGCGCGCCGGAGGCCTTGAGCTGGACGAGCACATTGCCCAAAGCGGTGCATTCCGTGGGGCCTGCGACTACGGGGATACCGAGTTCGTTGGCAGTGTCCTGCATCAGATATTTGTTGAGCGAGCCGCCGCCGATCACATGCAGGCGCTTGATTTCCACAGGGCTGAGCTGACGCAGCCAGTCGAGAATCGTAGTGTAGCGCTGGGCCAGAGAACGATATATCACACGGATATAGTCGGCGGGAGTCTCGGGTTTGGCCTGCCCTGTCTTGAGGCAATAGTCGTCGATAGCGGCGGTCATGCTTGCCGGATGTGCAAACGTCGGATCATCGGGATTGATGATTGTGTCGCAGTCCGAATCAAGACACAGTGCCGCGAGAGCCGATATATCGGCCGGCACATTCTTGAATTCCTTGCGACACTCCTCGAAAATCCACATTCCGCAGATGTTTTTTAGGAAACGGGTAGTGCCGTCGATTCCACCCTCGTTTGTGAAGTTATACTGCCGGCTCAGGTCATTGATGATGGCCGTCGGCGATTCTATTCCCAGCAGCGACCATGTGCCGCAACTGAGATAAGCGTAATCTTTGTCGGGCGAAGGCACGGCGATTACCGCCGAAGCGGTGTCGTGACCCGCCACTGCAATCACCGGCACGGCACCATGACCGGTATATTGCTGAATCTGGGAGGTGAGAGTGCCGATCACAGTGCCGGGATTCACCATTTCCCCGAATTTTTCCCGGGGAATACCGATAGCTTTGAGCAACACCCCGTCGAATTCGCCGGTTTTGGGATTCAACATCTGCGATGTCGATGCCACAGTGTATTCACACACAGCGTTCCCCGTGAGCATATAAGCCAGGGCATCCGGTATGAACAGAATCTTGTCGGCCGACTCGATCACTTCAGGCTCATTCCGGTGAATCGTGTCGAGCTGGAAGAGAGTGTTGAAATCCATAAACTGTATGCCTGTCCTCGCATACACCTCGTCAAGCGGCATCTTCGACGCGAAACGCTCCACGGCCCCCTCGGTGTGCGGGTCGCGATAGGCATAAGGCAGATGCGACAGAGAGCCGTCGCGGTGAAAATAGGCCACATCGCAGCCCCAGGTGTCAATACCGATCGAGGAGAGGCGGACGTCGGTTTTCTTCAGACCTTCAAGGATTTCCTGATAGATCAGCGGCAGATTCCAGTAAAGATGTCCGTTAGCGGGTATCATCGGATATTTGAATCGCGACACCTCGCGCATCTCCACTTTCTCACCGTCGAAAGAGGCGAGAATGGTGCGACCCGATGTGGCGCCGAGATCTGCGGCGAAATGATATGATTTATTATTCATGGTGTTTGATCACCGTCGGCAACGAGTCATGCCTGTCGCAGCTTACCGGTAAGCTACGGCCGGGGAAACATCATCGTTGGGCGGTTGATATTCAAATTTTGGTTACTGTTGGGTTATGCACCCACGAAATTACGCACGATTTTTGAAATTACCAAAGATTCCGACCGAAAAAAGTAGTATTATTAGTAATATATGCGATTTTGTCAGTAAATTTGAATTGTAAAGCTAAAAGCGTTTTAAGAGCTTTTTATAATATTACAATGGATATACTCAGAAAAGAACTCAATCAGATATATCAGAGTCAGCTGCTCGGCCAGGAGATTCTCGATCCCACCAATATCGTGTTGTGGAAAGAGAAGATTGCATCGCTGGCAACTACCGGCGACGAGATGGATGTGATCACCGATGCATCGGCCGACCGGTGTCACATTTTTTCCGGCAAAATTGCATATATTCTCGGGCTTTCCGACCTGCCTCACTATATTGCGACCTATGAATCAAGCGACGAAGATGCAATTTATTCCCGAATACATCCCGAGGATCTCGTCGACAAACGCATGCTTGAATATGAGTTTTTCAAATTCATCAATCCGCTGACGGACGCGGAAAAATTACACCACAAGGCAGCATGCCGCATCCGCATGCAGAACCGCTACGGAGAGTACATCTACTTCGACAACAGCACCCAGATAATTCATCCGTCCCCCGCCGGCAAAATCTGGCTGATTCTGTGCCGATACTGCATTTCTCCTAACCAGGAGGAGATGACCGGAATTTCTCCCGTGCTGATCAACTCCGATTCAGGCGCCGTGACTCCGCTGTCAATCACCACCCGCCGCAATCAAGTGCTCTCGCGCCGGGAAAAAGAGGTGATGCGCCTCATCAAGGACGGGAAAGCCAGCAAACAGATAGCCGGTCTGCTCGGAATCAGTATCCACACAGTGAACCGTCACCGGCAGAATATCATCGAAAAACTCAGCGTAAGCAACTCAACGGAAGCCGTCGCGGCCGCCACCGCCATGAAGCTCCTGTGACAGATGTGGTTAAAAATCAGTATTGCGAGGTTTTGCATAAGTGCATAATTTTGCTGCACCATAACTTAGAGCAGTCACTTATGAAAACCATCAATCTCATCACTTTGCTGATGCTGCTGTTGCCGCCCCTGTTCCCGGCGGCGAAAGCACCTGACAATTTCAGCTGGGGCAACGCCACGGTGTATTTTGTAATCACCGACAGGTTTTGCAACGGCGACACAACAAACGACCTAAACTATGGCCGCATCACCGACTATGGCAATGAGCGACTTAATGCCGCCACCTTTCATGGAGGCGATTTCAACGGCATGCTAAAGAAAGCCAAAGAAGGCTATTTCACCGACCTGGGCGTTGATGTGGTGTGGATGACCGACGTTTACGAGCAGATTCATGGCTGGATGTCGGGTAGCGGCGCCGTCAACGACTTCCCGCATTACGGCTATCACGGCTACTATCCTTTGGATTACACACAGATCGACAAGAATTACGGAACGGTCGCAGAGTTCCGCGAGCTGGTCGACACCCTCCATTCGCAGGGCATCAGGGTGATGCTCGGGGCCAACCTCAACGACCCGGGCTACCCTACCCTGCTCGACGCCGTGCAGCAGGGCTTCGCCGACACGTGACTTACCGAGGAGCAGGCCGCGCGACACATCAGGGAATGGAGTTTCGACCGTTTCTTTGAGGGTCGCACCGGCTGGAACGGATGGTATAATCGCGGCTGGATTCGAATGCCCGACGAAAACTGGAACGAAACAGATCCCCTTCAGGCTACCCTATTCGGCATGCCCGATTTCAAGGACGAGAGCGATGACCCGGTGAGAATTCCGCAGTTTCTGCATCGCAAATGGGAACGCGAAGGGAAATCCAACGACGCATGGGTGAACCCCTCGGCGCGCCCGCTCAGAGAAGACCGCGACTGGAATCCGATGCAATATGTCATAGCGTGGATAGCATCATGGGTAGAGGAATTCGGCATTGACGGCTTCCGTTGCGACATAGTTGAGAATGTGCACCTCAACCGCTGGAAAGAGCTTAACGAAGCCTGCAACGCCGCGCTCATCCGCTGGCGCGAAAAACACCCCGGTGACAAAGCGGCGCAATGGCGCGACAAGTTCTATATGACCGGCGATTTTGATTGCGCCTCAATCGACTACAAACCAGGTTACGCCGACGCCGGGTTCTCCAGCATGGTCAATTTCTATTTTCCAAAACATGGCGACCTCGACAACATCGTATACACCTGGCAGGCTTATGCCGACAGCGTGGCCGCACACTCTGACTGGCACCCCTTCAGCTACCTCAACAACTCATACCACCGCGATGCCGATCAGACCAATATGATCGATTGCCTCACCTCTCTGATGCTGTCGCCTGGCGCCGTCCAGCTGTTTTATGGCGACGAGACCGGCCGCGGTCTAAACGACGCCCGCTTCAACGTCGATTCTGATCAGGCATTTCGCTCCGACATGGACTGGCACAGCGTCGATTCCGCCCGAATGAAACATGTGGCCACATTAGGCCAAATCCGTAGCAATAATCCGGTAATAGGCCGGGGACGTCAACGCACCATTGACACCCACACATGCGTACGCTATAACGACACTGACACCCTACTCATCCGCATCCATGCCGATAACAGCAAGCCAATAACAACCGCAGATATATTCCCCGACGGCACTACTCTGCGCGACTTATGTACAGGAGCCACCTCGCAAACCCGCAACGGATCCATCTCTTTCCCCTCTTATTTCAACAACATCGCGATTCTCACTGCGACAAAATAAAGTTACATTCATCTTTATCAACAGTCTCCCTATCCATAGCCTCCGTCGCCGGAGGCTATTTTTGTATACAGAAAATCAGAGGAGGGGAAACCTTGCGGTAAAAATTCATTTCTCAGTGCAAAGACACCCATTTTCAGACAATTACAAAACAGACTGCATACAAATTATCATCTCAAAAGAGAATATTGGGCATTCAATCTTTAACTTTAAGAATGCAGGTGATCTGCGAATTAAACGCCGCGCCGAAAATCGGAAATGGAGAATGTGATATACTGATGATTTCAAATTCGCGTTCGAGAAGCGGACGCAGATCCTTAAAATAAAAACCTATATGGTCGAGATAACCATCGCCTTGACGAAATTCTGAAAGAGGACGAGCCAGCAGAGTGCGCCACAAATTACGCCACGTATACTGGTAACGCCGCTGTGAATCGGTGAGTTTACGCACAACACCCTTGAATAACCCTGACAAACCGCTCTCAACAGGCACGGATACAATAAGAATGCCACCGGGGGCAAGCACTGATTTGATCTGATTAATGAGCCGCCGTTGCATGTGTGGCGCGAAGTGCTCAAGAACTTCGAGACAAGTAATCACATGGAATATTTTGCCAGATGACAATATCTCGTCGAAGTTATCATAAATTGTCACTTCCGGATGAGTCAATTTATCGGGATACGGGTCATATCCACAATAGGTACAGCCTGTTGAATCACCATCGCCGAGAAGATAGATTAGATGCCCGTCGGCACATCCGAAATCGAGCATATCCTTACCGGCTCCGGTATAACGGGACAGAAGTTTGCAGAGCTGACTGAAACGACGCCGATGTGAAAATCGGCGGATAGGATTTCGGGAGTTATATGTCCAGTCGGAGTAAGGCATAAAATATAAACAGATTGATTGCTGACATAATGGCAAGATGTGCTACAAATATACGAATTTAAATGCACAAAACAATATTCGCCATATTTTATATCTAACATTCATCTACATAAACTGGTTCCGACACTGAATGCAGTTTTTGTATAAGGCAGCCACTTTTGATAACTTATATAAAATGGATAACAGGTCGATTCGGAAAGGTACAAAAAAAATTGATTGTCTCCCGACAACCAATCTTAGTTAACCTTAAATCTAATACCATGAAAAACACGTTGCAAAGTTATGGAGATTTCACGAGGCAGCAAACGTTTTGACAAGAAAAATGCTTTAATTTAACATTATTTTACGCGATATTGATTAATTTACACCATATCAGCTTCTTTTTGTCAAAACTAACTGCATATCGCTGACATTTTGCTTTCCCCTATTATTCCTTTTCTAAAATAGCCCGATCAAACTCGGTTAACATTTGTTAACACCATGCTGTAAATACGGCCACAGCACCTCTCTGAGGCCTTTGACACTGACCGTTTCCTCTACTTATGTTTAAGAGCTTGTTTAAAAATAAATGTTGCCGATAGGGTCGCATATCCAGAGACTGATTTCGTCGTGTGACGAAGGAGTGTACGTGTGTACACGACTGAGTAACAGGGCGAAAGCTGGCCGGGATATGCGAAACAAAGGTAACTTTTCACTAAAGATATTACTAATAAACATGAAAATAAATTTTAATAGATGTGAAGGTCATGAAAATAATACCTTGTGTCGGCCACTGTCCGGCATCTTTCTGTTTGCGCATCGGTCGTTATGGACCCCCATAACTCCCTCAACGCAAGCAGAAATCTGCTCGAACAGTGACCGCCCTATCGATAACATTTATTATTAAACAAGCTCTAAGGCAAGATTTAGAACTGTCGCGATTTCCGCAATAGTGAATGAGGGTGAAAGTTTTTGAAAAAATATTTAAAATCGACATGTCCCATTGGGTATTATGTGTGGAAAATATAATTTTGCGGTGCAAATTAGTATCATTTACAACGGTAGCGTCATTTTTGGGGCACGTTCTGCCCGTTGTTTCCAAAAATGTTGCTAACTTTGCAATTTGAATGGTTGTAGGTAGTCACACCTACACCTATTTATATACATACGAATGAAAAAAGGATTTCTATCATATTGCCTTGCAGTGACGATGACTGCGGGTGCCATGGTCGCTTTCTCCGGTTGCAATTCCTCCGACACTCCCTGGAATAACGACCCGGCCAACTATTCCGGCACTCAGATCACATCGTTCAATCTTAAAGCCGACAAGGCGATTCTCAACAATCTCGATTCGGTGTTTTTCTCCATCGACTTGATTGATGCAAGGATTTTCAATGCCAATCCCTTACCCTGCGACACCAAGACCGAGGCGCTTAAGGTCAAGCTCAACTGCGATGAATGCCGTGTCATTCAGTTTATAGTTCCTGCAGCCGGTGAAAAGCCCGAACAGACGCTCGACTATCTGGCTGACCAGAATGTCGCCATCGACTTCTCACGCGGCCCGGTTAAACTGCACATGGTAGCCGCCGACGGATTAAACACCCGCGACTATCAAGTGTCGGTCAACGTCTACAGTGAAGTGACCGATTCGCTTTACTGGGACAAAGTAAATGCCGGAAAGCTGAAAGGCGTGACAGGAATGACACGTTCCAAAACCGTAAAGGTCGGCGACAACGCCCTGACTCTCAGCACCGCTCCCGACGGCTCCTTCGCCATAACCACATTCATTCCCTCGCCCACCACAGGCTCGGGTCAGTGGGCACAGACAATGATCAGCCCCGCTTTCCCTGCCCACGGCACCCTCGACACCAACTCGTTCACAGCCACTGCCAACGGCACACTGTTCGTCACCGACAATAACGGCCAGCTCTATATGAGCACTGACGGCGGCCACAACTTCTCAATGGTCGACAGCAACTGGGAAGCAATCTCGGCACCTTACGAAGATGGCATTATCGGCGTGAAAAACAACGCCGGCAACCGCACCTACGCGGCATATCCCCCCTCGGTATGGCCCACAGCCGGAGCAGCCATCGCCAACCGTTTCCCCGTTGAGGGCTACAGCGCCGCCGCTTCATTCTCAACGAAATGGGCACGCAAACCGCAGGTTGTGATCACCGGCGGCAAAAATGCGGCAGGCTCCTACACCGGCACCTGGGCTTTCGACGGCTCGCGCTGGATCGAAGTCAGCAACGTTCTGCCCGAAGGCACAGGATGGCAGATGACCGAATACACCATCGCGGAGACCGACACCATCAACTGGCAGACCTCGCGAAAAAATGTGCTGATAGCTTTCGGCGGCAGAATCCCGCAAGGCATAAGCAGCGAGACATGGATATCACGTGATATGGGCGTAAACTGGAGCCGCGGCAGCAAGTATCTGCAGCTCCCGGCCTACATTCTTCCCCTGGCATCCGACGGTTCGCTCCTCGTGTTTGACAAGCTGCTCACCGAGGACGGCGCCACCACGCTCGCAGTAAAACCCATCACCGAATGGGAATGCCCCTATCTCTACATCTTCGGAGGCTACGACATCTCAGACCGCCTGCGTGACCAATACTGGAGCGGAGTAGTAAATCACCTGAAAGCCAAGCCACTGCAATAACCTCTCACTTTCACTCCATCGCTCTCTCACTCTGAAATGAAACGAATATTCATCGCCATAACAATGCTCATCCTGACTTCGGCCATCGCGCACCGCGCGTCGGCTCAGGATGCCCCTTATAAGTTCGACTTCGGCGGACAGGTGGGCATGTCGGGCTACGTCGGCGATGCATCAAGCAGCATATTCGCACACCCCGGGCTGTCGGCAGGTCTCACTTTCCGCTATCTTCCCGACGTGCGCTGGTGCCTGCGCACACTCGTAGGCTACCGCACACTCAGCGGCAACACCGCCGACATGGACGACGTCTTTCCCGACGGCGCGGAGTATTCCTTCAAATCCACTGTATTCGACCTGCAGGAGCGCCTGGAATTCAACTTCCTCCCCTACGGTATCGGCGAGACATACAAACGTCTGCGCCGATGGACTCCCTATCTGGGCGTCGGATTAGGAGTATCGCTGTCGACATGCGACGGCAATACCAACCTCGGATTCAACATACCCATGGCCTTCGGCGTGAAATACAAGGCACGCCCGCGACTCAATCTCGCTCTGGAGTTCTCAATGACTAAAGTATTTTCCGACCATATGGATGGTCCGCTCAGCGACCTGCACCAGATCAAAAGCTCGTTTGCGAGGAACACCGACTGGTATTCCGACATCACGTTCTCAGTGACTTATGAGTTCGGCGAGCGCTGCGCCACCTGCCATTACGTCGATTAATCCCACACCCGATAATGAACCATCTGCCCGAAAGCATCGACCCCGCCCGCATCCCCGCGCATGTCGCCATCATCATGGATGGCAACGGCCGCTGGGCCAAGCAGCGTGGTCTTGACCGCTCCGAAGGTCATGTGGAAGGAGTGAACACTGTGCGCAAAATCACCGAAATAGCTTCGGAATTAGGCGTGAAGTGTCTCACCCTCTATGCTTTCTCCACAGAGAACTGGAACCGCCCGCAGGCCGAGGTCGACGCACTGATGCACCTCATCGGCATAGCCATACAGCGCGAGACCCCCGACCTGATCAAAAACAATGTGAGCCTGCGCATGATAGGCGATTTCGACCGCATGCCTGAGGATCCACGCCGCCGTCTGCAGCAATGCTTCGACGACACTGCCCACTGCAACGGGCTGGTGCTCAACCTTGCGCTGAGCTATTCGGGACGCTGGGACATTACCCGCGCCGCACAGCTGATCGCAGCCGACGTCGCCGCAGGGCGTATCAGCCCCGACGACATCGACGAGCATGTGCTGGCCTCACGGCTCTCCACCTCCACTCTCCCCTGCCAGGATCCCGATCTGCTCATCCGCACAGGTGGCGAGATGCGCGTCAGCAATTTCCTGCTCTGGGAAATCGCATATTCCGAAATCGTGGTCACCGACAAATTCTGGCCCGAGTTCAACAAGGAAGATTTCATCGAAGCCGTCAGACTCTATCAGAGCCGCGAGCGACGCTTCGGTAAAACAAGCGAACAGGTCGGCAAAAACCGGCCATGACATCCATCATCACGTTTACAACGACATTCCATCATATATGAGATACAGGTTATTACCTCTCCTGCTGATTCTGATAGCAATTGTAGCCCCCGGCGCAGCCGCACAGGCTCCCGCCGACACCATCTACAACCCCACCATAGTCTACACCGGCGTCCCCTCGAAATATGAGATCGCCGGGCTTCGCGTCACCGGCGCCGACAACTACGAGGACTATATCGTCATCGGCTACTCCGGGCTGAAAGTGGGAGATGAAGTGGAGATCCCCGGCAACGACATCACAGCCGCCGTGAAACGGCTCATGCGGCAGGGACTTTTCGCCCAGGCCCAGATCATCGCCGAAAAGATGGCCGGAAACAAGGTGTGGCTGGTAATCAACCTGCGCACACAGCCCCGTATCTCGGAAACACGCTATGGGGGCATGAAAAAGAGCGAGCGCGAGGAACTGCAGAAGCGCCTCCAGCTCATGAAAGGCAATCAGATCACGCAGAACATTGTCAACCGTGTAGAATTAATCACTAAAAAATATTTCGACGAGAAAGGTTTCGGCAATGCCCAGGTGAAAGTGTGGCTCGAAGAGGATCTCAGCCATAAAAACGAGATGATAGTGCACATCGACGTCAACAAGCACTCCAAAGTCAAAGTGCACAAAATCTACATCGACGGCAACAATGTGCTTTCCGACAGCAAGCTCAAGCGGGTTATCAAGAAGACCAACGAATCGGGCAACCTCCTCAAGCTCTTCTCCCAGAAGAAGTTTGTAGAATCGGATTACCGCGACGACCTCAACCGCATTCTTGAAAAATATAACGAATTAGGCTACCGCGACGCCCGCATCGTCAGCGAATCCGTCGCCCCCTATGGCGAAAACAAGGTGGATGTATTCATCAACATCGACGAAGGCAAACGCTACTACATCCGCAACATTTCGTGGGTGGGCAACACCCTCTACACCACCGACCAGCTCAACTATGTGCTCGACATGCACCCCGGTCAGGTCTACAACCAGAAGCAGCTCAACAAGCGCCTGACCACCGACGACGATGCTGTGGCCAACGTCTACATGGACAAGGGCTACCTCTTTTATCAGCTCATGCCCATCGAGAAGAACATCGTGGGTGACTCCATCGACCTGGAACTGCGCATGTTCGAAGGCAATCAGGCCCGAGTCAACAAGGTGGTGATCGCCGGCAACGACCGACTGTATGAAAAGGTTATCCGCCGCGACCTGCGTGTGAAACCGGGCGAACTTTTCTCAAAAAGCGATGTCATGCGCTCTCTGCGCGAAATTGCCCAGACAGGCCACTTCAACCCCGAAAACATGGTTCCCGACGTGCAGCCCAACGAGGAGAACGGCACCGTCGACGTGGTCTTCAACCTCGAATCCAAGGCCAACGACCAGATAGAGCTTTCGCTCGGCTGGGGTCAGACCGGTATCATCGGCAAGGTGGCTCTTAAGTTCACCAACTTCTCCATAAAGAATCTTTTCCGCCCCGGCTCCTACAAAGGCATTATTCCGCAGGGCGAGGGTCAGACATTCACCATCTCGGCTCAGACCAACGCACGTTACTACCAGATGTACTCCGTGTCGTTCCTCGACCCGTGGTTTGGCGGCAAGCGTCCCAACTCGCTTCAGATTTCGGCATACTACAGCCGCCAGACAGGTGTAAACTCATCATATTATAACTCCAACTGGGCCAACCCCTATCTCTATGGCGGTTATGGCTACGGTTACGGCTACGGCTCGAACTACTACAACGACTATTATCAAAGCTCGATCGAAAATGCCTACGACCCCAACAAGGTGCTCCAGATGGTTGGTGTCACCGTGGGATTCGGCAAGCGTCTTAACTGGCCCGACGACTATTTCACATTCACCACCGAGTTGAGCTACAACTGGTATTACCTCAAGAACTGGGAATACCTCTACTATATGAACAACGGCACGTCGAACGCACTCGTGCTCGGCCTCACGCTGGCACGCAACTCAATCGACAACCCCCTCTACACACGCCGCGGTTCCACATTCTCGCTGAATCTGCAACTTACGCCCCCCGCCTCGCTTTTCGGCAAAAAGAACTGGGGCAAGCTCTATCAGGAGAACACCACAGAGGCCAAGAAGGAACTCTACCACTGGATCGAATATTGGAAACTCCGCTTTAAATCGCGCACCTACACCCCGCTGACCGATGTCGACGGACAGTGGACACTCGTGCTGATGACCCGCGCCGATTTCGGTCTGCTCGGCAGCTACAACAAGTGGCTCCGCTCACCTTTCGAGACCTTCTATGTCGGCGGCGACGGCATGAGCGGTTCCTACACCTACGCCACCGAGACCATAGCCCTGCGCGGTTATGAAAACGGTTCGCTCACACCATGGGGCCGCGAGGGTTATGCTTACACCCGCCTGGGTGTGGAGCTGCACTTCCCCTTCATGCTGCAGCCCTCCACCACTATCTACGGTCTGGTATTCGCCGAAGGCGGTAATGCCTGGACCACGGTTAAAGACTTCTCGCCATTTAACCTCAAGCGTTCGGCCGGCGCCGGCATCCGCATCTTCCTCCCCATGGTCGGAATGATGGGTATCGACTGGGCCTACGGTTTCGACAAGGTATTCGGCGAGAAAGGCGGCAGCCACTTCCACTTCATCCTCGGCCAGGAATTCTGATCCACGGACCGATGAAGAGGCACATCCGCCGGTGTTAAACCTTTTCTCTCTCCGATTGTCTTAATAGGTAGACATTTAACTCTACACTAAAAACGAATTCATTATGAAAAAAATACTCCTCACACTCACGGTGATGATAGCCGCATGGCTCGGAGCTTCAGCCCAGAAGTTCGCACTGGTCGACATGGAATATATCCTCAAGCAGGTGCCCAACTACGAGATGGCCAACGAACAGCTGCGCCAGCTTTCGGCCCGTTGGCAGAAAGAGGTGGAGCAGGTCAGCCGCGACGCCGACACCATGTATAAAAAATACCTCGCCGACAAAGTGTTCCTCACCGAGGAGCAGATCAAGAAACGCGAGGAGGAAATCGTGGCCAAAGAAAAAGAGGCCACCGACCTCCGTTACAAATATTTCGGTCCCGAGGGTGAACTCTACAAGAAACGTCAGACTCTGATGAAACCGATTCAGGACGATGTCTACAATGCCGTAAAGAAAGTGTCGGAAGAACGCGGATACCAGTGCGTCTTCGACCGCGCCTCATCGGCCAACATCGTGTTCGCCTCTCCGAGAATTGATATTTCCAACGAGGTGCTCGCCAAACTCGGATATTCAAACTAACAATCTATAATAGACCATCTGAAACAATGATCAAAAAAATCCTCCTGGCCATCGTTCTGGCCCTCCCGATGTGCGCAATGGCACAGAAATTCGGCACCGTCGAAGCTGAATCAGTAGCAGCCGACATGCCCGAAATGAAAGACATCGAAGCTAAACTCGTAGAAGTCAGCAAAACCTACGAAGCAGAATATCAGAAGCTCCAGCAGGAAGTGGAAGCCAAGTACACCGAATTCCAGAATCTTCAGAAAGAGGGCAAAACTCCCCAGTCGATTCTCGACCGCCGTCAGCAGGAAATCAACGAGCTTGGCCAGAAAGCCCAGCAGTTCCTCATGACCGCCCAGCAGGAGATCAACCGCAAGCAGCAGGAGCTTTCCGCTCCCGTTCAGGAAAAAGTCATCAATGCCATCAAGGCCGTAGGCCAGGAAGGCGGCTACACAATGATTTTCCCTGCCGGCGTATCACTCTTCTCGTCGAAGGATGTGGTTGACGTCACTCCCCTCCTCCGCGCCAAACTCGGTCTCCCTGCCAAAGCAGCCAACTGATCCTGTCGGCTGAAATTACCGGTAAACAACTGAATTTCATGCCGCTTGTCACGCACACCACACTACCCGCCCGCTGACACTCAGGCCAACCGCCTGTGTCGGCGGGCTTGCGGGTAGTTTATCCTTTATCCGACACACCTGCATTTCATCTCTAATTCACAGATATGCTGCCTATACTGAAATTTATTCCCTGCTTCAAACCGGTAATATGGGGCGGCGAGCGCATCGCCCGCTTAAAAGGGATAGATTCCCCACGTCATGACATTGGCGAATCATGGGAAATTTCCCCGCTGCCCGGCCACGAATCGGTGGTAGCGGAAGGCACATACAAAGGCACCACAATCAATGAGCTTTGCGCCCGTTTTCCCGTAGAAATGCTCGGGAAACATGTCAGCGAACGATGGAAAGGCACTTTCCCGCTGCTCGTGAAATTTATCGATTCAAACGACACATTGTCGATTCAGGTGCATCCCGACGACGAACTTGCACTCCGCCGTCACAACGCATTAGGCAAAACAGAACTGTGGTATGCGCTTGAGCCGCTCGACGATGCCTTTGTCTATCTGGGGCTTACGCGCAGAGTGAACCCTGAAGAATTCAATTCACTGGTGGCATCGGGCAATATCATCAGCGTGCTGCGCAGAATACCTGTCAAGTCAGGTGATGTGTTTTTCATACCTTCCGGCCGCATACATGCTCTCGGGAAAGGCAATTTAGTGGTAGAGATACAGGAGGCATCAGACATCACATACCGCATCTACGACTACAACCGTCGCGACTCGCAGGGCCGCACTCGCGAACTCCATGTAGAGCAATCAGTCGACGCCATCGACTTCCACGACACCGTGGAGGAGCATCACAACCTTCTCCCCTCCCCGGGACAGACTCTGCAGCTGGGCAAATGCCAGTATTTCACCACCGACGCCATCAATGTGGCCGGCGAGACATCGCTCGACTTCGCCCGGCGCGATTCTTTTACCATTCTGGTGAATATCGGCGGCGATCTTAAAATCACTTCTCCCGACGGCGAAACCGTTTCATTCCCTCAGGGCACATCGGTACTCATTCCCGCCGAAATCCCCTCCGTAACCATCACCGGCCACGGTCGCGTGCTATCAACCCATCTCTGAAGCCAGACTCATCTCCGCTCATCCGCAAGACGGTCGAGAAACCTCAGAGCGAGAATACGCGAAGTGGAGGTCGGTTTCTGATGAACGAGCGGCACTATCTCCTCCGGACGGTGCCATTCCGCACCATCAACCTCCGTAGATAGAGTCAGCGGGGCGTGACACCCCCCGGGAAGGCCGTCGTCATCCTTCACGCGGGCAAAAAAACCAATCATCAGCATATTCTTTTTGGCGAACCAGTTGGTGCACACCGGCTCCAAAAGGTCAACCGTAAGGCCTGTTTCCTCCTTGATTTCGCGCACCATGCAGCTTTCAGCATCCTCCCCCGGCTTCATATATCCCGAAACAAGATTGCAGAACTGCGTGGAAATGTAATTCTGACGAAGCAACAACACATCGTTGCGACAATTATAGACCAGACCTATCACAGCCGACGGGAACATGTCGAACCAAGGTTTGCCGCAACGCTCGCACCAGGGCACCAGCCCCTCGTCGCCGAGCACGCGACCCGAAAGAAGCGCCCCGCAATCGGGACAATATCTGAATTTCATTTTTCCTGAATTAACATTAAACCAATTAGTCTAATTAGTCCAATTGGTCCAATTAGTCCTATTGGTCTAATGGGTAGTTTTGCTGTGGAGGGTGAAACAGTCGGCATCGCGGTCGGTGGGAAGCCACTTCCGTAGTGATGCCACGTTGTCATAATCAAATGTAGCAACAAGCACAGGTCCGTAATCGGTGGCGATCTCCCGGCCGAAGGCTACCGGAGGCGGACACCCCTCGGGAGCTTCGGTCAGCGGTGGAGTGATGCGTCGGCCAAGTTCGTCGCAGATCATCGCCAGCGAGCCATATTCGCCGTAGTCATCGCTGCCCGAGCGGTCGCACCCCACCATCACACACTGATTCTCGATTGCCCGCGCAATCAGCAGATGCCTCCATGCATAGCCACGCGCCACCGGCCAGTTGGCCGGCACGAGCATCACGTCGGTAGCCATATCCACATTGCGGTCCCACACCGGGAACCGGAGTTCATAGCATATGATCATCGACAGATTCCAGCCACGGAAGTTCACAATGGGGGGCCTGCGATGTCCATGGGTCAGCAACCGGGCCTCCTCCGACAGACAAAACAGATGGTGCTTGTCGTAGAAATGTGTGGAACTGTCGGGAAGTACCATAAACCCGCGATTGTAATATAGCGTGCCGGCGCTGCTGTCATCCTTGCCGAGATACGAACCGCAAAGCAACATGTCATATTCATGCGCCATCTGGCGGATTGCACGCATCGTTGCTCCTTCGCGAAACTCGGCACAGCCGAGCATCGCGTCGGTATCTTTCATAAAAGAGGTGGTGAACAGTTCAGGCACAACCACCACATCGGTTTCCTGCGGCAGCGCCTTGATCATGTATTCCACCCGCCTGAGATTCTCCGCAGGATTTCCTTTGGCGATGTCGAGCGACAGGGCGGCCACAGTGAGCGGCTGCACTTTTGTCAGCGTGTTATCGGTACCGGCTGTCATTCCGTAGTGAAATTTTCAGGATGCCGCCCGGTGAATGGCTTGTAATACTGCTTTATCACACGCATATCCGCCTCGGTGTCGCCTGTGGGAATAAACATATCGTTGATTATCGCCTTCTTCATGCGGAAATCGATCACAGCCAGCATTATCGGCACATTGGCTTCACGGGCTATGCGAAGAAAGCCCGTGTGCCATGTCGCGGTGCGGCTGCGCGTGCCCTCAGGGGTAATGGCCACCACCAGCCGCTGCTCGGCGTTGAATCGCTGCACCATCACGTCGACCAGCGACTGCTGTTTGTTGCGCCGCTTGACGGGTATGCCACCGAGAGCCTTGAACAGGCACCCTAACGGGAAGAAAAACCACGACGATTTCATCATGAATCCGGCTTTGCGCCCCACAGCGCGTATGGCCAGCTCACCGATGAGAAAATCCCAGTTGGACGTGTGGGGCGCCACACATATTATGGCTTTGGGGAGGTCGGGCACCGACACCTCTACGCCCCACCCCATCCATTTAAGCAATCGTCGTGCTAAATTCATATGAAATTGTATGAAAATTCAATTTAGAGCCGGCCAGTGGGCAGATGCTTAGGCTTTTTTGACGGCATCGCGAGCCTCCTGCGGAATGGCGGCGTTCATATTCCTGACAATTTCGTTGACTTTGCCGTAAAATTTAGTACGCAGCGAAGCGTAGGCCTTCGCGAAGTAGGTGTGACGGGCCTTGTTGTATTCAGCACGGTTTTCGAAATCGTGCGGCAGCTTGTCGAAAGAGAAAGTCACATTGTCGACTGCCGAAATCTGGAGATCGGCCACATCGTTGATGACTGCGTTAAGAGCCTTTCCGTCGGCACCTTTGATCAGATATTTCGCCAGAAGACACTCGGCGGCGATGTCGCCGCACACTTTGCGGATTTCTTTCTTGAGTTCACGTTTGTTTGCCATGTTATATAGTATTGAGTTTAGGATTAAACAGTTTCATTCTTCAAGGATGACTCTGGCGAGAGCCGACGGCGACGGAGCGATCTTTGCCACGGCTACCGGCACGGGAGCCACACCGGGCGCTTTGCGGCCATGGGGCAGATTAGGGTGACGGGGCAGCGCTACGCCGGTTCCGACCGCAGCCGCTACTGCTTCGGAAGCCATGGCAGGATGGCCCGTTGCCATCACTATGCCGGTGGTGTGGGCGTCAGTGCGCCCCTCCATGGCTTTGAACGCCGCAGCGCCCCGGGGATCGAGCAGATAGCCGCACCGGTCATAAACCCGGCGGATCGTGTCGAGGATTTCACCGTCGGTGAGTGCCACGGCATCCACATCGCGCCGCAGGGCATCGAGGTCACCATGGTAGAGATCGGATATGCGGCTGAGGTTCCACGGATTCGCCACATCCATGGCTGTGACCATGGTGCGGGTAGCACGTGAACGGTCTGCAATGCTGCCAGTCCTAAGATATTCAACAAATGTGTCGTTGACATTGTTGGCTGCAATGAAGCGGTCGACGGGCAGCCCCATCTTTTTCGCCATCAGCGCAGCGGAAAGCGAACCGAGATTACCGCAAGGGATGCTGAGCAGCACCTCGCGAGCATCGGGACGCAACTGCATGGCACGGGCATAGGCATGGAACACATATATCACACTGCCGAAATGCCGGGCCACATTCACCGAATTGCCCGGCATCAGAGGCACGCGCCGGTTAAGGTCGGCGTCGAGCAAAGCGCTTTTGACAAGCCGCTGACAGTCGCCGTAGCTGGCTGACACCTCCACGGGTTTGACATTGGGAGTGTCGGCAAACATGGCGAGCTGTTCGCGCGAAAGCGCCCCTTTTGGAAACACCACGACCACACGCGTACCCGGCATGGCGCGATATGCATCGGCCACGGCACGACCCGAGTCGCCCGACGTGGCAAGAATCACCGTGCGGGTGCCTGCATCGGGAAGAATCAGCGGCACCAGACGCGCCATGAAGCGTGCGCCAAAATCCTTGAACGTGAGCGTAGGTCCATGAAACAGCTCCATTACATAAAGGCCGTCGGTATCGTCGATCTGACGCACCGGCACCTCGAAATCAAGAGCATCATCGACAAGAGTCTTAATCTGCGCGGCACTCAGGGCGCTGCCGAAGATGGTGTTACACACCACATAGCCTATCTCGCAGAGCGACATTTCGGAGATGTTGCGGAAAAACGCACGCGGAATAGCGGGAACCGAATCAGGCATAAAGATGCCACCATCAGCGTCGAAGCCTATGGACAGGGCGTCGCGCAGACTCACATTGCTTAATTTACCACTGGTACTATGAAACAACATTCTCTTCTAATGTTTCCACAAATATAACACATACCCCACACAAAAGCAAACATTTCTCCCCATATTTTTCCCTGCTCCTCACCTCTCCGTCGTTTTTAGCGACATTCCAAATATGGAACGACAATAAAAAACGTCCTGAATCAACTTGACAGTCAACTCAGGACGTTTATGAAAGTTTTGTCAATTACAGTATTACTATCTTTTTGGAACTGCTGCCCACCGACAATACATATACTCCGGCTTGTTCCACTCTGATCTGCACCGGCCGTTCCCCGGACGCGGAGGCCTTGACCCTCCCGGTCAAATCAAACAGACGAACTGAAGCGTTTGCCGGCAGCCCTTCGACAATTATAGTCTTACCCTCAATGGTAACAGAGGCTATATCTATTGAGCTGGCTTCAATGCCTGAATTCTTAATGGCCGTCACTTCTGTAATAGAATTCGGAAGGATGTATTCGCGGGCATTCGGCATTGTGAATATAACATTGTCCAATCGAATCTCTGATTTCTCAGCGATATTCTGATCTGCCACCACTGTGAAACTTACCAATGCGCCGTCGTTGCCCGAAAACGGGGTGTTGGACAAAGACAGACATGCGATACGGGTTCTTCCACCGCTGAAGTTCTTTGTAGAAACAGTGTGGTCGGAGGCGCGCTGACTGAGCTGGAATGAACCATCCTGAATTGTAAGACCTGCGGGCACTGTTATATCCGCCTGAAAAGCCGTGAAAGAAGTCTCATTTGACAGTTCGATGGATATTTGCGTGGCTTCACCGACCGCTATCTTGAAATCAGGGATAAATGCTTTATCGATATGTTCAGTTCCTAAAGATGTTGAGATTTCCGGGAATTCAACGTCCTTGTTGCCGGACCCGATAAACAATATATCCTTAACGGTCAGTTCACCTCCGGCAAACTCTGAGGCGGCTTTTACCTTGATATTCAACAGCGCTCCGCTGTTCCCCGAAAATGAGGCATGGGAAGTGGAGAAAGTGCCGAAACGCAGAGAACCGTCGGCCAGCGTATTGCCTACTATCTGGAATGAATTGTCTGCTCGCGACGAAAGCGTGATTGCCGGTTTCCCGTTCTCGGCTACCACTTCCAGCCCTTCGGGCAGTTTCAGATCTGCCTGAAAACCAAAATAAGGGTTCTCGTTATCAAGGCAGAAAACCAAAGTACGGGTCTCGGCAGGCTCGATATTGGCCGCCTCCATATAAAAGCGGTCGGCAGCCGATGCCGCCGACATTGCTCCGAAAAGCAATGCCAGCGTCAACAGCATGCGTTGCAATAATGATTTCTTCATAGTCGTTTGAGCGATTATTTAACCATTATCTTTTCTGTTCTGTTGCCTGCGGTAACAACATATACACCGGGAACGACATTTCGGTTTTCCACATCGGAAGATGCTACGAAGTGTGAGAGTATCGTACCGTCCACTGCATAGATTGCAACCTCGGAACCCTCGGCATTGTAAATGTTGATGCCGTCTGCCGTTGCCTCAATACGTATGTTCGATATTCCGACACTGTCAATGCCCGACAGATCGGAATTATTACCGCCGATGGCAGTAAGGACATATTCATGAGCCTGCGCATCGGAAGCAAGGATATTATTGATCCTTATGCGGTGGGAAGCACTTCCATTCACTTTCACGACAAGTTCGAGGATTGCCTCATCGTTATCGGCAAAAATAGAATTATTGATATCAAACAATGCCACACGCATTGTTCGGTCATCTACACGCTTCATGGCAAGAGTGTGATTTCCTTCCGCACGATTGCCGATATTGACAGCGGCAAGCTTCATACCATCGGGGACTGTAACGTCAGCCTGGAGAGCGACATAATCGAGTGTATTGTCAAGAGCGACGAATACCGAAGTGGTTTCTCCGATTTTTGCAGAGTAGTCATCAATGACGAGCACATCTGTGTCGTGGCTTGTCGTACTGTTAAGAGCTTTATCTTTAGCCACCGATAAATCAGCAACAGGCTGATCAAGCACAATAGTGACTGTTCCGGAAGCATCGGCAAGAGTGATACGGCTGTCGGCATTCACATCGGCTGCACGGAAAACGAATATTTCGGGAGTTATCCCGACCGCATAATTCGCGGTATTGACGGCATCCGTAATGGTAACGCGGTCATCGTCGTTGGAGTCGCCGGATGTGGGAGGCACAACGTTCACACGGAAAGTAAATGAAACGCTCGAACCATCGTTGGCTGTTGCCGTTACATTTGCTGTTCCATCATAGACGGCAATTAGAGTTCCGTTTTCGTCAACTTTAACAGCTGAAGAATTGTCCGATTTCCATGAAACGCTTCTGTCCGTAGCATTTTCGGGATATACAGTTGTTTCGCACGTCATGGAGCGTCCTACTTTAATACTGATTTCAGACTCGCCTTCTATCCGCTCAACAAGAGTAGGCATAACCTTTACTGAGCATGTTGCATAGATGCCCGAACCGTCGGCAGCGTAAGCGGTAATAACCACATCGCCAGGTTTCTTACCGGAAACAAGACCGGCGTTATCGACAGTTGCAATTGACGTGTCACTCGAGCGGAAAAGCACGGTGGCATCTGTGGCATTGTCGGGCGATGCCGTGGCTGAAAGACGCAGTGTCTCGGTGTCACGGATAGTAGCCTCATTCTGACTCAGGGTTATTGCGGTTATAAACTCGCCATCTGTCATCGGACGAATCTGGAAGAATTCCCACCACGTATCTGAATCCTTATAATCCTGTACAGCATCGGCCGGAACGAACACTGTGCCGTTGTCAATCACATTCTGCGGGAACCCCGGAGAACCTACCGGAGGAATTGTATTGTAAGATTTGATATGGCCGACTTTTGTACAACCGTCAAAACAATTGACACCTAAGGATGTGACATTCGAGCCCAGTGAGATCCAGCCCACATTAGAACAGCCCTTGAACGCGCGGGCGCCAACCGAGCTAATGGATCCTTCCGGAATTGTAACTACGGATAATGATGTACAACCTTGGAAAGCCTCTACGCCAAGTCCGTAGACTTTTGCAGGAATATCAACCGAAGCAAGTTTACTGCAATTCTCAAATGCTCTCGGACCGATGATTTCGAGACCCGAGTTAAGTTCAAGATTCACAAGGCTGGTGCATCCTGAGAAACAGCCGTCGGAAATTGCCGTTAATGTAGACGGCATTTTCACGTTGTCGAGCGATACGTTTTTGGCAAATGCTCTTTCTCCTAAGGAGGTCAACCCTTCTCCAAACGTAAGTCGAGACAAAGACTTACAATTATAGAAACTTTGCTCTCCAATTGATTCCACACCTCTTGGAATAACGACTTCCGGAAGTGCCGTGCAATTCATGAATAAATACTTGCCGATAGTTCCGACAGTTTCACCAAGAGTCAGTTCGATTAAATTCGACCTTCCTTCAAAAGGAGCACAAGTATACGAGTTTACATCGTAGGTAAGCCAGCGGCCAAGATGAAGTTTCTCAATAGGACAATCCCTAAACATACTTGTCGAGCCATTACGGCCTCGCCCTACTGTCATCACCTCCGTGCCGTTTTCGACACGGAGATTCTTCATAGAAGTACATTTAGTGAAAACGTTGTCCTTTATTTCTGTAACAGATGCCGGAATGGAAAGGTTATCCAAAACGACACAGTTACTGAACAAATCCTTATTAAGAACCGGCAGCTGATTGGATAGCACTACCGATGCCAGTAATTCGTCATTTTGGAAAGCCCCGTCGCCAAGAGTGGTAACATTATTGGGAATTATACAGCTTTCAAGGGAACCCATATTGGCAAAAGCATACGCGCCAATGAATGTAAGGCTTTCAGGAAGAATGAAATTCTTTACGGAAGAACAGCCATTAAGCAAGTAGGGTAATAATTGCGTTACTGTTCCTGCCTGCGAGAATGTTACAGTTTGTATTGTAGATAAGTCTTTGAATGGCGAAAAGCCGTTGTCTGCGTCGGAGGTGTATCTGAGATTACGCCCGATATAAACATTCTTTAAAGGATTGCTGTAGAACATTCCTTTGCCTTGTCCACCGATTCCGATGGTCAGCTCAGTCTCTGAATCGCCTATGGTGACATCGGTCAATGAGTTGTCACCGTAGAAAGCTCCCGTGTGTATCTCTGTCACCGAAGGCGGAATTATTATTGACTTTAACGCATAGCATCCTGAAAGTACATATTCGTTAAGGGCCGAAAGCTTCTCCGACAGATGAATCGACTCCATAGCGCTGCAGTACCGGAATGCACTTTGCCCCACATTTGTCACGTTGTCAGGGAGAGTCAGTGACGGTATCGAAGGATCATAGTAAAATGCGCAATCTCCTATCTTGGTTAATGTTGACGGCAGAGAGATAGTGGTCAATGCCGAATTTGACTCGAAAGCATAATCATTTATGACAGTGATTCCTTCGGGCAATGTAAGTGACGGCAACTTCTTAGCACCGGACAGGAAATAAGCCGGAATATTTGTAATATTCCCCTCTTGAGAGAATTGAAGATCAGTCAATTCTTCTTGCCGGGCGAAAGGAGCATGTTCTCGAGGATAAGTATATGAACCGACGTTATATGACAAATTTCTTCCTACATACAGTGACTTTATCGGACTATCGGAGAACATCGAGTTGGCGGTACTGAGAGACAGAGCCTTGTCACTGTTATTTATAATAATCTTCTCAATACCCGAACAACCGTCAAAAGCATGACCGCCGATGCTTCTTAGCGCAGACGGCAATGCTATTTCAGGCAGTGAGGAGCAGTTGCGGAAAGCATACTCATTAATTGAGACAAGGCTTTCCGGAAGAGTAATCGTCGTTATTCCCGTGCAGCCATCGAGAAGATAGTTATATACATTTGTCACGTTATCTCCCGTAAAGAGTACTCGGCGCAGCGTCGCCCTATCACGGAATGGCGAAAGCGTATTTGAATATGTGTAAGTCAGATTTCGCCCTATTCGCAGAGTCTTTAACGGCGAATCAGTGAACTGCGGTATCTCTACGCTATACTGGCTATTGCCAAACGTAAGCGAAGTTAGGGCGGTGCAGCCGTTAAAACTTCCTCCGCCTATTGTTCGCACAGTACCGGGTATGGTCATTGACAAGAGTTCTGAACATCCGTCGAAGCAAAAACCTCCTATAGTAGTTATTCCAGAATTGAGAGTGGCAAGTGCAAGCGTCCGACAGTTCTGAAATGCTTTTTCCCCTACGGTCACTGTTGTGCCGGGAATCGAAATCTCTGTAAGGACTGAGCAGTTCCTGAAGGCGGAATTTCCTAATGAAGTCAGATTATCGCCCAACGATGCGTATGTGAGTTTTACGCAGTTTTCAAAAGCTGAAGTGCCGATTGATTTGGTAGTATTGGGCAATCTCACGGCGGTGAGGGCCTTGCAGTCCATGAAAGAAAAGGCGCCGATTGATTCTATTCCGTCTTTGAATTCAATTTGTGTTATGCTGTTTGCATTCTGAAAAGCTCGGTCGCCTATTGTTTTCAATCCGGACGGCAGGCTGACGTTGATTAAAGATGTGCAGTTGCGGAATGCTTCGTCCCCAATAGCAGTTTGTCCGTTAAAAGTAACGGCTGAGAGTTTGGAACAGCCATAAAAGGCTTTGCACCCGACTGTCTTAACACTTTCGGGAAGCGTTATGGTGGTAAGATTTGTGTTGTTCTCAAAACCTTTATCCGCAACAGCCGTTACTGAGAAAGTTCCTTCCGACCAATTGACTGTTGCAGGGATTTGAATCGATTCAGGACGGTTTGTCGGATGAGCCTGTACCTCAGCTGTTGAGGCGGTTAAAGGAATGTAAGAACAGTTATCGTCATAGAACCATTCCTTAATGTACTTGAGATCTTTCCAGTTGTTAGAAGAAGAATAAATTGATTTCCGTCCGTAAGGCACGTATGCAGTTGCATTGACTACCGTATTTGGATTGGAGCTTCCAATAAAAGTAGATGTTCCGACAGCTGGAACCGACGATGCCATGCTGATTATCCTGTCTAAGTTCTTGCATCCGTAAAACAAGTAATCAGGCAAGCTTGTCACCTTTTCTCCGATGGTGACCTTTATTAATTTAGACTGATTGTAAAACGCTGAATAGCTGTAGGACTGCGGATAACTCTCGAATGGATAAGAAGAGCCATAAGAAGTAGAGGCCAGTTTGTATTTTATATTTCTTCCGAGATATACTTCTTCAAGCGGACAACAATAAAACATACCTCTATTATAAATTGAGGCGCCAGTGTTGGAGTAATTATGCCATGATAAAGTTAGATTGGCTGTACCATCCTCAAAAACAATTGATTTAAGAGACGTACATCCATAAAATGGAAGATAGGTTCCCTCCAGACTACTACTGTTCCATTCAGTTTTTGTTCCTATTTCCGTCACACTTGCAGGAATTGTTATGCTTTCAAGTGACGTACAGTTAGCAAATGCAGCATCATCTATGGTTGTAACTGAAGAACCTATTTTGAGTTTCTTTAATCGTATGCAATTGTTGAAAGTTCCACTATTTATTGCTTTAACATTATCTCCTATTATACATTCCTCAAGCATAGACGCACCACTAAAAGCGTATGCTCCAACATCGGTGGTGCCATTTCCAATGATAACTTGCTTAGTCTCGCACGATCCAAAGGCACTTTCTCCTATGGTAGTAACCGTGGAGGGTATATTAATGACCGGGATGGCAGTTTCCCGGAATGCTCCATTTCCGATGTAATGCAATCCCTCCGGAAAATCAATATATTTAAGAGATGTGCATTTGGCAAAGGCTTCTTTGGATATAATTCTTATTGACGATGGCATCTTGACTGTTTCCAAATTCTTATTGCCGCCAAAGGCACTTTCTCTTATTTCATACACCCCTTGAGGAATATCAATTAGAGAAATATCACATTCATTAAAGCAATGGTCCGGAATTTCCTGTAACTTATTGCCTAAGTGTACAGATTTAAGATTGCTACATTTATAAAACAGATAATCAGGCAAACTTGTCACCTTATCTCCGATTGTGACTTTTGTTAATTTAGATTGATTGTAAAACGCAGAATAGCCGTATGACTGCGGATAACTCTCGAACGGATAAGAAGAGCCATAAGAAGTAGAGGCCAGTTTGTATTTTATATTTCTTCCGAGATATACTTCTTCAAGCGGACAACAATAAAACATACCTCTATTATATATTGAGGCGCCAGTGTTGGAGTGATTATGCCATGATAAAGTTAGATTGGCTGTACCATCCTCAAAAATAATTGATTTAAGAGACGTACATCCGTAAAAAGGAAGATAAGTACCCTCTTGGTCACTGCTATTCCATTCAGTCTTTGTTCCTATTTCAGTCACACTTGCAGGGATTGTTATGCTTTCAAGTGATGTGCGGTTCGCAAACGCTCCATCTCCGATTTTTGTGACCCTATAGGTCGTATTTTCTATTTCGATTTGAGACGGAATGACAACATTTCGTGATAAACCGCTGAGGCTAGTGACGGTGGCGGTGCGATTTGAGCTGCTCGATGAAGTCGTATAATAGTAGTATATACCACCTATGTTTACCGACTCCGCATAGGCGCTTAGCCCAATGCAGACAACAAGCGACAACAGAGCAAGACATCGCTTGAAAGTAGATGTTGTAGATTGGTTCATGGTTGGTTTATGTTTTGATTTTTTGTTGTCTAAAGTTTTAGAAGGAGATTGAATAAGTTTTCGGCACAGATGGTATTCAGATGGATTTCATCAATGTATTGACCCCACCCATTCCATCTGACGATGGTCGTTGTCTCTACAATCCTGGCATTGTGAAGAAAACCGAAATCCCAAAGAATTTTATAAACCGTGGGAGGTGTCTTGTAATATTGCGTGTGACTTGCGCCAATTACGGCATAACATCCCTGACTTAAACATTTGTTTAGAGCATTTTGAACATTTGCTTCACTCCCTTTATCTCCATAGGTGATTATGCCGACTCTGCCGAAGCCGGGGAAGTCCAGTATCACGAAGCAATCGCGATGTATATCCAAGGTGTACCCCTCGTTATGAATACGTGTTGCACCCTTACTAATGAGTAAATCTATCAGAAGATGAAGCGTAGGTGTTTTTCCACGGTTTCCGGCACCTTTTAATATGATGACTTTTTCGGGGGGCTGTACGGCCACTTTTCCCGACTCAGCTGATTTTTCCATCTGCGTAAAAAATCGTGCCAACGCTCCCCACTGGCATAGTATTAGAAAAAAGAAAAAGCGTGAGAGCCATATCTGTTGCCCGTCACGCCTCTTGAGGCCTACCACAGCCCACCCTTGCAGACGAGCAACGCAGACCTCACGCCGATATGATAATAAGCCGCCTCGCGATGGATCATCAAAACGAGCCGGGCGGTATTGTCATACCCATGAGCATCTATCGTCGCTTCATCCTTGGCAAGGGGTTGAAAGTGGTAGTTTCAAGAGGCCAAGAACAAGCGCAAATAAACGCTTTCCCAAAATGTCATTCCCTCACCTGCCGTGGCTGCTTGTGCGGCTTCTCCCGGACGGCGTGAGAACAGATGCAAAATTAGCAAATATTTTTTATATACAATAGTTTTCTTAAGAAATGCGAAAAAAATGCGGGGAGGGAGTATGCCGACAAAATTCCCTTGCAGAGCGGGTGTGGGTATCAGTAGTTGTTGTTGCGGATGCGGTAGAGGGTCTCTTTGGTGACGCCTAAGTAGGAGGCGATCTGGGTGATGGTGGCCACATGGAGCAGACGGGGATAGCGCGTGGTGAGCCACGCATAACGCTGCGGCGCGGTCATGGTCTGCATCATATAGATGCGTTCTTCAAGGAATTCGTTGTAGCGCATCAGCGCGGCATTGAGAAAAAGCAACGCCGGCACATCCTGTATCACCCCGTAGCTCTCCATTATATCCTTGATGGAGTTGTGGGGGATATATATAACGTCAGTATCTTCGAGAAACTGCACCGAAATGGTGTCGGGCTGCACTTTGAGATAGTTGCGGCCGGGCACCACATATTCATCGTCGAACGAAAAAGAGATGGTCAGCTCCTTTCCCTGTGTGGTGACAAACACGCGGGCGGAGCCTTGCACTATATAATATCCGCTGGCCGAAAGGTTGACACTGCCACGGATGATGTCGCCTTTGCGGAACCGGGCGAATGTCATCATCTCCATCAACCTCTCCTCGATTTCGGGGGTGAGCCGGGCTATCTTTTTTATCTGGTCAATCGGGAGCATTCTGAGAATCGCAAGCTACTGAAAATGAAACCGAATCGGCCGTGAGGGTAACATCGAATGGTTTTGCATTGCGCCGCGGACGCGGCCCTCCCACGTAATAGTGTGTGCGCTGTGTATCCCATGAGCGGATGTCGATGCGCCTGATTTCCCCCGCGGGGATGTTCACCCGGTGGCGGCTTACCGTGCGCCGATGAATCATCCGGCCGTCGGCATCGAGATATCTGATGGTGAAACTAACCGCCGTGACCGGCTGTCCTGTCAGATTCTCGACAAAAACTGTTTCGCGGGTGGCATTCACCGTCTTCTCGTAGCCAAACAGCCGCACGGCCTGTCGACGCCCCTCCTCGGCGGTTACAATCAGAGCCGAGACGGTGGTGTCGGGCACCGCCCCCTCGGGGCACTCCGTCACAATCGCCTTCAGAGGCTTACGCGTGGTTCGCAGCCGGCGCGCATCGGCTGCGGCAGCGAACAGGAGCATGACCAGAACGGAGAATATGAATGCTTTAGTTTTCATCCCACTATCGGCAAAAGTTATAATAAACGCGGCACTGCCGGATTCTCCGGCACAGGCCATTCTCTGATGAATCCATCGAGGTCGCGTGGCGTGTCGTCGTGCCACCGCAAAAAACCGCGGATCATGTAAGGGAGCAGGCGAAACGGATTGACCGACACCCCGCGATGGATTGCCGTCATGGTCAGATGGCTTTCGTCGGCGAGGCGAAGTGTGAATTTTTTAGGCGAGGAGAGCCGACCGCCGTCGCGACGGGTATAGATCATCGCATTGTAATGTCCCGGTTTCGCTGAATCGGAAAACCATCCCATCAGAGTGCCGGGTTGCAATCCGGGTGAAGGATTGTCGAGGAGCACGATTACCCACTGCCCTGTGTGGTTGCGATGTTTTGCGGGTATATTCTCTCCACCCGATTTTTGCCACAGATGCGCCGGCATCAGCGCCACGGTGGCTCCGTCGATGGTGGCACGCCATATACCACAAGGATTCCCCACGGCATTTCCACGGCAAAGGCTCCGCGCAAGAGAATCCACATCGATGCCCGCAAACACTCCGGCACCGGCGCCATCGGGCGTGGCGGCATCGGCACGGAGCGACCCTGTAAATATCACCAGGCCGGCTAAAGCTAAAATCATGATGTGGATGAATTTCATGGCAATGGTGGGAAAAAGGCAGAGGATGGATTTTAGTGCGGATGCGTAAGTGGGATGGCAAACCTGTCGAAGACCACAGCACGACCGCCAAGGGTGATTTTCTGACGCACCAGACCTTCATTCAACAGATGGCCATGTTCGAGGTTCGAGGTGCCGAAGTCGAGCCACCGGTAACCGGCGTCGCGGCTCATTTCGGTGAGCCTGACAAGCAGCAGATCGAGTGCACGGCAACCGAGCGCGGCGTCGCCTGCGGCGATATACTGCGTGCGCACCACACGCCCGCTTACATAGAGCAATGTGCCGGCCACCATTTCGCCATCTTTAAAAGCACAGAGCAGTCTGATATTGTCGGGGAACCGCCGCCTCAGCATCTCCATTTCGGCAATAGTGTGCACCGGCGCGGCGCCGTGGCGTTCGCGCAACACCTCCTCAAGGATTTTCCAGTATGCGGCAAGATCGTCAGAGAAATCCACAGCTACCCCTGCCGCCGCGGCCTGACGGGCTTTGCGACGGCGTGTGGCATCAGGCCCCATGTCGGTATCGAGAGCGATAACTGTGGAGACCTGCGACGATTCCAGCCGGCCTCCGTTACGGAAAATCACGTAGCGGTCCTCTTCCGATGGGATGTCGCAATAGATATATGGCAACGGTTTATATAGCAGTTCGCGGAACCCGCAGTCGCTCAGATAACGCAATGCCGCTTTCTGAATCTCGAGCAGCGAAATCACATCGAAATGCCGGTAGCATCCGATCCAGCCACCATACGTCAAGCCGCCGTGCGACTCGATGCGGTCGCCGGCGGCGTTGGCGGGCAGCAGCGCCACGATTCTTTGCGAACCGTCGCGCGCCACTAATGAAAAATCGTTGAACCGGTCGGCGTGGTAATCCATGTATCCGCGGCGAAACAGAAACGTGGCGTTTCTGGCACGGCTGACGAAGTCGTCCCATTCAGCCGCCATGGATGGCGCATAACGCTCGACCGTGTAGGGCATTGCGTGCCTTATTTATCGGACGTCTCCTCCTGCACACCTGCCAGAGCGGGGTCGATGAGGATACGGCCGCAATATTCGCACACGATGATCTTTTTGTGCATCTTGATTTCGAGCTGCTTCTGGGGCGGGATGCGGTTGAAGCAGCCGCCGCAGGCGTTGCGCTGGATGTAGACCACGCCGAGACCGTTGCGGGCGTTTTTGCGGATACGTTTGAAAGCAGCGAGAGTGCGTTCGTCGATTTTAGGTTCGAGTTCCTTGGCCTGCTGACGCAGACGCTCCTCGTCCTGGCGGGTCTCGCTCACGATCTCCTCAAGCTCCTTCTTCTTCTCGGCGAGCACATGCTCGGAGTCGGAGATTTTCACCTCGGTTGCCGCGATGTCGGCCTGACGGGTATCGATCAGACGGCCATATTCGTTGATGTGCTTCTCGGCCAGCTCGATTTCGAGAGTCTGGAACTCGACTTCCTTGGAGAGGAGGTCAAACTCGCGGTTGTTGCGCACATTGTCGAGCTGCTCCTTGTACCGGATGATTTTATCCTGGGCATCGGCGATCTTGGCCTTGGCGGCGGCAAGCTTCTGCTTGAGCTGGTCGATTTCGGCATTGTAGTTGCCGATGCGGGTGTGAAGACCCTCGAGATTATCCTCCAGGTCCTTCACTTCCAGAGGAAGCTCGCCGCGGATGGTCTTGATTCGGTCGATTTCGGTCAGGACGGTCTGAAGTTCGTAGAGCGATTTCAGACGGCTCTCAACAGAGAGGTTTTCAGGTTTGTTCTTATCAGTTGCCATGCTAAATGATGGAGAATATTTACAGATTTTTGAGGGTGACAGTCAGACGTACATCACAGGATTCTGCTCAGACGTTGATTTCCAGACTGCAAAGTTAGGAAATTTTTCGGATATAGCACGCCTGAATATCTCTTTTGTGCACAACTCGGTCTCATAATGTCCCGAATCTACGAGCAGAATGTCGGGAGCATGGTCGAGATACTGATTGTGCTTGCAGTCGGCCGTGACATAGACCTGGGCGCCACGCGCCAGAGCTTCCGGCAGAAACTCTGCTGCCGAGCCGCCGCAGAGTGCCACACGGCTAATCATCAGGCCGCTGTCGGCAGGACGGGAGCATTTGAGCACAGGCGCGCCGAATGCGGTTTTCACATCTTCGAGAAAATCGCGCCACGGCATCGGAGCGGGCAGGTTGCCGATGACACCGAGGCCCGACGCCTCGTCAAGCACCGCGGTATCGCGCAGTCCCAGCATCTCTGCCATCCGGTGCGAAACACCGGCAGGAGCGCAATCGACGGCTGTGTGTGAGGAATACACCGACACACCGGCACGCAGCGCGGATGCGATCGAGCGTTCCACTCGGTTACGCCCTATTATCTGTTTCACCCCTTTGAAAATCAGAGGGTGATGCGATATTATCAGGTTGCATCCGCGGTCAACCGCCTCATCGATGATTTCGGGCGTTACATCAACGCAAAGCAGCACTCCGCTGCATTCAGCGTCGGGATCGCCTGTCTGCCACCCCGAGTTGTCCCAGGATTCCTGAAGCGAGAGCGGGGCTACAGTCTCGATTACGTCGGTGATTTCGCGGTTGGTCATCGGTGATTGCGTCTTTACGGCCTGCGGTTATTTTTCTTTGAGGTCAACTTTGAGTTCAAGCTCGTCGAGCTGCTTGGGATCGAGCGGCGCGGGGGCGTCGAGCATCACGTCGCGGCCTGAATTGTTCTTCGGGAACGCAATGCAGTCGCGGATGGAGTCAAGACCGGCAAAGAGGCTCACCCAGCGGTCGAGGCCATAGGCAAGACCGCCGTGAGGGGGCGCACCATATTTGAAAGCGTTCATAAGGAAGCCAAACTGCTCCTGCGCCTTCTCGGGAGTGAAGCCCAGAATCTCGAACATCTTGGCCTGGAGGTCGGCATTGTGGATACGGATTGAACCGCCGCCTACCTCAACTCCGTTGATCACCATGTCGTAGGCATCGGCGCGCACGGCGGCAGGATCGCTGTCGAGCAAGGGTATATCTTCGTTTTTGGGATGGGTGAAGGGGTGGTGCATGGCCATGAGGCGCTGCTCCTCGTCGCTCCACTCAAACATGGGGAAGTCGACAACCCACAGACATGCGAACTTGTCTTTGTCGCGGAGCCCCAGGCGGTTGCCCATCTCCAGACGCAGCTCGCAGAGCTGTTTGCGGGTCTTCATGGCGTCGTCGCCCGAAAGTATAAGAATCAGGTCGCCCGGCTCGGCGCCAAACGCCTCTTTCATCTTCTGAAGCACATCCTGCGAATAGAACTTGTCGACCGACGATTTTACGGTACCGTCGGGTTCCACGCGGGCATATACCATTCCCTTGGCACCTATCTGCGGACGTTTCACAAATTCGGTGAGCTGATCGAGCTGTTTGCGGGTGTAGCCTGCGGCACCTTTTGCGCAGATGCCACCGATATATGCCGCGTTGTCAAACACACCGAAGCCATATCCTTTGAGCAGGTCCATCAGCTCCACAAACTCCATTCCGAAGCGCAGATCGGGTTTGTCGGAACCGTAAAGGCGCATGGCCTCTGACCATGGCATCCGTTTGAAAGGTTCGTTGATTTCTATGCCGCGGATCTCCTTGAAAAGATGTTTTGCCATCCCCTCGAAAAGAGTGATGATATCCTCCTGGCTCACGAAACTCATCTCGCAATCGATCTGGGTAAACTCGGGCTGACGGTCGGCACGGAGGTCTTCATCGCGGAAGCACTTCACAATCTGGAAATAGCGGTCCATGCCTGAAACCATCAGAAGCTGTTTCAGCGTCTGGGGCGACTGAGGCAGGGCGTAGAACTGTCCGGGATTCATGCGCGAGGGCACCACGAAGTCGCGTGCGCCCTCGGGCGTGGAACCCACCAGCATGGGAGTTTCGATTTCGAGGAAGCCTTTTGAATCGAGGTAGCGACGCACCTCCATGGCCATCTTGTGACGCAGTTCGAGGTTTTTGCGGACAATGGGGCGGCGCAGGTCGAGATAGCGGTATTTCATGCGCAGGTCATCGCCGCCGTCCGACTCATCTTCGATGGTAAACGGGGGCACTTCCGAAGGATTGAGCACTTCAAGAGCCGTGGAGATGATTTCAATATCGCCAGTGGGCAGATGAGGGTTTTTTGACTGGCGCTCGGCCACAGTGCCTGTGACGCGTACCACAAATTCCCTGCCCACATGGTTGGCCTGCTCGCAGAGAGCGGCATCAGTGGAGTTGTCAAAAACAATCTGAGTTATACCGTAGCGGTCACGGAGATCGATGAATGTCATGCCACCCATCTTTCTGACTCTCTGCACCCATCCGGCAAGAGTCACTGTTTTTCCGGCATCGGCGAGACGCAACTCGCCGCATGTATTGGTCCTGTACATGATATATCTATTATTTCAACCCACAAAATTAACAATTTCCCCGTCCTTCTCCAAATATTTCCCCAAGAATGGATAGTTTATGACAAATTTTTATGGCCTTTTATTACGACTTTGAAAAAAGGGAACCCAACCGGCTGAGAACCGATGAGCCGAGCGCCTTGAGATGCACACTCATGGCACCGTCGTCCTTCGATATGAACAATATGGAATTGGGGAGCACCACGGCCACCGCCTCGTCAAACTCCACTATCGCATGAATATTGCGGATAGGAATGGCATGGAAAGGTGATGACGACTCTATTGAATTAAATACCAGCCGGTCGCCGTCAATTTCGATTGACGCATCGCCCGGCACTTTCTCAAAAAGCAGAGGTATGTCGAGTTCATCGGGGGTTTCAGGTCTTTTCTTGAACTTTTTATATAATGTGTCTATGACTTTTTTCTGAATCATTATTACTGCGGTTTTGAGGGCGATAATCAATGGTTTTAAATAATAACTATTTTAGTCGCGAAATTGTTGTGCAAACTATATTTTATTTAGATAACACCCTCCCATCCGGGTACAAAAAAAGCGCTGTGTCAAGCATTTTGACACAGCGCCCGTATCGGATTAATTTGTTCTCTAAACGTCAGGCAAGGAAGCCGAGGAGCACACCGGCGGCTACTGCCGATCCGATCACACCTGCGACATTCGGACCCATGGCATGCATCAGCAGATAGTTGCTCGGATCATATTCGAGTCCGAGGTTATTGGAGATGCGGCTCGACATCGGCACTGCCGATACGCCGGCATTGCCGATGAGCGGGTTGATCTTCTTGGCCTTGGGGAGGAACAGATTGAAGAATTTAACGAAGAGCACACCCGAGGCGGAGGCGATGATAAACGCCATGAAGCCGAGGGCGAAGATGAAAAGTGTCTCCTTGGTCAGGAACGAGGAGGCCTGGGTAGAGGCGCCCACGGTCATGCCCAGAAGGATGGTAACGATGTCGGTGAGGGCGTTGGAAGCCGTCTTTGCAAGGCGGGTGCAGACGCCGCACTCTCTCAGCAGGTTGCCGAAGAAGAGCATACCCAGCAGAGGTATACCCGAGGGTACCACGAAGCAGGTGAGCAGCAGACCCACGATGGGGAAGATGATTTTTTCACCCTGCGAGACGGCGCGGGCAGGTTTCATCTTGATCACACGCTCTTTCTTTGTAGTGAGCAGGCGCATGATGGGGGGCTGTATCACCGGCACAAGCGCCATGTAGCTGTAGGCCGACACGGCGATGGCTCCCATCAGGTTGGGGGCGAGTTTCGACGAAAGGAAGATGGCCGTAGGTCCGTCGGCGCCTCCGATGATGGCGATGGCACCGGCCTGGTCGGGCATGAAGCCTAACAGCAGAGCCACCATATAGGCTCCGAAGATACCAAACTGGGCTGCGGCGCCCACGAGCATCAGCTTCGGATTGGCTATCAGCGCGGTGAAGTCGGTCATGGCGCCGATGCCGAGGAAAATCAGCGGGGGATACCAGCCGGCCGACACGCCGTTATAGAGGATATTCAGCACCGAACCCTCTTCGTAGATGCCGATTTCAAGGCCGGCATCGGGATTGAAGGGGATGTTTCCGATGAGCATGCCGAAGCCGATGGGCACCAGCAGCATGGGCTCGAAGTTCTTTTTTATGGCAAGCCAGATGAAGAAGAGACCCACCGCGAGCATCACGAGGTGCTCCCATGTGGCGTTGGCAAAGCCCGTCAGTTCCCAGAAGCGACCGATATTCTCGGCCATGAAGGATCCAAAATCGTTCATTGTTATGGTATTGCAATTAATAAGCGGAGGCGATGACTCGCTGTGCTCGAAATGTATCTGTAGTTATGAACGAACGGATTATCAGCCTATTGTGAGAAGAACCTGACTGTCAGCCACCGCGTCGCCCTTTGCGCAGTCGATCGATTTGACTGTGCCGTCGACACCGGCTTTCACCGAGTTTTCCATCTTCATGGCCTCAAGCACGATCACCTGGTCGGAAGCCTTTACAGCCTGACCGACGGTAACGCAGATGTCGAGAACGGTGCCGGGCAGGGGGGCTTTCACGGGGGTTGCATTGCCCGAAGTCTTCACCTGAGGAGCAGCAATCACCTTTTCGCCGGTGGCGGTGCGGGGTGCTGCGGCAGCCTTCACTGATTTGATCACGGGGGCTTTGTCTTTCTCGATCTCTACCTTGTAGGGTGTGCCGTTGACCTCCACCTCGGCGATGCCGTTGTCGATGTCTCCGATACCCACTTTGTAAAGGTTGCCGTTGATTTTATATTTGTATTCTTTCATTGGTGTTCTGAAATTAAAAGTGTTTGGAGGGAAGTGTTAACGGTGGCCGCGGTGGTCGGGCATGTGGCGCAGAGTGTAGATGTGCGAGCTCCAGGGCGAATATGCCTTGCGGACACTGTTGATGGTGAGAATGGCGCTCTCGCGGTCGTGTGCCTCGGTGTGGTCGCGCAATGCCATGGCAATAGCGGCGATCACCTCGCCCGTGTCGGTATCTGAAGTGACGGCATCGGCAGTCTCTATACCGTGAGCCTCCAGTTTTTTGCGGGAGGCGCGGGCAGCGTTGAAGCGCGAGATTGTCCAGAAGCAGATGCTCAGAAGCAGCAGTGCGGTGAACACAATGCCCATGGCGGTTATGGTCATGGCAAAGCCGTCGGGATCCTTGTCCTGGAACTGCTCGATTTTGGGATTGGTACCTTTGATTTTGTTGGGCGAACCGGGGGTGATATAGTCACCTTCGGTGGCTGTGCCCGAACGGACCGACCAGAAGTCGGCTTCGACTTCATCGGTGCCGGGACGGGCGCCGACACCGTCGGTGATGCGGGCATAGCTCTGTCCCGGCTGGAGCACGGGAACAGTCACGCAATCGATCAGAGTGTTGCCGTCGGCATCATAAATGGCGATGACATTCTCCTTGTTCGGATCCAGGGTAAATGATGTGTGGAATGTGCCGTCGGTAGGACGGCCGTCGGCCCAGAACACCACGCTTCCGCGTTTGGGCACGCGGGTGCGCACGTCGCCTAAGGGCACGGGATAGAGCTTGTGATTGGTTGTGTCGTTGGTCAGAAACACGCTTGAGATCTCCATCGATGCGAAATTGGAGTTGTAAAGCTCAATCCAGGCCGAGCGGCGTCCGTATTCATCAATGGCGTTGGAGTCGTTAGACACCATCACTTCATTGATTTTAAGACCCTTGCGCGCCTGAGCGTGAATCGTGCCGCAGCACAGCGTCAACAGCCCTGCAAGTATCAGAATATGGCGTTTCATTTCTTTTGAGTTTTTTGAGTGGTTGACCCCTCCTCACAGGTGGCCCGGGCTGCAGGTAAAACCGCAGCCCTGCCGCCGTGAATTACAGAGGTATATTGCCGTGCTTCTTGGCAGGATTGGTCTGACGTTTGGTGGCCAGCTGCTGCAGAGCGCGGATTATGCGGAAACGGGTGTTACGGGGTTCAATCACATCGTCGATATAGCCATATTTGGCGGCGTTGTAAGGATTGCAGAAGAGGTCGTTGTACTCCTTCTCTTTTTCCTTGAGGAATTCAGCGGGGTTCTCGGCAGTCTTGGCCTCTTTGGCATAGAGAACCTCTACTGCGCCGGCACCGCCCATCACAGCAATCTCAGCCGAGGGCCATGCATAGTTCATATCGCCTCGGAGCTGCTTGCAGCTCATCACAATGTGCGAGCCGCCGTAGCTCTTGCGGAGGGTGACGGTGACTTTGGGCACAGTGGCTTCTCCGTAGGCATAGAGCAGTTTTGCGCCGTGGAGAATCACACCGTTGTATTCCTGACCGGTGCCGGGAAGGAATCCGGGCACATCGACAAGAGTAACCAGAGGGATATTGAACGCGTCGCAGAAACGCACGAAGCGGGCAGCCTTGCGCGAGGCGTTGCTGTCGAGCACACCTGCCAGCACGCGGGGCTGGTTGGCTACGATACCTACCGAACGGCCGTTGAAACGTGCGAAACCGATGATGATGTTGCGGGCATAATCGCGCTGCACTTCCAGGAATTCGCCATTGTCGATGATTGCGCCGATCACCTCATACATGTCGTAGGGACGGTTGGGGCTTTCGGGCACGATTTCGTTGAGGCTGTCCTCCATGCGGTCGATGGGGTCGGTGCACTCCACGGCGGGAGCATCCTCGAGGTTGTTGTTGGGAATATAGCTGAAAAGCTTGCGCACGATCTTGATGGCTTCCTCGCCATCCTCGGCTGCGAAATGAGCCACACCGCTGCGCGACGAGTGCACGCTGGCACCGCCCAGGTCCTCCTGGGTCACATCTTCGCCGGTAACGGTCTTCACCACCTTCGGACCGGTCAGGAACATGTAGCTGATACCCTTGGCCATGATGGTGAAATCGGTCAGTGCGGGCGAATAGACAGCGCCGCCGGCGCAAGGGCCGAGAATTGCCGAAATCTGGGGAACAACGCCCGATGCAAGGATATTACGCTGGAAAATCTCGGCATAACCTGCCAGAGCGTTGATACCTTCCTGGATGCGCGCGCCACCCGAGTCGTTGAGACCGATGACGGGTGCGCCCATCTTCATGGCCAGATCCATCACTTTGCAGATCTTCTGGGCCATGGTCTCGGAAAGGGAGCCGCCGAACACAGTGAAATCCTGTGCGAAGACATATACCAGACGGCCTTCGATTGTGCCGTAGCCGGTCACCACGCCATCACCGAGGAACGATTTCTTGTCCTGGCCGAAATTATGGCAGCGGTGGGTCACAAACATATCCAGTTCTTCAAACGAACCTTCGTCGAGAAGCTGGGCGATACGTTCGCGTGCGGTGTATTTGCCGCGCTCGTGCTGCTTGGCTATAGCCTTTTCGCCTCCGCCGATACGCGCTTTCTCGCGCATGGCGATCAGCTCCTGAATTTTTTCAAGCTGAGTGCTCATTTCTTTTTGCAAATATTCTGATTTTATTGTTTATTTCTTGGAAGGATCCTCGCAGAGTTCCACGAGTGTTCCCACAGTGGATTTCGGGTGAAGGAACGCGATGTTAAGCCCTTCGGCGCCCTTGCGGGGAGCCTTGTCGATGAGCTTGCACCCCTTTTCTTCGGCCTCGGCAAGCGCGTTGGCCACTCCGTCCTCTACTGCGAAAGCCACATGCTGGATGCCGCCGCGGCCGCCGTTTTTCTCGATGAATTTTGAGATCGCGCTCTCGGGAGCGGTGCCTTCGAGCAGCTCGATCTTTGTCTGGCCGACCTTGAAAAATGCGGTCTTCACCTTCTGGTCGGCAACTTCTTCAATGGCAAAACATTTAAGGCCAAGGATGTTCTCATAAAACGGAATTGCCTCCTCGAGCGAGGGAACTGCTATTCCGATATGTTCGATATGGCTGATATCCATAGCAAATATAAATTATTGGTTTAAAAATTTAGCTTCTCACAAGGGAGCCCGCCGGCGGGAGGGCATACCCCTTTCAAGCTACAAAATTAGCAATATTTCCACATATTCGCACCCTTTTTATAAAAAATTTAACCCTGACAGCCTACGAATCACCCCGACTTTCACTAACTTTGCCCTACAAAGAAACCACAACGACATGTACATAGCATCAGAAAAACGAAAATCCAACATCGCCGAATACATTCTATATATGTGGCAGATCGAAGACATCATCCGCGCCAACGGATGCGACATTGAAAAAATCAAGGCTTCGGTCATCGACCCCATGACACCTGACCCGGCCCGTCGGCAAGAATTGACCCAATGGTATGAATCGCTCATCGACATGATGCGTCGCGAAAATGTCACCACCTCGGGCCATCTGCAAATCAACCGCAACATCCTTAACCAGCTTGTGCAGCTGCATCAGACTCTTCTCAGCGACCCGGAATTTCCGGAATACACGGCCGAATTCTACCGCACTCTCCCCTACATCGTGGAGCTTAGAGCCAAAGCAGGAGAAAACAGGACGGGAGAAATCGAGACCTGCTTCACCGCCCTCTACGGCATGCTGCTGATGCGCCTGCGCAAACAGAATATCACACCCGAGACCACTGACGCCATCCATGTGATTTCCCGTTTTATCGCCCTGCTCGCCCGCAATTTCCACCTCGACGAAGCCGGCCAGCTTTTCAAACCCAAAGACAGCAGCACGAACTGAAAACTGAAACCCGCGTCTTTGCCCATCTCAGAAAAATTCAGTAACTTCGCACCTGAATTCACAATCAATTCCCGCTAAGTAATAATTTTGAACAGTTACTTATGAAAATCCTTGTAACCGGCGCCAACGGTCAACTCGGCAACGAACTGCGTCTGCTCCTTGAAACCGAAATGCCCGGAACAACCATCTATACCGATCGCGACGAACTCGACCTGACCGACGCCAAAGCCGTGGAAGCCTTCGTCCTTAACAACGACATCACACACATAGTCAACTGCGCTGCATACACCGCCGTTGACCGCGCCGAAGAGGAGAAACGACAGTGCGCTCTCGTCAACGTCGACGCCGTCCGCAACCTCGGAATGGCAGCCGACGCAGCAGGCGCGCGGCTGATTCATATCTCAACAGACTATGTGTTCGACGGCACAGGCCACCGGCCCTACCGCGAAAGCGACAAAGTAAACCCCATCTCGCAATACGGCACCACAAAACGGCAGGGCGAAACTATCCTGCTGGCTCTCGCACCCGAAAGCATCATAATCCGCACCGCGTGGCTATATTCATCATTCGGCCACAACTTCGTAAAGACCATGCTGCGGCTGGCCGACACGCAACCTGAAATCAGGGTAGTCAGCGACCAGATCGGCACTCCCACCTATGCAAGCGACCTCGCGCGCGCAATCCTACGCATTCTCCGCTCCCACCAGTGGGTGCCCGGCATCTACCACTTCACCAACGAAGGTGCGGCCTCGTGGTACGACTTCGCTCACGCAATCTTCCGCCTCGCCAGGAAAGACGTAAAACTCACGCCTATTCCCACCGAGGATTTTCCCACCCCGGCGGCACGTCCCGCCTACTCCATTCTCGACCGACAGAGAATCAAAGCCACCTACGGCGTAGAAATACCACATTGGGAAGACGCCCTCGAAGATTGCCTGCGCAAACTCAACGTTCTTTGATCTCTACCCTAACCAACAACCGTCACAAACCATAAAATGGGTCTTAACGAAGAAATTGCTCGCCGACGAACATTCGCCATCATATCGCACCCCGATGCCGGTAAAACCACTCTCACCGAGAAACTCCTCCTGTTCGGCGGAGCCATCCACGTGGCCGGAGCCGTAAAATCCAACAAAATCAAAAAAACTGCCACATCCGACTGGATGGAAATCGAGAAGCAGCGCGGCATCTCCGTTGCCACCTCGGTCATGGGCTTCAACTACGGCGACTACAAAATCAACATTCTCGACACCCCCGGCCATCAGGACTTCGCAGAAGACACATACCGCACCCTCACAGCCGTCGACTCGGTAATCATCGTGGTTGACGTGGCAAAAGGTGTCGAGCAGCAGACACGCAAACTGATGGAAGTCTGCCGGATGCGCAAAACCCCGGTCATCATCTTCGTCAACAAGCTCGACCGCGAAGGCCGCGATCCATTCGACATCCTCGACGAGCTCGAAGCCGAACTTAAAATATCCGTGCGTCCCCTCTCATGGCCCATCAACATCGGAGCCAAATTCAAAGGTGTGTACAACATCTATGAGCATGGCCTCGACCTTTTCACTCCCGACAAACAAAAAGTCACCGAGCGAATCGAAATCAACGACATCAACGACCCTGCGATCGACCAGGCCGTTGGTCAGACCGACGCGCAGAAACTACGCGACGACCTCGAACTCATTGAAGGCGTATACCCCGAATTCGACCGTCGGGAATACCTCGGCGGAAACGTAGCGCCCGTGTTCTTCGGTTCCGCACTCAACACTTTCGGAGTAAAGGAACTCCTCGACTGCTTCGTCGAAATCGCACCCGCGCCCAAACCCGTCAACGCTCAGGAGCGTACCGTGGAGCCACAGGAACCCAACTTTACCGGATTCGTCTTCAAGATCCATGCCAATATGGACCCCAACCACCGCTCGTGCATCGCATTCGTGAAAGTCTGCTCAGGCAAATTCGAGCGTAACGCCACATATAAGCAGATCCGCACCGGCAAGACAATGCGCTTCGCCGCTCCCACCGCTTTCATGGCACAAAGAAAAAGCGTGGTAGACGAAGCATATCCCGGCGACATCGTCGGCATCCCCGACACCGGCAACTTTAAAATCGGCGACACCCTTACCCAAGGTGAAAACCTGCATTTCAAAGGACTCCCCAGCTTCTCGCCCGAGATGTTCAAATACATCGAGAACACCGACCCCATGAAAGCCAAACAACTCGACAAAGGCATACAGCAACTCATGGACGAAGGCGTAGCCCAGCTCTTCACCAACCAGTTCAACGGACGAAAAATCATCGGTACAGTCGGGCAACTGCAGTTTGAAGTCATCCAATACCGACTCCTCCACGAATATGGCGCACAGTGCCGCTGGGAACCGATAAGCCTCTACAAAGCCTGCTGGATAGAATCAGACAACGCAACCGAACTCGAGACATTCAAAAAACGCAAACACCAATACATGGCCACCGATCGCGAAGGCCGCGACGTCTTCCTCGCCGATTCCAACTATGTCCTTCAGATGGCACAAAACGACTTCCCCGCCATACGCTTCCATTTTTCGAGCGAATATTAAGCAGAAACAAGATATACACAAGCGGCACACAAGGCATATACATAATATCCCGAAAACAAGCGCGATGAACCTCGTTAAGTTTATCGCGCTTTTGTGTGTATTTACGGTAAATTATGTGTATCTTTGCGGTGCGAAATTGGTGCGCAGCAGAATTGACGCACCACGCGCACCATTTCTGAAATTTGTATATGATGAAGAAAACCAAAGAACTTGTGTATCTATGTAAATACTCATTGAAAAGT
>DAAN01000002.1 GCA_001701135.1 Bacteroidales bacterium H3
CGTGCTTCACCGACAGCTTACATTGCTTTGTGCCTACAATTTATCTGATATTACAAATTGTGATATTGCCGACACATGATTGTCAAACCGCGGCAGGAGAGTATTAAAACAGGGAAATATAAATGATCATAGGGAAATTTAAATGATCAGGGGTGTATAAATGAAAGGAGGATGCGCGGCCGCGTTGGCGGGGTGCGCATCCTCCTTGGGATGGGTTTACAGGTTTCGGCTTGTTAAGCGTTGCCGGAGGAATTCTCCATTAAGCCTTGCCTGAGAGTTTCTCTTTGAGGGCAGCGAGAGCTTCGATGTCGCCGAGGGTGGTCTTCTCAACGGGGGTGTTGAGCAGGGGAGCTTCCTCCTTGCGGGGACGGTCGGCGCGCTTGCCGGGCTTGCGGCTTTCGGTCTTCTCTGCCTTGCCGGCTTCTTCGAAGGTGCGGCTGTGGCTGAGGATGATGCGCTTGCTGTCTTTGTTGAATTCGATTACCTTGAAGTCGAGCTTTTCGTCGACCTTGGCCTGAGAGCCGTCGGCCTTGACGAGGTGCTTGGGAGTGGCGAAGCCTTCAACTCCGTAGGGGAGCTGAACCACGGCGCCCTTGTCGAGCATCTCGGTGATGGTACCCTGATGTACGCTGCCGGGAGTGAAGACGGTTTCAAATACTTCCCAGGGGTTCTCCTCGAGCTGCTTGTGGCCGAGTGAGAGACGGCGGTTGTCCTTGTCGATTTCGAGAACGACAACGTCGATGTCGGCACCGATCTTGGTGAATTCCGAGGGGTGCTTGACTTTCTTGGTCCAGCTGAGGTCGCTGATGTGGATGAGGCCGTCGACGCCTTCTTCGATTTCGACGAACACGCCGAAATTGGTGAAGTTGCGCACTTTGGCGGTGTGCTTCGAGCCGACAGGATATTTGATTTCGATGTCTTCCCAGGGATCTTTCTTGAGCTGCTTGAGGCCGAGGCTCATCTTGCGCTCCTCGCGGTCGAGGGTGAGGATGACTGCTTCAACTTCGTCGCCGACTTTAAGGAAGTCCTGAGCGGAGCGGAGGTGCTGGCTCCACGACATTTCGCTGACATGGATAAGACCTTCTACGCCGGGAGCGACTTCGACAAATGCGCCGTAGTCAGCCATGACAACGACTTTGCCCTTGACCTTGTCGCCGACTTTAAGCTCGGCTGCGAGGGCATCCCAGGGATGGGGCTGGAGCTGCTTGAGACCCAGGGCGATACGCTTCTTCTCGTCGTCGAAGTCGAGAATTACCACGTTGAGCTTCTGGTCGAGCTGAACAACCTCTTCGGGGTGGTTTACGCGACCCCAGCTGAGGTCGGTGATGTGGATAAGACCGTCAACGCCGCCCAGGTCGATAAATACGCCGTAGGTGGTGATGTTCTTGACAGTACCCTCGAGTACCTGGCCTTTTTCAAGCTTGGCGATGATTTCACGCTTCTGCTGCTCAAGCTCGGCCTCGATGAGTGCCTTGTGCGAAACAACGACGTTCTTGAATTCGGGGTTGATCTTCACAACCTTGAATTCCATGGTCTTACCTACGAAGATATCGTAGTCACGGATGGGCTTGACGTCGATCTGCGAGCCGGGCAGGAATGCCTCGATGCCGAAGATGTCGACAATCATGCCGCCTTTGGTGCGGCATTTGATGAAGCCCTTGATGATTTCGTCGTTTTCGAGGGCCTGGTTCACGCGGTCCCAGCTGCGGGCGGCGCGAGCCTTGCGGTGCGAGAGGATAAGCTGGCCTTTCTTGTCCTCCTGGTTTTCGATGAACACTTCTACCACGTCGCCCACCTTGATGTCGGGGTTGTAGCGGAATTCGTTCATGGGGATGATACCGTCGGATTTGTAGCCGATGTTAACCACAGCCTCGCGTTTGTTCAGGGCGATGATGGTACCTTCGATTACATCTTTGTCTTTGACGGTGTTGAGAGATTCGTCGTAGGTGCGGGTAAGCTCCTCGCGCGACTTCTCGCTCTTGGTATCGCCGTTCTCGTAGGCATCCCAGTCGAAATCAGCGATAGGAGAGTTTTTAACTTCTTCAGTCATTTAATTAAAAGGTTAATAAATAAAATTGATGATGCTTACCGGTCGTGGCGGTTCGTCGGCTCCGGGCTTGTGGTGCGCAATCCGTTGACTGACGATGGGTTACGGCTTCCGCCCGGCGGCGTACCGGCATTTCCGGCGCTAAAAAGCGTTGCAAAGATAATGACTTTTCACGACATGCGCAACTTTCTAAGCCATAATCGCTTAATATTTTTTTTCAGTGCGCACTCGGAGGGCACTCGGAGGGCATTCGGCGCGTGCTCTCAGCGGCGCACGGGGCCGAGGTAGCTGAGAACCACCCGATCGACAAGAGCATGATTGGTGTGAAAATTCATGTTCTCGTTTTCGGGGCGGTACTGCAGGGCGATCACATGGTGCCCCTCGCTGAGATGCACTTCCACGGAGTTGGTCATGCCCCAGTCGTTCCAGTTGCCTGAGCCTCGCTGAGGCATCACCACGGTGCCGGCATCCTTGCCGTCGACCAGCAGGGTGCGGATGGCACATTTGTTCTCGGTGTTGACGGGGCCGTTGCCGTTGGCATATCGCAAGGCAATGGAGTAGTAACCTGTCTGGGGCACGTCCACACCGATATAGATGGTTTTGGTGGTGTGGTCGATTTCGGCGAAGCCCGAGCCGTAGAATCCTCTCAGCGGGGATGCGGGCACGTTTTGAGCCTCTGCCGAAGTTATTTTCGACTTTTCGACGGGCATCTCGGCAGTCACCCGGATGCGGTTGCTGCGAGGTTCGGATGCAAAGGATTCCACACCCTCGGCGCTCACGCCCACAACCTGATATTCGCCCGGCTCGAGGGCATGATACTGTGTCTCACGAGTCTGTGCCACAACTTTTCCGTCGCGTAGAACTTTGTAGTAGGCGATATATTCAATCGGCTGCCACTGGAGCAGGTTCATGTGGGGATCAGTGCCTATGCCGACATGGAAGTCGGGACCGTAGGTGAGCCATGCCACGGGTGTCAGAGGTGCTTTCACATTTGCGGTCTCGTTCACCTTCATTGGGGGTGGCGTGTTGTTGTCCATGCGTATCTCCACATTCTGTTCCCCTTTGAGGTTGGCGGCAATGGAGGGGCTGTGGGGTTTGCCGTTGAGGCGGAACGATGCTATGCGGTTGCCGTAGCCGCTGATGGTGATGTTGAGCACCATGTCGCGATAGCGCAGACCGGTGAGAGTGCGGTTGTCGTCGAGAGCCTTGGGGATGAAGGGGACGAAATCAATGCTCTCTGCCTCGGGCCGTATGCCGAAAAGCATTTTCAGCGTCAGCGCCAGGTTGCCCGAAAGCGACCACAGCATGTTGGAGGAGTTGAGCTCGGTGTAGATGTCGCCGTTGTCAAGGTTGAAATTCTCCTTGTTGGTGGCGAAAAGGGCTGCCGGACGGAACACAGAGCCTAATCCTAAGAGCGCGCCGCGGCTGTTCGATGCCTTGGCGTTGGCCAGAGTCCAGTACGATGCCACGAATGGCCACAAAGCATTGTTGTGGTATGAAGGCATGTCGGAGATCTGAGGGAAGAAGATCGCAGGCCCGAAAGGTGTTATGGGATTTTTCTCAGTGATCAGTTTTGAACGCTGCGCGTCGGCCACATCATAGAGTATTGCAAGCGATTCGCCGAGTGTTTCAGCCCGCGGATTGACCACGAGATTGTCGCGGCCATAAAGATACATGGCGTATATGCCCTTTGAGGGGAGCCACAGTCGGGAATTGATAGCCTTGCGGATGGTGCCGGCGCGCTGCTCGTAGATGCCGGCGTCGGCACCGTGTCCTAATCGGCGGGCAATGTCGGCCAAGGTCTGCCATGCCTGGGCATGCACTACCGAGGTGCCCAGTGCCTCGCTCTGATAGATGTCGGCTGTCTGCATCCATCGGGGGTGGCTCTGTTCTCGCCAGTCGATAAATGAGGTTTCACCGCGGACAAGCCCGGTTTCAGGGTCGTAGAGTGTCTTCCAGTCGGTCTCGAGCGATTTGCGGATGACCGGATAGATGCGGCGCAGCCACTGCTCGTCGCCCGTGGTTTTGTATACCTCGTAGGCTGCGACGGCCCAGATTTCGCGGTCGGAACTTACCGGCCATGCGCCGCCCGAACCGGTGTCCTGAATAATGGTGCCCTCGGGTGAGATCTTATGTTCCAGCGAGATGCGCGAGGCCTCGGGCTGGAGGATGGCCATGGAGAGGATTATGGAGTAGCTCACGTCGCGGGTCCACACCCCGGCCCATTCCTTGCCGGTGCGGAGGGTGGTGTCGGGCTCCACGGCATTCACCATCTCGTCGAGGCCCATATTGAAAATGGCATTGGCCAGTTTGTTGGATGAGGAGAGCCGCGGATATTCCGAAAGGTCATTTTTCATGCGCCATTCATGCTCCACAGGCATGAAGTAGCCCGGGCGGGCGTGGTAGTCCGAGATAATCACGGTGTCGCTCGGTGCATAAGCCTTGTAAGGCCCCTGAATAATGGAGTCGGCCACCCAGCGGTAGGCAGGCGTCTCAAGAATCAGACCGCGCATGTTGCCGGGCGACTCCACCGCGGGATCGTCGTCGAGAAACACTCTCGGATGCGCTTTGGGGGCACCCCATGTGCCGAAAACAGATGAAAGAGCCACTGCGGCGGCGCCAATAAACCTTATACGTTGTTGTTGAGTAAACAAGTTCAATTCAAAATAGGTAAAGTCAGATGGTATCAGACACCCGGTCCCTCGGATCAATCGCCCGGAAGACCGGCTGCGGCATAATATTTGCCGCAAAGTTAGCATGATTTTCGCATAAAACATTACAATTCTGTCTTTTTTTTGGGACATTGCTCAAAAAAACAAATGCAGCTCCCGTCTCTTACGAGTCAGGAGCTGCGCAATCGCTACACCCGCAGGGTGTGGCGGTTGGCTCACTTACTTATTGATTCTATAAAGTAACTGTTAAAAATCATTTTATCACCTCTTTTCTTACATTCTTGCCTTGGCGTACAATATAGATACCTGGGGCAGGATCGCCTTGAACGCGAATGCCGGAGACGGTATAGTATTCAGTCGGCTGATTTTCCACATCTTCGGGCACCTCGTCAATCCCGGTTATGACTTGATCGGTACTTAGATAGAGGTCAACCTTATTGGTTTTGCGGACATGGTCGATTTTCTGCACCGGCACCTCTGCGGCTTCGGCGGCAAGTTGAATGCCCGAGGAAGCCGGCTTCGCTTGTTGCGTTGCCTCGGTGTAGAGATTGTTGTTGTAGAGTATGGGGTAAATGGCATGAAGCAGAATTGTGTAATGTCGCTCGCCGAGTTCCTTGATGTCTGCCACAGGTGAAGGGGTTATGGTCCGGAAATAGAGAGGAACTTCTTCGCCTCTGGCCGTCTGCTTCAGGGTTGTGGACCAGTGGCCGCCATCGTCCCAGCAAAGCTCGGAATAAGTTTTGTCATTGAAATTCTGCCCGATACGTTCTTCAATAAGACTGTTGCCGCCTGAGCCTTTGAACAGCTCGCACTGTTCGGTGATGTTATTGCCGTCATTATCGAGAACCTCATAATCGGCATATGCGGCCAGTTTGCCTCCGGTGGATGTGCCGTCGGGCGAGGTGCATGTGAACGACTCGTCAAAGGTGTTGTTGAAGTTGCGGACCAGAGCTCCGAACTTTCGCTCCGCTTTGTCGGAGTCGCTCTGTGGCACAACGAGTTGCTCCTCGATGTATTTGCCGTATACATCCACATTTTCCGGCGCTGTGAAAGCGCTGAGACCCAATAATTTGACGTTGCCGAACAAAGAATGGAAACTCTGACCCGAATTTTCATTCAGAAAGCGTGCACGGATTCTTAAAATACCTTCTTCGGGGTCAAACGGGAACCCCGCATAGTTATAGGAATATGAATGAGAGGTGGTTGTAGTGTTATCATCGAATGACATTTTCCCCACATCTTTCTTTTTATCTATAAATCCGTTTTTGTAGGTCACCTCATAACCGGGAGTCATGTGGGAGAAGTTGCGGGGATATGAAAAGTTGATTGATACCGTGGCATCAGCGATGGAAGCGTCGAGAGGTACTTCGCCGTTAGCCGATGACGCCTTGAGTTCGGGCACTTCCCCGACGATGGTATAATCCGACCCGGAAAGATTCACATGCCTTACATTTGAGATTGCCGCGTCCATCGACGGCACGGGTATGTAGCCTGTGAGGGTTATCGACTGGCACTGATAGTCGGGATCATCGGGGTCGAAATGAGTATCGAGAAAAATATAACGTGGATCGCTGTTGAGTGACTCATCGATAAGCCAGTCACATTGGTTTTTATAGCTGTATTTCAATGTCAGCGCTATTTTGCCCGATAGTTTGGCACGTCCGAAACGTCCGATAGCAGGCGCATAATCTTCTCCGATAACAGATTCATCCACACCCACAGATCCAAGATAGAAAGTGGCGAGCTGGCGGTGGGCGTCCAGGGCCTGTGCGCCGCTGTTTTCCGGCCTGCTACCCTCAGCATCCATTGCAGAGTCGTGATACTTCCTGACATCTATCCACGACAGCTTGAAAGTGTTGCCATGGCATCCGTTTTCGGTGTCGATACTTTCATCGGCGGCTCTCACTTTTAAGTAAAAGACTCCATGATCTTCTGTCAGGCGCTGACAATTCAGAAGGTCATATCCGTTGAACGACTGCTCCTGATCATTTTCGTCATACCACACGAACTTGTTCTGCGGGCCGGTGATAAATACCTGAGTAAGCCCTTTCGCAGCAACATTTTGCTTGTGGAGGGTGATGAAATCGTTGTAGGAAACATACGACGGGGCGGCATAAGTCGACCCTTGGTCGTTGGCGGTGGAATAGATATATTTTGTCCAGTTGTTCTTGAGATAATCGTTGCGGTGTGCTCCGAGTGCCTCATTGATCGGCCACTGGTTGTTTTTATCGAGATAGAAGATTGCACAGTCATATTTCCCGGCAGCGAAATCTTCCATCGGAATTTCAAACTTCCAGATGTCGTAAGTGTCGGTGATTGCGCCGGTGGTGCCGGGGAGCGACGTGTCGGTGATTTTCACCATTTCTTCCGTGCGGTCGCCGAAACTGTACATTTCTTCTCCCGTGGTCTGATTGAAGATATGACATTTTGGCACGAGATTTCGGCCTCCGAAGTTCAGACGGTCGGTCTTGAAGTGGCAGTAAAGGATGTTAGGCGAACCGTCGGGAGAGGTCATTTCATGTCTGGTGTCCTTATCGACCAGCTCTTCTCTGGTCGGAGTGGTATTGCCAACCTGATAAAATGCGCCGTCTTCAAATTTTGCAGCGGTGATGAGTTCCGTGCCGTTTTCCGCGGCGGTCTTTACGGAGAATGTCGACGGTAATGTTTCACTTGCCTGGATATATCTCCAGCAACGGTAATATTTATTGTTCTTGCAAACGTACTGACCGGTATACTCCATTGCCGGTGAATGGGTGTAGCCGCCGGCATCTTCGGCTTCGGCAAAAAGGAATTTGTCGTCGGCGTCGTTTTCATCACTGGCATAGACGTATACCCTGTAGAGATTACAAGTGCCAAGGTTGATGATGCGGCACCAGCCGTATGTTTCCTCCGTTGGCGCCGTTCCTTGGTATATATTGCCGTTGATCAGTGGTGCGAAGTAGTATGTACCTATGGATTGTGTCTGGTTGTTAGATTCATTGCCACCGTTATAAAAAAACAGTTTCTCTGTAGCGTCGGGGATAGTCACACTGTAAATATATCGGGAAATGCGGGTCATATTTACATGAGACTTGGTAACATTTCGTGAGCCGTCGACATATTCCAATTCCACCTGCAAAGGACTGAAATTAGTCTCCGAGTTGTCGTAGTAGATGGTGATTTCAGCACTGGTCACGCAGGACATGAAGAGTGTGACAATGCCAAGAACAAACTTCTTCATTAAAACAGAAAGATTGGTAATAAGTAAAAGTTAAAGTAAAGTCAATAAATGAACTGGTAGGGGGTCAGATAGCCTCAGGTATTATATCAGATAGCCTCAGGTATTATAAGTGTAGTCAATCGTGTTTGCTATTTGGAAACGGGTTATGATACACAAATGTCAAATGCGGTGCAAAGGTCTAAATTATTTTAAAAATAAACAAGTATTTTCACCCCCCCTAGTTAAAAAATATTAATTCGGGCTTTCTGTCAATAATTTGCGCATGGGCAAATTTTTTTGTAAATTTGCAATTCAATAATAAACCGATGCAAACCCCTGATAAACTGATGCATATTTATTCTAAAACTATTGTTGCCGCCTTTGCGGCTTTTGCAATCTCTGCCGGGATCGATGCAGATGCCTGCACTAACCTCATTGCTGCCAAAGGCGCCACAGCCGACGGGTCGGTGATGGTGACTTATGCCGCCGATTCCCATAATCTCTACGGCGAGCTGTATCGTCAGCCTGCCGCCGACCATGCGCCCGGCGCCATGCGCCCCGTCATCGAGTGGGATACCCACAAACATTTGGGCGATATCCCCGAGGTGCCTCACACATATTCCACTGTCGGAAACATGAACGAGCATGGCCTGGTGATTGCCGAGAGCACATGGGGCGGCCGCGAGGAGCTGGCCGGCTCGGGCCTGATAGATTATGGCTCGCTGATCTATATCACTCTGCAGCGTGCCCGCACTGCCCGCGAGGCCATCAAAGTAATGACCGATCTGGTGAAGGAATATGGCTATGCTTCGGAGGGTGAAAGCTTCTCCATCGCCGATGCCGACGAGGTCTGGATCATGGATATGGTGGGTAAAGGGAAGAAAGACAAGGGAGCCGTGTGGGTGGCGCGCCGTGTCCCCGACGGCTACATCTCGGGTCATGCCAATCATCCCCGCATCCACACTTTCCCTCTCAAAGACAAGAACAAAGAGACCATCTACTCGCCCGACGTGATCAAATTCGCCCGCGAGCAGGGATATTTCGACGGCAAGGATGCCGATTTCGATTTCTGCAAGGCCTACGCCGTCACTGATTTCGGCGCTCTCCGCGGCTGCGAGGCGCGCGTGTGGAGCTATTTCAACAAATTCAGTTCAGGCATGGACCGCTGGCTCCCCTGGGTCGACCGGGCCGAGGGTGAACCGATGCCCGCATGGGTGAAACCCGACAAACCTCTCACCGCCGACGATCTCAAATGGGCCATGCGCGACCATTTTGAAGGCACACCCTACGACATGACGCAGGATGTGGGCGCCGGTCCGTTCGGCGTCCCTTACCGCTGGCGTCCCATGGAGTTTGAGGTGGATTCGGTGAAATATGTACACGAGCGTGCGATCGCCACCCAGCAGACCGGCTGGAGCTTCGTGGCCCAGGTGCGCGGCGATGTGCCTGCCGACCGCCGCGGTCTGCTCTGGTTCGGCACCGACGACGCAAACACCTGCGTCTACCTGCCGGTGTTCTGCTCTGTCACCGAGGTGCCTTCGCAACTCGGCCCCGGCGACATCAACACTTTCGACCGCAATTCCAATTTCTGGATGAACTCCCTGGTGGCCAACCAGGCCTATAACCGCTACAGCCAGATGATTCCCGACATCCGCAAGGTGCAGAACGGACTCGAGAAGTCTATGACCGACGAAGTGGCGCTGGCATGGAACGCCTCCGATTTCGACGCCAACGACCTCCTGGGCCGCTGGGCGCAAAAGGCCACCGACGACTACCGCGACCTTGCCACTTTCCTTTTTGTGAAATTTATGGACGGCAACATCAAGAAGCAGGCACCCGACGGTTCCTTCCTCCGCACTCCCGAAGGCATTCCGGCCTATCCCGACTTCGGCGGCTATGACGATCCCCGATATTTCGAGAACATAGCCCGCACCACCGGCGACCGCCTGAAGGTCAAGCCCGTGAAATATTGATTTCAACCGGGCAGTCACATAGTTTCACCAGGCAATTACGTTGTTTCAACCAAGCAGTCACGTAGTTTGTTTATTTTCAAAAAGAACTTATGCGTACGGAACAGGATCTCGACAGTCTGTCGCTCTTAGGGAGCAATCACACCGAATATCCCACAGACTATGACCCCACGCTGCTCGAGACTTTCGACAACAAGCATCCCGGCCGCCACTATCTGGTGAGCCTCGTGTGCCCCGAATTCACTTCGCTGTGTCCCAAGACCGGTCAGCCCGACTTCGCCAAAATCATCATCAATTACATTCCGCGTGTAAAGATGGTGGAGAGCAAGAGTCTGAAACTATATCTCTTTTCATTCCGCAATCACGGCGATTTCCATGAGGATTGCGTCAACATCATCCTCAACGACCTGCGCAACCTCATGGATCCGCTCTATATCGAGGTGCTCGGAATCTTCACGCCCCGTGGAGGCATAGCCATCCACCCGTTCGCGCAGCACACCGCTCCCGACGCTCCCGAAGCGCTCCACACCCTTGCCGCCACCCGTCTGGCCGCAGCTTTCACCCGTTCTGTCCTCACACAATGATCAGACACTTCATAGCCCTGCTCTATTGCTCCCTGCTCTGCATCATGGCCGGTTGCGGCAATACCGCCGCCGACCAGGCGCAGGAAGCCGAGGCACGGCAGATGGCCGCGCTCTATGGCGAGAACCGCGAGCTGCCCGCCGCCGACTCAACGCTCACCTATGCCGTGAAAACCGGTAACGGCTTTTTTGTCGGCAAAATCGACGACGGCGTTGTCTCATACAAGGGCATCCCTTATGCCGAGCCGCCTGTAGGGCCACTGCGCTGGCATCCGCCTGTGGCCGCTGCGGCGAGCAACAGGGTGCGGGAGGCCTACTATTTCGGCTATTCCCCGATCCAGACCCGCGGCGCCACCCAGCGGGCATCATACTATCCGCAAAGCGAGGATTGTCTGACGCTGAATGTGTGGACGGCTCCGACCGACTCCGCGGGCGCTGCGGGCGCCCGGCCCGTGATGGTCTATATTCATGGCGGCAGCTATGGCTGGGGAGGCACCTCCGACCCGATGTTCGAGGGACACAATCTGGTGAAGAATCATCCCGACATCGTGCTGGTCACCATCAACTATCGCCTCGGCATCTTCGGCTTCCTCGACCTCACAAACCTTAAAGGTGGCGAAAACTACACCGAGAGTGCCAATCTCGGCATTCTCGACCAGATCGAGGCCTTGAAATGGGTACGGAAAAATATTGCGCGATTCGGCGGCGACTCAGCCAATGTCACCATCTTCGGCGAATCGGCCGGAGGGGGCAGCGTGTCGCTCCTTGCGGTTATCGACAGAGCTAAAGGACTGTTCCGCCGGGCTATCGCCGAGAGCGGGTCGGTGGCGCTGTCGAGCAGCAAGGCCGAGGCCCGGGAACTCACCGACATGCTGGTGAAGGAGACCGGCATCGACTCTGTGGGGCAACTGATGCGGCTCACTACCGCACAGCTTGAAAAAATCAACGTAAAACTGAGTGCCCACAACCGTTTCCCCATGCGCGACGGCGTGCTTATACCCCTCGACCCCTACAAGGCCTATCTCGAGGGGAAGGCCCGCGACATCGACTTCCTCTCCGGCACCAACCGCGACGAGGTGCGCTACTGGGTAGGCTCGATGGGTGGCTATGTGCCTTTCAAAGTCGCCATCAATGTCTGGTATGAGAACATTATGGAGCCTCTGCCCCCGGAGCAGCAGAAAATCTACGACACGTTCACCGACGAATATCCCGGCGGTCGCACCATGGGTCGTGTGGAGTTCTTCAACGACCTGATGTTCCGTGTGCCCTCGACCCTGACAGTCTCCAATCACTCGGAATCGGGTGGCAGTACCTACAACTATCTATGGACCAAAGCTTCGGCTTTGCCTCACCGGGGCGCATGCCACACTGTGGAGCTGGCCTATGTCTTCGGAAATCTCGACCAGACAATCTACACGGGTGGCCCCGTCGATCCGCAGCTGTCGGCCACTGTGCAGCAGATGTGGACCAATTTCGCCCGCACCGGCAACCCCGGCACCGGCTCGTACCCCTGGCCGCAGTACGACCCCCGCACCCGGCAGACCATGATTCTGGGCGACAGCATCGGCGTCGCCGACGACATCCTTGGCGAGCAATACGGGCTGATAGAGCCGCTGGCACCACGCTTCATAAGCCCTCTTTACGACACTATCAGTCTCAACGTGCCCTATGTCCGCGGCATTCTGGCGGTGGCTCTTGCGGTAATCGCCGCGGTGATCACAGCTGTCATACTGTGGCGCCGCAGACACAAAAGGAGACGTCAGGTGCAAAGCCGCCGTTCATGACGTGCGGGAAAGCAATATGCGTTTCATAGGCCGCTCATAGTATTTCCATACGAAATAGGCCAGGATAACTGCGACAATCAGCACCAGCGGGATAAAGATGGCCGGAGGCATATCGGGGCTGAATCTGTCGGCCAGACGGTGAGCCGCTTTTATCACCAGCAGATGGATCATGTAGAAACTGAAACTGATGTTGCCGAAGAACACGAGCGGCCTCAGCTGCAGCAGGCGTGTCACTATCCCTCCCTTGTCATTGAAAAGTGCAAACACACTTATGAGCGCCATGGAGGCAGGCCACCACAACGACACAAGCCCGTATCTGGGCGACACCACGCCATATATGATCAATGTCAGGGCAAACAGCAACAGTGCCGACAGCTCTATGGCGGATTTGGATAAAGGCCTGAGATTTAATGCGGCTGATGAATCGGCCGCCTGAATCTTCCCGCCGATAATCTGCCAGAGAATAATTCCAAGGATAAAATCGGGCAGCCTCATCAGAGGGTTGATATAGATGATGTTGTTTAACATCCCCGACGGAACGAACTGGATAGCAATAAAATACACCGCGAACAGAATCGACGAGGCGATATAGAAATTGCGGCGCCACCGGTCGAGAAAGCGTATTATAAAGGGGAACAGCAGGTAACAGAAAAGTATCATCGACAGAAACCAGGAGACGGCATTGGCCGAGAAATGCACTTGCGGGTCGGGCGACCAGCTCTGCAGCAACAGCAGATTCACCAGCCATGTAACCGGATTGTACGCCATCTGATATGTGAGCAGAAATGCGCCGATGAAGCAAAGAAGATGAAGAGGATAAATCCTGGCAAGCCTGCGCTTTAAAAATGAGCCATAGGATATGCTGTTCTGCCGGAATCTGTTCTGATAGCCGTCGCACAATACAAATCCGCTCAGCACGGTAAAGAAACAGACACCGCTGTCGCCGCCTGCCGGGAACACCTCGACATGGTGGAAATAAATCAGAAGGGCAAAAATTCCCCGCAGGGATTGTATCGATTTCAACATATTGCAAAGGTAGCTATAATTTGCGATTAAGTAACTGGACGAAATTATTATATTGTTTATTCCGTCGAAATATATACCTTTGCAGGGTAGAAATATCGCGTTTAATAAAGGATAAGACTTATGACTAAGATTGCTAAAAAGCTGACCGATTTAGTGGGCAACACCCCGCTGCTCGAACTCGACAAATTCTCAAAGGCAAAGGGTCTGGAAACCCCTGTCATTGCCAAAGTGGAGTTTTTCAACCCCGGTGGCAGTGTCAAGGACCGCATTGCGCTTGCCATGATCGAGGATGCCGAGCAGAAAGGGATTCTGAAACCGGGTGCCACGATCATCGAACCCACGAGCGGAAATACGGGCGTGGGTCTGGCGCTGGCGAGCGCTGTCAAGGGGTATCATCTTATCCTCACCATGCCCGAGACCATGAGCGTGGAACGCCGCAATCTTGTTAAGGCTTACGGCGCTGAAGTGCGTCTCACACCGGGCAAGGATGGTATGGCAGGTGCCATACGTGCCGCCGAAGAGCTGCGCGACAGCATCCCCGGCGCCGTAATCCTGCAACAGTTTGAAAACCCTGCCAATCCCGCCCGCCATTATGCCACCACCGGCCCGGAAATATGGCGCGACACCGACGGACAGGTCGACATCTTTGTGGCCGGTGTCGGCACAGGTGGCACCGTCACAGGCGTGGCAAAATATCTTAAAGAGCAGAATCCCGTTGTCCGTGTCGTGGCGGTGGAGCCGAAATCGAGCGCTGTGCTGAACGGCGGGCAGAGCGGTCCCCATAAGATTCAGGGCATAGGGGCCGGATTCGTGCCCAAGACCTACGATGCCTCCGTCATCGACGAGGTGTTTGATGTTGACAACGATGATGCCATCCGCACAGGCCGCGAGGTGGCGCAGCAGGAGGGGCTGCTGGTGGGCATATCGTCAGGCGCCGCGCTCTATGCGGCAATCGAAGTGGCGAAACGTCCTGAAAACAAAGGAAAGAAAATCGTGGTGCTGTTGCCCGATACCGGCGAACGCTATCTTTCCACCGTTCTATACGCGTTCGAGGAATATCCTTTGTAAAAGACGTAATTACACCCTCATTTGATGTCGAACCGGAATTTGTGTAATGCTTCCCCTTTGCGGTTGAGGACCTGCATGTCGAGAGCGTTTTTATCGACCTTTATTCTTACAGATTCATCATTTGAATTCTGCAAGACCGGAAACCCTACACCTTCATTCCCCTTGGGGTAGTAGGCGTAACAGTGCATGTGGGCGCATAGCATAAGGTCGATTCCCGCATTGTTGAGAAGGGGCAGGAAGCATTCCCGCGCATGGACCTGTCCGTGCCATTCGGCATTGTTCAAGGGAATGTGCATCACCACGACTCTGAATGGCGCTTCGCGGCATTCGTCGGATTGCAGTGTCTCCTCGAGCCACTGCACCTGCGCCTTACGGTAGTCGTCGGAAAAGCATGTGCCTGAATATTCTATGTCGCTGTCGGGTTTATCCTCCCCGGCGTCGAGCATGATGAAAAAGCAGGGGCCGCGGCGGAACGAGTAATAAGGTTTTCCGGTCGGTGTGGGGAAATACCGCATATAGTCCTTGGCGAGGCCGCCGCGCGACTCGTGATTGCCGCGAGCCATCACAAAGGGCTTTTCGGACGCGAAACGTTTCACCGAGGTGTCGATAAACCCGTCGAAAAGATTGTCTTCGCTGTCCATGAAGTTTACCATGTCGCCGTTGTAGAGTACGAAATCGGTACTGTCTTTGCCCACGTTGCCGAGCAGATCTTCAAGCAGATCATTCTGGCCGTGGATGTCGTTGAGCACGAGGAATTCCAAAGTGTCTTTGCCGGGGGAAAGGGTGGTGAACCGCGGCGGCACGCCACGGAAAACATCAGTGGCAGCCTTGTCGCCGTAGACCACATGATAGGGCTGCTGATCCACCACCTCCCGCGAGAATACGCGGTAGCGGTAGGGGGTGCCGGGTTTCAGCCCCTTGAGGGTGACACGGTGCATGGTACCCACGAGTGCGCGGCCAAGGTCGGTGGCATAGGTGCGCGGGCGTTCTTTGTAATAGAAGTGTGTGCCGTCGTCAGGCGCAAGCTCGACCCAGGCGGTCGACGGTTTGTCGGTGCGCCATAAAATGTCGCAGGATGTCTCGGTCACATTCTGTATGTAGGGGCCGGAGAGGATTTTGAGGGCTGATGCCCATTGAAAGAGCATAGTGAAAGCTATGACCAGAAGTGCTTTTTTCAACATGGTATAAACTTGAATTTTGCAGGGTTTGGATATTCGCAGGGGTTGTATATATGTGCGTCGCACATGACAAAGTTACAGAAAAAAAGTACATTCTTCAAAACTATCGGATCGGTTTTTGATATGTCGCTGAAAATAATTACATTTGCAGTACTAAATGAAACGAATGGATAAGCTAAGGATAATGATGGCAGAAGACGGGAAGGAAATCCGCGGAACATTGCAATATGTAGATCTGTTAAAATAATATAACTTTGAACAGTTACTGAAATATGGATTTATTGTTTTTGGGAATTGTAATATTCCTGTTTCTATTGGCAGTGTTCGACCTCTCGGTGGGTGTGAGCAACGATGCGGTGAACTTTCTGTCGTCGGCGGTAGGGGCGAAAGCCGCGTCGTTCAAACGGATAATCATAGTGGCTTCCATCGGCGTGTTTATCGGCGCCGCCATGAGCAACGGCATGATGGATGTAGCGCGGCACGGAATCTTCAGGCCTGAGAATCTGTCATTCTACGATGTGATAGCCATTTTCATGGCGGTGATGGTGACCGACGTTATTCTCCTCGATGTGTTCAACTCGCTGGGGATGCCCACCTCCACCACCGTGTCGCTTGTGTTTGAGCTGTTGGGTGCCACGTTTGTGGTGGCATTGTTCAGAATGGCGGCTCCTGAAAGTACCCTCGGGATGGGCGATTTGCTCAACACCGAGAAAGCGTTGTCGGTGATCATCGGCATTTTCCTGTCGGTAGGCATAGCGTTTGTCTTCGGTGCGGTGGTGCAGTTTCTCACCCGTCTCCTTTTCACCTTTGAATATAAGAGCAGGCTGAAATGGAAGGCCGGTATTTTCGGCGGTGTGGCCTGCACGGCCATAGTCTATTTCATGCTGCTCAAGGGGATTAAAGATCTTACGATAATGACTCCCGATCTGAAAGCATGGATCGGAAGCAACAATCTGTTGATATTGGGAGGCTGCCTCGTGGTTTTCACGATGCTGATGCAGATTTTGCATCTGCTGAAAGTGAATGTGTTCAAGGTGGTGGTGCTCCTGGGCACATTCTCGCTGTCGATGGCGTTCGCCGGCAATGACCTTGTAAACTTTGTGGGCGTGCCCCTCACATCTCTGGCGTCATATAATGACTACATCGCCAACGGAGGTGGCGACCTCCACGGATTTATGATGAGCAGCCTCAAAGGCCCCGCCCAGACACCGTTTTATTTCCTCATTGGTGCCGGAGGCATTATGGTGGCGGCTCTGAGCACGTCGAAAAAGGCCCGGCAGGTGACACAGACCACCGTAGGGCTGAGCGCCAAATCGCAGGGCGACGAGATTTTCGGCAGCTCGCGTCTTGGCAGGGCCATTGTGCGTGGCGCGCTCAATACCCACGCCTGGATCAGCGACCACACTCCTGCCAAAGTCAAGGAATGGATTGACCGCCGGATGAACAGTTCCGTGACTCAGGAGGAGGACGGGGCGGCATTCGACCTTGTCCGCGGATCGGTGAATCTGATGCTGGCGGCCATACTGATTGCATTCGGCACCTCGCTCAAACTCCCTCTTTCCACAACATTCGTGACCTTTATGGTGGCTATGGGCACCTCGCTGGCCGACAAGGCCTGGGGGCGCGAAAGCGCCGTGTTCCGCGTCACGGGTGTGGTGTCGGTGATCGGCGGATGGTTCCTGACGGCCGGAGTGGCCTTTATCGGAGCGGGCATTGTGGTGTGCCTGATGCACCTGGGTGGTATACCCGTGATGATTGCGGGAGGCGTCATCGCCATTGCAGTTCTTATCCGCAGCAACATGCGCTTCCGCAGGAAACAGGCCGATGACAACGGCGACGCGCTGTTCCAGACGATACTCTCGACCGATAATTCCGCTGAAGTGTGGGGCCTGCTCAACCGCTACATCAACGAGAAACAGAAGATGTTCCTGCAGTTTGCCGCCCGTTGTTTCGACGATGTCACCCGCGGTTTCATGGATGATAACACGAAACTGCTGTCGCGTTCCGAAAAAGCCCTTGTCAGTGAAAAAGATGTGCTTAAAACTCAGCGCCGCAAACTCACTCTCTGCCTCCGGCAGGTCAATCCCGAGACGGCAATGGAGAAACGCACCTGGTTTCATCTGAGCAACAACCTGGCCATGTCGATGACCTACAATCTGCGCCATATCAATGAGGTGTGCAAGGAGCATGTCGACAATAACTTCCGACCGTTGCCGCGAGAACTCGGTGAGGCATTGTCGCAGGTCAGCGCCTCGATTATCGGGGTGCTTGACGAGGCTGAGGCAACACTCGATGCAAAAGATCCCGAAATCATCGACGCACTCCGCAACAGGTGCAGTGAAATCAAAGACCGGCTGTCGATGCTCACGCGCGATGTCTACGATCTGCTCCAGAAAGGAGATACAGAGCATCTCACGGTAGCCTATGTCTATCTCAACGTGCTTCAGGAGACGCAGGAGTTTGTGACATCTCTGCGCAAGATGCTCAGGGCCATAGGTAAGCTCAATCTCGCCCCCGCCTCCTACCGCAGTTTCTCATTTCATTCCACGCTTGCCCGGTAAAATATGGGCATCACAGAGCGCCTTCGAGGGTTAGAAGTGCGCGCTTGGTGTCCAGACCGCCGCCGTAGCCCCCGAGGGAGTGGTCGCTGCCGATGACACGGTGGCATGGCGCGAAGATCGAGATATAATTGGCTCCGTTGGCGTTGGCGACAGCGCGTACAGCCTTGGGCATCCCGATTCTTCGCGCCATTTCGCCATAAGAGACGGTAGTGCCGTAAGGGATGTTGAGCAGTTCGTTCCATACCTTTTGCTGGAAATCGGTGCCTGCGAACAATAGCGGCACATCGAACAGGGTTCGCCTGCCTGCAAAGTATTCGTCGAGTTCACTGGCGGCCTGCTCGATGACGGAGGAAGTGCCCTCCGTGAATTCGGCGCCGAGCTGTTGCCGCAGGCGCCGGAACGTTTGCGCATGATGCCGCTCGACCAGCCAGTCGCAGATGCAGAGTCTGTCGCCTGCTGAACCGAGCAATAGGAGGCCGCAAGGCGTTTCGTATCGCATTGTTGTGATAATCGTTTTCATGGCGACAACGTGAGAAAAGGAGACGAAGTTAATGGATCAGGTTAATGACAGCACCCTCCCATCCGGATATAAAAAGCGCTGTGTCAAGCATTTTGACACAGCGTCTTTTTTGCGCTTCAAGATGGACTCGAACCAACGACCCTCTGATTAACAGTCAGATGCTCTAACCGACTGAGCTATTGAAGCTTAAATAATTCATGAGCCGAAGCTCACGTCGCCCCTCCGGGCTTTTGCGATGCAAAATTAGTTGTTTCTTTCGACATATGCAAGTATTTCCTAAATTATTTTCTTGCGACCGCGACGAAAAGACAATGAAAGACCGATCTGAAATATAATTGCGGCGTGCCGGTGAGGGCGCGCCGCAATCGGTGGGGGAGGTGCCAAGCGGATTCGAACCGCTGTGGAAGGTTTTGCAGACCTTTACCTAACCACTCGGACATGGCACCATGTGGGTTGCTTTTGCAGGTGCAAAGTTATGGTTTTATTTTCAATCTGCCAAATTTTTCTGCCACTTTATTTCAGTCTGCTCTCAAACAGGATGCAAACTGTATTATTTTAGATATATAATTGGCGCTTCGTTTCCGGTTTCCGGAAACGGGATTATTTGAGAGTCTGCTTGGAGAACTGGAAAGTGATTTTGGCGTCGGCGAGATTGAGGCGTACCATAGCCGGTTTGCCGATATAGGGGGTGACGGCCGACACGTAGACCGAGTTCTGGTAGCCGTTGGAATTCTGCTCGGTGGTCAGCGACACGGGGGTAAGGCAGAATGTGTATTCCTCGGCGGGAATCTGCGTGGGGTCGGGATATTTGTTGAGCAGCTCCAGAAGATATTCGCGGAGACTGGAGAAGTTGTAGACATGGTCGCCGGCGTTATACTCCGCAAGGAAGGATTTCTTGTTGTCGGGCAGGGAATTGTCGAGGAAGAATGAGTCACGGTCTTTCTCGAGCACCATGAGGAGCGACGACGGAGGCTCGATGCCGTAGTCGTTGGCGATGACTTCGGCGGGAATCTGCATGGCGAGGGTGTTGACCACCGAGATGCTTCCGCGGTTGGCGTTGTAGTAGTCGATCACGTCGGTTATGGGGAATGTGAGCTGTACATCGCGTCCCACGGGGGCGACGATAATCTCTTCGCCGGCGTTGATGCGGGCCTGCAGCTGCGGCGACATTATGAATTTGATGTTGTTGTTTGAGACAACTTCGGGGGTGACGGTGAAATATCGGCCTTCGTAACGCTTGATGGCGGGTTTGCCGTCGGCGTCGGTAATGTCGGTGTGGTAATACATCACCATCAGCGTGTTTTCAATCTGGGTCACGCGGCCTGCGCCGTAAGAGTTGCGCACATAGATGCCGGGGAAATATTGCGCGAATGTGGTGGGGAGAGCATATGCCCCGGGGTTGTTCTTGTAGAGCGTGAAGAGGTCGCGTGCGAGCTGCACGGGGAGTTTCACTTCGATTGACCGGAAAGAGAGAGCCTGGATGGAGTCGGTGCGGCCCAGTGCGTTGCCCACATAGACCGTCTTGCCGAGGGGAGCTTCCGACAGGTCGCAATATTCGGCGGGATCGAATGTGGAATAGATGGGTGTGGGCAGGGGGCGGTTGAGGCGGTAGACTTCCAGACCCATCGGGGCGATGGAGTCGCCAACATAGGCACCGTTATGGTAGTTGAGGAGGAGCTTGATGGAGTCGATGTTCTCCTCTGTGACGCCATCGGTGTCGAGTTTCACGGCGGGCATGAACTGGCACACGAAGTCGGAGCTGAAATTGCCGTAGCCTTCGGCGTGGATGTCGCCCAGAAGCTGAGTGATGGTGCGGGATTCGATGCGGCGGTTGAGCTGTGAGTGCCCTGTGACCGAGAAATCATTGCAGATCACCACTTCCGAGTCCTCCTGAACGAGCGAGGAACCGATGTTTTGCGAGGTGTTGTCGCAGGCCGACAGTGTGAGCAGGGCTATTGAGGCGCAGACGGCTGTGAGATGTTTCATGACTGAGAATTTGCGGGGAAGAGCGAACGATAGAAATCCACCACGGAGGTGGCGTCGGTGAGTTCGCCCTGATAGGGGAGGAAGGGCTTGCCGGCAGCGGCGGCGTAGTCGAGAAGTTCCTGCGGAATGGATTCCGAGGCCTGGATGATGCCGTCGGCGTAGTCGATGGCGAGTTTGTTGAGGGTGATTGCGTCGACAGGTCCGTCGCCGAGCGTGGCGAGATCCTCGTCTGTAAAACCGTCGAAGCGGAGTTTGTCCTTGAAACGCGGGTCGAGGGTTCCCTCGAACGAGTCGTCGAAGAGCGAATATACCACGGGAGAACCGCCTACGGTGGGGTCGTCGTTATAGATTTTCTTAAGATATAGAGGCACCAGAGCGGTTGCCCATCCCGAGCAGTGGATCATGGCAGGCTCCCAACGGAGTTTCTTCACGGTCTCCATGGTGCCGCTGGTGAAAAATATGATCCGCTCGTCGTTGTCGGCGGGAGTTTCGCGGATCTCGAGGTCGGTGACGGCGTGATCCTGGAAATAGTCGTCGGAATCGATGAAATAGACCTGCATTTTGGCAGGCTGAAGGGTGGCCACCTTGATGATGAGCGGGTGGTCGGTATCGTCGATTACCAGATTGATGCCCGACAGACGTATCACCTCATGGAGCTGGTTGCGGCGCTCGTTGATGCAGCCGTATTTCGGCATGAAGGCGCGGGCCTCGAAGCCGTGCTCCTGTACCATAGAGGGGAGATTGCGTCCCAGAAGGCTCATGGGAGTTTCGCGCAGGTAGGGCGCGATTTCCTGGGAGATGTAGAGGATTTTATGTTTGGTGTTCATTATCTATAAGTTACCGCGCATGGCGGTGTCGTGTTGCCGGAAAACGATTCCGGGCACAATTCGACTGCAAAGTTACGAAAAAAATTTAAACTTTTGCCTGTCATTTCGCAATTTGCTCCGATTTGTTTAACTTTGCACCTAAATAAGAAAAATAACAATTATGCGTAATATAATCTCCCGTATGCGACATGACAAGCCCGCCACACGTGCGGCGGTATTCTTCGCTCTGTTGCTTCTGTCGGTGCTGCAGGCCGCGGCGCAGTTTGGCCTCGGCGGCGGTCACGGCCAGATCCTCGACCCTATAGCCTGGAAAGCCACCGTCACCGACAATGCCGTCGCATCGGCCACAATAAAAATCACTGCCGTAATCGACGACGGCTGGCATCTCTATTCTCTTGATCTTCCCGAAGATGGCCCCAACGCCACAACCATAGATTTCGACCTGCCGCAGGGCGTGACGCTCGACGGCCGTCTCGTCCCTTCGAAAAAACCGACCGAGAAATATGACGAGATGTTTGCCCTGAACCTCTCGTGGTGGGAACACAGCGTCACTTTCACTCAGAAGGTTCGTATCGCCGATGAAAAGACCCACACCGTGGGCATATCCGTGAGCTTCCAGGGATGTGATGACCAGACATGCATAGCCCCCAAGACTCAGCAGCTTGAGGTTGAGGTGGGCACCGGTCCCGAGGCGGTGAAGGAGGCTATGGCCGACACAGTCGCCGCGGCGCTTCCCGGAGAGAGTGCTCCCGTTGAGGAGGAGAAACCGCAGACCGACTGGTGGGCGCCCGTCACATTCAGCGAGGCCGACATGCCCGCCCAGACCGATGTGAGCGGTTCGCCATGGTGGCTGATATTCATATGGGGTTTCGGCGGCGGTCTGCTGGCGCTGCTCACTCCCTGTGTATGGCCCATGATACCGATGACGGTGAGCTTCTTCCTGAAGAAAAGCGGGAGCCGTGGCAAATCGGTCCGCGACGCCATGATCTACGGCCTGAGCATCATAGTGATTTACCTCACATTAGGTCTGTTGATCACCGGTATTTTCGGTGCCAGCAAACTCAACGAACTCAGCACCAACGCCATATTCAATCTCTGCTTTTTCGCTCTTCTGGTGCTTTTTGGCGTGTCGTTTCTCGGCGGTTTCGACATCAAGCTCCCCTCGAAATGGAGCAACTCGGCCGACGCCCGCGCCGAAAAGGCTTCGGGGCTGGTGAGCATATTTTTCATGGCCTTCACCCTGGCTCTGGTGTCGTTCTCATGCACCGGCCCGATCATCGGTACTCTGCTTGTGGAGGCCGCCTCGATGGGCGACCTGACAGGTCCGGCAGTGGGAATGGGCGGTTTCGCTCTGGCGCTGGCGCTCCCCTTCACGCTGTTCGCCATGTTCCCTTCGTGGCTTAAGGAGATGCCCCGCTCGGGCGGATGGCTCAACTCTGTTAAGGTGGTGTTAGGCTTCCTTGAGTTGGCGCTTTCGCTCAAATTCCTGTCGGTGGCCGACCTTGCCTACGGCTGGGGAATTCTTGACCGTGAGGTGTTTGTAAGCCTCTGGGTGATTCTTTTCGTGCTGTTGGGCCTCTATCTGCTCGGAAAAATCAAATTCAGCCACGATGCCGACCTCGCCCATGTGTCGCTGCCCCGTTTCTTCTTCTCGCTGGCATCGCTCAGCTTCGCATTGTATCTGCTGCCGGGTCTGTGGGGCGCGCCTCTAAAGGGTGTGAGCGCTTTTGTCCCCCCGCTGTTCACGCAGGATTTCAACCTTTATGAAGGTGGCCGCTTTGAAGAATTCGATGATTTTGAAGAAGGGATGGCCTATGCGCGCGAGAGCGGCCGTCCGGTGCTTATCGACTTCTCGGGCTACGGTTGCGTCAACTGCCGCAAGATGGAGGGCGCTGTGTTCGACACCGGCCGTGTAAGCTCCATCGTCAAGGAGAATTTCGTGCTGATCAAGCTCATGGTCGATGACAAGACTAAACTTCCGTCGCCGATCACAGTCGAAGAAAACGGAAGGAAAGTGACGCTGATCACCGTGGGCGATAAGTGGAGCTATCTCCAGCGCTCGAAGTTCGGTGCCAATTCTCAGCCATACTATATAATACTCGACAATGCCGGTCAGGCTCTCACACTGCCATATTTCTACGACGAGGATGTGGAAAAATTCGTGCAGTGGCTCGAAACCGGCATCAGCAACTATAAGAAATAATCCCGGCTGCCGGATGCTCCGGCTACGCCGTCAAGACCCAAATGATTATGGAGAATAACCGACCTCACACACGTCAGGAGAAGATGGAGGCCTTCGGCCGGCTCATCGATGTACTCGACACTCTGCGCGTGAAATGCCCATGGGACGCCAAGCAGACCAATGAGTCGCTGCGCCCCAACACCGTAGAGGAGGTATATGAACTTTGCGAGGCTCTGATCAATGCCGACGATGCCGAAATCCGCAAGGAACTCGGCGATGTGCTCCTTCATGTTCTGTTCTACAGCAAGATAGCCGAGGAAAAAGGACAGTTTGACATAGCCGACGTGTGCGATTCGCTGGTGGCCAAACTCAAATTCCGCCATCCTCACATTTATGGCGACGTCACAGCCGACAATGCGCGTCAGGTGGCCATGAACTGGGAGGACATCAAACTGAAAGAACGCCCGCAGGAGGAACACCGGTCGGTGCTCGACGGTGTGCCCTCGACCCTGCCGGCGCTCAACAAGGCCTTCCGCATTCAGGAAAAAGCCGCCAACGCCGGTTTTGACTGGCAGAACGCCTGCGAGGTGTGGGCCAAGGTGACCGAGGAAATCGGCGAGTTCTCGACCGAGGCCGAGCGAGTGCGCGTAATGGAGCTTGCCCTTGCCCGTGCCGCCAAGGAGGGACGCGACGAGACCGACGGCGCCACCCCGCTGCCGCGCACCGATGCCTCAACCCTCTCGGACCGCATCGCCGAAAGCCGCCGCAACATGGAGGAGGAAATGGGCGATGTGTTCTTCTCGCTGGTGAATGCCGCGCGGCTCTATCGCGTCATTCCCGAGAATGCGCTTGAAAAGACCAATAAGAAATTCATCTCGCGCTTCTATTACATCGAGAACCGTGTGCGCGAATCGGGCCGCCGGTTGCGCGACGTGTCGCTCGAGGAGATGGACGCGCTCTGGGAAGAGGCCAAGAAGAAAGCCTGACCATCAATAACGATTTTCAACACATCATCAAGCACATAGCAACTATGAAAGCAATCCGTCTGGCTGCCATCCTGCTCCTCGCAGGGGGCGCCGCCGCAACAGTGGCAACTCCCGTGTCGGCTCAGGTTAGCGCCGTCGACGCCGAGTTCAACGTCATCCCCGACAAATCCACCCCCACCGACAGCGGTATCCGTCTGCAGGTGATTCTCATGGGCTACGCCAACACTCCCCACACCGTGGATTCCGTTGACCTGAAGATCGGCGAGAAGGTATATAAGGCCACCGATATCGACGGTCTCGACTTCGGTCGCTCATTCCAGTTCGACGACACCTCGGTGCAGGTGATTGAGCTTGACTTCCCCTTCAAGGGCAAACTTCCCAAGACAGCAACTCTCACTTTCCACACCGCCGAAGGCGAAGTTGTGGCGCCCGCACGTCAGTAATCCCCGAGCCGCAAGTAGCCAGTCAGCCTGATGATCGTCTGTATCACGGAGAAACCGAATGTGGCCAAGGATATAGCCGCCATCCTCGGCGCCGGCAAGAAAGAGGCCGGTTACTATGAGGGTAACGGCTATCAGGTGACATGGACCTACGGACACCTGTGCACACTGAAGGAACCGCACGACTACACCGATCTGTGGAAAAGATGGTCGATGGTGCATCTGCCCATGATTCCGCCTAAATTCGGCATCAAACTCATACCGTCGCAAAACTACGAACGACAGTTCAATGTGATCCGCACACTCTTCTCCAACGCCGACGAAATCATCAACTGCGGTGATGCCGGCCAGGAGGGTGAGCTGATCCAGCGGTGGGTGATGCAGAAGGCCGGTGTGAAATGCCCGGTGAAACGTCTGTGGATTTCATCGCTGACCGATCAGTCGATCCGCGACGGATTCAAGCATCTGCGCCCCTCGTCCGATTTCGACAATCTCTATTTCGCGGGGCTGTCGCGTGCCATAGGCGACTGGATTTTAGGTTTGAACGCCACCCGGCTGTATTCGCTGAAATACAGCCGGCCGGGCGCCGTGCTCTCTATCGGCCGCGTGCAGACCCCCACCCTTGCGCTTGTGGTGCAGCGCCATTTCGAGATCGCCAACTTCCGTCCCGAAGATTTCTGGGAACTGAAGACCCTCTACCGCGGCGCCACGTTCAATGCCACCCGCGGACGTTTCAAGTCGGAGGCCGAAGCGTCGGAGTTGCTTGAAGCAATCAGGCAGCAACCGTTCACCGTCACCTCCGTGGAGGAGAAGAAAGGGCGTGAGGCGCCACCTCGTCTTTTCGACCTCACCTCGCTGCAGGTGGAGTGCAACAAGCTCTGGGGATGGACAGCCGAGGTCACCCTCCGTCACATCCAGAGTCTCTATGAGAAGAAGGTCACCACATATCCCCGAGTCGACACCACATATCTCTCCGACGACATCTATCCCACCGTGCCGGGCATACTGCGCGCCATGACCCCCTACGCACCCCTCACGGCGCCTCTGCTCCAGCTGCCCCGCCTGCCGAAAAGCAAGAAGGTTTTCGACAACACCAAGGTCACCGACCACCATGCAATTATCCCCACCGGTCAGTCGCCGCAGGTGCTCGTAGGCGATGAACGTCAGCTCTATCACCTTATTGCAAAGCGGTTTATCGCTGCCTTTTATCCCGATTGCGAGTTTAACCAGACTAATGTGACAGGCGAGGCCGGGGGCGTGCAGTTCAAGGCTTCGGGCAAGGTCGTGACCAATCCCGGGTGGCGTCAGCTTTACTCACGCCCGGGTGAGATGGCTCAGGAGGCCGATGCCGACAGCATTCTTCCTCATTTCGACAAGGGCGAAAGCGGTCCTCACGAGCCTTCCCTGGCTAAAAAGACCACCCAACCTCCGAAATATTACACCGAAGGCACCCTGCTCCGAGCCATGGAGTCGGCCGGAAAGACCGTGGATGACGAGGCTCTGCGCGAAGCGATGAAGGAGAACGGCATCGGACGCCCGTCGACCCGCGCGGCAATCATCGAGACGCTCTGCAAGCGCAACTACATCTTTAGAAAGAAGAAAAATATTATGGTGACGCAGGCCGGTATCGACCTTATCGCCACCATCAGCGAGGAGTTGCTCAAAAGTGCCAAGCTCACAGGCATATGGGAGAGTAGGTTGCGTCGGATCGAACGCGGGGAATACTCCGCCACGGAGTTTATCGACGAGCTGAAAGTGCAGATCGACCGCATTGTGCGCGATGTTATGAGCGACAATTCGCAGCGCCATATCGAAACCGGTACAGCATCCGCAACCTCTGCTGCATCCCCCGCCGACGGTGCCGGGGGAACTGCCGCAGCTTCCGCCGCAAATGCAACTCCCGCCAAACCCAAGGCACCGCGCAAACCCGCCGTGCGGAAGCTCGAGCAGATTATATGCCCGCTTTGCGGCAAAGGTCATCTGCTTAAAGGGCGCACGGCCTATGGCTGTTCGGAATTCCGCGCCGGTTGCGCCCTGCGTCTCCCCTTCGAGCAATACCCCGCCGACCTTACTCCCGGCAAACTCAACGCATTGTTAAAGAAAAATCCTCCCACGTCATGAGTCTCAACGCCTTTGGTCTGTGTGTAGTCACATTCAACGACTGGATTCAATGGATTTGTGTGGCCGTCATCATCGGCCTTGCGCTGTTGAAGTCGGTGAGGGGCGTGGTGCGCTTTATCCGCTGGAGTCGCCGGTGTCGCAGGGGAGGAGATTCGTCGCTCCCTCCCTGTTGCGGCGGCAATGACCGTGGCGACGGTTGCTCGTCGTGCTGCGGATCGTCTGACACCGCCTCCCGCAAATGCCATGGCTGCCCCCGTTCCACACACCGGCGGTAGAGAAATTGCCTCTCCACAGTCGCCCTGATCGGCGGATTATTCCACAAAAAAAGGTGTGTAATAATGGCTCCTACCATTGAACCATTCTGACAGCACCCTCCCATCCGGATAGAAAAAGCGCTGTGTCAAGCATTTTGACACAGCGCCTTTTTTCTTTTGATCGGGTTCTGAAATATTAACCCTGTTATTGTGTTCCGGTTGACGGAAGCTGATTGCCAGTGATGAAATCAGGCGAGGGGCTGGGGGCCGTACTGGTTGTCGCCGGGCTGAGTCTCTTTGCAGAGCCAGATGAGAACGAAGATCCAGCCTACCAGGGGGATGAGGATGAAGAGGTAGTTGGCACCGGATTTGCCCATGTCGTGCAGACGACGCCATGCAACTGCCAGCTGGGGAACGAGGAGAGCGAGAGATACGAGCCAGCCCACGATAGGAATCCAGCCAAGCACGATGCCGCAGATGAACTGGAAGAGGAAGAAGTACCAGTACTCCGAACGGGTTGCGCGACCGTTGAAATCAGCGTACTTGGAGAAGCAAGTCTTCACTGCGGTCATGAAGTCCATGCCGGCGGGAACTGCCTGCTGGGCCTGAGGGGCGAAATTGCCCTGATTTGAATTTTCCATTAAAAAATGTGAGTGATTTGAGAGATGAATAAAATAGATGATTGTTTTTACACCTAAGAATGTCCGATATTTTATGCAAATTTACATATATTTTCTTATATGAACAAATTTTTATGAAAAATTATAGTTAAATTTGTGGCTTAGTATAATTCTTCTTATATATGACTTGGAAGAGGATGTTGAGCCGCATTATGGCGGCAGTCACCTTATTTATATATTCCGCAGACGCGTCGGCTGTGACGCCTGAAGCAATGGATAGCACTGAAGTGACGGCAGTCGGGCCGCAGCTGTCGCATACAGGACAGTCGGTAGGTCTGGTGCTTTCGGGCGGAGGCGCCAAGGGAATAGCCCATATCGGTGTGATCAAGGCTCTTGAGGAGCATGATATACCTATCGATTATGTGGCGGGCACATCGATGGGCGCCATCATCGGCGGCCTCTATGCTGCAGGCTATACTCCCGAGGAGATGACCGATATGATCCTTTCGCCGGGGTTTGCCAACTGGTCGAAGGGACGCATCGACCCCAATCTCACATATTATTTCGTGAAGAAACCGCAGACGCCCGCACTCGGGTCGGTGGAAATCAACATCCACAAGGATCCTTCGGCGCCGGCCACGTCGCTGATGCCCTCAAGTCTCATTTCCCCCATTCCGATGAATTTCGCCTACATGGAGCTGTTTGCGGCCTATACCGCTCAGTGCCGGGGCAATTTCGACAATCTGTTCGTGCCTTTCAGGTGTGTGACCTCCGATGTGGCGCGGCGCCGCAAACTGGTGCTCGGTTCGGGACATCTCTCCGACGCTATCCGCGCGTCGATGACTTTTCCGCCGGTGTTTCAGCCGATTAAGATCGACGGCAACTATGTCTACGACGGCGGCATCTACGACAACTTCCCGGTAGATGTGATGGAGCAGGATTTCGCACCCGATTTCATCATAGGCGTGGATGTGCATGTGCCCGACACGGTGCCTCCGCCTAACGACATCATCAACCAGCTGGAAACCATGATCATACAGCCGCAGGACTACGAGGTGCCCCCCGAAAAGGGTATCCGCGTGCATGTGGATGTGGGGCAGTTCTCGCTTCTTGATTTCGGAAAGTGCAAGGAGATCAGCGAGATAGGCTATCAGACGGCTATGAGCTATATGGATTCGATCTGCGGTCGCGTCACATCGCGCGTGCCGGCCCTGACGCGTCGCACCCGTCGCCAGGTATTTAAATCCACCACGCCGGCAGTGTGTTTCGACTCGGTGCATGTCACAGGAGGCACACATCAGCAGAACGAATATATCCGTCAGCTGTTCCAGCCTGCCGGAATCGACACATTCGGCATCGAGCGTGCGCGTCTGTCATATTATTCAGCCATCTCCCCGGGGCGTCTGCGCAATCTTTTTCCGCAGGCCAACTACAATCCGGCCACAGGGATGTTTACCCTCGATCTCGACGCCTCTGTGAAGTCAAACCTGTCGGTTAGTTGCGGAGGGTATCTGTCATCGTCGATCAATTCCATGATTTTCGTGGCGGCCGACTATTCGGCCATGTCGTTCCGTTCGGCCGAGGTGAGCGTCATGGGGTGGATAGGACAGAATTATATGGCCGCCTCGATGCGCGGACGGCTTTATGTGCCCACACGCCGTCCCTCGGCGTTTGAGTTCGAAGGCACATATCAGCGTCAGAAGTTTTATGAGAGCGACAAACTGTTTTACGAGGATAATTCCCCTGCGTTTATCACCCGCAATCAGGGATTCGGACGCATCAATTATGCCTGGGCTGTGACCCGCGCCGGGAAGGCTTCGGTAGGCGTGGGCGGCGGCCAGGACCGCAGCAATTTCTATTCGTCGGACCGCGGGGATTTCAGCATGTCGGGAAAGGAGCGCACCACCTTCAATCTCGGGCAGGCTCTGGCGCGTCTTGAATTCGATAATCTCGACAACCAGAGCTACCCTTCCGAGGGTTATGACTGCCACCTAACGGTGATGGGAGTGATGGGGCGCTACCATTATCGCCGGATTTCGGCTGATGGCGCTCAGAACTTCTTCGACGATCATGTGCATTGGCTCCAGGGAGAGTTTTCCGGAGGATGGTATTTCCCGGTGCACAACAATTTCTCCATGGGCACAACATGGGATGTACTGGTGTCGTCGCGCGAACTGCTCAACACCTATTATGCTTCGGTGGTCAACGCACCCGGGTTTACCCCCACCCCCGCCACGGCGGGTGTGTTCAACCAGCGGTTCCACGCCAATTCTTTTGTGGCCGTGGGTCTGGTGCCGATATGGAAACCTATGAGCCGCGCCCAGGTGCGTCTTTCGGCCAATATGTTTCTGCCGTTTCGCCGGATTATGATGGCAGAGGAGAGCGATCTGCCGCGCTATGGCGGCTGGTTCCGAAATCCCGAGTTTGTGGGGCAGCTCGATCTGGTCTACAATCTTCCCTTTGCCTCGATCTGCGGTTATGTGAATTATCTCACGTATCCCGCCCACAACTGGAATTTCGGACTTAGTTTCGGCCTCTTTTTCCATGCCGGGCAATTCCTGAGATAAGAGCGAGAATTATGTTGTAAAACATGTTTTTAACAATTTTTTATCAAATTATTTGGCTATTTGGGCAAAAGTTGGTACTTTTGTCGCAATGAAAAGAATTTTTATAGCCGCACTGGCGGCAATTGCAGTCTTTTCGGCAAAGGCCGAAGGCTATCAGGTAAACACATTCAGTGCCCGACAGATCGGTATGGGCCAGACGGGCGTAGCTCTCGATTTAGGCGCCGAGAGTCAGATCTTCAATCCCGGCGCGCTGGCGTTTTCTGACAATCTGGTTAATGTGTCGGGCAGTTTCACCGCAATAAAATCCACGGCGACATGCGACTTTGGCGGCACCCGCTACGAAACCTCCAACAAAGTGTCCACGCCGATGAATGTGGCGGCCGCATTCCGCATCTATGACGGCCTGCATGCCGGTGTGGTGTTCTATACCCCCTATGGCAGCTCGATCGACTGGGGCAAGTCATGGCCCGGCGCGGTGCTCAACCAGTCGGTCGACCTCAAGGTCTTCACCCTGCAGCCCACAGTGTCGTGGCGCCCGTTGAAAAATCTGTCGGTCGGTGCCGGCCTGATGATTTCGTGGGGTTCGGTGAATCTCAACAAGGCGCTGGTGTCCTCCTCCTCGATGGATAAACTCATCGACCTGATGAATTTCAGCGCCACCGCCCAGGGGATGGGCGCTCCCTACACGAAATATGGCGATGTGCCCCCGGCGTCGGTCAACCTCACCGGCAAGGCTCAGCTTGCGCTCGGATACAACATCGGTGTGATGTGGAAACCCACCGACCGCCTTTCGCTTGGTCTCTCGTTCCGTTCGAAGATGGAGATGCATGTCAGCAAGGGGGATGCCCAGGTGACATATGCCAACGAGCAGGCCCGCGTGGTGCTCGGCGAGAAGCTCGACAATATCAATTATGCCAATTTCGAAGCGTCGATGCCCTGCCCCTATATCCTTACTTTCGGTGCTGCCTACAAGTTCACCCCGAAACTCACCGTGGCTTTCGATGCTCAGTTTAACGGCTGGAAAGCATACCGCAAACTCGACATCGAATTTGCCGAGGCACCCGTCTTCAATCAGAATCTGCCGAAGAATTACAGCAACGCCTGGACCTGGCACCTCGGAGCGGAATACAATCTCACAAAACGTTTCGACGTCCGTGCCGGCCTTATGATCGATTGCTCCCCCTGTAACAAGGATTTCTATAATCCTGAGACACCCGGCATGACCAAAATAGAGCCTTCGGTCGGTTTCACTTTCCGCCCCGTACCCCGTTTCGGTATCGACCTGGCGTTTATGTATGTGGCAGGCTGCGGCCAGACCGGCACCGGCGAGTATGCCGACTTCCTTGCGCCCGTCTACAATGCCTCGCTCGACAAAGCCCATCTCCCCGAATCTGCATTCCCGCGCCTGCAGGCCACCGGCTCCTTTACCGGCAAATACGACACCCACGCCCTGATCCCCGCCATCGCCCTCTCCTACACCTTCTGATTCCACCTCAAGGAACCAGTTACTTAGATGAAATACCTTATAGAAACTGTCTGTTGATCGGTTGAATTAACAATTGCGGACTTGCAAATGTTATACAAATGTATTACTTTTGCATTACTAATAATCTTAACAATGAATCCTGCAACTTCAATCCGAAAACAAACATCTTTCCGACTCAATGAGGAGCTTCTTACAAGATTACAAGCTGAGGCTAAACGACATAACCGTAGCTTGAATAATCTTGTGGAAAGCGTCCTTATGGCATTTGTGTCTGAAAGCCCAAACAAGAAAACTCTCGCCGCAATGAAAGAGGCAGAGACGTCAGATAATCTGGAAACGCTTGACCTTGACAGCTTCCGCAGTTTTGTGGAATCGTTATGAAAATTCTTAAACTTACCACCCAGTTCAAGAAAGATCTTAAACGGTACAAGCACAAGACCGAAGTCATAAACAAGCTGGAGACAATTCTTAAAATTTTGGCGCAAGGATCTCCTGTGCCCGAAGAAAACCGGCCTCATTTATTGACCGGCAACTATAAAGGTTATATGGAATGCCATGTTGAAAATGACACCTTGTTGATATGGTGGGATAAAGACACTGATATCGTAAAACTTGTGCGTTTCGGAACTCATTCCGAACTGTTCTGAGAATGGATATCAACACCATGTAAAGGAATTGGGAATTCAGGTAAGATTATCCATAATTTTATCTTTTTGGGGTGGAGGTGTGGAAAAAAGGAAAAAGTTTGCTAAATTTGCGAAAGAAACCAAAAATCGAGTATCTATGAAATATAAAAGATTTGCCGGGGCGGCTGTCGCCGCTTTTTGTCTTACTTTTACGGTCGGCGCCGTCGACCTGAATGGAGGCGCAAACAATGGTATAGGCGCCAACAATGGTAGAAACGCAAACAATATTGTTGCCGAGGACGCGCAGGTTGTACTGGCGCTGATGGAACCGGGAGGTGTGCCTCAGGTTTATGAACTGAAGGAATCGGTCGGAGGGGCGTTGCAGGCCGCCGACGGCACGGAATTGCCGGTGAAGGTGACCCGCACGGTTACCGCGCTGTCCGACAGTGTGGCTGATATTGTGTATGATGTGGCGGCTGTTGACAGATGCTGGTTCAGTATCGCTGAAACAGAACCGTTGCGCGGCGCCAGACATGCCGACTGCGAGTTCTATATGCCCGGTTTCTGGTATCATAAGAATCTGCGGTCGCCCGAAGGTGCGCCCTCGTTTCACACATCGGATTCCTGGGTGGTGCGCGAGGATCGTCTGAGCACCCCTCTGGCGGGTGTCTATAATCCTGCCACCGGCGAGGGGATCACTGTGCTCCGCAAGGTTGACGACAGTGCCGACTGCATTATCCAGAATCTATCGGGCGATGTGCTGCTGCCGTCGCACACATCCATCGGTTTTACCGGATTCTATAATGACTCGGGCACGCCCGTGCTGGCATTCGGCTATCCATATGCCGAGGCGCCCCGGCGTTATATCCGCAAACTCTCGCTGATCGATCCGGTGCGCACCTATGAAAAGCTGGAGAAAGGCGACCGCCGTCGTCTGGAATGGCAGCTCCGCCGCACCACCACACCCGATTACAGCGCGTTTGTCACAGACACCTGGAAATATAGCTACGACACAATGCATCCCGAGCCGGTTGAAACCGCTCTGTCGTCCGATGAGGCAAAAAAATATCTGGCCAATTATTTCCGCTGCGGTTATGTGGATCAGTATCCCCTGAAATATTATTCTTCGGGCGACATGCGCGTGGCCGATTGCGCCAACCGTCCGCATTATCAGGTCGGCTTCATAGGGCGTGTGCTACTCAATGCTTTCAATGCGCAGGAGTATGGACTCCGGCAGAACGACGCCGACATTCTCGGCAAGGCCGAGGCCGTGCTCTCGAGTCATCTCGAACATGGGTTCACGCCCGAAGGTCTGTTGGTGCAGGATGCCAACTTTGAGACAGGCTGGCACACCGACGTGTTCAATATCCGTTGCCAGAGCGAGGGCGCTTTCGCCCTGCTGAGCTATCTCGACGCTGAGCGCCGACGCGGAGTGAAGCATCCCCAGTGGGAGATGCGTGTGCGCAAGCTGCTCGACAAACTGATCACATTGCAGAACCCCGACGGCAGTTTCCCCCGCAAATTCCACGCCGACGGCGAGATCGTCGACAAGTCAGGCGGTGCCACACCGTCGGCCACAGTGCCTCTGGCCATGGCCTACGACTATTTCAAGGATAAACGCTATCTGGAGTGCGCGCGCCGCACCGCCGCCTATCTTGAGCGCGAACTGATCGACAAGGCCGATTATTTCTCATCAACGCTCGATGCCAACTGCGAGGATAAGGAGGCTTCACTCTATGCCTCGACAGCCATGTATTATCTCACATATGTGACCAAGGGGAAGGAGCGCGAGCACTATATGGATCTCTGCCGCAAAGCGGCCTACGTGGCCCTGACATGGTATTATACCTGGGATGTGCCTTTCTCTCCCGGGCAGATGCTGGGCGAAGTGGGCTTCAAGTCGCGAGGTTGGGGCAATGTGTCGGTCGAGAACAACCATATCGACGTGTATATCTTCGAATTTGCTACAGTGCTCGACCGTCTCGGCGAACATTACGGCGAGCGCCGATTCACCGATTTTGCCAAAGTGATGCAGACATCGATGTTGCAGCTGCTGCCGACGAAAGACAACATGTACAGCATGGGCCGCATGGGCTACTATCCCGAAGTGGTGCAGCACACCACCTGGGACTACGGCCATAACGGCAAGGGCTTTTTCAATAAGATCTTTGCTCCGGGCTGGACCGTGGCGTCGCTCTGGCAGATGCTGTCTCCCGAGCGCACCGACACCTTCTTCGCCAAACGCTGAAAGGACAATAGAATTTCAGTTCTATCAAAAAATCAGGGATGCACTCTGAGTGCATCCCTGATTTTTTGATATGTTTGCAGAGGGGTTCAGTAACGGATATTGGCCGGGAAGATCACATCTTCGCCGAAGATGCCGCGACGAGTGGCCAGCTCCACCGTGTCGCCGGCGTCGACCTTATTGTATCGCTTTTTTGAGATAGTGACGGTTTTATGGCGTCCGTCAGCAAGTTCAATCTCCATGCAGTAGACCCAGTAGGGGGCGCCGCGGGTGTAGACACGGCGGCTCACGCGCTTTGTTTTGTAGTGTTGCTCGCGGTAGACGCGCGTGACGATGACATCCTGAAACTGCACAGGCGCTTTCTGCGCCGTCAGGAAGTTCACGAGAAAGAACGCGAAGAGGCATGTTATGGTGACGGCCACGGCTTGAATGAGACATCGTAACCAAAGAGCCATTTTGGCCTTAACGAATTGTTGCAGGGGCGCGCTGAAGATGCCGATTACTGCGCATATCACCAATGGTTTCCACCAGGTGACCATGGAGAGCCCCGCCATATATACAGTGCCTCCCAGAGCGAAAAGAAGAAAAATGCACAAGGCTCCCCAAAGGAGAGCCTGTGCTATGGTTTTAGCCATGAATGAGATGGTTATTTAGATTGTGCGGGACGTTCGATGCCATCTTTTTTGCAGCGCTTTTCCATGCGGGCGATGCGGTCCTTGGTCTCGGGGTGCGAGGAGAACATGCGGTCGATGTAGCTGCTCTTGGCGTTGCCGCCGCCGTCGAGTGTGAGGAATTTCTCGAAAGCGAATACCATGCCCCAGGGGTTCTTGCCGTTGGAGCGGAGGAAATCATATCCTGCGTCGTCGGCTTCCTTTTCCTGCTTCTGTGAATATTTGGCACCCGCAAGAGCCTCGCCGAGGTCGCCGAGCTGCGACTGGCTGAGCTGTGCGGCTTTGCCTCCGGCCGAAGCCACGCCGTCGCGGAGAGCGCCGGTGAGGAGCTCCTGTTCAAACTGCTTTTTGGAGTGACGGCGGGCCACGTGGCCGATTTCATGACCGATGATGCCGAGCAGCTCGTCGTCCGACATGATGTCCATCAGTGAGGAGAACACGCGCACGCTGCCGTCGGGGCAGGCGAAAGCGTTCACGTCGATAACTTCGTATACTTTGAAATTCAAGGGGATGCCGTCAGCTTCCTTGAGGCCTGCCGTGAGACGGTTGAGGCGCTTGGTGTACTCGCTGTCGGGGTCGGAAACCTTGTTGTGGGTGTCCATCCAGTCGACCGATTCCTTGGCGTATGCAGCCATCTGCTCGTCGGAGAGGGTGGCGGCTTTGAGGAGTTTGGAACCTGCGTTGACAGCTTTACCGATATTGAACTGTGCCGATGCGTCGGCAGGTGAGAGGAGCATGGCGGCTGCCGCCATGCAGGTAATGATTAATTTCTTCACTTAGAGTTGCAAAATTGGTTCGTGCGGCAAAGGTAGCTAAAATTGCCGAGAAAACCTAAACGGAAAAGGCGGTGTCCACGCTATTTACCCCCGCTCAGATGGTGCGCGCCACCGATGCGATGACGATGATGGCGAGAATGATGGTGAATGCCGCCACCATCACGCCCGTCACTGTGATGTTGAGTGCGGGGGAGTTGCCCGAAATGCCTGCCACGCGCGGAGGGAGCAGGGGAGTGGCCAGCCGTTCATAGCGGTTGCGGCGGGGGAGCGACGACAGGCGCAGATCGAGTTTCGACGCGCCCCAGTAGCAGATGCCGGCAAAGAAGCATCCGATTGTGGCGCCTACCAGCAGGTCGCCGGGATAGTGCACGCCAAGATATAGCCTTGAGTAGGAATTGAGCAGCGCCCAGCCGAAAATGAAAATGGTGAAGCTGCGGCGTTTGACAAAGAGCGTCAGGAACATGGCCAGCGCCATGGAGTTGGCGGCATGGCACGAGGGGAATCCGTAGTTGCCGCCGCGGTAGCCGTCGACAATATAGACCAGGGAGGAGATGGGGCTGTCGGGGTTGGACGGACGGAGGCGTTCCACCACCGGACGGATGATGGTGGCGCAGGTCTGGTCGGTGAGGAACACGGCTGCGGCCAGGGCTGCAAGATAAAGGATTGCCGTGTGCCAGCGGCATGTGCGGAATAGAATCAACAGCACGATGGCGTACATCGGAATCCAGATGTAGCGTCCGGTGAACATGGTCATGAAACTGTCGAAAAACGGGCTGTGAGCGCCGTTGATCGCCAGAAATGCCGAGGTGTCGAGACTGTTGAGGAATTCTATCATGGATGAGAAAGGCACAATATATTCGAGAAACGCCGATACACCGCAAAATATTGCGGGGAGAATGATTATTTAACATTCAGGCAGCGGCTTGGTGAAGCCGCGGATCGGTGGATAGGTTTTCTGAATCGTGGCTAAAGTTTGTGCATTGAGTTGCTGATGTCGCGCATGAAGGCCCTTGCCTGAGGTATGAGGGCTTGGGGGTTGCGTCCCGAAGCTTCGATCACGGTCTCGCCGTCGGGATTGTAGATGAGCGTGTCGGCGGGAGTGACGATGCCGATCATCGACGGTTCGGTGAAGACAGCCACCGGTCGGGTCGCAGGGTCGAGGATGTCGCGTGAATAGGTCAGTGGGCAGCTGACGCCTGCCGCGGCGAGGATGGTCGCGGCCAGGTCGGTCTGCATGGCCGTCTTGTCGATGCGCAGCCCCCGCTGTGCCAGTGCGCCGCCGGTGAGCACCAACGGAATGCGGTGACGGTCGGCCGGGTCGAGCCCCTGAGGCCAGCATCCCCAGTGGTCGGGAACTATCACCACCAGAGTGCGATTCCATGATGGCAGCCGCCGCAGAGAGCCGACAAAAGCGGTGAGACATGAGTCGGTATAAGCGAAAGCATTGGCGCGGGGATTATCGGCGAAGCGGGGATTGGAGTATGGCACCTCGAAAGGCTCGTGTGACGACGAGGTCTGTACCACCGTGAGTGAGGGAGTCGTCGAGGAGACGCGCGCGGCGATGTCGTGCAGGGCGCGGTCGAAGAGCACGCCGTCGTGGGCGCCCCACTTCGAGGCACGTTGGCTCAGCGTGAAATCTTTGTCGCTGACCAACTGGCCGAAACCGGCCGACCTGAGGTAGGCGCTCATATTGGTGAAATTGGCGTCGCCGCCATAGAAATATGAATTGGAATATCCGGCACTCTTAAGCGCCGCCGGCATCGAGGGGAGATTCGGAAATTTTCCGGTGAATTTGAGCAGCGAAGTGTTGGTGGTCGCGGGGAATCCGCTCAGTATGGCAGTGAGGGCGCGGTCGGTGCGGAACGATGATGCGAACACGTTGCCGAACAGCACCCCGTCGCGGCCGATGGAGTCGAGCCCTGTGGCCACATCCGCCCCACCGAGCGACGGCATAAGGTGTGATGAGAAACTCTCGAGAATTATCAGCACAATATTGGGTCGCGGAGCTTTCACGAGTTGAGCCGCCGAGGTGAGCGGGCTGCCGTCGGAGAGGGTGATGGAACCGGACGCATCGACAAAGCCGGCCACGGTGACAGAGTCGGCCGCAGCTGCCGGTGAGCTGTCGCGAAGCATCGCGGCGGTGATGCGGCGGGCGTCGTCATCGCTCATGAATCGGTACATGCGGTCGAATCCGGCCTGATGTGTGGCGGAGTACAGGAGGTTGAACAGAGGATTCGTTGCTGCGTGGTTGAGGCGCTGATTGTCGGAAAAGCAGGCAAACGAAGGGTTCATGGTCGACACTGTCAGCGAGCCGCGTATCGGAATCACCAGCAGTGCTGAAATCAGCAGCATCAGTACAGGGCCTCCCACTCGCCATCGACCCTCAAGGGGCGCCACGGCCAGGCGCCGGGCGGTGTAGCGGTAGGCAAACCATATCATCGAGGCTATTACGGCCACGCCGATGATGCCACACACCCAGTGCCACCACTCCACGCTCGCCATGGCTGCCGACGGGGAAGTTGTGAAATAGAAAACGGGCGTCATGTCGAGACGGAAGCCCCACGAGCCGTACAGCCCGAGGTCGAGGGTGTATAGAGCGGCCACTGTCAGGGCGGCAATGCCCATGTAGAAGTCGGTGGCAATGGCCGGCCACCGGCGCCGGGTGATTAGCTGCGCCACTGTCAGCAGAGCCGGAATCACGGTCAGATAGCCTGCCACCGATCCATCCATCGACCATCCGTGGCGCACCACGGCCAGCCACTGCGAGGCCGGAGCATGGATCAGCGAGTAGTAGACGGTCATGAAAACCGGCTTCATCAACACGAATACCAACATGAAAATGAAGTAGATGTATACCAGTTTCTGTAACGCTCGGTTCATGCGGATGGCGGATTGGAAATTTTTTTGAAAAAATATGCCGGGGCGGTTAAACCTTTCGCCCTGTATATGGTCTTAGTATTGTAAAGATAATAAAGCAACAATCACATAGCGCCAAAGGCGTACAATTAAGCTTCAAAAAACAACTGCCGCCGGACACTGCCGAGAGTGCCCGGCGGCAATTAATTTTTATCTTTTCGTTTGCCGGAAATGGCCTGCCTGTCTGGCGGGAAATGGTATCAGCCCGGGAGAAAGAGCCTTATTCGCCGGAGAACTGCATCAGGTATGCTTTGATGAAGCCGTCGAGATCGCCGTCCATCACGCCGTTTACATCGGAGGTCTGGTAGTTTGTGCGGTGATCCTTGACGCGGCGGTCGTCGAACACATACGAGCGGATCTGCGAGCCCCATTCGATTTTCATTTTCCCGGCCTCAACCTTGGCCTGTTCCTCCATGCGGTGTGCCAGCTCTTTCTCATAAAGGATGGAGCGCAGATGGCGCAGGGCGTTCTCGCGGTTCTTGGGCTGGTCGCGGGTCTCGGTGTTTTCGATTAGAATCTCCTCTTTCTCGCCGGTGTAGGGGTCGGTGTACTGGTAGCGCAGACGCACGCCCGATTCCACCTTGTTTACGTTCTGACCGCCTGCACCGCCGCTTCGGAAGGTGTCCCACGACATCAGTGCCGGTTCCACTTTCACCTCGATTGCGTCGTCGACCAGAGGTGTCACAAACACCGATGCGAATGAGGTCATGCGCTTGCCCTGGGCATTGTAGGGCGACACGCGCACCAGGCGGTGCACGCCGTTCTCGCTTTTGAGATAGCCGTAGGCGAAATCACCCTCGACATTGATGGTGCAAGATTTTATGCCGGCCTCGTCCCCCTCGAGAATGTTGGCAATCGAGGTTTTGTAGCCATGTTTCTCGCAGTAGCGCAGATACATGCGCATGAGCATCGAGGCCCAGTCCTGGCTCTCGGTGCCGCCGGCGCCGGAGTTGATTTTGAGCACCACGCCCATGTGGTCCTCCTCGCGGCGGAGCATGTTGCGCAGCTCGAGCGCCTCGGTCTTTTCGAGTGCGGAAGCATAGAGCTGATCAAGTTCCTGCTCGGTGACGAGTTCCTCCTTATAGAAATCCCAGCCGTTCTGCAGCTCTTCGGCGGCGGCAGCCACCTCCTTGTAGCCGTCGACCCAGGCCTGGAGATCTTTGATTTTCTTCATCTGCGCCTGAGCCTCCTTGGGGTGCTCCCAGAAGTCGGGCACATGAGTGCGGAGTTCCTCCTCTTCGATCTGGATTTTCTTGCTGTCGATATCGAGATATTTCTCGAGCGCGGCGGTGCGCTCGAGAATCTCCTTGAGCTGTTCCTGTGTGATCATCTATATGCTGTTTGAGCTTCGGTTTTACAATTGCAGTGCAAAGTTACGCAAAATCGCACATATAATAACAGCAGGGTGCGAAATAATAACAGCAGGGCGCGAAAAAGCCTGTAAAAAGCGCGAAAAAAGTTGGAAAATCACAAACAAGTCAGTAACTTTGCCCTCAATAACCTAACAAGAGATGGAAGACAGAAGCGACGGTCTGGTAATCATTCCCATGTATAACGAGAAGGAGAATGCCACGGCGATAATCGATGCCGTGATGGCGCTCCCGCACCGTTTCGACGTGCTTGTAATCGATGACAATTCGCCCGACGGCACCGCCGGTCTGGTCCGTGCCCAGATGGAGCGTTATCCCGGACGCGTGCACATGATCGAGCGCGCGGGCAAACTCGGCCTCGGCACAGCCTATATCACAGGCTTCAGATGGGGTCTCGACCATGGCTATGACTATATCTTCGAGATGGACGCCGACTTCTCGCACAATCCCGCTGACCTGCTGAAACTCTACGACGCCTGTGCCTCAGGGAAGATGGATGTGGCCGTAGGGTCGCGCTATCTCACCGGCGTGAATGTGGTCAACTGGCCCATGGGTCGCGTGCTCATGAGTTATTTCGCCTCGAAGTATGTCAGGGCCGTCACCGGTCTCAAAGTCGCCGACACCACCGCCGGCTTCTGCTGCTACCGCGCCGAGGTGCTCCGCACCATGGAACTCGACAAAATCAAGTTCAAGGGTTATGCCTTCCAGATTGAGATGAAGTTCACAGCGTCGAAATGCGGCTTCCGCGTCGGCGAGATACCCATTATATTTGTCAACAGAGTGTTAGGTACGAGCAAAATGTCGTCGGGCATCTTCTCCGAGGCGTTTTTCGGAGTGATGAAGCTTAAACTGTCGTCGCTGACGCGCAAATATCCCCGGCCCGCCAGGCTCGCCGCCGCGCGGCAATGATCAGTGCACACACTCTCTTCGACCAGTTACATATCAGAGCCAATGAAACCGATATTATTTGCCAACGGTCTGATATTCAACGATGGCTTCCGCTTTATCGGAAGCGTGACGGTGAATGGCGGATTTATTGAGCGGGTGACCTACGGGCGCATTAACCTGCGCGAAGTCGACCCTGCCAATTACCGGATTGTCGACTGCGAGGGCAAGATGGTGCTCCCGGGCGCCATCGACGAGCATGTGCACTTCCGCGATCCCGGCATGACCGACAAGGCCGACATCGCCACCGAAAGCCGCGCCGCCCTGGCCGGCGGCGTCACCTCGTTTTTCGATATGCCCAACACCCGGCCCGCCACCACCACACTGGAGGCCTGGCAGGCCAAGATGGAGCGTGCCGCAGAGGTCTCTGCCGCCAATTATTCATTTTTCTTAGGCGCAACCAACGACAATCTCGACCAGCTGCTGGAAGCCGATTACACCATTGTGCCCGGTGTGAAGCTGTTCTTAGGATCGTCGACGGGCAATATGCTGGTCGATGACGACAGCTCAATCAACCGCCTCTTCCGCAACATCCGAGGGGTGATCGCCGTCCATGCCGAGAGCGAGCAGGTAATCGCCGCCGAGCGCGCCCGGCTTCAGGGCGAATTTCCCGACGGCATCCCCGTGGGGCTGCACCATCTGGTGCGTCCGCGGCAGGCATGTATCGACGCCACCGCCCATGCCGTGGCGCTGGCCCGCAAGTGCGACGCGCGCCTGCATGTGCTCCATGTCACCACTGCCGACGAATTGCAATATTTCGCTCCCGGAACCATCGCTGACAAGCGTATCACCGCCGAGACATGTCCTCACTACCTGCTGTTCAACAGCGACTCTGTGGGTGAAAACGGCGGTCTCACCAAGTGTAATCCCGCAATAAAGGATGATGACGACCGCAAGGCCCTGATCAAAGCTGTGCGCGACGGCCGCATCGACATCATAGCCACCGACCATGCCCCCCATCTGCTGGAGCAGAAACAGGGCGATGCCCTCACCGCTGTCTCGGGCATGCCCGGCGTGCAGTTCTCGCTGCCGCTGATGATGCAGCTGGCCCGCCGCGGTTATTTCAGCTACGAAAAGGTGGTGGAGCGCATGTGCAACAACCCCGCGCGGCTTTTCGGCATCGACCGCCGCGGCTTCATCAGCCCGCGCTACTGGGCCGACATCACTATCATCAATCCCGACGATGACTACATTATCGACAATGCCGATGTGGTGAGCCGATGCGGCTGGACTCCCTATGCCGGCATGCGTCTCAACTTCCGTGTGGAGCAGACATGGGTCAACGGTGTCCTTGCCTACGATTACAGGCTGCCCCAACGTTTCACCGGCGAGCAGCAGCCGCTGCCCGTCCGCTTCAATCCCGCCTGACATAAGTAACTGGTCGAAATTATTTTAATGTTTATTCGAGGAAAATTTTTAGAAAATTTTACTCGATGAAGAAGGAGTGTAGCGAGCTACACGACTGATGAAGAGAGAAAAAGATTCAAAAATTTTTCCGAAGAAACATTGAAATAAATTGACCGGTTAGTATAAAATAATTTTGAACAGTTACTTATTATTAAACAAGCTCTTAATCTTCCTGATTTTTCCCGCTCCGGTAACTGTTTCCCGGAGCGCTTTGTCGTATGACCGAACGCGCTAAAGTTAAAATGACTTCGGGGGTGAACTATTGAATGAATCATACGTTTCATTTTTAACAATAATTACCATTAATCCCTCAGTTTCATGAAAAACTCCATTTCAGCCTCTTTGCGAGGCATCATGGCGACATTCCTGATTGCAGCGGGCGCTTACACCCTCCAGGCACAGGAAAGTGTTCACAAAGTCAAGGATCACTCCACAAATCCCGATCTGTTTTTCCTATATGAGGGCGACGCCCCCAACAGTCTTTTCATCCTGCCCGGTCCTCCCGACGGCGGCTCCGTGGAATTCCTTAACGATCAGGCCCGCTACAACTGGGGCAAAACGCTGCGCAACACTCCCCGCGGCGCCCAGGCTTCGCGCGACGCCAACGTAGGAGGCGACGGTGTGCCCCAGGCATTCTCCGAAGCATTCGGCGTTGAAATCACCAAGGATGGCACCCCCGAAATCTATAAACTCGTCATCGGCATGCGCGAGGATTGCGGCGACCTGGCCACCCGCGACGCCAAGACAAAGTACAACCGCACGCGTCCGTTCAGTTTCTACGACGAGGACACCTGCAACCCCGCCCAGCAGGCCGAGCTGTCGACCAACGGTTCCTATCCGTCGGGCCACACGTCAATCGGCTGGGGCACCGCGCTGGTGCTCTCTGAAATCAACCCTGCACGCCAGGACGAGATTCTGCGCCGCGGCTATGAGATGGGCGAGAGCCGTGTCATCTGCGGTTACCATTTCCAGAGCGACGTCAATGCAGCCTATCTGACCGGTTCGGCAGCCGTTGCCCGTCTGCACGCCGACCCCGAATTCCTTGCCCAGCTCGACAAGGCAAAGAAGGAATTCATCCGCCTGAACAAGGAGGGCAAGGTGGCAAAGGGGCGTAAACTCGCTTCCCCGACAACTACCGACTGAGCCTCCCCCCCTCCCGGCATTTTTACGGCCGCTCTATACCTCCCCTTAATCTTTAATTTACTTACGGATACACATATGAAACGCTTTATGATAGCCGCGGTCATGCTGGCCGCGATAGCTCCCGCCATACTCGCCGACGATGATGCTGAACCTAAACTGTCGGTGCGCCCCACAGGCCGTATACTTCTCGACGGCGCCTATTATATGGGCGGCAACGGCGACTGGACCGAAGGCTCGGCCGACAAAAAGTTTGTCAGCGGAGTCGCCATCCCCGACGTGCGTATAGGCGTTAAAGCCTCCTACGGAAAGTGGAACGTCAAGATCGACATGGGCTTCGCCTATGGCAAGGTGGGCATGAAGGATATATTCGTGCAATACATGTTCAACCCTTCCAACTCCTTGAAGGCAGGCTATTTCGTGCCGCAGTTCGGTCTCAACTCCGAGACCTCGTCATCAATGAAGCCGAGCTATGAGGAACCCTCGTCCAATGAGTTCTTCTATGCCAATCCCCGTTACCTTGCTCTTCAGTACACCTACGACAAAAACCAGTTCTTCGCGGCTGTGTCGGTGCTGGCCGAAGCCAATGTGATGAAGAAAAACGCCACTGAAATGGGCAAGCAGGGGTGGGGAGCGCAGACCCGACTGGTGTGGCGCCCTCACTTCTCCGACGGCGACGCCATGCAGATCGGATGCTCGTTCAATTACTCCACTCCCACCGAGAATGACCACACGGCTTTCAACTACACCTCCAACTTCCCCACGAGGGTGTCGAAAGTGAATCTGCTCACGGCCTATGTCGACAATGCTCGCGGTTCGTTCAAGATGAGTCCCGAAATGATGTTTATACGCGGGCGTTTTGCTCTCGAAGCACAGTATTACTACATGAACATCGCCCGCAAGAACGGTCTTCGCCACTACACCGCCCAGGGTGCCTACGGCTTGTTCCGCACGCTGCTCATCGGCACCCGGTATGGCTATTCCCACTCGGCCTGCGGGCTCGACACTCCCGCGCCCCGGTCATTGGAGCTGGTGCTGGGCTATAATTACACCAACGCTTCTGACTCCCGCGCCGGCATCTTCGGCGGTATCTCGAACGATGCCTCCTGCACGCTCAACTACTATATCAACAAATATATGATCGCACGTCTGCGCTACAGCTACACCCATGTGCGCGACCGTCATTTTGACACCCTGCTTCCGTCGCGCCATGTGAATATGCTTGAGGCGCGTTTCCAGGTTATTTTCTAAAAGCTTGTTTTTTCTCCTGTTATTGAGCAAAAGCTGCCGCAATGACCGACAGGGCTGATCACCCGGGTCATTGCGGCAACATTGTTAACAGAGGTTAATTGCGGGGGAAAGCCGATGAAATCATGCTGTTTGTCAAATGGGGGTTGCATGGTGTGGAGGTTGTTTGTAATTTTGCAATGCATAAAACAACCCGACAATGTTTCATTCAAAACGTTTAACTATTTTCCTGCCGGCCGCGGCCGCTGCGATAGCTGCCTGGGCCTACACAGTGAGCGGTGTGGTGGCCGACAACACCGGGGAGCCGCTTGCCGACGCCACCGTGCGCATCCTCTCGGCCCGCGATTCCTCGATGGTTACCGGGGGCGTGGCCGATGTCAACGGCGTCTATTCACTACCCGGGGTGAAGCCGGGCAAATATATCATTGAATCATCTTATGTGGGCTATCAGAAGGGATATATGCCGGTCAGGGTGGCCAATGCCAATCTCCGTGCCGACACTCTGCGGCTGAGCGACTCGTCGGTAAGTCTCGGCGAGGTGACCGCCGTGGGCGTCAAGACTCCTATAAAGGTGATGACCGACACGGTGGAGTTCAATGCCGACAGCTACAAGACACAGCCCAACGCCGTGGTCGAGGATCTGCTCAAGCGCCTGCCGGGCGTGGAAGTCGATGCCGACGGCAAGATCACGGCCAACGGCAAGACCGTGACCAAAATTCTGGTGGATGGCAAAGAGTTTTTCTCCGACGACCCGAAGGTAGCGTCGAAAAATCTGCCGGTGAACATGGTCAACAAGCTGCAGGTGGTCGACCGCAAGAGCGATCTGTCGCGTCTCACCGGCGTTGACGACGGCGAGGATGAGACTGTGATCAACCTCACCGTGAAACCGGGCATGAAGAATGGCTGGTTCGGCACCGTGGAGGCCGGTTACGGCACCGACGACCGCTATCAGGCCACTTTTAACATAAACCGCTTCTGGAACAACAATCAGCTGACCTTTATCGGTTCGGCCAACAATACCAACGACCTTGGATTCACCGATGGCAACGGCAACCGCTTCCGTCGCTTCGGCGGCGACCGGGGCATCAACACCTCGCAGAGCTTCGGCGTGAATTTCAATATCGGCAAAGAGGAGATTTTCCGCGTGGGCGGCGATGTGATGTACAGCCACACCGACCGCGACACCCGCACCCGCAGCAACCGCCAGTACCTTTTCCCCGATTCCGCCTCGTGGGATAACTCGGCAAGAGATGCCAACGACCGCGGCCACAACGTGCGTGCCGACTTCCGCATCGAGTGGAAGCCCGACTCGTTCAACACTCTCGACTTCCGTCCCACATTCTCGTTCAATCAGAACGATTCGCGACAGCTGAGCGTCGACACGCTGCTTGCCGGCGATGCCGCGCGGTCGACCGTCAACCGCTCCTACAACTCCTCGAAAGCCTACGGGCGCAGCTGGGAATTCGGAGGCCGCCTGATCTATAACCACAATTTCGCGTCGCGTCGCGGGCGCTCTTTCTCGGTGATGGCCAACTATCGTTTCAGCAATGTTAGGGAGAGCGAGCGCTCGCTGTCGTTCAACCGCTTCTACAAGCTGATGAATCAGTTGGGCAACGACTCCATTGATCTCTATGACCAGCATGCCGCCAACCACACCTGGAGCAACACCGTGGCCTCGCGCGTGAGCTGGACCGAGCCTCTGGGCGATGCCGCCAACGGCAATTTCCTGGTGTTCAGCTACCGCATGAACTATCGCTGGAACAATGCCGACAAGGATGTGTGGCGCCGCGTGCCGCTCGATCAGGCATTCTCCTCCGAAAATCCCTACGACATACCCCTGGGCCCGCAGGAGTATTCCGACTCGCTCTCCAATTCGTTCCGCAACAATTTCTTCACGCAGGAGATCCGTGCCGGATATAAAAAGGTGGCCTCGAAGTATAATCTCGAGGTGGGCATGTCGCTGGTGCCCTCGATGTCGAAATCCGTCAACCTGATCAACGGCGCCAAGAATATCCCCGAACGATGGGTGTGGAATGTGGCGCCATTCGCGCGGTTCCGCTATAAATTCGACCGTCAGACATCGCTCAATGCCTTCTACCACGGACGTTCGTCGCAGCCTTCGATGACACAGCTGCAGCCTGTGGCCGACTATTCCAACCCGCTGAATGTTGTTGTGGGTAATCCGTCGCTGAAACCCACCTTTTCCCACGCGTTGCGCATGCGTTTTCAGAAGTACAGCCCCGAAACGCAAAGCTCCATAATGTCGATGGCCGATGTGGAGATTGATCAGAACTCGATTATCTCGAAAACCACCTACGATCCCCTCTCGGGCGGTCGCCTCACCACCTATGAGAATGTGGGCGGTGTGTGGAATTTCCGTGTGATGAACATGTTCTCGCGCCCCTTCGGCTCACAGAAAACATGGAGCTTCAACAACAACATCTTCGTGATGTTCAACCAGCGGATGGGTTATAACAACTCCGAGCGCAACCGCTCGCGCTCGCTCATGGTGGCCGAAAGCCCCTCGCTGGCGTTCCGCCCGAGCAATCTCGAACTGGAGCTGCGTCCGTTCTACCGCCTGAGCAACACCTGGAACTCGTTGCCCAACGTCAGCACACCCACGGTGCACAACTATGGCGGCGCGTTCAACGGCACCTACTTCACGCCTTTCGGGCTGGTGCTTGCCACCGACATCAGCTACACCGCCTCGTCGGGCTATGCAGCAGGCTACAATCAGAACCAGTGGATGTGGAACGCCTCCGTGTCGTATCAGTTCCTGCGCAACCGCCAGGCCACGGTGATGCTCAAAGTATACGACCTGTTGCAGCAGCAGCAGAATGTCAACCGCTCAGTCACCGCCAACTACATCGACGACACAGAGTATAATTCGCTCACACGCTATTTCATGCTCACGTTCACCTACCGCTTCAACACATTCGGCAAGGGTAACGAACCTGCCGACAACAGCTACCGCAGCTGGGGCGGTCCCGGCGGCCACAGAGGCCCCGGCGGTCCTCCACCCGGCCGCCGATAATACCTAAAATAAAGTATTCTTCAACAAAATCTTATTCTCTACGCGGAGGTGCGCCGACTCGGCGCACCTCCGTTTATCGCATATAGTAGGTAATTTGCTCCGGCGGCTTGTGCGCTAATGGGTTAATGCCTATCTTTGCAATACCAAATCCAGTTTATAGCGAATAAAACGTAAGTCATAAGATGGCGCCGGCGTGAGTCGGCGCCGCTTATATTTTCCCTACGCTCCGGCAGGAAATCGTGATATTACGGCGGCCAAGTATGGGGCGGCGGCTTTCCTGCCGCCGTTTAATGAATAATAGGTGCCTGAATCTTTTATATGCAGGCGGCTGGAAAGCCGCCTCCCCACACATGCCTTATACGTTTGCGGGCAGTAGGCGGGCGGAGAGGGGCTGTATGGGGCGGCGGCTTTCCTGCCGCCGTTTAATGAATGATAGGTACCTGAATCTTTTATATGCAGGC
>DAAN01000021.1 GCA_001701135.1 Bacteroidales bacterium H3
TCGAACAGTGACCGCCCTATCGGTAACATTTATTTTTAAACAAGCTCTAAGGCAGGGAACCGACAATTTTTCTTGTGAAATTAATGCAAATTTAATAAATTTGTACCCCGATATGAAACAAGGTTTTGACAACGAGAAATACCTCCGTATTCAGTCGGAGCATATACGTGAACGAATCGCCAAATTCGGCAACAAGCTTTATCTTGAGCTGGGCGGGAAGCTTTTCGATGATTTCCACGCCAGCCGTGTACTCCCCGGATTCCAGCCCGACAGCAAGCTGAGGATGCTCAGCAATCTGGCCGACAAAGCCGAGATTGTGATTGTGATTTCGGCCAAGGATATAGAGAAAAACAAAGTGCGCAGCGACTTAGGCATCACCTACGATGTGGATGTGCTGCGCCTGCGCGATGCTTTCAGGTCACGTGGTTTTATGGTCAGCTCCATTGTCATTACCCACTACAACGGCCAAAGTTCGGCCGATGCCTATCGCCGTCGCCTCGAGCGAATGGGCATCACCACATATCTGCACTACACAATAGAGGGTTATCCCACGAATGTCGACCTTATCGATTCCGACGAAGGTTTCGGGCGCAATGATTATATCCGCACCACCCGTCCTTTGGTGATTGTCACAGCTCCCGGCCCCGGCAGCGGCAAAATGGCCGTTTGTCTCAGTCAGCTCTATAACGAGAACAAGCGCGGAGTTGAAGCCGGATATGCCAAATTCGAGACATTCCCCGTATGGTCTCTCCCTCTGAAACATCCTGTCAACATCGCCTACGAGGCCGCCACCGCCGATCTCAACGATGTGAACATGATTGATCCCTTCCACCTTGAGGCATACGGTAAAACCGCCATCAACTATAACCGCGACATCGAGATTTTCCCCGTACTCAATGCGCTGTTCGAGGGCATCTACGGCGAGAATCCCTACAAATCACCCACCGACATGGGAGTGAACATGGTGGGATTCTGCATAAGCGACGATGAAGTGTGCTGCAACGCTTCGCGCGATGAAATCATCCGTCGCTATTTTACCGCACTCAACCGCATGGCTCAGGGCGATGGCAATGATTCCGAAGTCAACAAAATCGCGCTGCTGATGAAGCAGTCGAAGATCGACATCAATTATCGCAAACCTGTCGGAGCTGCGCGACAGCGCGCCGAGGCATGCGGCCATCCCTGTTCGGCAATCGAACTTTCCGACGGTACCATCATCACCGCAGAATCCTCCGACCTGCTCGGCCCGAGCGCTGCTCTGATCCTCAACGCCGTCAAGCACCTTGCAGGCATCGACCACAGCGTGAAACTTATTCCGCAGGATCTTATCGAGCCGATACAAAAAACCAAAACCGAATATCTCCGCGGCCACAACCCCCGGCTCCACACCGACGAGGTGCTGGTGGCACTCTCGGTGCTCTCGCCCCATAACCACATGTGCCGCAATGCCCTTGAACAACTTCCGCTGCTCGACGGATGTCAGGCACACTCCACAGTTATGCTGGGCGAAGTCGATCGCAAAATTTTCAAGAAACTCGGCGTAGGGCTCACATGCGATCCCGCATCGAAACACTGATTTGTTTCCATCGCACCACGCCATAAACCACCACGGTTGTGAAATTCAAAGGATATATCATGGCGGCTCTTGCGGCAGCCGCCTACGGCACTAACCCCGCATTTGCCGTGCCTCTGTATGAACAGGGCATGAATCCGGTGTCAGTGCTGTTGTTTCGATATGTGCTCGGGTTGCCGTTAGTTGCGCTCCTTGCGTTAAGCCGCGGTCGTTCACTAAAACTTCGGAGCCACGAAGCCATGCCTCTGGCCGTTCTCGGAGTCATGATGGCACTCTCCTCTCTTTTGCTTTTCGGCTCTTACGAGTATATGAATGCGGGGCTGGCATCGACCCTTTTGTTCATCGACCCGGTGCTGGTTGCGGTAATCATGACATTTTTCTTTCATGAAAAATTCAAATGGGTCACCGGGGTCTGTCTGATGATAATGGCCATAGGTCTGACATTGTTGACCTATTCAGGCGGCAACGGCATCTCGATCAACGGAACCGGGTTCCTGATGGTCATGCTCTCCTCTCTCACATATGCCCTGTATATGGTCATGGTCAATGTCAACAAAACCATTGCCGGCATTCCTACAATCAAACTGCTATTCTATGTGATTGCGTTCGGATCCCTGGTTTTCGTGGCAATGTTTGCTCTCGGCACTCCGTTCACTCTTCCGGTCTTTTGGTACGACTGGCTGAATCTGCTCGGTCTCGCCGCTGTGCCGACGGTCATCTCCCTGATGTGCACCACTGTGGCCATCCAGAACATAGGATCGACATCCACGGCCATTTTCGGCGCACTCGAGCCTGTCACCGCCGTCCTGCTCTCTGTGTTTATTCTCGGTGAGGCCGTGACCACCCGTGAAATCTACGGAGGCATGATGATCATTTTGGCCTCTACATTAGTGGTTGTCGGTGACAATCTGCCCGACATATTGCTCCGGGTGCGCAAGCTGTTTCCACCTGTAAGAAAACGCCATCATGCCGGATGACGCACCGAGTGGTAATCCGGCAGTTAAATATCGCATCTACATCCGGTTGTGAATATTCTTTAAAGAATCACATTAAATGTTCCCCGCAGTAATATCGCTGCGGGTTTTTCGTTCTATCCATACCTGAAGGCATACAAAGCAACACAGTTATAACACACTCTTTACATTTACATGAAGAAACTCCTATTCCTTTTGGCTGTCATCGTCGCCTGCACAGCACCGGCGATGGCTCTCCCGCTCGACAAGTACACAATCTCCAGAAAGGAACTTCCGGCAGAAGCCATCAAGACCCTCGACACCCATTTCCCGAAAGCGAAAATAAGCATGATCAAAGTCGACCGTCATCTTCTCAAGAAAACCGACTACGACGTCAAACTGACCAATGGCACCAAAATCGAATTCTCTAACAAAGGGAAATGGACCTCTGTGGAATGCAAGAAAGGCGAAGTGCCGGCATCGCTTTTGCTCAAGGCCATCACCAGGCATGTTGCCAAGAACTACCCCGACGCTAAAATCCGTAAAGTAAAAAAGAAAGTTTCGGGATATGAAATAAGACTGTCAGATAATAACGAACTTAAATATGACCTCCTCGGCTCATTCAAAGGCCATCTGTCAAAAGTTGAAATCGACAACGAAACAGAAGATGATGTGACCGACGAAGCGACAGATGAGGCACAGACAATCTCTGATGATTCCGCTGATGATTCCGCTGACGCTGCGTAAAATCTCTCCCACACTCCGACTCCTTTTTCTCCAAATCTCCTCTCTCTCCATCTTTTCCGCAATAATAATCGGTATATTAACTTCCTTACTTCATCTCTTTTCGTGAGACGCTGTTCCACCACAGGACAGCGTTTCTTATTTTTTTGTGTATGCTACCGTTGTGTCTGTTATTCCCCGAAATTGCAATGAATTTTAAAATAACTTGGCTTATTCATGGATTTTGATTAATTTTGCATCATAACCTAAACAACACGCCTCATAACCAATGAAACCGACCATCTTCACATCTCTGCTGGCGGCTTGCGCGTTTGCGTTGCCGGCTCAGACGTTTACCGAATGGCACGATGCAAATGTAAATGCCATTAACCGCCTGCCGATGCGGGCCGTGCCGTTCGCCTATAAAAATGGCGAGAATGCGCTTGCCGACCGCAACCTGCGCAATTCCGAAAATTACCTGAGCCTCAACGGCCCCTGGAAATTTTTCTGGGTAAAGGATGCCGACAGCCGTCCCGACGACTTTTTCCGCAAGGATTTCAACGACCGCGGCTGGGCCTCGATTCCCGTACCCGGCATGTGGGAACTCAACGGCTACGGCGATCCCATTTACGTGAATGTGGGCTACGCATGGAGAAACCAGTTTAAAAACGATCCTCCCAACGTGCCGGCAGCCGACAACCATGTCGGTTCATACCGCCGGACGTTCAAAGTACCCGCTTCATGGAAAGGCAAAGATATAATCGCCCATTTCGGGTCGGTCACCTCCAACATGTATCTTTGGGTCAACGGCAAATTCGTAGGATACAGCGAGGACAGCAAACTCGAGCCTGAATTCGACCTCACGCCCTATATCATACCCGGGCAGGATAATCTCATCGCATTTCAGGTATTCCGCTGGTGCGACGGTTCATATCTCGAAGATCAGGACTTCTTCCGCTACAGCGGCGTGGCACGCGACAGCTATCTCTATGCCCGCGACAAAAAGCGTATAGATGACATCCGCGTCACTCCCGATCTCACCGACAACTACACCAACGGCACACTCGACATAGCGGTTTATGCCAACTCCAACGCACCGGTGTCGCTGACACTGCTCGACGCCGAGGGCAACAAGGTGGCCGAGACCACCGCCAAATCCGGAAAAACCACCCAAATCAAAGTGGATGACCCGCACAAGTGGACAGCCGAAACGCCATATCTCTACACATTGGAGGCCAAGATGGATGGCAGCTCCGAGGTAATCCCTGTAAATGTCGGCTTCCGCAAAGTGGAACTCAAAGACAAACAGGTGCTTGTCAACGGCAAACCGGTAATCTTCAAAGGCGCCAACCGTCATGAATTAGATCCCGACGGCGGCTATGTGCTCTCCGACGAACGTATGCTTCAGGACATCCGCACCATGAAGCAGATGAACATCAACGCAGTGCGCACCTGTCACTATCCCGACGACCGCCGGTGGTATGATCTTTGCGACAAATATGGCATCTACATGGTTGCCGAGGCAAATATCGAGAGCCACGGAATGGGTTACGGCGACGAAACCCTCGCCAAAAATCCACTCTATGCCAAAGCCCACATGGAGCGTAACCAGCGTAACATTCAGCGCAATTTCAACCATCCCTCCATCATCTTCTGGTCTATGGGCAACGAAGCCGGTTTCGGACCTAACTTCGAAAAAGTATTCCGCTGGATTCGCAGCGAGGATCCCTCACGACTGATCCAGTATGAGCAGGCAGGGACGAATTTTGAGTATACCGATGTCTATTGCCCCATGTACCTGAAGCAGCACGACTGCGTGAAGTATCTTGAAAATCCATCCTGCACAAATCCTCTCATTCTGTGCGAGTATGCCCATGCTATGGGTAATTCGCAGGGCGGTTTCAAGGAATACTGCGACATCATACGCAAATATCCCTCGTATCAGGGTGGTTTCATATGGGATTTCGTTGACCAGTCGGTGCGTTGGACCGGCAAAAACGGCAAAGAGATCTGGGCCTACGGCGGCGATTTCAATCCCTACGATGCATCGGATCAGAATTTCTGCAACAACGGTCTGATCAATCCCGACCGCGGTTACAATCCCCACGCTCATGAAGTGGAATATTGCTATCAGAATATCTGGACCAAGCCCGCAGGCGATCAGAAAGTAAGCGTCCATAACGAAAACTTCTTCCGCGACCTCTCGTATGTGGCCATGGACTGGACGCTCCTCCACGACGGTATGCCTGTGAATTCGGGCACCATCTCCGATCTCAACGTGGCTCCCGGCGCTACCGCTGAAATCGCAATACCCTACGGATCAACCGACGCCAACGGTGAATGGCTTCTCAATGTCGACTACCGTCTCCGCAAGGCTGACGGCCTATTGCCTGCCGGCCAGACCGTGGCACGCGACCAGATTGTCCTGCGCGAAGCTCCCGGCAATGAACTTGCTATAAATGTTACGCCCTCCAATCCCAATGCAGAGATCGCCTCTCCCGTCATCGATGAAAAAGATAACAACTATCTGATCGTTTCCGGCGAGAACTTCTCGGTAGATTTCAGCCGAAAAACCGGTTTTATGAGTCGCTACGATGTTGACGGCACCTCCATGCTCAATCAGGGCGCACAGCTTACTCCCAACTTTTGGCGCGCTCCCACCGACAACGATCTTGGCGCAAACCTTCATAAGGAATACCGTGCTTGGCTTAATCCCGAAATGAAGCTCACTTCGCTCACTTCGACTGTTGAAAATGGTGTGGCAGTGGTGAAAGCGGCATACGACATGCCCTCGGTCTCGGCTCATCTCGATATGACTTATGAGATCAATGCCGACGGAGCTGTGAAAGTGACCGAGGCTATGAACGCCGACCCGTCGGCCAAGGTTTCAAATCTCTTCCGATTCGGCATGCAGATGCCTATGCCCGTAGTCTTTGAAAACATTCAGTATTATGGCCGCGGCCCCGTTGAAAACTATGCCGACCGCAAGAGCTCGCAACGTCTTGGCCTCTATGACCAGACAGTGACCGACCAGTTCTATCCCTACAACCGCCCGCAGGAAACCGGCACCAAGAGCGACATCCGCTATTGGCGTATGCTCGACAATGCTGGAAAGGGTCTGGAATTCGCATCCGTCGAACCCTTCTCGGCATCCGCTCTGCATTATTCAATCGAGAGTCTTGACGAAGGGCTGGAAAAACATCAGACCCACTCACCCGAAGTTGACCCCGTCGACTACACAAACCTGTGCATCGACAAGGAAATGATGGGTCTCGGCGGAGAAGACAGCTGGGGTGCGCGTCCGCTCAATCAATATCAGCTCCCCTACAAATCGCGGACTTTCACATTCATGATGACCCCTGTGTCGGGTAAAACCATTAACCGATGAAACGAATTTTATTCACATTGTTGTCGGCCGCAGCCCTGTGTGCCGGCGCCTCAATCCCGGTAAATCCGGCAACACAGCTGCGCTCCGATGTCCAGTCGGTAAAACTCGACGGATATGTTGGAGGCCGCATTGACACATGCATTGCCCGGCGTGTCATGACTCAGGACGCCCTTTCGCTTGTCGAGCCGTTCAAACTTCGCAACGAAGGCGACCGCTGGCAATCCGAGTTCTGGGGAAAATGGATGCTCGGTGCCTGCGCGGCTTATCAATATAACCATTCGCCTGAACTTCTCGCGAAAATCACCGAGTGTGCCAAGGCGCTGATCGGCACGGCCGACTCCGACGGTTATATCGGCAACTACAAGGATGCCGACCGACTGAAAGCATGGGACATATGGGGCATGAAATATGTGACCCTCGGTCTGCTCGCCTACTATTCGGTTTCGCATGACAAAGCAGCGCTGAAAGCTGCCGAGAATGAAATCGACAACCTGATTGCCACTCTTAAGGCTCGCGGAGCCGACATTGCCGACTGCGGCAACTATTTCGGCATGGCAGCCTGCTCTGTGCTCGAGCCGGTGGTATATCTCTATAACGTCACCCGCGACCGCAAATATCTCGATTTCGCGGAATCAATTGCCGCCAGCATCGAGAAGGAAGGTCATGCGCAGCTCGTAGGCAAAGCCCTCGAGGGTGTGCCGGTCAGCCGCCGCTCGCACTATCCCGATGAATGGTGGAGCTACAACAACGGCATGAAGGCATACGAGATGATGTCGTGTTATGAGGGGCTGATCGAACTGTCGAAAGTCACCGAAAATTCCCGCCTGCTGGAGGCCGCCATCCGCACCGCCGAATCCATAATCCGCGATGAAATCAACATTGCCGGTTCGGGTGCCGCATTCGAGTGCTGGTATGAAGGGAAAAAGATGCAGACCGTGCCCGCCTACCATACCATGGAAACATGTGTTACATTCACATGGATGCAGCTCTGCGCCCGGTTGCTCGACATTACAGGTCTTCCCGCTTACGCCGACGAATTCGAGCGCACCATGTATAACGCCCTGTTTGCATCGATGCGCGCCGATGGCGGCCAGATTGCCAAATACAGTCCCCTCGAAGGTCACCGTTCTGAAGGAGAGCATCAGTGCGGTCTCCCCATCAACTGCTGCAACGCCAATGGCCCGCGCGGTTTTGCCCTGATTCCTCAGGTGGCATATGTGGCCGACAGCCACGACAACAACATCAACGTGAATCTTTACATCCCCTCTTCTGCCGATGTAAAACTTGGGAAGAACATGGTGAAACTGACCACCGACACCGATTATCCTCTGTCGGGCGACGTAACCATTTCGGTCAATCCCTCGAAAGCAGCCGATTTCGCGCTTTCGCTCAGGATACCGTCGTGGATCGACAGCGACGCCACAGTCACCGTAAATGGCCAGAAGATCTCGGCTGCCCCCGGCAGCTATTGCACACTCAACCGCCGTTGGACGAAAGGCGATGTTGTCACACTCCACATGCCAGTTTCAACCCGGCTCGTGACCACAGGTGATGTAAACAAATTCCAGGCCGTCACACGCGGTCCGCTTGTATTCGCACGTGACAGCCGTTATACCGACGGCGATGTCGACGAGACTTCCGTGATTGTCGCTGACGAAAATGGCCGCATCGACGCCACGCCGGTTCCCGGCACATTCTCGTGGCTCACTATTGCGGTGCCGATGGTGCTCGGCACCGATCTCGAAGATGCCGCCCACTCACGCCCGAAAGCTATCCGTCTCTGTGATTTCAGTTCAGCCGGCAACGACTGGGACCGCAATGGCCGCTACCGCGTATGGTTACCCCAGACTCTTAACCAGATGCATGCCCCCTATCATAGATATTGATACCGGGCCAAATATTAATACCGGATCGTTCCTTTAAAACAGACAATTTTATAATAGCCCAAAGCAGGCCGCACTGTAATATCAGCGCGGCCTGCTTTAGTTCTTGTCGATAAATGTCATGACCGGTCAATGTTGCGGTCAAGAATTCATTCTGCCACAATCAAGCGGTCAAGAATTCATTCTGCCACAATCAATCCGGACTGTCGACGGGAAGCGCACGGGAGAAGACCTCGCGGAACGACACGATAGTCTCGGTGAGCAGCAGCCCCATAGGCTGCAGTTTGTCGTGGATAAGGTGGAGAAGATGATCGTTGTCGCGGGCATAGATTTTGATCAGTAGATCATACTGCCCGGTGGTGAAATGCAGCTCGGTAATTTCGGGCACTGTCTGCAATTTCCGGATAGTATCCTCGAATGAGGATGCTTCCTTAAGAAAAATGCCCACAAATGCACACGTGTCATAGCCGAGTGTGGTCGGTTTGATCAGCGCGCGCGACCCCTCAAGAATATTCGTGGCCTGAAGCTTGGCGATGCGCTGATGAATGGCAGCACCGCTTACACCGCACTCACGAGCGATTTCAAGGAAAGGTTTACGGCCATTGTCTACCAGCATCTGGAGGATTTTGGTATCCAGCTTGTCAACTTGTAATCGAGCCATGATAATATTGGTTTAGATAAATATTCAGTTTTCAGGGAATATATGCAGAATTTTTCGCCATATTTAAATATCTGCTTAAAACTGTCAATTACATTCCGATACAAATTTAGCAATAAACATTTTAAATAACAAAATTATCCGACAACAAATATTTTCTTAAAAGCGCTATTTTGAACAAATATAAAATTTTTTCGTTAATTTTGTTGTCGGTTATAATTTGCTCAACAATGGACATCATTTTCAAAAAGATCACCGCGTCGTCCGACATACCTCTGGAAATCAAAGATTTATATCTTTCCTCTTTCCCCGAGGAAGAACGTCGCGAATGGTCCGACATTCAGAATAAAATCGACAGCGGTAACCCTGTTTTCAGTTTTTATGTTTTACAACACAACACTGAAAACATAGGATTTATAACCTTGTGGCGTCTGCCTGGAGCGCTTTATTGCGAGCATTTCGCAATACTGCACCGCTATCGCGGCACCGGCTATGGCGCGGCAGCAGTGCGCAATGCCATCGCCATGGCCGACGCGATGCCGCCTGCCGGCACAGCGGCTCTTGTCCTGGAGGTTGAACTGCCCGAAACATCCGAAATGGCGGCGCGCCGCATCGCGTTCTATGAACGTTGCGGCATGACGGCCCTCACCGAGTTTCCCTACTGGCAGCCCCCCTATCGTCCGGGGCTTCCCGAGGTGCCGCTGATGCTGATGACATCGCGCCCGCTCCCCGACCCTACCACTCTGGCAATTATCCTCCACACTGTTGTCTATAATCAGTAATCCTTCCATATGCGTCCGGCCATAAATTTAATCATCTCTGCCACGGCTCTGCTCATGGCATCATGTTCGGGAGCACGACACCACAACGATACTCCCGAAAAACCTGTCGTGGTTGTCAGCATCGCGCCTCTGAGCTACTTTGCCGAGGGCATCGGCGGCGACAAAGTGGATGTAGAGGTGATGGCACCGGCCGGCACCGACCCCGAAACATACGAGCCATCCATGGCATCGCTCGGGAGCGCTTCGCAGGCATCGGTGATTTTTACCACCGGTCTGCTCCCCTTTGAGGAGAAAATAGCTCGCACCATAAAGGAGTCTTCCGGCGGAAAGACACTGAATCAGGCCCTTTGCGACTCCCTGCAACTGATTATGGGGACGCATGGCCATGATGAAGCAGATCCGCACATCTGGATGTCGCTGCGCAATGCCCGCGTCATGGCCCGCACCGTATGCCGCGCGCTCACCCGCGCGCTCCCGGCCGACAGCGCCTACTTCCGTGGCCGTCTTGCGGCTATGGAGCATCGCCTCGACTCCCTCGACAATGCCACTGCCACAGCATTGGCGCCTCTTAGAGGATGTTCATTTCTCATCTGGCACCCTTCGCTGAGCTATTTCGCCCGCGATTACGGCCTGCAGCAGGTCGCCATCGCCGCGGAAAACAAAGAGACATCTGTCGACGCCCTGAGGCGGCGCCTCGACCGTGCCGGCAGCGAAAAAGCAGTCGCTCTGTTCGGACAGAAAGAGCTCGACAGCAGGCAGATGTCGGCAATCAGTGATGCCACCGACCTGCAGCCGGTATATATATCCCCTATGTCGCCCGAGGTGGAAGCCACACTGTCAGCCGCCACATCGGCTCTCGTTAATTCCCGATAAGCAGACCGGTTAACACAGATAATAAACAAGCTCTTAACCAGTTCCTGACAATGGACGATGCATGTCATCCAGTAATTCGCCTTTCGGATGTTACATACAATGCCGAAGGCCGCAGCATTCTTGCCGACGTCAACCTCACTGTTGACCGGCGCGACTTCATTGCCGTAACCGGCCCCAACGGCGGCGGTAAGACCACCTTGCTGAAAATTATCCTCCGGCTGCTGAAACCCACCACGGGGACAGTGGAGTATTTCAACGTAGACGGCACACCGGTGCGACAGCTTGCAATCGGCTATCTGCCGCAAAAGAATGCCATCGACGCCCGTTTCCCTATCACTGTCGAGGAGGTTATCAAATCAGGACTGCTTTCCTGCCAGGGGCTTAGCCGCCCACAGATAGCCGACCGACTCGAAGCGGCATTGCAGACGGTGGAACTATCCGACCGTCGCCGTCAACCCATAGGCACCCTGTCGGGCGGTCAGTTGCAGCGTACAATCCTCGCACGGGCCATAATCCAGTCTCCATCGATTCTCATTCTCGACGAACCTCTGAGCTATCTCGACAAACATTTCGAGCACACACTCTACGAACTGCTCCACAAACTCTCGGCATCAACCACAATCATTCTGGTAACCCACGAAATGAACGTGATAGGTGAAATGGCCAACCGTCATATAATCGTTGACCACACCCTCCACCAGTGCAAGGCCAAGCGCCATTTCATCCCCTCACCATGTGATTAACAAAAAAATGCAAATAAAAAAACGGCGGTTAAAAACCGCCGTTCCATAGGCCTCGCCCCACGCCTGCACAGACGTATGGGGGTTGCGTGGAGAGGAGGTTTTTAACCTCCTTAATTTCTCCAAAACAAATTCTTCTTTATGATTCCGGATTATTTTGCCTGCTTCAGGACTTTCTCGTTGACTTTGGCAGGGAATTGGGTGGCAAGCTGTTTGAGCCACTGATCGAGCAGATAATCCTGGTAATCGGTTACTACAGTGCCGCGCACGTCGGCTGCCTCTTCGGGCTGGTCGAGTACTTTACCTTTATATGCCTCGTAAGCGCCCCAGCGGGTAACATTTTCGGGCTTAGCAGCGCCGAAACCGAGATAATCCGTGATGGCGTTTTCCCCCTTGGCGGCGATTACACGCTCCACCTTCACATTCTTGCCGAATTTTTTGCGAAGTTCATCACCTAATTTGTCATCGGGGGTGGGATTGGCTGCTAAATATTCATTGACAAGGTTGAGAATCGAATCGTTGGTGGCGAAAATCACGCGCGACTTGAAGCGGGGTTCATCCCAGCGATATTTATCCTTGTTATCCTGAAAATATTTCTCCAGGCCTTCAGTGTCATTTTTAGCCTTTGTCCAGACGTTGCGGTCCTGAATCTCAAACATGAGCATGCCGTCGCGATATTCGTTCACGAGGTTACGGTAGTTGGCATCGGTCTTCATCAGGTCGTTGCGTTTGGTTTCCAGGGTCACATTGTCGATGTGACGCTCCACGGCGTTCTCAAGCTGTTTTACCTGCTCATCGGCACTGCCGCTGAAGCCCTGAGGCAGCTCCTCGGATATAACTTCCGAAAGGGGCAGTTTCTCTTTGCCTACTTTGGCGACAGTCAGATCGGAGGCGAGCAGACGGTCGTACATCACAGAATCCACACCGCCGGCAGCCATTATCTCCTTGTTGATTTTGTCAATGTTCTTGGCATCGGCCTGCGCTTTATACTCCTTGCGGAGCTGCGCGAGGCGGCGTTCTGCGGGGAGCTTGCCGCGTTCATCGCGATCGATGGCCTGCTTGATCTCTGCCTTGGCCTTGTCGAAGGGTTCGATGCCGCGGCTGTCGAGACGTTTGATTATGTGGTAGCCGTAAGAAGTGGCGAAAGGTTTTGAGATCTCGCCATTCGCAAGCGAATAGGCCACCTCCTCGAATTCGGGAACCATCTGGCCGGTTCCGAACCAGGGCAGTTTGCCGCCGCGCGATGCCGAACCGGGATCCTGCGAGTTGGTCGAAGCGACCTCTTCGAAATTGGCACCACCTGAAACTACGGTATAGAGCGAATCGATATACTCTTTCTGCTTGGCGGCTTCTTCGGGCGACATGTTGTTGGTGAGACGGAGGATATGCTCGGCCAGTACCTGTCCGCGGGCGGGCCGGCGTCCGTTCACCTTAACAATATGGTATCCGAATGGAGTCTGGAACACACCGGTGTGGCCGCCCACTTCAGTCTGCCATGCGGCATCCTCAAAAGCGCGGGGCCAGCGGTTGGCCAGAATGTAGCCCATACGGCCGCCGCGTACTGCGGAATTGCGGTCCTGCGAAAATTTCATGGCCAGAGAGTCGAACGGCTCACCCTGATTGATGCAGGTGAGCAGCGAGTCCATCAGATGCTCCTTCTGCTCGGCTGTCATTTCGCGCGACTGGAAGAAAAGCATAATGTGGCTCACGTCCACTTCCTCCTTCATTCGGTCGTACTGCGCGTTGTAGATACTGTCCTCCACGGCCTTGTCGATCAGGTAAGGTTTGGCAAGGTCGTTGCGATAGGTGATGAATTCGTTCTGAAACGTCTCGGTCTTGTCGATACCCTCGGCCTCTGCGGCAGCCACTTTCTGGCGGTAAGGAATAAAGAGCTTGAGGTATTCCCCTATTTCCTGGGGCGACGACTGCTGAGCGTTGTTTTTGTGGTAAAGATATTCAAACTCGCTGAGAGTGACGGGTTTCCCGCCCACGGTCATAAGCACCGGGTCGTTGCTTCCCTTGGCCTGCGCCATCATCGAGGCGCCCAGCACAAAAGCAAGCGATAAGAGTCCAGTCTTCATTTTGAATTTACAAATATTTATTAGTGTTCGTTTCATTCTAAACGCAGAAAGGCATGATTTATTATTGCGGCAATCTGAATTTCGTGAAAAATTAGTAACTTTGCGGCATGTTATTTGAAGACTTCGATTTAAGCGACGATCTGCTTGACGCGCTTTATGCCATGCACTTCGAGAAGTGCACCCCGATACAGGAAAAAGCAATACCTGTGGTGCTCGACCGCCACGACCTCATAGCCATCGCGCAGACCGGTACCGGCAAAACCGCCGCATATCTGCTGCCCGTAATCGACCTGCTGGCCGAAGTGCCCGAGGCCGACGGATTTGTCAACTGCCTGATCATGGCTCCTACCCGCGAACTTGCCCAGCAGATCGAGCGCCAGATGGATGGATTCAGCTACTATTTGCCCCTGTCGTCGATCGCAGTCTACGGAGGCACCGACGGCAAGGAGTTCGGCCGCCAGCAAAGAGCAATGAAGGAGGGCGCCGATGTGGTCATCGCCACACCAGGACGTCTGCAGGCTCTGATACAGATGGGTGGCATCGACCTCTCGCAGGTGCGCTATTTCATCCTCGACGAGGCCGACCGCATGCTCGACATGGGCTTCTACGACGACATCATGGGCATAGCCAAACTGCTCCCCGCCGAACGTCAGACGCTTCTGTTCTCGGCCACTATGCCCCCGAAAATCCGAAAACTTGCCGAAAACATCCTCACCGATCCTGTAGAGGTGAAAATCGCACCCTCGCGACCTGTGGAAAAAATCAAGCAGTCGGCCATCTTCTGCTATGACGATGAAAAGCAGAAAATTCTCACCGGTATACTGAAAAGCCGCAAAGGGGAGCGCGTGATTGTGTTTGCCGCCTCGAAGCATGGTGTGCGCGACCTTGCCCGCGACCTGCGCCGTCTCGGCATCAAAGCTGCCGAGATTCATTCCGACCTTGATCAGGAGCAGCGCGACGAGACCATCCGCGGGTTCCGTTCCGGACGAATCGAAGTGATTGTAGCCACCGACCTGCTGGCACGCGGCATCGACATCGACGAGGTGATGCTCGTAGTGAATTTCGATGTGCCTCGTGAACCTGAGGATTATGTGCACCGCGTTGGGCGTACAGCCCGTGCCAATGCCGACGGCGAGGCCGTCACCCTTGTCGGGCCGCGCGACCGCCGTGCATTCCAGCGCGTCGAAGCCACACTGAAAATCAGTATTCCCGCCGAAAACCGCCCGACCTCCTCTCCCCGCGCCGGAGCCGACCGCCCCGCGCACAACGACCGCCGCCACCCCCGCGGAAAGAGCAACAGCCGCAACAACAACCAACCCGGCAACCGTCGCGGCAACAACCGCAACAACAAATTACATTCTTTATAGAGATAATATGTCAGAACAAGAGATGAATTCATATCGCTTCATATCGGGAAATGAACCGAGTGACGAGATGCTCGCACAACTAATGAAAGAAGTTGCTCATGATGCCAAGATACGTCAAGAGCAAGCAACTAATGCATATTTTTCAGAGATGCGACGTGAAGCCGAAATTACCAAGGCTAAATGGACTGATCGTATTAACAGTGTATTAAATGGCTAAAACTCTTAGGAAGCCCGAACTTATTGTGATAGCTGGTCCAAATGGTTCCGGAAAGACTTCTGTAACGCAGAAGTTTCTTCATCACGAATGGGCTGACGGCACGATTTATATCAATCCGGATCAGGTTGCTAATGAAAAATTCGGTGATTGGAACTCGCAGGAGGCAATAATTAAAGCTGCTAATTATTGTGCTGAATGGCGAGAGGAATGTCTCAAAAATAAAATTAGTTTTGTTTTTGAGACAGTGTTTTCCGCTGAAGACAAAATCGATTTCTTAATCAGAGCCAAAGAAGCCGGATTTTTCATACGCGTATTCTTTATTTCCACCAATCATCCTTCCATTAACGCTTCTCGAATTGCTAAAAGAGTAATGGAAGGCGGACATGATGTGCCTATTCGTAAGATAGTTTCAAGATATACCAAATCAATTATCAACTGTGAAACTATTGCTCGTTTAGTCGATCGGCTATATGTTTATGATAATTCCGTGAATGATAGAGATGCGCAGATTCAGTTCCGTTTAAGCAATGGAAAACTTGAAAAAATGTATGTCTCTAAACTTCCGAATTGGGCAAAAAACATTATTCCAAGTTCTAATACATAAAGACAGCGGAAATCGTCGGGATGGCGCAAATGTTTGACGATTTTACGTATTATTTGGGTATGTAAAGAATAATTAGTAAATTTGCGGCCATTAAAATCAACCAACGCTCACATCAGAATATCCGTATATCACACAGATAACGGAATATCACACAAATAACCGAATATCACATTTTAAGCAATCAAATATGAAGAAAATTTTTACATCGCTTTTTGCTGCGACAGCTGTGGCTCTCACAGTCGGCGCGCAGCAGCTCCCCAACAACGGCTTCGAGGAAGCCTGGGTTGATTGCGTCCCCTGGACCAGCGCTGGCAACACCACAGCACAGGGCACAACTCCTACATCATGGATGGTTTCAAATACCATTGGCACTGGAGGTAAATCACCTATGGGAAACACTACTATAGCAGAGAATGTTGCCGGATATAATTCCGCTGGCGCTGTAAAGGTCGAAAACAAAGAAATTACAGTTTTAGGATTTGTTAAAAAGACAATCCCCGGGTATTTTGGCCTTGGAACTCCCTGGGCAACGTCAACAAGTACTGGTAAAAACATGGCTGGAGGAGAATTCGGCGGCATCGAATATGTCTATCGCCCGGATGCTATTCAGTTCATGTATCAATCCACCGGTTCTGATCAGCCTACTATACTTGCATATACCTGGAATGGCAAATTTGTTCAGAAAGACGTTTCCGGAAATATCACTACAGGCTCGAATGCCACCAAGGTAGATATGGTGGATCGTGATCGCAATGTCATCGGCATGGAAGACGCTCCTCAAGGTGGCGAAGTGACCGAAAAAGGAACCTTAGTCGCTCTGATAAATCAGCGCCTCGAAGCTACCACTACCCAATGGACCAAAGGTGAATTAGAATTCACATATTCCTCAGAAACCGCACCCGCAAAAATCAATGTTGCATTTGCAGCCGGCGATTATTTCTCAATATCACCTGTCAAAGGAAACACTCTCACTGTCGACGATGTTAAGCTGATCTACTTCTCACGTCTGAAATCACTGAAAGTTAACAGTGTTGACGTTCCCGAGTTTGCCCCCGACACTTACGAGTACAATGTTGACGCCGAAATGCCTGCCGATGCTTCCGCCATCGCAGCAGAGTGCATGGGCAACTCCGGCTCCGCCAATGCCGAAGTAGCTCTCGACGCTGCCAACAACAAAGCTACCGTTACCGTCACCAACTCAAACGTAGGAGGTACAGACGTCGACGGCGAGGAATCGCACGTCTACACCCTCAACTTCAAACCCGCACAGCAAGAAGAAAATATCCTCATATATAATGGCATTCTTAAAATTGAAATGGACGGAGAAGACATCAGTGATGGTGGTATAGAAAGTCCCTTACAGCTTATACCGAATGCCGATTATACAGAATGCAACTTAATTCTTCCTGAAAAAGCCTTGGGTGATGGTTTTGGCGACATTAAAGTTGACAATGTAAAAATGACCAAGAATGGTGGAATTACCGATTTTAATGGTTTTGTAAAAGGCTTGACTTTGATGGGTGGCGTTATTGTAGCCGATGCAGTTGTGACTGGTACTTGTGACGCTGAGGGTAACATTGACCTGCTAATCGACGTAACCTGGGATAACGAGGGCACCCCCACTCCCATTAAGGTGACATTCAACGGCAAGGGTAAACCCATCCCTACCTCTGCTGTAGAGGCTATCGAATCTGACGATGTGAACGCCCCCGCCGAGTACTTCACAATCCAGGGCTACAAGGTCAACGGCAATAACCTCGCAAACGGCTTCTACATTGTCCGCAAGGGCAACAAGGTTAGCAAAATCTACGTGAAATAATACCAGCGTAGCTGACACTACGCATACCAAATTATATAAAAGAGACCGCATCGGTGAATTCCGGTGCGGTCTCTTTCTTGTTGTATATTAGCAATCTGCCAGAGAATTGAAAAAATTTGTAGAAAATTGTCAAAAAATATTTGCAAGTTCAAACATTTTGCCATACCTTTGCGACATGTAAAAGAAATATGCCACTCTAATAGGTTTATTACAAACATAATGTCACACTTTTAATCATTTTATCATCATTATGAAAAAAGCAATTTCTTTGGCACTTGCAGCAGTGCTGCTGACATCAGGCACTTCGGCAGCCGCAGAAACCGTCGCAGAGGCGGAATCCAACAAAGCAGAGGTTTCGTTCAGCACCGACCTCGTAAGCACTTATCTATGGCGCGGTCAGGATCTCGGAGGAGTCTCCATACAGCCGGGAATCGGCCTCAGCTGGCGCGGTCTGTCGCTGAGCGCATGGGGTTCGTCGGGTTTCGACGAAAAGGACACCAAAGAGGTGGATCTTACCATCGGCTACACATGGAAAGGGTTTACGGTGAGCATCACCGACTACTGGTTTGACAACGGTCCGGGCTACTTCAAATACAAAGCCCATGACACGGCCCACATATGGGAAGGTCATGTCGGCTACGACTTCGGACCTGTAGCTCTTAACTGGTACACAAACTTCGCCGGCAACGACGGAGTAACTTCAAAAGGGAAGCGCGCCTATTCATCGTATGTTGAGGTTAGCGCTCCCTTCTCTTTTAAATCGGTGGATTTCACAGCCGAAGTGGGTGCATCGCCCTACGCGACAAGTTTCTACAACGCCACCGGCTTTGCCGTGATCAACATCGGTCTGACAGCCTCGCACGAGTTCACCCTCTCACCCGTATGCTCGATCAAACCTTACGCCAAACTGGCGTTCAACCCTCGCAACGACAAAGCCTACATGCTTGCCGGCGTTTCTTTCTCGGTATTCTGACGGCATTTTCCCGGGTACAATTTTCCAAGTGCTATTTCACTCAAAACATAATAAGGTATGAAAAAAATCGAGGCTATTATCCGCAAAACAAAATTTGAGGATGTGAAAGATGCTCTCCTCGAAGCCGACATCGAATGGTTCTCCTACTACGAGGTACGTGGCGTCGGCAAATCGCGTCAGGCAAGAATCTATCGCGGCGTGATGTATGACACCAGCTCCATCGAGCGCATTCTGGTTTCCATAGTGGTGCGCGACATCAATGTGGAGCGCACCATCAAGGCCATTCTCAAAGCGGCACAGACCGGCGAGATCGGCGACGGCCGCATCTTTGTGATTCCCGTGGAGGATTCAATACGCATCCGCACCGGCGAACGTGGCGACATCGCCCTCTACAATGCCGAACATGAAGAGTAGAATTCCGGGTACTAATTTCAGGCACTAAAAGTAAAAAAGGTACAATTATGACAAGGTCAAAATATATCAAGGCAACCGCACTAATGGCATTGGCCATGCTGGCCATACCGGTTGCCGTCTGGGCCGCTCCTGAATCGGCCGATTCAATCGCCTCCTCTGTAGTAACCGGCGTACCCGCCGCCGAGCTCCCCGTAGAGGAAGTTGCCGAAACTCCTGCAAATCCCCTCGTGTCGGGCATCAACACCGTGTGGATGCTCCTGGCAGCCATGCTGGTGTTTTTCATGCAGCCCGGTTTCGCGCTGGTCGAGGCCGGTTTCACCCGGTCGAAAAACACCGCCAACATCCTCATGAAAAACTTCGTGGACTTCATTTTCGGCTCGCTGCTCTTCTGGTTCGTGGGCTTCGGCATCATGTTCGGGCTGGGCAAATTCTGCGGCGTGCCACATTTCATGACAAGTTCATTCTTCGAGAGCAACGGTCTGCCCGACCCCACTTCACTCCCAACCGAGGGTTTCCTGGTATTCCAGACTGTGTTCTGCGCCACTGCCGCCACAATCGTCTCTGGCGCCATGGCCGAACGCACCAAATTTTCGGCATATCTCATCTACACAATTTTCATCAGCGTGCTGGTATATCCCGTATCGGGCCACTGGACCTGGGGTGGCGGCTGGCTGATGGACGGTGATGTGGATTCATTCATGATGACAACTTTCGGCCACACGTTCCATGATTTCGCCGGCTCAACCGTAGTGCACTCGGTGGGCGGCTGGATCGCCCTCGTCGGCGCCGCAATCCTCGGCCCACGCATCGGCAAATATGGCAAGGATGGCAAATCCAAGGCTATCCCCGGCCACAACCTCACCATCGCCGCATTGGGAGTGTTCATCCTCTGGTTCGGCTGGTTCGGTTTCAACCCCGGCTCGCGTCTGGCAGCCGCCACCGTGGAAGATCAGATTTCAATATCGCTGGTATTCCTCAACACCAACCTTGCGGCCTGTGCCGGCGGTTTTGCCGCACTCACGCTCAGTTGGCTGAAATATGGCAAACCTTCGCTGTCGCTTACTCTCAACGGCATTCTCGCAGGCCTCGTAGGCATCACCGCCGGCTGCGACGCCGTCTCTCCCTTAGGCGCCGTTCTCATCGGTCTTATCTGCGGCTTCGTGATGATTTTTGCAGTGGAATTTATCGATCGGATACTCAAAATCGATGATCCTGTCGGCGCATCCTCAGTTCATGGTGTATGCGGTTGCCTCGGCACCATCCTCACCGGTCTCTTCTCTGTTGAAGAGGGACTGTTCTACGGCGCCGGATGGGGATTCTTCGGAGCGCAGGCATTCGGAGCCGCAGTTGTAGGTCTCTGGGCTGCGGCAATGGGCTTCCTGATCTTTAAAGGTGTGGATATGTGCCACGGTCTGCGAGTTCCCGCCCGCATTGAAGAGGAGGGTCTCGACATCTATGAGCATGGCGAATCAGTCTACAACGCTTAAGACTGCGAGACAAAGGTAACTTCCCAAAACATCGCATAAACTACAATCCAACAAAAACACTTCATCTTTTTTCCTTCACTCGCATCCTCCGCACAAGCCGTCAAAGGCCTGCGGGGGATGTTTTGTGTGGAACAAAACGGGCATCACCGCCGTTAATGTAATATACCGTTTCAACTATCGGATTATGCGACTTATACCGAGCGACTCATCGGGACTGACACCATTGCAGCGCCACATATTGCTGGTGCTCCATCTGCTCGTGCTTGCGGCATCGCTTGTCATGGTGGTGTGGATCACCCGCGAGACACTTTCGGGAGTGTCGTTTCTCTCGTCGCACGGATATATGCGTTTCCAGTTCTGGGTCTGCTTTCTGTTCATGGCCGACATACTCGTGGAATGGTCTCTGTCGCCCCGCAAGTGGCACTATTTTGTCTCCAATATCTTTTTCATACTCATCAGCATTCCATGGCTCAACCTTATCGAGGCGTTCGGGGTGTCGCTGTCGCCGATGATGGGCTATGTGATGAAATTTGTGCCGATGATCCGCGCAGGCTATGTGCTCGCGCTGATTTCGGGAGCGCTGACATCCAACAAAGCGCTGAGCATGATGGCGGTCTATATCATCTGGGTAATAGCATCGGTCTATTTCGGAGCGCTGATGTTTTTCGTAGAGGAACATTTTATAAATCCTCTTGTCGACTCCTACTGGAGTTCTCTATGGTGGGCCGCCCTGAACATCACTACGGTAGGTTGCGAGATTTCACCGGTGACAATCACAGGCAAAGTGCTCGCCATAATCCTCTCGGCCGAGGGGCTAACACTTTTCCCCGTCTTCACCATCTATGTGACCAACTCCATCGTCAATAACCAGAAGTGATTTTTCGGCGGAGGGGACGCAGAATACATCAAAAAATTGTATCTTTGCAGCAACCTATCATTTTTCACACATAATGGATAAAACTACAAACCTCAGCGACCCGAAAGGGAAGGTGAGAAAATTGCTTTCCGACAAGGCCTGGGCCCGCTGGACGGCTTTGATTCTTGTGGCGTCGATGATGTTCTTCGCCTATATGTTTGTCGACGTAATGTCGCCTCTCCAGTCACTTATCGAAAATCAGCGCGGCTGGAGCCCCGAGGCATTCGGCTACTACGCCGGCGCTGAGTATATTCTCAACGTTTTCGGATTTCTGATTATCGCGGGTGTGATTCTCGACAAAATGGGAATCCGTTTCACCGGCACACTGTCGGCATCGGTGATGGTAATCGGTGCCTGCATAAAACTGTATGCCATTTCCGACATGTTCCAGGGCACTCCGTTCGACCTCTGGCTCAGCTCATGGTGGACCGAAATGCCCGGCAGCGCCAAACTGGCCGCCCTCGGCTTCATGATCTTCGGCTGCGGTTGCGAGATGGCCGGCATCACAGTGTCGAAAACACTCGCCAAATGGTTTGAAGGGAAAGAGATGGCGTTGGCCATGGGCATCGAGATGGCACTCGCCCGTCTGGGAGTGTTCGCCATCTTCTCGATCTCGCCCCGTCTGGCCGACTGGATGGGCAAAAACGACCCGACAGTAGTCATCCCCATCGGTTTCTGCACCGCCCTGCTGCTGATAGGTCTTATCTGCTTCATTGTGTTCACATTCATGGACAGCCGTCTCGACAAAGAGCTTGCCGCCGACCGAATGAACGTCACCGGCGACGAGACTGCCGAAGAGGAGTTCAAGTTTTCCGATGTGGGCCGCATCCTTTCAAGCCGTCTTTTCTGGATTATCGCACTGCTGTGCGTGCTTTACTATTCGGCCATCTTCCCCTTCCAGCGCTATGCCACCAACATGCTGCAATGCAACCTGCAGATGACCGAACAGGCCGCCGCCGACATCTTCCGCTGGTTCCCCATCGGCGCGGCATGTCTCACTCCCGTACTTGGCATTTATCTCGACTACAAAGGCAAAGGAGCATCAATGCTTATTCTTGGTGCCATCCTCATGATATGCTGTCACCTCGTGTTCGCGTTGCTTCTGCCCGTCTATCCGTCGGCATGGCTGGCATTCACCGCCATCATCATTTTAGGTATCAGCTTCTCATTGGTTCCCGCCGCCCTGTGGCCTTCGGTGCCCAAGGTGATGGACAAACGCTATCTCGGTTCGGCCTATTCGCTGATCTTCTGGGTGCAGAATATCGGCCTGGCACTCTTCCCGATACTGATCGGAGTGGTGCTCAACGCCTGCAACCCCGGCGTGGTCGACCCGCTGAAGCGCAATTACACCGTGCCCATGCTTCTGTTCGCCGCACTGGGTGTGCTTGCACTTTTCTTCGGCATCTGGCTGCTTATCCTCGACAAGAAACACAACTACGGTCTGGAGAAACCCAATATCGCCTCCAAAGAAGCCGAAACACTTGCTTCCGAGGGTCTCGAAAACGAATAAACAATTCTGTTTAACCATAATTACCACGAAACCGGTCAATTTTCGACCGGTTTCGTTGGCTTTGATTGAAATAAGTTGTACATTTGCATTTAGAAATAAATCATTCTTACCATATCTAATAGAATAATGAGCAAACCTTACGTAGTCGGAATCGACATAGGCGGCACCAACACCGTCTTCGGCATCGTTGACGCCCGCGGCGTCGTTCTCGCAAGTTCATCAATCAAAACACGCAAAAACCCCACTATCGAGGGTTATCTCGACGAACTTCACACCGAACTCACCAAACTTCTCGAGGCCAACGACGCTGTAGGCAAAATCCACGGCATCGGCATCGGCGCTCCCAACGCCAACTATTATACCGGCACCATCGAATCGGGTGTCAACCTGCCCTGGCCCACTCCGATACCCCTGGCAAAACTCGTCAGCGACAAATTCGGTATCCCCGTGTCGATCACCAACGACGCAAACGCCGCCGCCATCGGCGAAATGACCTACGGCGCAGCCCGCGGTCTGAAGGATTTCATCATGATCACCCTCGGCACCGGTGTAGGTTCAGGCATCGTAATCAACGGTCAGCTTGTCTACGGTCATGACGGTTTCGCCGGCGAGCTCGGCCATATCATTGTGAAGCGCAACAACGGCCGTCTCTGCGGCTGCGGTCGCCGCGGCTGTCTCGAGACCTACTGCTCGGCCACAGGCGTGGCACAGTCGGCACGCGAATTCCTTGAAGCACGTGCAAGCGAGCCTTCGCTGCTGCGCAACATCCCCGCCGATGAAATCACATCGAAGGATGTATACGACGCAGCCATCGCCGGCGACAAACTCGCCAAAGATGTCTTCGATTTCACAGGCAACATCCTCGGTGCAGCGCTGGCCGATTTCACCGTTTTCTCCGCTCCCGAAGCTTTCATCCTTTTCGGCGGTCTCGCAAAGAGTGGCGAAATACTCATGAAGCCTCTCCGCGAATCGATGGAGAAAAACATGATGCCCATCTGGAAGGGGAAAGTGAAAGTGCTTCTGTCGGAACTCAAAGAGGCCGATGCCGCCGTGCTCGGCGCGTCAGCTCTCGGCTGGGAAGCAAAATTTCAGACCCCTACACCCTCGGCTGTGCCCGTAGCCCCCACTCCCGCGGCTCCCGCTGTAGCCAAGGCTCCTTTAGCTCCCGCTGAATAATCCACAACTGCAATTCCACCTACATATAGCGGTGTGTCGTCCACCACGACACACCGCTATTATATCACAAAATGCTCACCCGCCTGCGCTGATTTTTCTCAGATTTCTTCAACGAGCAGTTATTTCATTCGCCCGGGAGAGAACGGCTAAACCGTTGGCTCAACTGGCGTACACTGTTGCTTTTCTCCACCGTGCTGTTTGCGGTAGCGTTGATCATCGACCACGATCCGCGTTACAGAGGCGACACCACCACATATATCAATGCCTCATACAAATTGGCACATGGCGAGATTGACCTCTACCGTACCCCTCTGCTGCCGTTTCTGATTCTCTGTTTCCGCACTGTTTTCGGTGAGACCGGTCTGACAATGCTCTGTGTGTCCCAGCAGTTGCTGTTTCTGCTGATATGCCTTATAGGCATGATTATGACGTGGGTGCGCCGTCACCGGGTTCCATGGCTCATGGCATATCTGTGGGGCATGGTTTTCGCCAGCCACATCACGGCAATGTTGGGAGCGATGGCCGACTGGGACCGCCTCACTTACGGTTCATTCCCGTTCCTGCTGCTGATGTTTGCCATTGCCCTCCGCTACTTTATCTCCTACGTCCGCACCATCAACCGACCTTACGCAGAACATTGCTCCGCAGCAGTATTGTTTATGACGGTAATATGATTAATGGCGGTGCTCCGTGACCGGGACACCGCCATTAGTATAGGATCGCATGGCACCGGGAGGTGCCGACATTAGCGTTGTTGATGATTATTTGCCGTTGATTGCAGCTACGCCGGGGAGAGTCTTGCCCTCGATGGCCTCGAGAAGAGCGCCACCACCGGTGGAAACGTAGCTTACAGCGTCGGCGAGGCCGAATTTGTTTACGCAGGCAACAGAGTCGCCGCCGCCTACGAGCGAGAAGGCTCCATTCTTGGTTGCCTCAACGATAGCCTCGGCGATTGCACGGGAACCGGCGGTGAAGTTGTCGAATTCGAAAACGCCGGCGGGACCGTTCCAAAGAATTGTCTTGGCGTTTACGATGTTTTCGCGGAAAAGCTCGCGGGTCTTGGGCCCTGCATCGAGGCCTTCCCAGCCGTCGGGAATGTCCATCACGTCGCAAACCTTGGTATTGGCGTCATTGCTGAAGGAATCGGCGGCCACGCAGTCGCTGCCGAGAATGAGTTTAACACCCTTTTCAGCTGCCAGCATCATGATGTGACGGGCGAGATCGAGCTTGTCCTCCTCGCAGATGGAGTTGCCTACATGGCCACCCTGTGCTTTAGCGAAAGTATAGGTCATGCCGCCACAGAGGATGAGGGTGTCGACCTTATCCATAAGGTTTTCGATGATACCGATCTTGGTAGATACTTTCGAGCCACCCATGATGGCGGTGAAGGGACGCTTGATGTCGCTGAGGATTTTGTCAACTGCCTGCACTTCCTTCTCCATGAGGTAACCGAGCATCTTGTTGTCGGCGGTGAAGTAGTCGGCGATGACAGCGGTGGAAGCGTGCTTGCGGTGAGCGGTGCCGAAGGCATCGTTTACGTAAACGTCGGCGTAGGAGGCGAGTTTCTTTGCGAATTCTTTCTGACGCTGTTTCATTTCAGCCTTGGCTGCGTCATAGCCGGGGTCGGTCTTCTCGATGCCTACGGGCTTGCCCTCCTCCTCGGGATAGAAGCGGAGGTTTTCGAGCAGAAGCACCTGACCGGGCTTGAGGTTGGCTGCTGCCTCGGAGGCGTTGGCGCAGTCGGGAGCGAACTGCACGTCGGTGCCGAGAGCCTTGGCCACGGCGTCGCGGATCTGCAGCAGGGAGAATTTGGGATTTACTTTGCCTTTGGGCTTGCCCATGTGCGACATGATGATGAGGCTGCCGCCATCTTTGAGGATTTTCTTGAGGGTGGGCAGTGCACCGCGGATACGGGTGTCGTCAGTCACATTGCCATTGTCATCCAAGGGCACATTGAAATCTACACGAACGATTGCCTTCTTGCCGGCAAAGTTGAATTGATCGATTGTCATTTGTTTAGTTATTATGATTAAATTGTTGTTGAAGTCTTTCTTTACGCACGCAAATTTACTAAATATTTCTCATAATGCAAGCAAAACTCCCGACGAATTATTTATTTTTTGAATTACGAAAATATTATTTACGCACCGTCCGGACAACAGCTTCTCAGTCGTCATAGACCGTTGTGTCATCGATGCCTGCCTCCGCAAGCGCTTCACGCCGCTCACGACACGTGCCGCACTTGCCACAATGGTGCTCACCCCCCTTATAGCAGCTCCATGTCTCGCTGTAATCGATACCCAGACGCTTTCCGATGCGTGCGATATCAGCTTTTGTGATGTTGGTGTAAGGGGCGACGATATCCACTCCGTCGTAGGTACCGGCCTGCATGGCCGCCGACATCGAACTGACGAAGCCGGGACGGCAGTCGGGATAGATGGTATGGTCGCCACTGTGGTTAGCCATCATGACATGCTTGAGATGATGCGTCTCCGCTAGTCCACACGCCACGCTGAGCATAATGCCGTTGCGAAAGGGAACGACCGTCGACTTCATGTTCTCCTCATCATAATTACCCTCGGGGATTGCCTCTGCACCCTCCAGCAACGACGACTTGAAATAATCCTTCATGAACATCAGAGGAATGGTGATATGAGGGATGCCCAGACGCTTGCAGTGCATCTCTGCCAAAGGCAGTTCCTTGGCATTGTGATTGGAACCGTAATCGAACGACACGGCCAATGCAATTCTGTCCTTGTAATCATAAAGAAGGGTGATGGAGTCCATGCCTCCGCTCACCACAATAATGGAATCCTTCATTGTATAGAATTAAAAATAACGTACTACTTATTATCCTTGGAACAGGCCGGGACCTCCGTCTCGCCCTCCTGCGTGCGGCCCGGCTATCCGAACAGACAGCGCAACGCCTCTTCCACCTTATGGACGGGATGGAGCCGTATGCTGTATGCCGCCGTGCTGATGCCCTTGAGATTCTGTGCCGGGACGATGATATCGGTAAATCCGAGTTTCTCCGCCTCCGCTATGCGCTGGGCAATGCGACTGACAGGCCGCACCTCACCACTCAGACCTACCTCGCCACATAGGCACCACCCACTCTCTATCGGCGTATCAACATTGCTGGAGAGCACAGCCGCTATGACACTCAGGTCCATAGCCATATCGGTGATGCGCAGCCCACCAGCGATATTGAGAAACACATCCTTCTGTGCCAGCTTAAAGCCGACACGCTTCTCCAGAACAGCCAACAACATATTGAGTCTCCGCTGGTCGAAGCCCGTAGCCGAACGCTGCGGCGTGCCGTAAGCAGCCGTGGAAACCAGTGCCTGCGTCTCAACGAGGAAAGGACGGACGCCTTCAATGGCACAACTGATGGCCACGCCGCTCAGGCCCGAATGTTCCTCGCTGAGCAACAGCTCGGAAGGGTTGGCCACCTGACGCAGTCCGTCACCGCGCATCTCGTAGATGCCCAGCTCAGAGGTGGAACCGAACCGGTTCTTGATCGAGCGCAAGATGCGGTAGAGATAATGCTGGTCGCCCTCAAACTGGATGACGGTATCGACAATATGTTCGAGGATCTTCGGACCGGCAAGCGTTCCCTCCTTATTAATATGACCTATCAGAATGACCGGAATGCCACTCGTCTTGGCAAAACGGAGCAGGGAGGCTGCACACTCGCGAACTTGGGAAACAGAACCTGGCGAACTGTCAACCTCTTCTGTAGAGATAGTTTGGATAGAATCTATAACTATCAGCTGAGGAGCCACTTCCTGAATATGGCTGAAGATTTTCTCCAACTGCGTTTCACAGAGAACCGTAATATGATCAAAGGCTCCTTCTGATGAAAGAGAAGCCGTTTTCAGAGTGTCTGCAGAAGAGCCATCTCTGAGCATCGCCTGTCCTTTAGCCAACCGGTCGGCACGGAGTTTAATCTGATGGGCACTTTCCTCTCCGCTCACATACAGGATGCGGCGGTCAGTCATGTTCAGAATAGTCTGCAAGGTGAGCGTACTCTTACCGATTCCCGGTTCACCGCCCAGGAGCGTAATGCTGCCAGGGACCATTCCGCCACCCAGCACACGGTTCAGCTCCTCGTCCCTCATATCGATGCGCGGTTCATCAATCGCAGAAATATCGCGAAGTTTCATCGGCGCAGCGTCATGCTCGCTGTGCTGCCCGCCAAACATCGTGGCAACCCCACCATGACGCATGGTCATTCCGGCATTCTTCGCAGCCTGCGATCCGGAATCAGCAGCAATACGAATTTCCTTAAATGTATTCCATTGTCCGCAGCTAGGACATTTGCCCATCCATTTGGCACTTTCCTGTCCGCAATTGCTGCACACAAAAGCAATCTTATCTTTCGCCATTTTATCTCATTTATATGTAATAACGTTTTAACTGCGCACAAAGGTACTATTTATTATCGAAAAATCCAAAAAAAAAGTAATTTGTTAAGAATATATTTCATTTCTCTCCATTTTGTTTAACAAATCAAACAGAAGGAAGCGCAAAATACGAATTTTGCAAACCCGATATAGCAAACAGACGATTTCATCTACTAAAAATCATAAAAACCGCTACGATATTTTGCTGATTCAAATATAATTTGTATCTTTGCCTTCGGTTTTAGAAACCAGCAGAAAGGTTTAGAACAATAAATTAGTACATAAACTAAATAAAATTTAGGTAAAATGAAAATTGAAGATTTTAACTTTGCCGGTCACAAGGCAATCGTGCGCGTTGACTTCAACGTGCCATTGGATGAAAATGGTAATGTAACAGACGACACTCGCATCCGCGGTGCCCTTCCTACATTGAAGAAGGTACTTGCAGACGGCGGTGCGCTCATCATGATGAGCCGCATGGGTAAGCCAAAGGGCAAGGTTAAACCAGAGCTTTCTCTCTCTCAGATTGTTAAGAACGTATCAGACGCTCTCGGCGTAGACGTTAAGTTCGCTAAGGACTGCGGTAACGCTGATGCTGAAGCAGCTGCCTTGAAGCCAGGTGAGGCTCTCTTGCTCGAGAACCTCCGCTTCTATCCAGAAGAGGAAGGCAAGCCAGTTGGCGTTGAGAAGGGTACTCCAGAATTCGATGCTGCTAAGGCTGAGATGAAGGAGCGCCAGAAGAAGTTCGCTGCTAAGTTGGCTTCTTACGCTGACGTATATGTAATGGACGCATTCGGTACAGCTCACCGCAAGCACGCTTCTACAGCTGTCATCGCTGATTCTTTCGACAAGGATCACAAGATGCTCGGTTTCTTGATGGAGAAGGAAGTTAAGGCTGTTGACGCAGTTCTCGGCAACATCAAGCGCCCATTCACAGCTATCATGGGTGGTTCTAAGGTTTCTACTAAGATCGGTATCATCGAGAACCTGTTGACTAAGGTTGACAACTTGATTCTCTGCGGTGGTATGACTTATACATTCTCTAAGGCTCTCGGTGGCAAGATTGGTATGTCTATCTGCGAGGATGACAAGCTCGACGTTGCTCTCGACGTAATCAAGAAGGCTAAGGAGAACGGTGTAAACCTCGTACTCGGCACAGACTCTATCTGCGGTGACGACTTCAAGAACGACTGCAACACTCAGGTTTGCCCATCTAACAACATTCCTGACGGTTGGGAGGGTATGGACGCAGGTCCTGAGACTCGCAAGGCTTTCGCAGCTGCCATCAAGGGTGCCAAGACTATCCTCTGGAACGGTCCTGCAGGCGTATTCGAGTTCGACAACTTCGCTGGTGGTTCTAAGGCTATCGCTGAGGCAATCGCTGAGGCTACTAAGGAAGGTGCATTCTCACTCATCGGTGGTGGTGA
>DAAN01000022.1 GCA_001701135.1 Bacteroidales bacterium H3
CTCTTCGTTGTTTATCTTGTTTTCTTTTATTTCTAAAAGGTGATAGTTGTGTCGGTTGCGACCTTGCGGTCTGCCGCGACATCTTGTTCCGACCGGCCCGCTGAGGAGCCTGACCGAAACCGAAGCGAATGATTTCCGACCCGGTTTAAACCTGTTGTTTTTCGGAATCGACAGAAAGCTTTAATTAGCTCCTGTACTACTTCGTCTATTGTAAATCTTTCAAAGTTCTCGGTTGCCTTTCGTTTTGGTCGAAAAGTGTTGCAAAGTTACGACTATTTTTTGAACTACCAAAATTTTTGCCGCATTTTTAAACTTTTTTTTCGTTTTCATCCGGTTTTTCGTCCGGCTTGCATCCGGTTTTCATCCGGTTCAGCCGCCGCACCAGAAAGGCGCATCGGCATCGCCGCCGTACGTCGCGGAACCTCTGTCCCGAAAAGCGAGTGCAAAGTTACAGCTTTCCTCCGAAACCACCAAATATTTTTCTCATTTTTTCGTGAAAAATTTCAACTTGCATCCTGACAAGGTTATCTCATCAGAGCGTGACCTCGCCACGAAGCGGGCGCAGGAGCTGGGTGGCGACCTGCCGCGGGGTCATGCCGGAGCCGAAAAGAAGCATCATCTTGGTAAGGGCCGCCTCAGTGGTCATGTCGTGCCCGGAGATGACACCGGCACGCGCAAGCAGATCGCCGGTGCGGTAGCGCCGCTGGTGCACGCCGCCGTTGACGCATTGCGTGATGTTGATTATCACAATACCCTTGTCGATGGCTTCGCGCACGGCATTGTTGAACCATCCGGCAGTGGGGGCATTGCCGGCGCCGTAGGTTTTAAGGATGACACCTTTCAGTTGCGGCGTCTCGAGCTGACGGCGCAACTGCATTTCAGTGAGCGACGGTGTCACATATATTATTATAATGTCGTTGGAGAAGCCGGTGTGTACTTTCAGAGGCAGACGCTCGCCAACACGCCACAGAGCATCGTGGTTAAACTGTATGGAGAGGCCGATTTTTGCGAGCGAGGGATAGTTATTGCTTTTGAACGCGTTGAAATTGTCGGCGCTCATCTTGGTCGAACGGTTCCCACGCCACAGATAGTTTTCAAAGAGGATAGCGACTTCCTGCACCATCGGCTCGCCATTGACCGGATCGGTGGCGGCAGCAATCTGGAGAGCCGTAATCAGATTTTCCTCTCCGTCGGTGCGCACTTCGCCGATAGGAAGTTGCGAACCGGTGATTATCACCGGCTTGCAGAGGTTTTCAAGCATAAAGGAGAGCGCCGAGGCAGTGTAGGCCATGGTGTCGGTGCCATGGAGAACCACGAATCCATCGAATTTATCATAGTTCTTGCCGATAGCCCGGGCCAACTGACACCAGTGGTCGACGTTCATGTCCGACGAGTCGATCGGTGGATCAAACTGAATGTGGCGGATGTCGAAATCGAGCATCTTCACCTTCGGCACATTGTCAATCAGATGGTTGAAATCAAACGGACTGAGCGTGTGCGATTCGGGGTCCTCCATCATGCCGATGGTGCCTCCGGTGTAGATGATCAGAATCCGCGGTTTACGGATTTGGTGATCCATTGCAAAAAGGTTAACTAACTGTGATTCACTGAAGAGAGAAGGAGAGCGGGAGAGAGGAGGAGAGCGGGAAAGAGAGGAGAATGGAGAGAGGTAAATTGAGGAAAGACGGGGCGGGAGTGCGAGGTCATTTGACCTGCGAGCCGGGGGTGACGGGGGCCGAGGGCGAGATCACCACCAGCGAGCCATCGGGGTTCTGAGCCGACAGAATCATGCCCTGAGATTCCACGCCTTTGAGCTTTCGGGGCGCGAAATTGGCAACGAAGCAGACCTGTTTGCCCACAAGATCCTCGGGCTTATAGAATTTGGCGATACCACTGACGATGGTGCGCTTCTCCATGCCGTCGTCGATCAGGAAGCGTAGCAGCTTGTCGGCCTTGGGGACGCGGTCGCATTCAATGACAGTTCCGACGCGAATGTCCATTTTCAGGAAATCATCGAAAGGCACGTCGGGCTGCTGCGGCTCGGGCTTCCAAGCACTGAGTTCGTTCTGTTTCTTTATATCGTCAAGACGCTTGAGCTGCGCGGCAATGGCATCATCCTCAATCTTCTCGAACAGTAGCACCGGCTCGCCCAACTTATGGCCGGCAGGGAGCAGGTCGTCGCGGCCGAGCATATCCCACTTCAGATCAGGGAGGTTGAGCATCTTGCAGAGCTTCTCCGACGAGAATGGCAGGAACGGTTCGAAAGCAACAGCCAGGTTGGCACAGATCTGGAGGGCGACATTGAGAATGGTGGCGGTACGCTCCATGTCGGTTTTCGACACCTTCCAGGGTTCAGTCTCCTGGAGATAGCGGTTGCCGACGCGCGCGATTTCCATGGCCTGTTTAAGAGCCTCGCGGAAGTGGAACGTGTAGAGAGCCTCGGTCATGGCCTTTACAGCCACGCGGATCTCATCGAAAGCGGCCTTGTCCACATCAAGCAGCTCTGTCCGTGCGGGCACCTCGCCGTTGAAATATTTGCCGGTGAGCACCATGGCGCGGTTGACGAAGTTGCCGAACACAGCCACAAGCTCGGAGTTATTGCGAGCCTGAAAATCGCTCCAGGTGAAGTCGTTGTCGCGTGTCTCGGGAGCATTGGCAGTGAGCACATACCGCAGCACATCCTGCTTTCCGGGGAAATCGCGTAGATACTCATGGAGCCACACGGCCCAGTTGCGCGAGGTGGAAATCTTGTTGCCCTCGAGATTGAGGAATTCGTTGGCGGGAACATTGTCGGGGAGCTGGAAACCGTCGCCGTAAGCCATCAGCATCGCCGGGAAGATGATGCAGTGGAACACAATGTTGTCCTTACCGATGAAGTTGATGATGCGGGTTTCGGGGTCCTTCCACCATTTCTCCCACGAATCGGGCAGAATCTCGCGTGTGTTGGAAATATAACCGATGGGGGCATCGAACCACACATAGAGCACTTTCCCCTCGGCGCCTTCGACAGGCACGGGGATACCCCAGTCGAGGTCGCGGGTGACCGCGCGGGGCTGCAGACCCAGATCGAGCCACGACTTGCACTGGCCGTAGACATTGGTGCGCCACTCCTTGTGCCCCTCAAGAATCCATTTTTCGAGAGCCTGCTGATAATCTTCAAGAGGGAGATACCAGTGCTCGGTCTCGCGGAGCACGGGCACATTGCCCGTTTCGGCACAGCGGGGATTAATCAGATCGGTGGGGCTGAGCGACGAGCCGCATTTCTCGCACTGGTCGCCATAGGCACCCTGGGCATGGCAGACGGGACATTCGCCGACCACATAACGGTCGGCCACAAACCGGCCGGCGCCCTCGTCGTAGAGCTGTTTCGACTTACGCACCACAAAGCCCCCCTTATTATATATGTGTCGGAAAAACTCTGAGGCTGTTGCGCGGTGTGTTTCGGAAGTGGTGCGGGAATACACATCAAACGAGATGCCCAGCTCCTGAAACGAATCTTTTATCAGTTTATGATAGCGGTCGACCACATCCTGCGGGGTGACCCCCTCCTTGCGTGCGCGGATGGTGATGGGCACGCCATGCTCGTCGCTGCCGCCTATCATTTTCACCTCCTCGCCCTTAAGGCGGAGGAAACGCACATAGATGTCGGCCGGCACATACACCCCGGCAAGGTGCCCGATATGCACCGGGCCGTTGGCATAAGGAAGAGCTGTGGTAACAAGAGTCCGTCGGAAGTTTTTCTCCATAATTCTGATTTGTCAAAGAATCCACAAAATTACGAAAAAAATTCCGTAACAGACCCAATATAGGGAAAAATCGCGCGAAAATTGTTAACTTTGCAAAAGGGGCAGCGACACCCTTACATTTCAACGAATGAAAGACTTAGTAATCTCAAAAGAAACCACCGAACGGGCCGTGGCCGTGGGACTTATCACACCCCGGCAACCCGAGAACAAGGTGAACGAATATCTCGACGAGCTTGAGTTTCTGGCCGACACGGCCGGAGCCGAGGTCGTCACACGCTTTGTGCAGAAACTCGAACAGCCCAATCCCCGCACATTCGTGGGGCAGGGCAAACTGGCTGAAATCAAGGAATATGTCGAGAAAAACGACATAGGGATGGTGATTTTCGACGACGACCTCTCCACCAAGCAGATAGCCAACATCGAGAAAGAACTGCAGGTGAAGATTCTCGACCGTTCGAGCCTGATCCTCGACATCTTCGCCCGCCGCGCACAGACCGCCACGGCCAAGACGCAGGTGGAGCTGGCGCAATATCAGTATCTGCTCCCGCGACTGACACGAATGTGGACCCACCTCGAGCGTCAGAAGGGCGGTATCGGCATGCGAGGCCCGGGCGAGACACAGATAGAGACCGACCGACGCATCATCCAGCGCCGCATATCCTGGCTCAAGGAGCAGCTGGCCGACATCGACCGCCAGAAGACCATCCAGCGCAAAAACCGCGGCAAACTCACCCGCGTGGCCCTGGTGGGCTACACCAACGTAGGAAAATCCACACTGATGAACCTGCTGAGCAAGAGCGACGTCTTTGCCGAGAACAAGCTTTTCGCCACACTCGACACCACCGTGCGCAAAGTCACCATCGACAATCTCCCGTTCCTGCTGACCGACACCGTGGGATTCATCCGCAAGCTCCCCACCAACCTTGTGGAGTCGTTCAAATCGACCCTCGACGAGGTCCGCGACGCCGATCTGCTGGTGCATGTGGTCGACATCTCCCACCCTCAGTTCGAGGAGCAGATCGAAGTTGTCAACCACACCCTCGCCGAGGTGTGCGGCAGCGCCGACAAACCCATGATAATGGTGTTCAACAAAATCGACGCCTACGCGCATGTGGAGAAAGATGCCGACGACCTCACCCCCCGTACCCGCGAAAATATACCCCTCGAGGATCTGAAACAGACCTGGATGAACCGGCTCGACCCCGGCAACTGCGTGTTTGTGTCAGCCAAAAAGAACATAAATATCGACGAACTCAAAAGCGCAATCTATCGCCGCGCCAAAGAGATACACACCCAGCGCTTCCCCTACAACGACTTTCTCTACCAGACCTACGATGACCTCACCGAAAACACCGACGGCAATGCCGACAGCACCGACACATCCCGGCACACCTGACACGCCGATGGACTGGGAACGCCTCATCACCGACAAGCGTTTCGGTCTGGAGGATCTGCATGTGCCCCGGCGCGGCTCACGCACCGATTTCCAGCGCGATTTCGACCGTCTGGTCTTCTCCTCCCCTTTCCGGCGGCTGCAGAACAAGACCCAGGTGTTTCCCCTCCCGGGGAGCATCTTTGTCCACAACCGTCTGACCCACAGCGTGGAAGTAGCATCTGTCGGGCGCTCCATGGCCAACGAGGTCACCAAGCTGCTCCTGCCCCGCCACCGGGGCACACCGGCCGAGAAATCGCTGGAGTCTATCGGCGAGATTGTTGCGGCAGCCTGTCTGGCCCACGACATGGGCAACCCTCCCTTCGGCCACAGCGGCGAGAAAGCCATCGCCACCTTCTTCTCCGAAGGTGCAGGCGCTTTCCTGCGCGACCGACTCACTGCCGCCCAGTGGGCCGACCTGGTACATTTCGAAGGAAACGCCAACGCCCTGCGCGTGCTCACCCACCGCTTTCATGGCCGTCGCGAGGGTGGATTCGCCATGACTTATCCCATGCTGGCCTCCATCGTCAAATATCCATGGTCGTCGGGCCTTGCCGGCGAACGTGACAAATTCGGATTCTTCACTTCGGAGCACGCCACATGGCGCCGCATCGCCACGGAGCTGGGCATTCCGGCCCTCGAGGCTCCCGAAGGGGAGATGCGCTATGCCCGCCACCCGCTGGTCTACCTCGTGGAAGCCGCCGACGACATCTGCTACGAAGTGATGGACCTCGAGGATGCCAACAAACTCAAAATCATCCCCGCCGACCGCATCATCAGCCGCTTTCTCAGCTTCATACCCGAGGAACGCCGCGCCCACACCACCGCAGTGATGGAGTCGATCGAAGACCCCAACGAGAAGATAGCCTATCTGCGCTCGGGCGTTGTGGGCGAACTCGTGTCGGCCTGCGCGGCCGTCTTCGCCGACAACGAGGAGCTGATCCTCGCCGGCAGATTCAGCGGACGTTTGCTCGACCATATCCCGCCCCGGCTGGCCGACGCCTACAAAAGCTGCGACGCCCTCTCGTGGGAGAAGATCTACCGTGCCCGCGAGGTGGTGGATGTGGAACTGGCCGGCAACCGCATCATATCTTTCCTCCTGGAGAAACTGGTCGGCGCCGTGGTCGAACCGCAGCTCAACTATTCCCGCCTGCTGCTTTCACAGGTGCCGCGGCAATATGACGTCAACGCGCCCGACCTCTTCACCAAAATCCAGGCCGTGCTCGACCATGTTTCGGCCATGACCGACGTCTACGCCCTCGACCTCTTCCGCAAACTCAACGGCATGAGCCTTCCTGCCGTCTAAAACCGCCAACGATACATGATTTCAAGAATACTTCCACAGCTGCTGATGCTGCTGACCCTGCTTCTGCCCTGCGCCGCCGGCGCCGTAGCCGTGAAAGATGTGCAAAACGTGCATGTCGCCGACCGCACCCGCTACGTCACCGACATGGCCGGGATGCTCTCGCCCGCCGCGATTGCCCGCACCGATTCAATCCTTGCCGGCGTGTGGCGCGCCTCCTCGGCCGAGCCTATCGTGGTGATAGTCGACAACCTCGACGGCGAGGATATCGACGACTACGTCACCGAACTTTTCGATCTCTGGCGCCCCGGAAAAAAAGACAATGACAACGGCGTGATAATGCTCATATCGCTTGATGACCGCCGTTTCGTGATCCGCACCGGCTATGGCGCCGAGGGCGTGCTCCCCGACGCACTGTGCTGGGAGATTCTCAACAACGAACTCACCCCCCGGTTCCGCGAAGGGGATTACGACGGCGGCGTCATTGCCGCGACAACCGCCATGAGCCGTGCGCTCAGTTCGCCCGAAGCGCGCGAGGAACTTATGTCGAAGTACAGCAACGACGCAGGCGCCCGCGCTGACGACGGCATCAACACCCGCAACCTTGTCACCATCTGGCTCTGCTTCGGCGCCGGGCTGACGCTGGTGTTCCTCATATATCTGATAACGGTGTATGCCAACACCAAAAAGAAGCCGACGGCCGAGCGCTATCACGAACTCGAGAAAGGGCGTCTGCCACTGATGGTGTTCACCGCTCTCACCCTGGGTCTGCTGCTGCCGATGCTTGCGGTGTGGCTCATGGTAATGCACCGCACGCGTAACCGTCCGCGCGTGTGCTCCAACTGCGGCGCCACCATGAAGAAACTCGACGAGCAGACCGACAACCTCTATCTCACCCCCGCCCAGGATGCCGAGGAGCGCCTCGACTCGGTCGACTACGATGTGTGGCTTTGCCCGCAATGCAACCAGACGGAGGTGATACCCTATGTGAACAAACGGCGCAACTACACCGACTGCCCCGTATGCGGCGCCCGCACCTGCGCACTGGTGAGCAGCCGCATCCTGCGTCAGCCCACCACCGACGCTCCCGGACAGGGATTGCGCACCTACAGCTGCTACAACTGCCACAACCGGCGCCAGGTACCCTATCAGATACCCAAGCTGGTGGCACCTCCCATTATCATCTCCGGCGGATTCGGCGGAGGCCACGGCGGAGGCGGAGGTTTCTCCGGAGGCTCGTTCGGCGGCGGCATGACCGGCGGCGGCGGCGCTTCGGGCGGCTGGTAGAAAGCCATAACAAACCTTAAGAGATTGTTTAACAATAAATAGACTCCAAACGGTGAACCATGCACCCGCCGGAGTCGTTATCATAGCAAACACACTTATGAAAGTTGCCGCGCGGGATTAGAAATCCCCGTCGGAATGTTGGAAGCGACATTCGCGCACGCAACCCGTCTATCTTAAAACAAACAGAAGCGGCCACCCGGCAGGAACCTCCGGATGGCCGTTTCTATAGCCGGTTCGACAATAAATATTAACGGCTATATATATCCATCACTGCGCCCTGAGCTGCCAGAACGCCACGGCCGAGGCGGCCGCCACATTCAGCGAATCCACACCCCGGCTCATGGGGATGCGGGCGGTGTAGTCGGCCGCCGCCACGGTGGCCGCGGGAAGCCCCTCCCCCTCCGTGCCCATGATTATAGCCAGCCGCGGCTCGGCGCGGAGCGCGGCATCGTCGATGCTGACCGAGCGGTCGGTCAGCGCCATCGCCACAGTCTTCAGCCCCAATGAACGCAGCAGCGGCTGATAATCACCTGCGGGGAGAAATGCCCACGGCACCAGAAACACCGTGCCCATCGACACCCTCACCGCGCGCCGGTTAAGCGGGTCGCACGCCGTGGCGCTCAACAACACACCGTCGATGCCCAGTGCCGCCGCCGAGCGGAAGATGGCTCCGATATTTGTGGTGTCGGTGACATCGTCGATGACACAAATGCGCCGGGCGTCGCGGCATACCTGCTCGGGCGAGAGCGGTGCAGGCCGGCGCATGGCACACAGCACACCACGCGTGAGCGTATAGCCGGTAAGCCTCTCGAGCAGTTCGCGGCTACCGGTATATACCGGCATATCGGGATTGGCGGCGATAATGTCGGCAGCGTCGCCGCTGATATGGCGCTCTTCGCAGAGCATCGACAGCGGACGGAGGCCCGCCGAGAGCGCCACCCTGATCACTTTGGGACTTTCAGCCACAAACATAGCGTCGGCGGGGCTGAGCCGGCTGCGCAGCTGTGCCTCGGTGAGACGCGCATAAGGCGCCACGCGGCAGTCGTCGAGAGTATCTATCTTTATCGTCGACATAAGTAACTGTTCAAAATTATTTTATATTAACCGGTCTATTTATTTCGACCAGTTACTTAATAAAAAACAAATGATTCCGCAGACAAATTTACGAAATATTTCACCGATATGCCCCTCCATGCCGAAAAAATCACTAACTTTGCCCACCGTTGCAATATATTCTGCAATCCCTACGTTAACTCAAAAGGATTCTTGCCTTATCCAAACCGGGGCACAGCAACAGCACCCCGCGCCTTAATCAGAAACTGAATGAAACTGACCGCGTCGATTGTAACATATAATACCGACTTCACCGAGCTGGCCCGGTGCCTGCATGCGTTGAAGCATGACGGCGCGGAACATGTTTACGTCATCGACAACTCCCCGGCCGATCTCATCAGCGGATCTCTCGCTGAAGAGTTCGGCGATTTTACTGAATATATACCCCGACACGACAACCCGGGCTACGGTTCAGGGCACAACATAGCGCTGCGCCGCGCCCTCGACGAGGGCACCCGCTATCATCTGGTGCTGAATTCCGACGTTTACTTCGACCCGGGCGTCCTTCCGGCCATCGCAGCCCACATGGACAGCCACCCCGAAGTTGGGATGCTGCAGCCTCAGATGGTGTTCCCCGACGGCAAGCCGCAGTTTGCCAGCCGCCTGCTCCCCACCCCCTTCGACCTGTTCGCGCGCTTCTTCTTCCCGAAAGCGCTGCGCCGCCGCGTCAGCCGCTATCTTGTCGACGACCGCCCTGCGGGGAAAGCGCTCAACATCCCCTATCTTCAGGGCAGCTTCATGTTTCTGCGCGTCGATACTCTGCGCCAAACCGGCATCTTCGACGAGCGTTACTTCCTCTATCTCGAGGACATCGATCTGTCGCGCCGCATCCATGCCGGCCACATCACTCTCTATTGGCCCGACGCCACCATCTGCCACATCCACCGCGCCGCCAGCCACCGCAGCCTGCGCATGTTTGCCATCCACACAATCAACATGTGCCGCTACTTCAACAAGTGGGGATGGTTTTTCGACAGGGAGCGCCGCAACTTCAACCGCTGCTTTCTCAAGCGGATGCACACCCCGGCAGCCACCGCGCCGCTCCCGGCCAACGACAGCCGCGAAGCCCGCAAGGCGGCAGCCGCCAAAATTCTTGCAGATTCCAAAAAAATTTAGTAACTTTGCAGCCGGATCGGGCAAAACGCCCATTCGGCTCTTTTAATTCTTTAAACATCAATAGTTTAACCAATGAACCACTACGAAACCGTTTTCATTTTAACTCCCGTTTTGTCTGATGCTCAGATGAAGGAAGCGGTAGAAAAGTTCACCAAAGTGCTCACCGACAACGGCGCCACCATCGTGAACGAAGAAATCTGGGGCCTGCGCAAGCTCGCCTACCCCATCGACAAGAAGTCTACCGGATTCTACTCCCTGGTTGAATTCGACGGCGATCCCACAATCGTCAAGAAAATCGAAACCGCATTCCGCCGCGACGAACGCGTGATCCGCTTCCTCGTATTCCGCAACGACAAATATGCCTGGGAATACGCTACCAAGCGCCGCTCACTCCGCGCCGGCAAAGCAGTCGAGACCGTTGAAGCCGCAGAAAAAGCTCCCGAAGCCTGAGGCCCGCACGTCCGACAATCCGTTTCTCTAAACTCAACCAAAAAGATTCCATCCAAATAAAATGGCACAGACTAATTCTGAAATCCGCTATCTTACTCCCATGTCGGTCGACGTGAAGAAGAAAAAATACTGCCGCTTCAAACGTGCCGGCATCAAATATATCGACTACAAGGATCCCGAATTCCTCAAGAAATTCCTCAACGAGCAGGGCAAAATCCTTCCCCGTCGCATCACCGGCACCTCGCTGAAGTTCCAGCGTCGCGTGGCTCAGGCCGTTAAGCGCGCCCGCCATCTGGCCCTCCTGCCCTTCGTAACCGACCTTATGAAATAAGCCAACGGCTCAGTTTAACCCACCAATCAATTCAATCAGTCCACAACTATGCAGATCATATTGAAAGAAGACGTGCGCGGCCTTGGCTACAAGGACGACGTCGTAGAAGTAAAGCCCGGCTATGGCCGCAACTACCTCATTCCCCAGGGCAAAGCCGTGATCGCCAACAGCTCCAACCTCCGCCAGCTTGAGGAGAACAAGCGCCAGCAGGCTCACAAGATTGCCAAAATCAAAGCCGACGCAGAAGCTCTCGCAGCTCAGCTCGAAGGCGTTGCCCTCACCATCGGCGCCAAGGCTGCAGCCAACGGCACCATCTTCGGCTCGGTCAACAGCATCCAGATCGCCGACGCCCTCGAGGCTCTCGGCCACAAGATCGACCGCAAGATCATCGAAATCAAAGACACCGTCAAGGAAGTCGGCAAATACAACGCCAAACTTCACCTCCACAAAGAGGTCACTGTCGAGATTCCCTTCGAAGTCGTTGCTGAATAACAGCTTGTTAAAACAAACAAGCTCCGTCAGAGCAGCGCGCTGCCCCCGCGGCAGCAAAGCCGCCTGATGATTCAGCAGACAAAAAATATTTCCCCCGTTCCCCCCGCAACACCCCTCCAGGGGGGAACACACAATCCCCAACGGAAAGCCGGTATGCGTGAGCATGCCGGCTTTTATTTTGCACATATGCCGTCTTTTTCAGATGACTACGTAAAACAGCACACACGTCCGAAGTGACCAACCGCCTGAACTTTCGCCGATTCACATTTGTTAAAGAAGTAAAAACAGTTTCCGCAAGCTGCAAATTCAAAAGCTTGTTTAATAATCAAAACTAATTGCCTTATGTCAGAAAGCATGGAACGGCGCGAACGCCGCATTGAAAAGATTCGTGAAAACGACCCCGGTTTCATCGCACCCGAAAGCGGCCGCCGGAAAAAACGGGGAGCAAGTTTCTGGATGTATGTGGGTGTGGCAGTCCTCATCATCCTGCTTCTGGTGTGGATTTCCATCGCAGAGTTCACCGGTGACACCGATGTGAACATGATCAACCCCGGCATGTTCATGTAGGCTCCACGCGGCTCGCGGCTGTGTCGGCTGATTTGCTTTTTTAGCGCGAATTTTGTACTTTTGCATAGAAATCAGCCAACCAGCACGCCATGAACGATGATATGACCAATCTGCCCGACGACAACACTCTCGACTTCGACCACGCCGCCCCCGCGCCCGTGGAAGCAACCTACACCGAGGAGGAAATCAAGACCCTCGACTGGCGCGAACATCTGCGCCTGCGTCCGGGCATGTACATCGGCAAGCTCGGCGACGGCTCGAAGAGCGACGACGGCATCTATGTGCTCATCAAGGAGGTGGCCGACAACGCCATCGACGAATTCATGATGGGCTACGGGCGGCGCATCGACATCACCTACAACGAGACCTCGGTGTCGGTGCGCGACTTCGGCCGCGGCATCCCTCTGGGGAAACTCGTCGACGTGGCTTCGATCATCAACACCGGCGCGAAATACGACAACAAGGCTTTCAAGAAATCGGTCGGTCTCAACGGTGTAGGCATAAAAGCCGTCAACGCCCTCAGCACCGGCTTCGTGATCCAGTCGAACCGCGACGGCATGGCGCGCCGGGCCTCATTCTCGCGCGCTATCCTACTGGAGCAGACCGACGATTTTCCCACCGACGAACCCAACGGCACCTACGTGGAGTTCACCCCCGATGCCGAGCTGTTCCGCAACTATGCCTTCAATCCCGAGTTTATCGAGACCATGGTGCGCAACTACACCTACCTCAACACCGGGCTTGAAATCTACCTCAACGGGCGCCGTTACTTCAGCCGCAACGGACTGCTCGACCTGCTGAAGGCCAATCTCACCAAAGATCCTCTCTACCCTATCATCCATCTCCGTGGCGAAGACATCGAGGTGGCCATTACCCACGCCAACCAGTATGGCGAGGAGTATTACTCGTTTGTCAACGGCCAGTTCACCACCCAGGGAGGCACCCATCTGGCAGCCTTCAAAGAGAGCGTGTCGCGCACCGTAAAAGATTATTTCGCCAAGAATTTCGAATACTCCGACATCCGCTCAGGCATGGTCGCCGCCATTTCGGTCAAGGCCGAAAACCCCGAGTTTGACTCGCAGACAAAGACCAAATTCACCTCGCGCGACATCGGACCCGACGGTCCAACCGTAGCGAAGTTTGTCAGCGACTTCCTCAAAAAGGAGCTGGACGACTACCTCCACAAAAATCTCGACACAGCCCAGACCCTCCTGAAAAAAATTCAGGAGAGCGAGCAGGCCCGCAAAGCCATGTCGGGCATCACAAAGCAGGCGCGCGAACGGGCAAAAAAAGTCAACCTCAACAACAACAAGCTGCGCGACTGCCGCGTGCATCTCAACGACGCCCGCGGCGACGAGAAGAAGAAACTCGCCTCGAGCATCTTCCTCACCGAGGGCGACTCGGCCTCCGGCTCAATCACAAAAATCCGCGACGTGGAGACTCAGGCCGTGTTCTCGCTTCGCGGCAAGCCCCTCAACTCCTACGGCATGGCCCGCAAGGTGGTCTATGAAAACGAGGAATTCAACCTTCTCCAGGCCGCGCTCAACATCGAGGAGGGACTCGAAGGCCTGCGCTACAACAATGTGATCATCGCCACCGATGCCGACGTCGACGGCATGCACATACGCCTGCTGCTGCTCACATTCTTCCTACAGTTCTTCCCCGACCTGGTGAAGAAAGGACACGTCTATGTGCTGCAGACGCCCCTGTTCCGCGTGCGCGACGACCGGGCCGTGCGCCGGGCAAAAAAGAAGAAAACCACATCGGCCGACGGAGAGCTGAAAGACTCATATTACTGCTACTCCGACCAGGAGCGCATCGATGCCATAGCCCGATTCGGCAACCATGCCGAAATCACCCGTTTCAAAGGTCTCGGCGAAATCTCGGCCGACGAGTTCCGCGAATTCATCGGCCCCGACATGCGCCTCGACCGCGTGACACTCCGCAAGGAGGACTCGGTGGGCGATCTGCTCGATTTCTACATGGGCAAGAACACCTCCACCCGCGCCAACTTCATCATCGACAACCTGGTTGTGGAGGATGACTCGCAGATTTCATAAAAAATTATAAAAGCCCGTCACGCATTAAACAATTCCTGTCCATCAGACTCTAAACTGTAATCCGCTATAAACAATAGGTACCCTCAAAGTTGTTAGATAATTAGGTATGGCAGACAACAGCCTCGGGCGCATCGCGCTTTTCACCGGTTCGTTTGACCCCTTCACCATCGGCCACAAGTCGATTGTCGACCGGGGTCTGCAGATCTTCGACAAAGTGATTGTGGCCATCGGCACCAACAACGCCAAACAGTCATGGCTACCGCTTGAAAAGCGTATCGAGGCAATCCGCTCGCTCTATGCCGGCAATCCCGCGGTGGAAGTCGTCACATTTGACACCCTCGCCGTCGAAGCCGCCCGCCGGTGGGGAGCCACATGGATTCTGCGCGGTGCGCGCACAGCAGCCGACTTCGACTACGAGCGCAACATGGCCGACGTGAACCGCACACTGATTCCCGGCTACCCGGTCGAGACACTCATCCTCCCTGCCCCCCCGGAACTGGCAGCCGTAAGTTCCTCGCTCGTGCGCGAGCTGGCCGCATTCCACGCCGACTACAGCCGCTACCTGCCCCGCCCGCTCTGACCCTCGTTCTCCATCTTCAACGTTTCAAACACTATGACATCTCTGAAACTGAAATTCCTTCTGCTCCTGTGCTCCGTTTTCGCTCTGCTGTGCGCTCCCGCCGCTTCAAGCCAGAGCATCCTCGACGCTCTGCTCGGCCGCCGCGCCCAGCAGGGACCCGTGCAGATTCCCGCCGCCAACAAGATAGCCCAGGCCGAGAAAATAATCGAGCAGTGCTATGTCGACACCGTCAACACCAACCAGCTCGCCGAAGAGGCCATCAAGGCCATGCTCGCCACCCTCGATCCCCACTCCACCTATTCCGACCCCGAGGAGACCAAGGAACTGACCACCCCTCTCGACGGCAATTTCTCAGGCATCGGCATACAGTTCAACATGCTCAACGACACCCTCTACGTGATCCAGACCACAGCCGGAGGCCCCTCGGAAAAAGTGGGCATCCTCCCCGGCGACCGTCTGATCATGGCCAACGACTCGGTGCTCTCGGGCGTGAAACGTCCCAACTCGGCCATCATCAAGCTGCTCCGCGGCCCCAAAGGCACACCCGTGAGGCTGAAAGTGCTCCGCAAAGGTGTGAAGCAGCCCCTCGACTTCCTCGTCATCCGCGACGACATCCCCGTCTACTCGGTCGACGCCGCATACATGGCCGACCCCACCACGGGCTATATCCGCCTGTCGCGCTTTGCCGAATCCACTCCCCGCGAAATATGGGAGGCCATGCAGAAACTCGAACAGCAAGGGATGAAAAACCTTGTGCTCGACCTCCAGGATAATGGCGGCGGCCTCCTCGGCGCTGCCAACGATGTGGCATCGACATTCCTCAACGCCGGCGACCTGGTGGTCTACACCAAATCGCCGTCGATGGGCGACCAGTATTATGGCGCCGAGCGCAACGGCTACTTCCGCGACGGCCGCGTGGTGGTTCTCGTCAACCAATACTCCGCTTCGGCATCGGAAATCACCGCAGGCGCGCTTCAGGACAACGACCGCGGCGTGATTGTAGGCCGCCGCACCTTCGGCAAAGGTCTGGTGCAGCGCCCGTTCCCCTTCCCCGACGGCTCCATGATCCGTCTCACCGTGTCGAAATATTACACCCCCTCGGGCCGCTGCATCCAGAAACCCTACAAACGGGGCGACGAGGAGGATTACCGCATGGATATGCTCCACCGCTATGAAGCCGGAGAATTCTCCTCGGCCGACTCGGTGCACTTCTCGGAAAACGAACGCTTCGAGACCATCCGCTCGCACCGCACAGTCTATGGCGGCGGCGGCATCATGCCCGACGTCTTTGTGCCCGTCGACACCACAGGCTACAGCGACTACTACCGCGACCTCACTGCCCGTGGCGTCATCAACCGCTTCAGCATCGAATATGTCGACGCCAACCGCAAACAGCTCAAAAAGAAATTCCCCACCGAGGATGACTTTATCCGCGATTTCACCGTCACCCCCGATATGCTCGAGCACCTCGTGGCGCTTGGCGAAAAAGACTCCATAAAGCCCGCTCCCGAGCAGCTGGAGGTGTCAAAACCTGTTATCGAAGCCATCCTGAAAGGACTTATCGGGCGCGACCTCTTCGAGCAGCAGACCTACTACAAGGTGGTCAACCCCGTGCTCAACCCGGTGTTTGTGCGCGGCGTGGCCATCGTGAACGACCCTGCCGAATATTACCGACTGCTCTCGCCCGAAGGCTCCAAACGCAAATAATTGTTAACGCTACCCCGCTTTGACACTAACCCTTTGCGCTCGACAACCCCGAAAGCGCTAACTTTGCACCCGATTATGGCAAACTGTCTGACAACGATTATAAAACGCCAGTCTGAACGCTACGGCGCCGACCGTCCCGCACTGTGGGAGCGCCGCAGTCCCGGCGACTGGCAACCAATATCATGGGGCGAACTCCACAGCCGCGCTTTCCATGTGGCCTGCGCTCTCGAGATTCTCGGCATCAGGGAACTTGAACGGGTAGCGGTGTTCTCTCCCAACGATCCCGACATCATAGCCACCGACTTCGGAGCTTTCGCCAACCGCATAGTGCCGGTGTCGATCTACGCCACCTCATCACCCGAACAGGTGGAATACATCGTGCGCGACTCGGGCGCCCGCATCCTCTTCGCAGGCACCGAAGGACAATACCGCATCGCCCGCCAGGTACTCGAAAAAGTCGACACGCTCGACCGCATCGTAGTCTTCGACAATATCCGTCTCGACGACGGCGACACATCATCGATGCTCTTCTCGAGCCTGCTCGAACTCGGGGCCGCAGCCTCACCGGCCTGCCGCGCCGAGGTGGAACAGCGCACCCGCCGCGCCACCCCCGACGACGTGGCCACTCTGCTCTACACATCGGGCACCACCGGCAATCCCAAAGGCGCAATCCTCCCCCACAGCTGCTTCAACGCCGCCATGGAGATGCACCACCGCCGGCTCACCTCGCTCTCCGACGCCGACACCTCGCTCTGTTTCCTCCCCCTGAGCCACATATTTGAAAAGGCCTGGACCTATTTCTGCCTCGATTCAGGCATACAGGTCTACGTCAACCGCGATCCGCGCATCGTGCAGGACACCATCGTGGAGGTACGCCCCACATGCATGTGCTCCGTGCCCCGTTTCTGGGAGAAAGCCTACACCGCCATTCAGGAAAAAATCGGCGCCATGCCGGCCATCCAGCGCTGGCTCTGCGCCCGCGCGCTCAAAGTAGGGCGCAAGCGCAATCTCCACTACAAGCGCTGCGGTCTGCGCGTGCCCCGTTTCCTCGAAGCGCGCTACCGTTTCTTCAACAAGCTTCTGTTCTCTGCTGTGAAACGCGCCATGGGCATCACCCACGGCAATATTTTCCCTACAGCCGGCGCGCCCCTCAGCCCCGCTATCGTGGAATTCTTCCACGCCATGGGAGTCAACATCGTCATCGGCTACGGCCTCTCGGAGACCACAGCCACCGTCAGCTGTTTCCCCTATGTCAATTACGAAATAGGCACCGTGGGCACTCCTCTCGAAGGGCTTCAGGTGAAACTCGGAGCCGAAAACGAAATCCTCGTCAAAGGCCCCACCGTGATGCGCGGCTACTTCAACAAACCCGAGGAGACAGCCGAGGTCTTCACCGCCGACGGATGGTTCCGCACCGGCGACGCAGGCCGCATCGATCATTCCGGCGCAATAATCCTGACCGAACGTCTCAAAGACCTCTTCAAGACCTCAAACGGCAAGTATATCGCGCCGCAGGCCATCGAGAGCCGTCTCGGCGAAGACAAGTATATCGACCAGGTAGCCGTCATCGGCGATTCGCGCAAATATGTCACCGCAATCATCGTCCCCGCCATCGAGGCGATAAAGGAATATGCCCGGCGAAAACAGATACAATACCATTCGCTGGAGGAACTGCTGCGCAACTCACAGATCGTCGACATGATTTCGAAGCGCATCGACGCCCTGCAGGAAGGGCTCGCGTCGTTCGAGAAAATCAAGAAGTTCACCCTCCTGCCGCGCGAATTCACCATGGAGAACGGCGAACTCACAAACACTCTCAAAATCCGCCGTCCTGTCATCAACCGCCACTACGCCAAACTAATCGAGGCGATGTATGCCTGAGAGCAGCGCGGGATCGTCGGTGGTGATATAGTCTGCACCCCGCTCAATGAAATCAGCCATATCATCGGCGTTGTTGACTGTCCACACATTCACTATCATTCCGAGATCCCCGGCCTCCTTGATCCATGCGGGATTATTGTTAAATACACTGAAATGATAGTCTACGCTGCAAATGCCGGCGTCATGCACCTCGCGGGGTGTCTTGTCACCCATCAGATAGCCCACCTTTGCATCGGGCTGCGCGGCGACGATGCGCTTGCAGATGTCGAAACTGAAGGCGATATACTCCACACGGTCCTTTATGCCGGCTTTCTCGATCTTCTTCATCACCAGGTCGGTAGCGGCATTGTTTCGTTCGGGTGTGCTGTGTGTCTTGATTTCGACGATAAGTTTGGAGGATGAACCCTTCATTTTGCTTTTGAAAACTTTCAGGAAGCTGTCGAGAGTCGGCAGCTTCTCGCCGTTGGAGAGGGTGATATCCTTGACCCGGGTATAGGGTTCATCCTGGATGACAAGTCCGTCGGCATGGCCGTCGTGATGCACCACGATGCGGCCGTCGGCGGTCATCCACACGTCGAGTTCGACGCCATAGTAATTTGCGTCCATGGCCTTGCGGAGCGCGGCTATGGAGTTTTCGGAGGCACCGTCGGTGTGGGCGCCGCGGTGAGCCACCACTTTCACAGGCTCCTTCTCAATACCGCCTGCAAAGGCAGTCATTGATGCCGACAGACAAAGAAGTGCGAGCGCGCCTCCGCGGAGTACGCGCGAAAGGATGGAGGAGATTCCGGATTTAAAGCAAGTCATTCTGGTATGAGGGATTTGGTTGAGGGTTGAGGGTTTAAGGTTTAGGGGTCTGCTTTGGTCTGAAACGCGCCCCACACTGCAAAAATACAAAACATTATCGGTTGAGACAAACAGATGTCACGCTTTTTATTGCTAACTTTGCAGTTAAAAGTAATTTTGCCTTATATGACAAAACTGAAAGTGAAGTCTTTGGCGCTGATGACGTTTGTGGCGACCCTTTGCGGATGTTCGCAGCTCGAATATCTGCCCTATGCCGCCGATGTCGACGGCCCGCACGACATAAACACCCGCGAAATCAACCGGCTGCAGAGCTCCGGCCTTTCCCTCCCGATTAAAATTGCCGTTATCGGCGATTCCCAGGGGTATTGGGACGATCTGGATGATTGCATGAGGGTGCTGCAGCAGCGCGGCGACATCGACATCATCCTCCATGCCGGCGACGTCACCGATTTCGGCCTGGCCAAGGAATTCAAATGGACGCGCGACATTATGGAGAAATATGGCATACCGTATCTCACCGTTATCGGCAACCATGACTGTGTGGGCAACGGCGAAGATGTGTTCAACTACATTTTCGGACCCGAAAATTTCAGTCTCAACGTGGCCCGCACACATATCGTGGCGCTCAACACGGTGGCTCTCGAGTATGACTATTCGCGTCCCGTGCCCGATTTCACCTTTATCGAGAACGACATCAGGGCGGTGAACGCACTCAACGAGGCAAACCCCGGAAGCATCATCCACACTATAGTGCTGATGCACTCGTGCCCCTTCGACGAGCAGTTCAACAACAACGTGGCCAACGTTTTCAACTATTATCTCGAGAACTATCCCGGCATGCAGGCCGATGCCACACGCACCGACGCCGACGGCAACGAAAAGCCATGGGCGTCGCAGTCGTTCTGCGTCAACGGCCACAACCATCGGGTCAACATTGTCGACAAATTCTACAACGGCATCCTCTACTATCAGTGTGCCGACATACACAAACGCAACTATCTGCTGTTCACCATCACAGAAACAGGCTACCTTTATGAGACAATTGATTTTTAAGCTGACTCTGCTTCTGATGATATTAGTGCCGGCAGCCGCGGTGGCCGACACTCCCACCGGCACTCCCACCGATAATGCCATCACAGACAGCATACCGTCGCGTTACCAACAACGGCTCCACACCATGGAGGATCTGTGGCAGAAACTCCTCCCGGAGGATTTCGTCACCCAGTATGCGGGCGATTTCGGCATGGTGTCGGTCGGCGTGGGCTGGCGCTATGGACGCAACGACCACTGGCAGACACACCTGCTGCTGGGCTATACGCCTCCCCACCGTTATTATCATCACTACTGGAGCCTGGCCCTGCGCGAAACCTACGTGCCCTGGCGCGTGAAAATCTACGACAAATGGTCCATCACGCCCCTTACCGTGGCTCTTTCGCTCAACTCCATTCTCGACGGCGACTTCTGGGTGAACCAGCCCGACCGCTATCCCAAGGGGTATTACAGCTTCTCCAGCCGCGTGCGTTTCCACTTTGGGATAGGCCAGCGTTTCACTTTCCACATCCCCGAGCATCGCCGTCTGCTGCACAGCAGCATCAGCTTCTACTACGAAGTCTCCACCTGCGACCTATATGTCCGTCAGAAAATCCACAGCCCCGGCATCCCGTTCCGCGAAATCTTTGTGGTGGGCATCGGCGTTATCTACTCCATCTGACAGGCCGCCACGCCTCCGCGGCTCCGTATGCCGCAAACATTTCGGGCGCTTACTTGTTGAGTATAATGTAAGCCAACCTCTACGTTTCAACTAAATCACTGACAAGCAGTGAACAAAACTGTCAAGATAATATCAAGGTCACTTTTGTGGACATTGCTGGGCCTGCTGGGTCTGGTAGTGTCTCTGATTGTGCTGATCTACATACCGCCGGTTCAGGATTTTGTGATACCGCGCGTGCTGTCGGCCATCAACAAGCCGGGGCAACTTGAGATTTCAGCCCGCAAAGTGAGGCTGAAATTTCCGCTGCGGGTCGAAATCGACTCGGCCTCTTTCGCCGTGCCCGGCATGGAGGCAGGCGCCCGCGCGGGGCGTCTGAATGTGTCGCCGCTGCCGCTGCTGCGCGGCGAGATCAGTGTAAGCGACCTGAAACTCGATGGCGCCCGGTTCAGACTCGGCACCCCCGATTCGGCTTTCTACATGACGGCTCTCGTCAACGACGCGAGCATGTCCGACGCCCGCATCCGCCTCTCCTCACAGCGCATCATGGTGGGCGAGCTTATGGTCGATTCAGGCAAGGTTGATATGGCCATCCTCCCCGACACCGTGCCCCGGCCAGAAGCTGCCGATTCGGTGCCGGCCAACTGGCACGTGACCCTTGTACACGGCGCTCTGCGCCGCATACGCTATAACATGTCGATCTACCCTACGATCACCGAGCTGGGGTGCCACCTGCAGCAGGGCGACATCCGCATGGCCGATGTGGATATGCGGCACAACACCGTCGACGTGCAGGAAGTGAGCATGAGCCGCGCCGACGCCCGATACATCTATCCCACCCCCGAATGGCTCGCCGCCCATCCGGCGCCCGAGATCGCCGAAACCGACACCGTGGCTACAGTGCCCTGGACAGTGCGGTGCGCCAAAGTGCGGCTTACCGACTCGGATGGATTGTATGCCATGGCCGGCCACAAGCCCCTGACGCAGAATTTCGATCTTGAATATATCCGGGCGTCGCAGATCAACATCGCCATCGACTCGTTTGTCAACCGCGGCACCTCGGTCTATGCTCCGATACGGTCAATCACGGCACGCGAGCGCTGCGGCATACCGGTGGAGCTGACCGGCCTGTTCGACATGGACTCGGTGAGCATGCGTGCCACCGGCATGCGGCTCACCACCGCCACATCATCCATCGCGCTCAACGCCATGATGGGCCTGACACCTCCACCCGCGCCCGGAGATAAAGCGCCACAGGGACTCGATCCGTCGACACCCTTCCGCGTGGATCTGCGCGCTCAGATCAGCAACGACGACCTGCGCCGCCTGGCACCGGCACCTATGGCGCCGATAGCCGACGCGCTCCCCCGCGGTGTGCCGGTCAATGCCGCCGTTGACGCCGACGGCACCATGGGCAACATACGCGCCCGCCTGATCAAGGTGGAGATTCCGCGCCATCTTTCACTCATGGCCTCGGGCGTGTTGCGCGACATCACCGACATCAACCGCGCCTCGGGACACCTGACTCTCGACGGCTCCATGCCCGACATCTCCTTTATCAAACCCACACTTCTCGACGCCAAGACCGCCGGGCAGATCAAATTCCCGCGCATGACCATCAGCGGAGAGGCCGACATAAACCGCGGCGACTATGCCGCCACTTTCCGCGGCACAGCCGACGACGGCACCATCGCCCTCGACGGCACATGGAAAGGACGCGGACCTGCCTACGAGCTGACCTTCACCGCCGACCGCTTCCCCGTGCAATCCATCATGCCCTCGCTCGGCATCAGCAATGTCTCGGCCGACGTGGATGTGCGCGGCCACGGGCTCGACATCTTCTCACCCTCCACCGCCATCAACGCCGGCATCGACCTCCGTCACCTCGGTTACAAGGGACAGAGCTATGAAAACATCAATGCCCGAGCCGACATCGCAGCCGGCAATGCAGCCGTGCGCGCCATCTCCACCAACCGCGACGCCGATTTCGACATCAGTGCCACCGGCAACCTCACCGGCGACACCCTGCGCTGGCGCCTCAAAGGGAATCTGAACCATATCGACCTGATGGCCCTGCAGCTCTCCGATACCATCGGACGGGGTTCGGCCACACTCAGCGGCGAGGCGGCGTTCACTCTTCCGAAAACCCATATCTCAGGCCGCGGACGCCACCGCCGTGTCATACGCGACCCGCTGACACTCCGCGCATCACTCGATGTGGAGCGGCTCAACTGGCAGATGCCCCATGCCACAATCAACACCACCGACATCCTTGCCAACGTCGACATCGACACTACAAGCTGCGCCCTCACGCTCAACAACGGCGATCTGAGCGCGAAAGCCTCGGCCGGAGTCGGACTCGACACTCTTATGATCCGCTTCGGAGCCGTGCAGGCACTGCTACAGCGCTGCATGGCACGCCGACAGCTTGCCGTGGACTCGCTGCAGATGGCACTCCCCGATTTCCGCATTGCGCTGAACTCGGGCGACAACAATGTACTCACCGAGCTGCTGCGCGGAAGCGACCTCGCTTTCGACACCCTGGCGCTGCATGCGTCGAACGACTCGCTGCTCCGCGCCGACGCCACTCTCACAGGGCTGCAGGCCGGCAAGACAAGGGCCGACTCGATTGCACTGAGAATACGCCAGAGAGACGACCATCTGCTCTATCAGCTCAAGATGGACAACCGCCCGGGCACCATGGACCAGTTTGCCCATGTAGTGGCCCAGGGATACATCAGCGTAGACAATTTCCTGCTCATCTTCAACCAGCGTAACATCAGCGACGAAACCGGGTTCTCGTTCGGCTCCGTGGTAACCATGCCGCAGGAGAACACTTTCTCGCTGAAATTCGTGCCGTTCCACCCCATCATCGGCTACAAGAACTGGCAGATAAATCCCGACAACTTCCTGCGCTATAACGTAAAGACAGGCCACATCGACGCCAATATCAACCTACACAACGAGGTGTCGTCGCTGCTGCTGACCACCGACCATGTGCCGGGCGACTCCACTCAGGAGGCCCTGCGCCTGCAGCTTAAGGACATCAAGGTGCAGGACTGGCTGGCCATCAATCCCTTCGCTCCGCCCATGCGGGGCAACGTATCGGCCGATATGCGCTTCAATCTCGGCGAGAAGTTCAGCTCCATCGACGGCAAAGGCAATGTGTCGCTCACCGATTTCTATTACAACAACCAGCGCGTGGCCGATTTCAACGCCGAGCTGGGACTGACCACTTCGCCCGGAGGTGTGGTCCGCGCGTCATCCGCGCTGATTGTCGACGGTGTGAAGACCATCACCGTCACCGGCGCCCTCAACGACAGCACGCTGGCCGACCCGTTCAATCTCGACTTCGAGATGATCCGCTTCCCGCTGGCTGTGCTCAACCCCTTCATGCCCAAGGGCACGGCACGTTTCCACGGCCTGCTCACAGGCTCGATGGATGTCACCGGCAACGCCGACAAACCGCTCTTCAACGGCTGGATACGTTTCGACTCCACCGCCGTGAACGTGGAGATGATGGGTTCAACTCTCGATTTCCCCACCACGCAAATTCCCGTTAAGGACAATCTGGTCACTTTTGACAACTTCGCCATCCATGCCGTCAACGACAATCCCCTGGTGATCAGCGGCACCGCCGACATCTCCTCGCTTGCCGACATAGGGCTCGACATCACCGCCCGCGCCCGCAACACCCAGATTGTCGGTGCCAAGAAAAAACGCGGGCAGGACATGTATGGCCGTCTGTTCATCGACCTCGATGCCCGCGTGTGCGGATCAATGGCACGCTACCTCGACATCCGCGGCTCGCTCGACGTGCTGGCCGGCACCAACGTCACCTATGTGGTACCCGACATGCAGGCCGCCCTCACACAGCACAGCAACCAGCAGATGGTGCGCTTCGTCAACTTCACGGATTCGGCGGCCGTGGCCGCGGCCGACTCGCTCGAGCGGCAGGAACTGGCCATGAACATTGACTTTACGCTCAACGTGGCCGAAGGCTCCACTCTCGCCGTAGACCTCTCGGCCGACGGCAAGAACCGAGCCCAAATTCAGGCGGCAGGCCAACTGCAATACACCTCGGATTATCTCGGCGACCAGCGTCTGACAGGCCGCATGGCCCTCAACAAAGGATTCGTGCGCTACGGCATGCCGCCGGTGATGTCGGAGAAGACTTTCAACATCGAGGAGGGAAGCAACATAGTGTTCAACGGCCCGGTGATGAACCCCACCCTGAATCTCCACGCCACCGACAACATCAAGGCTTCGGTAAGTTCGCAGAACAACCCGCGTGTGGTCACTTTCGATGTCGGCCTCAACGTCACCGGCACCCTCGAGCAGATGAATGTGGTTTTCGGCCTCAGCTCGCCCGACGACCTCGAAATACAGAACGAGATAGAATCCATGAGTCCCGACCAGCGCGCCAACCAGGCCATGAACCTGCTGCTCTACGGTTCCTACACAGGCCCCGGCACGAAGGCATCGACCATGGGCAACCCGCTCTACAACTTCCTCGAAGGACAGCTCAACTCGCTGGCCTCCTCGGCAATCAAGGGTGTCGACATCTCGTTCGGCATCGATCAGCTCGACCGCAACCGCAACGGGGTGAACTCCACCGCCATGCAGTATAGCTACCGCGTGAGCAAGTCGCTCTTCGACGACCGTTTCAAGATTGTGGTGGGAGGCAACTACACCACCGATGCCGACGCCGACGAAAACTTCTCGCAGAACCTCATCGCCGACATCTCGTTCGAGTACATGATCAACAAGTCGGGCACGATGTATGTGCGCCTGTTCCGCCACACGGGCTATGAATCGATACTCGAGGGGGAAATCACCCAGACTGGCGTGGGCTTTGTCTACCGCCACAAGTTCCGCTCTTTCCGCGACATCTTCAACTGGCTCCACCGCCGCAAGGATGAGAAAATCACTGTAATCAAGGAGGAAAAGCAATGAAACAGACACGCATCATACTCCTGTTCGCAGCCCTGCTGGCTCTCTGCTCATGCTCCACCACAAAGCGCATACCCGAGGGGGAGCAGCTCTACACCGGTGTGAAAAAATTCACCATCATCACCCCCGACTCAACGGGCAAGGTGGTGCCCGGGGTAGACGCATCGCTCCGCAAGCAGGTGGCCGTGGCGCCCAACAACGCCATCTTCGGTTCCCCCTACTATCGCTGGCCATTCCCTATGGGGCTGTGGGTGTGGAACAACTGGAACGACCCCGGCCACGGGCTCAAGCACTGGCTCTACGACAAGCTGGTGGCCGAGCCTGTCCTCATCAACGACGTGCGCCCTGCCGCCCGCGTGAAGATGCTCGAGAATGTGCTGGCCGACAACGGCTATTTCCGCGGCGGCGCATCATATGAGATCATACCTAACAAAAAGAACCCGCGAAAAGCCAAAGTGAGCTACAATGTGGCCACCGGGCCGGCCTACACCTTCTCGCAGGTGCAGCTGCTCCCCGACACATGCACCCTCCACCGGCTCATCGACTCAATCGCAGTGGCCGATCCTTATCTCAGGGAGGGGGCACGCTACAGCGTCGACTCCCTGTCGGAAGTGCGCATCCGCATCACCAACGCCCTGCGCAACCGCGGCTACTATTATTTCCGTCCCGATTTCATCGAATATCTGGCCGACACGGTGCAGCAGCCCATGAAGATGGCCATGCGCATGATGCTCGCGGCCGACATTCCACCGGCCATGCTCAAGCGCTACCGCACGGGCCGCGTCACCATGTATGTGTTCCGAAACCAGGGTGGCGGCGAGCCCGACACATTTCAGACCCGGCGCGGCACGCTGATACAGATGATGCCGTCGCGCTTTCGCCGGGAACTAATGAACGAGTGCGTGACCATGCGCACAGGCCGCTGGTTTGCGGTCAGGCAGATGAACTCCACGCAGACGCGTCTGGCGCGCCTGGGCATTTTCAACGCCATCAACATCGAGGCCGAACCCGACACCACCGCCGCCGAGCCTACGCTCAATGTGCAGATCGGCTGCACGTTCGACACTCCGCTGGAATTTCAGGTTGAGGTCAACGCCAGCTCTAAGAGCAACAGCTACATAGGCCCGGGGCTGTCGCTTAGTGTGGTCAACCGCAATGTGTTCGGCGGAGGAGAGCAGCTGCGCGTCACCGCCACCGGCACCTATGAATGGCAGACGGGCAAAAGCAAGTCGTCGCTGTTCAACTCCTACGAGGTGGGAATGACCACATCGCTGAGCTTCCCGCGCATGCTCGCCCCGGGATTCATTAAACGCAGACAGCGCAACCTCAACTGGACCCGCTTCACCCTCAACTGGGATCTCCTCAACCGCCCTCACTATTTCAAGATGGCGCAGTTCAATTTAGGCATGAGCTACGACTGGCAGTCGTCACGCTATTCGTCGCACTCTTTCACCCCATTCAAACTCACCTACACCAAATTGATGAAGACCACCCACGAGTTCGACTCCATCATCAGCCAGAACCCTGCCATAGCCCTCTCGTTCATGAGCCAGTATATCCCGCAGATGATGTACACCTATGTCTACGACAGGGAATTCGGACGCAACAACACATTCAACCTGCAGGTGACGCTGCAGGAGGCCGGCAACCTGTTCTGGTCGGTCTACGAGGCGTGTGGCAAGCGGGGCGAGAAGGAGCTGTTCGGCACGCCATTCTCCCAGTTCCTCAAAGGGACCACACAGATTGTCTACGGCCGCCGGCTCGGCGTGGGCGACCACTGGCTGGTGACGCGCGCGGCAGTGGGCGTGGCCTGGGCCTACGGCAACTCCTCGCAGGTGCCCTATGCCGAGCAATTCTATGTGGGCGGCGCCAACTCGGTGCGCGCCTGGGCTGTCCGCGATCTCGGCCCCGGCTCCTACAGGCCGCCGGCCGACCAGGAAAACGGCTACTTCGACCAGACCGGTACCTTCAAATTTGAATTCAACACCGAATACCGTTTCCCCATCGCAGGGCCGCTCCACGGAGCGGTGTTTCTCGACGCAGGCAATGTGTGGCTGCTGAAAAAAGACCCGCTGCGCCCCGGGGGCGAGCTGCGGGCCAAGACTTTCCTGAAAGATATTGCGTTAGGCACCGGCGTGGGTCTGCGTGTCGACATCTCCATGCTCGTGCTGCGCGGCGACCTCGGCATAGGTCTGCATGCGCCCTACGACACCGGCAAAAGCGGCTATTTCAACCTCCCCTCCTTCAAGAAGAGCCTCTGCTTCCACCTGGCCATCGGCTACCCCTTCTGACAGCGGGCATACCGATCGCGGCATCTCCCGCCATTAGCTTAGTTGTCACTTGATGAGCGAGAGGCGCACGCGGGTGTTTTTCAGTCGGTGGGGCGACAGGCGCTCAAGCAACGGCAGTGCGGCTGCTTCGGCGGGGATCTCATCTGTGGCGCCCGAGGCAAGCGGCCCGAGAGCCGCGCGGGGAACGGCCACGAGCGCACTGTGGTCGTCGAGGGTGATCCTCCCCACCTCGTCGGGGCGCAGACCGCCCCGGTGGATAAGATAGCCCGCGATGTCGCCGCGCGAAATTTTCTCCTTTTTCCCCGCGTTGATATAGATTGTGGCGGTGTCGCTGCGGATAGGGTCGGCAGCCTCGCCGCGCGGCGAGAGCATCCGGTCCCACACCACATATTCGGGTATATTCTCCCCGTCGGCAATGATGCTGAATACCGTGCCGTCGGCTCCCATGCGGGCCGTTCGACCGTTACGGTGCGTCCAGCTCTCTACGGTGAGGGGCAGATGGTAATGAATCACATACTGCACATTGTCGATGTCGAGACCGCGGGCACCGAGGTCGGTGGCTATCAGCACGGGGGTGGTGCCGTTGTCAAGGAGATCCACGGCGAGTTTGCGCTCGCGCTGCTCCAGCCCTCCATGGTAAAGCCCTACAGGAAATCCGGCGCGGCTAAGCTCGTTGTAAACGCGTTCGGCGCTCTCGCGGTGGTTGACAAACACCAGCGCGCGGCCATTGGGCAGCGAACGGAGCAAGGCTTCGAGAGTGGAGAGCTTGTCGCGCTCGGGCGAATCCACGCGCACAAACTGCACGTGTCCGCCGGCCGGTTTCGAAGCGGTAAAATCAAAGGTCTCAGGCCGAGCGAAACTCAGGAACCCGGGCATCTCGGCCAAAGGAGTCGCCGACGTGAGTATTATCAGGCTGAGATGGCGCATCTGTTTCACGATCCGCTTCATTTCGTCGTGAAAGCCGAGTTCGAGTGATTTGTCATACTCATCAAGCACAAGAGCCGACACATCAGCGAGCATCACTGTGCCGCGGCGCAGATGGTCGAGCAGACGGCCCGGAGTGGCCACGATAATATCGGGCACCACTTTCATGGAGTTCACCTCATCGGCCATGGCGTGGCCTCCATAGAAAGCGACCGTCTTCAATCCCTGGGCCAGAGGGCGGATCACGTCGGCTATCTGAATCACAAGCTCACGCGAGGGGGCCATCACCACCGCCTGCACACTGCCGGTCGACGGTGACAGGGAGCGAAGAAGCCTTATGGCGAAGGCCACCGTCTTGCCCGAACCGGTGGGCGACAGCAGCACTATGCGGGTGGCGTCGGTGGCGGCCATCTGCTGCTGCATGGGGTTGAGTTTCTCAATGCGGTGACGCTCTGCCAGCCGCTGAAGTATCGTGCGGTTATCCATCAGTTGTCAATTTAGCGGAACAGGATCAGGGTTGACCGGGAAAGGCATTGTCAGCGCGAAACGACCATAAACTCGCCGTTCATCCCCGGTCCTACATTAAAACGGCGCAGGCCGCGTTTGAGTTTGCGTGCCTCGCCCGAAATCGGCGAGCCATAGTTATTGAACACGGAATAGCGCGAGCCGCATTTAGGGCAGTAAGCCACATTTTCCTGCGTATCGATTTCGATACGCACATTGCGGTTCACCTCCACGGGGCAGGCCAGATCGTAGGCATAGGGGGCGCCACTCAGATCCCCCACAAGGAGTATCCCGCCGAAACCGGTGTAGGTCAGTCCGGTCCATGGAAAATCAGAAGGCACCCTGAGATTCCCGTCGAGTATGAAACGTCGGTGGTCAAGAGCGCCGGGGGTGCCATAGCGCTCCCATTCAGCCCGAGTATCGAACGACAGGCGCACATTAGTAGGAGGAATGCGGTCGAAGTCGACATGATCACATCCGCATGCCGCCACCGACAGCACCAGCGCACCGACAGCATATATCGCGTTTTTCAGTAATCGTTTCACCATTACAATCTTCATAAACAACATACAAAGTTACCATATTCCAGCGAATAACCCCAACAATTCGTAGTTAAAGAACCAACATTTAGAAGTTAAGAGCTTGTTTTCTCTACGGTTAGACGGGGAGGAGGCGGTGGCCGGGGGGGGCGAAGGGGTAGAGGAGGTAGCCTTTGACGTTGGTACGGCCTGCCTGGGCGAGGAGGGCGCAATAGTGGCGGACCTGATTTATGTAGGATTCCTTGGGTTCGCCGAACTTATAGTCGAGCACCACGGTGGCGCCGGGCATCTCGACCACGCGGTCGGGACGCACCACCATGGGGATGTCGGATGCCTTGTTGTCGGGGGCGTTGAAATATGCGAAGTTGGTCAGGGGTCGTTCGTTCATCACGCTCAGGTACTCTGTGAAATAGGGGCTGACGTCGGGGTCGGCGAGAGCCTCGCGCAGTTGCTCGCGCAGCGGGGCGTAGTCGGCCTCCGTGAGGTTGCGCCGGTAGGACGGGGTGAGAAATGCGTAGTCGAGGTCGGCGGGGCGCTTCACTCCGGCAAGCACCTCATGGAGAAAAGTGCCCAGGTGCACGGGATTGTCGAGCGAGAACACGTCGCTGCGGTCGCCGGCGTCGGTGGCCACTGTGACTTCGGGGGGCTGCACCGAGAAATAGCTTCGGGTGACGGAGTCGTAGTCGATCGGCGCGTCGAACGATGCCGGGCTGTCGACACGGCGGTGCTTGCGGTGGGTGTAGTCTATGCGGTGATGCGGAAACCATGCCGTGCTGCGGGGGTAACGGTCGGCGCGGCTCTCCTTTTTTATCGTGGAGGGATCGACGGGACGGCCCAGTCTGAGATAGTCGAACAGGGGCATCACAGGCCTCTGCCGCGCCGGATCGGCAGCGCCCTCATCCTCTCCGTCGAAATAGAACCGGTCGGAATAGAATGGGCGTGGGTCGGTGAAATAATTGCCCACCGGCTCCACATACCGCAGGGGTTCGCCCGAGAGAGCATAACGGCCGAAAATCGAAGGGTCGCCCGCCAGTTCGTCGCGGAGCACCCGCAGCAGATTCTGCCCCAGCTCCTTGCAGCGGTCGCCATCCTTTGGATTAGCGGCGGGAGCGGCCTCGCCATATATGGCCAGTTCATAGCGGGCGCGGGTGAATGCCACATAAGCCACATTGAGCGAATCGAGGCGCGCCGAGCGCACCATGTCGGCTGTCTGGCGGGCGAGTCCGTCGTAGTCGGCCAGTTTGCGGCTGAACGCCAGAGGCATAAATGGCGGCACGTCGGCGGGGTCGCATCCCGGGAACTCCATTTCGGCCAGTGAAAACCATGCCGATTCCCCCTCTTTCACCAGCTCCTGCTCGCAGAAGGGCACATGCACGCAATTCATTTCCAACCCCTTGGACTTGTGGATGGTCATCACGGTTATGGCGTCGGGGATGTCGGCCTCGGGGAATGAGCTGACGCAGCCGCTCCTGTCCCACCACTTCAGGAACGCGGCGATGTTGGGATCGTCGTTTTCGCAGAAATCGAGCACCATATCCTGGAATGCGGTGATGAAAGCCACCTCGCTCTCGCCTACAGGCTCGGTGCGCCGGTCGGGATGGAGGATGAAATCGCGGATGATGCGTTCGGTCAGGAGAAAGAGATCAGGCTTATCCTCGCGCTCGAGGTCGGCCAACAGACCGTCGATGAGATCGCGCACCTCGGCCGCCTCCCGATCGGGGTTTACGCCGAGGTTGGGCGAAGTGACCGAAACAGCCTTCCACAACGCCTCAGCCGGGGGATAACGCAGCAGAAGCACCTCGAAAATCTGCATCATGCGGTTGCGCAGCCATGCCGGATTCTCCACCTGCCGGGGAGGTTCGGTCCCCGGCTTGTCAATCATGGGCGGCGTGACACACAGCCGCAGCAGATTCACCACCGACTTCACCGACTGCGACGAGCCTACGGTCATGGCGTCGTTGGAAATGATGTCGACCGTGCGCCCCGTCTCCTGCTGCCAGCGGAGCCACTCGGGGTCGTTTTTCTTCAGCGACAGGATATAGTCGATGACCTCCTGGCCCTGGCCGCCGGTGCGCACCAGCACACCGATCTGCGACGGCGGGAAGCCGCGCCGCAGCTGGTCGAGGATATTGGCGCCCATCAGCTCGAGCTGCTGAGTGTGGCTGAAAGGCTCGTCGGTGCCGTTGAGAAAGAGCTGCACAAACCCCTCGCGGTCGGGGAAAGCCACCCGCTGCACCACGCCGTGATAGGTGGTGCCGGGCCCTACCCCTTCGAAATCCGCGGCAAGGGCGGTGAAGAGCGAGTTGTTGAATTTCACAACTTCGCGGGCGCTTCGCCAGTTGGTGTTGTCGCCGATGTCGCTGCCTATTTCCGTGACATGGTATTCGCCGAGCGATTTGGCCGCCTCGCTGCCCAGAAGCTCGGGGCGGGCGTTGCGGAAACGGTAGATACTCTGCTTCACATCGCCGATAATCAGGTTCTCGCGCCCTCGCGAGAGGGTCTCCTCCATGAGCGGGCGCAGATTGTCCCAGTTCATCTCCGAGGTGTCCTGGAATTCGTCGATGAGCAGATGGTTGAGCTGCGTGCCCATCTTTTCGTAGACAAAGGGCACCTCCCCCTCTTTAAGCACGCGGCCCAGCAGGGTGTTGGTGTCGCCGAGGAAAAACATGTCGTGCTCGCGGCAGAAGGTGTCAATATTGTCGCACGTGCCGGCAAATAGCCCTAACAGATAGCAGCGGCCCAACAGCAGACGGGCCATGCCCGCACGCTCCATCAGCGCTATGGCGTCGGCGCAGAGACGTCGCAGACGGCTGTCGAAGCCGTCGGTCCATCCCTCCGGCTTTTTCTTCGCGCCCCCGGTGTAGCACACGATCTCCTTGTCGCCAATCCCGGCGGCATTGCGCAGCGTGGCCGAAGGCTCGAAAGCGAAGTCGCCGCGGCTCCATTTCTGCACCGGCAGCAACACATTGCGGGTGATCTTCTCCCCCATGGGAGTGGCAAGCAGCGCCTCCGCTTCCTCGCGGATGGCGTCGAAGCTGGGGCCTGCGGTGAGTTGGCGCAGATACTCGGTGAAGCGCAACAGCGGAGCCAGATCCAGCTCGCCGTTCTCCCCGCGATGGAAATATCGGTTGAATTCCGATATATGCTTTTTGAAAAATTCGTTGCGGAGCTTCTTCACATCCCCCACCAGCTGCCTGTTGACCGACGAGTGATCGGAAAAGATGTTGAACTGCCCCTCGCTGCTGCCGGCAAGATGCAGCATATACTGTCTGAGCCAGCGACGCACCGCAGCGGAGGCTGAGCCACGCGGAATGCTGCTCTTCACATCGTTGAGCATCTGGTCCACGGCCATGCGGATCACATTTGACTCGTCGATCTGCAGACTGAAATTCTCCGGCAGATCAAGCTCGGAGGTGAACACATGGAGCACCGACTGAAAAAATGAGTCGATGGTCGACACATTGAAGTCGGCGAAATTGATCAGCACGTCGCTCAGCGCCAGCCCGGCACCGTGGCTGATCCGTCGCACGCGGCGGATATAGTCGTCGCGGTCGGCGTCCCAGAGCTTCGAGGCCGTTGCCTCAGGTGTGTTCTCGTCGCCGCAGTAGATGCCCACAAGATAGTGTATGTGGTCGTTCTTCGGACGCGCCGAGCCATCCCACGGCGCTGAGCCGTCGGCCGGCTCGGTGATGTGGCGCAGTTTTTCCAGCTCGGCCACAATGCGGTCGGTCATCTCGTTGGTGGCCTTGTTGGTGAAGGTGATGGCCAGGATGTGGCGGTGAGCCTTCGGGAAGCGGCGGTGGATATATTCGTCGCGGTAACGCAGAAACACCGCCGACCCCCTCTGCGACGCATCGGACCACAGCGGCTCATGCGTCCAGCCGGCATCGACATCCGAGGTGTCGCCGTCGGTGCCTTTCTTGAACAGCAGCAGCTTGAGATATTTTCGGGCCAGCGAGAATGTCTTGCCTGAACCGGCGCTCGCCTTGTGGATGGTCAGCATCAGCGATGAGGGTTTTGTTTCTATGAAACAAACGGTCGGCAGGCTCCCTTTATTGCACAGGAGCCTGCCGGGAATCAGTCCGGCAGGCTCTTGCGATATTGTGTATATAGGATAATTACTCGGCGTGGCTGAACCACTCCTCGGCTGTGGGCAGATGATCCTCGGCCAGACCGGTGCCGCCGTCGCCGCCATACTCCTCGTCGTGCTGCGAGCGGTCGAGTCCCATCTCCTCGCTCTTGCGCGACACACGCAGGGGGATTATCTTGTTTGTGAGCCAGTAGAGGCCGTAGCTGACCGCAAAGGTGTAGGCAAACACTATCACCAGCACCAGCAGGTGGTTAAAGAAAAACTCGGTGTGCGAAATCATGCCGGGATTCCCGTCGGCAAAGAATCCGTAGGCGAAAATGCCGGTGAAAACGGTGCCTAAGATACCACCGAGTCCGTGGGTGGGGAACACATCGAGGGCGTCGTCGAGCATCCGCGAATAGCTCTTCCAGGTCACCGCGAGGTTGCAGCAGATGGTGATGCAGAACGATATGAATATGCTCTGCCCCACAGTCACCCAGCCGGCACACGGCGTGATGGCCACCAGCCCGACCACAGCGCCGATGGCAGCGCCCATTGCCGACGGTTTGCGGCCGCGGAGGCCGTCGAAGGCCACCCAGGTGACCATGGCTGTCGCCGCCGCCGTGTTGGTGTTGAGAAACGCCAGCACGGCTATGCCGTCGGCCGCCAGCGAACTGCCGCCGTTGAATCCGAACCATCCCAGCCACAGCATGGCGGCGCCAAGAAGCACGAAAGGCACGTTGGCAGGCTTGGCGGCATCGTCGGCCGGCGTGCGTTTTCCCAAAAACAACGCTCCTGCCAGAGCCGCCACACCCGACGCGGCATGCACCACGATGCCGCCGGCATAGTCATGCACATGCATCATGGCGAAAAGTCCGTCGGGGTGCCATGTGCAGTGGGCCAGCGGGCAATAGACCACTACCACCCACAGCACCATAAACAGCAGATAACCCGAGAAACGCACCCTCTCGGCAAACGAACCCGTGATCAGCGAGGGGGTGATTATAGCGAATTTCATCTGAAAGAGCGCAAACAGCGCCAGCGGTATCGTGGTTGTGGCGATGCCGATCTGCGACAGCACCGTCTCGTCGCGGTCGACGACGTTGTCGACACCCACATGGTCGAACATAAAGAAATCCCACGGATTGCCTATGACATGCGCGATGTCGTCGCCAAACGCCAGCGAAAAACCGAAAATCACCCATATCACCGATATGAATCCCATCACTATAAAGCTCTGCAACATGGTGGAAATCACATTTTTGGCGCGTACCATGCCGCCGTAGAAAAACGACAGCCCGGGGGTCATCATCAACACGAAAATCGTGGCGGTGATCATCCACGCCACATTGGCATAGAGGTGATCGCAGCTCATGCCAAACAATCCGTGGCCCGACTTTGTAAACAAACCCGCCACGCTCCNNAACCCCGCCACGCTCACCACGGCCATCAGCAGAAACAAAATCTGCCAGCCCACATGAATCTTTTTTCCTTTGAACGTCATAATCTTTTTCCTTTCACTTATTTATTCTTTGTACCTGTTTTGTCTAAACTGTGGAGCGGCTATGTGTGGGGCGGCTATGTGTGGGGCGGCGGCTTTCTTGCCGCCGTTAATTTCTTGCCGCCGTTAATTTCCTGCCGCCGTTAAATTTAATGACCGGCGGCAGGAAAGCCGCCGCCCCATAAGCCGCCCTTTAAGCCGCCATTATCATTTTGCTACTGTTTGTGTTTATATTCATACCTCTTGTCAATTAATTTCGCTGCAAATGTAGCATTTTGTTTTAAAACCACCAACAATTAAAGACAACAAAATTTCACAAATTTTTAAATAATCTTCAAAAAATCATTTTCCGCGAAAAAAATCGCGCAAAAGTTTGCACTATTCAAAAAAAGTACCTACCTTTGCAACGCTTTTGGAAATCAAGCCAATTGCCTCAGCGCCGCAAGGCGTCGGCAGCCTCGAGGGGCGCCGGGCAACACAGCAGCTTGATTGCTACGAATCGGGGTGTAGCTCAGTTGGTTAGAGTACGCGTCTGGGGGGCGTGAGGTCGCTAGTTCGAGTCTAGTCACCCCGACAAAAGCAAAGAGATGTATCATTCGATGCATCTCTTTTTTATTTGTATTGTCTTCTTCGGACGGTGGCTTTGGAACGTGATCGGGCCGGGCACACTCTTCGCCATGCTCTATGTAGGCTATATGGTAAAAATCATCATTCCTCACATGGGATGGTTTGAGCGCCTCCTCGCCTCAGGCAGCCACCTTCCCCGCCACATCTTCGGTCTCGCCCGCTTCATTTACCCCCGCAGATAATTAAACAATCTCTTAGAGGAGATCGCGTTGACGGTAAGCGGTGGCGGAGCCTTGCTCGATCATGTAGGTGAGGATGTCTCGGACGGTGGCTTTCAGTCGGCGATCTTCACGGATTGCGCGGCTGTGTTGCAGACAGAACCGCGTCATGAATTTTTCCATGTAGCTGAGGGCGGCGGGGTTGTTAAGCGGAAGTGAACTGCGGGCTTTTATGGCTATGGCGAGGCTCTCCAGACCATCCTCGCAACAGAGACTCCCGATGGTGTAGAATGTCCGGCTGATGGCGTAGAGTGTAGTGTCGGAAACGGCCCAATTCGCGGCTGCCTGTTTAAACAGAGCTGCAACCCGCGGGGTGAAGCTGTGCCACGGCTGACTGCCGCGCCAGTAGTCTTCTGCCAACATATATGTGCGTATCAGTTCATCCTGATGGAGGGATTGTGCCCCCGACACTATGCTGTCGACGACGGGGAACAGTGATTCCCATATTGAGAGGAAATAATCGGGCCGGCTCAATCTGTCGGCCGACATTATCACCGATGTAAGGAGGTGAGCCAGTTTATCGCCGTAATCCATCTTGGGTGTCAGCAGCACCAGATAGCGGACGGCCTCCTCTTTTGATCCGAGCGACATCAGGAATTGCGCTATATGGTCAAAGATTTTGTGACGAATTTCAATGAAGGCCTCTTCTGCATACCATTTTTCGTCGGAATCGACATGCCGCTTGAGTTTACTGAACATGCGCACGGGCATTTCTTCAAAGAATCGGCTGTAAAGCCGGAGCACCCGCGGATTGTCGGTCGCGGTCGGGAGGGAGCAGAACAGCGACTCCATCATGAAAATATCGGAGTAGTCGATCCCATCGAGGTCAATCGTAAATGCTTTTCCCCGGTATTCCTCTATCTTTTCAAAAGGTTCTGTAGGGTTCTCGTTGGCAGCGTTCTGCAACGCGATAAAACAACCCAATATCGACTCGGCAATTTCGGGATGGACGCTCCAAAGTGTCGACCGGCTCAGAGCAGCCGGAATATACTCGCTGATACGCCGGTAGCCGTGGCCGGTATTTGTTCTGACCATCGACGCGGCCATTGTCAGCATGATGTCATCGGCATCTTCAGGGCTATGCTGCAATGCGTAGGGGAGTGCCATGGCCGATTCCTTAACGCCGTCTTCAGCCTGATGGTAGTACCCCTCGTCGCACACCCTGCTGTAACCCGCCAGTACCAGACGGCAGCAGTATTCGATGCTTTCAGCCGACAACTGTCCGGCAAACTCACGGAGCAATTTTGATGCGGCGGTCTGAGGAAGAGCGCTGTCAAGATCGGCCACAGGTGATGCCGCGTGCCCGGTGTCAGCCGCCAGTTCCCGGATTTTTGCCACGACCGATTCAGGATTCCGGATGAACGCCTCTTCCTCGGCTGACGGCTGATGAGGGTAGCTGTCAGATGAACTCCAAAGGCGTAGTGTGCTGTATTTTGTCGTTTCTTCAAGTTGCCTTTTCGCTTCACCGGCTTTACGCAGTGAGATTTCTGATTCATGTATCGGAGAGAACTGAACGACAAGATTGTCGCCACGTCGCTCGATGACATCCATTTTGAGATTCCTGGCATCCATACATTCCACCATGTGGCTCATGCGGTCCATGACAGCAGGGTCGGCTTTGAAGCCGTCGATAATGTCGAAAATCTTTAATTTCAATGCCTCACGTTCAGCCGCTGACCACCCCTCTATAGGGCTGTTCTGATATTCTAAAATCAGTTGCTGGAGCGTCTTGGAGCGGAATGGAAGATTGTTTGATTTTACCCGTTCGTCATAGTGCAGAATGTCGTAGATTTTCCTGAGTCCACGCCCCATCCCTGCAAGTATACGGGCTTGGGATTCCTGGATATACCGTCGCATGTCCGCGTCGATAAACAGTGGCTGCGAGATTACAGGCAGGGCAAGCTCCACAAGCTCCGGGCTGTAGCGTAGAATCAGACTTGCCACAACCGCCGTGAGCGAGGAGGAACGTGATTCTTTCAGAAGTCTCACCAATATTCCACTGATGGCATTTACGCCAAAATGACCGGCAACATCGAGCAGCCATGCCTCCAGCGCCATGTGGATTGAACGCAATAAATTAGGCAGCACCGGCGAACCTGTGCCGCGGTAACATTGCCAGAGGCTGTCGCTGTGATATTGGCTGACGATGTCGGCGTCGAATTTTATTTCTACCTCTTCGATACTGCTGTCGAAGCCGCTTCCAACATATGTCTCGACAAAATGATTTACCAGCCGGATGATGAAATTGATTGTGCTTTTAGGGCTGACATTCAGCAGCGTTTTAATCGGCGTCTGGTTGGCGCTCGGAGGAAAATAGTCATTTTCCGCAGAGGTGGTCAACCCATATCTGCTTGGTTCGTGGAATGAACAGAAAACGGGAATGCGGTCGCCTCCGCGGTTGTATTCGGAATCTTCCTCTTCTTTATGGTCGGGTGTCTCAATCCAGAATTTTTCGCAAAGGGCGATAACCTCTTCGGGAAATTCGCGGATAACATTGTTTGCCTCAAGACAGGGATTTTCCAATATCTCCTTTGCAATTCCCCGCAACACATAGCACTGGCGGGGCAAAGGCTCGTCGAGGATTCTGTGCAGAATGCCTTTCAGTTCTTCGTGGATTTCATGGGCACAGCAGAACATAACGTCGCGGAATTCCTTATCCAGTTCTCCGCTCACGTAATGCTGCGCCGACAACGCCCGGTCGATGACGGAATATGCCATTTCCCCGGCTTTGCGGGTGGAGTCGCCCTCGCGATGTGCAAGGCTCCAGGCCTTCAGTATGGGCAACACATGTTCTGGATTGCTGGCGAAGAAGGTGCTACGGGTCTGATAAACATAATCAATGGCTGCATCCCAGCCCGAGCCTGCCGGCACTTCTGTCCGGATGCCGTCTGGGCGCACGCAGGCAATCCTGAGCAGGAAGAGTATCTGTTTCAGCAGTTCAAACCCGTTCGCCTGAATCAGTCCGCCGAACTGAGAGAAGAAGAGCGACGCATTGTCCGACAGCAGCACGGCGACTAACGTTTCCTCGATCCAGAGCTGCGGCAGGGCCGGTCCGGCAAGAACATCGCTGATAATGCGTGGAAGCCGCGTCTTGTATTCCTGAATCTCTTCGAGCAGCCACATGCGGAATGCCCGGCGCATTGGCAGCGAGTCGCCGATTTCTTCAAAGAAAGTGGTTGCGGATTCCGCGTTGCGCCATGTCCGTTCCACAAGTTTTTGCAACGCCCATTCCTCGTAAATGTCATGGGTTATGAAATAGCGGTTGTGCTGTCGGTCAAGCCCGATAATCTCATCCTGCCTGAGGGCGTAAAGAGCCTCGGGCGACCGACCGTCGCCACTGACGAAAAACGCCCCTGAATTGCTGCGGAGCCGGGCCAGTTCCACCAGGCAGTTGTCGCGCAGGGAGCAAAGTTCATTTTTTGATGGATTTCCCTGAATGCGCTGCTCCCACAGTTTGTCGACAAATTCGCGGTAGGAGCCGAGGAGATTTATCCGGTTGTAATATTTGAGGAATTCTCCAAGGTAGAACAGATTGCACAGACGCCACCGGAACCGTTCATTGTCGGGCAATCGGATTGCATGCTCTGTCGCGAAGTCGGTCAGCTCCTGCTGCGACAGAAGCGGAATGTCAATGACCGTCGACTCAAAGCCCAGGGCATCCTTCAGTAAGGAAGATAGCGGCGCGAGAAACACCGTGCGCGTAACAAAGAGAAGACTCCACCTGGCTTCGAGCAGTCGAAGTAACAACTCCTGCAATACTTCACGGTCGTTAATATCGGCCAGTCGCTCGGCAGAATCTATGATGAAAATTTTCCTTGGTTCATCGGCATGAGCGTCAATGAACTGCCGGAGCGAGAAATTATGGTCGAGACGGAATAGGTCGTTGGCATTGCTCACATTCATCGCGGAGGCGCGGAAAATATAAATGGGCCATTCATGTGCATGCTCATTATAGATGTTTTTTATAAGGGCAGTTTTGCCGCTGCCCCCTTCGCCTGAGACGATAGTAATCTGTCCGGGCTGAAAGGATGCCTCGATTTTTGCTTTGATTTCCGAACGGTCGAACCGCTTGGGCTTACCGTTGAAAATGACCTGATCTTCGATTGCGTACAAAGGAAGCTCCGATTGAATTCTGAGTTCGTCGAGGAGCGCCGAGGCGGAATTCTCCGTGCCGAAATAAATATCGTAAATGTAATCGTTCTCCGGCAATACAAGTTGGGGTTCAATATGGCCTGGCGCCCGCCATTCAATCTCTATACCAAGTTTTTTTGCCTTAGCCTCCACAACTTTCATATATGCAGGTTTCCCGGCAATTTGTTTGCTCCCATTCTTCCCTCCCTTCTTTCCACCATTCTTGCCGGAATTCTTATAGTTAGCTCCCGGCTCAATGTTTATGTAAACATAGCATTTCTGTAAGTTCGGATAATTTGCGACCGCGGTTTCAAGTGAATGAATAATCTGGTCTTTGTCGATTTTTCCGTCAAAAAATTTTGATTGAAAACCGGTCAGTTGATTATTGAACATAACAGGGGCGGTCTCCAGTCCCGGATGATTCTTGAATCGGAACAGACCGTAACGGTTGCCGGTCTCTGAAAGAAACAACAGATATGTCATCATTTCAAAAGCGGCAGTTGGATTCTCATTGAATCTTGCCTTAAAGGCATTCCAATTAATTTGTTTCGATGTATTCATATTATTGATGGTTGGTTTTATTATTCAAATATAAATAGTCTCGTACTTCCAAAAAAGTGGAACTTTTTAAGTGGCGAATTTAGCCACAAAGATAACATTCTATGTTATTAACATAAGTAACTGTTCAAAATTATTTTAATGTTTATTCGAGGAAAATTTTCGGTTAATATAAAATAATTTTGAACAGCTACTTATTAAATATTTTGTTTAATTTTGTAATTTGAAAACATTGCATTGAAACCAATCATCACTGAACAGGCAACATGAAACTGCAATTATTGGCTATGAGCTGCATGGTGGCGACAGCTGCAGCGGCTCACGACAATCTCGCCGTGAAATACAGGGTGTCGGACCACGACACCGATGCGGGAAAGCTCCGCACCACCGAAATGACCTTAGTGGCCGACAACGAAAAGTCGCTATACTACAACACCATGAGTCTTTACGTTGACTCTTGCATGTCCACTCCCGAAGGCGCGGCCCGGCTACGCGAAATCCAGCTGAAGGCATGGCGCGTGGAGCATCCCGACGGCACTGTCACCTACGACGGCCGCAAACTGGGCCTTGCCCCCGACAAGCTGGAGTATCTTTATGTAGCGAAAGACCGCAAGGCGGCCACCGTCGACGTCTTCGACATGAAATCCGACGAGCTGTGCCGCTATACCGAATCCTCCGGCGACATGCAATGGTCGCAGGCCGGCGATTCCACCTTGACGATTCTCGGCTATGAATGCTTGCCGGCGCTGACTACTTATCATGGCCGCACTTGGCGCGTGTGGTTCACCCCCGAGATTCCTGTCGGCGAGGGGCCGTGGAAACTCCATGGTCTGCCCGGCCTGATTCTTGCCGCCGAGGGGGGTGACGGTTTCCTTATTGAAGCCCTGGAGGTGGGTCAGACACCGCAGCCTGTGCCGCAGGTCTATTCCGTCGACACCTATCAGAAAGGCGACCGACGCAAGATTCTCGCCGACCATGAGCATTATATCAACAACTTCGAAAGCATGATGGCCGCCGAGGGTATTCAGCTGAACGCCGACGGCAGCCCCGCCAATCTGCCCGGTTTCGACCGCCGCAAACGGGCTTGGGAAACTGACTATTGAACTTCCCCAACACTCCTATGCACACGACGGCGGTTGGAAAACCGCCGCCCCATAGCCGCTGCCATAGAGCCGCCATCCGCCCCACAGCCGTCATCCGGCCTCAGCCCCACAGCCTCAGCCATGCAACGCGTCGCGGTAGTCGCGAAGAAAGCGGAAAAGCACGCGAATTCCTACGATAAGACCCACAACTCCACCGGCGCATATCCCGTAAAAGAGATATATGTCGGCATGGACATCGTAGGCCATTACGGCGCACCAGAATATTGCAAACGGCATGGCCACCGCCAGCCACAACAGGTGGATTTTCCGGCACTTAAGTGTGCGCTCGAGGACTTCGGCCACAGGCATGGTCGACAGATCGATGGCCTTGATTGAGTTGGCCAGGATGTGGTCGGTGAGGGCAGCGCCAGCCAGCAGGATCATATAACCGGCTATTATCCACGGCGAATCTATACCGGCGTTCTGCATGATGCTCGGCCCGCAGAAAGCCATTATGATGCTGAAAATGGAGAAGCGGCGGTATTTGTCGCCCAGACGTTGCAGGGCTGTGCGGCGGTTGCTTTCGGGGCACCCGTCATTCTCTGTGTTGATGCTCTTTTTGGCTGAATCCCAGCTCGATTTCATTTCATCTATCTTCATAAGTCACTACTGTCCACTAAAAAATGGACGAGGTTAAAAATTAAATAAATTCGGTTCACTTGAATCACAGAGAACATTGATAATTTTGAAATTCGATTTGTCGAACAGGTCACGCAGACAGGTCTTGTCTGTCAGCGAGATTCCGAGAATCTGAAGGACTTCGTAGATGCTTCGCTCCAGTTTCATGTCGTGCTGCACTATCGCCACAAGGCAATAAGTAATTATGGCACAATAGATTTGGATGCGGACGGCATTCTCGGAGGTCTCCCAGAACTTCTTGATACGCAGATGCTGTTTGATCCATTTGAAGAAAAGCTCCACGCTCCACCGATTGCGGTACAGTTCGGCTATTGTCCCGGCAGCTGCCGTCAGATTGTTGGTCAGGAATATGTATCTTGTACCGTCTTCCGGGTCGATGCATACCACCTTCCGCAGTTTCTCCGGATAATCCTTTGCGCTTTTATAAACCGTGAAGTAACCGATTGCATCAGAAATCACGTTTGGAGGAAGCCTCCGTTTCCATGTCACAGGCTTGAACCTGACATTGGTTTTCGCCCTGACGACGAAGAACGCACCGATACGGTTGATGGTGTCGAGATTGCCGAAATCGTTGTAGCCACGGTCGAAGATATAATGGGCGCCTTTCTCATACGGTATCTCCGGCATTGCCTTTGAATCGTGAACTTTTGCTTCGGTAATATGCACGAATGCAGGAACTTGAGCCTCCACGTCATAAAGAGTGTGCATCTTGATGCCACCCTTGTGCTTGCGGAACTTGGCCCATTCGAACACCGACAGGCAAAGGTCGATGGTAGTTGAATCGAAGGCATAGACATGGCCGTCAAGCTCGAATATTTTCTGTATCCGCCGCTTGCGTGCTTCCGCTATCATGAAGAAGGCATACTCCTCGAAGATGCGGTAGTCGCGTTGCTCGTTAGCCTTGCTAAGATTACTTCTCGTTACGGATTTTCCGATTCCGAGGTGATAGACCTTGCCTGCATGCGCTTCCAGTGCGACGATGAGATCCCGAAGGCTCTCCCGATTAGAAAGCTGCCCGAACATCATCGTAAGTAATTGATTCCAACAAGTATAACTCTTTACATACTTGTCGCCATCATACTTCGCGACTATACGATTGAACTTACTCCTGTTCAAGAACTGGGCTAATTGGGAGAAAACGAAAGGGTCTTTATGCATAACGGTCTGATTATGACCGCAAATGTAATTTGAAATCCGTTCGCTCCCAAATCGCTTATAACATATTGAATTTCAATAATTTCAAAGTACTCTTATGATTTTTCAGTGGACACTAATGAAACAAAAATAAATTTATGTTGAAGCCACTGCTTAAAATTCGAATAGCTTGTATGGAGACCTGTAAAAATGTCAAATCCATTTCCAATAATATAAAGATGTTTCATTTTAATAATCCACAATCTAAATTCAGAACTTAATAGTGTAATTTACCAATGCAAGTGTTAGTGTAGTTTATAGTGTCCGCATTTCGGATAGATTCGTAATTTACGGAAGTTTATCAATCAGTATTCCATCGGTTGCCTTTGTATCCATCATAAGCATCCAATGCATCTGGTAAATTCCCGTAAGGATAGTAACCAGTACCAAGATTATGCTCTGATTGAACTTCATTGTAATATTCAATACATTCCGATTCGACTATTAATCCATAATTATCTATTTTAAATCGATATTCACTATTTTTAAAGTCTTTGAGCACAGTGGCATATCCATTGACAAACAGATTATATCCTTTTTTTTCTTGATACTCAGGGTTTATAACAACTTCTCCGTTTTGATTCAAAAATCCGATGAGGCCATTATGTTTAAATCCATAGGTGTTTTCTCCCGCTTCAAATATTCTCTCATATCTGGTGCCTTTAATTTCGGTTCCGTCAAGATGAAAGAGAGTGCAATAATCTTTCCTATAAGCTATGAGACGATTGCCGTTGCATAATGTCAACTCATTATAATTGTTTTCAATTAGTATATCACCTTTTGTGTTCAATAAACCTTTATATTGGCAACTTGAGCCATATAGTTTTAATTTATCAAATATTGTATTTGATGGAGCTGCTTTAATTTTGTCAGGTTGTATTGTTTGACCAAAAATGATAAACGAACCCTTGTCAAATCCATGCGCATCATGAAGAACGCCATAAATCCTACGACCTTCTATCTTTAGAAAGTCAGATGCAACTGGATTACCAACATAATCCAGATGTTCAATTTGATAACATAACTCATCAAATTCTTCTTTGGAACGGATAGGTGTATATTTCATATTCAAAGAATATCTTTACAAATGTGATAATAGAACTTATGGCTTTGCATACAGTTCATCTGTTCTGATGACAGAGATTGTGCAATTGGAACCATGTTTTGTGAACCCCCAAAATCTTCTCTGTAATGGGGACAAGACACAGCACAATATGGAGAAGGTTTACGTGGCAAGTTATGTTTCTTGTATAAAACACATAACCTTTCTCCCCAAGAGTCCTGCTTGCTGAATTTGCATAAGAAACAATTGCGAATTTTAACTCCTCGTTTAGAAAATTCTTGAAAAATCTCTTTGAATGGAGTTTCTATTTCGGTTATGTAATAATGGACATTGGATGGTAACATCTTGCTTACTTCATAACAGTGGCAATCAAATGACCGGAACCGGCCTTGGCTATTTAACCAAAATGCAAGTGTGTTTTTGCGACTAAAGCAGTCTTCATACTCATCAAAGCTGCCGATTGGGTCAAATGATTCTACTTTATTAAAATTATATAATGTGATATTTTTGTCGTTAGAATATCTATAATAGTAATGCTCATCCCTTACAGCCGTTAACTTACAGTTGCTGACTATATTGTCAATTTGTTCTTCTGATTGAATTGGAATTTCAATAATACGAACACCATCCTTGATTTTGTCCTCTGTGCATTTATGAGTAACCATAATTTCAATTAGCACAGGAGGTGTCTCGGGATTTGTAGATGATGTTAAAAGCAAGTCTGCTCTGTATTGGTGGTAAGTTGCCTCTATCTCGCAGGAATCATAATATTTACGCAAATCGAATACAACAGGTTTTTCACCTTCACACTTGGGAAAACCAATGAACGGACATTCTAAAGAGCAAATCGCCTTGGCGTTGTAAGAAAGAAGAAAATGCTCGGACGATAAGAATGCATGCCTTATCCTGATTTTCGCTAACTTATGTAAATATAATTCATAAGAACAATTCCCCGCATTTTTATGAACGAAATGCCATTTACGCACTTTGCCCATATGTGGATTCATTAATTCTCCACATATAGGACAAAAATATTTTTCGTTACGTTTAGCTGTTGAAACATTTATTAGATCGCCGCTTGAATTATTAGCGTAGCTATAATTTTGAGAGAGGATTTTTGCCATATTATTCTTTTTTGCCGAAAATAGTTTGTAGTTTTTTCCGAATAGCCCCTAAAGCTAATTTTTGGTCTTGTGATATTGACAATCCGATACCACTACTTTTAACAACGGCAACGCTTTGGTCTGTATAAAGATCATAAAAGGTTATGGTAATGTAGGTATGTCCACCATCCCACTTTTCTGACTTAACATTTATATGAGGGGTAAGTGTATAACCTAAATAATCATCTGGGGCATAGGTTAAGGAAATTGGCTGCAATTTAGTATTTGCAATTTCATTTTGGACTAACAGCATAACATCATCCAGTTCTCTGTCTCCTGTTTGTTCTTTGCCGAAACTTACATACTTATATTTAGAAATGTTAGCTCCGTTTGAAACGACTAGTTTAGCCGATGATGAACAAGAAGTGAGCGTCATCAAAAATACTGACAATATCAGTAAAAGCGAAAATATGGGAAATCGAGTGCGCATAAATAATGAGTCGAAGATTATTGTTTTAATTACAAAGTTAGTAAAATTTTGCGTGATGTAGGCTGTGCACGATGAAATATTTTTTAACATTAGCGACGCATACCGTGCTTTTGCTGAGAAAGTTTCATCATTCGGTGGGCCTGCATCATGCAGCGGTAGGCGAAGCGGCGGTCGTCTTCATTCGGATTGCGTCCCCACGGGAGGTCTGATGAGGTGCCACCGCCTCCGCATGACTGGGCGAATTGGGTTGCGCAGTCGAGGTAGCCGAGGAACAGGTACATCGCACACTTCAGAATCTCATTCGGCTGCTCGGCGATTGCCGGTAAAAAGATACAAAAAGCGATTGACAAGTTTATTTTGCTGCTTGCCAATCGTTTGTATATTAGCTATTTACGTCTTAAAATCGGGCGGATTTTATATCAATACTCGTCCTCGTTGAAGATCGAGTAGGTCGCTTAGTATGAGGGTATTATGTGTGTCATGTTTACATTTGGCAAAACAAACCGCGCCATTTGAGACGGTCTGAGGCAATTGGCAGCCTGTTGGCGAAACATTGGACAAACAAACGCCCGAACACCTCATTATTCTTCTTCCTTAGGAGGATTTCATCCTGCTTGTTCCTTAGGAGGATTTCATCCTGCTTGGCAAGTTTATTCCACATAAATATCTGATAACAAGATATATCTAAGTTGGAAGAATATTCCTTCTGCAAGTTCATAACATTTATTAACAATTAGACGCTGGCTTTCTTTCCACTCAATTATAGCTGAGAAATGAGTTCAGTCCCGGTCATAACCTCCATTTTAGAGAAGGCAAACAGCTTCTTTCCGAGGTCTTTAAGTGAATGACCGATGTGATAGACATCTTCATCAATTATAAGAAAACGGTCGTGAGCCTTGTTATAAGGGTGCAAAGTCACTCCGGGATATTGGGCATTATGCCGCGCGACATCCTGACGAAGTTGCTGTGAAATCTTACCGTCGTAAATATCCACTGTCACGCCTGGGTTCCTTTTTGACAGTTGCACCAGCACAGAATCATCAACATAGCTATCGATGACAACAATCCTGTTTTTAGCCTGCCTGATTAGTTTGGCTACGAAAGCATATGCATCAAAATCTGGCCGTTGAAGAAAATGCCCTGTTCAGGTTCTTTAAGTTCATTCAACCTATCAAGAATCGCATCGACCTTTTCATCAGTTTTCAACTGTTTCATCTCAATGCGGTCTATCCTTTGGAAAATAGAGGCGTTATTCATCCGGAAGTTCCGCATTGCCACAAATGCGTCAATAATTCGGATACTTGTATATATGGCGGTATCACTTTTCAATACGGCAGAAAGCATGGCTACTCCCTGTTCGGTAAATGCAAAATGATTAACGGACGAATGTTTGAGCCCCCTGAACCGGTCGCAATTTGCGACCAGTTCATCTTTCTCCTGATTTGAGAGCTGAAATCTGAAATGTTCTGGGAAACGCTCGACATTCCTTTTCACCTGTTCGTTAAGTCGTTTGGTCTCAACTCCATACTGCCAAATCCCGGTCTATCATCACTTGCTTGCCTCTCAGAGTAAAGATACGGTTTTCTATTGGCATTGGCAACTGGTCACAGTATGTGACAGGTTTCTTGTCTGATGTATTTTGGCTTGATAATTTGTTTTCTTGTGTTGGTCCCATACGCAAAATTACCTATAATTTTTGAAATCAGAGGCTATATATGAACAATAACTTCCAATCGGCACACAAATTGTACCGATTGGAAGTTAATCACATTGGAAGAAAACCGGATGAGGCATAAGGCTCATAATGGAATCTCCGTAGAAAGAGGTTTACATCCTCCTGAGTGTACCAATATTTATCTCCTTCTCATGAATATCCTAAATATCCGTTGTCCAGTAGTTTTTTCAGATACTTGTCCTTGATAGAAGGGTCATAAGAGATTTGTTATTATTACGGTTTGGCGGACAGTATAAAAATTTTTAGAAGATTTTTTGAAATAAATTTGGCGGGGATTGTAATTATTGCTATTTTTGTAATCATTACAAAATGAGGCGAAGATGACCACAGAATATTCGATAGCGAAACTCACCGAAATGCTTCAGGCGAAGGGGATACGTCCTTCGGCTCAGCGGATTGGGGTGCTCAGTATTGTGGCCAACAGCCACCGCCATCCGTCGGCAGAGGATATCTATTCGAATCTCTCGAAGCTCTTTCTGTCGCTATCGCGCACAACGGTCTACAATTCCCTGAAAACGCTGACAGAGAAAGGATTGCTGCGCGAATTGGAGATTGAATCGGGATGTTCACGTTACGACATGGCCCAGCAGCCTGCTCACAGCCATTTCATTTGCCGGCGATGCTCGCGAATCTACGACATGCCCATGCCCGGCAACCTGGCCGAGTGGATGTCGCCCCGATTTGACATCGATTCGGTGGATGTGACCTTCCGCGGGCTGTGTCCGGATTGCATAAAACTGATTGACAACCAATCGACAACCAAATAATAACATAAAAAAATACCTCAAAAAAAACATGAAAGATTTAAAAGGAACAAAGACTGAACGCAACCTTCAGGAAGCGTTTGCAGGCGAATCGCAGGCTCGCAACAAATACAGCTATTATGCATCGAAGGCCAAGAAAGACGGCTACGAGCAGATTGCAGCCCTCTTCGAAGAGACTGCCCACAACGAGAAAGAGCATGCCAAACTGTGGTTCAAGCTTCTGCACGGCGGCGAGATTGCCGACACCATGACCAACCTCCGCGATGCCGCCGAGGGCGAAAACTACGAGTGGACCAACATGTATGACCGCATGGCAAAAGAAGCCGAAGAAGAGGGATTCCCCGAAATCGCCTTCAAATTCCGCGCCGTTGGTGCCATCGAGCGCCACCACGAGGAGCGCTATCTGCGCCTGCTCAAGAACATCGAGGAGGGAATCGTATTCTCGCGCGAGGGCGACACCATCTGGGTATGCCGCAACTGCGGTCACATCGTCGTAGGCAAGAAAGCGCCGAAGGTTTGCCCGGTTTGCGCCCATCCCGAAAGCTTCTTCGAAATCAAAGCCCAGAACTACTAATTTCGAAAGAAGATGAGCAGCAACGCACTCTATGACATCACCTACGGGCTCTATGTGGTTGGATGCTATTCCGACGGCAAGCCCGCAGGGTGTGTCATCAACACCTGCTTCCAGGTGACGAGCGAGAATCCCACTCTGGCTATCTGCCTCAACAAAAAGAATTTCACGCTCGACTGCATCAAGCGCAATCCGCGCTTCAGCCTGTCGATCATCGCTGAGGATACCGATCCGTTTGTAATCAGCTCGTTCGGCTTCCGGTCGTCGCGCGACGCCGACAAATATGCCGATTTCGGATGTGAAGACCTCGATGGCGCTCCGGCCGTGAAAGGGAAATTCTGCGGACGCCTCATCCTGGACGCCATCAACTTCGTCGACTGCGGCACCCACGTGATTGTCATCGGCAAGCTCGTGACCTCCTATCCCGGCGAGGGCACGCCCATGACTTACGCCTATTATCATCGCGTGATTAAGGGGAAAGCTCCCCAAAACGCACCCACCTTCCGCGCCGAACCCGAGCCCAAGCCCGAAGCCGAATCTCCGAAGAAGTCACGCCGGTTCAGATGCGACGTTTGCGGTTACATTGTGGAAACCGACGGCGATCTGCCGGCCGACTACGTTTGTCCGATCTGCGGCGTTGACCGCTCGCACTTCGAAGAGATCTAAAGCCGATCGACCGACCTGCATTCCCGGAACAGGAATGAGCCCACCCCCGGCGGTGGCGCCACCTTCCGAGTTGCATCTGATCCATTCTTACACGACTTTCAGGGAGATGTGCCTTTTCAGCACATCTCCCTTGTCTATCTCGAAGCGGCTCTAAAAAGCGCAGAAACGAAGACGGGGGAATCCTCTACAACGTTTCCTGCGACCAAAGGGTGTGGGATGTCGTGAAGATTGACTGCAAATCGATGGAAGAAGTGCTTCAGGTCTCCTATATCGTCAACATCAGCTAAAGTCGACAAATCATCAACTCAGACTATCCTCCGGAATCCCGATCTTTCCCATGGAAGACGGATATTCCGGAGGATGGTTTTGCGTGCTGTAATTTGGACAAACAAATTCTCTCAGACCGATTGTGCCGGTAGAACATTATCCTCCGGATTTTCCTCCTGCCCATGACTTAAGACCAAAATTGACGGTTGAACAATGGACAAACAAATTTCTATGCCTTCCGGCGCAAAATCGAATATAAAAATCAATGGACAAACAAATTCAGTCTTGTTTGTCCATTGATTTATAGAGTTGTATCTCTTGTGCGACTGTTCAATATTCGTCCTCGTTGAAGAATGGTTTTAGTGTTGTGTTTCAGCTATATAACCCTTACTAACCGACCTAAATACAAACTTATTTTGCCATTTGAGGCTATAGAACGGCAGCCCGGAATATTCCCATACAAACAAATCGGGGCATAGATTGTCAATAATAAGAACTGACAAAGATATATATCTGGCAACTATAAGGTTTATCCCAATCATCAGTGTGCTTCTCTAATTTGTATACCAATGAATAGCCCTGAAGTTTGTCGCCAAACTCTTTTATTCTCTTACCGCGTGTTGCTTCCTGATAATAAGGGCTCACACATACGATTATGTTATTATGGGATTTATCTTCGTTTAACAACGACAAGACACCATTGCCATCAAAATCATCTAAGTCTATTACATTAGAGAAAATATGAATGACAGTTGCAGATTTCGGATTAATGTCATAGTCATTTATTTGGTCGTCTCTCTTACAATAGGCGGATATTTTTGATTCTCGAAAGAACGCCTTTACATAATCGACGCATCGCTGTAGGTTCGTTCGTGATGGTTCAATAAGGATAAAATCTTTGATGTAGTCATTATCAACATACCTCGAAGTCAAATAATCTGACAGTACCATTTCGGCAATACCTTGCCCGCAGCCATAATCAATGACAGTAATGCCGCTTTCGTACCAAACTTTAGATGGTATTTTCTCGTAAGCATTAAGCAATTTGGCTTGATGAATTTCACCATATTTGGCTATGTAGGCATTTAGTTGACGAATGTTGGTAAGATGACCTGCTCCGTGTTCTAATTCGTCAATAAGGTTTTGTTGCTCTGTTTTTGAAAGCGAAGCGAACCACTCCTTTGCCTTTTGCAGAACATTTACAAAGGTTTGTGTAGATTTCCTAACGTTGGGTGTGTAGTGCATAATTCAGATTATTGAGTCAGTAAGAGGATTGGCGATTGATTTCTTATAATTGGAAAGAGCCGAGGCTGAAGAGGAGTTGGCATAGCAGTAGAGGCAGCCATGCGGACAGGTGTTGTAAGCGCCGATGTCTTTTGAGAGAATGCAGCCGCACGCCTTTCGCTGCCCGGAGTCCGTCTTTTCGTTATAAAGAAAGTTTTGCAAAATGACATCATCGGGCGCAAGATGGCTGATTAATTCAGGGTCGATACAGCGATTGTGCTCTATTCCATATTCTGAAAGGTCAATGCGTTCGGCGCATGTCGCGAGTTTGAAATTCCTGTCATCATGGTTCATTGCTGAAAGTCGCGATGCAAATTCGCGCATGGTCTGCTCATCCCATTCGCGATAGTCCACGCAGCTTTGCCTGAGATTGCGCGATACTTTTTTATATGACTCAATGTCAGCGAAACTGAAAACGAGTTTTTCGGTATAGCCTGCCAAGACATTGGCGATATGCGCGATTTTGTCAAGTAAAGTGTCTATGTTGATTTTGTCTGTAAGAATGAGCGGATCGAACCGCCATACCACGGCCCCTATGCCGAGTGCGTCAACGAGTCGACGGAAAGTGTCTGTCCTTTGCGCCAATGCCGGTACATTCGGCTCCATTCCTTCCGCTTCGTAATCGTTAAGAGTAAACTGGATATAGCACCCTATTCCTCACTCTTTAAGTCTGGGCAGATAAGGCAACAGCGGTGCCGGATCCTTCGACCAGAAAACAATAAAACGGGTATTTCCGAACGACACATAACTATCCTGCCCCGAGAAAGGATTCCTCCACCTGACATAACCCCTGTCGAGTCGACGGAAAAACCAGTCGGCATAAAACGCCGGAACGTCAGTAGCCCGGCTCGCCGATATTATCAGCGGTGCCTGCGCTGAAACTTCCGCTCCGTTATCGTCGCGTATGAATATTGTCTGATGTTTCATCATCGTTGAGTTATTACCCTGCAAAGATACAATTCGATATGTGCAAGAATGCGATACACCAAGATAAAAAAATGTTAAGATAGGTGATATTCCTCCTCTATCGAAAAGTGAGTAGCTTATTGAGTGTCAATTTATTAAGCATGTCGTGTTTGCATATGGCAAAACAAACCGCGCCATTTGAGACGGTCTGAGGCGATAACCAAGCCTCTGGCCAAACACTGGCGAAACATTGGTCAAACAAACGCCTAACGCGAGTGCGTGATAAGGACGGCATAAAAAAAGTTGAATCGGCAACTTTTTAGCCGCCGATTCAACTTTTTCAGTTTTTTCTTATCCCAACCGTCACGTCACTATATCCCGAAGAGGAACCTGAACGGCTCAGTGTCCTTCATTCTGTCGGCGGCATCGCCTGCGTATATCTCGCCATTAGTCAATGAGAGCTTTCTGACTTTCCCTTCCGGACTGAAATCAAGTTTCTTTAAATCAATCCAAAAAATATCCGGACTTAAGGTCGATTCAAAATAATATACGAGGTTTTTCTGGTCTGCAACGGTACGCCAGCGTGTAGACGCTATATTCGGCTGGGAGGGAACAGAGATTCCGAGCGGCACAGACACGTTGCGCATGACGCTGAACACGCCGGCAACCGCCTGGCGATAATCGGAGGTCTGAGGTAACGCGTTGATGTAAAATGACGCACGGACGAAGCGGTCTGACGCACGGTTGGTTCCAGGCAGCATGACAAGACCTCCTATCTGGTTCCAATAGTCGTCTAACGTCTGCTGCTTGTCGTATGAAGGAGAGTTTGTCATTACCCGGCAGTCTTTCCCGCTATGAATCACGAGTTTCCCCGCTATATATTCGAATATCGCGCTGTTGCCGGTTGAATCTGAAATCGAAAGATGCAGTGTTGATTTCGCTCCATTCGGAAGGTCGGGGTCATCAATACGAAACAATTCCTTGCCAAGTTCTTCCACCGCTTCATCAACAGTGGCGAAATTGTCAAGCACATATTGCGTCCAGATGGCAAGCCCCATCACAGGTCGTTTGTCTCCGGGGCGATGATAGTCAGATTCTGCCAGAAAAAGTAGATTGGCAGCAAGCCCTCTCTCGTTTATTCCGTCGCAGATACCGATGTCATATCCTGCAGTAACCACGCTTCCATAAGAAGATGTCCATTTCACGGAATTGTCCGTAATTCCGCCACGACGCTCCATTCCCCTTGGGAAAAAATAAATGTTGGACTGAGGGTCTTCTTTCCAATCCATCGTGCGTCCGGTCACAACCATGCCGTCAGGACCCAGATATACGGCTCGTGTACATGCATCGGCAGGAACTGAACTTATGTAGGCACCTGCAATAAAGTACGAAAGAGCTATTAGTTTACAGATTATTTCCCTATTCATAGTACCTTATCATGAGATTATAACTACGAAAACGATGCGTTATTATGGCAATGAAGTCGACAACATGTTTGCATTACAACTATTTCAACGCACTTATCGGAAGAATGTTCAATCGACTGCCATTCATATTACGTTTGGACCAAGCCAATTTCTTCATTCTGTGTGCCTGAATCATGCAGCGGCAGGCGAGGCGGCGGTCGCATTCATCCCCCTTCACCCCCACAAAGAAGATAGTTTTATCTACCACCGCTACCACATGACTGGGCGAATTGCTATGAGAAAGTCGCCGTCAATATCGGCTCTCAGTTCCAACAGCATAGCGTTTAGCATTGAACGGACATCGACAACCATTCTGGCAAAGACGGCATCGGTAAGCCCCTGCTCCTGATTCTTTCTGTGAACTCGTGGAAATTCTTTTGAGCCGAGTCTCGCTTTTCCTTGGCAACATTACAGCGCATCGGGCTCCGCAGCCGCCGAACTTAAGAAAAAAAGTGATGAAAGTGGTGCCGGACGCTTCACAGATTTTCATCTGCCACCACTTACATTTTACGAATATGTCCATTTAAAAGGATATTCTGATTTATGTCAGATACGGGATTATTCATGGTCAGGGGCTGTTACACAAATACCGAGAGCTATCGATATAACCCTTTTGAATAATTTATTTATCGACTATATAAATTATGGAGGTTATCCCGAAGTAGTCTTTTCGGAGAGAATCAGAGAAAATCCCGGGCAATTCATTCGACATGATATCATTGACAAAGTATTGTTGCGAGATCTACCAAGTTTATATGGAATCAGTGATGTTCAAGAACTAAATTCACTGTTCACTATGATTGCATACTACTCCGGTTCGCAATTTACTTATGAAAAGCTTTCTCAAGAGTCAAAAATTCCGAAGGAACTACTAAAAAAATATATTCAGTATTTAGAGGCCACCTTTTTGATAAAAGTTGAAATGATTGGAGAAATGGTAGAGACCACTGTATATGCGCAGTGGTTCCCACGTTTAGGGTTGGAATTACGCTATGCTAACTGGCGTCAGGGCAAACAACAAGGAGAAGTTGATATCGTCGGGCTTGATATCAAAAGTCAAAAACCATCATGGGCTGTGGAAATAAAATGGTCAGACAAATTCTATCAACATCCTGAAGAATTAAAATCGTTGTTATATTTTATGAACAAAAACGACCTTGACAATGCACTTGTAACATCTGTTCAAGAATTTGGAGAAAAGGAAGTAAATGGCACGCATATTCATTTTATGCCCGTAGCGTCATACGTTTATATTGTGGGATATAACACATTGAATCAAACAAAAAATCATTATGGATTATGACCGTTCCAAATAAGCATTATTAATCATACTTATTTGGAATATATGGGATAATAATTTAATTACCAGATGATTACACCTGGAATTTAAGAAGGATATTGAAGACTAAAATCCATTTCTCTGAAATAGCCAAGTTTATTTTGCGGTAAAAGGATACAAAAAGCGATTGACAAGTTTATTTCATCGCTTATCAATCGCTTTTATATTAGCTTATTATGTCTTAAAATCGGGCGGATTTTATATTAATACTCGTCCTCGTTGAATAGATGGGAATAAATTGCCTTTCAAATAGTTAGCTTGATTTTACAGAATTTAGGCAAGCAAACATTGCCGTAAGAGGCGATGAAATGCAATTATCGTATCATATGCAAATCGATTATTCTATCGGTATTTTGATTCAAGCATATAGTAATATTAGAATTCCTGTCTTTTCATAGGAGTCCGACGGATACATATGCTATAATAGCGCCAGGTGGTAGTACTTCATCATTCAATGTAATCGCTATACCTCCAGATATGTATCCATCGCTTTCAGGTTTGAATTTATAAAAAAGCACAGATATATGTTTACTATTACATTTATAATGCTGTTCCTCGTACAAGTTCTTTGTTTTTTCAAAATTTAAATTAGATGGATTATAATCAATTTTGAAAAACACTTTGTCAATCGCCTCAAAAATTATAGGTTCAGATATGTCGTTTTTATCATTTAGGTAGACATCAATTAGATTGGAAATTCGTCCGAACATTGAGATTTTCTCATCTGGTGATGGCCATACGTTGGTATTCTTGTTCTTAAGATGATACCATTGGTTTAACACTGCTTCTCTTAAAACCATTTCAGAACAAAACTCTGAATAGTCTGCCTGATTGTCAAACATAACGAAATCATCATCGTTCTTAATTGTAAAAAATTTGCCTATTAAACTTTCTGATACATCAACTTTGTTAAGATTAATAATTTGGAATGAATTTGAGGACTTTCCCGAATCATTTTCAATATTATTACTTGCGTCTGTTAGGGCTTCGGACGAAGATTTTGCGCAAGAAAATAAAGAAACTGCCACTATTATCGCTAATGCAGTATATATTATCTGTTTCATAGAACCTCTTTGATTACTTTGTTCCACCATTCTGAAGAATAGCCTGTCGAAGGATGATAAACCCAGACTGCGCGGACACGATGACCGTTGTCAAGAGTATAATACCCATTGAGTACATTGTATCCGTCAACCACTATTTCTTCGCCTTCTTCCCATCCTTTTGAGGGCATATTGTCGTACATTCGTGTTACCCCCCAAACGAATATAACATCGGGCTTCAGGTCGCTTAATACTTCGTAAAAAGCATCTTCTGATTTGCAATAGTCGGCGAATCCTCCTACTTGACGAGCTTTAGCAACTGCCGACTGTAAGAAATTATAAAAAGCGACTGATTGCCAAATCTGTTCGGATGAAACATTTCTGTCACCAACAAGAGACTTCTCGAATTTACGAAATGTACCTGACCAGCGAGTTTTCACCCCACCTATAATCTGTTTTACTACGTTCTTGGTGAATTCATGACATCCGGCATAGGCGTTAGCTTCATTGCATTTTTCGCAGTCATCACAATAATGGCTCTCTCCGACTACAAGAATCTTCTTGCTGAAAATGCCGCCAGAGTCGTAATTCTCGCCTACCCATGGCTTGAAAAATACCTTTCCCATATATATTAAGTGCCGCGGTCATCCTCTCGTTGGCATTAGATTGGTTTAAAAAAC
>DAAN01000011.1 GCA_001701135.1 Bacteroidales bacterium H3
GATTTTTCTGCTAAAAAACATAAATTTCCGAGTATTCGCGATAATAATACACCGTATCAAACTATGCGCCAATGAGTTGCGCACAACAAACAATTCATCGAAAAAGTTCGCATCGAGAATCACAAAAGCGCCGAACAAAGACCGAAGTCAGTGAAGTTTGCTCTTTAGATAGCGTCCGGTATAGGAAGCGTCGCATGCGGCCACCTCTTCGGGAGTGCCGGCAACGACGACATTTCCGCCGGACGCGCCACCCTCGGGACCAAGGTCGATGACATGATCGGCACATTTGATCACATCGAGGTTATGTTCGATGATTAGAACAGTGTGTCCCTTGGCGAGGAGACGGTTGAAAGAATCCATCAGCAGGTTTATGTCGTGGAAATGCAGACCGGTGGTAGGTTCGTCGAATATAAACAATGTGTGGGCGGTATCCTCCATGGCAAGGAAATAGGCCAGTTTCACGCGCTGATTCTCGCCGCCCGAGAGTGTCGACGAAGACTGGCCGAGCCTGATATACCCGAGCCCCACATCGTGGAGAGGTTTCAGACGCCGCACGATTTTTTGAGTCTGCGCAGATGAATCCTCCGAAAAGAATTCTATAGCCTGATCTACCGTCATGTCGAGCACATCGGAGATATCCTTGTCGCGATAATGGATTTCCAGAATATCCTGTTTGAAACGTTTACCGTGACAGGCCTCGCAGGGGATGGTGATGTCGGCCATAAACTGCATTTCTATAGTGATTTTCCCCTCACCCTTGCATTCCTCGCACCGGCCGCCGTCGGTGTTGAATGAGAAAAACGCCGGGGTAAAGCCCATCTGCTTCGCCGCCTGCTGAGAGGCGAAAAGCGAACGGATTTCATCGTAGGCGCCAAGATATGTGGCGGGATTGGAACGCGAGGATTTACCTATGGGATTCTGGTCGACGAACTCCACCTTGTTAACACGCCTTAGATTTCCCGAAAGCTGCTGGAACGCTCCGGGCGCTTCGGAGGCGAGGCCGAGCTGCCGCATCATGGCCTTATACAGAATGTCGCGCACGAGCGTCGACTTACCCGAGCCGCTGACACCCGTAACCACCGTGAGCACATCGAGCGGGAATTTCACGGAAATATTTTTCAGATTATGCTCGCGCGCACCTGTCACCTCAATATAATTGTTCCATTTCCGGCGGGAAGATGGCACGGGAATCTCCATGGCGCCCGTCAGATATTTTGCCGTGAAACTGTCACCGGCCTCGGGAAGATCGGCCAACGTGCCCTCGAACACGATCTCACCGCCCAGCCGACCGGCCTTGGGACCAACGTCGATAATCCAGTCGGCAGCCTCCATGATCTCCTCGTCATGCTCGACCACCACCACAGTGTTGCCGAGGTCGCGCAGACTCTTGAGCACCCCGATCAGCTTCTGCGTATCGCGGGAATGCAGCCCTATCGAAGGCTCGTCGAGAATGTATAGCGAGCCGATGAGCGACGATCCGAGCGAAGTGGCCAGATTGATACGCTGGCTTTCGCCACCCGACAACGTGGAGGAGAGACGGTCGAGCGTAAGATAGTCGAGCCCCACATCCACCAGAAAATTCAGGCGGCTTGTTATCTCGCGGAGCAGCCGTCGGGCCACTGCGGCATCGGCATCGCTCAGCTGCAGATCGAGAAACCACTTCCTAAGATCCGACACCGGCATCCTGACCAGATCGGATATACTCTTGCCGGCGATCTTCACATAGCCGGCCTCGCGGCGCAGACGGGTGCCGTGACATTCGGGGCAGAGCGTTTTGCCGCGGTAACGCGCGAGCATCACGCGATACTGAATCTTATACTGGTTGCTCTCGAGCATCTTGAAAAAACCGTCGATGCCGGTGAAAGCGCCCACTCCATGCCACAGCTGATCCTTCTGCTCCTGCGTCAGTTCGCAGTAGGGCTTGTGTATGGGGAAACCGAGCGGCGAGACAGTGTGGATGAAGTCGCGCTTCCACGCGCTCATCACCTCCCCTTTCCAGCACTCCACGGCCCCTTCGTAGACCGACAGGGCCGGATTCGGAATCACCAGCCGCTCGTCGATACCGAGACAACGGCCGAACCCCTCGCAGCGCGGGCACGCACCATAGGGATTGTTGAAGTTGAACAGCAGATCCGACGGCTCGATAAACTGCAGGCCGTCAGCCTCGAAGCGTTTCGAGAATTCATGGCGGTGAGGCTTGCCCTTATCGTCCCAGACAACAAGGGTGAGCGCGTCGCCCCCCTCGAAAAACGCCGTCTCGGCCGAGTCGGCCAGACGCGAAAGTTCGTCGGGGTCGTCAGAGACACTCATGCGGTCGATCAGCAGTTCATAGCCGTCGGACTTTTTCGGTTCCTTTTTCGAGGCGAGAAGTTCGTCGAACGGGAAAAATTTCCCATCCTTGTAGAGACGCGAGTAGCCCCCCTTGCCGAGCACCTCGAGATGCTGCGGCAGCGTGCGCTCCCCGGGTATGCGCAGAGGCGCCACCACCGCCAGTCGTGTGCCGGCAGGATATGCCGTGGCGGCATCGACCACATCCGTGACGCTGTGGCGGCGCACCTCCATCCCCGAAACCGGCGAGAAAGTGTGCCCCACGCGGCCGAAAAGCAGACGCAGGTAATCGTAGATTTCCGTGGAAGTGCCCACGGTGCTTCGCGGATTGCGGGTGTTGACCTTCTGTTCGATGGCCACCGCCGGCGGGAGCCCGCGTATGAAATCCACCTCCGGTTTGGGCATCTTGCCCAGAAACTGGCGTGCGTAGGCCGACAGACTCTCCACATAGCGGCGTTGCCCCTCGGCATAAAGCGTGTCGAACGCCAGCGACGACTTGCCCGAGCCGCTCAGGCCGGTGATCACCACCAGCCGTCCGCGCGGCACAGTGACATCAACATTCTTAAGATTGTTGACGCGGGCGCCCTTCACCTCAATGTCGCCCTCGTAGGCTACAATATTATCAGAGGATGCCGCGTCCGCATTTTTCGTTTCTATATTATTATATGTGTACTTCTTTTTCAGAGTCATATTTTTTACTAAAATTACAGTTCACCGCGCGTTTGCCGCGGCGGGAACTTACAAAGTTACTAAAAAAATGCCGAATCGGCAACCGAATATCCTATCACCGGTTTAAACAAATCACCCCCCCCTCGCGTTATATCATAAAAAAGAATTTAAACATAACTTCCTAACCACACTTACAGTCATGAAGAATTTAGATGTAATCCTCGCTGTTGTGGGCGGTGCCGTGGCCGGCGCTGCCTTAGGTCTGCTGTTCGCCCCCAAGAAGGGTGAAGATCTCCGTTCCGATATCTACGACTTTCTCAAAGAGAAGGGCGTCGACATCAAGGACAACAAAGTAACGGAGCTTGTAAAGCAGCTCGAAGCTAAAATCAAACACTAACAACCCCAAAAACATCAGAAAACAATGAAAGCAACAACACTTTTGGCAGCATTCCTCGGCGGCGCCATCGTCGGCGCCGGTTCGGCCCTCCTCTTTGCTCCCGAAAAGGGTGAAGACCTCCGCGAGCAGATCAAGGATCTCCTCAAGAAATATCACATCTGCTCGAAGACTCAGGAAGAGAAAATCGACGAACTTGTCGACGAACTCGCTGCTGAAGTCCACCAGACACCTGTCAAGAAGAGCATCCAGTAATACCGCCCACTCCGGTAAAACCTCGGATCCCTCAGGCAATACCACAGCAACGGTCGTCGGCACCCCGCCGGGGCATGCCCGGCGCCGTTGCTGCGCCTGTTTTCCCGAAACCTTTCTCGCGTCACGTTTCAACACTTCACACCCCAGACCAACATGAGAGATTTCTCAGAACAGCATGCGGGCAGATTCGCCGCCATAAGAGACTCGCTGCGGCGCCTCGGCACGCTCTATCTCGAAAGCGCGCGACTCACCGCCGCCGAAAAGCTCACACTCTTCCTCTCCACCGCCGTGGCGTTCATCATCGCCATGGTGTTCATGACATTTGCAATAGCGTTCGGCGCCGCCACCCTCTTCTACTTCCTCGAATATGTCGACATGCCCCACGTGGCAGCGGCCGCCATCCTCGCCGGCGTGTTCGTGCTGCTGGCACTCCTCGTGTTCCTGCTTCGCCGCGTGCTGATTGTCAACCCCATAGCCCGGTTCGTGTCACGGTTGATAATGGACATCGGCAAAGGTTCCTCAAAAGTCTGACCTAAAAACTTCCCCAATGAGCAACAAAGCCAACCACAAGGAGTTACAGCCCGCGGAAGCAGGCAAAGGCATGACGCTGCAGGAAATCCGCATGCGCATGGCCGTCACCGACATGCAGATCCGGCTCGAAAAAGATCGCCTCATGACGGCCATCCACCCCGCCACCTCGCCGGGTCAAAACGCCATTCTCACCAGCATAGGCCGTTTCGAAAACTTCATGACCTACGCCTCCCTGTTCATCACAGCCTACCGTATGGCCAAAAAGGGGGTCAACCTTGTTAAGGAATTAAAAAAATAATCGTAAATTTGCGGGAAATTCACACCCTCCGAGGGCGCAACACCCCCTCTGCGGGAAAAAGCACTCCCCCGAATGAACGATTACACCGAACTACGCGTCGACCTCTCCCCCTGCTCCGAGACATTCACCGACATCGTGGCCGCCATCCTCGCCGATGCCGGCTATGAAAGTTTTGTCGCCGACGAAAAGGGCGTCACAGCCTATATCCCCGTCGGGCAATACTCCGCCGAAGCAGTCGACGGTGCGCTCGCCGCTTTCCCCGTCGAGGGCGTCACTTTCACCCTCCGCGCCGTCACCGTGCCCGGGCGGGACTGGAACAGCGAATGGGAGAAACACTATTTTCAACCCATCGTGGTCGACAACCGCTGCGTGATCCACTCCTCGTTCCACAAAAACATCCCCGAGTGCGACTACGACATCGTCATCGACCCCAAAATGGCGTTCGGCACCGGCCACCACGCCACCACATCGCTCATCATCGGCCAACTGCTGCAGATGCCCCTCGAGGGTAAAACCGTAATCGACATGGGCACCGGCACCGGCATCCTTGCCATCCTCGCCGCCATGCGCGGCGCCGCGTCGGTCACCGGCATCGAAATCGACCCGCCCGCCTGGGAAAACGCCCGCGACAACGTCGTCACCAACCGTCACCCCGAAATCAACATCCTCCTCGGCGACGCCGCGCTGCTCGACCGCTGCCCCGAAGCCGACATCTTCATCGCCAACATCAACCGCAACATCATCACAGGCGACATCGACCGCTACGCCGCTGGTCTGCGTCGGGGCGGCATCATGCTGCTGAGCGGATTCTACGAAGCCGACATACCAGTGATAATGCAATATGCCACACCCTTGGGTCTGCGGCAGGAAGGCCACACCGTGAAAGGCGACAACTGGACCTGCCTGCGACTTGTCAAAAAATAATCCAATCGGTCAAAGAATAACCCCACCCGGCAAAAAACAACCCCGTCAGAGATCACCCCGCAAATGAAGCCACATATCACCATCTCACGCCTGCTATTGTCACTCGTTGCCGCGCTTGTTCCGGTAGCAGCCTCGGCCGGACAGTCCGGCAAAGAAGTCGCCACGGCCTCCGCGGCAGCCGACTCCCCTACCGCCACCCCATCCGACTCCGTGCTGTTCGTCATCACCGACGCCGAGATCGCGCCTGAGGCGCAGCTCTCCAAGGAATCGCACCTCGGACACTTCGCCTGGGGCATCGACGCCGGCAGTTCGGTCGACATCACCTGCAACGACATGACCTCCATCGACCTCCACGCCTATTTCGGCTACAAAGGGCCCTGGCTTAACTTCCTCGGCGCAGGTGCCGGCATCAACGCCATGATCAACAACGGCAGCCGATGCTACCCCGTCTACATGATGCTCCGCACCTCGTTCTGCCGCCAGCCGCAGCTCTGTTTCCTCGATCTGCGAGCAGGCGTGTCGTTCAACAGCATCATGGACAATAAATCGCAGACCGATTTCTACGGCACCCTCGGCGTCGGCTTCAACCTCGCCACAGGGCGCAAATTCTCCTCCCATCTCATCGTCTCCTACAACTACATGCCGCTGCGGCATGTAGAGACCTTCGACACCCCCGATCTGCACTACGCCGCCATCCGCATCGGCTGCAGCTTCTGACCCGCCATTCAAGGATTATTCCCTATAAACCAATCATTTAGCATTTGTTTAACACAGCTTAACACAAAAACCGGGTGGAAAATTTGGAGGATAGCGGGAAAGTGCGTACCTTTGCACTCGTAAAACAAGTCATCGCGGGATGGAGCAGTGGTAGCTCGTTGG
>DAAN01000029.1 GCA_001701135.1 Bacteroidales bacterium H3
TTTTGCCGCACGAAATCGCTCAAATTTTTAAGGATATCTTTCCCTTGATGCGCACATGACACCACGGAAAGGTTATGAGCATTTTTCGCTTTAGAAAAAATTAGTATATTTGCATCCACTGTAGCGTCGAAAACTTGGATTCCAGCAAAATCCATTAGAAAAATGGGATTGACTTTATCAATCATAAATTTCCTTAAAGATTCACCATATCCAGTTCTCATCCACTTGTTTGAGGTTATATAAGTAAGTATCCCCTCGTTCTTAAGCATTTGCCATCCGAATTCATAGAAGAGGCAATAGATATCTCCAGTACGCGAAAAAGATTCATAATTACACTCTTTATACATTTTAGCTAAGGCTCCTCCATTATTTTGCAGTCGAATGTACGGTGGATTAGCTATGACTATGTCAAAACCGTCGGTTACTCCAAACATCCATTCGGCATCGAAAAAGGGGGCATATTTATGCTGGTCGAACATATCCCATGCAACGAGATCTGCGGCTTGTTCGTTACCTATGAAATTATTCTCTATTAAAGCATCCGCAATCTTTTGTCGCAATTCTGCAACTCGATTTTTCCATTTGCGCTTAGTTCGAAGAGTCTTTGCTCCAAAAATGCGGTGTTTGGCTAAACGAAGGAGTTTCTCATCTGCCTTAATTTCATCAATATCAAATAAATTACCATCTCGCTTCTTCAACCCAATAAGTGAATTAGCCGCGACAAACTTTGCTTCAAGATTCGGAAGCGGTCGTATGCCGAAGTTTTCTGTTGGGTCAGAATTGGTCTTTTGGTCGATCACCAATGATATAAAGAAGCGCAACTTGCTTATTTGTATGGCAATAGGCTGAATATCTACGCCGTATATGCAATTTTCGATAAGGTATAGTTTTCTTGCATAGTCAGGATGGTTACAGCTTTCATCAAAGTTATGGTTAACATCTTCCTGAATCTCTCTGCGTTCTTCATCGCTTAAAGTCATAGACTCCTGCATAGAATTAAGGGATGACTCAAGAATCATGTTTCGCCACATTTCGTTGTCAGGGTCTATGCGTTGAAGAATATGCACCATCTGCTGGAGCATACCAACGGGAAATGCACCCGAACCGCAAGCCGGGTCAAGAACCTTGCACTTGAACACGGCTTCAAGAATTGATTTCCGCTGAGAATTGCTTAAGTTCAAATCTGAGTCTGAATAATCAAGCAAGCTGCGATATTGTTCTTCAAGTTCGCTGCCAACCACGCGATTAAGGTGTGCAACAAGTGCTTCGTTCACCATATATTGTACAATATCGCGAGGAGTATAAAAAGAACCTGTTTGCTTGCGAGCGGTAGTTTGAGTTTCAGGATTGTATGCGGCAAGGAGATTTTCAAATACCTTTCCTAATAATTCCGGGTCAAGTGATACATCTTGGTCAAAGGGTGTATTTTCCTCAACCGTAAAGTTATAGCGTTTAAGGATGTCGATAACACCGCTTGCATCCACAATCTTTTTATATCCGTAATAACTCGTCAAATCAATTTTCTTCCCAACTTCCTCTCCAAAGAAAAGGAAGTCCGGTACAATAAGCTGACGGTTAATACTTTCGCGGTCAGTGAAAGCATCAAGATATATGCCGTTTTCTTTGTCATCAAGACAATCAAACAACCCTCCATTTAGGAATGGCACAGTAGAATTGGCAAGCTCTACAAACAAATCCGGATTTTTGAAGAACTTTTCATAACGCATGAGCTTGTTGTTGTCGAAGTCGGACCTGCTTGCCGACCCATTCTCATTCAACTTGCGGAACCGGCGTTCTGTTAGCTCTTTGCTCCCTTCTGCCGTCATCGGACTGTTAAGCATGGCAAAGAACAGATTCTGAAGGATAGCCTTGTAGTATCGGCTCTCTGTTGACTTGCCGAAGAGATTTGTACGAGCGTTAGGAGTAAATCCCTCCAAAAGATACTCGGCAATATACGGTTCATCAAAGAATTGCCACGGAATAAGTTTGCGTTGCTTCAAGAACCACACGAATATCAAACGTGTGATAAGTCTTATTGCGGCCTCATGGTTGTATTTCTCATTATCATGAGGATCCTCTATATCGTTGGGGAACTGTATTTCTTTTATCGCCCATGCATACCAATCAGAGAGTTCGTTATAAAAGGCTTTTGTCAGAACATCTACAGAGAATCGGTTACGCAAATCTTCAACAGACAATACTCTCCCCGGTTCGTTAAGATATTTGTTTGGTGTGTAATAAGCCACATCCTTACCCAAATAGTAAGAATAACGACGAGGATTGGAGTATGATCTTCGAATTTTGTCATTGTCATCCCACGACAAAGTTAACTCCACCAACGAGAAACGGTAATTGTCATTGGAATCTTCTGGGATAAAAACAACGAGAGCGCGCCTCACACCTTCATCCGCGATAAGACGGAAGGCATCTTTTGAAAGACCGACGCGTGCATCATTACGAGAGTTGTGTTTTACCTCGTAAACATTCATATCAAGCGAATCACATGAGCCTAAACGAGTTGCGCTTGTTGCAAAATAAGTGTTCGTATAGAACGGAATATTTTGACACTCATTTAATTGGGCATCAATAGGCAGGAATCCTTTAAGGAAACGGATGAACTCTTGTCTTGAATATGGGCGGTCAAATTCCATTATAAGGGTAATATTTGCTCTGTCAGTATTAAAGATTCTTCTCCGGACTCCACGGAAGCCATTGTTTCAAGTTTTCTCAATAGATAGGCGTGAGAAATCAACTTCGGGAGTTCTACTATTTCATTTTTCTTAATATTTGTCAAGTGTCGCACTTCGTAGCCGGACAATCCATCCGCCTGTGCCACAGTCAACAAATCATCAACGTACGCCTTGTCCAATATATTGGATTCTCGAATCAATTTTATTTTGGCGAGTGCCTCCAATAGACGTGGGTCTCGACGTTGCTTGTCAACGCCTGAAAATAATTTGGACTTAAGGAATTGGTAGGACGCATCGAATGATCCATCTACGGCAAACGGAGGTTCGTTTTGCTGCGCTTCAAATAACGAAAGAGCCTCTTCAGCACTTAACATTGTGATTTCATTTCCACTGGCAATTTTGAATACGAAATCATTACCTTTTTTTCCAAACATCATTACTCCAAAACGAGGCTTTTCCGCATGTCTTGCAATTCTTGCCCTATGAGGAATCAATAACGCTTCTTTATAGAGTTCGGTTCCTTTAAGTTGGTCGAGCAACCGTCGATAAGGAGTGTCCCACGATGCAGTTTCTGTTTTGGACAATTCCTTTCGATATCTTTCTGCAAAGAAACTTTGCACTTCCTCATCTTTAGTCAGAGCCTTGGTATCCTCTCCCATAATGGCATGAATCATAGCCATTTTAAGGGTGGATATTTCTTTTGTGCGTGTCTCGGCTTCTCCAACTTCTGTAGGGAAGAAATTGAAAATATAAAGATGTTCAAATACCTTCTTGTTTATACGATTGATTCGTCCGATACGCTGAATGACGCGAGTTGGATTGTAAGGAATATCATAATTGAAGATTTCTCCGGCACGATGCAGATTGTAACCTTCGGATATGGCATCCGTTGCTATCAATATATCATAATTATCTTGTTGAAGTTCTTCCCTGACGCCGGCATCGAAGTTTGAGCGAATTTTTTCCTTGTTCGATGAAGATGCGTCTCCGGATGTATATTTCATAACTCGTAGAGGATTCCCAGCTTTTTGTAATGTCTCGCCAAGATAATCTACGGTGTCGGCAAATGCAGAAAATACCACGATTTTCCGATTTGGGTCTTTCTTTCGGTGCTCTGCAAGGAGGCGTTTGAATTCATCAAGTTTAGAGTCAAATTTTATTTGATCCTCCTTGCCAAACCATTCCTCCCGGATTCTTTTCAAGAGGGCTATATCAGATTTTACATCCTCGATGAATTCATCGGAGATGAAACGACAAGGTATTGTAAAGAGACCCTTCTGCTCATAAAGTTCGAAGGCATCATATATTTCTTTAACGCCATCATCGGAAATCTCATAAAAGTCATCGACATCGGGGAGCCCTCCTTTTTTGAACACAGGAATCTCACCAGACCTCTCAATCCACGTCAAAAGATTCTCTGCCGATTTAATCATAAATCCAAGTGATTGACGGAAAGCATACACGGAACTTTCAAAACGTTGCACTAAAAGTTTGCGCATAAATGATGAAACGTTCTGTTGTCGTCCGACAAGCATACGAAACTCAACTCCTGTGCGTTTTTCAAGATACTTGGTCAATTCCTCAATCTTCTCCTTTAGGGCGTAGGCCACGGGCTGGTATCGTGCCGATTTAAATCGGATTATACCATCGTCTTTATGTTCCGACTCTGCAATTAAATCAAGAGTACGCAGATATAATTTGAGCTGACTTTCAGATAATTCATAATTAAGTTCTTGTGGGTCATCTGGAATAACAGGTTTAATGCCTTGAATATGTAAGTCTTCCTTATATGCTGGAATCTCCATAAGGTCAATTCGAGACCGGCGTACAACAAGAGGATTGATTATGGAACGGATGCTTGACGCGATGCGCTCTGCTTCTTCTTTGACATCTTCATCAGTCATCCGTTTTTCTCGCTTAGCCTTTTCCATCTCCTTGTAAGTTGCAATCAACTCGCGGAAAGATTCTCCCAGATTCTCTACGGTTTTGAGCGTAGATTTATTGGGGATTTGGAATAACTTCAGTAGCGAATAAATATCGCTTGGACGATTATTGAATGGCGTAGCTGTCAGGAGAATGACCTTATTATTACTACATAAGTCATGGAGCAATGAGTAGTCTTTGATATACTCATTTCTGAAACGATGTGCCTCGTCAATAATAATTAGAAATTGTTCTCCGGTTCTCGCAATCTCTTTGAAATGGTTAAGGGCCGTTTCTATCTTCCCGGCACTGAATACAGAAGCATTGAAACCGAATTCGTCTTTATAAACCTCCCATTGCCGAACAAGATGAGGTGGCGCAACGATGATGGTACGTAATCTTAAGTTACGTGCTATTGTAGATGCTATTATCGACTTTCCAAGCCCTACAACGTCTGCGATAATAACTCCATTATGGTTCTCAATCGCATTAAGAGCCAGTTGGACTGCATCAGTCTGGTATTTAAGATTGGTATATCTGCCTTCGGTTATATCATGAGGAGTAAGGATATTGTCTTTGGACGGAATATTGAAATACTCATGAAGAACTCGAATATACATCAAGTAGGGAGCATATAATTTTTCATACCATATATGCTTAATTACCTTGTCTTCCCACTCTGGCAACGTGTCTTGGTCAACGACAGGAACGGATGTTTCCCAAAGCTCATTGAATATTTTCTTGGCATCTATATGATTTTGTTTGTCCTTAAGACGAACGTTAATCTCTGTTCGACCTTCAAGTCCTTGGTATGATAGATTGCTTGAGCCTGTTATGACATTGCCGGGATCCTCGCCTTGCTCATTGTGGTTGTCATCGTAGTCAAAAATATACATTTTGGCATGACAAGGTTCCTCTGTTTTGCGAATTTCAAGTGATCCATCTTTTATCTTGTTGTAAAACAGCGTAAACGATTTCTGCTTTTCCTCAGTATCGAGAAAATCCGAATTGTTGAACAGATGTACAAATTCCTGATAGTATTTATCTCTAAGTTGACCGAGAGACAGTTTATTTTCGGAAAGTGTATTTATTACTTGAATGCTTTTTGAAATATTTGTATCTACATCAAGCCCCACAAGAATACGCAGTCTCTTATCCGCCAATCCTTGTGATAATAGATAATAACCGGAAAAGAAGAAATAGCCCACAAGGATATCCACAGCATCCGTTTTCGGAAGAATGCCTTGGATAATCTCAGACATCAGTCTATCTTTATTCGTTATGAATGAGTTTTGGCTCATAAAAATAAAAACTCCGGCGGCAGTTATCTGAGGGCTGGCCGAGCCTACAACGACTGCGTGGGAGTTTCGGAATTTGATTTGATTGGTTTGGTGGCATCGCTGCCTGTTGGTTTAAACCGTTTCGGCCATATTCAGATTTTTATGGTTGCTATTTATGCAAAATTACAAAGAATTTTTGAGATGGCAATCGGTTATGCTGTAAAACACAACCGATTGCCATTGAGAAGTTCGCTATTTTACAGATGGGATGCGATGCTTTCGGAGAAAGGCATCGAGGTCGGCACGGTTGACGTAGATTTTACGTCCTATTTGGGAGAAGGGGATGAGACGCTGGTCGCGGTAGTTCTGCCATGTCTTTGGCGAAACTCCAAGGATTTTACGGGCATCTTCGGATTCGAGCCAGTCTGCGCTTGAGGCTGTGCTTTGGTTTCTCTCGACAAGCTCGGTCAGGCGGTCGAGTTTATCATGCAGGGATTGCCATTCTTCGTGGGGAACCACGAGCATGATGGGTTGTTGGATGTTGTTGGAATTAGAATACACGTGAATTTGGAGTCCATACGCAATCGTAGTTCCGGACTAATACGACTGGTATGGCGAGATTAAGTGGTATGTTTCCGCCGGCACGTATGTGGGGACGGCACGGCAACAATTTCATCTATCACCTCACGGTGACACATCCCTCGTTGCCAAGAGGGGATTGCCCGATACTCACGTATCAGATATAGTCGATGGCCTGACGGCCATAGGGCTATAGATACCTATCTATATAGGTAATTAGGTCGAGAGGTAGTCGTATATATTTCAAGATAGAAAAATCGAAAGATTGCTTCAGATATTGCTCTATAAAAAGTTCCATACATACATAAATCTCAAATAGGGTTGAACTCTTTGGAGGGATATCAGTGGCTTTCCATGTAGACAATTCACTCTTTACATATATTCAAAGTGCTCTCTATTGCAATATTAACATCTACGTGTCTAACGATGTCCATCGCTATATATTAATCTAATTTTATTCTAACATGGAGACAGGTATTTGTGTCTAATGCTCTATAAAGATAATAAAAAAGACGCAGATTTACAAACATTCAAATTCTTCAATACAATGAGCTACTGCAACTTGGCAGGAATTGGCGAAGATTGGCAAACAAATATGACAAAGTCAAGGCAAAACTTTAACATTTCAAAATCAAAGATTCTTTTCTCTGTCCATACCCTATTTGTCAATCTCGGATTTTTGTAACCTTAATGTCTGGCATCCACACTCAAACAGTCCGTATCAGGAGGCTGCATAAGGGAAATCATAGGGAAAAGATGGTCATCAGGACTTTGACGTTCATTCCTCACTTTCTCTTATTGAAATCGGATGTTCACGTGAACATAGCAAGGTGTGCTTTGAGGGTATAAAATTGGCGAAAATGGATAAAACTCAACTGCGCTATTTATCAGCTATTTAGCTATTTTGGTACACTTTCGTTTTTCGTTGGATTCTATCGTTTTTCGCATTCAGTACAACTTTAGTACGCCCCTGAATGTTAAGGACTGTGTAGTACACCTTTTGTGTTTCGGAGGTTTGACATACCTTTGCCGACACGACAAAAAACAATAGATATGCCAAGACCCAAAAACCTCTCGAAACAGAATCCGAAGCTGCTTCAGAAGACGCTTCAGGACGGTCGTGCGAGTCTGTATCTTGAATACTATCTCGGACGGCATGAGACCCCGGTACTTGACGAGAACGGGAATCCTGTTCTCTACACCGAAGGGGCGATGGCTGGAAAGCCGAAATATAAGATTACCCATAACCGCAAGAAGGAAAGTCTCAATCTCTATCTGTGGCTTAATCCGCGCAATCAGCAGGAACGGTTGCAGAACCGAAATACACTGGCACTCGCCGAGAAGATAAGGTTTGAGAGGGAACAGGAGTTTCTTGAAGACCGCGAGGGCTACCGCTTGCAGAAAGAAAAGGAACCAAATTTTCATGATTTCTTCCGTAAAATCTATTCCGAGGAGGCAACGATAACCAAATCGGCGAAGTATGCGTTCCGTCTGATACATAACCGTTTTATCAAATATCTCAATTCAATTCCCCGGTTTCAGAGATATGCGACATTCATCCGGTTTGAGAATGTATCCAACGAAATCGCTGTCGGTTTCGCCGAATGGCTCAAAGGGATATGCGCCGGAGAGGGAGCGCGTAAATCGTTCTTCTATTTCAAGAAAGCATGTGCGATGGCGATAGAGGAAGGACTTATGAAGAAAGACCCGTGCAAGGGTATCGTCATAAGATGTGACACCAATGTTCTGACAAAAGATATTCTCACAAAGGAAGAAATCGAACGGTTGCTGTGTACCCGATACAAGCAGGAACGCCCCGACATTCAAAGAGCGTTTGTTTTCTCATTGTATACGGGTATCCGATTCTGCGATATAACCCGATTGACATACGCCAATGTCGATTTCAGCTCCCGGACGCTCCGCTTCAATCAGGTCAAGAGCGAGGGCAGGAGCGCACATAGTGCGGTGGTGATGCCCCTGAGCGATGACCTGATGGAGATAATCGGTTTTCCGCGCGATCCAGAAGTAATGACGGAAAAAATATTCCCGCTCCCACATAATTCCATCTGTCGGAAACATCTGAAGGAATGGGTTAAGCAAGCAGGTATCAACAAACATATCACCTGGCATTGCGCCCGACATAGTTTCGCAGTCAACGTGCTGAGTGCCGGAGCAAATATCAAGACCGTCTCATCTCTGTTAGGGCACGCCAGCATCAAGATGACTGAAAAGTATCTTCATGTGATAGACAACCAGAAGAAAGACGCGATGAACAGCCTCGGAAGAATCTCGTTCCGCAGGGATGATGTTTTTTCAAGGGAGGAAAATGCAGATTTTGAAGAGTAAAAGACAGCCCCATCTATCCCTTGACATTTTTGTCACTTTGGCACGTCCCAATGTTTTATATTTGGGTGTCCGCTTGAAAAGCACTATCTTTGCATCAGATTCGCAGTCATCATGTAATTGTTTCATCCTGACGCGGATTAGTGGTTGGACATCGGGAGGGATACCCGGTGTCCTTTTTCTCACTGTTGCCCAATCCGATGAAAATGATTATCTTTGCAAGTATAAAAAACTAAACCCGATAGCTTGACGAGTCAGGGGCTACCGGGAATCAACACTGCAAAAGTAGTGCTTTCTTTTGATTAAAACAAATTTTGGCTCACAAAAGATTGTACAGCAAGTGAAATTCACCGATTTTCAGAATATATTGTCTCCGGAGAGGCTCAACAGATATGTTGCGGCCTGTGGTAATGACACCCGAAAAGCCATGTCGCTGTATCGGCTGAATCTTCATCTTTCACAGGAAGTATTTACTTTGTTGAGTTGTTTCGAGGTGGCGTTGAGGAATGCCATTGACCGTGAGCTTACAACCCGGTTCGGAGAAAACTGGCTCCGTGATTCAGTATTGGCTGGAGGCATATTCGATATTGCCAGTTGCCGGGATAGTGCGCGAATAATCACCAAGGCTTTCAACCGTCTGAACAGAACTAGCGAGTACACCCATCATAAACTTCTTGCAGAAATGGAGTTCGGGGTGTGGAAATATATGTTCGCCAATCCTCAGTATCGTGCTACCGGGCAGATTCTTCTCCGAATATTCCCGAACAAGCCTCGTTCATCGGCAGAGGTTCAATACAACAATGCCTATATGTTCAATGAACTTGACGGCATCAATATCCTCCGAAACAGAATAGCGCACCATGAGCCTATCTGTTTTGCGAGAAGACAGCCTCAAATCGGAACAGCATACATCCTCAACGCTTATCAGAATCTTCATAAGCTGTTTATGTGGATGGGCATCGACAGTCATTCTTTGCTTTACGGACTTGACCATGTGCAGCAAGTCTGCAACCGAATAAATGCCATTTAATTTCTAGGATATAGCTGTCATTGAGGCTCTCACAACGGCTTCATAACGCAGATTGGCTCCCGGTGGCTCAAAAAGCTTGCATATATCGTAACTGTTTTGTAACTTCGCAGCCCAAGAAGGAATATAACCCACTGAGAGAAGAAAGACACACGTCAGCCAGCATCGGTCAAAGCCGGACATCGCTGAACAATTCCGTTTTTACTCTTGTTAGAAAAACATCAAAGCGGTTAGGTGGCAGTGGCCCTAACCCCTCGCGGCAATGCGAAGCACCTGCCCTTATGGGCTGGTGACGATTGTCGCATCCCTGCCACATCCCTTGCGAAAGGGCGACATATATGAATTGAATACCCGTATCGAGACCTCGCCAAAGGCACGTCCACACAGACGTATCGGCAAGGCCCCGCTTTTTTATTGTCCATCCAGAAGGACAGTAACGGCAGACAATTCAATGATACTCGCTTTTCCGCACCATTCACGGACGCAAGTCCAGTATTAATTTTGTAGTGTCTGCCAGCCTTTAATCCTCCGGGTGTAGTCATCTGGCTGACGAGACGCAATAACTATGACCTGACGACACCCACCTACCCGTATGTTGAGCATACAGCATATCACTTATCATCTGAAAACTGATGCGTGAGAACAAACAGATTTCGAAAACCACTAATCCATCCGTTAACATGAACACCATTACAGATTACCTGAATCTTCCTTTCATCGAGGTTCTGAAGCACCTCCTGAAAGACGCGGTCAAGGACTACCTTGCCGAATCGGGAGTGCTGGCAACTATCGCCAGTGCTTCCGCAAAATCTAAAAAGAGAGACCCGGAGGGGCTGAACGTGACCGAAGCCCTCGAATTCCTGAACGAAAACGGCTATCCCATGAAAATCGGACAGCTATACAAGGAAACGAGCCAAGGCTGCAGGTTTGATTTCATCCCGCTTGTGGCGGATTTGTTCAATATTGAAAACGACTTAAATCTTTAGGTAAAACGGTTGACCGCATATCGCAACTGAAAACCCGTGAAAAATGTCTAATTTTGCAATATGGAAGCAGAAGACATTTTTACTATCATTACGGCCGACAACAACAGGAAACAATATCTCCCATTACTTCTTATGGGTGATGAATCAGAATCCATGATTGACCGTTATCTGGATTCGGGAACCCTTTATGTCGGCTTGCTTAATGGTAAGCCCATAGCAGTATGCATCGCTGTCAATCTTGATTCTGACACTGTTGAAATAAAAAATCTCGCTGTCGAAACTGAATTCAGACGACAAGGATACGGTCGTCGAATGCTTGAACATGTCGAATCTCAACACTCAAATAAAAAGATCATCCTTGGTACAGGAGAGACACCTTCAACGCTGAGGTTCTATAAATCCTGTGGCTATTGTTATTCTCATCGTATTCCAGACTTCTTCACCGACAATTATCCTGCTCCGATTATTGAGGAAGGAGTAAAATTATGTGACATGGTTTATCTTGTACATATGAAATCGCGCTCTTCAAGTGAAAAATAGCAGGGAGTGCCATACTCTTCCGGGATTACACCGTTGTTTTTGACAGACGGATCGTCGGTCGCCCCCCGGGGCACTATCAACAGACAATATGTTGGTGGCCGGTTTGGTGTTTTTCCATGGAATTTTCGTAACTTTGCAGTCTCAAACTTGTATTATAAACCACCACAATAACAACAGCTTTGGAACTTTCGACTCTCACAGCTATTTCTCCCGTCGACGGCCGCTACCGGTCGAAAACTTCGGGTCTCGACAATTATTTTTCGGAATTCGCCCTTATACGCTACCGCGTGAAGGTGGAAGTGGAATATTTCATGGCGCTGTGCCGTCTGCCTCTGCCTCAGCTGGCCGATGTGCCCGCCGACACGCTCAAGGTGCTGCCCAAGATATACACCGAATTCTCTGTGGCCGATGCCATGCGCATCAAGGAGCATGAGTCGGTGACCAACCACGATGTGAAAGCTGTGGAATATTTCCTCAAGGAGCGCTTCGACACTTTGGGGCTGGCTCCATGGAAGGAGTTTATCCACTTCGGTCTTACTTCGCAGGATATCAACAACACCTCCGTGCCCATGTCGGTGAAGGATGCTATTCACGAGGTGTTTCTGCCCCTGCTCGATTCGCTGACCGATGCTCTCGAGGCCCGCGCGGAGGAGTGGAAGGATGTGGCCATGCTCGCCAAGACCCACGGACAGCCCGCTTCCCCCACCCGTCTTGGCAAGGAGCTGGAGGTGTATGTCTACCGTCTGCGTCAGCAGCGCCAGCTGCTGTGCGACACCCCCGTGACAGGCAAATTCGGTGGCGCCACCGGCAATTTCAACGCCCATCATGCCGCCTACCCCGAATTTGACTGGCGCGCGTTCGGCAACGCTTTCCTGAGCGAAAACCTCGGCATCGGCCGCGAACAGTGGACCACCCAGATCTCCAACTACGACAATCTGGCCGCCCTCTTCGATGCCCTGCGCCGCATCAACACCATCATCCTCGACCTCGACCGCGACATCTGGATGTATGTCTCAGCCGAATATTTCAAACAGAAAATCAAAGCCGGCGAGGTCGGTTCATCGGCAATGCCGCACAAGGTGAACCCCATCGATTTCGAGAATTCCGAAGGAAACATCGGCATCGCCAACGCCATCTACGCCCATCTGTCGCAGAAGCTCCCCGTGTCGCGTCTGCAGCGCGACCTCACCGACTCCACCGTGCTCCGTAACATCGGCGTGCCCATGGCCCACAGCGTCATCGCCATCCACTCCACACTCAAGGGGCTGGGCAAACTGCTGCTCAATGCCGACGCCATCGCCCGCGACCTCGACAAAGCATGGGCCGTGGTGGCCGAAGGCATCCAGACCATCCTGCGCCGCGAAGGTTATCCCCACCCCTACGAGACCCTCAAGCAGCTCACCCGCACAAACGCCAAGGTGACCGAGGAATCCATAGAGACCTTCATTGACACGCTCGACGTCACCGACGAGGTGCGTGCACAGCTCAAAGCGCTCTCCCCCTCCACCTACACCGGCATCTGATCTTCAATGACAGACCGCACCCTATATGTCACGGATCTCGACGGCACTCTGCTCGACCCATCGAGCAGGGTGCCCGATGAGTCGCGCGAAATCCTCAACAGCCTCATCGACCGCGGAGCCATGATCACAGTGGCTACCGCCCGCACACCCGCCACTGTGGAGTTGCTGCTCGACGGGCTGCATGCGGCAACCACGCCCGGGGGGCGCGACATTCCCGCCATCGTGATGACAGGCGCCGCCTACTGGAACCGTCGGCTCAGGCGCTACGACTATATCACGCTTATGTCGGAGCGCGACAGCCGGATCATCCGCGATGCATTCCGCGCTGCCGGCATAAACCCGTTCAACTACACCCTCGGCGCCAACGAGGTATTGGAGGTGTTTCATGCAGCCCCGCTCAGCGACCGCGAGGATGCATTTTACCGCGAGCGGCGCAATCTCCCCCTGAAACGATTCCATATCGGGCAGGAAGCGGGCGAGGATGCCGCCACCGTGCTCTATTTCGCAATCGGCACACCCGAAAAAGCCGACATACTTTGCCGCATGGTCAACGACCGCACACTATGCTCCGCGGCATGGTACCGCGACATCTTCAACCCCGAAGTAGCGTTTTTGGACATCTATGCCGGCAGCTGCTCCAAAGCAAACGCGGTGAAAGATGTGGCCCGCGAACTGGGATGCGGCCGCATTGTGGTTTTCGGCGACAACCTCAACGACCTGCCTATGATGCGCGTGGCCGATGTGGCGGTCGCCGTGGAGAACGCACTCCCCGAAGTCCGCGACATGGCCTCCACGGTCATCGGCAGCAACGCGAGCGACTCCGTGGCCCGCTTCATCCTCGACGACTTCAACGCCCGCAACCGCTGACAGCCCTCGCCCGCACAAACGATCCCCGCACTTGAAATCACTAACAGTCAGAATATTACTTTTTGCAGCCGCCGCGCTGTCGCTGCTCCTTTCGGGGTGCAGTTCCACGCGCCATGTGCCCGACGGGGAGTATCTGCTCGACAAAGTGAACATCGACGTGGTGAACTCACCCGAGGTATCAACCTCGGGGTTGGCCAACTACCTCAGGCAGTCGCCCAACCACAAAGTGCTCGGATTCTGGAAACTGCAGTTGGGCGTCTATAACCTTTCGGGCAAAAACCCCGACGGACGCTTCAACAAATGGGTGCGCAAAATGGGGCAGGAGCCGGTGATCTACGATCCGCAGCTCACCGACCAGAGCGCCCGCCAGCTGCGTCTGGCACTGCTCAACCAGGGTTACGACGATGCAGTGGTGGAGGTCGACACCATTGTGACCGGCAAGAAAAAGATGACGGTTAACTACCTGCTCTATCCCGGCACTCCGCGCACGGTGTCATCCTTTTCAGCTGAATTCGAGCACCCCGTGGCGCGGGAGATTTACTACAACGACTCCACCCGCTTTCCCATACGGTCGGGCGACAACCTCAACCGCAACAGCCTCGACGCTGTCCGCGCCATATTCGCCGAGGGGATGCATGAGCGCGGCTACCTGGGTTTCACCAAGGAGCAGGTCACATTCGTGGCCGACACCGTGGCCGGCTCGAAGGAAGTGGACCTGCACATGACCGTGCGCGATCCCGGCCGTCTGTGTCGGTTCCGCCATGTGTTCATCGTCACCAACTTCTCGCAGAACGAAGATGCCACCCTCATGCGGTTCGAGGGCACCGACACCGTCACATGCGAGGGTCTGAAAATTCTTTACGGCCCCGACCGCTATCTGCGCCCCACCGTGCTCTCGGAGCAATGCTTCATCCGTCCCGGCGAAATCTACTCCACATCGGCGGTCGACCGCACCTACGAGGCTTTCAACCGGCTGCAGATTCTGAAATATGTCAACATAGTCACTCGCCCGGCCGGCGAGGCAGCCGACCCTGAGACGCCGGGCGGCGAGGAGAATCTCGACGTCTACATCCTGCTGTCGCGCACCAAAAAGCAGGCAATCCAGTTTGAACTGGAGGGCACTAACTCCGAGGGCGACCTCGGTGTCGGCGGCGGCATCACATGGAACAACCGCAACATCTTCCATGGAGGCGAAGTGCTCACCGCCAAGCTCCGCGGCGCCTACGAAAGCCTGTCGGGAAATCTCGAGGGGCTGATCAACGACCGCTACACCGAGCTGGCGGCTGAGGTGGGCATCACATTCCCCAAACTCAAGGCGCCATTCCTGCGCAGCGGCTTCAAGCGGCGCAGCCCGGCCACCACCGAGTTCGCGCTGACGTTCATGTGGCAGGAGCGGCCCGAATACACCCGCGTGATCGCAGGCGCCGCATGGCGCTTCAAGTGGGCCACGCTCAGCAACCGCACCCGCCGCACATTCGACCTGATCGACCTCAACATTGTGTCGCTGCCGCGCTCCACGGTGAATTTCATCGACAACATCGCCCCCGATAACCCGTTGCTGCGCTACAGCTATGAGGATCACTTCATCCTCCGCACAGGCTTCACATGGTACAAGACCAACCGCCGCACACCCACCACCTCCTCCACCCTCTACCGCCTGCCGCGCCAGGTCAACACCTACACCCTCCGCTTCGCCATCGAGACAGCCGGCAACCTGCTCTTCGCTGTCTCAAAAATGGTGGGGCAGCACAAAAAGGATGGCGCCTACAAAATCTTCGGCATCCCTTACGCCCAGTATGTCAAAGGGGAGGCCGACTACACCATCAACCACGCCTTTTCGTCGCGCAGCTCCATCACATTCCACTCCGGCCTGGGCATCGGTTACCCTTATGGCAACGCGTCGATGATTCCGTTCGAGAAACGCTTCTATGCCGGAGGCGCCAACTCGGTGCGCGGATGGAGCGTGCGCTCGCTCGGCCCCGGCTCGTTCGACGGCCACAACAATGTCACCGACTTCATCAACCAGTGTGGCGACATTTCCATGCTGCTGTCGCTCGAACTGCGCGGCAAGCTTTTCTGGGTGTTCGAGGGCGCTCTTTTTGTCGATGCCGGCAATGTGTGGACCATCAAGAGCTACCCCAATCAGGCTGGCGGCCTCTTCCGCTTCAAGGATTTCTACAAAGAGATAGCGCTGGCCTACGGCGTCGGCCTGCGCCTCGACTTCACCTATTTTCTGCTCCGTTTCGACCTTGGATTCAAGGCCCACAACCCCGCCCGCGGACAGGAACGCTGGCCCATAGCGCACCCCGACTGGGGACGCGACGCCACCTTCCACTTCTCGGTGGGATACCCCTTCTGATTCTTACAGCATTTGAAACAATTTGTTATGAAACAACTTGTGATTTTCGATCTCGACGGCACTCTGCTCAACACCATTGCCGACCTCGGCAATGCCGCCAATCATGCGCTTGAGCGTGCCGGGCTGCCCCTCCACCCCATCACGGCCTACCCCCGCTTCGTGGGCAACGGCGTGCGCCGACTCATCGAGCGCGTGCTACCCGAGGGACTCCGCACTCCCGAAAAAGTCGACGAACTTCTCGCCTATTTCAAGGAATATTACGACTCGCATCTCCATGTCGACACCGTGCCCTATCCCGGCATCCCCGAGCTTCTTACCGAACTTACCCGCCGCGACATCAAGGTGGCCGTGGCCTCCAACAAATATCAGAGCGCCGTGGACCGTCTGATCGGCCATTTCTTCCCCGACATACCCTGGGCGGCCGTCGAAGGGCAGAAAGAGGGGTTTCCCACCAAACCCGACCCGTCGATTGTATTCGAGATTCTGTCGCTGGTGCCCACCCCCAAATCGGAAGTGCTCTATGTGGGCGACTCGGGCGTTGACATGGAGACTGCCCGCCGCGCGTGCGTCGACTCCGTAGGCGTCACCTGGGGATTCCGCCCGCTTGAGGAGCTTCTGGCCAACCATGCCGACCAGATTGCCGGCACGCCCAACCAGATTCTGCGACTGGCGATATAACTGCCGCCATCCCCACAAATCCCATTCCCCATCAAACCGCATTCACAATGAAAAAAGTGTGGAAACTGCTGCGTGTGCTGCTGCTCCTGTTTTTCGGCAGCTCTATCGGCGCCGTAATCCTTTTCAGATTCGTGCCGGTGCCTGTGACCCCTCTCATGATTATCCGTGCTGTAAACCCGCAGGGCACCGACACGCAGAAAGAACGCGAGCGCCACTGGCAACACCAATGGGTGAGCTACGACGAGATTTCGCCGTGGATGCCCCGCGCCGTGGTGGCATCGGAAGACGGGCGTTTCTATGAGCACCACGGATTCGATTTCAAGGAGATTCAGAATGCCATCGACGAGGGGAAGGCGGGCAAACGCCAGCGCGGAGCCTCCACGATTTCGCAGCAGACCGCCAAGAATGTGTTTCTATGGCCCGGCCACTCATGGGTGCGCAAGGGGCTTGAAGCCTATTTTACGGTGCTGATAGAGCTTTTCTGGTCGAAAGAGCGCATTATGGAGGTGTATCTCAACAGCATCGAAATGGGCGCGGGCATCTACGGCGTGGAGGCCGCCTCGCAGCACTATTTCGGATGCACGGCAAAGGAACTGTCGAAACCTCGGGCGGCGCTGATAGCGCTCTGCCTCCCCTCGCCGCTCAAACGCGACCCGGCACACCCGTCATCCTACATGCGGCGGCGCCAGCGCACCATCATGCGTTATATGTAGAGTTGTAGCGGCGCAGAAATTCCTCCAGCGAGTCGGCCGAGGTCAGACCGAATTTGCTGCGCAGACGCCAGCGCGCCTGCTTCACCGACTCGGGACGGATGCCGAGCACACCGGCGATATGTTTATTCTCCATGCCGGTGACGATATACGATGACATGCGTATGTCGGCCGCCGTCAGCGTTGGATAGTCGGCCTTGAGGCGTTCGGAGAAACCGGGATGCACCTCTCCGAATACCTCCACGAAACTTTCGCGGTGCTGTTTCACGCTGCTGTGCTGACGGATGGTGTTTCCGAACTTGATTGCCGTGGACCGGCTCACCTCGCCCAATTCCGACAGGCGGGTCATCTCCGACTCCATGTCGTTGATCAACCTGTCTTTCTCCTTTATCACCAGTTCATTGGCAAGCAGTCGCCGGTTGGTGCGCTCGAGTTCCAGATCGTTGCTCACCTTTGCAAGCCGCTGTTGCTGCAATTTACGCCAGAACACGATGCACGCGCCGATGAGCAGCAGTAACGCAGCGAAACAAACCGAAATAGTGAATATCACCGACTCGCGGTTTTTAAGCTCCGCCTGGGTGTGAAGCATGCGGATTCGTCCGGCCAGTATGGCGTTGCAGACATCGGTGCCATTGTTTGCTCTGTTGATCGAGTCGTTGAGCTCGGCCCATTCCCGCAGATATTCCAGAGTGCTGTCGACATTCCCTTCGTCAACCCAGTAGCTGGATGCCGACCTCAGGTAATCCCTGACCATAGAGGGATTTTCTGCCTGATCAATATACTTTCGACCAAAGTCAAGATACTCCCGAGCCTTTTTGAGATTATTATTGCGAAGTGCCACCTCGGTCAGAAACGCGGAATATAGTGTGTAAAGCTGCCCCGCGCCCGGATCTTCCTGGGCAAGCCGGAAAGCCTCGTCAAGCGCCACCGTATCGCGGTGACGAAGCGAATACACATTAATCAGCACCCTGTGACGCACAGCGTCGGGCATCCTGTACACTGTGTCCTGAAGCATATCATGCCATTCTCGCTCGCATGCCGCGGTGTCGCCCGACAACAGATATACATTCGCCAGATTCATGCGGTTGTTAGCTGCTATATCCGCATACCCGCCGAGTGTGACCAGCGAATCGCTCTTGCGCAGATATTGTTTCGCCTCGTCGTAGACACCAAGCTCATAGAGAAACAGGCCGATTTCCTGCGCAGTAGCACCCGAAATAACCAAATCGCCGGTACTGAGGAAAAATTCATACTGGTCTACAAGCTCCTGATACCGTTCGACCGTCGGTTCATGATAATCCAGATCAACCTGCCATTTCATGCGCCGGTAATCATAGGGAGAACGTGCCGAGTCGGTCATCGCTATGGCACTGTCGATATATGCGCTATACAGGGAATCCTCGCTGAGATAGAATTGTGCGCGTCCCCGCCAGAACATGGTGCGCCGGGCAATCACCTCGTCATCGGGATGAAGGGCGGCAATGCTCTCCATCCTTTCAACGATGGGAAAAATCTCGGGTATCGACTCGCATGCTATCATAAGGCGTTCCACGCGCAGTGTCAGCGAGTCGAATTCCGGGTCAACGGGTGTCCATCCGAAAGGCGACAGATTCCGTTGGCGGTGGCACGACGACCCCGCCAAAAGTGTAAGAATCAATATAAGTAAGAAGGCAGGTAACTTTTTCATTACTCTGCAAAGTTAGCGCTTTTTTAACATCTTTATCCCCTAATATACCCCGTTTATGTCCCGGATTTGCCTTTGTAGACCGCAAATAGACCGCTTTAAAGGCTGTTTCCTCCCCTTTTTATCTACCTTTGCACCACTCCGCGAAAATTCTATCACAATTATATGAGACAATTCTTACTTATCGCATTTCTGGCCGCAACAGTTTTCAGCGGCCGGGCCATCACTTACAAGTACGACAATTTCGACGCTTCGAAAAAAACTTGTCGCCTCCTCAGCTGGGGCGGCAACCAGCCTACCTCGGGCAAGCTCGTGCTGAAGGACACCTATGAAAAGGATGGTGTCACCTACAAGATCAACGCCATCGCACCCCACGCCCTCGACAATCTCACCGAAGTCACAGAAATTACCATCGGCGCAAACATCAAGGAAATCGGCAGCAACTGCTATGCCACACCCGGTGCCGCAGCCGACAACTTTTACAACTGCCCTAAACTCACCACCTTTAAAGTAGCGGCTGATAACATCTACTACTTCGCCACCACCCATGGTCTGCTCATCCGCAAAGAGGAGCATGAATACGTGCTCGTGCGCGTACCACAGAAATTCAGCACCGCCAACGGCAAACTCATCCCCGGAAGCAGCATCAATATCATTGCCCGCAACGCATTCCACGGCAACAGCACCATCACCACCCTTGTACTCCCTCCCGATCTGGAAACCAAATACATTGCCGGCGCTTTCACCGGCATGAAAAAGCTTACCGCTTTTGAGGTTAACAGCAACAATAAGGAGCTGGAAGCCATCAACGGGGTGCTCTACACCGTCGACCGCAAAACCCTCGTGGCTTTCCCGCAGGCGGCTGCCGCAACCAAATTCAATGTACCATCGTCGGTCACCACTATCGGCGAATGCGCTTTTCAGGGGAGCCGCAATCTAAACCAGATCGAACTCTCCAGCGTAACTACCATCGAGAAAAACGCTTTTGCCAACTCGGCGCTGATGGTACTGACAATCCCCGCTTCGGTAACCGAAATCAAGGCCGGAGCATTCCGCAGCTCAAAAAAACTTGAAGTGGTTGATTTCCGCGGCAAAGTAAAGCTCGGCGATGCCGCCTTCAAGAATTGCAAGAATCTCGCATCGGCCAACCTTTCGCCCGAACTCACGCTGGAACGTGACAGTATTTTCGCCGAAACCGGTTTTACTAAAATTTCTTTCATGGCTGGAGTGGAAGATCTGCAGGACTGGTGGAACCTTGGCGGAATCGGCAATTATTGTTTCGCAGACTGTGCCAATCTCGTCGAACTTGACCTCACTCAATACAACAACAACGGCTCGTATATGCATTTCGGACTTGATGTCACCTCCGGCTGCCCGAAACTCACCAACGTCAAACTCCCCAAATCCACCAGCTTTTCAGGAGGGAGCGACGGACGCAGCAATTTCGGAACCAACTCCAACATTTCTATGATCACCATTGGGAAATTCTTAAGAGTCGGCACCGAGATGCTCCGTTATACTTCAGGCAAACACACCGTCAACATCTATAATCAGGCCACTGCCAATGGCGTTGAACATTCCCCCTTCGCATATTTTTTCGAAGTCAAGGACGGAGCTACCCTCACCCCCCGCATCTACATCGACGCCTACAAACTATCCAATAAAATCCCCTACAGCTATGTAGTGCCCGGAGCCGAATACTTCATCCCCGGAGGCACAATCCAGAACTATCAGGACGCCGTAGACACCGAAGGCTGCAAAGTGAAAGAAATCTACAACATCCGCCTCGAAGAATCCTTCGGCCGCGTATTCCTCGAAAGCAAAATGCCCCCGCGCATCCAGTTCAAGTCGATCGAAATCGACGGCAAATACTCCGCCTATGTCGGCAAAGACGGTTACGCACCCCTCGGTTCTGCCGTCCACACAGGCAAAACCCTCACCGTAAAATACACCCTTGACGGCGTGGAATTCCAGACCGACTACCCCCTGGAAGAGCTGCGCAACGCAGGCATTGACGACGTCACCGCCGACGCCGCACCCCTCTCCTACGAAATCCACACCCTCGCAGGCATCGCCGTGACCGCCGGCTCAGGCGCCCCCGACCTCTCCGCCCTCACCCCCGGCATCTACATCGTCACCACACGCCTATCCGACGGCCGAACCCACACCGAGAAACACCTCGTCCGATAACACCCTTCCCCTCTCTTATCTCTCTCCAAATTCTCTTCTCTCTACATTTCACTCTCCTCCCCTCTCCAACCTCTCTCCAAAGAAAAATCCGTCCAACCCGCATACCTCCAGCGCTGTGTCAAGCATTTTGACACAGCGCTAATTATACCCGGATGGGAGGGTGCTGTCAGAATGGTTCAGATGGTAGGAGCTTGGAGGTGAGGCCGATGGGAGCAATCTGGAGATTGTGACCGAGGCCGTTATCGACCTTTGGTCGCTTTGCTCTGCAAAGAATCCTTCAAGCGACGACCCAGATGAGCCATTATGACACACCCTCGTTTTAATCGAAAAACCGCCCTGTATTAATCAAAAAATAAGCAAAAAACCTCCTCTAAAGCAAAAAAGCCGCAAAACATTTGGCAGATTCAAAAAAAGTTCCTACCTTTGCAACGCTGAAACAGAAAAGCCCGTCGCAACCAACGCAGCGACAGAGCATAAACGCAGAAAGCAAACCCATCAAGGTGCCATAGCTCAGTTGGTAGAGCAAAGGACTGAAAATCCTTGTGTCACTGGTTCGATTCCCGTTGGCACCACCTGAAAATCAGAGAGTTGTAGAAATACAGCTCTCTTTTTTTATTCTTGCACCTTGAAAATATTGGCTCATGAGCAGTTGGATGAAATATTTAATGTTAATCCTTTAAACAACCTATTGGGATTATTTTCACTCCGTCCTCTCGGGTGTAGGCCATTTCTCCACCTGTGAGGACAATCAGCATATCCGGTTCGCGAAGTCTTATCTGTTGTTCCGTTCTGCTCTTTTCTTTAACAAGGTGTTTGATTTCAAGGAGATGATTTGCACCGTCCTCAATTTCTCGACTGCCGAGTTTACATTCGATAAGGGCGTATCGTCCATCATCAAGGTGTAAAACTGCGTCAGCCTCTAAACCATAACGATCATGATAATATGACAACCGTCCACCTAATGCTTGCGAATATACCCGTATGTCGCGGAAACAGAGACACTCAAAAATAAATCCGAATGTGTTAAGATCAAGTTCAAGACTCTCAGGAGATGCGCCCAAAGCAGCAACGGCGATAGAGGGGTCTACGAAACAACGCTTCTTTCCTGTGCGTATTACCGTCTTTGGACGAATGGCAGGCGACCATGCCTCAATGTCGTCTATGACAAACAGTTTCTCCAACGCGCCTACATAGTCATCAAATGTTGGCATCGATGTTCCCTCCATCTCTTCTGCTACATCTGCAACCATTGAAGTTTTCTTCGCCAAAGTACAGATATTCCTGGCATAAGAGCGAAGAATCAGTCGAGCTAGTGTTGGTTTTCTACGCGTCTTGTCCACTCTTGAAATGTCCTTATCGCAGATTTCATCAACGTAATCCTTTGCGATGAGCAATTTTGCTTTTGCGCTCATTTCATCAAGCGAGGCTGGCCATCCACCACGGCTTCAAGCCTCAGATCAAGAGTCTTGTCGGCAATTCTACTCAGGTATTTCATCTCTTTCCTAATTGATTGCGAAATTAGTGATTTTACCCGAATCTGCCAAACCATTTTCTGATTTTGATGGATTCTGATTGGTGATTTTGATAAAATACACTTTGTTAAATTGAGTTAATATGTTTTGTCTATTTGCTAATTAGTTAAGAAAAGTGATATTATCCATCGTCGCATTGAACGTATATAGTTGGCAACCACGCGACTATACAAATACCGACAATATCGGTGACACCATAAAAAAGACCGCTAATTCTCAACGAGTTAGCGGTCTTATATTAGAACTTATTTGATGATAATCAAGCTGTTACGGATTGCCGACGAAGGCGGAATCCACGAAATCGTCATAGTATTTGCGCTGGCCGAAATAGGATCTTATCTGTAAGTCACATTCGTTTTCATCCATTACCACTCTTATCGTTTCATCGTATGGGCCCAGCTCGTCGTAATAGAACATTTCATCAAGGAACTGCGCTTTGTTCGGGCTGGGATTTATCTTGAAATGCTCTATTAGTACATCAAATATCGCTGTAGAACCAATTTTCTCTACTACCGGTTCTCCGGTGGTTTCATCATAGCCATATTCATGGGACTCCCAGACAAGTGACTTCTCATAGATTTGGTGCAGCCCGGTTTTGGAGCGCTGGATATCCAGAGCATCTGGTTTAAAATCAACAAGATACCGTTTCAGATTCTCTCTTTCAAGATCATTGACAAGTGCGACATCATGACATCCGGTAGTCTTTAATCTGTTGTAAAGATTTGATGCGGAGACATATAGCCGTTCGTCAGTACGGTATTTGGCGATTTCCTTTTCGAACCAGTCAAAAAACTCGCTTTCGACAATCTGCGGCGTATACTCCTTGTCGAGGACCTGCACGAGGATAGCCTGCACATTCTTTTCATTCCGGGCATCTCGGCTCCAAAGTCTTAACAGACCGGTGATGAATCTTTTAAACTGTTCTGTCGATAAATCCGCTGTCGTGTGCTTAGCAAATTGAAACAGCAGACTCTTGCGCCTGTAATGGTCATAGAATTTATTCCAGATATCTGTTTCTTCTTCATTCCGGCATTTCAGCCACTCTTCAAACGATTCCTTACGGAGTATATCGGGTTCGATAGCGAAGGTGAAATAGCGTGCATAATTGTCAGCTGGGCTGCCACATAACCTTTGTCGTAAGCCACGATATAGACAATGCCGGGGAAATCGGCAGTGTTGCGGATCAGCCTCAACACCTCCATCCAACCCCCTATACCGTCGAGCGACGCGATCGCTTCCCCATATTTTTGAATAGGCGAGAACAAGTCTTTATCCAGATTCTCCGACACAACATTTGCCAGAGAATTGAAATAGGCCGTTACCAGCGAACGGTCGGACAACGACAGCCACGGATTAAACTCCACGACGATCGAATCTGCGGGCAATTCCTCCCTGATATAACTGAGAAACGTGGTTTTGCCGGTTCCCCATCCACTTTCCACACCGACAGCAAAAGAAGAATTTCTTACATCCGTCTCCTTCAACTTTGAAGCCAACTCCGATGCGAACCTGACGAGGTTTTTATCCTTTTCCTTGATATTTGGTCATGGGAACAACCGACATGTATTCTTTTACTATTTCCTTCAATCTCATCTATCTGTTATGCGAATGGAGGTATTCCTTATGCAGGTGGTAGTTGCGCCGGATAAAGATGATGTAGGCCACGGCAAGGAGCACGGTCACGCCTCCGAGGTAGAAATAATGGTTGACCGGCAGGAATATCATGCCGAACGAGATGGCAAGCTGTAGCGATATGTAGATCAGCGCCACCGTCAGCTGCGGCATATGCAGCTCATTGGCCATCAGCTCATAAGCATGTTTGCGGTGCGCTTCGAGCAGGTTTTCACGCAGCATGATACGGTGGCAGATGGTAAGCACCGTATCGGCGCCATATACAGCAAGAAACACGACATACGCAAAGTCTCCGGTCCTGATTATCAGGTTGCCGAGCGCAAACACTATGATAAACGCCATGGTGATCGAACCGACATCTCCCGCAAAGCATCTGGCTTTTTTGCGGAAATTGAAGTAGCAGAACACCAGCACGCCAAGCCCCACCACATACAGAAACGACTGCGGCATAAAGCCCAGCGCGTGGTTGAGATAGATCAGCGGAGCGATCACGGCGAGCGAATAACCGCCGGTTATACCGTTTATGCCATCCATAAAATTGTAGGCATTGAGGATTCCGACACTGACTGTCAACGCTATGGCCACCGCCCACCAGTCATGCCAGCTTAGGATGCCGAACTGGCAGAACATCAGGAACACCGACGCGAACTGCACCGCCAGGCGCAACGCATCGGACAGCGGATGAATATCGTCGACAAAGCTTACGAGTCCCACCAGCGTAACTCCCAGCAGGAACCATGGCCAGGCCACACCGAAGAAGGCGGCATAAATCCACACCATAAGCAGGAATATGATGCCTCCTCCGCTGAGCGCCACTGAAGCGTGCGAGCTCCGGGTGTCGGGCTTATCTACGATCTGATACTTCCGGGCAATGCGGAAGTATATCATTTCCAGACAGAAAAGGAGAACGAATATAATGAGATATTCCATCAGTCTCAGCATTTTCAGAGCAGGCTCTCATAAAGCGAGAGATACCGCCCGGAACAAATGGTTTTGTCATACTTGCGCAGAGCCAGCTCCCGGCAATGTCGTCCGAAGCTCCCGCTTCCGGCCTGCTTGATCTTTTTCACGGCGTCACAAACCGATTCAACATTCTGATTTTCGGCAACATACCCCGAGGGAGGATCAGCGGTTACCAGCGAAGGTGGCGCCGAATTGTCGAAAACCACTACCGGTGTGCCGCAGGCATAGGCTTCCACTATAGTCATTCCGAAAGTTTCGGCCGCAGACATTACCGTCACCACATCGGCGCGTGAATAAAGAGCCGCCAGCTTCCCGGTGTCGGTCGTGTGCGGCACAGCTATGATGTTGTGGGGCAATCCCTTGGCAAAGCGCGGATTCAGACCAACCAATACTATTATCTCGTCGTCGGCAAGCATCTCCGACATCCTCAGGTAGTGCTTCATCCCCTTGCGTTCAGTCCACTGCGAGGCGGCGGCGAGAATCACGAATTTTCCGGGGAACATGGAAGAGATCTGCGGGTCATCGCAGGGACGGAAAGCCGCGGTATCGACTCCGTTAGCGATGACATGAATAGGTCTGTCGCCTAAAAACGATTCGCGTAGCTGATCTGCCACCCACCGGCTCACGGCCACTACATGAAGATTCCCCTTGGCGCCAAACAGCTGTTTCTTAAGCCTATAGTTTTGCGCGGATCTGTTAAAAAAAGTCTTGGGATATTCCCCGCGCATCGGGCAGCCGTGGCAACCGGTCTTGAAACGGTCACAATTCCGGCTGACAAAGTACATGCAGTGACCGGTCACAGCCCAGAAATCGTGCATCGTCCACACAACCGGGATGTCGGTGCTGTTAAGAAATTCAAACAGCAGCCTGTAGTTCAGATAATGGTCGTGAAGGTCATGCAGCTGGATTATGTCGGGCCTGATGGCTTTGATCCGTTCAATCAGTCTTGCGGTAGCCCGTCCCGAGCCAAGCCCCTCATTATCAAGCACCCTCTGTGAGGCATAATGAAGATAGGGATTTAACCGGCTGCCGATTCTGATCAGGCGAGAAGCCGAATCACAGGCATCCCGGCCATAAGCGATATAACTCTCCCAGCCGCGCGAAATCGCCTCCTCCCCTATTATCTCGGTGATTTTGCCGATCGCGCCCCGGTTGGCACTGGCGTTGATCTGAAACAGGACAGGCATATCTTGACGAGGCTGCAGAGTGTCGGTCACCGCCCCTATAGGGGAAGTTTCTCTACGTCGTGGGGATTGATGATCACCGTGGCACCCCCCAAGAGGGCGAGGCTGACCACAAGATTGTGCGTGCCGTCGGAGTTCTCGCGGATTTCCCCCTCGAGACCGCGGAGATTGCCGCGGATCACGCGCACCGTGTCCTTGACACGAAATTCCGTAGGCACGAATTCCACAGGCGAATCAGCCTGTCCGAGCATAAACTTCAACTTTCTGATCTCGGTATCGTTGACCACGGCCACCGGTTTGTTCAAACCTCCCGACTTGGCGGAGCGGTTGACCAGAAAGCGGTTGATATATGGCAACGTCACAATTCTCCTACGTTCCGGTTCAGTACATTTCACAAATACCATCGAGGAGATCACCACCCTTTCGACCATTTTGCGGCGGCCATTGGCCCACACACGCATCTCTTTCTGAGTGGCGACATAATTTTCTATACCGGCGGCGCTGAGTTTTTCGCCGACAGCTTTTTCATGGCGGGAGTTTACAATCGCCACGAACCATTTGGCCGCGGGCAAGCCTACGGCACCGTCAACGCCCTTGGGCGCTGCCGTCAATCCTTGTTCTATATCTGTTGTTGAGGCCATAAAGACTCATCAGACAGCACACCCTTTAGAGCCAAAGTGTGCAGATCTTGCCACAAAGATAACGCTTTTTTGTGAATTCCCTCCAATTTCCCAATTTCAATAGTTCATTAATATTTCAACTGATCACCCCTAATCTCAACTGACAGCATTGCGTTGATGTTTTTCTGCGGAATATAGATTTGCATTTTGGGGGGGGTGGAAAATTATATATAATTTTCCATCGCAATGCACATAGAAGCGCTTAGGGCTTTGAGGGTGTTGCAGACATAATAAAAGCGCTATTTGTGCTTTGTTCTTGGCTCATAAGAATTCTCGCAACATTAGTGTCCACTAATGTTTTGAAGTCACAAGTTCAAACACCTCCGTTGCTACTGTCTCGAAAAGCGGCAGCAACATTATTGTCACCGGTGCGGGATTCGGTTCCGCAACAATAACAGTTACAACAGAAGAAGGAGGTTACACGTCGACAGCGCTCTGTTAAAATATGGAGGCGCATCTCTCGGAAGCAATTCTTATTGGACCAGCACAGGCCGCGGCAACGGGAATCAAGGCTACTATTATTCATCCGACGGCGTTGTCTTTGCCACAACGACAACAGCAACAAACTACGTCAGATGTGTGGCAGCCACCTTATAATCGCCACAACCCATCCTTCAAAACACGTCTGAATATTAACACTACAGATTAATCTAAGGGAAACACACAATCTTTAAGAATCTGAAAGAGGGCTGATTCGCGCGAAGTGTCCGACCGGAAGCTTTGCCTGAATCAGCCCTTGATTATTGACTTAGAGCGGTATATTTATGTGACGGAATTTCAACTGGAATTTGGGATATAGGGGTTTGGGGGTTTTCGCGCTATCAGTCAAAAAGGATTTCGCGCCCGCTAAACATGAAGTTCGGCCCGGCGACGTACTGGGTTGCCGTAGGCGAAAACTCCTCCTGATAGCCTATATGGATATGGCCGGCGAGAATGGCCTTGAGGAGCGGTTCTTTTTTGAGCGCGGCAATAAACTCGCGCGTGGTCTTGTCAGTTTGCTGCGCCAGATAATCGCCTTTTGGCCGGGGGACTGAAGCATCGCGGAACTTTGCGCCGCCACGGGTCCAGTATCTTTCATTGGCGCGCCACATTTCATCGGAAAAGAAAGGAACGTGCATACACAGCACTATGGGCAGTCCCTTTTTGATCTCTTGATTGAAGCGCTTCACCTGATTGGGCGTCACAGTGCCATAAACATTGTCGATTGCCACAAAATTGACCCCGTTGACGGTCTTCGACTGGAATTTGGAGTCTATGCCATACACCGAGTTTATCTCGTCCCTGGTGTACGATTTATAGAGCTCGGTTCGTTCTTCCGGGATTTCGCTGAGCCACATTTCAGGAGAAAACTCGTGGTTGCCGACACTGATAATCAGGTTGTCGCCTAAATACTTTTTCGCCACATCATAATTGGCCTCGCTCTGGAAGTCGATTAAGTCGCCGGTATGCACCACGTAGTCGCAATATCGGCCGGCCCAGTCCATCGAGGCAGCGAGAGCGTCGGCCTGCAAACCTCCGAAAGTTTGCGTGCGGTCCCTGGACAAGTTACGCTTTCTATCCGATTCATGGGGATAGACACCGCTGAGATGCGTATCGGAGATATGGAGCACGGAGAACGGTTTTTCAAGTCCGATGTGGATGTTGGCGTAGGAAATGTTCATTTGCTCCCACTGGCCGCGTTTGCTGAACATTTCAAGGGTATCTTCGGCCGAAACATGCGCGCACAACGTTGCGGCTAAAAGAAAAACGAATATGCCTGCATTTCGTAAAAGATTGGTTTTCATTGCTTCAAAGTCAGCTTATGTGATGATGTAGTTTGCACCCCGGGCCTGTTAATATCTCGAAATCGCCTGGCCCGCACAAAGTCGAGTTCATGATTACAGAACGACGATACATAACGCCACGCGCCAGACTATCAAGCCAACCAGAATTCCGCCGGGAAGACTCTCGGAAAGGAGATGGTTAAGTTTTGAAGCGGTTGCTATACTCATGGTAGATTATATTTGGAAAACATCAACCGCAAAGATAATCAAAATGTTGGGTTATGCAAAATGATTATATTGATTTATTCGCGGAGGAGGGCGAGGAGGCGCGAGAGGGCTTCGGGGGCGGGGTGGTCGGCAAGGAGGGTGACGAAACGGGAGCCGATGATGGCGCCGGCAGAGTTGCTTTGGGCTGCCTCGAGGGTCTGGCGGTTGGAGATGCCGAAGCCTATCATGCGGGGATTGCGCAGATTCATGGAGTTAACCCGATTGAAATAGGCCTGTTTTATGGCATCGAATTCCTTCTGTGCGCCGGTGGTCGCAGCCGACGAGACCATGTAGATAAAGCCGTCGGTGTTGCTGTCGATAAACCGGATGCGTTCCTCCGAGGTCTCCGGGGTTATCAGCATGATGATGCGCAGCCCGTAGCGGTCAGCTACCGGTTTGTAGGTCTCGAGATAGTCTTTGAAAGGGAGGTCGGGGATTATCATGCCGTCGATGCCGGTCTCGGCACATTTTCTGCAGAACTCCTCAAACCCGAAGTGCATGATCGGATTGAGATAACCCATCAGTATCAGTGGGATGTCGACGTCGCGGCGGATGTCGGCGAGCTGGCTGAACAGCACGCGGAGCGACATGCCGTTGCGTAGCGCCTTTGTAGCGGCATCCTGAATAACCGGACCGTCGGCCATAGGGTCGCTGAAAGGTATGCCGATTTCTATCATGTCAATGCCCCCGTCGGCAAGAGTGCGGATGATTTCGGGCGCGGAATCGAGCGTCGGCGCACCGGCGCAGAAATACAGTGAGAGAATGCCTGACTTTTTATTATTGAAGAGTCGATTTATACGGTTCATAAATTATTGCTTTTTAACTGTTTGCGGTATTGTTTTATAAAATCGGAGAGAAGGCCGACATCTTTCAGCGCCGGAGCCGTCTCGAAACGGGAGTTAAGATCAACCCCCGCCCAGAGCGGATGACGGAATTCTGCAAGACGGTCGAGGCTGTCGGGTCCGATGCCTCCGCTGAGCAGAAAGGGAGTTGTGCCCCGGTAGCCGTCGAGCACCGACCAGTCGAACTGTCTGCCACTCCCTCCGTGGCACGCACAGGCGGTGTCGAAAATAAAATATTCACAAATTCCTTCGTAAGGAGCCGTGTCGGGCAACGGTGCGTCGCCGCCGACGCTGAACGCCTTTATCAGCGACACATCATCGGGGAGCCTCGCGGCGAGCGCCCTGCACCGGGCGGCACTCTCGCTGCCATGGAGCTGCACTTTGCCGAGTCCATACTCCCCTACCATTTTCAGAATGAAATCTTCGGAAGCATCGACAAACACACCCACGCGGGGCGTCGCATCGGAGGGCGCGGGCAGAGGAGAGCAGACAAAGCGAGGCGATCTGCGGGCAAAAATCAGCCCTAAGAGATCCACTCCGAGCGCTTCCACGGCAGCGATATTAGTCCGGTCGCGCATTCCGCACACTTTTATAATATCGGGCGGCATGACTTTCGGGTAACGGAATTGACAAATTCAGCGAGCGCGGCAGCCGGGTCGGCCTCGCGCATCAGCGACTCGCCGATAAGGAATCCGCGGAACCCCTCGTCGCGCAGGCGGCATACGGTAACGGGATCCGAGATGCCGCTCTCCGACACCCGCGTTACCCCCTCGGGGAGCATCCCGGCAATACGAAACGAATTCTCCACATCGGTGTGAAACGACCCGAGATTGCGGTTGTTCACTCCCACCATATCGGGCATTGCCTCTACATAGGGCAATTCGTCGGCCGAATGAATCTCCAGCAGTACCTCCAGCCCCAACCGGTGCGTCTTGGCCACCAGTTCAGCAGCCCGCTCTACCGGCATCGCCGCTGCGATAACGAGCACGGCGTCGGCACCCGCCTCGCGAGCCTCGAGCAACTGATATTCATCTATTATGAAATCCTTGCGGAGAATGGGAATATCCACCAGCGGACGCACCCGTCGGATGAAATCGAGACACCCTCCGAAATATTTGCTGTCGGTAAGCACCGACAGCGCCGACGCTCCGGCGGCTGCATATCCGGGCACCACCTCTGTCGGGAGTGCATCGGGGTGAATCCACCCCTTAGAGGGGGATTTGCGTTTGAATTCGGCGATAATACCCGACTGAGATGCCTCGAGAGCCGCGCGCATCGACAGCCGGCGGCGCGCGGGCAACGCCTCAACCTTCCGGTCAAGCAGCTCATAAGGGAGAGCGCGCTTTGCAGCCTCCACCTCAATCCGCTTGTCGGCGAGAATCTGTTGTAATATATCCTGCATAAGGCCTCAGCTGTTTAGTGTCACGAATTTACGGAAAGATGCGAGAGCGCGGCCGCTCAACAGCGACTCGCGGGCCATGGCCATGCAGTCGTCGACCGACATGTCGGGTCGGATCACCTTTATGGCAAAAGCGGCGTTGGCAATCACCACATCGCGCCGTGCCCGCGAGGAGCGTCCCTCCAGAACATCGTCGAAAATGCGTGCCGCCTCGGCAGGGGTTTCACCTCCGTAGAGGTCGGATGGCGCCACCCTCTCCATCCCCAGATCGGCGGGGGTGAAAATTTTCTCCATGGCAGGCGTTTTCACCTTGAAAGTGCCCGTGAGCGAAATTTCATCGTAACCGTCGATGCTGGTCACCAGCCCGTAACCTATGCCGAGCCGCTCGTAAACACTATTGTAGAGACGCATCTGATTCAGATTGGCCACGCCGAGCAGCTGATACTGCGGGCGGCATGGATTGACCAGCGGGCCGAGCAGATTGAAGCAGGTGGCTATGCCGAGTGCCCATCGCACAGGCGCCACAGCTTTCATGCCCAGTGCAAACAGCGGCCCGTGGAGATAAGCGAAGCCACATTCCTCGACGGAGCGATGCAACAGCGACTGATCGGCGGTAAACTTAACCCCGTGCGCCTCGATCACGTTGGAAGCACCCGAAGTGGAGGTGGCTGCATAGTTGCCATGCTTGGCCACCTTGAAACCTGCGCCCGCCACCACGAAACAGGAGCAGGTGGATATGTTGAACGTGTTTTTGCCGTCGCCGCCGGTGCCCACTATATCGAGTATTTCGTAAGGCGAGAAATCCACGGAGACACCCGTCTCGATCATGCCGTCGCGCAGACCCAGGATTTCGTCGGTCTTCACTCCGCGCAGCCTAAGCCCCATGAGCAGAGCGGCAATGCCCGCTTCGTTGAACCGTCCCTCGGTGATGCTGTGAATCACCGCACACGCCTCGGCGCGTGACAGCACGTTGCCGTCGGCTATTTTGGATAATAACTCTTTCATTTTTTCAATGATTCAGGAAGTTGGTGATGATTGCGGCGCCGTCGGGTGTCAGCACCGATTCGGGATGGAACTGTATGCCGCGGATGTCGGCATCGCGGTGGCGTAGCGCCATGATCTGCCCTTCGTCGCTCACAGCAGTCACCTCCAGACAGGGGGGCAGCCCCGTGGCGTCGACCACCCACGAGTGGTAGCGCCCCACCGGGAACTCGTCGGGCAGAGAATCGAAAAGATAGTCGTCGGCAATGCGGCGGCAGGGGGTCTGCACGCCGTGAAACACCTCCTGAAGATTTGTGAGCCTGCCGCCAAACACCTCGCCGATGGCCTGATGCCCCAGACACACCCCGAGTATGGGCTTGCGGCCGCCATAGGTGCTGATCACATCGCACAGCAATCCCGCCTCCGAGGGGATGCCGGGACCCGGGCTGAGGATTATTTTGTCATACTTCTCCAGCTCGGGCAGCGAGAAGCGGTCGTTGCGGAGCACATCGGCCTCATGGCCGGTCTCCCGCACCAGATGGCGCAGATTATATGTAAACGAGTCGTAGTTGTCTATGATTACAGTCTTCATGTCGGTTGCAAGCTCTTAAATTTTTTCTGCGATTTCGATGGCCCGGCGCAGAGCGCCGAGCTTGTTGTTTACCTCCTGCAGCTCATACTCCACATTGCTGTGGGCCACGATGCCGCCACCGGCCTGGAACCACAGCTCGTTGTTGCGGCTCACGAAAGTGCGGATGGTGATTGCCTGGTTGAGCGAGCCGTCGAGACCGAGGAACCCGATGCAGCCGCCATAGGCGCCTCGGTTGTGCGGCTCCAGCTCGCTGATTATCTGCATTGCGCGAACCTTGGGAGAGCCCGAGAGGGTACCGGCGGGGAAGGTGTCGATAAACGCTTTTACCGGATCGGCGCCCTCGTCAAGCTCGCCGCTCACGCGGCTCACCAGATGGATCACATGCGAATAATACTGCATATCCTTGTAAAAATCCACTTTCACACCGTGGCAGTTGCGGCTGAGATCGTTGCGGGCGAGATCCACAAGCATCACATGCTCGGCGTTCTCCTTTGGGTCGTTGCGCAGATACTCGGCGTTGCGCGCATCCTGGGTGGCGTCGCCGGTGCGTCGCGTGGTGCCGGCGATCGGGTCGATGAATGCACGGCCACCCTCTATGCGGCAATGCGTCTCGGGCGAAGAACCGAAGATGCGGAATGCGCCGAAATCGAAATAGAACAGATACGGGCTGGGGTTGATGCTGCGCAGGGCGCGGTAGAGTTTGAAATCGTCACCCTCGAAACGCTGTATGAAGCGTCTGCTCAGCACAATCTGGAACACATCGCCACGCATGCAGTGGGCTATGCCGCGACGGATGTTTTCACGGTGCTCGTCGTCGGTGAGTGTGCTCTCCACCTGACCTGTGGGACGGAAATCGTAGGCCGTGAAATTGTGGTTGGTGATGATGTTCTCGATGCCGTCGAGCGAGTCGGGTTCATCCTGCTCGATCATCTCCACCAGGGTTATGGTATCGTTGAAGTGGTCGAAGACAATCACATATTTGTAAAGGATATAAAGGATGTCGGGGGCATCGTTGCGCTCCTGCGTGGAATCCTTCACGGGGATATTCTCGAAATAGCGCACGGCATTGAAAGTGGTGTAGCCGTAAAGGCCGCAGTATTCGCGACGCTCACCCTCCACGGCGAAGCGGTCGAGGAAGCGCCGGAACGCATCCTCCACACGGAAAGTGCCGTCAATCGCGGCATTCTCCGAAGTGCCGTCGGGATAACGCATCAGGGCGCTGCCATGCCCCACCGAGATTGATGCTATTGGGTCAAGGGCGATAAACGAGCGGCTGTTGTTGCTGTCGTGATAGTCCGAGCTCTCCATCAGGGCGCTCTCGGCATAGAGGTCGCGCAGCTTCATGTAAGTCTCCACGGGTGTGTGGAGATCGCCGAGTATGCGGCGGGTGGCGGTGTGGTAATTATATTTAGCCATAATCGGATGATTCAAAACTTGTTATCGGCCATGTGCCGGTTGTCGAGATAGGTTTTCATATCCTTGTCGCCGCGACCGCTGACAGTGAGCACCACCACCTGGTCGGGGCTGAACTTCATTTTGGGGAGCATTCCCAGGGCATGGGCCGACTCAAGGGCCGGGATTATACCCTCAAGGCGGGTAAGCTCGTAGGCGGCGCGCACAGCCTCGTCGTCGTTGACGGCCATTACGGTAACCCGCCGGCGGCTGGCGAGATCGGCGTGCATGGGACCGATACCTGGATAGTCCAGACCGGCCGAAAGCGAATATGGCTCGGTGATCTGCCCGTCCTCATCCTGCATCACCAGCGTGCGGGCGCCATGGATGATGCCGAGCGAACCACACTGTATGGTGGCCGCTGTCTCGCCCGAGGTCACGCCGTGGCCGCCGGCCTCCCCGAGGTAGATGTCTACACGGCTGTCGTCGATATAGTGATAGATTGTGCCGGCGGCGTTGGAACCTCCACCCACGCAGGCCATGAGGATGTCGGGGTAGTCGCGTCCCTCCTTCTCCATCAGCTGCTGGCGGATTTCGGCACTGATCACACTCTGCAGGCGTGCCACCATATCGGGATAAGGGTGCGGCCCCACCGTCGAACCGATGATGTAGAATGTGTCGGCGGGGTGGCAGCACCAGTCGCGGATCGCCTCGTTGGTGGCATCTTTCAGGGTCATGTTGCCGCTGGTGACAGGCATCACTTCGGCGCCGAGCATGCGCATGCGTTCCACATTGGGCTGCTGGCGCTCCACATCGGTCTTGCCCATATACACCCGGCAGGGCATACCCATTAGCGCGCATGCCGTGGCCGTGGCCACTCCGTGCTGACCGGCGCCCGTCTCGGCGATGATGCGGGTCTTGCCCATGGCGCGCGCAATCAGCAGCTGCCCCAAGGCATTGTTGATTTTATGGGCGCCTGTGTGGTTCAGATCCTCCCGTTTGAGATAGATTTTCGCACCATAGCGCTCGCTGAGCCTGCGGGCATGAAACAGAGGCGAAGGGCGCCCCACATAATCGCGGAGCAGACGGTGAAACTCTTTCTGAAACTCCTCGCTCTCAATAATCGGCAGGTAGGCCTCGCGAAGATTTTCCACGGTCTTGTAGAGAATTTCCGGCACATAGGCGCCTCCAAACTCTCCGTAGTAACCGTTCTTGTCGACACTGTAGTTTGTCATATCGTTGTGATTTCTTTTGATTTCCGATGAATCGCACCGCAAACGCGGCAACATTTTTTATTAAACAAGCTATAAAAAACAGAGACCTGTCGTAAGTTCGACAGGCCTCTGCTATAAGTTGAGTTATACACACACGGCTCCGACGGCTCCTCACGACTTTTGGAATCTTGAGCAGCGCCACCACCAGAACATATTATTCAATGCGTGCATAATGTTTGCATTTCTTTGTTTTCGGTTGCAAATTTACAAATATTTCTAATATCCGCAAACAAAACGCCAAAAAATTTCCAATATTTTTCATCATCCCGGCGGATCTCCGGGAGCGCACTCGCGCGACGACATTAAAATTTTCTATAAAGCGTTGCATGGATGGAAATTATTGAGTAACTTTGCCGAGAATTCAATCTAAGCCAACCGCCGGCGTTGCTACCATGGCGTCTGTAGCGGTTATATTCACTTCAACTTACATTCTTATTTTTTTCATCTTATCACAATTTTTACCCACTCATGAAAAAGCTTAACAAAGTGCTGCTCGCGGGGCTTATGAGCCTTGTCGCCGGCACTTCCTCGGCTGCGACATTTGTCGGCGATCGTACCGACTTCCGCGACGAGACCATCTACTTTGCCATGACTACACGTTTCTACGACGGCGACCCCAAGAACAACGTCTGCTCGTGGGACAAAGGCGACGTGCAGATTGCACACAACGACCCCGACTGGCGCGGCGACTTCGCCGGCCTTATCGAGAAGCTCGACTACATCAAGGCTCTCGGCTTCACCGCCATCTGGATTACCCCCGTGGTGCAGAACGCCTCGGGCGAAGACTATCACGGCTACCACGCAATGGACCTCTCGTCGGTCGACCTCCGCTATGAGAGCCGCAAATCGTGGGGTTCGGAGAAGGATGTCAAATTCCAGGACCTTATCGACGCCGCTCACGCCAAGGGTATGAAAATCGTGCTCGACGTTGTGCTCCAGCACACCGGCAACTTCGGCGAAGTCTACCTCAACCCTCTGTTTGAGCGCAATCAGGATATCCGCAACCAGGCCACTCCCGCCGGCTCGCTTATCCCCAACTCCGAACGTCTCAGCTCCAACTATTTCGATCAGACTGGCAAAGCTCAGTATGAGGAGCGCTGGAAATACTTCAAGAATCCCCAGTACGAACCCCACAACTACTATCACCACTACGGCACCGGCTGGAACTGGGACCTTCCCAACCGCTGGTGGGGCCAGATCGCAGGCGACTGCGTCGACCTCAACACCGAGAACGACTATGTGGCCGACTACATCGTCAAGTGCTACGGCAAATTCATCGAAATGGGCGTCGACGCTTTCCGCATCGACACCACCGGCCACATCTCACCTCTGACTTTCAACAAGCAGTTCACCCCCCGTTTCCAGGAACTCGGCGAAAAATACAAGAGCAAACGTCTCAACGGCGCTCCCTTCTACATGTTCGGCGAGTGCTGCCAGCGTTTCCAGGGCAGCGTGGTTTACCGCGATCAGCCCAACCTCTCCAGCTACTTCTACACCTGGAAATCCGACCAGGCTCTCCTCGACAAGTTTGACGGCAGCGCCGAATGGTGGAATCAGCAGGTGCTCCCCGAAGGCCACGACACTCCCGTAGGCCCCATGGCGGTCTGCGAGAGCGACACCAAGGACAAGCCCCGCAGCAACAACGTATGGCTGCAGAACGGCCAGTGGCACGAGCCCGACTATTCGCAGGCTTCGGGTCTCAACGTAATCGACTTCCCCGTACATTACAGTTTCGGCAGCGTCGGTAACCTTCAGGGTCTGTTCAGTCAGGACAACTACTATAACGACGCCTCGTTCAACGTGGTCTATGTCGATTCGCATGACTACTGCCCCGGCCCCAACGACGGAACCCGCTTCAACGGCGGCACCGAGCAGTGGGCCGAGAACCTCTCCTGGATGTTCACTTTCCGCGGCATCCCCTGTATCTACTACGGCTCGGAAGTCGAGTTCAAGAAGGGCATGCCCATCGACGTGGGTGGCGAAAACAACAAGACTCCCCGCTCGCAGTCGGGTCGCGCCTACTTCGGCGAATACCTCGAAGGCGATGTCACCGCTTCTGACTTCGGTCAGTACACCGCATCGGGCAATGTCGACAAGACCCTCAACGCCGACCTCGCACAGCACATCCGTCGCCTCAACCTCATCCGCGCCGCCGTGCCTGCCCTCCGCAAGGGCCAGTACACTTTCGACGGCTGCGAGGCCAACGGCGGCTGGGCTTTCAAGCGCGGCTATAAGGACAGCTACGCACTGGTAGCCATCAACGGCGGCGCAACCTTCACCGACGTTCCCGCCGGCACCTACACCGACATCGTCACCGGCCAGACCTACTCCGGCTCCTCCATCACCGTAGACGCCCCCTCCACCAAGGGTCAGGTGCGCGTGCTCGTGAAAGACTGGAAAGGCGGCAAAGTGGGCGAAGATGGCAAATTCATCTACAGCTCCTCGCCCGTGGCTCACGGCGGCGATGTAACCTTCGAAGACAAGGGCGCATCGTTCTACTACACCGCCGACGACGTAATCGGCAACCCCTCCATCTCATTCTCGCCCAACGGCGGTTCTTTCAAGACCGAAACTCTCACCGTGACCGTTTCGCTCAACGAAATCGCCACCTCCGGCTGGTATCAGGTCGGCAACGGCACCCGCGAGACCCTCTCGGTTGGCGCCACCCGCTCTTTCACCATCGGCCAGAACATGAACTACGGCGAGACCGTGACTGTGAACTGGGGCGTGAGCGGCGACGACGGCAAGACCTACAACGGCTCCGTAACCTACAAGAAGGTTGACCCCAACGCCGCCATCACCGTATACGTGAAAGCTCCCGCACCCTTCAACATGTATGCATGGACCGAAGGCACCGAGATCCGCAAACTTCTCGGCGAATGGCCCGGCAAGCAGATCACAGCCACTACCGAAGTGGGCGGCCAGACTTTCTACTACCATTCGTTTGACGATGTCGACAAATTCAACATCATCTTCAACAACAACGGCGCACAGACCGGCAGCATCACCGATATCGACGCCGATGTATACTATGAATACGACGGCGGCTCCAACGCCAAGAAGATCGATGCCCCGGGCCCGGTTATCACCAAACCCAAAGTGACCGCCAACCCCGTCAGCGGCACAACATTCACCGACGACATCACCGTGACGCTCACCGCCACTCCTGCTGTCGCCATCCACTACACCATCGACGGCACCAACCCCTCGGCATCCTCAGCCACCTATTCACAACCCCTGAACTTCACTGAGACAACCACGCTGAAGACTTTCGTGGAGAATGAGAACGGCTCCAACGTGCAGACATTCACCTACACCAAGACCGACGAGCCCACTCCTCCCACCCCCGGTACTCTCACCATCAAGGGTGACTACAACCTGGCCTACAGCGGCGACAAGGAGAATGTTCACTATTGGGGCGGCGCCGGCCAGTCATCGTGGCCCGGCGTGAAGATGCAGACTGCCACCGGCTCCGACGGCAAGACCTACAAGGTGGCCAAAGTAACCGAAGGTACCACCGGCATCATCTTCAACACCAACGGCAACGCCAACCAGACAGGCGACCTCCAGTATAAAGAAGGTTTCGTACACGACGACAACGGCGCCACAACCACTGCTGTGGTCTTTGACCGCGGCGACGTGCCCGTGCCCGTAGAGCAGACCTACACCTACTACTTCCGCAACGACAAGAACTGGTCGACCGTCCACGCCTACGTCTGGGACGAAGGCAACGGCAACATGGAATATCTCGGCCAATGGCCCGGCAAGGAGATGACCAAAGAGGGCGACCTCTGGAAAGTTTCTTTCAAGACTTCCAACGAGGTAGTTACCCCCAAGATCATCTTCAACGGCGGCAGCGACTCCAACAAGACCGACAACTTTGCAGCTGTCAACAACGGCATCTACAGATTCTCGGGCTTTGATGTCGAGGGCATCGACCGCGTTTCCAGCGAGACCGGCGTGAAAATCTACACCGAAGGCTGCGCCTTCGTAGTGGATTCGCCCCTCAACACCTTCGTAACAGTTGTTTCGGTCGACGGCCGCAGCACCATCTTCCCCGTGGAAGCCGGCATCACTCGCCTGCCCGAAATGGCACCCGGCATCTACATCGTCAACGCCCGCAAATACATCCTACGCTAATTAGTTAGTCCTCTGATAATATCATGGAGATGTGCCACCCCGGCACATCTCCTTTTTTTATCACATTAATAGGTAATAAGGGCGGTGGCTTGTGGGGAGGCGGCATTCCTGCCGCCTATAACATCCCTGCAGCCTATATATTTCCTGCTATATGTTCTTTTTTCAATTGAACGGCGGCCGGAAAGCCGCCGCCCCACACAACTTCCGCCCCACAATCAGCGTTAATTTCTGTTAACGCAATCCAAGAAAAACAAAAAGAAATAGCTTAAATTCTGATAAAATGTCTATCTTTAGGGCGGAATAGGTCCATGAGAACAAAAAACAAGTAATTCATTAACCCAAAATCAAGTAACTAACAAACCGAAATTCAAGTAATTAACAAACCAAAATTCCATTACCCACCAAATCTCTAACCATATGAAAAAACAGCTACTCATCTCTGCCATGCTCATCAGCGGTGCTTTCACCGCATGGGCGGCCGAACCGGCTCATCTGACCTCATCGCCCTATCAGGGTGCTGAAATCCAGACCGGAGGCTCTTATTATCTCTACAACGTGGAGACCGGCACCTGGCTCGACGGCAACGACATGATTCCCTACGCCTGGTCAGCCACCTCAATCCTCAACAAAATCGGCATGGACATCCGTCTCGACAAGCCAGCAGGCTTTGTGGGATACTCCATCTTCTGTTACTACCGCAACAACGGCACCTTACGCGCCAATGACTCGGAATCCAATTTTCAGTTCGGCATGGACGGCGGCGGGGATAGCTCCGACTGGATCATCGAACCGAAGGAAGGAAGCGTGCCCAATGCCTACACCATCCGTGTGGAAGCTCTCGACGGCACTATCTCGACCCCCTACCACTTGGGCGCTAACTGGATGGATGACTATAACTGCTATGTCCCCACCCGCGACCTCGACGGCACCGGGCTCTCCACCTGGCAGTTTGTAACCCGCGAGGAACGCATCGCAAAAATGGTGGAAGAAGCCAAGGCCAACCCCGAAGGCGCCGATGCTACATGGCTCATCCCTAACCACAGCATGACCTACAACAACATCCGCGATGACGAGGGCTGGAAGGGCACAACAGGTATCTTCGACCACGTCAAATTCGAAGACCAAAACTGGGTCTGCGAAGGTGACTTCCGCGGCTTTGTCGCACGAGAAGGCTGGCAGGGGATTATCGACAAATATGCGGTGATAGAAGGTCTCCCCGAAGGCTCCTACGACTTCTCAATCCATGCCTATTATCGCGAAGGCTCTCCATGGGAGACCGGTAAGACCTCTGGACCTTTCAACAACAAGGCATGGTACTACGCAGGCGCATCCAGCGCACTCATAATGAATCTGTTCGACCAGACCAGCCCTGTGCTGGATCGACAGAAAGGCTATACCGACGAAGTCAATGGCGTTTACTTCGCGACATACGGCTCAGGTGTCGCATTCCATTACGGTTTCTTCAAAAACGGTCCTCTCAGCGCCAACGTATCGTCCACCGGCAAACTCGTGATCGGTCTCTGGAAAAACGAGATTATCCCTCAAGACTCCTTCGCCTTCAAACAGATGACCCTCACTTATAAAACCGCCAAAGTCAACGAAAACACAGCCGCTCTCGAGGAGCGCCTCAGCGCCCTTATCGCCGAAGGCGAGAAATACGCTTCTGCAGAGGGTCTTGCCGAAGCTGTCAACGCTGCCAAGCCGGCCCTAAACGGCTCCGGTTCCGACATGATGGCCGCAATCCGCGAGCTTTCGCCATTAGTAGCCCCACACCGGGAAGCTGCCGAAATTCTCGACATCTTCACCCGCACCAAGGCTCTTTGCCCCGCCGGCACTGACGTAAGCAAGGCACAGGAACTCTTCGACGCCGCTCAGAACAAAGATGAGAAGTGGCAAGCCATCAACACCCTCCGCGGCATCCGTCGCCGTGCCGAGAGTAAACGCCTGGCCGACATCCACACCGGAGCGTCGCAACTTGAGGAAGGCAAGATGTTCTACCTCTACAACGTAGGCCAGAAGCAGTTTATGGATGCCGGTGGCGAATGGGCAGTTCACCCCATTCTCGACACCCCCGGTGCCGAGTTCACTCCTTATCAGGTTGACGCCCAGACAGGCCTCACTTGCAAGATCAGCACCAACGTCCGCGCATCGGAAACCAACCACTGGTTCGCCGACTGGGGCTCGATGGATGCCGACAACTCCTGCCTGTGGGCATTTGATCCCGTCAGCGGCCAGGAGAACGTGTTCACCATGTATCAGGCATCGTCAGCCGAGAAGGGACACGTGATATTCTACGAACACGCCGCCGCATGGGGCACAACCTGTCAGTCCACCCAGTGCGAACGAGCCGTAGATTATAAAGTCAACGAAAGCACCGTAGACAAGACCGACCCCAACGCTTGGTGGAAAATTGTGACCCGCGAGGAACGCGACGCCATGATTGAGAAAGCATCGCTCACCAACCCCGTCGATGTATCATACCACATCGCCAACCCAGGTTTCCACCACTATGTAAATAATTGCAATCCCGACGCATGGTCAATCAAAGGCGGAAAACTCGCCATGGGGCAGATAGGAAATTATCTCGGCGCGACATGCGAAATCACAGACATCGAGCCCGGTGAATTCGAACTCTTCCAGGAGATTCCCGCTGGAGAACTCCCCTACGGCGTTTATGTGATCGAATGCAACGGTTACTACCGCGACGGCAACCTCGATGCCATCCATCCCGTCAACATGTTCACCAACGATCCTGAGTCCACCGTGCAGCTCTGCAACATCCTCGACGGCGCCGACAAGGCTCCCGGCGAAGGCGTGAAAGTTGAAAAGGACGGCAAGACCTACGAGATTCCCGACAACTTCGAGCAGACTGTTGCATTCTGCCGCGCCGGCGCCTACCGCAACCGCATCGTCACCAACTTCCAGAAGGATCCCGACGACATCGAGGAACCCAGCTTCTGGATCGGTCTTGAACTCCCCGCCGACGGCAACGAAACTCCCAACGCAGGAGGTACTATCAGCCTCGACGACGTCCGCCTCACCTACTACGGCAAAAACACCACTGTTGACGCCGTGAAGGAAGCTCTCGAGGCAGGCGTCAACGACATCTTCACCGAAGAACCCGCTGCCGCCGCCGCCGACAACCGCATCTTCAACCTGCAGGGCATCCAGGTGGCCAACCCCACCGTCCCCGGCATCTACATCCGCAACGGCAAGAAGTTCATCGTCCGCTGACACGCCACAGCTGACGTTCACAATCAACAGCTCACATTCCCCTTATCCACAAAAAGAGGTTGCGCTTCCCGCGCGACCTCTTTTTGTGGTGATTATTTAGAATGGTTTATAACGGTTTATAACGGCGGCAGGAAAGCCGC
>DAAN01000006.1 GCA_001701135.1 Bacteroidales bacterium H3
TGCCGCGGCATACTGTCGCTTGAAAAGAAGTATGGCACAGACCGACTCGTGGCGGCGTGCGCCTGCGCGTCGATGAAGGCGGCATATGGCTATCAGACAGTCAGGGAAATCCTCGAACAGGGCGAAGACGCTGACTTCCTGCCGGATGAGGACGGAACTGTCTGTGGCCCGACGGCTGCAGTCCCTGCTCCGGTACACAAGAACATCCGCGGCCGCGAATACTACAGCCGCAAAAACGAACCCAACAACACCAACAGTAATGGAAACAACAGATAAAACCGCACCGGCCACCCTGCAACCAGACCAGAACACAACATCGCTGGACCTGATGAACCGCATGAAGATGCACGGAATGGCAGAGGCCTTCCGCGAAAGCCTTGCCGGAACAACCGCACAGTCAATGACTCCCGACTCCTTCCTCTCGATGCTGCTGCACCGTGAATGGGACTGGCGCGCACAGGCCGCAGTAACGCGCCTGACAAAAAACGCGGCGTTCCGCTACAAGGCTTATCTCGAGGAAATCGACTACGCCACAAACCGGGGGCTCGACCGCAACCAGATGGAGCGGCTGGCGACACTCGACTTCGTCCGAAACGGTCAGAATCTCTTCATCACTGGATCATCAGGCACAGGTAAAAGCTTCCTGGCCTGCGCACTGGGACATGAGGCTTGCAAACGTGGCATACGCACCCTGTATGCCAACGCCTCCAAACTGCTCGGACAGCTCAAGGTCGCAAAAGTCAAGAACAATCTTGAGTCCGAGCTCAAGAAAATCGAACGATGTCAGCTGCTCATCCTCGACGATCTTTTTCTGGTGCCCCTTGACGCGAAGGAGCGTCCGATCCTGCTCGACATAATCGAAGACCGCCACGAGCGCAAATCGATCATCATCACCTCCCAGTACCCTTCCTCAAGCTGGTACGACATGGTCGGTGACCCGACTGTAGCCGATGCCATCCTCGACCGTATAGTACACTCGGCGCACACAATCGAGCTGTCCGGAGAAAGCATGCGCAAACTGAAGGCTAGAAAAGCCTGACAAACCAAATGAGGTAAAATAACATTGACCCCCGCCGCCAGGACTTTTAAGGGGTCATTCTTATTTCGCCCAAAGGGGTCAAATCCCGCGTGCCCGAAGGGGTCAAACGCACGCGCCTTTTCCATATACAAAGCCTGTGAATATCAATGGACAAGGCGTATTGGGCTTTGGAGCGGAATGGATGGAATCACCTACAAAATGGTGGCGTTTCAAACTTTCCGGGAGAATTGAAATCACTCCCGAGAACACAATGCTTGACGGAATACATTATAACAAGACCCGGTTCAAGGAGAATTTCTATTTCAACAACAATTTCCGATTCGGTCATGGGTGGGGTGGCATGCTCAATGCCAATTTCGAACCGACCTATCGCACTCTCGACCGTACCTATCATGCAGTTTATAATGTAAATGGACAAGTCTATAAAACATTTCTTGACGACAATCTCCAAGTTGCATTGGACTTTACCCCATTAGGCAACCGCCGCAAACTCGACAGATATGCCGGAACCAACAAGGTATCGTATAAATACACAACCCCGGTTCAATATGTCGGATTCTCGCTGACATGGAACTTTTCCGGTGGTAAGAAGGTGGATGTAAACGTAGTGGACGGTATTCAAGATTATCACGAAACCAAAGACAATAGATAATATGAAAGCAATACTTATAACATTATTCGCAATGATGGCAGTATGCTTCATCTCTTGCAATAACACGGATTCGGATTACAAAACAGAGCAGTCTGAATTTGAGCGCGAACAGGTAGAATTAGCCGAAGAACAGGCCGAACTGGAAGCTGAGCAAGATCAACTGCGTCGAGAGTATTCCGAAATGAAAAAAGAATATCTCCGCGAAAAAGCTGAGTTTCAAAAAGAGCGGAAAGCTCTCCGTAAAAGAGTAAAGAAGGAATCCCCAAACATCTCAGTCAAACATGATAATGTCAAACGCCAACTGACTGACACTGAGATGTCAGAGCTAACTGACAAGGTTAAATCTGCTGGTCTATGGCCATCCAATAAATAAGAAAACAGCTTAATCATACTAATAGTCAACTCCTCAGCAGTGATGTCAGGTATTAGATAAAACGCCACCGATGGAGGCTCCTGCTTCTCTCGGTGACATTGGGTTTAGTGTAGTCTGGGCCCTTGTCGGCGGCGTTTGGCTTTTTGTTCTTCGCGATAGCGATGAAGAGCCTCTTCTATGGTAAGTCCGGGATGACGACTTAGCCACAGTTTGAAATCATCGGGTAAAGCACTCCCATTGGTGAAACCTTCTTGCGGCTGTGTGGTTCCTGAGGATGGAACTTGGGATATCCGAGTGCCATAGTTTTGCGACTGAGAGGCGGCTTGTCCGGCTAAATCCGGATTCGATGAATAGACTCCCGGAGTCATGCGCTGTGTGTTGAATTTTATTATTACTGTCCGCTAAAACTTTTGGAACCAAGATAAAATTAGGGCTGGCACCTATTGCAGGAGTTAGCCCTTTTAGTTTAGTTTGTGTTCGCCAAAACATAAAACTAAAACTATGCCCAAAAGTAGTAATTTCTTCGGACAGCCGATATATGGTCAGCTGATAAAAACACTCGATCGTGATAAAATTATTAAACCAAGCCTAAAACAATCGGCAGGACAGCGATTTACGGTGTAATTCATTGACTTGCCGATTATAATTCACATACGCAAATTTATCTGGAATCCACGACTTTGCAATGGCAATGACGGATTTTTTGTAACTTTACAGCAGAAAGACGAAAAGGAGGCGGACTCTGCCGAGGTGCAAGCCGCCGACAATAAGTGTTCAATTTTTATTGCAACTGCATATGACTACACGCCTTATCAGCCTAATGCTGTCAGGCTCGCTGCTTTCGGCAATGAGCTGTTCGTCGACGCGCCCCCACGACGACAGCGCCGCCCCACACCATGTACCTATCGATGCTGCTACAGCTGTCCGACCTGCGCGAAACAGCACTCAGAATGCTATTCCCAAGGCTGTGATATACAAAACAAACCGCGATGTCGACAATAATGTCACTGTTGTCCTCACTCCTGATCACCAAAACCTGGTCTCCTTTCCGGCGCCATCCGATGTGGGGAAATCATCCGCTCCGTTGCATCTTACCGGCGGCTGGCTCCTCGACCGCCGTGGCGGCATTGGCCCCGATACTGCTTTCTTAACCTTGACCTACAGTGAATACGCCGCGCTGGCACAGACTCCGTCGACCGGCACTATTTTATCTAAGATAATGCCGGGCGTGACGGTCACCGAGGCGTACCGTCTCGACATGACTCTCAACCGTGCGATTGCCGACACCTCCGCGGTGAACCGTATAATCCTACAGGGGCTCCCCGGAGCCATTCCACTGGTGGATCCGATGAGTCGGCAGGCTTTGCAAGATCCTCTTGAATAAACCCTCACCACATAACCGACAAACACAACTGCGGCCGCTCCAGTCATCATGGGGCGGCCGCAATGTGTATATGTGATTGCCCTTATTTTACAAGTATCTTTCCGGTGCTGTATGTGCCGTCGGCGTGACGGTCACGCACGATATACATGCCGCTCTTGAGCTGCATGCCGTCAACGGCGCGACCCGACATGTCGTAGACTTCGCGGGTCACGACCTCGTTGTCGACAGCTGTCGACTCCACACCCGCTACTGAACCTACTGTGAAATCGACCGCCCCGGTGGCCCATGAACCGTTGTTATAAATCAGCGTATGGTATCTCGAACCTACGGTCAGCGACGGCATTGCTCCGGCAAACGTCACATGCTCTGTCTCACCCTCGGGGATATACAGCATAGGGCTTGCCAGATTCAGCGATGACGAGCCGCCCGATTCGGGGAAAACATATGCACGCAACTGACCGATAAAATAGCCTTTGGTGCACGTCACATCGGCCGTGAACTCAAGCTTCATCGCATCAACGCTTGCCGCATCTTTGACTATGAACGACGACACGCTGATAGTGCCCTGCGTGGCAGGTGCTTCCTGCACAGTCATGGAGTAACCATGGCTGATGAGACGTCCCTGCTCGTCGGCAAACGCCAGCAGATAGTCGCCGGGGGTAATGGTCTGATCTTCAAGAGGGGACAGCATCGACAGGTAGGATACCTCCATGGTTTCGCCGGGCATCACATCGACCATGAGATTGCCGGCTGCGCCGACCTGCGACTGACCGTCGTTGCTGAACAGCACTGCAAACACATTGCCGAGATACTCGGTGTCAAAGTCATTGTAGAGAGTGAGTGTAAGCTCAAATGGCTTACCTTCAAATACAGGGGTATTGAACGATTTGACATCGGCCTGCAGTTTGACCGAAGCGGGAACTGTCAGATATGCCTCATTGCCTTCGACACGCACGTTGATATATTGGGGATTGACGATGGGAATGTCGAACTTGCGCCACTGCTTGTCGGTAGTGAGTTTCCACACCGGCGAGAGACGGTAGCTGCCTTCAGCCAGAGAAGCCGGCAACTGAATGGGTAACTGGTCATAGCCATAGCGAGGCTCTAAACTCATATCCAGGATGCGCGCTGAAAGATCGTATTCGCCCGAGACAGATTCGAGCCGATAACCAATGGAACCATCCAGCGTCGAGGCACTGTTATTCCAAAAATCACCTGTCAGATTGAACGTTGCACCAAGTGCGACCTTGTCGGTGCTTGCGCCGAGAGCGTCACCGACATACATTGAGTAATAAGGCTGTGAGTCGGCACGCGGAGCACATATATTGCCGATGATATACTGGCCTGAATTATAGCCTGCCGACGAGCCGCCGATGCCCTGCGACGCAGGGTCGAGAGCGGTCAGTTTGAAATAACCATCGCTCGCGCCTCCCCAGCCCCAGTTGATGTGGAAGAAATCTCCGGCATTATATCCGTCGCATACAAACGAGTGACCGCCGCCGTCGTTACGGCCGGAGACCTGCACGGGGCCGTAATCCTTGAGCTGATTGTAAACCAGATCGTTCCAGTCGCTGAGCGAGTAATAGCTGCGGGTGAACACGCGTGCGTCCTTGTCGAACCCGAAGTGGTTGACAAGCGCGCCGACCACATCCGACGTAGCGGCGGCGCTCGCGCCGGTTCCGTAGGACATATCGACACCCACGCCACATGCATACATCAGTTTGGCCACGGCATTGGCCTGCTCGGAGGTATAGGATCCGTTATAGCTGTCGAGCATATTATCCCAGTCGAAGCTCTCGTTGGCGTAATCAAACGTATACGTAGTGCCGTTATACGTAACGCTGGCACTGCCTGTACCATTGCCTGCAGGCAATTTATGATAGTTGACAATCTGAGCCATGGCCGTAGCCACGCAGCCTGTCACGCAACGGCGATTTCCGTTGGCAGGACACATATTATTGAAAGGTTCGCTCTGATTCCAGACAGTCTTGACCATCGGAGCGATGGCCTGCCTGGCCGTGGCCGGAGCCGACAGATAGCGGTCGGGAGAGGGATTTTCGCGCAGCCATTTGATCTCGGCCGCATACTCGTCGAGCCACCACTGCATCGTAGGATTGATCGCAGCCGCGTCAAACTTGCCGCTGTCGCTGTAGCCCAGCATAGGTGTGGCTTCGTCATCAGCCGGCAGCACAATATAGCCCTTGCCGCTGTCGAGACTAAAGACATAAACCGCAGGTTGATTGTCGACCGAACGGGTAGCCACAAGCTGCGGACGCGACTGCTGCATACCCGCCGACATTGGACCGGCATTGCCCATGACACGGTCAAGAGCCTGATTAGGGGTCACAACATCCGCCCAGCCACCAAAAGCCATTGCGGCGAAAACACCCGAAAGTAAAAGTTTCTTCATATCATTGCTGTTAGATTGGTTATAAAATCGTTGAGGAATATAAAAAATCGCAAAGACGCTTCAGAAACGTTGCCGGATTACAACGATAATAAATTAGTGCACTTATGTCTTAGTGATTATCAACCACAAAGATACAAATAAAGCAGGAATTAAGCTACACTTACGACCTAAAATACTCACCCTTGAACTCTGCCCAAAGCTTCCTAAAGCATAAAAAGCTGATTTTGCACTTGCCGGTTGAAAGCAGGGTGGAGAGTAGGTTGAGAGTATGGAAAGCATAAAAAGGACCGTTACAGAAAAGAAACACCCACAAAAATTTTGTCATATCAAAAAAACTTTCTACCTTTGCACTACCAAATCCGATGCCCAGGTGGCGGAATGGTAGACGCGCGCGTTTCAGGTGCGCGTGCCGAGAGGCGTGCAGGTTCGAGTCCTGTTCTGGGCACAGCAAAAGGGGCTGTCTAACAACCAAAGTTAGGCAGTCTCTATTTCTATAGACAAAATCTGAAGATTTAGGCAGCATTGGCCACTACCGATATAAGCTTTGTGTAACAGTTTAAATGAGGGTTCGTATTAAGCTGTTTCGCAGTTGCTGAAGACCAAAATTTGACAAAAAAAGAGGATTTTGCCCATGCCCGGGCAAGTTTCCTCAGATTATGGGCAAGCGCTTTCAGACCGAATTCGATTTTCGCTCCGGTAAGCCCCTTTAGCCTGAGTCGTCTGAAGCTGCCGCATTCCTTTATCTGGCCGAACACTGCTTCCGGTTCAATCGGGCGGTTGCTCCTGTGCTTCAGTCCATGCTCGCTTGTAAGAAGTTCTCTTGCCCTGGCTTTATAGTCGTCAAGCGTGTGGTTCACTTCTATCTGTCGGTCGCGTTTGGATTTATGACATTGACCCCTTAACGGGCAACCTTCACACCTGCTGGCTCTATAAACGCTGACCGTCTGCTGGTAACCACTTGCGGTATAGTGTCTTTCCTGACGGACAAATTTCATTTTCTGTCCCATCGGGCAGACATAGAAGTCATCATGGGGATTGTAGAAAAGGTTTGACACTCTGAAAGGATTGTTTCGGTAGCCACGCCGTTGCTCGACATGGAACATATTGTATTTGACATACGGAGTCATGCCGTTGCTGAACATGTACTCGTAGTTCTCCTCCGAGCCGTAACCGCTGTCGGCAACGATTTCCTCGCTTTGCATACCGTATCGGTTTTTGAACGAT
>DAAN01000007.1:0-32967 GCA_001701135.1 Bacteroidales bacterium H3
CGCCCTATCGGTAACATTTATTATTAAACAAGCTCTTAACGCAATGGCCACAATCCTAAATATCGAAACTTCCACAGCGGTCTGCTCGGTGGCGCTGGCCTCCGAGGGCGCCATTCTGCAACATTCCGAAGAGTTCCAGGGGCGCAACCACGCCACGGTGCTCTCCGGCTTCATAAAGGATGCCCTCGACTATCTGGAGCGTCACGACATGAAGCTCGACGCCGTGGCCGTGTCGATCGGGCCGGGCAGCTACACCGGTCTGCGCATCGGTCTGAGCGAGGCAAAGGGGCTGGCTTATGCCCTGGAATGCAAGCTCATAGGAGTGAAGACACTCGAGCTGATGACCGTGGGTGTGATGTTCGGCGAGCACAATCTGCCCGAGGGCACTCTCTACGCCCCGATGATCGACGCCCGCCGCATGGAGGTCTACACAGCCCTCTACGACCTTGCCCTGAGCGAGGTGATGGCACCCCGCCCGCTGATTCTCGACGCCGACAGCTATGCCGACTTTCTGGCATCGGCTCCCGCCGTGGCCTTTTTCGGCGACGGCAGCGACAAGGCCCGCGAACTGCTCGGGGCCAAGCCCGGCGCCATATTCATTCCGGGCGTGAACCCGCTGGCGGTGGATATGGTGGCTCTGTCGGAACGCTCGTGGCGCAACGGCGACTTCCTCGACCTGGCTTATTCCACCCCCTTGTATCTCAAGGATTTCCAGGCCACCAAACCGCGTAACCTTTTCAGCTGACTCCCACTCTCCACCCACTCCATCCTCAACCATGTTCACACACCTCCACGTCCACTCGCAATACTCCGTGCTCGACGGCCAGGCATCGGTCAACGCCCTGGTCGACAAAGCCATGGCCGACGGCATGCCCGGCATTGCCCTCACCGACCACGGCAACATGTTCGGCATCAAGGAATTCTTCAACTACGTCGGCAAGAAAAACGGCAAGACCCGCGGTGCCATAAAGGACCTTAAAAAGGAGGCCGACGAGGCCGAGGCCAAAGGCGACGCCGAGACTGCCGCCGCCCGGCGCGCCGAGGCGCAGAAACTCGAAGGAAAGATATTCAAACCGATCTTCGGCTGCGAGGTGTATGTGGCCAAAAACTCTCTGGAGGAGCGTGGCGACAAGGATGACAAAGGTCGCCACCTGATTCTCCTTGCCAAAAACGAAAAGGGGTATCACAATCTGGTGAAAATAGTGTCGCGGTCGTGGACCGACGGTTTCTATTTCCACCCCCGCACTGACAAGAAGGATATCGAGGCCCATCACGAGGGTATCATATGCTGCTCGGCATGCCTCGGCGGCGAGATACCCAAGCTGATTCTCAACGGCGAGATCGACGAGGCCGAGCGGCAGGTGCAGTGGTATCGCGACATCTTCGGCGACGATTACTATCTGGAACTGCAGCGCCACAAGGCCACGGTGCCACGCGCCAACCACGAGACGATCGTGCTGCAGAACCGCGTCAACGCCGAGCTGATGCGCATCGCCGACAAATATGGCATAAAGGTTGTGGCCACCAACGACGTCCACTTTGTCAACGAGGAGGACGCCGAGCCCCACGAACGCCTCATATGCATCTCCACAGGAAAACGCATCGCCGACGAAAACCGCATGCTCTACTCCAAACAGGAGTGGCTGAAGACCACCGCCGAGATGGAGAAACTTTTCGAGGATATTCCCCAGGCGCTGGCCAACACGCAGGAGGTGCTCGACAAAGTGGAGTTCTACGACATCGACCATCCACCCATCATGCCCTTCTTCGCCATCCCAGAGAGCTTCGGCACCGAGGAGGAATACCGCAGCCGCATCACCGAGCAGGAGCTGTTCGACGAGTTCACCCGCGACGAAAACGGCAATGTGGTGATGAGCCGGGAGGATGCCGAGAAAAAAATAAAGAAACTCGGGGGCTACGACAAGCTCTACCGCATAAAATTCGAGGCCGACTATCTGGCCAAACTCGCCTACGAAGGTGCCGAGAGACGCTATGGCTCACCTCTGTCGGCCGAGATGCAGGAACGAATCAAATTCGAACTGCACATCATGAAGACGATGGGCTTCCCCGGCTACTTCCTCATCGTGCAGGATTTCATCAATGAGTCGCGCGCCAAACTGGGCGTGTCGGTGGGGCCGGGCCGTGGTTCGGCGGCAGGGTCGTGCGTGGCCTACTGTCTGGGCATCACGCAGATCGACCCCGTGAAATACGATCTGCTGTTTGAACGTTTCCTCAACCCCGACCGCATTTCGCTGCCCGATATCGACGTCGACTTCGACGACGACGGCCGCGCGCGCGTGCTCAAATATGTCACCGACAAATATGGCGCCGAAAAGGTGGCCCACATCATCACCTACGGCACCATGGCCGCGAAATCGGCTCTGAAAGATGTGGCGCGCGTGGAGGGGCTTCCCATCCCCGAGAGCGACCGCCTGACCAAGATGATTCCCCGCCACATGCCCGAGGTGAACGGCAAGGAGCTGAAACCCACCCTGGCCAACTGCTACGATTATGTGCCCGAGTTCAAGAACGAGCTGGCCAACCCCGACCCGGTGATGCAGGAGACCCTGCGCTATGCCCGCTCCCTGGAGGGGAATGTGCGCAACACCGGCGTGCATGCCTGCGGCGTGATCATCTGCCGCGACGCCATCTCCGACTGGGTGCCCGTGGCCACCGCCGACGACAAGGTCGAGGGGAAGCTGCTGGTGACGCAGTATGAGGGGCGCGTGATCGAGGAGACAGGGCTGATCAAGATGGACTTCCTCGGTCTGAAGACCCTTTCCATCATAATGGACGCGGTGAAAAACATCAAACTCACCCGCGGCGAGGAGATCGACATGGAGAAAATCCCCATCGACGACCCCAAGACCTACAAGCTCTATTGCGAGGGGCGCACCATCGGCACCTTCCAGTTCGAGTCGGCGGGCATGCAGAAATATCTGCGCGAGCTGCAGCCCTCGACCTTCGAGGACCTCATCGCCATGAATGCCCTCTACCGCCCCGGCCCCATGGAGTATATCCCCGACTTCATCTCGCGCAAACATGGCAAGACGCCCATCACCTACGATATTCCCATCATGGAGAAATATCTCAAGGACACCTACGGCATCACCGTCTACCAGGAACAGGTGATGTTGCTGTCGCGTCTGCTGGCCAATTTCACTCGCGGCGAGAGCGACACCCTGCGCAAGGCCATGGGTAAGAAGCTCATCGACAAGATGAACCACCTCAAGGGAAAATTCCTCGAGGGGGGACAGGCCAACGGTCACGACGCCAAGGTGCTCGAAAAGATTTGGGCCGACTGGGAGAAGTTCGCATCCTATGCCTTCAACAAGTCGCACGCCACCTGCTACTCGTGGGTGGCATTCCAGACCGCATACCTCAAAGCCAACTACCCTGCCGAATATATGGCTGCGGTGCTCTCGCGCAACCGCAGCGACATCACCAAGCTCACCAACTTCATGGATGAGTGCAAGGCCATGAGGATTCCCGTGAAGGGTCCCGACGTCAACGAGTCGTTCAACGATTTCGGCGTGAACTCGCACGGCGACATCCGCTTCGGCCTGGGCGCCATAAAGGGCGTGGGCGACAATGTGGTGGCCGCCATCATTGGCGAGCGCGACCGCGGCGGCCGCTTCGAAAGCCCCTGGGACTTTGTAGAGCGCGTGCCCGCCCGCATGATCAACCGTCGCGTGATGGATTCGCTGGTGCTTGCCGGCGCTTTCGACTGGTATGAGGGTATCAAGCGAGAGGATTATTTCGAGAAGAATTCGCGCGACGAGACTTTCACCGAGCAGCTGCTACGCTATGGCGCTAACTTCCAGAACGCCGCCTCCGACCAGCAGAATTCGCTTTTCGGCGACATCATGGAGGAGATGAACACTCAGGGCCGTCCCGAAGTTAAGCCGGCAGTGCCCTGGGTCGATGCCGTGCGACTGGAGAAGGAGCGCGAGCTGGTGGGAATGTATCTGTCGGCTCATCCCCTCGACCGCTACTACATGGAGCTGAACTACGGTATGCGCTCGGTGAAGGATTTCATCGAGGCCACCCCCGAGGAGGGGAAGGAGATAGTGTTTGGCGGCATGGTGACGAAATATTTCGAGGCACCAGCCCGCAACGGCGGCAACTATGCCAAAATCACACTCGAGGATTACACCGGCTCCGCCGAAATCCGCCTCTTCGGTCAGAAATATATCGATTTTTCGAAATATGGCAAGGAGGGCACACCCATCATGGTGACCATGCGTGCCGAGAGCCGTTTCAACCGCCCGCCCGAGTTCAGCGTGGTGCGCATACAGCTGCTCAACGAAGTGCATGGCAAACTCATATCGGGTGTCACAATCTCGGTGAGCAGCAACGAAATCACCCCGATGCTCACCGACTCGCTCAAAGAGCAGATGCGCGCTCCGTCGGAGTTAGCCTACAAGGGCGAACTGTATTTCAGGGTGTTCGACCCCGACGCCAACCGCTGGCTGCGTCTGAGCTCGTCGGTGAAGATGCCCATCGACCGCCAGCTGGTCAACATACTCGACCAGCTGCGCCTCGACTACCGCTTCAACCTCCATGGCCAGCGCCTCTGACGCGCCCCTCATTGCTGAACGCCGCTTTAATTGGAAATCTCAAAAACACAACTTATAATTTAACTTCCCATGACATTCACTGACGAAAACATCAAGGAAATCATCGCATCAGGCAAGCCCGTGATGGTTGACTGCTGGGCCACATGGTGCGGCCCCTGCAAAGCTATGGCTCCCCTTATCGACGAACTGGCCAAGGAATATGAAGGCCGCGTGGTAATCGGCAAATACAATGTCGACGAAGAGAGCGATCTGGCCACAGAGCACCGCGTGATGTCGCTTCCCACCATCCTCTTCTTCAAGAATGGAGAGAAAGCCCCCATCCGACTGGCCGGCTCGCAGACCCGCGAGACCCTCGAAGCCAAACTCTCCGAGCTTATGGCTCTCTGACACCGACGCCCCACACATCCTGCCGCATAAAGAAGGTGCTGTATGGTTGATACAGCGCCTTTTTATGTTTTCGGTCAGTCGGGATCGGGATCGGAGAATGAGTTGATGGCGAGGATGTCCTGCTCGAAGGTGGCACGGTTGATGGCGCGGTTGCGCAGGCGGTTGCGGTAGGCGTAGATGGTGTTGACCGACAGGTTGAGAATCTGCGCCACGCGGTTGGTGTCGTCGATGCCCAGACGCATGAACGCCAGGATGCGCAGGTCGGTGTTGAGATTTTCGTTGTCGCCTAAGGTTATGCGCTCTTCGGGGCGCAGCAGGGCGTTGACCGAATCGACGAAGTTGGGATAGATGTGGAGAAACGCCTCGTCGAAAGCCTGATAAAACTCCACACTCTGATCCTCTATGAATTTATTGGATTTGGTAAGCTTATAAAGCTCGTCGATCTGACCGGCCGAAATCTTGCGGTTGGCCAGTTTGCTGAACTGTTTGAGCTTGTCCATGTAGATGGAGCAGAGCGTCATGAACTGGCCGATGTAGATATCCTTGGTGGCGTTGGCATCGCGGAGTTCGCCACGCATACGCGCCACGCGCCGCAGCTGGCGCCGCAAAAAGACCACCGACACAATCAGCGCACCCACACACATCAGCAGCACAATCATCACGGAGTACATCCATGTGCGCCACTGCGCTATCTGCGAGTTGTGGTCCTCGTCGACGATGGTGAGCAGGCGTGATGTCGACGCCACGCGCACCGAGGCACGGCTCTCCACGGCGTTGTTGAGCGCCACGCGGATATATTCATGGGCGCGGCGCTTGTCGCCGGTCTCGTAGAGGGTGCCGGCAAGCTCCTGCAGCGACACCACCTCGAGATTGGCGCGGAGAAGATCGGAGATAGCCGACTGCGACAGGTAGTAGAGATATTCGTTGCGGTCGCCGCGGGCCTGAGCAATTGCCGCCAGCGTGTGGGTGGCGATGGCATAGCATGGCGAGCGGGGTCCGATGCGGCGCACAAGCGACGTGAGCACCTCGTAGGCACGGGTGTATTCACGCACCGTGTAGTAATATTCCCCGAGGTTGAGCAGATATTTGTCGGAACCGGGTTCGAGCAGCGGCAGCAGACTGTGCTGCGCCTCTATGGCGCGGTTGTTCCAGTAGTCGTAGGTGGAGTTGAAGCCGAGGTAGTACGACGAGATGTAGGAGAACATCTGGCGCCCCGACTCAAGGTAGGTGGCTTTCAGCCCCGGCTCCATGGCCGTGGTGTCGATGGCATTGTATTCGCTGATAGCATCGTTGATGAATCCGCTGAGCGACAGATATGTTGCGCGGCGGATGCGGAATTCGGTGATGAGCGAGTCGAGGCGCTGCGACTCGAGGCGTCCTTTCCACAGTTCGGCCACACGGGTGCCGTTCTCCAGGCCGCGGGTGTAATAGAACAGGGCCGAGTCGTTGTTGAACTTGTCGTAGTTGCGGGCGATGTCGATGGTGATGCCCAGACGGCGCAGCGTGTCGCCGGCCGACACCCGGTAAAGGGTCTTGAGAGAGTCGATGCGCTGGTTGCGCTCCGCCTTGTAGACGTTGCGGCGCGACAGGCTGCGGTCAAGCTCGCGCAGCGACTGGTGCACGTCGGATTCAGTGAACTGCGACGCGTGACATACGATGGCTGCAATGCAAAAGAATGCGGTGAGGACTCTCTTTATCAATCGGTTCATTACTTGCGGATTTTTGGGGGGATGCGGCTCAGAGCTGACCCTGCTCCACAAGGGTGCAGACGCGCTCGATGATGGCATCCTCGTCATTGCGGTCGGGCTGGTATTTGCCTTTGAGGTTTACGCCGAAAAGGCGCCCGAATCCCTGCCAGAATGTGGCGCGGAACGACCCGAGAAAGGCTTTCAGGATGTCGTAGCCGCTCTGGTTGGTCTCGCGCTGTATCAGTTTCACCAGCATGCGTGCCTGGCTTTTGGTGAAACGTTTCAGCACCGGTTTGTATTGCTCGAAAACGGCACCCTCCATCTCCTTGAGGTATTTTTCACGCTCCTTCTGGGTGGGGAAGGTCTCGATATATTCGTAGGTCTCTACAAGTGTCTCGCAGATTAGCTTGGCATACGGGAGGGTACGTTTCACGTCGCGCACTGTGCGCCAGTAGAATTGCTCCTGTTTCTTGTTTTTGAATTTAAGCGGAGGAAAGACAGTGATGTCGTTGAGCACCAGCACGAGCACGGTGTCGCCCTGCGGGGTGACCTCGTGATATTTGCCACGGTAGATGCTTTTGAGACCGCTTCCGGGATTGTTGATGTCGCGCTGCTGCTGGACCACGGTGGTCTCCTCTACGTGCTCCTGAGCAGCGGCGGGGGTGCTCCACCCGACGAGGGGAAGCAACAGCAGGAGAGTTATGACGATGCGTGAAATCACTGATTGACGGTAGGTTATGACATCTTTACAACGTTTGCCCTACCCTGTTTATTGCGCTTTGGTGACTTCGCTGCCGTCGTGGGGCACGGGAGGATAGTCGAGCGTGTAATGCAGACCCCGGCTCTCCTTGCGCTCTTTGGCCTGACGCATAATCAGATAGCCCACGTTGATGATGTTGCGCAATTCGCATATCTCGCGGCTGACCTTAGAGCATTTGAACAGGCGCTCGGTCTCCTCGTAGAGGATGTCGAGACGGTTCCATGCGCGGTCAAGGCGCAGGTTGGAGCGCACGATGCCCACATAGGCACCCATTATCTGGTTCACCTCGCGGATACTCTGTGTGATCAGTACCATCTCCTCGGGGTGGCGGGTGCCCTCGTCGTTCCACTGGGGCACATCGGTGCGGAATGAATAGCTGTCGACCATCGACGAGGCATGGCGGGCGGCTGCGTCGGCATAGACCACGGCCTCGATCAGAGAGTTGGAGGCCAGACGGTTGCCGCCGTGCAACCCGGTGCATGAACATTCGCCTACGGCATAGAGGCGGTGGATCGACGACTCGCCGTTGAGGTCGACCTTGATGCCGCCGCAGAGGTAGTGGGCTGCGGGTGCCACGGGGATATAGTCCTTGGTGATGTCGATACCCAGCGAGAGGCATTTGGCGTAGATGTTGGGGAAATGGCGGCGGGTCTCCTCAGGGTCTTTGTGGGTGACATCGAGATAGACGCATTCGTCGCCGTTGAGTTTCATCTCGGAGTCGATGGCGCGGGCCACCACATCGCGGGGAGCAAGCTCCAGACGGCTGTCGTAGCGCTCCATGAAGCGCTCGCCCTTGCGGTTGCGCAGCATGGCGCCGTAGCCGCGCATGGCTTCGGTGATAAGGAACGAGGGGCGGTCGCCCGGGTGGAAGAGCGCGGTGGGATGGAACTGGATGAACTCCATGTCCTGCACGGTGCCTTTGGCGCGGTAGACCATGGCGATACCGTCGCCGGTAGCGACCAGGGGATTTGTCGTGGTCTGGTATACGGCACCGGTGCCGCCGGTGGCCATCAGTGTCACCTTTGCCAGGAATGTGTCGACGGTGCCCTGAGGGTTGAGCACGTAGGCGCCGTAGCAGGTGATGTCGGGGGTGCGGCGGGTAATCATTTTGCCCAGATGGTGCTGGGTGATGATTTCCACAGCGAAGTGGTTTTCGTAGATGTCGATATATGGATTCTGCTCCACAGCCTTTATCAGGCTCTCCTGAATCTCGAAACCGGTGTTGTCGGCATGGTGGAGGATACGGAATTCGGAGTGGCCGCCTTCGCGGTGGAGGTCGAAAGTGCCGTCGGCCTTGCGGTCGAAATTGACTCCCCACTCGAGGAGCTGACGGATCTGGGCGGGAGCCTCACGCACCACTTTCTCCACGGCCTTGGGGTCGGAAATCCAGTCGCCGGCAACCATTGTGTCGTGGATATGCTTTTCGAAGTCGTCGACGGCGAGGTCGGTGACCGAAGCCACTCCTCCCTGCGCCAGGGCGGTGTTGGCCTCATGAAGCGATGATTTGCACACGAGCGCCACACGGTGCTCCGGAGAAGCCACTTTCAGGGCGAAACTCATGCCGGCGATGCCGCTGCCGACCACGAGATAATCATATTCCTTAACCATATATTTATGCCCGCGCGCGCGGGGAATTAAGTTCATTGCAAAATTACACCATTCGGCTCAAACTGCCAAATCATTTTTGACGGGGAAGTGCCAACAACGCCGCCACGGCCGCCATCACCACCGAGATAACGGCCACCGACACCAACGATACCAGCACATCGGGAAGTGTGAGCGCCACGGGATATGTGTCGACTGCCATCAGGGCAGGATTGTCGGAGGCAAGACGCACCCAACCGAAATGCTGCTGCCCGAGGGTGAGCAGCGATCCGAGCAATATGCCGGCGAGACCTCCGGCGATGGTAATCAGCCACCCCTGGTTGGCGAAGATGCTGCTGATAAGCCGCGGAGGGGCGCCCATGGCTGTCATCACTCCCATATTCTGCCGTTTCTCCACCACCAGCAGCGACAAGGTCGACACAATGTTGAACGACGCCACGGCCATGATGAACAGTAGCATCAGGAATGTGATCCATTTCTCCACCGCGATCATGCGGTAGGCTTCCGATTCCTGCTGCAGACGGTCGAGCAGCAGGTTGCCGGCGGGCAGACGCGTCTCGACAGCGTTGCGGGCTTCGGCAAGGGCATCGGCCGACGGTGTGGCGCCTCCATGCGTGAGATAGATAGCTATGCCGGTAGCCTCGGTTGTATACATCAGCAGCTTCCGGGCCTGCGAAAGCGGCATCACGAGCATGTCGCGATCCTGGTCCTCCTGTTCAACCTGGTAAACACCGGTCACGCGTAGCGAGTCGCCCGAGAAAGCAGCCGAGGGGTTGGCGGGATTGACACGGCCGGTGCGCACAGGCTCGAATATCTCGAAATCGGAGGTGCATGTCGCCCCTTCGGGGAAAGCGGTGCCGGCGGGGCGCAGATTCAATTGCATGGCCACACCGACCGAGATGGTGGCGCCGGCAGTATCGAGCGCGCCGTCGACCAGAATTCTGTGCAGTCCCGAAGCTTCCATTGCGGCAGGGGCGAGCGCGCGGATATGCACGGGCATCTGCCCCGTAGGTGCCACCGCGAATGCCTGCTCGTCAATCACGGGCGACGCCACCGACACCTCGGGGAGCATCTGCAGGGCTGCAGCCAGCGAGTCGGCGTCGGAGATCGTTTTCCCCTCCGCCGGAACCACGAGCAGCGGGGGATTGAAACTTGACGTTTTCTTCTCCACGAGCTGAGTGAAACCGTTGAACACCGACAGCACCACAATCATGGCAGCCGCGGTGACGGCCACACCGGCCATCGACACCGCGGAAATCACATTCACGGCGCCGTGGCTCTTGCGCGAGAGCAGGTATCTCAGTGCTATTCGCAGTGACAGCATTTATTCAGACTCTTGGTTCTTATCAATTAGGACGGCGGGGAAACCGCCTTTCCACAAGGCTCAACTGTTTCGCGGGGAGAACGGATGTAGAGAGCGGCCTCGGGGCCGAGACAGAAGAGGAGGTCGAGGATGGACAGCCCGGGCAGAAAGCCTAACTGAGCCTGTCGGGGCTGCCAGTATGGCTCCTCTTCAAAATGGGATGAAACTGCCTCGGTTGCCGATGGGTGGTCAGGAAGGAGGAGCAGATCGGTGACAACACGGTCGGCGGCCTCGACATAGGCGGCGACGGAAGGGAACAGCTCCGGTGCCTCGCGGCTCACAAAGGGTGCGAACCGGTCGATGTAAAACTCGAAAAAGGGTGTGCGGCCATAGGCCGATTCCAGTGCGGTGCGGTGCACGTGCCACCACTCTCCATGATCCGACAGAGCCACATCGGCCCAGGTGGCGCGCGGCACTCCGTGGGGTTTGACCACCGGCACGGTGAGCGTCAGGGGGCCGTTGACGTCGGCGATGGTGTAGCGGTGCATCTCCTTGCGGCGCTTGTCAAACAGCTCTGTGCGGTCCACCGTCCATCCGGCGGCACGGAGCGCCCAGTGCCGCGCCGGGCCGAAAAGGCATGGGCGCAGCAGCCCGCCGCTGATGTCGGCCGAGCGGTTCATTTGTCGGGATTGGCGTCCTTTAAAATACGGTTCCAACGGATCTTGCCGTCGAACCACCCCTTGTCCTTGTCGAACGACGCGAGCACCCTCACGGGGGTGCCGACAATGTGGTCTTCGGGCACAAAACCCCAGTAGCGCGAGTCGAGCGAGTTGTCGCGGTTGTCACCCATCATGAAGTAGTAGTCCATACTGAAAGTGTAGACGGGCACCGGTTTGCCGTCAATATATAAGGTGTCGCCGCGCATTTCGGCAGTGGGGTTATCCTCGTAGACGCGGATGCAACGCTCATATATGTCCCATGCCTCGGGGGTGATCTTCATGCGCATGCCTTTGCGGGGAATCAGCAGCCCCTGCGGGCCTCCGTAGTCGGCGCGGGTCCAGTCAGCCGAAATCGCCTCGGGAAAGAGGGTGTAGATGGTTTCGGGCATTGCATCCTGGCGCTCGGTTTTCACGATGCGTGGATTGTTGCGGGCAGCCTCAACCATTGCCCGGGTCATGGGCGAGATATAAATCGGGGGCACGGAGCCGTCGGGGTTCACGCGGTAACCCATCTGGCTGAGCTGGTCGGGGCTTACCTGCGCGAGGTCGGCCATGCCGCGGTCGTCGACAGGGATACCCATCGCCTCGAACTCCTCTGGGGTGAGGGGCGCACCGTCGACCTGATAGAAATAGTTGAACTGCACATTCTCAGGCACAATCTCAAACGGCTTGCCGTCGATATGGATCACGCCGTCGATGATGCTGATGCGCTGGCCGGGAAGACCCACGGCGCGCTTCACATAGTTCTCCCGACGGTCGACAGGGCGGTAGACCTTGTGGCCGAACTCGGCGGACTCCTGGTTGAGAAGCGCCTCCCCTTTCCAGCGTTTAAGAGTGTAATAGTCGGGGTTGGACACGCGTGACATCACCGTGTCGCCGGCAGGGAAGTTGAACACCACTATGTCGCCGGCCTCGATGTTGCGGCGCCCTTTGAGGCGGTGATATTTCACCGAGGGGGAGTCGAGGTAACTTTTGCCCAGCCCGAAAGGCAGCTCATTGTGGACGAGCGGAAAATATACCGGTGTCATCGGCACGCGCGGTCCGTAGGCTGTCTTGTCGACAAAAAGGTAGTCGCCGGTGAGGAGCGTCTTCTCGAGCGACGAGGAGGGTATCTGATAGTTCTGTCCGATGAACGCGAACACGAAATATACCAGCACCAGAGCGTAGACGATGGCGTCGACCCACGACATCACCGACCGCACAGCGGGGTTGGCCGAGCGTTTCCACCATGTGAAGGGTATATAGCCGGTGATATAGATGTCAAACAGGAGCAGCCCCCCGAGCAGCAGCCAGGGATTGCCCATCCAGAGCACCCAGAGCAGAAACAAGATGAACACCACGGCGAAACGCACCCAGCGGGTGGGACGGTTGGAGCGCACGCGGCGGCTGAAATCGGCTTTGAAGCCTCGATTGTTATTTTTTTCCATATGATTGGTTTGCGGTGAGAATGGCTTTGTAGCGCGGGAGGTCGTGGAGCACGGCTGCGGCCGAGTCGAGATCCTGGTCATGCTTGAGCGACTGGATTATGGAGCCGCGGCCACCGTGCCAGCGCTGCACTATCTCGGGCCCGAGATATTCCGAAATCATCTGCCGGTTCTGGTCGAGATCGTGCTGCAGGTCGTGGGTGAGCATGCGGCGGAGCAGATCTATCTGGGTCTGCACCGAGTCGTTGAGATATCCTTCGGTTTTGGCGGCTTTCTCGAGCTGGTCTACAACAAGCTCGCATGCGCGGTCATATTTGAACTTGTCGGGATCGATAAACCGCTTGAACTCGTCGAAAATGGTGTCGGTGATCTCAAACTCCTCGGCGGGAACACCCTGAGGGTGATGAGCTGCATAGCGGTTGGCGAAGCGGAAGCTCCAGTTGTCGCGCACGATATTGTAGACAAGGCGGTTGCCTTCGGGATAGACGCCCTTGATGTCGGGGGTGATGCCGCCGCCGTCGCGCACCTCGCGCCCGGCGCGGGTGTGCCACACGGTGGTGAGCGAGTCGGGCCGGCGGGTTACTGTGCCGTCGGGATTGCGGTGCCCCCAGTCGATGGCCTGTATCAGGCGGCCCGAGGGGATATAATATTTGGCGGTGGTGATTTTCATCAGCCCGTTATAGGGGATGGCAGCGGTCGACTGCACCAGCCCCTTGCCATAGGAACGCTCGCCCACGATCACGGCGCGGTCGAGGTCCTGGAGGGCGCCGGTGACGATTTCGGCCGCCGACGCCGAGCCGCCGTTGACCAGCACGGCCAGAGGGATGTCGGGTGCGAGCGGCTTGCCGGTGGTCTTGTAGATGCGTTCGTTCACCTGCCCTTTGCCGCGTGTGCGGAGCACCTCGGTGCCCTTGGGAAGGAAAAGGCCGAGCACCTGCACGGCGCTTTCGAGCAGACCGCCGCCGTTGTTGCGCAGGTCGAGCACGATCGACTTCACTCGTTTGTCCTTAAGCAGATTCTCAAGCGCCTCCTTGGTCTGGGGGAAAGTCTTGGCGCTGAAAGTGTTGATCTGGATATAACCGATGTCGCCGCGCTCCACGCCATAGTAGAGCACGGGGTCCATTTCGATTTTCTCGCGGACGAGGTTGACGGTGACCACGGTGTCGGAGAGTGTCGACGAGCCGTAGGGACGTTCCACGGTGACGGTCAGGGGCGTACCGGCCTGGCCGCGCAGCAGCCGCGTCACCGAGTCGATGGGGAGCCGTGTCACCGAGTCGCCGTTGATGGTGAGAAACACGTCGCCGGGGAGCAGGCCATATTTTTTCGAGGGGGTGCCGTCGCGCGGTTCGGTGACGAAAGTGCGGCCATCCTGGGTGCCGACAGTGGCGCCGATGCCGCCATATTCGCCAGTGGATATTGTCATGAACATATCCTGTTCGCTCTCGGGGATATACTCGGTGTAGGGGTCGATCTCCTCGAGCATGGCCGCGATGGCGGTGTTGACCGACTTGTCGGCGTCGATGGAGTCGACATAGCCGGTCTGCAGATTCTTGTAGACCGCCGTGAAAATTTCGAGATTGCGTGAAATATCGTTCTTGGGGCTGCGGGTCCTTGCCGCGGAAACCATACCGGCCAGGAGGAGCGCCGCGAAAATGAGCAGGGGTAGTTTTTTCATAACGATGCGAAGTTACATAAAATAATAACAACTGAGCGACCCTATTGTCAAAAATTTAGTTAAAAAGGGATACACACGCGTGCGGGCGGGTGAAGCGGTTTGCGTTTTGACGAAAAATTAGTAATTTTGTGGGTTAAAACGCATATCAATATGGCCAACAGCAACGAAAACATACATGCCGGTGAAACAGCAACTGCCGGCAACACCGCCGGCGATACTGCCCAGAAGCAGGTGATGGTGGGCGACGTGCCCCTGGCATCGCTCCCCAAGGAGTGCCTGCGTCCCGACGGCAAACCCCTGAAACCCTCAGTGCTCGACGCCGAGGACATCGGCCAGATGGTGCCGTTTTTAGGGCGTCACCAGCGCCTTACCCGGTGGCTGATTCACTGGCTGAAGCTCGACAAGGTGAACAAGCTGCATGCCGACAACATCAAGACCCCCGGTCCCGGCTTCGTGCGCGGTAACCTGCACGACCTCGACATCACCGTGCGCGCCGAGAACGGCGAGGTGCTCCGCAATCTCCCCGAGGGAGCCTTCGTCACCGTTAGCAACCACCATTTCGGCGCCCTCGACGGCATCATCCTCGTGGACCTCATTGCCCGCCGCCGTCCCCGCTACAAGGTGATGGTGAACATGTTTCTGAACTACATCTGGGCCATGCGCCCCAACTATATCGCCGTGGACCAGCAGGCCTCGGCCGACCCGAAGAAGAAAGCCGTGTCGATGGCCGGCATAAAGGAAGCCATCCGCATGGTCCGCTCGGGCGAGCCTGTGGGATTCTTCCCCGCCGGAGCCGTGGCGAAAGTCAACTGGCGCGGCCGTCTCAAGGATCGCGAGTGGCAGGAATCGGTGATCCGCCTGATACAGCAGATGAAAGTGCCGGTGGTGCCCATCTTCTTCCACGGCAGCCAGTCGTGGTTCTTCAACTTCCTGGGCGTGGTGTGCTGGCAGCTCCGCACCTTCCGTCACCCCGCCGAAGTGTTCCGCAAACGCCACAAGACCTTCACCGTCACCGTCGGCGACCCCATCTCGGTGGAGGAGCAGATGCAGCACATGGGCAGCGTCAAGGAGTTCGGCGACTTCCTCCGCGCCGAGACCTACGGTCTTCGCGACGATGCCGAAATCCGCTCGCGCGCCGTGCTGGTCACCCCTCCCGACGGCAAGGAGCGCATTGAGCCAGGCCGCATCAAATAAGCTAACCAATTGGTCTAATTAGGCCAATTAGGCCAATTAGGCCCATTAGTCTAATTAGTCTTATTAGGCTTATTGGACCAATTAGACCAATTTCTCCAACCTATCGAAAACTCATGGATTCATCGACCATACAGCAGGTAAAATCCCGCATGGGAATCGCAGGCACCGCCCCTCAGATCGACAAGGCGGTGAACCGCGCCCTGCGTGTGGCTCCCACCGACCTCTCGGTGCTCGTCACAGGCGAGAGCGGCGCCGGCAAGGAGTTTTTCCCCCGCATCATCCACCAGTATTCTCCCCGCAAACATGCCCGCTACATCGCCGTGAACTGCGGCGCCATCCCCGAGGGCACTATCGATTCCGAACTTTTCGGCCACGAAAAGGGCTCGTTCACCGGTGCCGTTAATTCCCGCAAGGGTTATTTCGAGGAGGCCAACGGGGGCACCATTTTTCTTGACGAGGTGGCCGAGCTGCCGCTGACCACCCAGGCCCGTCTGCTGCGCGTGCTCGAGACGGGCGAATTTCTCAAAGTCGGCTCGTCGCAGGTGCAGAAAACCGACATCCGCGTGGTGGCCGCCACCAACGTCGACCTGCAGCAGGCCGTGGCCCGAGGCCGGTTCCGCGAAGATCTCTACTATCGCCTGTCGTCGGTGCAGATCACCGTGGCACCCCTGCGCGACCGCGGCACCGACATCCTGCTGCTGGCCCGCAAGTTCGCCGCCGATTTCGCCGAACAGCAGCGCACGCCGCATTTGGGATTCAGCGACGAGGCGCGCCGCATGCTCCTGAGCTACCGCTGGCCCGGCAACGTGCGCCAGCTCAAGAATGTGGTGGAGCAACTGGCGCTCTTCGAGGCCGGCACCACCGTCGAAGCCGACACCCTGGCAGAATATCTGCCGGAGGGCGCCGAGACCACCGCGCCCGCCATCACGCGCGAGCAACCCATGCTCCCCGCATGCACCTCCTACCCCGACGATCACACCTACGAACGTGAGCGCGAAATGCTTTTCTCGCTCATTTTCAATCTAAAACGCGAGCAGGAGAAGCTGCGCGGCGAACTCGATGAGCTGCGCTCCCGGCTCCACACTTCCCCGGCACGTTTCACCCCCGACACCCCCTATTCCGAGGTGCAGCCCGTGTCGCTGGTGAAACTCTCACCCGCCGCGGGACCCGAGGCCTCGGAAAAGGAGCTGATACGCTCCACCCTCGAGAAGCACATGGGTCGCCGACGCGCCGCCGCCGAGGAACTGGGCATCTCCGAGCGCACACTCTATCGCAAAATCAAGGATTACGGCATAGAGTAGCAGATCCGGCCTCAATCCCGCGTCCGGCCTCAATCCCGCATCCGACAAAACACTGACTCTCAACAGACTCCATACTCTCAACAAGCTCCAGACATCCGATATGCTCAAAAAGATATTCGTGCTGATAGCCGCGGTGCTCATCACCGGCATCACCCAGAGCTGCCGCATCAGCTATAAGTTCAACGGCGCCGCCCTCGACTACAACATCTACCACACGGTTCACATCGGGCAGTTCCCGATCCGTGCGGCGCTGGTGTATTCGCCTCTGCAGCAGATGTTTGAGAACGAGCTGATAGATTATGTCTCGCGCAACACACGTCTGCAGACCGTCGACGGCGCCTCCGACCTCGAGCTTTCGGGCGAAATCACCGGTTACTCGCTCACGCCGCAGGCCGTCACCGAGGATGCCTACGCCTCGCGCACCCGTCTCACCATCACAGTGCGCGTGAAATACACCGACTCAAAGGATGACCGCAACGATGTGGACCAGAGTTTCTCGGCATACCGCGACTTCGACGCCTCGCAGATGCTGATCGACGTGCAGGACGAACTCTGCCAGCAGATCTCCAAGGAGCTGGTCGACCTGATCTTCAACGCCACTTTAGGAAACTGGTAAGTAACTTAACATGGAAAACGACAATCATCCCTCACTCCGCGACGCCCTCGCCGCGCCCTCGGGCGAGGTGCTGGCACGACTGTCGGGCAAACCGGGTGCACGCGACGCCGACCATTTCTATCCCGCCGCCGATGCCGCCGCCCACCCCTCGACCGATGCCGCCATCGACGAGTTTCTCAGCACCTACGGGCACCGCAGCGCCGAGGAGGATGAGCTGTTGGAACGCCTGATTTTCAACCCCGTGGGCGACTACTCCGAGCAGCTTGCCCGCGAGGCCGGCGCGCCTGTGCCCCCAGCTCCGGGCGACGACACCCGCCAGGCCCGCATCGACCGTTTCCTCCTTGCCAACCCTGCCGAAAGCACCGCCACTCCGCCCCCCGTCCCCGCCGCCAGCCCCGCGCCTGCCGCTACTGACTCTGCCCCGGTTGCCCGGTCGGAGCCCGCTCCGGCTCCACAGACTGCCGCGAAGGATTCCTCGCTGACCGAGTCTTTGGCCAAAATCTACATCAAAACACGCCGTTACGAGCGTGCTTACGAAATTCTTAACGATTTAAGTTTGCGTTTTCCGGAAAAAAGTGCTTACTTTGCAGACCAATTGCGTTTCTTGCAGAAACTGATCGTCAACGAGCGCCATCTGCGCGCCCGCAACCCTCAGTGACAGAACCTAAACGCGCCCCGCAACCGTCATTAACCACGCGAAACTGTAATCAGATCCCATGTATATCTTAACAATTGTATTAACCGTAATCATTTCCGTTCTCCTGATCATCGTAGTGCTCGTGCAGAAGTCAAAGGGAGGTGGCCTCTCGTCGACCTTTGCCGGCTCCAACCAGATTATGGGTGTGCGCCGCACCAACGATTTCATCGAGAAGGCAACCTGGACTCTGGCTGGCATCATTTGCCTGCTGTCGATTCTCTCGGTGTTCGTGATGCCCAGCGTCGTTACCGGCGCCCGCGTAAAGCCCACCACCGAGATGCAGGTGGTCAAAGGCACCGAGACCCAGGCACCCGCGCCTGCCGCCGCTACACCTGCCGCACCCGCTGCTCCCGCTGCTGAAGCACCCGCAGCACCTGCCCCTGCAGCACCGGCGCCTGCCGCTCCCGCCGCCAACTGACCGGAAACGAAATCTACAGAACATAACATCACAGGGAGCGCCCGCAAGGCGCTCCCTTGACTGCGTGATAACCAGTCAGAGCTTGTTTAATAACTAATGCATGCTGAATTCATAGAGATGCTGCGCCGCACGGGCGATGCGCGCTTCGACGGCCTGCCCGATGTGCTCGAAAACACCGCGCCGGAGGTGTCGGTGCGCCTCAACCCACGCAAACAGATGTGCCTGCCGACCGACGGGATGGACGCGGAAAAAATGTATCTGCCGTCCGGTGCGGTTGAGGCGGGGCGCGTGCCGTGGTGGCCCGAAGCGGGCGTGTATCTCGCCGAGAGGCCACGGTTTACCATGGACAGCGCGCTGCACCAGGGGCGCTATTACGTGCAGGACGCGTCGTCGATGATCACCGCTGCCGTGGCCCGTTGGCTCGGTCGCCTCATCGGCCATCCCCTGCTGTGGCTCGACGCCTGCGCGGCTCCCGGCGGGAAAACCACCGCCGCCCTCGACGGACTTCCCGAGGGATCGTTTGTCCTCGCCAACGAATTCGATTTCAAGCGCGCCGAAATTCTCTTTGAGAATGTGGTAAAATGGGGATCGCCCTATACCGCCGTGAGCCGCGGCGACACCTCGCGGCTGAGCCGGCTGCGCGGCATCTTCGATGTGGTGGCCGTCGACGCACCATGTTCCGGCGAAGGGATGATGCGCAAGGATGCCACCGCCCGCGAGCAATGGTCGCCACATCTGGTCGGGGAGTGCGCCTCCCTGCAGATGCAGATTGTGGAGAATGTGTGGGAGGCTCTGCGTCCCGGCGGCTTCCTCATCTACTCCACCTGCACTTTCAACACTGAGGAAAACGAGGCCAACGTGCGCCGCATCATCGACCGCTTTGGCGCCGAACCGGTTCGGCCGGAGTTCACCGACGCCGAAGGTCATCCCCTGCCGTCGCTCCCCTTCGACGGCGCCGTCACCCTCCCGGGCGAAGCGGAGCCGCTGCCGGCCATGCGTTTCATACCCGGGCGCATCCGCGGCGAGGGGCTGTTCATGGCCATTCTGCGCAAACCGGGAGAACTGCACCCCGCTATCCTCGACACCCCCGCCACCCCGAAGAACAAAAAGGGAGCAAAAGCCGCCGCCGGGGGTGCGAAAAGCGCCATCGACCCGAAACTCGCCGCACAGGCCACGGCATGGATCGACCCGGCGCAGGCCGCCTCTTTCGAGGTGTGCGCCGCCGACGCCGACGGCACCCTCGGCATATTCCCCCGCGCGTGGAAGCATCTGCTGCCCCATCTGACACGCAACCTCGAGCTGCTCGCCGCCGGCACACCCGTCGCCACAGTCAAAGGGAAATCGCTCATACCGTGCCACCCGCTGGCAATGTCAACGGCGATGAATCCCGACGCATTCCCGCGCGTGGAACTGTCGGAGCGCGAGGCTCTTGTGTATCTTATGCGCGAAACGCCCGAACTCCCCGCCGGCACTCCCGCGGGATTCGTCACCGTCACCTTCGGCGGCTACCCTCTCGGCTTCATGAAGAATATCGGCAACCGCGCCAACAACCTCTACCCCAAAGAATGGAGAATAAAATCGAAACTCGCTCTGTGACACCGGGCCGCGTCCACACCTATGTTGCCGACTGCCTGCGGATAATCCGACTGGGGTTTCCGGTGCTCGTGTCGCAGCTCGGCACTATCGTGGTAGGTTTCGCCGACAACATAATGGTGGGACACTACAGCACCGACGCCCTGGCATCGGCCTCGTTTGTCAACAACATATTCAACCTGCCTATGCTGGGCGCCATGGGCTTCTCCTACGGCATAACCCCGATTGTGGGGGCGCTCTTCACCAATGGCAACCGCGAGAAAATCGGACGGGTGCTCCGCGCCGCTGCGATCGCCAATCTGGTGCTGGCGCTGGCGCTGATGGCGGTGATGGCCGGCGTCTACATCCTCCTCCCGCACATGGGGCAACCCGCCTATCTGCTCCCGGTGATCCGACCCTATTTCCTGATTTTTCTGGCGGGGATGCTGCCGGTGTGCCTGTTCAACGCTTTCGCGCAATGGAGCTACGGCATCCGCAACACCGCCATGCCCATGTGGATAATGTTAGGGGCCAACCTCCTCAACATCTTAGGTAACTATATCCTCATTTTCGGCCATTTCGGCGCCCCCGAGATGGGACTGACCGGCGCGGGCGTGTCGACTCTTGCGGCCCGCTGCCTCTGCGCCGTCACCATCGTTGCCATCTTTTTCCGCGCCTCACGATATCGCGACTACGCGCTCGGATTCCGCCGCAAAGCCCTCCCGGGCGATTTCGGCACCGTGCTGAGGATGTCGTGGCCGGTAGCGCTGCAGATGTCGTTCGAGACGGGCGCTTTCTCGGGATGCGCCATTTTCTGCGGCTGGCTGGGCGCCATCGAGATGGCATCGTTCCAGATAATCGTGGTGGTGGGCATGCTCGGTTTCTGCTTCTATTATGCCATCGGCACGGCCACGGCGGTGCTGGTGTCGAACGGAGCGGGAGCCTCCGACGCCCGCGACATGCGCGCCAAAGCCATGGCCGGATATGGCGTGACGCTGCTCATGTGCGCAATCTCGTGCCTCGGTTTCAGCCTCTTCGCGCGCCACCTCATAGCGCTTTTCACCGAAGATGCCGCGGTGATCGCCGCCGCCTGCGCGGTGATTTTCCCTCTTGTGCTCTACCAGGTTGCCGACGCCACGCAGATCAATTTCGCCAACTCGCTGCGCGGCACCGGCAATGTCAAGCCGATGATGTGGATCTCGCTGGGGAGCTATGTCATCGTCGGCATCCCCTCGTCGTATCTGCTGGCGTTTCCCCTCGGACTGGGACTCTTCGGCATCGTGCTCAGTTTCTCGGTGTCGCTCTTCCTTGCCGCCGGACTCTACATGACCTACTTCTTCCGCACCGTCAGAAAAGCGGAAAAATGATGGCCGTTTCGTCTTTTTTCGCTACTTTTGCGTTTACATAATAAGGCAACAGCCTCCCCGACATAAGGCAACAGCCTCCCCCACCCCGACAACTAAATTATTTTTGAGATGGATACTGATAACATAAAACCCGACACACAAACTGCTGAAACCACTCCTCCGCCAATCCCTGTAACTCCAACTGAGAAGCCGACGGAGATCCCTGCAGCCGAGAAAACCGTTGACATAGCACGTCAGCGCCGCCAGGCCGCCGTGGAGCAGAACATCGACCTGCTCGGTGCCGACCGCGCCATCACCCCCTCGCAGCTCTCCAACGTGCTCATGTCGGTGCTGATGGCCATTATCGGTCTGGTGTTTATCGGGTGGTGCGACCAGCCGCGCCTCCATCAGGCGATAATGGTGATAGCAGCCCTGGCATTCATCATCCCCGGCCTTGCACTGCTCATGTCGCTCATCGGCAAGAAGGACCGACGCGCCGGCGTTGGGGTCGGCAACGGCGTCTGCGGCGCCGTTGCGCTGATATTGGGCATCGTGATCCTTGTGGCGCCCGACGTTTTCAAACCTTTCCTGGTATATCTTTTCGGGGGCGTGCTTATCCTCATCGCCATCTGGCAGTTCTATCTGATGCTGCGCCGCAACCGCGTGGTCGACTACCCCGCATGGCTCAAACTGCTCCCGGTGCTGGTGGCCGCCACCGGCATTGTGATGTGTGTGCTCGACATCTTCCGCTATAACGAGAGCAGCGGCTCGCTGAAATGGACCATGCTCGCCGCAGGCTTCGGTTTCACGGTTATAGGCCTCACAGGGCTGATAATCAGCTACTACGCTGCGCGCAACAACCACACCGTGAAACGCATCCTCGCTGCCCGCGCCGCCCGTGCCCGCCAGCAGAAACAGCAGCAGTGACACCAATGCGTTAACGAATTTATTGCGGGTGTAGCGAAAAAATTGTATTTTTGCGGAAAGTTAGCACTAAAAGTTAGCATTATTCGCAAAATGAAAGAAGGGATCACACCCGTGCTGCTGCTGACCGGATACCTGGGCAGCGGCAAAACCACACTTCTCAACAACATACTGCGCAACGAGCGCGGCATACGCTTCGCCGTGATTGTCAACGATATAGGCGAAGTCAATATCGACGAGACCCTAATCCGCAAGGAGGGAATCGTGGGTAACGGATCCACCGACGACCTCGTGGCCCTGCAGAACGGCTGCATATGCTGCACCCTGAAGATGGACCTGATAAAGCAGCTGGCCGAACTGGTGGCCATGCGGCAGTTTGACTACATCGTCATAGAGGCCAGCGGCATCTGCGAGCCGGCGCCTATCGCCCAGACCATCAGCGCAATGAGTCAGATCCGCGAAGAGGAGTTGCGCCGCGCCATGCCCCGCCTCGACTGCATCTGCACCGTGGTCGACGCCCTGCGCCTGCGCGACGAATTCGGCTGCGGCCGGTCGCTGAAAGGGCGCTCCTTCGGCGAGGACGACATCGAAAACCTCATCATCGACCAGATAGAATTCTGCAACGTGATACTTCTGAACAAGATTTCGGAGGTCACCGCCGACGAGGCCGCCGCCATAAAGGCCGTGATACGCGCCCTGCAGCCCTCGGCGAAAATCATCGAGTGCGACTACTGCGACGTGGACCTCTCGGAACTGGTCAACACCCGCATGTTCGACTTCGAACAGGTGGCCAACTCAGCCACCTGGGTTCAGAAACTCACCGAGCAGCACCACGACGACGATGACGACGATGATGACCACGAGGAGCACCATCACCACAATCATGAGGAGCACCATCACCACCACGACGAAGACCATTCGCACTGCGATCATGAGCATGGCGTGTGCCACTGCCACCACCATCACCACCATGGCGAAGGGGAGGCACTCGAATATGGCATCTCCACATTTGTCTACTTCCGTCGCCGGCCATTCAATTTCGAAAAATTCGACCGCTTCCTCGACAAAGGGTGGCCCCGCTCGGTGATACGCTGCAAGGGCGTGATATATTTCAGCCAGAACCGCGCCATGTCGCTGCTGTTCGAGCAGGCCGGGCGTCAGAAATCGATCAAGGAGGCCGGCCTGTGGTATGCCGAGGCGCCCGAAAACGAATTACAGCAGCTTATGGCCATGGATCCGGGCTTTGCCAACGACTGGGACGAGCAGTATGGCGACCGCATGGAAAAACTCGTTTTCATAGGCCGCGACATGGACCGCCACGCCATCACCGAGGCCCTCGACGCCTGCCTGGAATAATGTAATGTATATAGAAATGACTGAAACGATAACCGAAGCCCGCATCGCCGTGATCGGCGCGGGCGCCATGGGCGGCGCTTTTGCCGCCGGACTGGTCAGCGCGGGCATCGACCCTTCGCACATCAGCGTGGCCAACCCCCACATGGAACGTCTGGAGCCGCTGAAAGCTCTCGGCATGTTTGTCACCACCGACAATGCCGCCGTGGTCACCGGCGCCGACCTCGTGGTCATCGCCGTGAAACCATGGATCGTAAAGAGTGTGGTGGAGGAGATCCGCGACTCGATCGACTACGACACCCAGGAGGTGACCTGCATCGTGGCCGGCATCCCCGGCGAGGAACTGATGCAGTGGTGGCGCCGCGGCGACGACGAACGGCTGCCGGCGCTGTCCATCTCCATGCCCAACACCGCCATGTCGGTGGGCAAGTCGATGACTTTCAACGTGGCTCTGCAGGGCGACGCCCCCCTGGCCATGCAGTCGCTGGCCATGATGGGACGCGTGATGCAGATACCCGAACGGCTGCTGCCGGCTGCCACGGCTCTGGCCTCCTGCGGCATCGCCTACGCCCTGCGCTATGTGCGCGCCGCCACCGAGGGTGGCGTGCAGATGGGGTTCCGCGCTTCCGAGGCTCAGGAGATTGTGGCCGCCACTATCGAAGGCGCCGCCGCCCTGCTGAGCCGTCCCGACGCACATGCCGAGGCTGAAATCGACAAGGTGACCACCCCCGGAGGTGTCACCATCCGCGGTCTCAACGCCATGGAGCGCGAGGGATTCACCAACGCCGTGATCGCCGGCCTGCTCGCCTCCTGCAACAAATAACCATGGTATAAGCATTAGTTAAGGCGGCTGGAAAGCCGCCTCTCCACAAGGGCTTGTGGAGAGGATTGTGGGGCGGCGGCTTTCCTGCCGCCGTACACAAAAATCACAGTAGATTTAATCAATTATAAATGAAGAATATAACGAACAGGACGGCAGATGATCCGGCGGCTAAAAGCCACAACGCCACAGTTAAGGCGGCTAGAAAGCCGCCTCTCCACACAAGCCGCTCCATGGGGTCCGCGAAGAGGATTGTGGTGAAGGTGGGGAGCAATGTGCTGTCGCGGGCCGACGGGAAACCCAATGTCACCAACATGTCGGCATTGGTCGACCAGATAGCCGCACTCCACAGCCGCGGGCATCAGGTGGTGCTGGTGTCGTCGGGCGCCGTGGCCTGCGGCAGGGGCGAGATAGCCCCCGACCGCCAGCTCGACCCGGTGGCCGCCCGTCAGCTCTTCTCGTCGATCGGGCAGATCAAGCTAATCAACCTCTACAACGAGCTGTTTCGCGAATATGGCATTGTGATAGGCCAGGTGCTCACGCAAAAGGAGAATTTCGCCTCGCGCGATTCCTACCTCAACCAGCGCGCCTGCATGCTCACCATGCTTGAAAACGGCGTGGTGCCTGTGGTGAATGAAAACGACACTGCCTCGCTGACCGAACTGATGTTTACCGACAACGACGAGCTTTCGGGTCTGATCGCCACCATGCTGCGTGCCGACCTGTTGGTGATACTCTCCAACATCGACGGCATCTACACCGGCGATCCCTCCGATCCCGCATCGCGGCTGATAGAACGCGTGGCGCCCGGCGAGGATCTCAGCCGCTATGTGGTGGCCGCAAAAAGCGGTTTCGGCCGCGGCGGCATGGGCACCAAATGCGGCATAGCCTCGAAGGTGTCGGCCGAGGGAGTCGGCGTGGCCATAGCCCGCGGCGACCGTCCCGAAGTGCTCACTCTGCTGGCCGAGCAGCCCGAAGAGGTGCCACATACCTACTTCGAACCCGCCCCGCAGCCCCTGAGCACCATAAAACGGTGGATTGCCCACTCGTCATCCTTTGCCAAGGGGAGCGTGACAGTGAAACCCGACGCAGCCGCCATACTGCTGAGCGACCGCGCCGTGAGCCTGCTACCGGTGGGTGTCACCGCCGTGGAGGGCGACTTCGAGGAGGGCGACATCATCGGCGTGCTCGACAGCGGGGGGAGCCGCATAGCCGTGGGACGCGCCGCAATGGGCGCCGACGCAGCCCGTGCGGCCATGGGGAGCCACGGTTCGCGCCCCCTGATCCATTACGATTATCTTTACACTGAATAGAAACGTACAGTAGCCTGACCGACAGGCAACAAAAGCATCACATCATGACATTCAACGACACATTCGCCGGGGTGCGCGCCGCCTCGCGTCAGCTTCTCGAAATATCGGCCGACGGACGCTCCCGGGCCATCACCGCCTTGGCATCTCTTGTCGAGGAAAATATCGACAGCATCCTCGAGGCCAACGCCCGCGACCTCAGCCGCATGGATCCCTCGAATCCTCTCTACGACCGTCTGCAGCTCACACCCGACCGCCTGCGCGCCATCGCCGCCGACCTGCGCCATGTGGCCGCCCTCCCCACTCCCGTGGGCGAGGAGGTGGAGCACCGCACGCTCCCCAACGGCATCGACCTGCGGCGGGTGCGCGTGCCCTTCGGCGTGGTGGGCGTCATCTACGAGGCGCGCCCCAATGTCACCTACGATGTGTTCTCGCTATGCCTGCGCAGCGGCAACGCCTGCATCCTCAAGGGGGGTCGCGATGCCGAGGAGAGTAACCTCGCCGCCATCGGCCTCATCCGCCGCGCCCTTGAGTCGGCCGGACTCCCCGCCGACGCCTGTGTGCTGCTCCCCTCGACCCACGAGGCCACCGCGGCGCTGCTCTCGGCCGTGGGCTATGTGGATGTGTGCATCCCCCGCGGCGGCCGCAAGCTCATTGATTTCGTGCGCGACAATGCCCGCGTGCCTGTCATAGAGACCGGCGCCGGCGTGGTTCACGCCTATTTCGACTCCATGGGGGATGTCGCCATGGGCGCCGCCATCGTCGGCAACGCCAAGACGCGGCGCGTGTCGGTGTGCAACGCCCTCGACACCCTGCTCATAGCCCGCGACCGCCTCGCCGACCTGCCAGCCATCACGGCTCCGCTGGCCGCGAAGAATGTGGAGCTGCACTGCGACGCCGAGGCGCTGGAGGCACTCCGCGGCAACTATCCCGACGCACTGCTCCGCGAGGCCGCCGCGGATGACCCCGACCGCGAATGGATGGACTACAAGATGGGCATCTACACCGTGGCCGGCGTCGACGAGGCCATCGGCCATATCGCCCGCCACGGTTCGGGTCACAGCGAGACCATCATCACCGACGACGAGGCAGCCGCCGACCGCTTCCGCAGCCTGGTCGACGCCTCGTGTGTCTATGTCAATCTCCCCACCTCGTTCACCGACGGCGGCCAATTTGGTCTGGGCGCCGAAATCGGCATCTCCACCCAGAAATTAGGGCCGCGCGGCCCCATGGGTCTCACAGCTCTCACCACCACAAAATATCTGCTGACAGGGCGGGGACAGCTGCGTCCCTGACCCGAGGCCGAGGGGTCGGCGCGGGGGATTGGCCCTGCGCAGACACCCTGCAGAGGGGGTATTAATGGGGGACAAGGCTCCGTAAGCCTCTATTTCATTGGTAAAAAACAAATTATAAAAGCTGGAATTGCATAAATTTGCGATGCCTTACGATTCATCAGCTTTAACAATAAAAATTACCAATGAAAAAATTTCTACGCAAATTAGTGCTCAGAGCCACCCTGTGTGGCGCGGGGCTTGCCTGCGCCCTGGCGGCTCACGCCGAGGGCGCAGCGTTGCTGCTCAGGCTGCACGCCTGGGACGGCAAGAGCGACCCCAGTAAAGACCCTGCCTTTGTGCTGCAGGAGGATGGCACCTACCTGCTGGAGAACCAGAAATGCTACCCCGGCATGGAGTTCGGCATCCGCAACTGCGACCCCGCCTCCAACTCCCAGACCGGATGGTATGGCGGCTATTCGCAGCATATCGTACCCGATGCAGTCTACAAAACCGAACTGACCAGGCCCTCCTCCCAGGAATTTCCCAACAACTGGATAATCACCGAGGAGGGCACCTACGATTTCAAAGTTACCGTGGAACAAGGCTCTTATACCTATGAGCCTTTGACCCTGACTGTAAGCCGCCACGGTGCGGCCGATGGATGGAAACTCCTCTCCACTCCTATGGCGCAGCTGTCGACAGGCACTAAATTCCAGAAAGTTCAGGACACAAACTCATTCTATTTCACCCGGCCCGACGGCACGAAGATGGTTCCGGCAGGCACAATTACCGCCAACACCGCTTTCACTCTCACCGAGGGAGAAAGCTCCACAGCTTCGCTTCAGGATGGTGATGTGGCCATGATCGACGACGCCGGCGAGCATGGATTCATCTATCGTCCTTACTTAGCTGCGTTCTCCCTTATGGGACGCGAAGGGGGAAGCGGTGATTTCGCATTGACAAAGACTTACAACTTCAGTTATAACCTCACTGAGCTGGAGCAATCGGATTATAATTCATATTACACCGGCACTGCCATGATGGTCAAAGTGCCCGATAATTTTGAATTCTATATTCTTCACAAGGACTTAAATGACCCCAATGCGACTTTAGAAATCACTCCCGCCGCGGCAGCTGGCGCCACCCTCACCAACAACAAGGCGGTGGAAGCGGCCATCTCGGCGTTCGGCGGACCGGGCAGCGCCAACTCCTGTTTCAAGATCGAAAAGGGTGGCAACTACATGATCTTTTTCGACGCCTCGACGATGCAGGTGAAAATCTTTAAGCCCAACACCGCTCCATGGCTATTCGGTTCCAACACCTATCCCAAGGATCTGTGGCTTCACGGCAATCTCAAACTCGAATCTGGCGAAATCAACGACTGGGGAGGTTATCACGACGATCTGAAACTTACGATGGGAGAAATGCCCGATGAATACAGCTCCGATCCTATCAAGTATTCCATCGACCTGAATCTCACCGGCGACAGTTATTTCCGCGTTTTCACCGCGAATCCCGGTATTACAGGTATATGGACAATGTACAGACTTTACAGTCTTCCATACTTTGATGAAGTACGCGGCTGCTGGGCGCCTGCAAGCAACTACAATGTGGATCTTCCCGAGGTGCCCGAGGCCGCAGTCGCCTCATGGTCGAAATCCACTCCCGACGATGGCACAATGTATCATCTCCCCGCCGGCAAATGGCGGGGATTCGTCAATTTTAAATTCGGAAAATGGGGACACTACGATCCCAACTCTATCCAACTCTATGCCGAGAGAATCCTTGAGGAGGGAGAAGAAGTGCCGCCGGTATATGTTCTCGCGACCCCGGGTGAAAACTCATCTGAATATAACTACAGTACTTTCACAGCTACAGGCGACGGTTCTTACCTGATCAAGACCGATAAGCTGAATTTCAAGATATATCAGCGCGGACAGGATCCGGAAGACCAATATAGTAACAGGGTGGACACCTGGTATATACCGGTGGATACCAAAACGAGCGTGTGGGGGGATGAAATTCCTGACTACGACGTGACCCCCGGCGTGCTGAAAAAATTGAAATCACAAGAAGCCTATTCGCAATATGAAGAGTATGTAATCAAGGGCGCTCCCGGCACCTATCTCATCACTTTCAATCCCTCCACAATGGAGATGAAAGTCGAGCGTGATTACTCGGCTGTGAACATGCCTCTGCTCCCGGCCGACTTCACCGATGCCGACGGCAAGCCCAAGACCCACTACTTCGTGGTAGGCTCGCGCACCGCCGACTTCCGTCTGCTCCCCGAATGGGAACTCACCGCCGAAAACGGCTACAGGATCGAGAACCGACTGATGTATCCCGGCATGCTCGGCATCGCAGCCGTCGACAACTACGAAGACTACATCCAGCATAAGTTCCGTTTCTACCACATCGCCGACGAGAACAACTCGTATGTGTACAAGTATAGGGACTCCAACTACAACGATCAGCAGGCAACCATCTACAGTGGTAAAGTGCTGAACGAGGCAGGTTCATACACCCTTACCGACACCGATGGTCTCGACAAGGATATCACCGCCACGGCAGTCAAGAATTACGGCAACTACTACACATCGCACAACTCTGCCTTACCATGGCCGTTCGTGGTGTGCGCCGACATGTATGGCGCTGATATGTACAATAGCAGTATTCACAACAAAATCTCGTCGTGGTGGCACTTCAACGGCTTTCAGCCCGGAGCCGACGGCAAATATACCCGTCAGATTCTCGCCGAGGCGTTCAAGAAGGGCACTCCCTCATTGGCTTCGTCGATCGGCATCACCCTCGACAAGGATGGCAAGCCCGCAACCCTCGAAATCGGCGAGGTGAAGACATGGGAGAACAACAAGAGCGACATTCTGGCCGAAGTGAACTTCATGCTTTGCGGCGATGACATCGTCAACGAAAACGACATCACCGGCCGCCACGCACTCGACCCGCAGAAGACCAGCCTTTTCGGCTACACCAACGTGAACGAATGGGCCAACCAGTGGATCCAGTACGACCCCCAAAGCGGCGACCCCTATGTCGACGGCGACGGCAAGTATCTGTTCCAGACCGTCTACCAGACCTCGTGGATGAAGGATCACCCCGTGATTTTCCACCGCAAGGCCGACAACACCGACTATAACTCCAACTCGCTGGTGTTCTCGCCCGTGACCGACGCCCTGACTGCCGACGCCGACAATTTCGTCGACTACTACAACGGCATGAAGAATGTGAAACTTGGCGACGGCACCCGCAAGACCAGCGCCGAGGGCACCTCGATCGCATGGGACTTCGAGGACCAGGTGGGCAAACCTGATCCGCACGTGGGCATGGCCTACGGCCCCGGCACTCTCGACGCACCCAACGACGGCTGGAAACCCTATGTGCTCTCCGACATCTCGTTCGGCGGCATGTTCAAGGTGTGGAGCGGCTTCGGCGGCGGCCACGCCGGTTACGGCAGCTGGACCGACCAGGTGGAGGTGGGCGACGGCTATGCCTGGTTCAACCTCAACGTGGGTCACTCCATGGCCCGCAACCCCCTGCGCGTGAAAGCCCAGACCCTGGCAAGCTCCGTGCCCCTGGACGCTGAGGTTCCCGCCCCCGCCGATCCCAACATCGACGCCCCCGGCTCCAAGGTCAACTTCTACCTCACCGGCAAGGATGAACCGGCAGCCGACTTCATGACATATTACGACGACGCGAACGAAAGCTACCCCCTGCGCTCCTACCGCCGTCTGATTCTCTGGCTCAACACCTCGGACCGCACCGAGCTGAGCGACAACGCAACTTCGGGCATGGCCAAGAGCTATGTGCAGCTTGTGGTGACCGACCTCACCCCCGTAATCAAGGGCAAGCCCGGCACTGCCGAGCGTCAGATTGTAAGCGCATGGCACCTGCAGGACGACTACACCATGGAGTCGAAGACCGTGTCGAAGGCTGTGGTGACCATGTTCCGCGACGGCAAGGAGATCGACTCCTACGAGGAGACCGACGCCGCCGGCATGAAAGCCGAGGATTGCATCGAGGAGGGCAAGTTCCCCCACACATGGAACGACCTGGTGGCCGGCGAATATTGGTTCCGCATCGAAGTGACCTATGACGACGGCAATGTGCGCAGCTCGCTCTCCAGCCATCTCTATCTCTTCGACAAGATCGAGCCTGCCCTGCTCACCGCATGGCAGCGCACCGCCACCGACGCCACCGACGCCGAAGGCCGCACACTCTACGGCTTCAATGTCTCGGGCAAGGTGAGCCTCCCCGAGGGCGCCGACAACCGTCCCTTCAAGGAGTATAAGGACAACGAGGGTCACTCGCGCACCATGCTCCTTAAGGATCTTATCAGCGGCTACACCCTCACCGTCAAGGAGCTTGGCCGCGACGCCGAGACCGTGAATGTGGAATATACTCCCGGCAAGGAATCGGAATTCCTGCTGAAGCTCCACGGCACCACCCGCGTGGCCATCTCGGCCCAGGCTGTGGCCAAGCCCAGCCCCGTCACCGTCAACGGTGTGGCGGTCGACCTCACCGAGAAGGAGCTGAATCTGCTGAAATACACCCTTGCATCCACCTCGGTCGAGATGGTGCTCCCCACCCCCGGAGCCGAAGTCAGCGACTTCACCGTGGCCACTGTGGAGTATGACTCCGAGACCGACCAGGCCGGCCATCCCGGCCATGCCTCCTACGCCCCCGTGCGCTACCGCAACGCCAACTCGCTCAACGCCCGCGTGGCCGTCAATGACAATGTGCTCCTTGAGGATGGCGAGACCGCTGTCTATGCTGTCACCGCCGCCGAAGGTTCGGTTGGAGAGGTCACTGACGGCGTGGCCGAGGCTACCCGCCTGCCCGTAGCCCTGGGCGAGGATAACAAGCCTGTAAGCGACAACACCATCACCGTGGCCGCCACCTACAGCCGCGACAACGCGCTCCTCACGTCAGTAACAGCCGAAACGCAGGCTCAGCACACCTTCGACATGGTTGCCCCCGCAACGATCGAGGTGCTCCCCGAGGATATGGCCATCACCGGCATCAACAACCGTGACAGCAGCAACCCCGGCACCATCTGCGACCTGCTGATCTACGTGCCCTCGTCGATCAACGACGGAGCCTCGCTCCCCGACGAGCATGTGATCCTTGGCGGTTTCGCAGCCGATGCCGCCGACTACACCACCGATGAACAGGGCCACGACGCATGGGGCGAAGTGCCCGGACAGCGTCAGGACACTCCCAAGGTGAAAGCGCCCATGGCATGGAATTTCCAGGGCTACAACAATGCCTACGAAACCGCGAAATATCCCGACGGCTTCCCCGGTCTGCAGGGCAGCTCGAGCCTCAACTGCGGTTTCAGCGAATACGACGGCACCGGCTGGGGCATCGAGAATGACTGGGCCCACGCCATCGCCCGCGAAGGTTTCGCCATGAGCTTCCGCCACGCGCTGTTTGTGCCCAAAACCGTCTCGGGCGACCTGCTCCTCAACAAGGCATTTACCGTGAAGACATATAATGTATATCCCTTCCTGGTAGATACCCCCGACACCCCCGCCGCCGAGGCCGCAGCCACAGCCAAAACCGCTGACGCCCGTGCCGCCGCCACCCGCGTGGTGCCCCTGAGCCTCGAAGGCGAAATCAAGGTGCCTGCCAAGAACTGGGTCAACGCCGTGGTTTCGGGCATCGCCGACACCTATGCCGACTCCGACGAGAAGGTCGACGTATACACCCCCTCGGGCATCCGGCTCATGGAGGGTGTGACCCGCGCCGAGGCCCTGACCCGCCTCGAACCGGGCATCTACCTCATCGGCAGCGACAAGGTGGTGGTGAAATAATACACTCCTTATTGACTATATCTGAATAAATAATTACGGAACATCAAAAGGTAATAAGTAAGTGAAATAAGGTAAGTAATAAATCAGACCTTATGGAGGTCGTCCGTTGCGACAACGGACGGCCTTTTTTTATGGAGCGGCTGTGGAACGGCGGCTTTCCAGCCGCCGGA
>DAAN01000007.1:33008-43964 GCA_001701135.1 Bacteroidales bacterium H3
GCGGTTAAAAAACCGCCGTAATGAACCTTTCCTGTGGCTGTTTTGTCTATATAAGAAAGATTTTTTGAAAAAAATTGGCAAAACATTTGGCGATTAAAAAAAGTTGCCGTAACTTTGCACTCGCAATCGACAAGGAACCCACCGCAACGGTGGCGCCGAAAGGCCTCCTTAACAGCGGTTGCAAATCTTAGTTCCCTGACAATTTCTCTCGGATTATCACTAAGAATTTGGTGCGGTAGTTCAGCTGGTTAGAATGCCGGCCTGTCACGCCGGAGGTCGCGAGTTCGAGTCTCGTCCGCACCGCTGGAGAGAGAGGAGAAGGAGTGGTGTCAATCTTCGGATTGCATTGCTCCTTCTTTTTTTGTATCCATTTTTTCCGCTTTCCACGCATCCATCACCACCGCCATCCACGCATCAATTCCCACGCTTTCCTCGCATCCATCAACCCACCATGAAAGAAGAAGTATCGGATAAAAGCCCTCTGCAGCAGTTTCTCGTCAATTTGTTTGTGCTGGTTTTCATAGTCGGCGCCCTTTTTGGCGTGGTTCTCCTTTTGCCCGGCTGCTCCCACAGCCGCCAGTGGACGCTCCAGGGGGCTTCGGACGATATCGGCACGCAGAATGTGCGGCTGGTATATTTCGCCGACGGCGTGTGGCACTACGAGACGGTGTCGGCCCTCGACGGCCGTTTCTCCTACACCGGCATGGCCTCCGGCCCGGTGTTTGTGGAGCTGTTTACCAACACAGGGGCGCCTTTGGGCGAATTTATCGTGGAGGGGGGCGACGAAATCCGCGCCCGCTTCTCTTATCTCAATCCCGAAAACATCAAAATCGAGGGTAACGACGATGCCGAGGCTCTGGCCGAGTTTATCGCCGGGAACCGCAAGGCCATCGACACCGGCGACTCCCACGCCCTCAACCTCGCCATAGACCGCTATATCGCCGACCGGCCCGACAGCTTCCTCGCCACGGTGCTGCTGACGCGCTTCTACACCACCCGCGGCTATGAAAAACGCGCTGCCGAGCTTTACGCCATGATTCCTGAGGAATACCGCCGGGATGGATTTGTGAGCGGCTACGGCGATCTGCTGGGTCCGGTTCTGGCATCAGACACCGTCATCGTTGACAATGTACGCGCCTTTGCGGACGACTCCCTGGCATTTTTCTCGCCCCGCGGCGCGCGTCTGAATCTGCTCATGCTCACCACAGACAAAAGCCGCACCGCCGACTCGCTGGTGACATTGGTGACCACCCTGACGGCTGCCACCGCCGACTCGCTGCTGCGCATCACCGACATGGGGTGCGACCGCGACACCCTGTACTGGCACCGCTCGATGCGCTCACTCCCCGACGGTTTTCCCCGCCGCGTGAGGCATATGTGGCTCAACGCCGGCCCCGCCACCGAAGGCATAGCGCAGACCGCTCCCGCCGCCATCCCCTTCTTCATCCTCACCGATTCGACCGGGCATGTGCTCTGGCGCGGAGAATCGGCCTCAGCGGCCCGCGCCGCCTTCGGCCGCCTGCGCAACAACTAACTTTCCATCATCCCCCCCGACATGCTCGCTAAAGTTTGCGGCGCCGCCCTGCAGGGCATCGACGCCATCAGGATTTCCATCGAGACGCTCGTTGAGCCGGGATTCTCCATCACCCTTGTGGGGATGCCCGACAAGGCTGTGAAGGAGAGCATCCAGCGCGTGGAGAGCGCCGTGAACCACAGCGCCCTCGAATTTCCCCGCCGCAAAATCCTCATCAACATGGCACCCGCGGAGGTCAGGAAGGAGGGCGCCGCCTACGACCTGCCGCTGGCCGTGGGCATCCTCGCAGCCGACCGCAAGATTCCGGCCGACCTGCTCGACAGGTATATGATCATGGGCGAGCTTTCGCTCGACGGCTCGCTGCTCCCCGTCTCCGGGGTGCTCCCCATGGCTATCCTTGCCCGCCAACTGGGAATGAAGGGATTCATCGTGCCTGAGCAGAACGCCCGCGAGGCCGCCGTGGTCAACAATCTCGAGGTCTACGGCGCCCGGTCGCTCCGCGAGGTCATCGACCACCTCTCGGCCACGCTCCCCATAGCGCCCACGGTGGTCGACACCCGCGAGGATTTCGCCCGGTCGCTCGACGATTTCCCTTACGATTTCGCCGACGTGAAAGGGCAGGAGAGTGTGAAACGCGCATTTGAGGTGGCATGCGCCGGCGGCCACAACATTCTGCTTGTAGGCCCTCCCGGTTCGGGCAAATCCATGATGGCGAAGCGGCTGCCATCCATTTTGCCGCCACTCACCCTCCGGGAGGCTCTGGAGACCACCAAAATTCACTCCGTGGCCGGCAATCTGCGTGGCGGCTCCACTCTCATGAGTCACCGCCCTTTCCGCGCCCCGCACCACACCATCTCCAACGTGGCCCTCGTGGGTGGCGGCTCCAGCCCCATGCCGGGCGAAATCTCGCTTGCACACAACGGCGTGCTCTTTCTCGACGAATTTCCCGAATTTTCACGCACGGCCCTCGAGGTGCTGCGACAGCCCCTCGAAGACCGCACAATCACCGTGGCACGCGCCAAATACACCCTCGAATATCCCGCCGGCTTCATGCTCGTGGCATCCATGAATCCATGCCCCTGCGGCTACTACACCCACCCCACGAAACCGTGCACGTGCACACCGGTGCAGGTGCAGCGCTACATGAGCCGCATTTCCGGGCCGTTGCTCGACCGCATCGACATCCAGTGCGAGATACAGCCCGTGCCATTCAGCGACCTCAGCACCATGGAGCCGGGCGAGCCATCGGCCGCCATCCGCGCACGCGTCGCAGCCGCCCGACAGGTGCAGCTGCAACGTTTCGCCGACACCCCCGGCATCCATTGCAACGCCCAGATGACCTCAGCCATGACCGCCCGCTTCGCCCGTCCCGACTCCGAGGCCATGCAGATGCTCGAGCGCGTAATGTCGCTCTACGACATGTCGGCGCGCGCCTACGACCGCATCTTGAAAGTGGCCCGCACCATCGCCGACCTCGACGGCGCCCCGGTCATCGGCCCCTCCCACATCTCCGAAGCCACCGGCTACCGCTCCCTCGACCGCGCCTCCTGGGGCTTCGCCCTCTGATCCCCCCTCTCTCCCCTCTCCCACTTTCCCTCTACCGGCTTCCGGCCGCTTCGCCCTTAATCTCAATTTTTACCTATTGACTGACATGTCCGACATCAGCATAAAATTCGTTGAATTCTGGCCGTCGTTCGACCCGCATCACAATCCACTTACCGACACGCTGCAACTGCGCCACAATGTGAGGGTAATCGACAGCGATGCCGCCGAAACGCCCGACATCCTTTTCTATTCGTGCAGCCGTGCCCGACGCAAACCCGGCATCAGCCACTACGACCACCACAACTGCTTGAAGGTCTATTTTACGGGCGAGAACGATGTTCCCGACTTCAACGAGTGCGACTACGCAATGTCGTTCCACCCGATTTCGTTCGGGCCCCGCCACCTCCGTTTCCCGCTCTATCTCTTCTATGAATACCGTCAGGCGCTGAATCCCCCGGAGATTGCCGACAGCGAGGCTCTGCGGCGTGGATTCTGCTCGATGGTGCTTCGCAACCACAACGACTGCGACCCCATGCGGATCAAAATAATCGATGCCGTGGAGGCTTACCGACCACTGGCCTACGGCGGACGGTTTCGCAACAACACCGGCGGCTGCGTCGATGACAAAATCGATTTCCTGAGGCATTACAAATTCAATCTCGCACTGGAAAACTCGATGGTACCCGGCTATGTGACCGAAAAAATCGTGGAGCCGCTGGCAGCCCCCACCGTGCCGATCTACTGGGGCAGCGACATGGCGAAAACCGACTTTAATCCCGACGCTTTCATCAATGCCGCCGATTATGACTCTCTCGACTCGCTTGTCCGACGGATAGAATATCTCGACAACAACGATGACGACTATCTGGCCATGCTGCGCGCCCCCCGCCTTAAGAGCGACCCTGATTTTATGAGCCGGCTTGTCGATTTCCTTGATTACATCGCAGCCACGCAACGGCGATTCGTCATCCCTTATGCCGAGAGTGCGCTGCGGCAGCGCCGCAACCGTCTGATGGTGCCTCTCTATTCCAGCCGCCTTTTCCGGCTTCTGGCTAAGAGCGCGTCCCTTAAAACCCGGCGCCGGAGATTCTGACAGAAACCAATGCAACCTAAGCGCCGCCGGCCCGCACCACCTCCCTCTTTCGGCTGCCGCCCCTCTTTCGGTTGCCCTCCTCTTTCGGTTGCCCTCCTCTTTCGGTTGCCCTCCTCTTTCGGCTGCCGCCTCAGCACAATCAAAAAGGCCTATCTTTCACTCTTCTCCTTTCCCTCTCTTCTCCTTTCCCTCTCTTCTCCTTTCTTTTATCTTTCTCTCTATTCCTCTTTCTTCTTTCCTCTCTCTCGCATTCTCTCTATCGGTGCTGAGGCGGAAGCCGAAGCAGAAATCGTTTAATTCACCCTGAATTGCCCATGCCATCTAATCTTAAAAGCCATGCCGGCGCTTCTGATCCGAGCCATGCCGGCTCCGGGTTCCCGGCGCATAAGCCGCTTCCCGAATTCATGAAGGGGCACGGGCCGGCGCCTGCCGTCGGCGCTGCCAGGCATCCGAAGCGGGCATGGTTTCACGATTACTGCTCCCCGGGCTTCTATCTCATCACTGCCACTACCCTCCCCGGCTCTCCTCGCCTGTCGGAGATTTCATGCCCGAAAACCGAGGAGCTGAAGAAAGGGGAGATGATAATCCCGGCGCATACCCCCTTGGGCGAAGCCGTCAAGGCGGAGATACGGGCCATCCCCTCCCATCATCCCGAGATGAAGATCCTCCGCTTCGTGGTGATGCCCGACCACATCCATTTCGTGCTGCAGGTAACCGCACGGCTGAAACGGATGCTGGGGAGCGAACTGGCCGGTTTTTTCGGCGCCTGCTCCAGAGCCAGCACCCGGCTGCAGCGGCTGCCGGAACTGAAAACCCTCTTCGCCACCTTCCACGACCGGGTGATTCTCAGTTACGAGCAGCTCGACCGGGCTATGAAATATGTGGCCGACAATCCCCGCCGCTACATCTACAAGAAGCGCTACCCCGATCTATTCAGGCGCTATCTGCACCTCACCCTCGTCAATCATGAATTCGCGGCATTCGGCAATATCTTCCTCTTGAAAGAGATGTATCTGCTGCCGGTGCGCATCCACCGCCGATGGAGCGAAGCCCAGTTCCGGGAATATTCCGAGCGATGCCGGAGGGAGATCGACAAGGGAGCCATCCCCATCACTCCGGCCATTCATTCGGCCGAGAAAGCCATCATAGACTATGCCCGCGAGACCGGAGGCAAAATGATAATCCTTAAAGACCGGGGCTTCGAGGAGCGGTTCAAACCCGCCGGCGCCGATTTCGATCTCTGCTGCAGCGGACGGCTGCTCCTGCTGGCTCCGTGGCCCGAAAACGTGAGCCGCAAATCCACTGCCGGCTACACCGAATTCCACCACATGAACGACCTGGCCCGCGCCATAGCCTCCCTCTCCTCATCCGACCGCGCCTGCCTGAGCCTGAAATAAAGATTGATTTTTCGGCCTAAAAAAGCTTGATTTTTCGGCATAGAAAAAGGGAACCGGGGGTAATCTCACGACTATCCCCGGCCAATTTAGTAATATTACCAGTCAATTATATGTGTAAATAAGCAATGGATATGCTGTAGTTCATACTGCGACAAAGATACAACACAATTTGTTTAAATCCAAATTTATGTAGCCGAAAGTTCACACCCCTCCTTCATTTTTTTCATAATTTTTCGGAGGGCGCCAACGATTGTGTTTCAATCTGTTATAAACAGCATGGCATGGAGTGTGTAACAATTTATCCTACGTTTCGGGGGCGCTTTTGAGTAATTTTGCAATACAAGCGACAAAAAACGCTTAATTTTATAAAATCTTACTGGTATAAAATTATGAAAAAGAACACACCCTCAACCACCCCTGCCGAGGCGCCCGAAGCCCCCGAAACCGCCAAAACAACCAAAAGCGCTGCCACCGATGCTCCTCCTGCTGAGGAAGCGGCCGCCGAAACGCCCGAATCTATCCCTGCCGAGGAAGCGGCGCCCGAAACCACCGGCGAAACCGCGCCCGAGGCGCCGACCGTCGACGAAAAGGCGCTGGCCGAGGCGGAGCAGCGCGGTTATCTGCGGGGCCGCAACGAGCGTATCGAGGAACTGATGCGCGCTCCCGCCCCGCTGAGCCGCCGTCAGGCGCCAATCGCCGCAGCCGCAGATTCCGAGCCTATGATCCTTAGCACCCCCCGCGTCTCCATCTGGGACAAATAGCCTTTATCTCATTTTTTCAGCCTTTATCTCTGATTTCTACCTTTATCTTAGTTTTAACCTTTATCATTTAACCGTTCTATGGAAAAGAAAAAGAAGAACATTTTCAGCGCCATCCGCAAGGCCGGCGCTGTGGGCGGCGCCGTGATCCGCGCCGCAGTGACCGTCGCCCGCGTCATCGAGCAGATTGTCGACGGCATCAAAGAGATCTTCACCGGCCACCGCGACAACGGCAACGGCGACGATGCCGACAATGGCGGCAACCAGAGGGGCGGCTCGCCCCTCGTCGGCGGCAAGTTGGGTCTGTTGCTGGCCGCAGCAGCCGGTTTCGGCGCCGGATGGCTCTGCTCGGGCGTGTCCGACGGAGTGACAATGGCCTTTGCCATCGTGGCCGGAGTGGCCGGCAAGGGGAATCACGTGACCGGCGAACCGCTCACCACCGACCTTGCCGACCAGGCCTCGCCCGGGCTGCTCCGCAACGAGATCGACGACCGCATTGTGAAAATCCGCCCAATGTCGACCCCTCTCGACCAGATTTCGCGCTACGGCGGCTCTCGCCTGTGCGGCTCAATGAAGGTGGACTATTACTCGGTAGACACGCGCCCCATGCAGTCGCAGCTCACCGCCGCATTCACCGCCGAGCGCAACGTGACGGTGCCCGTGGCCTCGCTGCAGGTGAAGCAGCCCGGCATCTTCGACCCCACCACCACGCTGCTCGTGCCCTCGGTGAAGGCCTCCGACGGCGGTTCGCTGGTGCTCTATGTGCTCGACCACGACACCGACACGGTGCGCGTGATGGCCGTCAACAACCGCACTGCCTCGGGCGAACTTTCGGTGCCCTCCATCGCCTCCGGCGCCACGCTGGTGCGCATGGGCCGCGCCGCCGCCGAGCTCGATGTGATGACAGCGCAGTTCGAAGCCCTTCCCCGCAAGGAGACCAACTACTGCCAGATCTTCAAGACCCAGGTAGAGCAGTCTACTTTCATGAAAATCGCCAATAAAGAGGTGGGCTGGAGCTTCTCCGACCAGGAGGAGGCAGCGATCATCGACATGCGCATGGGCATGGAGCGCAGCTTCCTTTTCGGATGCAAGAGCATCATCACCGACCCTAACAAGCAGGAGGACATCCTCCTCACCGGCGGCATCTGGAACCAGACCGACAACACCTTCGAGTATTCGTCGCTCACCACCGAGCAGCAGCTTGTGGCGCTCTGCAAGGCCGCGTTCACCAATTCGGCAGGTTCGTCGCGCAAGGTGCTCATCGGAGGCACCGGACTGATCGAGCAGCTCCACAACATCGACCACACCCGCGTGATCACCTCCGAGAGGGCCGTGACCAAATGGGGACTCGACTTCACCGAAATCCACTCCAAGTTCGGCACCCTCTATGTGCTCCTCAGCGAGGTATTCGACCAGTGCGGCATGCCCGACGCCGGCATGGTCATCGACCCGGAGTATATCACCAAATACTCCCACGTGCCCTTCCGCACCGAGCGTCTCGACCTGCGTTCGGCCGGTGTGCGCAACACCGACGCCATCGTCATCACCGAGGCCTCATGTCTGGTGCTCCGTTTCCCCAATTCCCACATGCGCATCGTGAAAAAGTAACCTTTGTCTGACACTCCTGCGCCGGCTCGCGGGCTTCGGCCTCGGGCCGGCGCTTGATTATTATTAAACAAGCTCTTAATCATGCAACTCACAGAGAAAGAAATGATCGACCTGTGGCTCCTCAGCAAAGGCTACGAGCCGCTGCGCACCGATGCCACCATAATCCGCACCGACGGCGTCGACATCCGCGCCATTGCCAGGCTGGAGTGCCGCCGGTGGTACCACCGCCTGCTTCTCGAGGGGGATCCCTCGCTCCTCATACCCGAGGAGATGGCCGGCGACCCCACGGTCACCCGCCACGCCACCGACCGCGGCTCGCTGATCGTGACGATGCCCACGGCGGTGGTGCGCCCCCTGTCGGCATGTCTGGAGGGGTGGGACGCCGACGCGCCCGTCATCCCCGCCGATACCCCTCTGGCACGCCGCCAGAGCGCCCCCTATGCCGCCGCCGGACCCACCGCCCCGCTCGCCGTGCTGCGCCGCGACGGCCGTCTCGAGCTTTTCAGCATGGCCGCAGGCTCCGACACGCTGCTGAGCCTGCGCTGCGTCACCCTCCGCACCGACAGCGACGGCGCTCCAATCTACTCATTCGCCGACTGCGCCCTTTCAACCATCTGACCACACACAACCCTCACACACTATGAAAACCACCGAAGAAAACCGCGGCCGCATGCTCCTGCAGGCTGCCGCCAACGCCTGGAACCGCATGGCCGATCTGCGTCAGCGCCGTCGCCGCAACTGCCGTTTCACCTATGGCGACCAATGGAGCGACACCGTGCGCGACCGCCGCGGACGCCTCGTCACCGAGCGCGACGCCGCCACCCGCAACGGCCATCAGCCCATGACCAACAACCTCATCCGCCGCCTCGTAAAGGCCGTCATAGGCCGCTGGCGCATGGAGCGCCTCGAAAACCCCGATGCCGCCCGTGCCGCCGACCCGCAGGGGATAAACCGGCTCGACGAACTCGATGCCCGCACTCTCGAGGAATTTCTCATCTCGGGCATGGCCGTGCACCGCGTGTGCCGCGAGCGCCGCATCACCGGCGACGGCGTGTGGGCCGACAACATCTCTCCCGACCGTTTCTTTGTCAACGCATACTCCGATCCGCGCGGCTGCGACCTGGAGATGGCCGGATGCCTGCGCGACATGTCGATGTCGGAACTTATAATGCGCTTCTCGGCCTCCACCCCCGAGACCGAGCTCAGGCGCATCTATGCCGACACCGACGGCGCTCCCTCGCTGTTCGATACCCCCGACAGCCGCCGGCAGGAATCATTTTTCCACGCCCCGGCGGGGCGCTGCCGCGTCGTGGAGGTGTGGACGCTCGAATGCCGTCGCCGCCTGCTGGTCCACGACCCTCTGGAGGCCTCTCTGCTTTCGTTTCCCGTCGAGGATGCACCCAAGGTGAGGAGGATGTCGGCCCGGCGCGTGCGGCGCGGCATGGAGCCTCTGACGGCGCGTGAGGAGATGACCACCCTGTGGCGCTGCCGGTGCCTGGCGCCCGACGGCACCGTTCTAGACTCGTTCGACTCCCCTCTGCCCGGCGGCGCACTCCCCTACGCCATAAAGATGTATCCCATGGTCGACGGTGATGTCCACTCCCTGGTGGAGGATATTCTCGACCAGCAGAAATTCGTGAACCGCATCATCACCATGCTCGATCATATAATGGGCGTGTCGGCCAAGGGCGCGCTGCTCTTTCCCACGCAGTGCCGCGTGGAGAAATTCGACTGGGATGTCTACGCCAACCTATGGTCGGAACCGGGTGCCATAATTCCCTACCGGGCATGCGACGGACAGGAACCGCACCAGATCACCGCGCCCGCCTCCGATCTCGGTGCCCGCGAGATGCTCCAGACCCAGATTCAGCTCTTTGAGGACATCTCGGGCGTGAACTCTGCCCTGATGGGCAAGGATGTCAGCGGAGCCGTGGGTGCCGAGCGCTATTCGCAGGAGATACGCAACTCGGCGGTGTCGATTCTCGACCTGCTGCAATCCTTCGCCGACTTCACCGCCACCCGCGACCGTCTGATGGCGATGGCCTGAACTGTTAAGAAATGTTTACACACCGGGGCAACAAACCCGCCCCGCCTCATGCGTAATTTTGCAACCGGGTTCCACATTCAGCCAACCGGGTTCCATCACTTCTTCTGAAAAAACATGCAGCACGAGATCACCGACATAATCAACCGCATCATGGCGGAAGCCGATCCGCCCGTAAGCATCCGCCAGGCGGCAAGGCTGGCCGTGGAAACCACCCCTCCCGGCTATGGCCTCTCCACCGAATACGCCTTCCGGCGCTACCGCGCGCTATGCCGCGGGCAGCTCCTCGAAGCCAATCCTCTCAAGCAGCAGCTGTGGCACGAACTGGCCGAGCGCGTGCGCGAGCGTCGGCGTCTCCACCCCGACGAAGACGATTTCCGCGCCATCGACCACATTATCAGCTACGAGGCGCCCTCGCGCTGGTTCGTCACGCCCCTCTATGCCGAAAAACTCTACTATCGCCGCCGGCGCCGCCGTCTTCTCCATTCGCGCCGCCGCTGACCCTTCAATGACGGGTTTAACAGCTAACAACCGAAAAAACTTACCACCGTGATCAATATCAGTTTCAAATCAGTAACCGACGAAATATTCGCTCTGACGGCTCTCCACAGCCGCATGCTCGACCCTATCGGGTCACCCGTTACAGAAATCCTCTGCCGCGACCAGCTCCCGGCGCTGCGCGTCATGGTCAAGGCCGCCTGCTCGCAGATCGCCGGCCGCCTGCTCCCCTACATCGACCGCTGCGACGTGGATGACGAGCCCTCGATGGACCTCGACTTCGGCAGATATGCCGAGGGGCTTTCGGCAGGCTCGCTGATGGCGCTGCGGCACTATCTCGAGCACCTCTGCGCCCTCACCGTCATGGCCACCGTGTGCCGCCCCTACGCGCCCACAGCCGCCGATGCATGGGACAGGTCGCTGACATCCATCTTCGCGGCTGTCAGCGACCTGCTCACCACCCCCGACAGCGGCGGCTC
>DAAN01000007.1:44024-45325 GCA_001701135.1 Bacteroidales bacterium H3
CGGCGGCTGGAAATAGCATTTTCGGTGGCTGGAAATAGCTTTTCGGCGGCTGGAAATAGCATTTTCGGCGGCTGGAAAGCCGCCGCCCCATACAAATTCCCTCCGCTCGCCTACAGCTCTGAGACTTATGGGATTATGGGGCGGCGGCTTTCCAGNNCAGACGTATGGGGGCTGCTATGTGGGTTGTATGGGGCGGCGGCTTTCCAGCCGCCGTAAATCAAAAAGCATGAGTGTTGCGGAGGGGGCGGGTGTGGGGCGGCGGCTTTCCAGCCGCCGTAAATCAAAAAGCATGGGGTTGCGGAGGAGGCGGGTGTGGGGCGGCGGCTTTCCAGCCGCCGTAATTTTCAGCCATAAATCATTGGCAATCAATCTTCCATATCGACGGGGACGGCAACGATCTTCAGTTTCACATTGGTGATGAAGTTCATGATGTTGTCGCGGATTTCCGACGGATCCAGGTCGGCCTCGATGCGGCGCAGCGCGTTGAACACCGAGATGCCGCTCTGGTATATGTTGCGGTAGGCCTTGGCGATGTCGTCGATCTGCTTTTCGTTGAAGCCGTTTTTGCGCATCACATAGGCGTTGACGCCGAAATATTCCACCGGATTGTGGGCCACGATCACATAGGGGGGCACATTGCCGCTGACACGGCAGCCACCCTTGATCATCACCCACTCGGCCACGCGCGATTTCTCGTGGAGTACCGAATTACTCGACATGATCACGCACTTGCCGAGGCGGCAGTCGCCGGCCACGATGGCGCCGTTGCCGAGCACAGCCTTACCCTCGATCACTGTGTCGTGACCTACATGGGCGTTGGCCATGATAAATGTGTCGGGGCCGATGCGTGTGGCGCCACCCTCATAAATCGAGCGGTTGACGATGGCCTGCTCGCGGATGGTCACGCGGTCGGCAATCTCGCAGAGCGAGTTGCACCCTTTGTAACGGAAATCCTGCGGCTCGGCACCCACCACGGCACCCTGAAACACGCGGCAGTCGGCGCCCAGACGGGTGCCCGCCATCAGCGATGCGTAGGGAAAGATTTCGCAGCGGTCGCCCACGACCACATCCTTGTCGACAAACGCAAAGGGATGAACTGTGACGCCCTCGCCGATTTTGGCCGAAGGGTCGATAAAAGCTAAAGGAGATATCATGGCGGTAAGAATTTAGTTTGACATGGTTAGGACAGGGAGAGAGTAAACGCAAAATTACCCATTTTTTTCAAAAAACAAAATTTACCCGACATATTTAATAACATAAAGTTGCAGGGGGAGTGTGGAGCGGCGGCTTTCCAGCCGCCG
>DAAN01000014.1 GCA_001701135.1 Bacteroidales bacterium H3
CAAATCGACCCCGGGCGTCTTTTTTTGTGTTTTATGAGTTTGAGCGGAAGAATGCCCTGTATGCGTCGATTGTGCCGATGCATACGAGGGTGTCCCCGGCCTCTACAATAATGGATTCTGTGTTGTCGGAGTAGTCGGCTGTTGCGGATTTTCCGGATTTGGATCTAGGTTTGCCGTTGTCAGTGGTTTCGTTCGTTGAGATGAATGGGAGAGCTCGCGTAACTGAGTGGGGAATACCGAGAATGTTATCGGCTACGGTGTCGCGGGCTGCCGCTACGAGTCGCAAACCGTCGAGCATGTCGGGTGTGAGTTGCGAGTATGGGAGTCCCATAAGATGTGTCGGTGTCTTGAACCGCATTACAAATGTTCTGCGGCCGACGCGCAGTGTAGTCACATCTGTCGACAATGATATTTCATTGACCAGATCGTGGGCGGCACGCTGTTCCGGCGCGAGTATTCTTTTTACTTTCAATCCTTCGAGGATTGACTGGTGCAGTTCGTCGATTGCCCGTGCGTAAATGTTTTCCACCCCCATCTTTCTGAGGATTGCCACGGTTTTTATACTTGCACCGAAGTTTTCACCGATTGCAACGATAACGAGATCAACATTTTTCACCGGAAGTGCCGAAAGGGCTGCCTCGTCGGTGGTGTCGAGGTTATAGGCCGTAGTGATGTAATCTTTGATGGCATCTACGTTTGCGGCTTTGAAGTCGGCACCTATCACCTCGTGCCCCATGTCGGTGAGATCGCGCGCGAGGTTTGAACCATAAATGCCGAGTCCGATTATCAGGTATCTCATAATTATTAATCTCCAAGTTAATTATTTATGAATAGATCAGTTGATTATTATATTCTCTTTTGGGAATTTATAGGGAGGGTCTGTGTGTACGCCGGCTACACCGACAAGCAGCGAAATCATGCCTACGCGACCGAGAAACATAGCGGTGCACAGGAGTATTTTTGAGGCAGGCGATAGCAGCGGTGTCACTCCGAGCGATGATCCTACTGTAAAAAGCGCCGATGTGGCGTCGTAGATCAGTGCTTTTACCGGCAGGTGGGGTTCGAGAGCCACTATGGAAATGCAATAAATTGCGAGAGCAAGGATGGAAGTGGCGATTACCGATTGTGCTCGCCTTAGCGAGGGAGTGGCGATGGTGCGGTGGTAGACGGTGACTCTGTCGCGTCCGAGTATAGTGGCCCGCAGGTTTGCGAGCATTACGGCAAATGTGTTGACTTTTATTCCTCCGGCCATCGACTGCGAGGCACCGCCGATCCACATGAGAAAGAGCAGCATAAGGATTGTGATGTTCAGAAACCCGTCGGGCGATATTGAGGCGAATCCCGATGAACGGGGCACTGTGGCGTTGAACACCGACTGAATGATTTTTTCGGACAACGAAAGTCCGGACAGTGAGTTGGAGTATTCAAAAATGAAGAAAAGCAGTGCTGACAGTCCCAGAAGCCAGAAATATGTTGAGAGAACGATCCTCGAGTTAAGGTCGTAGACGTGTGCCTTGCGGGGAATCGGCGAGCAGAATATGAGATGTCGCCAGAGGCGTTGCACTGAGGCGACAAAAGCGGTTTTGAAATTGACAAGGAGCGGGAACCCGATGCCTCCGGCGATGACCAGAAGCGAGATGATAATATAGATGCTGTCGTTGCGATGCAGCAGCATTGGGTTGGATAGTCCTCCTTCCACATTGGAGAAACCTGCGTTGCAGAATGCAGAGAGGGAGTGAAAGGCTGAAAAAATCAGTTCGTTGGATAAACTCATGCCGAGAGTGCCGTGGATGGAAAGAAAGATGGCGACAGCGCCTGCGAGTTCGATGGCTACTGTGGCCATGAAGATATAGAGCAGAGTCGGCAGTAGCGAACTCATGCTTTTCGCATAAATGAAGTCGCGCACCATCAGCTGGTTGTAGATCGAGGCGTTACCGCTGAAAAAGAGGGCGAAAAAGCTTGTGAAAGTCATAATCCCCAGTCCTCCGGCCTGTATCATCACCGCAATAACCAGCAGCCCGAGAGGGGTGAATGTCTGCGAGACATCGACTGAAGTCAGGCCGGTGATGCACACCGAGGATGTACTGACGAATAGGGAGTCGATATAATCGATGCCCCCGACGGTGCAGCGCGGCATCATAAGCAGAAATGAACCGATGAAAATGAAGATCAGGAAACTGGCCGAGAGAATCAGCGAGGGGTTGGTGCGCCGGTTCAACATTTTCATTATGCCGAATGACACTGTGACCATGGAGTAGACCATAAGCAAAACCATCAGCATTTTACCGGAATATAGTACTTTCTCGAGTATAGGAATCCATGGATGCTCGGGGTGTGGATAGCAGAGCGGAAGCAACGTGACGAGCATGGCAGTGTCGACAGTCCATTTTACCGGGCGGTTTTCGCGACGCGTTTCTTTGAATGTGAAGAGCAGACCGTAGATGATGTTGATAAGAAATAGAATCTGGCAACCTTTCAGCACTCTCCGTATATGTATTAGGGTGGTGTGGTTGTGATCGAATCCCACATAGACAATCATCACCGTGATGCAGACAACCGATGCCACGAATGCAATCACCTCGAGAATCGTCCTGCCCAGACGCAGCGCCGACACAAAGCGCAACGTAAACTGCCGATAAATGATCAGCAGCCGCCGTATACGCTCTCTCAGAAATTGAAACGTGTTGTGCATATCGATAATAAAACGCCTGAGCCTACCGAAACGGTTGGCTCAGGCGTGAAATTTTGGTTCAGGCGTGAATTTTTGGGGAAGGGAGTCTTGATTGACCTGAGAAAATTACTGGCGGCGCTTCAGCAGATCGAGCAGCCCTCCGAGACCTTGCTGAGTGCCTGCGGTGGAGTCGGCATTCTGTGTGCTTCCGGTGTTCTGCGGGGCGGATGTGCCGGCGCCCTGCACATCGGCAATCTTGTCGAGCGCGAAGCCACAGTTGAGACCCTCATAGCTGTTGAGCAGAGTCGCTGCAGCCTGAATTGATTTTCGGCCTGTGAGTTTGGCCACGGTGTTGAGCAGGGCAATGAGTTTGTCGGCGTCGAATGTCATCGAGAGTCTGTTGCCTGTTTTCTGTAGCTCGGCATCGATCTGTCCGATACCGATTTTGCCGAGGGCCTGAAATTTGAAAGTGAAGAAGTTGCCGTCGGGTCGTGCTGTGCTGTGGACGAAAGTGCCTCCCAGTTTCAACCGGCCGAGCACAAACTGAAAAGTAGAGTCGGGATTGAGCGTAACCTGCAGCTGGCTGAGGTTCACGCGGTCGTAGTAAGGTTTGATTTTGTTGACAATCACGGCAGCCATGGCAGCGCCGCCTGCCTTTTTCAGCAGATTGTCAGATTCAAAAGTCACGGCAGGTTCGCGGTATTTCCATACACCTGCCACATCGGCATGAGTGAGTTTTTTGCCTCCTGTGAGGCCGCTGATAAGTCCTGTAATGGCATCGGTTGCCGATGAACCGTTATTGTCCCGGTTGCCGCCGAGGGCGCCGAGGATGTCGCCGAGCGATGACTGGGCTGTCGCTGCGGGCGCACACATAAATATGAGGGCCATGAAGGCCAAAATCAACTTTTTCATATCAGACGCAAAATTAACAATAATTCCCGAGAGATAGGGTAGAAAAAGGTAATAACAGCAATGTTAAAACTTTTAACACTTTTATTTGCTTTAAGTTGGCTAAAAAGCGTTAACTTTACAAAAATTTTTGGCATACCCAAGGGATTGGTGTGCTCTGATGTAACTCAGTGCATAAGGACAGACTGTAATTCCGATTGTCTGCTACGCTGAAACACAGTATATTATAATGATACGACGAATACTATTATTCCTGGCTGTGGCTGTGATCTCGTCCTGCGGTGTGGCAAACGCTCAGGTTGAATTCAAGCGCGAACTCGAGCAGGTGTCGTTTGTCCCCAAAGGGCAATGGATCACCGGCGTGAGTGTTAGCTTCTCGCAGTCGAGTCAGGATAACTACCAGTTCTTCATTGTGGAAGGTATCGACGGCGATGCCTACACGATGAAAGTGAGTCCGATGCTGATGTATTGTTTCAAGGACAATCTGGCTGCAGGCGGAAAGTTTTCCTACACCCGTACACGTACCCATCTCAATTCGGCCAACATGGTGATCGATTCCGAAACAAACTACGATGTAGACAATCTATATCAGGTTTCGCAAAACTATTCGGCCATGGCATGCTTCCGTAACTATTTCAGCTTCGGCAGAAGTCATCGGTTCGGCATGTTCAATGAAGTGCAGATGCAGTTTGGCGGCGGACAGTCGAAGATTCTCAACGGCTCGGGCGATGATCTGACCGGCACCTACAGCAAGTCGTGGAACATGAACATCGGTCTGGCGCCCGGGCTTGTGATGTTTCTGAACAACTATTCGGCGGTCGAAGTGAATGTCGGGCTGCTCGGTTTCAATTATTCACATACCAAAAGCACCACCGACCAAATCTACGACGCGAAAGTCGACAACAAAAACGCCAATTTTAAAATAAACCTGTTCTCCATCACATTCGGAGTGACATTCTATCTTTAATCCGCAGCGACCATGACAAAGAAACTCCTATTTGCGATATTCAGCCTGGTGACTGCGGCGTCGGCGCTTATGGCCGAACCTGTCGGGGGCGAACGAGATTTTGTCGACGGCATCCCCTTGCTCGGCTCCATGGCCCGGGGGCAAAAGATTCCCGTAGACTCCACCATCGTATCGAGTGAAGACATTGACGAGAAAGTGATTGTCGACGGCGACACAGTGTCGATAGTGCTTCCACAGAAAAATTACGGCCGCTATGACCGCGGTCTGCTAAATTATCTATTTGTGCCTAAAGGGCAATGGTCATTTGCCCTTATGGCATCGTACGGCGAGTTATCCACCAACGATGTGCAGCTGCTTTCGGTGATAAAAGATATGGACTTCAAGCTGCAGAGCTTCTCGATTCAGCCCTCCATATCCTATTTTTTCCGCAGCAATCAGGCGATAGGTCTGAAATTCGTGTATGTAAAACGCACGCTCGATCTGCCCAGTTTCGGAGTGGATTTCGAAGATGATCTGAATTTTTCCATCAAGGATGTGAGCTATTACGACCAGAGTTTTACCACTTCGGCATTCTATCGCAGCTACGTGGGGCTCGGACGTGAACGACGCTTCGGAGTGTTCAACGATGTAGACCTTGCGTTCGGCGCCACTTCGTCGCGATTCAAACGGGCCTACAACGGCGAGGTGCGCGACACTCGCACCAACGGTATGACTGTGTCGCTGAACTTCTCTCCCGGTGTGTGCGTGTTTATAATGGATCAGGTAGCGTTCAATGTCAGCTTCGGCGTTTTCGGCATCAAGGTGCACCACGAAAAGCAGATCACTAACGGCATTGAGGAGGGCTCCCGCACATCTTCGGGCGCCAACTTCCGCTTCAATATCTTCAATATCAACTTCGGTATGGCCGTGTTTATATGACGATGAAAATCAACAGAATCACAATATTGCCCTGGCTTTTAGCCTCCATGTCCCTGATTTTCGCCGGGTGCATCCGCAACGACATCCCCTATCCGAGGATTCAGCCGGGCTTTGCTTCCATGGAAGCAAAGGGGTTGCTCCGTGAGGCCGAAATCGACAGCGTGACGCGGACGGTGACCCTGACTTTCAATGAAGAAACCGACATCCGCGCCGTAGAGATTACCTCATATACACTTACTCCCGATGCACGGCTTGTAAGTGGAAATCTCGATGAGCCTGTTGACCTTTCCGAAAAATATGTCTGCACTTTAGCCCTATATCAAGACTACGACTGGACTATCCAAGGTGTGCAGAATATCGAGCGGTATTTCACTGTGGAGAACCAGATCGGAGCATCGGAGATTGATGTGGAGAACCGCACCGTGAAGGTGACCGTGCCATCGTTTGGCGGCGGCTTCAAGGCTGTAAAGGTGCTGACCATGAAATTGGGACCGACGGGGTGCACCGTCACACCTTCGCTCGAGGGTGAAACCGTCGATCTGTCCCGGCCCGTGGAGGTAACCGTAACCGCCTGGGGACGCACCGAAGTGTGGACCATCTCGGCCGAGCAGGTCGATTCCAATGTCAATACCGTCCGCGTTGATCCGTGGACCAATGTTGCCTGGGTTTACGGCACCGGTATCGCCGGAGTCGACAACGGTGTGGAATACCGTCTGCAAGGCACTCAGCAGTGGACACGTGTGCCGCGTGAATGGCTCACCGTCAATGGCGGCGAATTCCATGCGCGTATCATCAACCTCAAGGCAGAAACCGCATATGAGGCACGTGCTTACGGCAATGATGAATTTGGAGAGACTCTTAAATTCACCACCGGCGGCATCTACGAGATGCCTAACCGCTCGTTTGACCAATGGTCGAAGAACGGAGCCGTGTGGCAGCCATGGGGCGAAGGCGAGACTCCTTACTGGGATACAGGCAACAAGGGCGCCGCGACATTGGGCGACAGCAATGTGGTGCCCACCAACGACACTTCGACAGGCAAAGGCAAAGCGGCCATGCTGCAGACCAAGTTTGTGGGCATAGGACCTTTGGGCAAACTTGCCGCCGGTTCGATTTATGCCGGAACATTCAAGAAAGTCGACGGCACCAACGGTATCCTCGGTTTTGGCCGTCCGATTGATGTATACCCCACACGTCTGCAGGGCTACTTCACCTACAAGACCGCTCCTATCAACAAGGCAAGCAACGGATTCAAGGACCTTATCGGTGAACCCGACACCTGCGTGGTGTGGTGCGCGCTGATCGATTCACCCGAACCGTTCGAATGCCGCACCAATCCCAAAAATCAGCATCTGTTTGATCCCGACGCTCCCGACGTCATCGCTTACGGAAAGATGCAGGTAGGCTATGATGTTCCCGAATACACCCGCTTCGAAGTCGAACTGAAATATAACGCCACCGACCGTCATCCCACATATCTGCTGATAGTTGCCGCCGCAAGCAAATATGGCGACTACTTCACCGGAGGCGAAGGTGCGGTGATGTGTGTCGACGATTTCGAACTTCTCTATGATTACTAATAAAATTCCGACGATGAATACTTGCACAAAACTCATTGCAGCAGCCGCCTTGGCAGTAACTTCCGCCCTGCTGCCTGTCTCGGCTCAAAATCTGATGTTTGACAACCCTGACAACAAGTCATATTTCGGTGCGCGCGTGGCCGTGGATTTCTCGTCAGCCTCAAACGGCGGCCTCAACTACAGCAGCAAAGCCGGTTTCTCGGCCGGTGCCATCTACAATATGCCTGTGGTCAAGAATTTCTATTTCGAGCCGGGCTTGTTTTTCTTCTATGACGTGTTCGGTACCTCCTTCGTTGCCGAGCATAAATTCCCCACGGTCGATGCCGACGGCAACGATGTCACCGGCGTGAAATATTATCAGGTCGACGGCTCGCTGCGCAACTTCGGTTTCCGCATCCCCTTCAATTTCGGTTACCATTTCGATTTTGACGAGAATATCCAGGTGTCGGTATTCACCGGTCCGCAGCTCAATCTCAGCCTTGTTGCCCGCTATCACCAGAATGGCGTGATTTCCCCGGCTCCCGACAGCCGCGTCTACGACTCCGCCTCGGTCAGCGCATTCGGCACCAACGGTTTCAAGCATGTCGACCTGCAGTGGAACATCGGTGTCGGTGTCAACTATGACCACTATTATGCCTCAGTCAGCGGCTCAATCGGCGCCACCCGCATGAAAAGCGCGTCGGTGATTCCCTGCGGCAGTTTTCAGGCTTACTTCCCCACTAACATCAAGCGCAACATATTCAACATCACCGTCGGCTATAACTTCTGACAATACCCTACAGTCAAGGTAGTAAAAGCGCTGTGTTAGGATTTTTGACACAGCGCCTTTTTTTGTATGGCGCTCTCCGGAGATAGTGCGCGACGGGAGAGGTTGAGAGTTTTTTATTATCAGACATGAAAAACGTTGAAATTGAGGGGAAGCGTTGGGAAAGTGGCAAAAATTTAGTAATTTTGCAGTCGATTCCGGGGGCCGGCAGGCCGCCGATTTTCAGATTCCAATCATTGAAATGATAGCTGTAAACAATTTAGGTATACAATTCGGAAAAAGAGTATTGTTTCAGGATGTTAACCTGAAATTCACGCCCGGCAACTGCTATGGCATCATCGGTGCCAACGGTGCCGGCAAGTCTACGCTGATGCGCATTCTCTCAGATCAGCTTTCTCCCACACACGGCACAGTGACAATGGGGCCCGGCGAGCGTATGAGCGTGCTCGAGCAGGATCACTTCAAGTTTGACGATTGCACGGTGCTCAACACCGTGTTGCAGGGTCACACCGTGCTATGGGATATAATGCAGGAAAAGGACGCCCTGTATGCCAAACCCGATTTCTCTGACGCCGACGGCATCCGCGCCTCGGAACTGGAGGAAAAGTTCGCGGAACTCGAAGGGTGGAATGCCGAGAGCGACGCCGCAGCCCTGCTGAGCGGTCTCGGCATAAAGGAAGAGCGTCACAACATGCTCATGCGCGACCTTTCGGGTAATGAGAAGGTGCGTGTGCTGCTTGCCAAAGCACTCTACGGCAACCCCGACAACCTGCTTCTCGACGAACCTACCAACGACCTCGACCTCGAAACCGTGGCATGGCTCGAAGATTATCTCTCAAAATTCGAAAATACAGTGCTGGTTGTTAGTCACGACCGCCACTTCCTTGATTCGGTGTGCACGCACACGCTCGATATCGACTATAACAAGGTGACTCTCTTCGCCGGCAATTATTCGTTCTGGTACGAGTCCTCGCAGCTGGCTCTGCGTCAGCAGCAGCAACAGAACAAGAAAGCCGAGGAAAAACGCAAGGAGCTGCTGGAATTCATCCAGCGATTCTCAGCCAACGTCGCCAAATCGAAACAGACCACTTCGCGTAAGAAGATGCTCGAGAAACTCAGCATCGAGGAGATCCAGCCGTCGTCGCGCCGCTACCCCGGCATTATCTTCACCCCCGAACGCGAAGTCGGCAACAAAATCCTTGAGGTTCACGGACTCACAGCATCGGTCGACGGCGAGACTCTGTTCCGCGATGTCAACTTCCAGATCGAGAAGGGCGACAAAGTGGCGTTCCTCAGCCATGACCCCCGAGCCATGACCGCGCTGTTTGAAATCATCATGGGCAACCGCAAGCCCGATGCCGGCAGTTACGATTGGGGGCAGACCATCACAACCGCCTATCTGCCCCTCGACAACTCGGCATTCTTCAATACCGACATGAATCTTGTGGACTGGCTCTGCCAGTTCTCCGACGATTCCTCGGAGATCTATCTCAAAGGATTCCTCGGAAAAATGCTTTTTTCGGGCGAGGATGTTCTGAAAAAGGCCTCCGTGCTATCCGGCGGCGAGAAGATGCGTTGCATGATTTCGCGAATGATGCTCCGCAACGCCAACACCATGGTGCTCGATTCCCCCACCAACCATCTCGATCTGGAGTCGATTCAGGCTTTCAACAACACCCTGCAAGGCTTCAAAGGAGTTATACTGCTGTCGAGCCACGACCACGAGTTCATTCAGACCGTTTGCAACCGCATCATAGAGCTTACACCCAATGGCATCATCGACAAGATGATGGACTACGACGACTACATTACCGACGAAAAAGTAGCCGCCGCCAAGGAACGTCTCTATGCGAAATAAGCGACCCGAGTAAAGAAAGCATCAACCCTCACAAAACACTGCCCAGATGGTAAAGCATATAGTGATGTTCAAACTCAAAGGCGACACATCGGTGCGCCTTGCCGCCGCGGAAGCTTTCCGCGACGCGCTCATGGCGCTCCCCGCACAGATTCCGTGCCTCGAATCAATGGAAGTCGGCATCAATGTCAATCCTGCCGAGAGCTGGGATGTGGTGCTCACCGCCGTGGTGCCTTCGATTGACGACGTCACAGTCTATGCCTTGCATCCGGCTCATGTGGCTGCCGCCGCAATCATAGCCCCCGTCAAGGAGAGCCGTGCCTGCGTAGACTACGAATGCTGAGACCCCGGCTCTGTGAATGCTGAGACCCCGGCTCTGTGAATACTGAAAAACCGGCGCTACCGCGCTGAAAACATAAACCAACCAACTGACAACAACAATGGTTCAATTCTTCAAGAAGGGCACTTCCACCTTCTTCGCCGTTGAGACCGACCACCGTCTCTCTCCGGAAGAGTTAGAAAAACTTACCTGGGCCTTCTCCGGTGCCAGAGCGCTGACAGCCACCTCGGTAAAGGGGCGTTTTGTGGGCCCCCGCCGCGAGATGATCACCCCATGGAGCACGAATGCCGTGGAAATCGCCCAGAACATGGGCCTTTCGGGCATCACCCGCATCGAGCAGTTCACCCGTGTGGCCGACGGTGAGGAGCCTGTCTACGACCGCATGCTTTCGCGACTCTACGACGGGCTGAATTCACGCGTGTTTGCCGTTAACCGCAAGCCCGACCCTATTGTAAGAATCGAAAATATCCACGAATATAACCTCAGCGAGGGTCTGGCTCTCAGCCCCGACGAGGAAGCATATCTTGAAGGTCTTGCCAAGAAACTGGGCCGTCCCCTCACTGATAGTGAAGTGTTCGGTTTCTCGCAGGTGAATTCTGAGCACTGCCGCCACAAGATTTTCAATGGCACCTTCGTTATCGACGGCGAGGAGAAACCGCTGTCGCTGTTCAAACTTATTAAGAAGACCTCGCAGGAGAACCCCAACGGACTTGTTTCCGCCTATAAGGACAATGTGGCTTTCCTCGAAGGTCCCACCGTCGACCAGTTCTATCCCGTCAACCCCGACCGTCCCGACTATTTCGAAGTCAAGGATCTGAAGACAGTGATCTCGCTTAAAGCCGAGACCCACAACTTCCCCACCACAGTGGAACCCTTCAACGGCGCCGCAACCGGCACCGGTGGCGAAATCCGCGACCGTCTCGGCGGCGGCAAGGCATCGCTTCCCATCGCAGGAACAGCTGTCTACATGACCTCATATCCCCGCCTGAGCGCCGAACACCGCTGGGAACTTATGATGAATCCCCGCGTATGGCTCTATCAGACCCCTGCCGAGATTCTTATCAAAGCCTCGAACGGCGCCTCGGACTTCGGCAACAAATTCGGCCAGCCTCTCATCTGCGGTTCGCTGCTGACTTTCGAGCATGAGGAGAACGAGCGCAAATATGCCTACGACAAGGTGATCATGCTTGCCGGCGGCGTAGGTTTCGCTGCCCGCAAGGATGCCATCAAGGGGCACCCCGAGGCAGGCGAGAAAGTTGTGGTGATGGGTGGCGACAACTACCGCATCGGTATGGGCGGTGGCGCCGTCTCGTCGGTTGAGACAGGCCAGTACGACAACTCCATCGAGCTTAATGCCGTGCAGCGTGCCAACCCCGAGATGCAGAAACGAGTGTCAAACGTCATCCGCGCCCTTGCCGAAAGCGACAACAACCCCGTGGTCTCGATTCACGATCATGGTGCCGGCGGTCATCTCAACGCACTTTCCGAACTGGTTGAGGAGACAGGCGGCAAAATCGACATTGATGCCCTCCCCGTGGGCGACCCCACTCTCTCGGCCAAGGAAATCGTGGGCAACGAGAGTCAGGAACGCATGGGCATGGTGATAAAAGCCGAAGACATCCCCTATGTGGAGCGTGTGGCCCAGCGCGAGCGTGCGCCCATGTATGTAGTCGGTGAGACCACCGGCGACAACCGCTTCGTTTTCGAAGACAAAAAGGGTGTGCGTCCCATCGACCTTGAGATGGCCGACATGTTCGGCAACTCGCCCAAGACTGTAATGACCGACAATACCGTCGACCTCAGCTATTCCGAGGTGGAATATGACACCAACAACCTCCAGCAGTATGTGGAGGATGTGCTTTCGCTCGAGGCGGTGGCATGTAAAGACTGGCTCACCAACAAGGTGGACCGCTCGGTGACCGGCAAAGTTGCCCGTCAGCAGTGTCAGGGCGAGATTCAGCTTCCGCTGAGCGATTGCGGCGTGGTGGCGCTCGACTACACCGGCAAAGCCGGTATCGCCACCTCGATCGGCCATGCTCCTCAGGTGGCTCTGGCCGATTCGGCCAAAGGCTCCGTGATGGCAGTGGCCGAGGCGCTTACCAATATCGTTGGCGCTCCCCTTGCCAAAGGACTGAAGAGTGTGTCGCTCTCGGCCAACTGGATGTGGCCCTGCAAGAATGCAGGAGAGGATGCCGCTCTCTACAAAGCCGTGCAGGCTTGCTCCGATTTCGCATGCGCGCTCGGCATCAACATCCCCACCGGCAAGGATTCCCTGTCGATGACGCAGAAATATGGCGCCGACAAGGTGTTTGCCCCCGGCACCGTAATTATCTCGGCCGGCGGTGAGACAGGCGATGTGCGCCGTGTGGTGTCGCCTGTTCTGAAAAACAAAAAGAATACACTTCTTTATTATATTGATTTCTCGTCCGACGCGCTCCGTCTTGGTGGCTCGGCATTCGCGCAGTCGCAGAACCGCATCGGTTCCGACGCTCCCACCGTGAAGGATGCCGCCCGCTTTGCGGCTGCATTCGGTGCGGTGCAGAAACTGGTGAAAGGACGCAAACTGCTGGCAATGCACGACGTCTCGGCCGGCGGTCTTGTCACCGCAATGCTCGAGATGCTGTTTGCCAATGTCAACGGCGGTCTGGAGTTCACCACCTCGGGCTTCATCGCCAACGGAGAGACCGATCTGGTTAAAATCCTCTTCGCTGAAAATCCCGCGGTGCTGATCCAATTTGAGGAATCGAAAAAGGAATCTGTAGAGAAGATACTCTCCGACGCCGGCGTTAAGCATTTCCTTATCGGCCGTCCCGCCGACGAGCGAGTGCTGCTCGTGGAGCACTACGGTGAGGAACGTCTCTTCGGCGTAGACCATCTGCGCGACCGCTGGTTCGAGCCTTCCTATCTTCTCGACTGCCTCCAGAGTGGCAAGGAGTGCGCCGCACTCCGTTTCGAGAACTACCGGAAACAGCCTCTGCGCTATCTCATTCCTGCCGCATTCGACGGTTCGCTGGCATCGCGCAATCTCGGTTACCGTCACGGCAAGACAGGAGTGCGCGCCGCCATTATCCGTGAAAAAGGTGTCAATGGCGACCGTGAGATGGCCTATTCGCTCTATCTCGCCGGTTTCGACGTGAAGGATGTGCACATGACCGACCTCATGAGCGGCCGCGAGACACTCGACGATGTGAACATGATAGTGTTCTGCGGCGGTTTCTCCAACTCCGACGTGCTCGGCTCGGCCAAGGGCTGGGCATCGGGTTTCCGCTGGAACGACACAGCCAAAGCCACCCTCAAGCGCTTCTACGAACGTGAAGACACTCTCTCGCTCGGCATCTGCAACGGTTGTCAGCTCATGGTGGAACTCGGTCTGATTCCTTCAGCAGGCAAGGGTGTGCCCTCAATGGAGCACAACATCAGCCACAAGTTCGAATCGCAGTTCGTAGGTCTGACCATTCCGCGCAACAACACCGTGATGCTCGGTTCGCTCTCGGGCATGAAACTCGGCATCTGGGTGGCTCACGGCGAGGGACGTTTCAACCTCCCCGGATCGCTCAAGGATTACAACATCGCGGCAAAATACAACTATGCCGCATACCCCGGCAACCCCAACGGCTCGCGGGGTGCCGTGGCAGCCATCGCATCGCCCGACGGTCGTCATCTGGCCATGATGCCGCACCTTGAACGTGCCATCTTCCCCTGGCAGTGTGCCGTTTATCCGGCTTCGCGTCGTCTCAACGATGTCACTCCCTGGCTCGACGCGTTTGTCAACGCACGTAACTGGATTGCTGACCATACTTCCCGCTGATTGCTGGAAGAACAGGACATCATAATAAAAAAGAAGCGCCGGCGATTATCGGCGCTTCTTTTTTATTCTGACTATGGATTATTTTTTGAGCGTAAGTGTCTTCTTGCTGAACGGTATGGGGTAATTCGTGATCCATACCTCGGGTTTGAGATCGGGCGATTCAAACGAAAGAGCGTAGACTTCGAGTTTCTTGCCGAGCATGTCGGGAGTCAGGGGGATATAATATGTGTTGTTGCTGTCGGTCTCAACGTTAAGATGTTCCCAGGTGTTGCTTGTGAAGGAGGGCGCACGGTCGGGGCATCCCACATAGCGACCGTCGACCTTCATCGCGGCCCACGCTCCCTCGCGGCCGTGATGACCGTTCAGGGCCACGCACAGGTAGGCGCCATCGGCAAACTCGTCAAGGGTAAACTCGCATTTCCATGCATGGCGTGTTTCGCAGCCTCCCCGGTTATACTCGCGGAACAGATTGCTTGCATGCCATTTGCTGCGATCCACCGCATTGCCGTCGCGCCATCCCTCGATCTCGCTCAGACGTAGAGGGGAATCCGAAAGGCGCACATAGCGGAACTCTCCGGCATCGCGCGTGTCGGCAACCGCTTTCGTGCCGACGATGAATGTGATAGGTTTCCAGTCGACCAGATTATCCGACAACCAGAGGAGAGCACCTTCCTGTGACTTGTAGGGCGCTATGGCGTACTCGTCGGGTGCCTTGAATACCAGTTCGTCGAGCGTGACTGATTCGCCCAGGTCGAGGTAGAGAGCCGATGTGTTGCCCGCGCGGCGGTCGCCGTGACGCAACTTTACGGAGAAGCACGTCGATTCATCGCCATCGAACAGATATCGATCCCAGAGATCGCGGGCGCGGAATATTTCCTGCCCGGTGAAGGCATCGCGGGCGGCCTTGACCTGGGGGATTTCCGTTTCGCCCGAGCGTGCGAGCGAGCGCACTTCCAGCGCGTTGTTGTCGGCGGCATAGCAGGTGGCGTAGTATAGCGAGGGTGCGTCGGCGGGGACAGTGCAGCTCTGCATCCGGTCAATCAGTCGATGATATTTTTCTTTAAACGGCTTTCCGGGGAACGATACCCGGGCGGAGCCTCCGCGGGCGAGAGCGTTTGCGGCGTTGCCGTCGATTTGAGCGGAGGTAAAACGTGCGTTTCCTTTCTCCGCTTTCACCTTATATGTCTGTCCGGGCATGCCGAGAAGCTTGATCTCTACATCGTCGCCTGCCTTGTCGTTGATGATATGATAGGGTATGCCGCTGAGAGTCACCTTGTCTTTTTCGGGCTGCGTGGTCAGTTTTACGAGCGCGGCGCGGAAGGGGAGCACCTCCACCTCAATTATATCGCCATAGTTGTGTGAGCCTAAATCATAGATATAAGGATGATAGAGTCGGGCTTTCACTTTCTTTCCGTTGTCTATGATGCCGGTCTCGCTGTCGAGTTTTATCTTGTATGTGACAGGCTGCCACGACAGGTTGCGGAGCGTCAGGAATCGAGTCCCGTCGTCGCCGCGGCTCAGCGCCTCGGGTCCGTAGCTCTCCTCGGGCAGACGCAGAGCATTCACGAGGATGTCGCGGTAGGTGCGGTGTAGATTGAAAATGAATGCGAGATAGGGAAACTCGTCGTCGCGCAGAAACCAAGGGTTGGCATAGATTTCCGGAGCAAGAATAAGCTCGCGTCCGAAAGACTGGAGAATAAGGTCATCCTCCCAATAGTCGAGACACGACGACAGGCACACACCATGGTCTTCGGTCAGTCGGGTGAGGTTTTCGGGCGCCTTTCGGCTTATGGCCTGGGCGCGATGATGGGGCGCCGTCATGCTGTTGGTCATGAAGACGTCGATGTATGTCTCTTCGCCGCCTAACAGAAATGTTGTCGAATGGCGCGTGCCCGGCCCGAGATCCAGGCGGTGGTTGAGAAGCACGAAATCGGGCGAAAGTCGTCTGATTTCGGTCATCATGCTGTCGAAAGGCTCGTATTTGTCCTTGCGCAGCTGTCCGCAGACGGCATCCATTTTAAAAAGACCGAAGTTGTGATCCTTCACCAGACCTGTCATCATGTCGGCACGCTCCTTGGCTTCGGCTTCGCTGTTGCCGAAACCGTCGGGTCCGCACCATATCCCCAGCCGCGTGTTCATATCGGCCGCCTGTCGGCTCAGAGGACCGAAGCCTTCGGGGAACTGCCTTTTGAAACGGTCGGACTTAGTGCTGCCATACATTTTGGCACCGTCGATGGCTCCTGCGTCAAATGCGTAGATGTCGAGTTCCATGCCATACTTGTCGTGGAGCCAGCGGAAGAAGTCGAGATTAATCCTTGTTTGCTCTGCTGTAGCACCTTCGTTGGTGTTGTTGATCCACGAGAAGTACTCTGAGCGTGACGGCGTTGTCTCAGTAGCCCCTCCCTGCTGAGCATGCACATGGGCAAGCGAAAGACAGGTTATCGCGGCTGAGAGAATTAGTTTTTTCATTCTATTATTTGGTTATGAGTGTGTGAATTATTGGTGCAATGCGGGTTTACCGTGCGGAATCTTTGAAAGCATGACGGAAACCGCTGACTTTGTTCCAGGCGCCACGGGTGAAATCGGGATATTCTACCGGAGCGTTGCCGTTTTCGATAGATATTTCGCTCAGCGGCGACAACGCGCACCATTCGGCCAGATCGTAAACATCCATATCGAGCGGCAGGCCGTTGCGCAGGCAGTAGACCAGGCGGTAATCCATGATATAGTCCATGCCGCCGTGGCCTCCGACTTTGCGGGCCACTTCGCCCACCTCGCGGATGATGGGGTGGGTATACTGCTGCTCGAGAGCCGTGCGGACGCTGTCGGGAATGAAACGGTGACTGTTGAGGTTCTCATGGTCGGGAACAGTGCCTGCCGGGATTGCCTCGGGCCGGAACGAGTAACCTTCCACTGGATATTTGTTGGCAAATCCTTTGGTTCCCGTTACCTGATACATGCGGCTGTAGGGGCGCGGATTCACCACATCGTGCTGTATCAGTATGGTTTTTCCTTTTGCCGTGCGGATGAAACTCATGGTGTGGTCGCCGTTGCGGTAGCCTTTTGCGCTTTTGCCTGTGGCCGCTTCATATTGCTCCGGACCTGACACAGGGTCGGTGTCCATGGCCACGACGGTGACCAGGCGGTCGCCGCGATGGATGTCGAGCAGCTGGCAGGCGGGGCCGAACCCGTGAGTGGGGTATACGTCGCCGCGGTGCTTCTTGTTGTATTCCGAACGCCACTGACGCCAGTAGGCCGGCCAGAATTCCTCGAGATTGTGGATATATGAGCCTTCGGCATGGAGCAGCTCGCCGAACAGGCCGTGCTGCGCCATGTTGAGAGTGTTCATCTCGAAAAAGTCGTAGACGCAGTTCTCGAGCATCATGCAGTGGCGGCGCGTACGCTCCGAGGTGTTTATCAGGTCCCATATCTCATCAAGCGAGAGGGCGGCAGGCACCTCCACTGCCACATGTTTTCCTTTTTCCATGGCGCGTTTGGCGATAGGGTAGTGGCTGACCCAGTCGGTGACCACATACACCAGGTCGATGTCATCGCGGTCCACCAGCTTCTTCCATGAGTCGGTGCTCCCCCAGTAGGCTGCGGCTTCGGGCAGGCCTGCACGCGTGAGAATGGCCTGCGTGGAGTCAACACGTTCTTTCTCTACATCGCACAGAGCCACAATCCGCGTGCCCGGAATCTTTGTAAAACGCTCCACGGCGCCCGGGCCGCGCATGCCCAGACCGATGAATGCCACCCGCACGGTGTCGATAGGGTCGGCTGCGAAACCTACCATGTCGGTCTGGCCTTTCGGGCGCACAGGTATCTTTGTTTTGACCGATTCGGCATGCATGGCAGTCATTGCCAGCAGCATGCACCAGATGGAGAAAAATCTAAAAGAAAACTTGTGTGACATATTACTTGAATTCAACTTTTAATTTAACTTTTTAATGGAATTAGATTTGCACTCTCGCAAAGTTATTATTATTTTTGCAGAAATAACCGAAATTCCATGAAAAAATTTGATGCCATTCTCGATAATTTCGCGCTTGAAGCCAGACCTCTGAATGTGAGCCATCTCGGCGACGGACTGATAAACGATACCTATATGGTGGAGACCGACCGCCCCGATCTTCGTTATGTGCTTCAGCGCATCAACCATTGCGTCTTTCAGGATGTCGACGGACTCCAGCGCAATATAGATGCCGTCACCCGCCATCTGCGCGGCAAGATGGCCGATTTTCCCGACCCCGACAGGCATGTGCTCCGTTTCATTCCGTGTCGTGCCACCGGCCGCAGTTATTGCCGTGTCGGAGCCGATTATTGGCGCGTGTCGGTCTACATTCCGGGCACCGTGACCATCAAAGAGGTGACTGCGGAGACTGCCGCCAGCGCCGGACGTGCTTTCGGTCGGTTTGAGGCGATGCTCACCGATCTGCGTGAACCGCTGATTGAGACCATACCCGATTTTCACAATATGGAGCTGCGCCTGCATCAGTTGCGCGTGGCGGTGGCCTCCGACCCGGTGAGCAGGGTCGACAGCGTGCGTCCGATAGTGGAGGCAATCGAGGCCCGTGCCTCCGAGATGACCGTGGCCGAGCGCCTCGGACGCGAGGGAAAGTTGCCGCGCCGGCTCTGTCATTGCGACACCAAGGTCAACAATATGCTGATCGATGCCGTCACCGGCGAGGTGCTGTGTGTGATCGATCTCGACACCGTGATGCCCTCATTTGTGTTCAGCGACTATGGCGATTTTCTCCGCACCGGGGCATGCACCGCCGCAGAGGATGAACCCGATTTGTCGAAAATAGATTTCGACATGGATATCTATCGTGCGTTTACCGACGGTTATCTCTCGGAAGCGGAATCATTCCTTACTCCGCTCGAACGCAGCATGTTGCCCTTTGCCGTCAGGCTGTTCCCCTATATGCAGGCCACGAGATTTCTGACCGACTATATCAACGGCGACACATATTATAAAACCATCGGCCCGGAGCACAATCTTGTGCGTACCCGCGCCCAGCTCGCGCTGCTCGACGCCATCGACCGCCGCCTTCCATGAGTGTTAAAAAATGCGTATTGGGCTGATTAACTGTGAAAAAATCGCTATATTTGCACCGCAAATTGTTGCGTAGGGGGAGCTGCCGGGCTTTAATGGCTTGATTGCTCCTCAGTTAGCATGTAATGTGCTTTCGCTGCCTCAGGGCTGTCGCACCGTTTGCTTCAGCTATGCCCAAAGGTAATAAATCAATTAAATTAGAGATATTCTCATGAGTTTAAACATCATTGTTCTTGCCAAGCAGGTGCCCGACACCCGCAACGTGGGAAAAGATGCCATGAAGGAAGACGGCACTATCAACCGCGCAGCGTTGCCCGCCATCTTCAACCCCGAGGACCTCAATGCACTTGAGCAGGCTCTGCAGCTCAAGGACGCCAATCCCGGTTCCACCATCACCATGCTCACCATGGGTCTGCCACGAAGCGCCGAAGTCATCCGCGAAGGTATCTTCCGCGGTGCCGACGGCGGCATTGTGCTCACCGACCGCGCCCTTGGCGGCGCCGACACCCTGGCCACATCTTACTCTCTTGCTCAGGCTGTGAAGAAGTTCGGCAAATACGATATCGTTATCTGCGGGCGCCAGGCCATCGACGGCGACACTGCCCAGGTGGGTCCCCAGATTGCCGAAAAACTCGGTGTGCCCCAGGTGACCTACGCCGAAGAAATTCTCGGTGTTGAGAATGGAAAAATCACTGTGAAGCGCCGTCTCGAGAACGGTGTGGAGACCGTGAAAGCGCCGCTCCCCTGCGTTATCACCGTCAACGGCACTGCTGCCGAATGCCGCCCCCGCAACGCCCGCCGCGTGATGAAATACAAACGCGCCGTCTCCCCCTCGGAGAAAGCCAAGCTCTCACCTGAGCAGCAGGCTCTTGTTGATGCCCGTCCCGACCTCAACATCCAGGAGTGGAGCGCCGCATTTGTCGACGCCGACCCCGCTCAGATCGGTATGGCCGGTTCTCCCACAAAGGTGAAAGCCATCGAAAACGTGGTGTTCACCGCCAAGGAGTGTCTCACCATCGACAACAACAACGACCAGCTCGAGCAGCTCATCAAAGATCTTATCGCTAATCACACAATCGGCTGATCCGCGCCGTCAAATTTTTCAACGTAATGCAAGACCAGAACAACCTCATAGTTTATTGCGAATACGAGGACGGCAAGGTGTCGGACGTAAGCCTTGAGCTCCTCACCAAGGGGCGCCAGCTTGCCACCGAGCTTGGCGTGAAACTTGAAGCGCTCGTTATCGGCGACAAACTCGACGGCATCGAGAAACAGCTGTTCCCCTATGGCGCCGACGTAGTATATAAGGTAGAGGACAAGCGTCTCTATCCCTATACCTCCAACCCCCACGCCGCCGTGCTCATCAACCTTTTCCGCGAAATCAAGCCGCAGATCTGCCTCATGGGTGCCACCTGCATCGGCCGCGACCTCGGTCCCCGCGTCAGCTCGTGTCTCCACAGCGGTCTCACCGCCGACTGCACCTCGCTGGTAATCGGTGACCACAACGACCCCAAGACCGGCAAGGAGTATCAGAACCTGCTCTATCAGATCCGTCCCGCTTTCGGCGGCAATATCGTGGCTACCATCGTGAATCCCGACTGCCGTCCGCAGATGGCCACCGTGCGCGAGGGCGTGATGAAAAAGGAGATTCTCGACCCCAACCACAAAGGCGAGGTGGTAAAACTCCGCGCATCGAAATATGTAAAGGATGAGGATTTCGTGGTGGAGATCATCGACCGTCACATCGAGAAGTCGAAAATCAATATCAAGAATTCGCCCATTATCGTAGCCGGCGGCTACGGTGTCGGTTCCAAAGAGGGCTTCGATCTGCTCCACCAGTTTGCCGACGTGCTCGGCGCCGAGGTGGGTGCTACCCGCGCCGCTGTCGACGCCGGCTGGACCGAGCATGCCCGTCAGGTGGGCCAGACCGGTGTCACCGTCCGTCCCAAACTCTACATCGCTTGCGGCATCTCAGGCCAGATACAGCACATTGCCGGCATGCAGGACAGCTCGATCATCATCTCGATCAACAGCGATCCCAACGCCCCCATCAACACCATCGCCGATTACGTGATCGTTGGTGACTATGCCGAAATCGTGCCCAAACTCATCAAATATTACAAGAAAAATTCCAAGTAATGGCTAATTACTATAACGATAACAAGGCGCTGAAGCTCCACCTTCAGCACCCCCTGATGGAGAAAATCGTGGCTCTTAAGGAACGCGATTACGCCGATGCCGAGAAGTTTGACTACGCTCCCGTCGATTTCGCCGACGCCATGGACAACTACGACCGTGTGCTTGAAATCGTGGGCGAACTCTGCGGCACCACCATCGCCGACAACGCCGAGAGCGTGGACCACGAAGGCCCAACTGTGGCTGACGGTCGTGTCACCTACGCTTCAGGCACTCAGCAGAATCTCGACGCCTGCCGCAAGGCCGGCCTGATGGGCATGTCGATGCCCCGCCGTTTCGGCGGTCTCAACTTCCCCATCACCCCCTATATCATGGCTGCCGACATCGTCAGCCGCGCCGACACCGGTTTTGAAAACCTCTGGGGTCTGCAGGACTGCGCCGAAACCCTCTATGAGTTCGGCACCGAGGAGCAGCGCGAGCGTTTCATCCCCCGCGTCTGCGCCGGCGAAACCATGTCGATGGACCTCACCGAGCCTGATGCCGGTTCCGACCTTCAGTCGGTAATGCTCAAGGCTACCGAAGCTCCCGACGGCACATGGCGTCTTAACGGTGTGAAGCGTTTCATCACCAACGGCGACTCCGACATCCATCTGGTGCTGGCCCGTTCGGAAGATGGCACAAAGGATGGCCGCGGCCTGTCGATGTTTATCTACGACAAACGCGACGGAGGCGTCGATGTGCGTCGTATCGAAAACAAGATGGGCATCAAAGGCTCTCCCACCTGCGAGCTGGTTTACAAAAACGCTAAGGCCGAGCTTTGTGGCTCACGCCGTCTGGGCCTTATCAAATATGTGATGGCGCTGATGAACGGCGCCCGTCTGGGCATCGCCGCCCAGAGCGTCGGTGTCAGCGAAATCGCATGGCGCGAAGCCGATGCCTACGCCCACGAACGTCAGCAGTTCGGCAAACCTATCGCCGAATTCCCCGCCGTCCGCGAAATCCTCGCAACCATGAAGGCTAAGCTCGACGCCACCCGTTGTCTCCTTTACGAGACCTCGCGCTACGTCGACATGTACAAGGCATACGAGGACATCGCCCGCGAACGTTCCCTCACAGCCGACGAACGCAAGGAGATGAAGCTCTACAACAAGCTGGCCGACGCCTGCACTCCCCTTGCAAAAGGCCTTTCATCGGAATACTGCAACCAGAACGCCTACGACGCCATCCAGATTCATGGCGGTTCGGGCTTCATGAAAGATTATGCCTGCGAGCGTGTATACCGCGACGCACGCATCACCTCGATCTACGAGGGTACCACCCAGCTGCAGGTCGTGGCAGCCATCCGCCACGTCCTCACCGGCACCTACGCCCAGCTTGTCGAAGGCTACAAGGCCATGACAGTGGCACCGGAGCTCGAGGCGCAGGTGAAGATTCTCGACGAGATGTTTGCCAAATATCAGAAGGCTGTTGACCATGTCAAGGAAGTCAATGAAGCCGAGTACACCGACTTCATGGCCCGCCGACTCGTAGAGATGGCAGGCGACTGCGTCATGGGCTGGCTGCTCGTCACCGACGCTTCCCGCAGCCTCGGTTCGGCTGATGCCGACGTCGCTGCCGCCGCAGCCGATCTGGCACGCAGCGCCAAGGTTTACGTCAACCTTGCCGCCGCCGACGTGGAGCGCGCCTCCTCGTTCATCGCCTCCGTGGCTCCCGCCGACCTCGCCGCCTATAAGGCCTGATCCCGATCTCAGATACAATATCAGGACGCTGTGTCAAAATTCAGAATTTTGACACAGCGTCTTCATTTTAGGATTCAGGTTTGGAGAATCAAGGAGGTTAGAAAACCTCCTGTTCAGTCATTTTCCTGATATGAGGATGCAGCCGCAATGGTTCGGTCGCGTCAGCGCAGGGAAGTGAGGGAGGATAGGAGAGATACAAGCTGGGTGCGGATATTGTGGAGGCGCTCCACGGCTGCGGCACGGTGACTGACATTGGTGTGGTTGTTGCGGATCTGCTCCTGGGCAGCATCGAGTCGAAGCCCTTTCTCCTTGACCAGAAAAGCCACCATACGTATCTTCTCGATGTCAGATGCGGTGTAGAACCGGGTGCCCCGGGCGTTGCGGCGCGGCTTTATGATAGTGAACTGGCTCTCCCAGAAGCGCAGCGTCGAAGCCGGCAGCTTTATGATTTCGGCCACCTCGGAAATTTTATAATATTTCTTGTCGGGATTTTCCATTGTCGCGTCAAAACATCGCCCTACGTTAGTTTTTGCAAAGTTAAGGAAAAATTCGTAATTTTGCATCTGAATTTACCGCAATGGTTTCTATTTTGCAGAAAAAATAAACACATTATATACCAATGAGTTCTAAGCCTATGACTGCCAATGAGATTCGCGAATCTTTCAAGCAGTTTTTCAAGAGCAAAGGCCACCAGATTGTGCCCTCGGCTCCTATGGTAATCAAGGATGACCCGACGCTGATGTTCACCAACGCCGGCATGAATCAGTTCAAGGACATTATTCTTGGCCAAAGAGCGCCGAAATGGACGCGTGTCACCGACAGCCAGAAGTGTCTGCGTGTGAGCGGAAAGCACAACGATCTGGAGGAGGTGGGTCTCGACACTTACCACCACACTATGTTCGAGATGCTGGGCAACTGGTCATTCGGCGACTATTTCAAGAAGGAAGCCATCGACTGGGCATGGGAGTTTCTGGTGGATGTGCTGGGTCTTGACCCCGAACATCTCTATGCCACGGTGTTTGAAGGCTCCGAGGCCGAAGGACTCTCGCGCGATGACGAGGCTGCTTCCTACTGGGAGAAACATCTGCCCAAGTCGCACATCATAAACGGCAACAAACATGATAATTTCTGGGAGATGGGCGAGACCGGTCCCTGCGGTCCCTGCTCCGAGATTCATATCGACCTCCGTCCCGAGGATGAACGCCGCAAGGTCAGCGGCGCCGAGATGGTCAACAAGGATCATCCTCAGGTGATTGAAATCTGGAACCTCGTGTTCATGCAGTTCAATCGCAAGGCCGATCATTCGCTGGAACCGCTTCCTGCCAAGGTTATCGACACCGGCATGGGCTTCGAGCGTCTGTGCATGGCTCTGCAGGGTAAGACGTCGAACTACGACACCGACGTGTTCACCCCCATGATTGACAAAATCGCCGAGCTTTCAGGCAAGAAATATGGCGAGGACCATAAGGTCGATGTGGCCATGCGCGTCATCGCCGACCATATCCGCACCATCGCTTTCTCGGTGGCCGACAGCCAGCTCCCCTCCAACGCCAAAGCCGGTTATGTGATCCGCCGCATCCTGCGTCGTGCCGTGCGTTATGCCTATACATTCCTCGATCAGAAGGAAGCATTTCTCTATCGTCTGGTCGACACGCTGATTGCCCTGATGGGCGACGCTTACCCCGAGCTGAAGAAAGAGCGCGACCTCATCATCAAGGTCACCAAAGAGGAGGAGGATTCCTTCCTTCGCACACTGGCCAACGGCATGGCGCTCCTTGACCGCGCAATCGCCGCAGCCCGCAAAGAGGGTAAAAGTGAAATCTCAGGCAAAGAGGCTTTCGTGCTCTATGATACTTACGGTTTCCCCCTCGACCTTACCGAGCTGATTCTCAAAGAGAACAACATGACCCTCGATCAGGCCGGCTTCGATGCCGAAATGGATCAGCAGAAACAGCGCGCCCGCAATGCCGCGGCTGTGGAAACCTCCGACTGGGTTGTCCTCCGCGACGGCGAGCAGGAATTCGTAGGCTACGATGAAAACAGCACCGCGGCCCATATCCTCCGCTACCGCAAGGTAAAGCAGAAGGGCAAGGAATTCTATCAGATTATACTTGACCGCACACCTTTCTATGCCGAAATGGGCGGTCAGGTGGGCGACCGCGGCACACTCGTGTCGGGCGACGAGGTTATAGAGGTTTTCGATACCAAACGAGAAAATGGCGTGGGCGTTCATCTCACCACCAAACTCCCTACCGACGTTTCGGCCGAAGTTGAGGCAAAGATCGATGTTGAAGCCCGTCGCCGCACGTCGGCCAACCACTCCGCCACCCACCTGCTGCACCGCGCGCTCCGCGAGGTGCTCGGCACGCATGTGGAGCAGAAAGGCTCGTATGTAAACCCCGATATGCTGCGTTTCGACTTCTCGCATTTCCAGAAGGTGACTCCCGAGGAACTTGCGAAGGTGGAACACCTTGCCAACCGCTATGTGCGTGAGGCCATCGCCCGCGACGAGCACCGCAACGTGCCCATCGCCGAGGCCCGCGCCATGGGTGCAATGGCTCTCTTCGGTGAGAAATATGGCGATGAGGTGCGTGTGATCCGCTATGGCGACTCCGTGGAGCTTTGCGGCGGCACACATGTCGACAACACCGGCAACATCGGTATGATCAAGATCATTTCCGAGGGTAGCACCTCGGCAGGCATCCGCCGTATCGAGGCCATCACCGGCGAAAAAGTGGAGGAGGCCATCGAGACCCTCCAGGACAATATGCGTCAGATAGCCCGTCTGCTCAATAATGCTCCCGATGTAGTGTCGGCTCTCCGCAAGTCAATCGACGAAAATGCCGACCTCCGCAAGAAATCGGAAGAATTCATGAAGGAGCGTGTGGAGATGTTCTCAAAGGAGATTCTGGAGAAAGCACGCATCATCAACGGTGTGAAAGTGACTACCTTAGGCGGCGTGCGTGTGCCTGAAATTGTCAAGAATGTTGCATTCCAGGTGCGCAATCTCAGCCCCGAAAACACAGCATTCATCGGTGCGACCGTCGATGTCTCGGGCAAGCCACTGCTCACAGTGATGCTTACCAACGACCTCGTGGCCAACGGTCTGAACGCTTCCAAGATGGTGCGCGAAGCTGCCAAAGCCATCAAGGGTGGCGGCGGTGGTCAGCCCGGTTTCGCACAGGCGGGCGGAAAGGATGCCGACGGCATCTTGGTTGCCGCCCAGGCTCTTTTCGACACTTTCTGAAAATCATAGCAATCACGAATAGATTTCATCCGATATTGCCTGAATAGCTCTCTTTCGATATGACAAAAACAGCGCTGATCACCGGAGTCACCGGTCAGGACGGTTCATTCCTCGCAGAGTTTCTGCTTGAAAAGGGATATGACGTGCATGGCATCATCCGCCGCTCGTCGGTTGACTACCGCGAACGCATCGCCCATCTTGAGGGCAAGGCGAATTTTCATCTGCATTATGCCGATTTAGGCGACTCCATGAGTGTGATGCAGGTGGTGCGCAAGGTCCGGCCCGACGAAATCTACAATCTGGCCGCCCAAAGCCATGTGCAGGTGTCGTTCGATTCTCCCGAATTTACTGCCGACGTCGACGCTGTCGGCGTGCTCCGCGTGCTCGAGGCTGTGAGAATGTGTGGTCTTGAAAAGAGCTGCCGCATCTATCAGGCATCCACATCCGAACTTTATGGCAAAGTGGAGGAGGTGCCCCAGAACGAGAATACCCCCTTTCATCCCTATAGCCCATATGCTGTGGCCAAACTCTATGGCTTCTGGATTGTCAAGGAATACCGCGAGGCTTACAACATGTTCTGCTGCTCGGGCATTCTGTTCAATCATGAGTCGGAACGCCGCGGCGAGACTTTCGTCACGCGTAAAATCACACTTGCCGCCGCCCGAATCGCCCAAGGAAAGCAGGACAAGCTCTATCTGGGCAACCTGTCGTCGCTGCGCGACTGGGGCTATGCCCGCGACTATGTGGAGTGCATGTGGCTGATTCTTCAGAACGAGAAGCCTGAAGACTTTGTCATCGCCACCGGCGAACAGCACTCGGTGCGCGAATTTGCCACACTTGCATTCCGGTATGTGGGAATCGACATCCGCTGGGAGGGAGAAGGCCTTGATGAAAAGGGCATAGATGCCGCCACCGGACGTGTGCTGGTTGAGGTGTCGCCCGATTTCTATCGTCCGACCGATGTGGTGAATCTCTGGGGCGACCCCACAAAGGCCCGTGATCTGCTCGGATGGAACCCCTCGAAGACACCTTTTGAAAGACTGGTGAAAATCATGGTTGACGCCGATGTGGCAAAAGTCGCCGCCGAGGATGCCGGTCAGAAAGTGCGCATGAATCTTGCCGAATATCTCGAGAAAGGAATCGTGAAATGATGGAACTGACATCGAAAATCTATGTTGCCGGGCACCGCGGCATGGTAGGGTCGGCCATTGTGCGCGAACTGCGCCGTCAGGGCTACACCAACATCATCACCCGCACGCATAAGGAACTCGACCTCTGCCGTCAGGAGGCAGTGGAGAAGTTTTTCGCCGAGGAGAAGCCTGAATATGTGTTTCTTGCGGCTGCCAAGGTGGGAGGCATAGTCGCCAACCAGAACGCCCTGGCCGATTTCATGTACGACAACATGATTCTCGAGATGAATGTGATTCACTCGGCCTGGCGCAACGGTTGCAGGAAACTGGAATTTTTGGGGTCGTCGTGCATCTATCCCCGCATGGCTCCCCAGCCTATGCCCGAAAGCTGCCTGCTCACTTCCTCTCTCGAAAAAACCAACGAGGCATATGCCCTGGCCAAAATCTCGGGTCTGAAATATTGCGAGTTTCTCAACCGTCAGTATGGCACTGACTATATATCGGTGATGCCGACCAATCTATACGGCCCCAACGACAATTATCATCCCACCCACTCCCATGTGGTGCCCGCGCTCATCCGCCGCTTCCACGAAGCAAAGGAGCAGGGACTCGGCGAGGTGACATGTTGGGGCGACGGTTCGCCACTGAGAGAGTTCCTCTATGTCGACGACCTTGCCAATCTGTGCGTGTTCCTGATGAACAACTATTCGGGCAACGAAACAGTAAACGCAGGCACCGGCAAGGAGCTGTCGATTAAGCAGCTCACCGAGCTGGTTGCTAAAGTCGTAGGGTATGAAGGGCGTATTCTCTGGGATACATCGAAACCCAACGGCACACCCCGCAAGCTGCTCGATGTGTCGAAAAGCCGTGCTCTCGGATGGTCCTACACCACCGAACTCGAGGATGGTCTGCGTATGGCATATCAGGATTTCCTCTCCAATCCCATGCGCGCCGAACGCTGATGCATGATGCGCAGCAGAGGCAATATTGCATACCCGTCTGAGTTATACTATTATGACTTGCAAATTCCCACGCATTTTGTTGCTTCTGATCGCCGCTCTGGTCGCGACTGCATTCACGGTCTCGTGTAGCTCTGACGACAATGAACCGTCACCGGTGCCATCTCCGCCACCATCTCCCGTCAAGGTCGGCAGGGCAGTGCTTGTGTATATGCTCGCCGACAACAATCTCAGTGGTAATGACTATCAGAATCTCAGCGACATGGCGGCCGCTGCAGCCGAAGGCGCCCTTCAGGGCAACAGACTGATAGTCTACCACGACGACCGCAATGCCGCGGCGCCCTCGCTGAAAGAGGTGACAGCCGAAGGGATCAAAACCATTCGCAGATACGATATTACGGGATTCTCCACCGACCCGGTGCGGCTGTCCGCAGTTATTGAGGATTTCAAGGAGGTAGCGCCCGCCGATGCCTTCGGCTTTGTGTTCTGGAGCCACGCATTTGGCTGGCAGATGGCGAATACTCCGGCTGACACCGATGCCCGGCCGCAATGGCTGGGCGATGACTGCGGCCGACACATGGATGTGGACCGGTTTGCAGCAGTAATGCAGGGACAGGGATTCGATTATGTATATTTCGACTGCTGCCACATGGCTTCGGTGGAATCGCTCTACGAGATGCGCCACATAGCACCCGCATTTGTGGCCAGTTGTGCCGAAATGCTCGCTGCCGGCTCACCTTACCGCAAAATCCTGCGACACCTCATGGCCGATACTCCCGATCTCGTAGCCGCTGCCAAAGCCACATTCGACCATTACGATGCCATGACCGGCAAGGCGCGAACCTCGACAATGAGTGTGATCGATGCCGCCGGACTGGAGCGCCTCGCCGCCGTCACCCGCGACATTTTCTCCCTCCATCCTCGTCTGCCGCAGCAATATTCACCTCAGAATTATGAACGGGGTGTTGAGCTGGCCGACGGTGTGCGCCGGCTCTTTGATTTCGGCGATTACATGGATGCGCTCTGCGCCGGCGATCCTACGCTCGAGGCGCCCCTCGCGCGTTGGCATGAAGCGCTCGACGAGTGTGTGCGCTGGAAAGCAGCCACACCGGCTATTTTCAACTCTCTTGTCATCCGCAAGCATTGCGGACTCTCCACTTTTATCATGCGGCAACCCTCCGATGCCGGCGTAAGCGGTTATAACCGTCTTAAATGGTACACCGATGTGGCCGGCACTCTCTATCCCTCTGAATAAGCACCTTTGCCATTCTAAAGAAAACTCTCTTCCCATTATTAAACAAGCTCTAATCAATGAACCGACTTTTATTGACCCTCCTGCAATCCGATTTGCTCCCGGGATTAAATCCCGCTCCCGCCGACACAACTAAAGTGAGCAAAGCCGCCGCCGACATAGCCCAGCTCAAGCAGCTTTCTTTTGAAGAGCTGATTGACAAAATTGCCCGTTCGGCGGTGGATTTCGCCACCAATCTGCTGCTGGCGATTGTGGTGTTCTATATCGGCCGTTTTATCATCCGAAAAATCTACAAGCTGGTAAATTCCATCTTTGTCAGCCGACATATTGACCGGTCGTTATCGACTTTCATACTGTCGCTGATCAATATTTTGCTCTATTTCATTCTGATAGTGACGGTGATAGGTGTTCTCGGCATAGAGACCACCTCATTCCTGGCCATCTTCGCCTCGGCTGGTGTAGCAATCGGCATGGCGCTGTCGGGCACATTGCAGAATTTCGCCGGCGGAGTGCTCATATTGCTGCTCAAACCTTATAGGATAGGGGATTACATCGAGGTACAGGGATATGCCGGCACAGTCAAGGAGATTCAGATTTTCTTCACGGTGATCACCACCTACGACAATAAATCGATAATGATACCCAACGGCGGACTGTCGACAGGATCGGTCAACAACTGGTCGCGCGAGAGCCACAGGCGTGTATCATGGGATATTGCAATCAGTTATGGCGACGATGTCACGGCCGCACGCAAGGCTATCCTTGAAATGTTTGCCGCCGACGAGCGCATCATGCCCGCCGAGCATCCCTCCGAAACTCCTGTTTCGGGAAAGTCGGCCACTGCATTGGGCGATGTGGTCGAGTGTAGTTCGGAAGATGACAATGAATGCAATGACGAAAACGGCGGCGCGGAGAAGATCAAGAACCCGTCGGTGTGGCGCCGGATTTTCCATCATGCACGTGCCGTGCGCGAGATGCGCGAGGCTGAGGCTCAGCGGCGGAGAAACGACCGCCGCGCGCTCGCGCGAAAGAAAGATTATTCGCCTAACGTGCTGCTCAACAGTCTCGGCGATTCATCGGTCAATCTGCAGGTGCGAGCATGGGTGAAGACTCCCGAATACTGGAATGTTTATTATCACTACAACGAAAAATTCTACGAGGAGCTCCCCGGCCACGGAATCCACTTCCCGTTCCCGCAGATGGATGTGCATGTGAAATGACAGAGGCTGCACCTGCGGATCTTCGTGTCGAAGGGCGCGGGTGCAGCCTCGTGTGTAAGGAAAGGCAGCCGGGCTGTAAGCCGGGTTATGTCGGCGTGCGGGTTTCGTTGACCTTTTGGGGCGAAGACCTTGCACTCCGGTCCGTCATTTATCTATGCCGTGCGTTGCCGCGCGGCTAATTGCGGAAGCGAAAGCCTCCGACGGTAGCAGTCTACCCTCCGGCAACGGACGAGCAGCCCTTAAATGCCGGTTTACTTGACCTTGCAACCCATAAGACGTGCGGCATGCCGCCTCTCAGCGGCACCCGGTGGGCTCTTACCCCACCTTCTCACCCTTACTCCGCGGCTCAGAGGCCGCGGAGCGGTTGTTTTCTTCCACGTTGATTCTGCAGTTGCCCGCAGCTTCCTGTTAGGAAGTATGGTGCTCTTTGTTGCCCGGACTTTCCTCCGACAGCGTTCGTAAACCTGCCGGCGACGGACCGCCCGGCTGCCTAATGTTTTGCAAAATTACAGTTTTTTCGTGTAACGGCAACGAAAACTCACGGAAAATTCGTATTTTTGCAATTCATGAAGCTCACCAACACACAGCGTAAACTGATATTATCGCTTGCTTCGGCCCGTCAGCGCCGAAGCAGGGGGCTGTTTGTGGCCGAAGGGATAAGGTCGCTCCGCGAACTGTTACCCTCGTTTCAGTTGCAATGGCTGGTGGCAACACCCCTCTGGCTCGAGGAGAATGCCTCGCTGCCCGGCGAAATGTGCATTCCCGCCGACCGGTTGCTGACCGCTTCAGCCGATGACATGCGGCGCATATCGTCGATGCAGACCCCTCAGGGCGTGATGGGTGTATTCAGTATGCCTGTAGATGAGCCGTTTGACGTGTCGGCGCTCCGGCGCGATCCCGCCCGGCTTGTGCTCGCCCTTGACACAATTCAGGATCCAGGAAACCTCGGCACTATCATCCGTGTGGCCGACTGGTTTGGCATCGACACCGTGTTGGCATCGCATGAGACGGCCGATCAGTTCAGCCCGAAAGTGGTGCAGTCGACCATGGGCGCTCTGGCGCGTGTGAGAGTGCATTATTGCGATCTGTGCGGCACCCTCGGTGCGCTTGTCGCCGCGGGAGTGCCGGTTTACGGCACTATGCTCGACGGAGGCGATCTCTACAGCACTCCGCTCACCGCGGGAGGTGTGATAGTGATGGGCAACGAAGGCAACGGCATCTCCGATGCTGTGGCCGCAACGCTCACCTGCCGCATCCGCATCCCTTCGTTCCCTCCCGGCGCCACTACCGTGGAATCGCTCAATGTCGGCACTGCCACAGCCATCACAGTGGCCGAGTTCCGCCGCAGAATAATTCATTGACTATGGCAAAACCCAAGGAAAAATCAGTGTGGTTCTGCACCGAGTGCGGCAACGATTCTCCTAAATGGGAGGGCCGGTGCCCCGTTTGCGGCGCATGGAACAGTATGGTCGAGGAAAAGGTGAAGAGCACCCGGCAGGGGGCAACGAAATCACCTCTTGGCCGCACGCCCGAATCAGTGCCCCGCAAGGTGTCGGAGATCGAGACCGTGGCCGAACCCCGCATCCACATGCCCAGTGAGGAGCTGAACCGCGTGCTGGGCGGGGGGCTTGTGCCCGGTTCTATGGTGCTCATCGGCGGCGAGCCTGGTATCGGCAAATCCACGCTTGTGCTCCAGAACATTCTGGCGATAAAGTCGCGCCGCATGCTGTATGTGAGCGGCGAGGAGAGCGCCATGCAGATCAAACTTCGTGCCGACCGGCTCGGACGCATGAGCGATAACTGCTACGTGGTCACCGAGACATCGCTCGAAAGCATCTTTGCCCATATAGAGAAAGTGCAACCCGAACTGCTTATTGTCGACTCTATCCAGACAATCGCCTCTGACGACATCGAGTCGTCGGCCGGCAGTGTCAGCCAGGTGCGTGAGTGCGCTGCCCGGCTGCTCCGCTATGCCAAGCAGACTGGCGTGCCGGTGATGCTGATCGGGCATATCAATAAGGAGGGCTCTCTGGCCGGCCCGAAGGTGCTTGAACATATTGTCGACGCGGTGCTCCAGTTCGAGGGGGACCGCCAGTATATGTACCGCATACTCCGCGCCATTAAAAACCGTTTCGGCAATACTTCCGAGCTCGGCATATATGAAATGTGTCAGCGAGGCCTCAGGGAGGTGACCAACCCGTCGGAAATGCTTGTGTCGCAGCACGATGGCCAGCAGCTTTCGGGTTGTGCCGTCGGTGTCACCATCGAAGGCGCCCGCCCTTTCCTGATCGAGGCTCAGGCTCTGGTGAGCACAGCGGCCTATGGCACGCCACAGCGCTCAGTCACCGGTTTCGACTCCAAACGCATGAACATGCTGCTGGCGGTGCTCGAGAAGCGTGTGGGATTCAAACTCGCTCAGAAGGATGTGTTTCTCAACATCGCCGGCGGTTTGAAAGTGGCCGATCCGGCGCTTGATCTCGCAGTCATCGCCGCTATCCTTTCGTCTAATGTCGACATGGCTATTCCCGCCGGTGTCTGTCTCAGCGGCGAGGTTGGCCTCAGCGGCGAGATCCGTCCGGTCACGCGCATGGAGCAACGTGTGCGTGAGGCTGAAAAACTCGGCATGCGTCAGATACTTATACCCCGCGGTTCGCTAAAAGGTGTCGACCGGTCGAAATTCACCATAGATGTGGTTGAGGTGACTAAGGTCGAGGAAGCGTTCCGCCATCTTTTCTCCTGATTATTAAACAAGCTTTTAAAAAATTTTTTTCACATCTCTGCAACTTTTGGCAACATACCTGAGTCTAATGTCAATGTGAATCATTCATCACAAAGATTTTTAAAAGAAACAACCATCATATCCAGCTTATGAAAAGAATCTTTTCCCGACTCCTGCTTGTATTCATCGGAGTCGTGACATTCGCAACCACTGCCTCCGCGCAGATGACCGATCCGCTGCCCCTTGACCCGGCAGTGCGTAAGGGCACCCTTCCCAACGGTCTCACTTATTATGTGCGTCACAACGAGACCCCCAAAGGTCAGGCCGATTTCTACATCGCTCAGAAAGTCGGCTCAATCCTCGAAGAAGAGAACCAGCGCGGTCTGGCCCACTTCCTGGAGCATATGTGCTTCAACGGCACCGAGAATTTCCCCGGCAACCAGATCGTTTCGTGGCTCGAGACCAAGGGTGTGAAGTTTGGCCGTGACCTCAACGCCTACACTGCCGTCGACGAAACAGTCTACAATATCAACAATGTGCCCGTTGCCAACAACGTGGCTGTGCAGGACTCATGCCTCCTTATCCTCCACGACTGGGCCGACGGTCTTCTGCTTCTCACAGAGGAGATCGACAAGGAGCGCGGTGTGATTCACGAGGAGTGGCGCATGCGCAACGTGGGTCAGATGCGACTCATGGAACAACTTCTGCCCACCGTCTATCCCGGTTCGAAATATGGCCACCGTCTGCCTATCGGCACCATGGAGGTGGTCGACAATTTCAAGCCTCAGGCTCTCCGCGACTACTATGAAGCATGGTATCGCCCCGACCAGCAGGGTATTATCGTAGTCGGCGACATCGATGTCGACCGCATCGAGAACAAAATCAAAGAGCTGTTCGGCCCCATCAAGATGCCTGCCGACGCTAAGGAGCGTGCTTATGAACCTGTTCCCGACAACGCCGAGACCATCTACGCCATCGGCGCCGACCCCGAGATGGACAACGCCCGCGCCATGCTTTTCTTCAAGTCCGACGTTATCCCCGTGGAGATGCGCAACACCATGATTTATGAGATTCAGGATGCTGTGACCTCTCTGGCCACCATGATGCTCAACAATCGTCTGGACGAAATCACCGCAAGCCCCGACGCTCCCATGGCCGCTGCCGGTTCGATGTATGGCAACTTCTACCTCTCCAAGACCAAGGACGCACTCACCGGCGTGGTTATCGGCAAGGATGGCGACATCCTCAACGGTCTCAAATCGGTTTACCGCGAGATTCTCCGCGCAAAGCGCGGCGGTTTCACCATCAGCGAGTATGACCGTGCCCGCGAAGAGCTGCTTTCGCGTTTGGAAAAGCAATACAACAACCGCGAGAAGACCGAGAACAATACCTACGTGCAGGAATATGTGCGCAATTTTATCGACAATGAGCCCGCTCCCGGAATCGAATTTGAATATCAGACAGCCAAAATGATTCTTCCCCAGCTTCCCGTGGATGCGATCAACCAGGCTTTCAAGGAACTTGTGACCGACAGCAACCGCGTTGTGATGGTGATGATGCCTGAGAAAGAGGGTTTCACCGTTCCCACTGTAGACCAGGTTAAGCAGGCTATGGCTGAAGTCGACGCCGAGGATATCGCCGCATTTGTCGACGAAGTGAAAGCCGAACCCCTCATCGCCAACCTCCCCGCTCCCGGCAAGGTGGTAAGCACCCGCGAGCTTCCCGAATGGGGTGCTGTGGAATGGACACTCTCCAACGGCGCTAAGGTTGTGGCCAAACACACCGACTTCAAGGCCGACGAAATCGCGATGGACGCTGTCGCTCTCGGCGGTACATCCATCTATCCCGACAGCTACAACGAGACTCTGGTGGCTCTCCCCATGATGCTCCAGCAGTATGGTCTGGGTACCTACACCTACAAGGATCTCCAGAAATATCTCGCAGGCAAGCAGTGCCGTGTCTCCATGTCGTTCGACACCTATTACCGCGACATCTATGGCAACTCCACTCCCAAGGATCTAAAGACCATGATGGAGCTGCTCTACAGCAACTTCACCCAGTTCAACCTCAGTGCCGACGAGTTGCAGGCTACCAAGAACACCATGATCGGCGTTCTCCACAATCAGGAGACCAATCCCCAGTATATCTTCGGTGCCGACGTGGCCAAAGCCCTCTACAGCAATTCCCGCAAATATGTGATCAGCACCGCCGCAATCGAGGCTGCCAAGCTCGACCAGATCACAAAGATTGTGAAGGATGCCACCGCCAATGCCGCCGACTACACATTCTTCTTCGCCGGTAACTTCGATCCCGCTCAGCTGCAGGCTCTCTGCGAGCAGTATATAGCTACTCTCCCCGGCGATGCCGCTACTGCCCAGACCAAGCTGGCCAAACCCAACCCCGCCTTCGCTATTCAGAAGGGCGACAAAGTTGTCAAGTTCACCGCTCCTATGCAGACACCCCAGACTTTCGCAGCCGTGATTGAGTTTGGTAAACTTCCCTATACTCCCAAGAATGTGCTTCTTGCCAGCATCGCCGGACAAATTCTTACCCAGCGTCTGCTCACCACTGTACGCGAGGATATGGGTGCCGTCTACTCTATCTCGGCCTACGGAAGCATGAACCGCACCGATATCGAGAACGCTACTCTGGAGTCTATGTTCCCCATGAAACCCGAGATGCAGGACCAGGTGCTCGAGGTAATCGCCAAAGAGTTCGCCAACATGGAATCCAACATCAAGGCTGAGGAACTCAACAAGGTTGTGGAATATATGGTGAAAGACACTACCGAAAAACTTGAGAAGAACAGCAGCTGGCTCAATGGCATGTCAGGCGCTGCCATCAACGGTGTTGACACCTTCAACGGCAAGGTCGACCTGCTGAAGACTCTCACCGTGGCTGACGTACAGAACTATGTCAAGGAACTCAACGCCCAGGGCAACTACCGCGTAATCCTCCTCAACCCCGAGGAAACTCCCGCAAAGTGATAGCAGCCCATTATTGACCCCATACACTTGAATAATGACAGCGAGGAGGCCACCCGGCCTCCTCGCTGTTCTTCTAAATATTTAGCAACAATATTTTAAAATTTGAAATAATTTGTTAATTTTGCAATTGAATTGGCGTTACTCTGTATAGAAATATGATAAATAGAGCATTTTAATATGGCACGTTTAACTATACTGATTATTTCATTGATTAGTTCACTCCTGACACTCAATGCAAGAACTATTCAGGGCATAGTCCTGTCTTCCAACGATTCAACAGCCGTTGCCGGCGCTAATTGCCGACTTATTGCTGATGGCAAATTATTATCCGGCACAACAGCAGATGATGAGGGAGCGTTCTCTTTGGAAACCGAGGTTAAGTCAGTTCTCAACCTTGAAATTTCCATGACCGGGTTCTCGTCGACCAACATAATAATCGAAGCAGGGGGTAAGAATTTGAATATCGGCGCAATCTATCTTGACGAAGGGATAAACCTTAATGAGATAACTGTTACCGGCAATGCAGTAATCAACTCTAAAGGACGTACCATTATTTACCCTTCATCGTCTGATGTAAGAGCGTCGGCCACTACAATCGGTTTGTTTCAGAAGCTGCCTCTGGCCGGATTGCAGGCTAATCCCATAACCCGAGATTTCACTGTGGACGGCGGTGCCCCTGTAATTCTTATTAATGGAGTCCCTTCTTCCATTGATGATGTCAATGCTTTGAAACCTAAAGATATTGAGAAAATCGAATATTCAAGATTTACTCCTGCCCGGTATGCCGATTCAGGCAATACAGGATTTCTTAATATCATTTTGAAACAAAGAAATGACGGCGGCCAAGTCTATGCCTGGGGTCGAAGTGCCGTGAACACTGCTTTCGTGGACGCCAATGTCAGAGCTTCGTATCATCAGGGGCCTTCTCAGTTCACCTTTCAGTATATTCCTTCGTGGAGAAACTATCAGAAAGTGTATGACAATATTACAGAAAGTTATATCGGCAATGATTTTCGCGTGAACCTTGAAGAACATGACCGGAATCCGTTCAACTATCACAATCATGCATTAAGGTTAAAGTATGATTATAGCTCGGGCTCAAAAACATTGTTTTCGGCAACATTCTCCGCTACTCCCCATTTTAAGAAGAGTCGCGCTATCGCCCATACTATAGATTCGGAACTTGGAACATATGACAACAACAACCTGTCCACCAGTAAAAATTTCACCCCCTCGCTCGACTTGTTCCTGCGTCAGGATTTCAATGAAAACAACTCGTTGGAAGCACAGGTGGTAGGCACCTTGAGCTCAAACGACTATCGCCGTGACAATCATTACATTTTTTCGGATGGCAGCGAAGAGTCATATATCATGAATGTTGACAGCCGACGAAGTTCATTGATTTCAGAATTGAGTTATATTCATGCCTTTAGCGAAAAAACTTCGCTTTCTGCCGGATTCCAGAATACCGTATCGCGCAGCAAAAACACTTATCTTAACTCCGATTACAAGCCGATACTGTCGGAAAATAACAACTATGTCTATGTGCGTCTGGGGCAAAGTGTCGGCAAGTTTTATTTTGCATTGGCTACAGGTGCCAAACTGTTTTGGATAAAAAACGACCTGAACAAACGTAATTTTATAAGAAATCTTTCAAGTGCCAAGGTGTCCTGGGATATAAGCGATAACTGGAGTGTGCAAGGGTCATTCCGATATTCTCCGGCCATTCCATCTCTAAGTGCTCTAACCGATAATCCGCAGCAAACCACTCCTTATCTGATTTCAAACGGTAATCCCGATCTGAAAGTGGCTGAAAATTTTCTATATACCATTGGCGCGGACTATACTTATAAAAAATTTCAGGCGTCCTTTCGGTCAGCCTTCGCCAATACAAGCCACTGCGCAATCAGCGACATTACTTATCTTGGCGATGGATTGTTTCTGTCGCAGACAGTCAATGCCAAATATCGGAGAGTTTTTCAGAATGACCTGACTTTGCGCGTCAGCGGTATTCACGGCTTTGGAGTAAGTCTTTATATGTGCCTCGCACATTATCAGACCGCCGGTGTAGACTGGAGTCATAAACTCACATCTTTTGATGGAAGCATCAACATTTGGTGGAATAAAGGCCCGTTTACCATAACATACTGGCGTAAACTTCCGGGTAAATACCTCAGTGGCAGGTATGTAGGCAAGGAGGAGAATGGTGATGCGTTAGGGTTTGAATGGCAGCCTGACAAACACTGGACTGTAGGCGCAAACTGGATGTATATGTTCGACAGGAAGGGCACACGCTATCCGGCATGGAACTACTCATCGGTCAATCCGTCATATCGTGAACGCTATATCAAGAATAACGGGAATATGGTGGTGATTTCGGCAAGTTATTCTGCTGATTTCGGTTCAATTTTCCGCATTGCACGTCGAAATCTGAATAACTCTGACAATGGATCATCCCTGCTGAAATTTTGATTCAGAAGAGATGCAGTGAGTCGTTCCACAGGCGCTTCACGGCGCGGGAGATGCGCTGCACCACAGGCCGGAGCTGCTGCGGACGCGGCAGGATGGTGCGGTTGCCTACGGGGAGGTGATAGGTGTTGACGGGGAGCTCGCCGGTGAGAGCGCCGATGGCGTTGCCGGCCAGTGCCTTGAGTTCATCCTCGCCGGGATATATGTGCACGGGAGCAAGGAATTCCACGCGCCGGCGCAGCCGCTCGATTACATATTGGCTGTGTGCAATGCCGCCGGTGACGAGGATGGCGTCGATATTACCTTCGAGCACCGGCGCAAGTGAGCCTATGGATTTGGCTATGTGGTAAATCATGGCGTCGAGTATCAGCCGGGCGTGTTCATCGCCGTCGGCAATGCGTCGTTCGATTTCCTGTACGTCGGTGGTGCCGAGATGGGCTGCCAGACCTGCATGCCCCGAGATACGTTTTTTCAGCTGTTCTTTGGTGAAGCGCCCCGAGAAGCAGATGTCAATGAGAGCGCCCGACGGGAGCGAGCCGGCCCGTTCGGGTGAGAATGGGCCTTCACCGTCGAAAGCGTTGTTGACATCGATGCAGCGGCCATGGGCGTGCGCTCCGATTGAAATGCCGCCGCCGAGGTGCACGATAATGAGATTCATCTCGGAGTATCGGCGGGGTGTTTCGGGATGTTCGCGGGAGTAGTCCTTGGCGAACCGGCGGCCGATGGCACGCTGGTTGAGTGCGTGCCATGTGGAGATGCGCGGCATTAGTGGGGAACCGCTGATGCGGGCCACTTCGTCCATCTCGTCGACAATGCCCGGGTCGGCGATCAGTGCGCGGCATCCGGGAATCTCGTCGGCAATGTCGCGCGCAATCAGCGGCCCGAGGTTGCATGCATGGTCGCGGGGAGCATTGAGCATGGCGGTGACCATCTGGTCGTTTACATCGTATACTCCTCCCGGAATCGGTTGCGACAGGCCCCCGCGACCGATCACGGCGTCAAACTTCAAGTCAAAACCGTTTTGGGCGAGCGAGTCGAGGATGAGATCGTGGCGGAATTTCCGCTGGTTAATCACCTTGCCGAACGGAGCAAGCTGCTCCACGGAGTGCCGCAGGGTGAGTTCAAATTCGGGTGTTTCTCCGTTGTAGACAGCTATTTTGGTTGAGGTTGATCCCGGATTTATGGCGAGGATTTTCATAGATGGCAAAGTTGTTGATGTTGGAATCAGACACAGGCTATGGCTGCCAGTGCCAGCGAGCAGAATTTGCTGTCGGCTGAGTCGCTGCGGGAGGGGAGTACCACCGGAGCGTCGGTGCCGAGGAGCATTCCAGCCATTGGGGCGCCGGTGAGCAGCGACACTGTCTTGTAGAAAGTGTTGCCCGATTCGATGTTGGGGAAGATAAGGAGATCGGCATTGCCGCAGACCTCGGAAACGATCCCTTTTACCTGGGCTGAGTGGGCGTCGAGTGCGGTTTTTACATCCATCGGCCCTCCGAGAATAGCGTCGCTGTAGCAGCGTGTTTCGGCCTGCCGCTGAATCATTTCGCTGTAAGTGACCGAATTCGGAAATTTGGGATTTGTCTTTTCGGTGAAATGTATCAGCGCGACCTTTGGCTTTTCGATGCCGAATTTTCGCACGACTTCCAGATCCATCTCAAGCATGCGATGGCGTTGCTCGGGGGTAGGATAGGGGATTACTGCCACATCCGAGAAGAACAGCAGCCGGTTAAGCCCGGGTAGCTCGGTGGCGGAGATATGAGAGAGGAGGCTGCCGGCAGGGAGTATGCCGGCGGTTTTGTTGAGTACGGCATGGAGCAGCTGATCGGTTCCGATCAGCCCTTTCATGAGGATATCGGCGCTGTGCCGGCGCACAAGTTCCACCGCTTTGGTCGCGGCATCCGCGGCATCGTCGGCTGCTAAAACCTCCACTTTGTCGGGATACATCTGTCGAATCCCTGTGGCATCGATGCGCTGCGGCTGCCCGACGAGCACTACGCGTATGATGTCGTGACTAAGCGCCCGCAGCAATGCGGCGCATGTGCCTTCGTCGTAGGGGCATACGACTGCAACCGTGGGTTTGCTTCGCAGCGACGTCAGATGAGTTATGAGCCGGCTGAACGATTTTATGACACACATGATTGATGATACGGTATTGGAATTATGGTATGCGTAAGCTGAGTTCCGCCGGAGAAAACCTCCGTCGCGGAAGAGCTTCTATGCAAATATCGGAATATTTTTGCATAAAAACACCCAAAGTGTGCAAAAAATCCGAAATTTTTTACAAAAAGACAAAATTATCACCTCCACCCCCACTTTGTTATGCAAAAACAAATCCCTATGATACCGCCATCTCACAAAAACCTTCCGAGGATGGATACATGATCGTTATGATTTATTTTTAAGGCGGGCAAGAGCCTCAGCAGCAGAAATTACATAAGGATTGCCGTCTGCGTCGGCGTAAACTACAGATTCGCCGAGTTTTGCCTTGCGTTCGAGCATTAAACGCTGTGCTTTTCGGATGCCATCCAATATGCGGCGACTCATTATTTTATCTTCTTCCGACATGACTCTAAAATTTTATTATATAATTTGTTTTGAATAACCTCTCCGTTTTCCACAATTGCAGTAGTATTATCTGTATTATTATATAACGACCAACTGTCAACTAATGGTACAAATATATCAAAAAGATTTTGAATACCTCTCCAATAGCGGCGAATAATTACATCTTTGGGTATATTATGTCCACCAGTAGCGACCCTCAACGCCACACGTTTCTCTGCCTGTTGAGGGGAAGGAAGCCAAAAAAATAATAGTTTAACCTCATATCCGAGTTTTTTTGCTTTTCGGATAAGTATTGTATAACTCCGTGTGGCCAAAGTGGTTTCAATTGCAAAAGTCTCTTTTTGTTCTAAAAGATGCTCTATTCTATGAAGCATAATTTTACCGGCTTCAATGGCAACTTCTTCCGGTCTAAAAGGTGATAGGCCTTTCGCTATTTCGTCTGCGTTTACAAACTCACGGCATTTGAGTATTTCGGGTAATACTGTCATAGACGCGGTGGTTTTACCTGCGCCATTGCATCCCCCTATGATATAAAGTTTGGGTTTCATGATTTCGTTCAGACAAATTAATAATATATTTACTATTCTCTATGATGATATCTGATGGGGATTAGAGAGGATGTTCATTGACAACATCGTAGTGACTGTTTTATTTAGAACGAGTATATAGTTGCAGATATTGTCTGATAATCAATCGAATATGCGGGGATTATCTTATGTTCAAAATTTTGTGAGTCTGGAGCGATAGTCTCCATAGCGGATTCTTTTTTATGAACGAGATACAGCTGACGAGGATTTCAGCGTTGCGGCACGCATCTTGCACGTCGCAGGGTTGGAGGTAAAATACAGAAGCTCTGACGTCTCGGTAAATATTGTTGATTTTTTCTTCTGAAGCCTCGCCCTCGTAAACGAGCTTGATTTCATTTACCTCATCATATACGACGGGCTCTTCCTTGGGTGAGCAGGTGATCCAGTCTACGTTAGATGGCAGACGCATTGTGCCGTTGGTCTCGACCTGTACGAAATAGCCGTGCTCATGCAACAGGTTTATGAACTCCCGATCGAGTTGCAGCGACGGTTCGCCGCCGGTGATTACGAGATGCCTTGAAGGATATTGCTGCATCTCCGCCACTATTTCGTCAGGTTTCATCTCGCGGGCTTCCTGATGTCGGGTGTCGCAGAACCAGCATTTCAGATTGCAGCCCGACAGGCGGAGGAATACGGCCGGCGTTCCTGTGAAGTAGCCCTCTCCCTGCAGGGAATAGAAGATTTCGTTTACCCTCATAGTTCGTCGGTATCTTCGCCCATGTTATCTTTGACATAGACGGCGATATTGTCCTCCGATTCCTGAACACGCGCCTTGTAGCATTCGGGTATCTGCTCGGTAATCCATCGGGCAATATTCTCGGCTGTAGGGTTGAACGGCAGCACATCGTTGAGGTGACGATGATCGAGCACCGCATGGATTTTCTCTTTGATGTGATTGAAGTCGCATACCATTCCGTCGGAGTTAAGCTTGCAAGCTTTGCAGAAAACGGTCACAATCCAGTTGTGGCCATGTGTGTTGTTGCACTTACTCGGATAGGACAGGTCGAGACGATGAGACCCCGCAATCTCTAATCGTTTTGATATATAATACATTACGCGTCGTTCTTTTAGATTGTTTGCTGAGTGGACTGATAAAAGGGAAGTTTCTGCTTTGTCGCAGCAAGAAAACTATTACAAATTTAGTGATTTCTATTGGAGTGACAACATGAAAGCGGGATTTTTCGTAACTTTGCACTGCCGGGGAAAGCCGGTTCAAAGTTTCGTTAAAAAGTCATAGACTTATATAGACTTATATGTCAGTAACAATTCTCGGAATAGAATCGTCGTGCGACGATACCTCGGCCGCCGTGATTCGCGACGGCATGCTGCTCTCCAACGTTATCGCGTCGCAGAGTGTGCATGAGGAGTATGGCGGTGTGGTGCCCGAACTGGCATCGCGCGCCCATCAGCAGAATATAGTGCCGGTGGTCGATGCAGCTCTGCGCCGGGCCGGAATTTCGCGCCACGACCTCAGCGCTATCGCCTTCACCCGCGGACCCGGTCTGTTGGGTTCTCTGCTGGTAGGCACATCATTCGCCAAAGGGTTGTCATTGGGGCTGCGCGTGCCGTTGGTGGAGGTGAATCATCTCCACGGCCATGTGCTGAGCCATTTTGTAAGGGAGAATCCCGACGACCGTGTGCCCGAGTTTCCTTTCCTTACACTTCTGATTTCGGGCGGCAACTCGCAGCTGGTGATGGTCCGTGGCTACAATGATATGGAAATCATAGGCCAGACCATCGACGATGCCGCCGGAGAGGCTTTTGACAAATGCGCAAAAGTGATGGGGCTGCCATATCCCGGCGGTCCGCACATCGACAGGCTCGCCGCTGAAGGTGATCCCACGCGGTTCAAGTTCGCCAAACCTCATATCCCCGGACTTGATTACAGCTTCAGTGGTCTGAAAACGTCGTTTCTCTATACGTTGCGCGACCAGATGAAACTCGACTCTGAATTCATCGACAAAAACCGCGCCGACCTTGCCGCGTCGTTGCAGAAAACCATCATCGACATCCTCATAGATAAACTCGACAAGGCTGTGCGCCAGACCGGCGTCAAGACCGTGGCTATCGGCGGCGGCGTCTCGGCAAACTCAGGCGTACGGGCCGCTGTCAGCGAATACTGTGCCCGCCACGGACTGGTGGCGTTTATTCCCAAGCGCTCGTTCACCACCGACAACGCCGCCATGATTGCCATAGCAGGCATGTTTAAGTACAACGACCGTCTGTTCTGTCCCTATGACGCTGCGCCATATGCCCGCGTGACAATGAAATAATCCTCAGAATAATGGATCCATATATTATCAGTGATCTTCAGGAGATCGCACCCGATCTGCTCGACGCGCTCCGTCAGGCAGGTCTGAAAATTGCCACCGCCGAAAGCTGCACCGGCGGCAACATCGCTCACCATCTGACACTTGTAGCCGGCTGTTCCGATGTCTATATGGGTGGCGCCGTGACATATTCCAACGAAGCCAAAGCCGACATCCTCGGGGTCGATCAGGCTGTGATCGAGGCAGAGGGTGCCGTGTCGGAACCCGTAGTGCGAGCTATGGCCGAAGGTGCCTGCCGTCGGTTTCACACACAGTGCGCGGTGGCCACGTCGGGTATAGCCGGACCGTCGGGCGGCACGGATGACAAACCTGTAGGCACCGTCTGGACAGCTGTGGTTACCCCCCGCGGCACATTCTCCGAACTGTATCATCTCGCCGGACCCCGTTCCGAAATCATCGACAAAGCCACGCTGCTTGTGCTCCGTCTTCTCCTCAATCATCTTTAATGAATGCGCTCGAAGTATATAGTAATAACGTAGCAGATGCCCGTGAATCCATGGATTCATGGGCATCTGCTTATATCTATTGTTGTTTCAGGCGGTAAGCTTCGAGCTTATTTGAGGACGTCCTTTACGGCGTCGTTGGGTACCATCTGCTCCTGGAAGGTGTAAGCGCCGGTTTTGGGCGATTTCACCATCTTGATTACTTTGGAGTAGGTACGGCCTTCGCCTTTCTGCAGAGATGCAACGGTTTTCTTTGCCATATCTGGGTGTTGTTGAGGGGATTAGTTATTTGATTTCCTTGTGAACAGTTACACGCTTGAGGATGGGGTTGTATTTCTTCAGCTCCAGACGCTCGGTGGTGTTCTTGCGGTTTTTGGTGGTGATGTAGCGGGAAGTGCCGGGCATACCGCTGGCCTTCTGTTCGGTGCATTCGAGGATTACCTGCACGCGATTGCCTTTAGCTTTCTTTGCCATTGTAGTTTAGAGGTCTAATGTTTTGATTTCAGTTAAATAACCCTTTTCGTTAGCCTGCTTGAGGGCTGCGTCGAGGCCGATTTTGTTGATGATACGGAGGCCGGCGGCGGAAACGGTGAGGAGCACCCATGTGTCCTGCTCTACCCAGTAGAACTTGCGGTTGAAGAGGTTCACATAGAAGCGGCGTTTTGTGTGACGCTTCGAGTGCGATACGTTATTACCTGTAATCGCTTTTTTGCCTGTAATCTGACAAATTTTTGACATGGCTGTTATTGAGATTTCTGTTGATTAATAGGAAGTTGAGTGGCCGCCATCTCAGTTCTCATATCGCGCGCAGGCTGCATCATTCCCGGCACTTTCAAGGAGGAGCCACAAAACAGAGTGCAAAGTAACGAAAAAATTTGAATACGGGCAAATTTTCGGCATAAAAAGTTTCACAACACTCTAATTTTGTGATTATTTTGAGCGAAAAGCCATTAACCTTTATTGTCGAGCCGGCTCTTATTTATAGCGTGCCCAGCGGATGAGGTCGCGCACGGAGGGTTTCTTTCCGTACATGAAGATGCCGATGCGGTAGATTTTTGCCGATACCCAGGCCATGCCGAAGAATGACAGGTAGAGAGTGGCCAGCGACAGCCAGGTCTGCCAGTCGGGAGTGCCGAATGGCACGCGTGCCATCATCACCATCGGCGAGGTCAGCGGGATGTAGGAGCACCATAGCGAGAGCGATGAGTTGGGGTCGGTGCATGCCATCATGGCTATGATCAGCGCGAAGATGATGGGGATGGTGGCGAAGGATGTGAGTTGCGAGGCGTCCTGAATGTTCTCAACTGCCGATCCGATGGCGGCGAAAATGGCGGCATAGAAGAGGAATCCGCCCACCATGAAGAGCAGGATGAAGAGGAAGAGTTTGGCTATGTAGCCTACCGATGTGAAGATCGACACGGCCGACAGCAGGTCGGTGTCGAACTGGGCGGCATCGGGAGTGATGGCGCCTGACTGCATCTGGGCGGCCTGGGCGGCGACGTCGGCGGGAATCAGAGCCGGAAGCAGGAATGCGGAAGCAATGCAGAGAAGCACGCCCCATACCACAATCTGGGTGACGGCTACCAGTGCCACGCCGAATATCTTGCCGAGCATGAGGTGAACCGGTTTTACCGACGAAACCATAAGCTCGAGCACGCGGTTGTTCTTCTCCTCGATAATCGAAAGCATCACCTGCTGGCCATACATCAGCAGGAACATGTAGAGGATGAATGTGCAGAGGAATGCCAGGGCATAGGAAACGACTGAAGATGCCGACTCCTCGTCGCCGTTGTCGTTGACTCGCACGGTGCGGAGCGTGGCCGACACGTCGGTGTCGTCGAGTATCTGCTGAAGATTGTCGATGTTGTAGCGGTGCATGCGGCTGTCGCGCACTGCATCCTCGATGCTGCGGGTGATGGTTTTGTCGACATCCATCGAGCCTGATTCGTTGAGGAAGAGAGTGGCGGCCGAGGGGTTGTCGACAATGTTGGCTGGGATTGTCAGCTCACCGTAATATTCGCTGCGGTCGAGCGAATCGTTGCGTTGCGCCAGCGGGATGAACCGTATGTGGTTTTCCTCGGCGTCGGGGCTTGCCTGAAGCACCGGCAGCACTATGCCGCTCTGGTCGTCGACTACAATGGTTTTTTCCGACGGATCATTGAAAAAAAGCATGATCAGCGTTGGCGCCACCATCAGAAGCACCATTAACAGGGGCATCAGCAGGGTGGTGAGGATGAAACTTTTTTTGCCGACGCGCTCCATGTATTCGCGTCGGATCACTATGGCGAGATTACTCATTTTTTCCGGGTTGAGGTATTACTGATTGGATTTTACGGTCTGGATAAAAATTTCGTTCATCGAGGGGAGTGCACGGTCGAAACTAACGATGTCGACGGCATCGTTGGCCAGAGCGATCGCTTCGCGGCGGGGCACATCGGGAGCGATGCGCATCACGGCATCGATGACGGGCGAGTTGACGTCGCGGGTGAAGTCAATCTCTGTGAGGCGGTCGCCCAGTGCTGTGCGCAGATCGTCGGGCTCACCTTCAAAACGGATGCGGTAGCGGCCACGACCCAGATCGTTGCGGATTTCGTTGACATTGCCCGAGAGGATGTTGTGCGAGCGGTCGATCAGAGTGATGTTGTCGCAGAGTGTCTCCACGCTCTCCATGTTGTGAGTGGAGAATATCACGGTTGCTCCCTGACGGCGCAGCTCGAGAATTTCGTTTTTCAGCAGTTCGGCATTGATGGGGTCGAATCCCGAGAAAGGCTCGTCGAAAATCAGCAGTTTGGGCCGGTGGAGCACGGTGACTATAAACTGCACTTTCTGTGCCATGCCCTTTGAAAGCTCTTCCACTTTTCGGTTCCACCAGTCAGAGATGCCGAATTTCTCGAACCAGACTTTCAGCTGGGCGACGGCCTCGGCACGCGACAGCCCCTTGAGGCGTGCGAAAAAGATGGCCTGTTCGCCCACTTTCATTTTTTTATACAGGCCGCGTTCTTCGGGGAGGTAACCGATTTGTTTCACATCGTCGGCCACGAGGGGATGCCCCATGAATTCGACAGTGCCTGAATCGGGCGCGGTGATATGATTGATGATGCGTATCAGAGTGGTCTTGCCGGCGCCGTTGGGCCCGAGCAGACCGTAGACGGTGCCTTCGGGCACTGACAGCGACACATTGTCGAGAGCCTGATGGTTGGTATAACGTTTGCTTACGTTCTCTACTTTAAGTATGTCCATTCGTTAAAATTTGCACTATTTGCCTCATTAGACGCCAAAGTTACTTAAAAAGTTGCATGTGCTCTGAAAAATTTCTGTAATATTTGTTTGAGAATGCGGAATGCACTATTTTTGTAAAAGAAATCACTTTGTAAAGAGCTTGTCTAATTATTAGGGTTTGTTTAATAAATGTCGCTCAGAAAGATCATCGCTGCCATGTGCACTGTAATAGTCGCCTCCTCGCTCCTTGCGGGGTGCGGTCCGTCGCGCAAGTCTGTGAAACGGGGGAGTGACGGCTATTCCACCTCGCAGCCCGCAGGCCCGAAGCATGCGCCGGTGCCTCCGGCCGACTACACCCGTGGTGTCGACGACCCTTTGGCCCGGGCCTTGATTGGCAACGCCCAGGGATGGATCGGCACCCGTTATCTCTTTGGAGGCGCGCAGCGCTCGGGCACCGACTGTTCGGGACTTGTGATGACTGTCTACAGTGAGGTCACCGGGGTTAAGATTCCACGCACCACCCGCGAGCAGGTGCGATATTGCACGCAGGTGGCTCGTAACCAGATGTTGCCCGGCGACCTTGTGTTTTTCGCCCAGCCGCTGAAAACCGATGTGACCGATCCCGAGATGAATAATGATGAAATCTACGGCGTGAGCGATCTGGGAAAACCCTCGTCGGCGCCGGCAATCGAAAGGGTGTCGCACGTGGGGCTGTATATCGGCGACGGCCGCATGATTCATGCATCTTCGAGCCGCGGAGTGATGGTGAGCAGCTGCGACACCGGTTATTGGGGTGACCGCTATGTGACCGGAGCGCGCGTCGAAGCCGCTCCGCGAGCCTATGCAAGCCTTCATGGCGGTGAGCGTAGACCGGTCGAGCCGGCGCCGTCAGCTGTCTCTGTGCCTGCACCGGCACCTCAGTTGCAGGCTCAGAACACACCGTCGACCATAGATTTGCTCGACATGCTGATCAACGATAAAGTTGATTCCATAATGTCAAGCCAGTATAACGACTGATGACCCCACAATTGACCGAAACATCTTCACATGCCCCTGCCGGCATCGCAGGAGCTACCGCACGCATACGTGCCATTGACCTGCTGAAGCTTCTGGCTCTCGCAGGTGTGGTGGTGTGCCACTCCGCCATGAAAACTGATGCGCTGTGCGGTTGGGCTTTTCTATGGTGGGTACGCATCTGTGAAATGGCTGTGGTCATAGCAATACCCGGATTCTTCTTTGCCAGCGGATATGTGTTGTTGGGCAGACGTGAAAATTGCGGCTACCGATATGTGGCGCGCAAATGCCTTGCACTGGTCGTTGCTTCTTTTGTGATGGGATTCCTGATAATAGGATGGAATTATTTTTCAACGGATGCTCCCTGGTTTCATGCCGCGGATTTCGCAAATGAGATACTCTGCTCCATGTTCAAAAATGGATTGTTGTCTCTGTTGTGGTTTGTGGGTGCTCTAATGATGGTATATCTGCTTTATCCGCTCATCAACCGATTATACCTATATAATAAGCGACTGTTTGGAGCGCTGTTGCTGACATGCCTGATATTGATGGCGTTTTTCTCGTCGGCTTATCTCCTTGGCCACCGCGAGGCCCTATGGTATGAACCGGATATTCCACAACATTACAGGTTATGGATCTGGGTGGGCTATTTTTGCCTTGGAGGAATGATGAAAGCCTGTCCCTCCATCCTCTGTGTCGGTAAATGGTGGGTGATACTGTCAGCTGCTGCCGCGACACTGCTGGTCAATCACATCGGTTACGGACAAACAGGTGTCAGGTTTTTTGAATATGTCTACGGCTCCCCGGCCGCAGTGCTCCTTGTTACGTCGGTGGCGGCTTTTTTGCTTCGCGCCGATCTTTCCGGCGGCAAGTTCCGTTTCCTCGATTCTGTCGGGGGATTGTTTTTCCCCGCTTTTCTGCTCTGTGAATGTGCATTGGAGATAGTAGCCGGATATACCGCCCGGTTGCACCCGGCAATTTTTTTACCGGTCAATATCGTGGCAGCGTTGACCCTCGGGATCGCAGGGGCATGGGTGCTGACACACATCCGCGGGTTTTCCCGGTTGCTCAGACTGTGACTAAAGATTCTTGTCGCCGTTTCAATTTTTGCCGCCGGAGATCATTGCGGTGCGCGGTATTTCCCTTCGTCAATTTCGTTGAGAATGGAGAGGTATGAGTTGTAGCGCGATTGTGCTATGCGATTTTCCTCCAGCGCTTTGAGTACTGCGCATCCGGGTTCATGAGTGTGGCTGCAATCGCCGAATCTGCACTCGTCCGATGCACGGAAAATCTCGGGGAAATAGTGCGATACCTCCTGCGGGGTCATCTCTATAGTGCCGAAACCGCGTACGCCCGGTGTGTCTATGATCCAGCCGCCGAAGGGTAGAGGAAACATCTCCGAGAAGGTAGTGGTGTGTGTGCCCTGGTCGTGAACGTCGCTGATGGCGGCGGTGCGCAGGTCAAGACCCGGAATAAGGTCGTTGATGAGTGTGGATTTCCCCACGCCCGAGTTGCCCGACAGCAGGGTGGTGCGGCCTTGCAGCAATTCGCGCAGGCGGTCGAGCCCTTCGCCTGTGTGTGCCGACACGGGGACAACGTTATAACCGATTGATTCATAAAGATACCGCACAGCCTCAAGCAACTCCCGGTCGTCGTCGGTGTCGAGCAGGTCGGTTTTGTTGATAACAAGAGTGGCGGGCACGGAATAGGCTTCGGCTGTGGCCAGGAAACGGTCGATGAAGGTGGTGGCGGTGACAGGGTGTTTCAGCGTGGCCACCAGCATGCAGCCATCGAGGTTGGCGGCAAGGATGCTGGCCTCTTTCGAGAGGTTGCTGGCGCGCCTGATGATATAGTTCCTTCGGGGAGCCACGGCTGTGATGTAGGCCGAGCCGTCGGCGTTGTGTATCAGGGTGACGCGGTCGCCGACCGCAACGGGGTTTGTGGTGCGAATCCCTTTCAGGCGGAAGTTGCCTTTTACCTTGCATGGAATCACCTCACCCGCAGAGTCGTCGAGTAACACATCGTATTGCGAGCCTGTGCTTCTTACGCACATGCCGGTTGATGTTACGTATGCATCGGCTGCCGAGGGTGAGGCATTGATTTTCTTTTTCGACTTTTTGGCCATACCGGGAGTTATTAAACAAGCATTGGAACACAAGCTCTTACGATAGATAACACCTATTCAGCCACAAAGTTACAAAAAAATCGGAGAAATAAAGAAAAAGCGTAACGGGTTGAACCTTAACCTTTTGAATTGTGTTATATTATTCGAGGAGCAAAAAATATAATCCATAACTTTGTGGATAATAAATTTTTACATAAATTTGCACTGTTAATGGATTGTAGTACTCCAAAAATCGAAAGTCATTGTGCCTCAGTCAATGGCACAAATGCATCTAAATTCGCTCTACAGTTTAACATTTAATTCAATTCACAATGAACGCAGAAGCAATCGGCACTTGGGCCGGTCTCGTATGGAATGCCCTTAATGGCAAAGACGTAGTCGCTGGTATCAAGCAGCTTAAAAAAGAAACCAAACTCAAAAAAGAAGAAATCTTTGCTGCAATCGGCTGGCTTGCCCGCGAAGGCAAGGTTGAAATCCAGCAGAATCCCGACGACGAGAAAGATTTACTCTTCACCCTCGTTCAGGACAAGTAATCCGCCATCCCCGAACCTCGTCGGAGGTTCATCTGTATATAACGGAGACCCCGGTGCTACTGTGCATCGGGGTCTTTGTTGATTCAAAGCGCTGTGTCAAGCATTTTGACACAGCGCCATGTGTGGAGGGCTGCTATGTGGAGGGTTTTCAGCTTTTTTCGAGGATGTAGGGGTAGGGGAGACGCAACGCCACGGGTGAGGATTTCTGCAGTTCGCGCATAAGTTCCACCGCCGGAGCGAGTTCGGCGAATGTGCCTGCCGTGACATAATATTTCAGATCGCGGTCGACGAGCAGCAGGGCATTGGAATAGCCGGCGTCGCGCAGGCGTGTCATCACCGACATGGCATTGAATTTCTGCTTGAACGAGGCTACCACGACGTTGTAGCGCAGAGCGGCGTCGACCGGAGGATCAAGTTTCACGGTGTTGACATGCATGCCTCGCAGAGGTATTGAATCACCGCGGAACACAGTGCGTGGAATCGCCTCTTCTTTGTTCATGGCCGCAACCTCATCGGCTGTGTAGGCCTCGTTGCGCTTCTCTACCGCAGTTTCGTAGGCTTTCTTGTAATTGGCTTCGGTGGTTTTGCAACCTGAGAGAGCTACAAGAGTCATTGCGGCGACCACAGCCATCAGGAATATGGTTTTGTTAAATTTCATATTTACTTGTTGAAGTTCTGAGGTCATACATTTCGGATTCCGGGCATGCTGCGTGGCGGATCGGCGGTGAGTTTGCCAAGCTCGATTACCTCAAGGTTGGAGGGCACGCCTTCGTTTAAGTCGAGCTTTACCAGCGTGCGGGTTTTCTGCCATCCATGGTGGCCGGCGGCGCCCGGATTGATGTGCAGACAGTCGAGCTGATTGTCGTACATCACTTTGAGAATGTGGCTGTGGCCGCTCACAAACAGGCGGGCGCGGGCATCGCGCAACATCTGCGTCACCCCCGGGGCGTAACGTCCCGGATAGCCGCCCACATGAGTCATGAACACACTCGTGCCCTCTGTCTCAAACTGCTGGATAAGTGGAAAATAGCGGCGGCACTCGCCGGTGTCGATATTGCCGTGGACAGCCCGCACCATCGGGCACACCTGCTCGAGACGGCGGATGACGTCGACGCAGCCGATGTCGCCGGCGTGCCAGATTTCGTCGCAGTCGGCGAAATGGCGGGCAAACCGTTCGTCCCAGCAGGAATGGGTGTCCGACAGGATCCCGATTCGTTTCATGCGGCGGAGGATCAGAAGTTCTGGAGAATCATCACCTGGCGGGGGGCGAATGTCATCTTTTCAGCGATAGTCACATCCTCGCCGGTGACAATGTCGCGGCGGGTTTCGCCGTAGGGGAGAATTTCCAAGGTGCGCTCCATGGTCACGGTGAGCGGTTTGCTCGTGCCGTTCATCAGCACAGCAACTTTTTTGCCGTTGAGTTCGCGCTCATAGACGTAAAGACCGTTCTGGGGCATGAAATGTTTGAGCTTGCCTTTGGCAATAACCTCGTTGGCGGCGCCGCGGCGCCAGTGCAGCAGTTTCGAGAGGTAGTCCCAGGCTTCGTTCTGCAAGGGTGTGCGGCCCTCGGCTGTGAAGGCGTTGATGGTGTCGCCGGGGAATCCGCCTGGCATGTCGCGGCGCACATAGCCGTCGGAACCCTCTTTGGAGCCGTTCATGAGCAGCTCGGTGCCATAATAGAGCTGCGGTATTCCGCGTGAGGTGAGCAGGAATGCGATGGCCTGCTTCCATGAACCGAGAGAGTCGGGCATCGCCTGCAGGAAGCGGTCGGTGTCGTGATTGTCGATGAAAGTGAGGATTTTCTGCGGGTCGGGGAAGAGGAAATCGAGCGAAAGATGGTCGTAGAGGTGATTCAGGCCATTCCATGGGTCGGTCTCCTGGTCAAACATCTTGTGACCGTCAATGGTGAGTTTGAAATCCATCACGGTGGGGAGATTCGTCTCTTTGGGGTTTATCCTGTTGCCTTTCTGCCAGAAAGCCGAGCCGGCCTCGTTGGCATACCAGCATTCGCCCACGATGTTGAAGTTGGGATACTCCTTCATCACGGCTTCGGCCCATTTCGACATCCCCTCCATGTCGGCGTAAGGATATGTGTCCATGCGTATGCCGCTGATTTTCGACGATTCGATCCACCAGATGGAATTCTGAATCAGATATTTCATCAGATGAGGGTTGCGCTGGTTGAGGTCGGGCATGGCCGTTACAAACCATCCGTTGACAGTGTGGTCAAGGTCATAGTCGGAGACATAGGGGTCGTGAAGTGTCGACAGGCGGAAGTTGGTGGTCTCATCGCCCTCGGGGTGGTTGAGCCAGTCTTTCGAGGGCATATCTTTTACCCAGGGGTGACTTATGCCTGAATGGTTGAAAATCATATCCATCACCACCTTTATGCCTTTCTTGTTGGCCTCGGTGACCAGCTGCTGCCAGTCTTCGTTGGTGCCGAAGCGGGGATCGATGCGGTAATAGTCGGTGGTGGCGTAGCCGTGATATGAACCGCCCGGCATATCGTTTTCGAGCACAGGGCAGCTCCATATGGCGGTTACACCGAGAGAGTCGATGTAGTCGAGACGGTCGATGATGCCGCGGATGTTCCCGCCGTGGCGCCCGTTGGGATCTTCGCGGTCGGCCCCGATGGGATATTGCATTCCCTCAAGCGCTTTGGCCGCGTCGAAATCGCCCTGCGCGAAGCGGTCGGGCATGAGCAGATAGAGCACGTCGGAGGCATCGAAGCCGGCGTAATCCTCACCTTTACGATCGCGCTGACGCAGTTCGTAAGGGAGGGTGTATTTACGCCCTTTCAGGTTGAAAGTGATGTCGAGTTTGCCGGGAGCGGCTTCGGGCGAGATGTTGAAATAAAGAAATTTATAGTTCGGTGAATCGAGGCTCACGGTGTCGGTGAGTTCCACGCCGGGGTATGGCGCTACCGACACTCGCGCGTCGGCTATGCCGGGACCGGTGACCATCACCTGAAGCGAGGGTTCCTGCATGTCGGTCCACCAGTATGGAGGTTCCACATTGGTAACCATAGGCGCCTTTTTCGCACCGAAAAGCGAGGCGGCGCCGGTGAGAATACTTAGGGAAATCATTGCAAATCTGTTCATTTGGCGAAGGTATAATGTTAGTTGTTAAACGTATCAGTCGATGGGAATGATTCTTATCTGGTCGAAAAGAATGGCGTTGGCCGTGGGGTCGGCATAGACAGGCGATGCCTGGAAATATCGCAGCTGCAGATGGTTTTCACCCTTTTGCAGAGTCACTACCGGAGCGTTGGTCCAGGCGGTCATCTCCTGCCATGAGCGTGCCGCTCCGGCTGCGATATCCGAGCCGGTGAGCTGGGGAAACATGAGCACTGCGGCGGTGTGGCCGCCCACGCGCAACTGTCTCAGAGCCAGACGCCGCTGCGAGTTGACTACCCCCAGCCCGCTGACATAGCGCAGTTGCACCAGATAACGCCCCTCGCGCGGAGCGAAGAATGTGAAAGAGATGTTGCGGTTTTTCGAACGGTCGGATTCCACAAATTTCGATGCGAGGGTATGGTCCTCGAGTATCTTTGTGCCGGTCTTGGCAAGCGAGGATGCGTAGAGAATGAAATTGCTTGACGGAGGAGCGTATATGTAGGGGGCTGCGGAGAATCCGCTGTAGCGCGAATCGGCTAAATAGCTCACCTGAACCACTACCGCGCGGCGAGCATTGTACAGGCGATAGTTAGGCGATAGAATCTCTTCGCTGAGGATGCCGTTGAGGTATGCCAGATAGCTGCCGTCGTCGTTGCCGTGGGGGCGCGACTCTTCGCTTGCTGTGGCCGAATCTGTCTCGGAAAAGGGTATGCCCGGGGCGAGGGTGGCGCGGCGCAGCGACTGCCAGTGCACCACGGGCGGAGGCGGTGCCATAGGCGTGCCCTGCTGATAAGTCACTTTGCCGGGGTCGGCCGATGCCCCCGCGAGGGTGATGCGGATGGTGTGCCTGCCGGTGAGCGATGCGGGGAGGAATGTGTCGGCCGGTTTGCCGTCGAGGGTGTATGTGGAGATTGCGCGGCCGGTGCCGGTGATGTGGATATCGAGTATAGCATCGCGGTAGCGTAGCCCCGAGATCTGTTTGTCGCCGGGCAGGTTCTCGGGCACGTATGGGGCAAAGAAAACACCGTCGGGCATGAATTGCATTCCGAGCAGGCCTCTTGTTATCAATGAGGTGAATGTGGATCCGAATGCCGGTTTGCGCTTGCCTGAGGCGGCAAGCCGGCGCGCTTCTCCATGCATGAGGGCACCGATTGCCTCGGAATAGGCAGCCTCATTGCCGGTGCGGGCGGCGGCGAGAGCACGCAGCGACAGCAGCAACATCTGCGGCACGGGGGAGGTGACCGACCCGCGGAGCGCGGGAAGCTGTGGATGGAACAGTTCGGCGCCCTCTTGCGCGACGGGCGTTTTGCTCACTATGGCGCCGGCCATGGCGTCGGGCAGGATACCCGAAAGCACGGCGATACCCTGTGCGAGGTTGTCGGTGACCGACAGCTGAGTCTGACAATAGGGCACACCGTAGCTCAGGGCGCTCAGGCAACCCAGATTGGGGAGCCACATGCGGCGTTTGAGCGTGTGGAGCAGGGAGTCGGACGGCATTCTCAGATAGATGCTTTCAGGCGTCTGCGATGCGTAGGCGCCGCCGTTCCATCGTTTCTCCAGATTGTGCAGGGCGGCACAGTAGGCTACGTTGACCCCCGAAGTGCATTGGGCGAAGATGTCGGATGGCTGCATCCACTTGGGGAATATGCCGGGATTAGCCGCCATGTAGGGAGGAATACCGCAGAAAAGCCCCGTGGTGTGGTTGAAACTCATCGACATATCGTTGTCGACTACCTGCCTGGCCACGCGTCTCACCGTCGACAGCCAGTGCCTGTCGCCCGAGGCATTGGCCAGTTCTGAGGCGGCAAGGAGCCACTCGCCATTGCAGTTTATCAGCGGCCATCCCATGCGGTGTACTTCCTGAGGCACAACAAGGTCGTTGTGCAGACGGGAGCGGAGCAGAGCCATTGCCGGGTCGCTCTGCAGCGGGTTGAGATAGATTTCGTAGGGTGTGCAGAGTGAGTAGCGTTCATGTGGCGCCGTCGACGCTTCGAGCCTGTAGAAGAAATCGAGCACCGGGATGCCCGAGCTGAAAGCCATCGCCCCCTCGCGGGGGGGCGGCGCGGCGAGGGTGTCGGCGGCGTTTCCGTTTCGGCGGACAATCATCAGAGAGTCGGCGGCCACCGCCATTGTGACTCCATTGTGAAGATCGATGCTGTCGGGCCATATGTCGCATGCCGTGTTGTGAAGTATGGGGGTCACGGGGCCGCGGCTCTCCTCTCTGCCGCATGAAGCGACAAGGATGGCCGCGGCTGTCAACAGCGCGAGAACACGCGGTGTATGGCTCCCGGTAGTCACAACAGGTTTACGATTGCGTCTTTACTTCTTGAATTTCTTGGCAACGGATGCGGGGACAGCCTCCTTGTTGACAAGAATGCCTACGGTTTTGGCCAGAAAATATGGCTCGGAAACATAGAGGAAACCGTCGTAGATCTGATTTGTGTCCCATGAATTGCGCACCTTGTAATAACGGTTGCCTTTGCGGTCGCGCGCGATGCCGATGATTTCCATGCCGTGGTCGTCGGTGGTCTCCTGGGAATCAAACATCTGCTGGCGCAGTTCTTGTGTGATTTCCATCTCCTCTACAGGTTCCTTGATGTCGAAACGCTCCGAGGCGCGATCCTTGTCGGAGAGATGTACCCAGCGCGAGAGTTCTGTGCCCTCAAGCGACTCGGCGTCGGTTTCGCGCGGCATCACGGCAAACCCTTCGGTCCATTTGAAACCGCCCTCGCTGACGTCGGCCGACCATGCCACGGGATAACCCTTTTCAATGGCGTTGTCGACAATCGCTTTCAGCTCCTCCATCGGCACGTTGCGCGAAGATGCCCACAACCAGTTGTCTGGCACTTCAATGGGGAATTCGGTGTAAAAGGGGTGATGGGTGAAAGAGGTGTATGACACATAGTCATCCATGTTCAGCGGGAGAGATTTGGCATAGCTCTCAGGAGTGTAGCTTTTACCGTTGACGGTGAATGTGGCCGGAACTTCTCCGAGATATGCATCGAGAATACCCTCGAAGCCCTTGCGCCAGGCCGTGGAAATCTTTTTGTTGGGATTCTTGACAATGGCGTCGAGATAGGCTTTAAGAGTGGCGTCGAGTTCGCCATGGACATGCTTTTTCTCGCCATAGTTCAGACCGGAATAAACACTCTCGGGCAGTGCGCCGTAGCGGGCGAAAACGTAAGGAACATCGAGCGCCGAACCGCCGGCGGCGAAGTGTGAGCCGCCATACATGCGTACATATTTGTCGGCCTTGTCGAGATAGCACTGACGCACCACAAACATTTCGCTGAGGTCGAGCGAGTCGGTACCTTTGCGCAGCAGCTCATCCTCGAGAAAAGAGGTGGAGGAGAAGCTCCAGCATGTGCCGCTCTTGTTCTGGTCCTTGACTGAGGTGTGGGGCAGCACTTTTATGTCGATGAATCCGAAACCGGCGATGGAATCTGCCACGGAGTCGGCAGCTTCGGAGTCGGGATCGAATGTGGTTGCCGCCATGCAGGAATTACCCGCATTGACATTAGCGCCTGCCATGAAAGCCATGGCGCCGATAGCGAAAAGAGATGCTTTGGAGTGATATTTCATGTCGAAACGATTATTATTAAACAAGCTCTTAGAGTAATGCCGGCACCTTGCCGACTCTGACAGCAAAGTTACAGAAAAATTTCGACATGTCTATGAATGACCCGACAGTTTCAATGATAATCCGTTTCGATCAGGTCGACGATCGATGCCGGGACAAAGAGAGAACCCGATGCGTCGCTGCCATCCTTTTCATTTCTGTTGATTTCCTTTTTTATTGTTGAGTTTCTTATGGAGGTGAGCGCCGATGATGGCTCCGATTATAGATCCGAGAAGCGGGAGAAATATTATAGGGTCCATAGTGCTTGGCGGTTATTTCTTTTAAGATGGTTATTTCCTTAATGATATTGAGAATAACAGCTGACGGCCACGGAGGTGTCGCCGGCTCTCGAAGGATGAGAGTTGCGAGTAGGTGGTGTAGTTGTAGCTTCGCTTGTTCAGAATGTTGGTAAGCGCCGCTGAAAATTCTATTCTCTTGTTGAGCTGATAGGTCAGTCGGGTGTCGAGCATCACTATGTCTTTATAGTTATGCTCGGTCAGCTCGTTGCGGTAATGCTCGCCGCTGACGGTCCACTGCCATTTGCGATGAGGAATAAATGTGAGGCTTAGCTCATTCTCCATGGTCGATAGCCACGATTCACTCATCCCGTTCATGGTCAGGCGGCTGTCGGAATAGTCTATGCGGTAGTCGAAGCTGAACCAGCGGCACGGGGTGCCGTTGATTTTGCCACCGATGCTCCAGCCCGTGCTGACCGAATTTACCGACTGCCGTTGTGAAAGCAAGTGTGATTCGTTGCGGTTGAACGAACCGTTGACATTGCAGCTTCCGCGCATGAAGTCGAGGGTCTTGCCGATGTTGCCCATCGCCATGAGCATTTTGCTGTCGTTCGCGGCATCGGCGTAGCTGTAGACAACATAGTCGCCATAGAGCTGCTGCGCCATTGTATAGGAGAGGTGGGTCCATGAATGCATCACCATGCCGTTGGCAAACAGCCCGCGGCGCGTGTGTTTGTAATTGAAATTAGCCGACACGTTCTGCGACGATGAGTTATAGAAATTATCCACACCCGCTTTCAGCGTGCGGTAGTTGGTCATTATCAGCCCCGGATGGATAAGGTTGAGATTCATCGGCGATCGTCCGAGGCCTCCGCGCAGAGAGCCTGAAAAGCGGTTGTTCGGCTTCCAGTTAAAATTGAGCGATGGAGAAAAATAGAGTTCGTTGTGGTTGGCAATCGCCTTGTCAAAGTTATAATGGGCGTAGCTTACGGGCAGGTTGAGCGAGAGGTTTACACGGCGCACCCAATATTCCAGCCTTGGCGTTGCATACACAGTTATATAATTGGTGTTGACCACGTTTTCGGTAAGTCCGGGGAGTTCCTCCGGGAGATTGGGCAACTGTGAGTCCATGGAACGTATATACCCCTTTATGCCACCCTCGAGGCTCAGCGTCACGCCCTTTATGCTGAATGCGTAAGCGGCGCTCTCATGGGTATAGAAAGCGTGATCGGAGATATATTGCCGGAAATGTTGACCGTTCATGTCGAGATTGAGCGTCTGCGGCAGTGATTCCCATTCGTTCACGCTATGGAATGTCACAAGATGGTTCCCTTTGAAGCGCTTGATCAGTTTGAACTTGTTGCTGACATAGTAATCGGGCAACTTTGCCGACTGTCTGTTGGGTAGCGATCCGGTTGTGGCCAGGTTCAAGTCATCCCAGTCTATATTGGTCTGGAGCGTGTTGTTGATAAATGCGGTCTTTTGGTTCAGCTCATAGATGAATTTGCCGCTGAGAGAGTGACTGTGTTCGGTGCCGCTACGATTTTCGGAGATCAGTCGGTCCTCTTCGTTGAGAAAGTAGGTGGTGATATTCTCGGCTGCCGCCTCGACCCGATTAAAAGAATAATCGATATTTGCCTTGAACTCGCCGCGCCCGAATTTCCACAGATTGTTGGTCGATACGAGGAAGGAGCGGTTGAACAGCGTCCGTTTGTCGCTTAGAGAGGGAACACCGGGCAGTCCTATGCTCACTTGTCGGCTCAATCCGGTCTGTCGGTTTTCGGCGAAGAAGTCGGTTCCCGACGATGAAAGGTTTTCGCCGGTATTGTTGGTGCGCAGTGTTGTGATGTTCTGAAATCCGGGCATTACGGCCATGGCAAACAGCTCTCCGTCCCATATCGCGCCTGCGGGTTCCCACGAATAGCCGCCGCCGGCATCGCCGTGGAAGCTCCAGGTGGCTTTTGCTTTGTTTTTCAGTTTGAGGTTGATTGCCGCCTTGTTGGAAAACGCGATGCCTGAAAGCACCTGCATGGGCTGGTGGTTCTCCATTACCTCGACCGCACCCACATCCTCGTGGCTGATACCGTTGGTGGCGATGCCGTATTTTCCGCCGAGGAGGTCGGCACCTTCAATATAAAATTTGTTGATGTCCTCGCCCTGATATTGTATTTTGCCGCTCTTGGCCACATCTATGCCGGGCATACGTTTCAACACGTCGCCGATGGAGCGGTCCTGTGCCTGAGCGAAGCTGCCGACACGGTAAGAGATGGTATCGCCCTGCTCGCGAATCCGGTCGGCCTTGACAGTGACCTCTTTAAGCAAAGTTGTGCCCGGCTCCATTCTCACGATCAGAGGGAACTCGACGTTGTCAAGCGGCATCGACTGCCTGGCGAAACTCATCATGGTAACTTCCAGCCGGCACCCGCTGACCGATGGCATTGTCATGGCAAAACTGCCGTCGGCTTTCGACGATGCGAACTTTTTTATTTTGCCGTCAGCCCCTTTGACTATTACCGATGCTCCGACAACAGGCTCGTCGGTCTCGCGGTCGACAACCGTGCCCCTAACGTTAATTTGCGCGAAGATAGTTGTGGCCGTCAGCAGATAGATGAGCGATGTCAGCAGTCGTGTCATAAATGTGATGATAGTTTGTTACGGCATATCAGCCGAAGATTTTACGACGTAAAGGTATTAACTATTTTTTTAGTTGTGTTCGCTGAATTCTGACTTTAACACTATTTTAACTAATGATTTGCCATATTGCTTTAGCTGATAGGTTTGAAAGAGTGGTTTTGACAGGTTGGTAAATCCGGTTTGTGAAATTTTTGTAAAAAGACTTTGCTGTTTAAAAGAAAATGCGTACTTTTGCAGGCCATTACTCAAGTCGCCCTACCAACGACGCCCGATTAACGAACAAAACAACTACTTAATAAAATGAAAAAAGACATCCATCCTTCCAACTATCGCAAAGTAGTTTTCAAAGATATGTCGAATGAAGAGACTTTCATCGTTCATTCCACCGTGGCTGCCAAGGAGACTATCGAAATCGATGGCGAGACTTATCCCCTGGTGAAGCTTGAAATCACCTCTTCCTCGCATCCTTTCTTCACCGGCAAGCAGAAGCTGGTCGACACCGCAGGCCGCGTCGACAAATTCCGTTCGCGCTACGGCGACCGCAAAAAGAACTGATTCCGCTTCCGGAATTCACGATATAAGGCGGAGTGTCCTCTACAGGCACTCCGCTTTTTTTGTCGTTCGGGGAAATTTTTGTAATTTTGGGGGTCGAAAAATCGGTATGAAAGATAATCAGGCCAACAAAAAGTCAAACGGACGGAAGCGCAAACGCTCCCACACTTTCCGAAAAATATTAGTCACGGCCATCTGCATTTTTGTTATGGGATGGGGCGTGTGGCATTTCACGGTCATGGCAAGCCGCTACGACGGCGAGGAGCCCGCATGGGTGAGGATTCCCCACGGCGCCACGGAGCAGCAGGTTGCCGATTCGCTCAAAGCAGCCGTAGGAGACCGGTTTGCCCGCAAGGTGATGGGATACTGGAGCGGCGACCCGGCCAAGGCGCGCGGCGCCTATCTCATTGCGCCGGATGACAAGGCCATCAGTGTGGCGCGCCGTCTTGAAAATGGCCGACAGACCCCTGTAAAGCTCACGTTCAACAATATCCGCACCCTGCCGCAACTCGAAAGCCGATTGAATGCGCGCATGGACTGGGCCGACGGAGAGTTTATGGAGGCGTTCCGCAACGAAGCCAGACTTCTGAATGTGACCCCGGAAATGCTGCTGGGTCGTATGGCGCCTGATACCTATGAAGTCTACTGGACTTCGACGCCCGACAAAGTTATCGAAAAAATCCTGTCGAACTACAACAGCTTCTGGACCCCGGAGCGCAAGGCGAAGGCCGCATCCATAGGGCTTACCCCCGACCAGGTGGCCATAATCGCATCCATCGCCGAGGAGGAGAGCAACAAGCCCGACGAAAGGGGAATGATAGCCCGCCTGTACATGAACCGTCTTGACCGCGGCATGCGTCTGCAGGCCGATCCCACGGTGAAATATGCCATAGGCGATTTTGCTATAAAGCGCGTGGGCGGCGCTATGCTTAATGTGGATTCTCCCTACAACACCTACCGCTATGCCGGACTCCCCCCATCGCCCATCCGAATTCCCGACTTGCGTACTCTCGATGCCGTGCTCGACGCACCCGCTCACGACTATATTTATATGTGTGCCAAAGCCGACTTCTCGGGTTATCACGATTTCACGAGCGACTACGCCACACATCTGCGCAAGGCGGCGGAATATCGCCGGGCACTCGACGCAAACGGTTATTCTCTCGACCCTCCGGCCTCCGACAACAACTGAACCGAGGATAAACCACATACTACTACTATGCCACACAACCACGACGAAGAAATCCTGTTTCTCGGGCCTGCCGGACGCGGCGGCATGAGATCAGTAATCGACGCCTATGCCACGGTGTTTGACCCCTTCAAAATTATTTTTACGCAGAAAGAGGGTAGCACTGCCAAAAAAATCATGGTGGGCATCGCATCGATGTCACAATTTATATGGCGACTGCTCATCGACCGCAAAATCAAGGTGGTGCACGTGCACGTGTGCTCCGGAGTAAGTTTTTTCCGTAAGCGCGCATTTCTGAATGTGGCTTCGTTTTTCGGAAAGAAAACGGTGTTTCACTGCCACGGAGCTGAATTTGAGCAGTTCTATGCGGCCAACACCGATGCCGTGCGGGCAACTCTTGCCCGGGTCGACGCCGTGGTGGCGCTTTCGGATTTCTGGAAAGAATTTTTTGAAAGCAAGGGATGCAGCAACGTCATCGCTATCCGCAATCCGGTGCCACCCGCTCGCATCGATCGCCACCCGGTGGGTGACGGTCGTGTGCATTTCGCCCTTGTCGGCGTGATTTGTGACCGCAAAGGATGTTTCGATGTGGTGAAAATGGCAGAGAAATATCACTCGCAACTAAGCGGCAAAGTGATGATTCACATGGCCGGAAATGGCGAAGGTGAAAGGCTGCAACGCGACATCGACCGGCTGGGACTCTCCGATGTCCTCTCTTATGAAGGGTGGGCCGACGCGGAAAAGAAAGCGACTTTGCTTAATTCGGTCGACGTGTTTTTTCTCCCCTCGCACAACGAAGGTCTGCCCATCTCCATTCTCGAAGGTATGACCTACGGATTGCCAGTGCTCTCCACTCCGGTGGGGGGCATCCCCTCGGTGGTCAGAGAGGGAGAGAACGGCTTGCTGGTGCCTCCGGCTGACATTGACCGGATGTATCAGGCCATAATGACGCTGACGTCCGACCCTTCGCTGCGCGAGACAATGGGGGCAAGAAGCCTCGAAATCAGCCGCGACTATCTGGTTGAAAATGTAAAAAAGGAACTTGACGCTTTTTACGACCGACTGCTCAAATGAGAAATCCCGCAGGACTTTACCGGTCGATACTGATAGCCGACGATGGCGCGGAGGTAAGGGTTTATATACCCGATGCCTGTGGAGAGCCGCTCCCCGGGGAGTTGCTGCTGCCCACTCAGACCCACACGGCGAATGTGGCCGTTGCCGACAGTCGGCAGGAATTTCCCGACACCGACGGCCTTGTCACCTTCGACGACTCGCTGATGCCGGGAGTGCGCACCGCCGACTGTGTGCCAGTAATGTTATACGCTCCCGACATCCGTGCCGTTGCTGCCGTTCACGCCGGTTGGCGTGGCACTGTCAACGGTATTTCCGATGTTGCCGTCGACCGCTTGCGTGCGCTCGGCGCCTCTCCAACGGCAATCAAAGTGTGGTTCGGTCCGTCGATATGCCGCGACTGTTACGAAGTGTCGGCCGAACTTGCGGCCGATTTCACCGCCGCCGGCTTTGGCGAGGCCGTAGTCGACGGTGATGCGGGCCGCAAACCTCATCTTGACCTTCAGGAAGCCAACTGCATAGCGCTTCGCCGTGCCGGCATTCCCGAGGCCAACATCTGCCGCAGCAATCTCTGCACATGTCATTGCCGCAAGCCGCTGATGCCTTCGTATCGCCGCGAGCAGGGTACAGTCGAGCGCATCATCACCGCAATAAAAATGAAATCTTAAAATATTATGAATGACGACAAAGTTAGAGAAGTAAACCTTATCAACCGTTCAAAAGGTGTGCACTTCGTTCTGAAGTGCATCGCCCCCTTTTTAGGTCTGATGCCCAAAACCCTTTATAAATTTCGTTATTGGGTGAAGTCGGGCAAAAAACTCAATATAAAAAATCCCACGGAACTACAGGGGTGGATAATTGCCGATTATTATAAAACAATCCGTAACCGGCAGATGCTCGATGAACTTGCCCGTCTCACCGATAAGCTTGCCGTGCGCGATTTCGTAAAGGAGCGGATAGGGGAGAAATATCTCACCGGTCTGATCGGCTCGTGGGAGAAAGTCTCCGACGTGGATTTCTCTATACTTCCGCCCGATTGTGTGGTGAAAACCAACAACGGCTGCGGCACCAATATGATTCTCCGGGCCGACAAACCACGCGACGAGAAAGCCATGCGTGCCACCCTAAAAGACTGGATGTCATATCCCTATGGCAAACTCTCGGCTATGCCGCACTACACTGCCATCAAACCGATGATTCTCGCTGAAGAATATCTCATCCAGAATCCCGAAACGGATGAACTCCCCTACGATTATAAGTTCTTCTGTTTCAACGGTCGCCCGGAATTCGTGCTCTTCTACTCGGGCAGGCGTCCCAACTCTCATAAAACATTCAACATGGTCTACGACCGACGGTGGCAGCCGGTGGCCGACAGTGTGCGCCGTCCGGGTTGCGACGAGATGCCCCGCCCCGAGGTCTACGACGAGATGCTTGAGGTGGCCGCGAAACTCTCGGCCGGTTTCCGTTTCGTCCGTGTAGACCTTTATGCCATAGGCAAGCGCATTGTTTTCGGCGAAATGACCTTCACCCCCGATGTATATATTAATTTTACAGATCGCTTCCTGGCCGATTCACTGAAATATGTGAAATAACCCCTGATTACAGGTTCCAGCCTATTAAATACTAAACGTAAAAAAACGCTGTGTCAAAATGCTTGACACAGCGCTTTTTATATCCGGATGGGAGGGAGCCATTATGACACACCCTCTTGTGTTATTTTCTGCCGGAATTATTCTGTCGGTAGAATCAGAAGTCGGCGGGGGTGAAAGCGAACTCAAGGGTCTTGCCCGATTTTTCGCCGACGTAGCGGTAAACAACGCCGTAGTTTGCCTCCTTGCAGAGCTTGGTGACCTGACGGATGTTGGGATCCTTGCTTTTAACGGTCTGGGCGAGGAATTCGCGCAGCTGATCCTTGTTGGCTTCGATCTGAGTCATGGTCTCGGGATCGCGCGATTCGTCAACTTCATAAGTGTAGTAGACATTGTTGTCTTTAGCCACTACGGCGGCGAAAGTAGTCTCGCTGTCGATACGCTGGGGAAGCTGCAGATTGCTCAGGGCGGTCATGGATTTGAGCTTGATTTCGGGAGAGTTATCAACTTTGCCGTCAACCACCTGACGGAGATCTTCGGGACCGAAAGTAACCGTGATGTCGGCGGCCTTGGGGCCTTTCAGACGGGGATTCTTGATCCCTTTGGAGTAGAGGTGGAATGCGAGCGAAGAATTGTCGTCGATCAGTTTCTTTGTGATAGCCTCGTTGCCTTTGCTGTTGAGGATGTCGGGAAGCATGGTCAGAAAGGCATACTTCATCTCCTCTTCATGGCCTTCCATTGCGGAGAGGTTGAAGTTGCGGGTGGTGACAAGGCAGTTGTAGGTGAGGGTATTGTTTTCGAATTCAAGAGATTCGATTTTGCCCATGCCTTTGAGTTTGATGGGGCAGTGTTTGTTGGCCTCCTCCACGATAGATTCCATGGAGGGAGAGCACGATGTGAACGCCAGAGCTGCGATGCACAGCGCGAGCACGTTGCGGAAGATTGATTTCATAAAGTTAATGTAAGTATTGATGAAAGAATATTGCTTTCGGAATAAAGATCTTCGGTGCAAATGTAGGAATTATTACTCATTCGACTTCCTTTTCGGGAGGGTATTTTAAGGGGACAAACTTGTAAGTTGCCACTTGGATCTATACAAACTTGCAAGTGTGGTATTTATTTGCTAACTTTGGGGCTGCGAATATAGTCATGCTGATGCATATAATTTTAATTTGACAAAAATCGTATATACAGTTACAAAACCAGTTAATTTTATTTGAAACTTACATTCTATCATCCATTCTAATACAGCTTTTCCGTGAAAAAAACGTTAACCTTGCTATTATCGGTGCTGATCGGCTCGTTTTGCGGGCTGATTGCTCAGAACCCCGCTCTATATCTTCGTTGTCACATCAACCAGTGGAATGCGAGCGAAGAATACCGTTTCACTGAAAACAATGGCCATTACAGCCTGCATCTCGATTCGTTCGAGGGTCAGTTCAAGGTTGCGGGCGAAGACTGGACCAATGTTCATTTAATCTACAGCACGCCTGTGGGGCAGAATGTGACTGTCACCGGCTCCGGCGATTATCTGATGCACTGTCAGGCGAGCGGTGGCCACGGCGAGAATTTCGACTGTGTGACTCTGAAAGATGTCACATTCTCGTTTGACTACGTGCCCGATCAGGATATCACGCTGAAGGTGGAAGCCTCCCTGCCCCCTGTGGAGGGCCTGTCGGGCACACTCCCGGTGCTATATATTAATGTGTACACCGATGAGAGCAAGAGCGCGCTCAACAACGAGATCATCGATATGAATCTCGCACATAAGAATTATTTCAGCTTTGCCGAATACTGGCTCGACCTCAACGGCTGCGAATGGATGGAAGCCGAAGGTGCAGCCTCGATAGGCTCGAGAGAGGCTCCCCTGCCTCTTGAAATCAAGGCCCGCGGCAACTGGACCCGCAAAGGATTTGCCAAGAAGCCTTTCAAACTCAAACTCAAAGAGAAACAGAAAATGCTCGGCCTGAGCAAGAGCAAGCATTTTGCAATCCTCGCGCATGCCGATGACAATTTCGGCTACATGCGCAACTATGTGGGCTTCAATCTCGGCAAGCGCATCGGTCTGCCCTGGACACCTTCGCAGCAGCCTGTGGAAGTGGTGATCAATGGCGACTACCGCGGCCTCTATTTCCTCACCGAGTCGATCCGTATCGAGAAAAACCGCATTGACATTCAGGAGCTTGAAGACAATGTTTCCGACCCCACGCTCATCTCGGGCGGCTATCTGGTGGAACTCGATAACTACGACGAGGAGAACCAGATACAGATGGCAGAGCAGTCATGTGTCCCCGATCAGTGGCTCGATTGGCTGCGCGTGACCTGGGACACCCCCGAGGAATATTCCGAAATTCAGAAACGTTTCATCACCGACCAGTTCGAGGCTATGAACAACCTCGTGGGAGAGAACTCCGACGACCTCTGGAAATATCTCGACCTTGATGACGCTGTCCGATACTATCTTGTAGAGGAGATTGTGTCGCACACCGAGTCGTATCATGGTTCCACCTACCTTTTCCGCGACCGCGGCGAAGGGCAGAAGTGGCATTTTTCGCCTCTGTGGGACTTCGGCAATGCATGGTCGGGCAATGATGATGCTTTCTTCTATGATTGCGACTCCTACGGCAACACATGGATTCCTTCCATCCGTCAGAATGCCAAATTCAACGACAAAGTGAAAGCCACATGGCTATGGTTCATGAACAACGGCTATAAAGGTCTCGTCGATGACATCGACCTGTATGAGAAACATCTCCGTGCAGCTGCCGTAGCCGATCACAAACGTTGGGACGGAAAGCCCCATCCCGAAGGCGGACAGGCTGTAGCCGACAATTCCAGCATGCCTGCCAAGGCCGCTAAAGTGAAAAACCGCCTCTCGGCCAAAATCAACTGGCTCAAAAAACAGTTTGGCAATTATCTCGAAACCCCCGATGCCCCCGAACCCGAACGCGATGACACTGAGGCAGCTCCGCTGCCGGATTATGCCGGCGTGGAAAATGTTTCGGCCGATATTGACGACAGCAACGCCCCCGCCGAGTATTTCGACATCATGGGTCGCCGCATCGCCTGCCCGACTGCCGGAGCCGTGGTGATCGAGCGCCGGGGCAGCACGGTCCGCAAAATCCGCATGTGATAATCTTCTATCTAAAATACAATGGCAAAAGTTAAGCCCTTCAAGGGGATCCGTCCCCCGAAGGAACTGATCGAAAAAGTGGCTTCGCGCCCCTACGACGTGCTGAATTCCGAGGAGGCACGCGCCGAGGCCGGCGACAACGAAATGTCGCTCTACCACATCATCAAACCTGAAATCGATTTCGTCCCCGGTACCGACGAGCATGACGACCGGGTGTATGACAAGGCCGTGGAGAACTTCCGCAAGTTCCGCGACAACGGCTGGCTGATTCAGGATCCCGACGAACATTATTATATCTACGCCCAGACCATGGATGGGCGCACGCAGTATGGCATCGTGCTGGCTGCAAATGTCAACGACTATGTCAACGGCGTGATAAAGAAGCACGAACTCACCCGCCGCGACAAGGAGGATGACCGCATGCGTCATGTGAAAGTGAACAACGCCAACATCGAACCTGTGTTCCTCGCTTTCCCCGACAATGCCGCCCTTCAGCAGATTATCGACAAGGTCTCGGCCGGCACACCCGAATATGATTTCACTTCGGATGACGGTTTCGGCCATCATTTCTGGGTTGTCAATGATCCTGCCGACGAAGCTGTCATCACCGCAGAGTTTGCCGCCATGCCTCACCTCTATATTGCCGACGGACACCACCGTTCAGCCGCCGCCGCCCGTGTCGGTCTTGAAAAGGCGGCAGCCGACGCCTCCCACACCGGCGATGAGGAGTATAATTTCTTCATGGCTGTGGCGTTTCCGGCATCTCATCTGCGCATCATCGATTACAACCGCGTGGTGCGCGACCTCAACGGTCTCACCCCCGCTGAATTCCTGAAAGCGCTCGAGAAGGATTTCATTGTGGAGGATAAGGGCACGGAAATCTACCGCCCCGCCGCACTCCACAACTTCTCGCTCTATCTCGATGGCCGCTGGTACTCGCTCACAGCCCGCGAGGGACGCTATAACGACGCCGATCCCATCGGTGTGCTCGATGTCACAATCTCCTCCGACCTCATTCTGCGCGACATACTCGGCATCACCGACCTGCGCACCGACCGCCGGATAGATTTCGTGGGCGGCATCCGCGGTTTAGGCGAACTTAAGGCGCGTGTCGACTCAGGCGAGATGGCCGTGGCGCTTGCACTTTATCCCGTGTCGATGAAGCAGCTGATGGATATTGCTGACTCCGGCAACATCATGCCCCCGAAAACCACCTGGTTCGAGCCTAAACTCCGTTCCGGTCTGGTGATTCACTCGCTCGATTGATAAATATCTGTTCAAAACAGTTTCGGCCGGTTACCTTTAGCCGAGTGAACAGAATGGGGAAGAACGACGTTAGAGAGAATAGAGCGGCGTCGCCTCAGGCGCCGCATATTCTCTTTACACTATGAAACTTCTCCATCGCACCGCATTAATGACTTTAGCAGCAGCCTTGTCGCTTGCAGCTATGCTCCCCGGGGAGGCAGAGGCCTGTACCCGTGTTACTTATATAGGCGAAAATGCCGTAATCACCGGCCGCACGCTCGACTGGCGCACCCCGATTCCCACAAACCTTTATGTGTATCCCCGTGGCGTCACCCGCCGCAGCTACGACACTGACCGGTCGATCACGTGGACATCGAAGTATGGCAGTGTGGTTTCTGTAGGATACGATGTAGGCGTCAACGAAGGAATGAACGAGATGGGGCTGGTGTGCAACCTCCTGTATCTTCCCGGCACATTCTATGCTTCGGATGACGACCCGAGGCCATACATGTCGACGGCTCTGTGGGCCGCTTATGTGCTCGATAATTTCGCGACCACGCACGAAGCGGTGGAAGCGCTCAGCGCCGACAGTTTTCAGATCAATGCACCGAAGATGCCCGGCGGCTCCGCCACCACGCTGCATATGGCCATCAGCGATGACACCGGCAACAGCGCCATAGTGGAATATGTCGACGGCAAAATCTCCATCCATGAAGGCAAGGAGTATCAGGTGCTGACCAATGCTCCCCCTTATGACCAGCAGCTGGCGATAGCCGACTACTGGAAAGCTGTGGGTGGCATGAACATGCTCCCCGGCACCAACCGCAGTCAGGACCGTTTTGCCCGTGCTTCGTTCTATGTGGGCATTCTGCCTAAAGATGCCGACCATCGCACTGCGCTTGCGGGCGTTTTCGGAATCATCGGCAACTGCGCCGTTCCCACCGGCATTTCCGAGCCTGAAAATCCTGAAATCTCTACCACGCAGTGGCGCTCGGTAAGCGATCAGAAAGAGCGCGTCTACTATTTCAAGCAGACCGAGACCCCGGCGATTATCTGGATTGATCTAAAAGAATTCATGCTCCGGCCCGGGGCGCCCGTGATGAAACTTGACCTCATTGGCAATCCCGACAAAGTGTATGAGGGCAATGTGATCCGCGATATGAAACAGTCGAAAGGATTCATCCCGATGTATCAGCTCACCGACGAAATAGCCCGTCAGTTCAGCTGACCTCCGGCTTCCAGCCCTACTGACCCCTCGCGTTCAGTCCTTCAAACCTCTCGCGTTCAGTCCTCCGGACCTATCGCTTTCAGTCTCACGGCCGCCGCGGCATGGCATTCAATTATATTTAAACTCCTGTTCAACCAATGCTTCGGCGGCCATGTTTCTCCTGTCTAAATCGGCGCCGGCGGCAAAAAAAGTTTTTTGGAAAGTGAGCGAACTTTCAACCGATTGTTTTCGTCCGGGAATGTCGGCGGCAATCAACACCGTAATAATGAATTCGCTGGTGCGTAACTGGTGGATTGCCGCATTGCCGGTCAGTGTGCTGCTTGTGATCGGGCTTTACATCGATATCCGATGGCTCTTTGTGGCCGCCATGCTGCTATTTATCGTCTATCCGGCGATGATTGCAATGGCGTGGATGTCGTTGCTGGGACGCGGATGGGCAACGAGGCTGCTCTATTCCCAGCGAGTCACCTTATATGATGACAACACCATCAAAGTGAAATATCTTGCTACCGAGGGCCTTGACAATGCAGTGCTGCCCGAGAGCGTTACGATTGCCGCTGACGATATTGGCGGTTGCCGGGTCAAGGGCAACAACATCGTTCTGATTTACGGCGACAATGAGCAGCTGATTATACCGTTCAAGGCGTTCTATTCCAATGCGGATATTTCCACATTTCTCGTCAGGTTTGCTTCGGGCGACGAACTGGCGCGTCTGGAGTCATGACAGATATTTTTTGGCAAAAGTTTGTTTATTTAATAATTATACGTAACTTTGCAGTGATAATCACTCCCTGATATTTTTCGGGATGTCGCTTACATTGCGATTAATTTAACCGGAATTCCTCCCTGAATTCATACCAGCGGCACGGAACTGATTCCATTAGCCGTTTCCATCATCAGCTTTCCACACCTTTTTAGTGAAAATGTGCCCTCCACATTTGCATAGAGGCACATGGAGTGTGTGAATATTACCATAAGCATAAAAGCATCAAAAGAAGATACATGTATAATATCGCAGATCTTCAGGATATGGCCGAGGACCAGCTTCGTGCCATTGCCGACCAGATGGGTCTGAAAAGAACCACGAGTCTGGGTAAAGAAGAGATTATTTACAAAATACTCGATCAGCAGGCAATTGATCTCTCGGCCGCAGCTCCCGCTCCTGCCGAGAAAAAGCGTGGCCGCAAGCCTAAGGCGCAGACTGCCGAGAAGGCAGCCGACGACAAGGCCGCTGCCGACACCTCCGCTGCCGCCGAAAGTGGCGACGCTGCTGCAGCTCCCCGCAAACGTGGCCGTAAGCCTAAAGCCGAGGCCGCTGCTGACACCGCAGCAACATCAGCCGATGCCACTGCACAAGCTCCCCGCAAACGTGGCCGTAAGCCTCGTGCGCAGGAACCCGCTGCCGAGCAGGCTGAGGCGCTGCCCGCGCCGGTTGAAGGTGCCCCCATGCTCCCTGCTGTCATTGAGGAGCCGGCAGCAGTGACAGCCACGGCTACGGAAGAAGTTCCGGCTGACGAGATGCCCCGTGAAGCTGAGAAGCGTGAACCGCAGAAGCAGCAAGGCATGTTCAATCCCCGACAGCCCATGCAGCGTCAGGGTGGCCGCACTTTCACTCCCCAGGATTCTAAAGGTAATCAGCAGCAGGGGCAGCCCGAGCAGCCCCGCAAGAATCCTCCCGGAGTATTCGGCCGGAATGTCGATGAATCGTTCGGCTCATTCTTCCCCCGCATGGGCGGTGGCCGCAGTTTCACTCCCCGCCCGCAGAAAGAACGCGAGGATGCAGCTGCCAACGGTCCCATCATGATTCATGAACCCGGTCAGATGCCTCAGCAGGGGATGGGAGGCAAGAAAAACAAGAAACAGCAGAAACTTGCCCGTCAGGCTGCCGCAGCTATGCCCCGCTACGAATTCGAGGGGTTCCTCCAGGCCTGCGGCGTGCTTGAAATCGACAATCAGGGATTCGGATTCCTCCGTTCGAGCGATTTCAACTATATGCCGTCGCCCGACGATATCCTCGTGTCCCATCAGCAGATCAAACAGTATGGGCTTCGCACTGGCGATGTGGTTGAATGCGAGATAGCCCCTCCGGCTGAGGGGGATAAATATTTCCCTCTTACCAAGGTGCTGAAAGTCAACGGCCGCGCACCCGAGTTTATCCGCGACCGCGTGCCCTTTGAACATCTCACACCCCTTTTCCCTGACGAAAAGTTTAACCTCACCGGCGGTGCCACCACCAACAATCTCTCCACCCGCGTGGTCGACATGTTCTCGCCCATCGGCAAGGGTCAGCGCGCGCTGATTGTGGCGCCTCCCAAAACCGGTAAGACTATACTGCTGAAAGATATCGCCAACGCCATCGCCGAGAATCACCCCGAGGTCTACATAATGATACTCCTCATCGACGAACGTCCCGAGGAGGTTACTGACATGAGCCGTTCGGTCAATGCCGAGGTAATCGCGTCTACTTTCGATGAACCCGCCGACCGTCATGTGAAAATCGCCGGCATCGTGCTCGAGAAAGCCAAACGCATGGTCGAGTGCGGCCACGATGTGGTGATTCTTCTTGACTCCATCACCCGTCTGGCACGAGCCTACAACACCGCCCAGCCGGCCTCCGGCAAGATTCTCTCAGGCGGCGTGGATGCCAATGCCCTGCAGAAGCCCAAACGCTTCTTCGGCGCGGCCCGCAATATCGAGGGGGGCGGCTCTCTAACCATCATCGCCACAGCGCTCACCGAGACATCGTCGAAGATGGACGAAGTGATCTTCGAGGAATTCAAAGGTACCGGCAACATGGAGCTGCAGCTCGACCGCAAGCTCTCCAACAAGCGTATATTCCCTGCTGTTGATATCATGGCTTCCTCTACCCGTCGCGATGACCTGCTCATACGTCCCGAGACCAACAACCGCATGTGGGTGCTCCGTCGCTTCCTGTCGGACCGCAACTCCATCGAGGCCATGGAATTCATGAAGGAGCAGATGGAAAAGACCCGCGACAACGACGAATTGCTCCGCACCATGGGCAGCTGATTGCGGCGTCGCTATCCTGATACTGTAAATCGCTATTTAACATAAACACCCTGAACCACTTGCTGGCTCAGGGTGTTTTATTGTAAGTATTTTTCAACATTGGAATTATGAGAAAATTATTTACAATATTAGGTTTGCTGGCAATGCTGTTGCCGTTGAGTTCAAAAGTGTGGGGCATGGATGATGAGACGCTGCACTATAACGTACACTATAAATGGGGTTTCATAGATGCCGATGCCGGCGTGGCCACACTCACTACCGAAGTCGATTCGGCAGGCGGCACGTTCACGTCGACGCTGACCGGTCGTTCGGTGAATCTGTTAGGGCATGTCTATACGGCTGGAGACACCATTTCGGGTCAGATTATGTCAGATACTTTTCAGCCTGTCTACACTCAGCGCATAAGTCAGGAAGAGGGTGAGTTTTCGATAGAGACCATCACTTACGACACATCAGCGTCATCGACGGCAGGAGAAATAGTGAAACGGCTACCCGACGGCGAGGTGGTGCGCTCACGCGTAAGCCATTACGGTGGCGGCCTTACCCTCGATCTGCTTGCCGTGTTCTATTATATGCGTCAGCTCGATTACGAAAAAATGAATCCTGGTGATAAAACCACCATCAATGTCTTTGCCGGCACCACTCCCGAAACGCTTACGGCTGTTTACGACGGACGCCGACAATGGACGATAGGTGACACCACCTATCCGGTTTACGCCGTATCTCTCTCATTCTCACTCGACCACGATGGCCGGCAAGTGACCGACACGCTCGATGTGCTCATCGACGCCTCCGACAGCCGCATCCCGCTATATATTGACGGACAGCTGAAAGTGGGCCACATGATCTGCCGCTATATTCCCGACGCCGAAGCAGTCCACGGTGTCGTCGACTGACCTCGATTTAAACCTTGTCACGCCGGGATGGTCTAAGTGAATGTTATGAAACGAATAATATCAGACTTTGTGTGCAGAGGCCGTGTGGCTCTGCTTCTGTTGCTGACTGTAGCCGCAATCATCCCTGCGAGTGCCGACGGCTGGCGCGTGCCCGAGGAGACACTCTCCTACGATGTCATGTTTAAATGGGGCCTGATCAACAAGAAGGCCGGAACCGTCACCATCACCACCTCTAACACAGGTGCCGACCGTTTCCTCAGCAACCTCTCGGGACGTACCGCCCCGTGGGCCGACCATATCTACAAGGTGCGCGATACACTCAGGGGCACCATCGACAGCGACACATTTTTCCCTTATACTTACGAAAAAATAGCGCATGAGGATGGCGATTTCAGTCATGACCATCTGGTATTTTCGCGAAGCGGCAACACCACCACTGCCAAAGTGGTGCGCCGGAAAAAGCGTAAGAAGGATAAGACAGAGGAGGTGACCAACCGTGAACTCGAGGCCACCGGTCCCACCCTCGACATGCTTAGCGCGTTCTATTATATGCGCAAACTCGACTACGATAAGATGGCCCCGGGAGAGACCGTGCGTCTGAACGTGTTTTCCGGACGTCAGAAAGAGATTCTTAAGATTCATTTCGATGGCACCAAAGAGATAAAGATAGGCAAGAAACGATTTAAAACCTATCACATCACTTTCACTTTCACATCGAAAGCGGGTAAAAAGACCTCCGACAATATGGATGCATGGATTTCGGCTACTCCCGAACGTGTGCCCCTGCTTCTGGAGGGGCGTCTGCCCGTAGGCAAAGTCCGTGCGGTATATTCAGGCAAAATGCCAGCGTAACTTTTAGAGATTGTATGAGAGCTTCGGCGCCAAGTAATGCGCTCAAATAGTAATAATTTTGTCGGAAAAGTTAATATCAGCAAATTTTTAACTTAATGACGTTAATGGAGTGATAATTTGTTGTGGAATAAACAATTTTTAAACACTTTTAGCGCCTGCCGATATATCATTATTGCTGATTTCATTGTTATATTGATAAAAAGAATTCAAGGGTATGACAGCATTACCACTGTTGTGAAGACTAACATCCCTCGTCCTTTTTATTGGGTAGTGATACCAGATACTGAGGCTCTCATAAATAAATAGTTGAAACGTGAAGAGCGGGTAAGACCTTTCGGCCTTATCCGCTCTTTTGGTGTCTCTGTCGTTCTTTTGGCGTCGCGACTGCTCTATTGGCGTCGCGACCGTTTCTCAGAAAATCACGGGGATGTTAAACGGGAGGGACGATTCGATTGTTATTAATTCTGAATACTCCCGATAGGATGTGTAGGAGTCCGGCCTTTTGTGGAGTTCGCGTTTCAATTATATAGAACATTATATGACTACATTTTATAAACTGGTTCTGAGAATGTTGGCGGCCTCGGTTGTCGTGTTGCCCGTCGCAGCCCGGGAGCATGTTTCAGATGAGAGGGATAATGCTGAATATGGTGTGGAGAATTTCACGCCCGGATATGAAAAGCCTCTGACTGCCGACAGCATGCCGGAGGCCTGGACGTATGTCCCTGAAAATCTCCAAAGCATTCCGGGGGGGCCGGCTGACCGGTGGTGGAGTGCATTTTCCGACCCGACACTCGACACGCTCATTGTGATGGGCGTAAGAAACAATTACGACCTGAGGATGGCCGCCCGCAGGCGCGAGATGGCTCGGGCAGCCATGCAGCAGGCCAAGGCCGCCTGGTATCCTACGGTAGGGGTGCAGGCCGGATGGGTGAAAAACCAGCCGTCGGGAGCCACCGGAGAATCCCGGCCTGTAGCTGCTCCGGGCGTATCATATTTTCAAGCCGGACTCACAGCCAGTTGGGAAATCGACATTTTCGGCAAGATAGCCTCGCAGGTGAAAGCCGAGCGCCAAAACTATCGCGCAAGTCGTGCCGACTTTGCCGCGGCGATGGTGTCGACCTCGGCGCAGATTGCCTCCACATATTTTACTTTGCGCGAACAGCAGCGTCTGCTCCAGGTTGCCAAGGCTCACAGCGAAAGCCAGATGGAGATTGTGAAAAAGGCGCAGGCGCGTTTCGACGCCATGATAGCATCGAAGCTCGATGTGGCTCAGGCGTGGCAGACCTATTATTCGACCACAGCCTCGATTCCCATGCTCGAAGCATCGATCCACCAGTCGATGACAGCTTTAGGCATCCTCACCGGCATGTGGCCGCGTGACGCCGAGGCCATGCTCGGACAGCCTGCCCCGCTCCCCAACTGGACGCCACAGCTCCCCGCGGGAATCCCCGCCGACCTGCTCCGCAGGCGTCCCGACGTAGTGGCCTCCGAGATGCAGCTGGCAGCTGCTGCGGCGCGCGTGGGGGTGGCCAGGAAGGATTTCCTCCCCACACTCACTCTCGAAGGGTCGGCCGGAACCGAGGCGCATCGCGCGGGAGATCTGTTTGGCCGTCATTCATTCTACTGGCAGGTCACCCCCACGCTCAGCTGGACCATGTTCAGCGGGTTTGCCCGCAAATATAATCTTGTTTCGGCACGCGAGGCGATGCAGGAGGCGATCGACAGCTATAACCTCACTGTGATGAACGCAGTAGGGGAGGCCGACAATGCATTCAACAGTTACGCGGCTGCATTGCGCCACATCGAGGCCGTGCAGCAGCTGTGTGTGCAGAATCAGGAAGCGCTGACTCTGGCTGTCGACCGTTACAAAAACTCGCTGTCGCCAATGACCGATGTGGTCGATGCCCAGCTCAATGCGCTCAGCGGTGAAAGCGAACTTGTTCAGTCGCAGGCATCGGCGTTATTGGCGCTGGTTCAGCTTTATGAGGCACTTGGCGGAGGCGTCTACGATTCCGCTGATAAGTAACTGTTCAAAATTATTTTATACTAACCGGTCAATTTATTTCAATGTTTCTTCGGAAAAATTTTTGAATCTTTTTCTCTCTTCATCAGTCGTGTAGCTCGCTACACTCCTTCTTCATCGAGTAAAATCTTCTAAAAATTTTCCTCGAATAAACATTAAAATAATTTCGACCAGTTACTTAATTCAAGCAAATAATATATAACTTCCCATGAGAAGAGTCAGCAACAATATCCTTGTCGCCATGTCGGCGGCGGCAGTGATGGCAACGGCCCTCGCCGGCTGCCATAAAAAGGCCGGCAGCGATGCCGCACCTCTGGAGCAGGTGTCGGTTGCCACCCCCGTGGTGGATTCACTTGTGCTCCGAAAAACCTATCCTGCCACTCTTGCCGCCGTGTCGTCGGCCGATGTGGTGGCTCGCGTCAACGGCACCATCACAAAAGTGCTGTTTGAGGATGGCCAGTATGTGACGGCGGGGCAGCCGCTCTACATTATCGAATCCTCGACCTATCTCGACGATGTAAATTCGGCGCAGGGCGCGCTGGAAACTGCTACCGCCGAACATGATTTCGCCGTGAAACAGGCTGCGGCGCTGGCCAAGGCTCTCGAGTCCGACGCCGTCTCGAAAATGGAGGTAATCCAGGCCGACAGCCGAGTGAAGCAGACCGAGGCCGCTATCCGCCAGGCCCGGGCAAGTCTGTCGACAGCACGCACCAATCTGGGATATTGCACGGTGCGTGCCCCGATTTCGGGGCGTATATCCGAGAGTACCCTCGGCGCCGGTGCATATGTTGGCGGTGGTGTGCAGCCTCAGGTGCTGACCCGCGTCTATGGCGACAGGCAGCTTTACGTGATGTTTTCCGTGGAGACCGACCGCTTCCTTGAAATGCAGCACGGTCTAAAGGAGGATCTGCTTGACTACAACAACGTGCCGGTGACTTTCGGCGACACCATTGTCGGCACCTATCAGGGTAAACTCGACTATACGGCCCCGCATGTGAGCGAGTCGACAGGAACAGTGGTTCTCCGTCTGCTCATCGACAACCACAAAGGTGAGCTGCGCAGCGGCATGTATTGCAACGTACATCTGCCGGTAGCTGTCGACACGGCAGCTATCCTTATCCGCGATGCTTCGATCAGCACCGACCAGTTGGGAAAATTCGTGTATCTGGTCAATGATTCCGACAAGGTGGTCTATACGCCCATTCAGACCGGCGACCTCTATAATGACACTCTCCGTATAGTCAGCAAAGGCCTCACTCCCCGCGACCGCTATGTGACCACCGCCCTGATGAAGGTGCGCGACGGCATGAAAGTCAAGCCCGTCAACAACTGATACTCCGTCAATTACCGATACCTGCCAACTATGTTTTCACGATTTTTTATCGACCGGCCCATTTTTGCCACGGTTCTTGCCATAATAATGATTATGGCCGGTGTCATCACGGTGAAGACGCTGCCGATCGCCCAATATCCCGACATCACGCCTCCCACGGTGCGTCTCAACGCCACTTATCCGGGCGCCGATGCCACTACCGTGGCCGAGACCGTCGGTGTCCCCATCGAGGAGGCTGTCAACGGCGTAGAGGGGATGATGTACATGAGTTCCAACTCGTCGGACGGCAGCTATGATCTAACCATCACATTCCAGAACGGTGTCGACATCGACGACGCCACCATCAAAGTGCAGAATCTGGTCAACCAGGCCTCGCCTCAGTTGCCGTCGGCGGTGACACGGCAGGGGATAAATGTGATGTCGGAGTCCTCGGATATTTTGCTCTTCGTGGCTCTGCAGGGCGACGAACGTTACAGCGCCCTCTATCTCACCAACTACGCTCAGCTCCACATCGTCGATGCAATCAGCCGTCTTGATGGAGTCGGAGGAGTCAATGCTTTCGGCGGTGGCGAATACTCGATGCGGATATGGCTCGACCCTGAAGCCATGCGCATCCGCGGCGTCACACCGTCGGATGTGGCGGCTGCAATAGAATCACAGAATATGGAGGTGTCGGCTGGCTCGGTCGGTGCTCCGCCGGTGTCACAGGCCACCTCGTTTCAGTATACACTCACATCGAAGGGAAGACTCACGACGCCCGAGCAGTTCGGTGATATAATTCTGCGCACCGGCAGCGACGGATCTGTGCTTCGTCTGAAAGATGTGGCCGATGTGCAGTTGAGTAGCAATTCCTACGGTAACACCAGCCGTGTCTCAGGTCGTGAGGCAGGCCTGCTCGGCATCATGCAGCGTCCGTCGGCCAATGCTCTCGATGTGGCTCACGCTGTGGAAAATGAGCTTGAGAAACTAAAGCCCTATTTCCCTCCCGGAGTGGATTACCGCATACTGATGAATACCACCGACGTGATCACCGAATCGGTCGACGAGGTGCTTGTCACCTTTGTTGAAACCACGCTGATTGTGATGGTGGTTATCCTGTTCTTCCTCCAGAGCTGGCGGGCTGTGATAATCCCGATGCTCACCATCCCGGTGTCGCTTATCGCCACATTCGCGGTGATGAAACTGTTGGGTTTCACCATTAACACTCTGACCCTGTTCGGTCTGGTGCTCGCCATAGCCATTGTTGTCGATGACGCCATAGTGGTGGTGGAGGATTGTGCCCGGTTGGTGCAGGAAGGGGTGCTGTCGCCCCGCGATGCGGCGAGAAAGGCCATGACCGAACTGACCGGTCCTGTGGTCGGCGAGGTGCTGGTGTTGCTGTCGGTGTTCATCCCCACGGCGTTTATTTCCGGAATCACAGGCGAGCTTTACAAACAGTTCGCGCTCACAATCGCGGTCTCCACAGCATTTTCAGGCTTCAACGCCCTCACATTCACCCCGGCCATGTGCGCGCTGTTTCTGCGAAAAAAGAAACCGTCGGGCTTCATCCTTTTCAGGTGGTTCAACACCGGCTGGGGCGCCACGGTGAAACTCTACACCGACATGATCGGACGTCTGTTGCGCCGGCCATGGATGGCGATAGGAATCTATGTGGTTCTGTGCGTTGTGGCTTTCTGGGCTTTTGTGAAGTGGCCGACCAGTTATATACCTCAGGAGGATATGGGGCACTTCATGGTATCGGTGCAGCTGCCCACCTCGGCGTCGCTCGAGCGCACTGATGCGGCGGTGGCTAAAGTGTCGAAAATTATCGGTACCATGCCGCAGGTCGACGATGTGATTGAAATATCGGGGTACTCTTTCATGGGTGGGAGCGGCAGCAACTTCGGCTCGCTGTTTGTCACTCTGAAACCCTGGAAGGAGCGTCACGGACGGAAGAATTCAGTGTTTGCCGTTGTCGATGCCGTCAACCGTGAATGCGCCTCTGTGCAGGAGGCGAGCGTCTTTGCAGTCAATCCGCCGGCCATCGCGGGTCTCGGTATGTCGTCGGGTCTGGAGATGCAGCTCCTCGACATAAATTCGCGCGGAGCCACCCAGATGGCTAAAGCGCTCGACGACATCATTGTCGCCGCCGAAAAGGATCCGCGAATTGCATCGGTGCGTTCGCTTTATCAGGGCGAGGTGCCGCAATACCGGGTGAAGATCGACCGCGACCGCGTGGAGATGCTCGGTCTCGACCTGAGCGCCATATATTCGGCATTAGCAAGCTACATGGGGGGTACCTATGTCAACGACTTTGTGGAATTCGGACGTGTATATCAGGTGAATATCAGTGCGCTTGCATCGGCGCGGGCCGACGTCTCCGACATCCTCAGCCTCTCGGTGCGCAACGCCGCGGGCGATATGGTGCCATTCTCGGCTTTCGCCACTATGGAACAGGTGATGGGTTCTGCCTCGGTCAACCGCTATAACATGTATGAGACGGCGGCTCTGACGGCAACTCCGGCAGAGGGCGTAAGCTCGTCGGAGGGTATCAGGGCCATGGAGGAGATTGTCAACACCGCCGGCGGCGGCAACTATGGTTATGCATGGACCGGCGAGGCTTATCAGGAGACTCAGGCGGGCACAACCATCACCACCGTGCTGCTGTTTGCAATCATCGTAACCATTCTGGTGCTGGCGGCCCAGTATGAGAGCTGGACCGACCCGCTTGCCGTGGTGATTTCGATGCCGACAGCTATCCTCGGCACCATCTTCGGCTGTCTGTGTATGAATCAGTCTATTTCCATCTACACTCAGATCGGTATAATACTGCTTCTGGGACTGTCGGCCAAAAATGCCATCCTCATTGTGGAGTACGCCATGGACTACCGCAAGCAGGGATTGACGGTTCGTGAGGCGGCATTCAAGGGTGGCATGGTGCGTTTCCGCCCGATCATGATGACGGCCCTGGCATTTGTGTTCGGCGTGATGCCTATGCTGTTTGCCACCGGTGCCGGTGCCGAGAGCCGTGTGAGCCTCGGCACGGCGGTAGTATTCGGCATGGCGGTCAATGCCATCATAGGCACATTGTTTGTACCCAATTTCTGGGAGCTGTTTCAGAATTTCAATGAGAAATATCTCTCGAATTTGTTTAAGGATGCCGACACACCGGGCAGGGACGGTTCTCCATCTGCCGGAGATGCCTCTGTCGGAAAACCTCATGACATGTGATTTCAGAAACGTATTCGTGGCATCAAACAGGTTTTTAGCATTTTTATTCTGATTTTAACACACGCGGGGCGCAACCAAATGCGTCCCGCATGTGTTTCAGAATAAAAACTCCTGTAACTTAAACGCTATTGATTATGGATTACAACGATATTGTCAACAGTTCGCACGACGTGCTTGTGGAATTCTATGCCTCCTGGTGCCCTCACTGCCAGCACATGATGCCGATTGTGGCCCAGATCAAGGAACTGCTCAGCGATCATCTCGATGTGGTGCAGTTCGACATCGACGACTATTCGCGTTTCGCCTCGGAAGCAGGGGTGAGCAGCGTGCCCACTTTCATCCTTTATCAGGATGGCAAGGAGATATGGCGCCAGACCGGCGAAATGACCGGCGAGGCTCTTCTTACCTCCATGCAGGAGAAGCTGCAGGCCATCGGTAATTAGTGCTACAAGCAAGTTTAACCAGTTCTAAATCTCGCCGTAGATATGCGCGAACCCGTTCTATTCACCGATTTGCTTAGCGTGCTGCATGTGCCGCATACCTATGAATACAGTGTGCGACGTTTCACGACTATGCCTTTTCTGTCGCTATTCGGATTGTCGAAGCTGCTTCAGGAATATGGTGTGGATAGCGCGGGTTACAAGCTTGCCGACTCCTCGCAGATTACTTCGATAAAGCCTCCGTTTCTATTGCAGACCCGCCGTGGATTTGTGATTGTCAGCGACATACGCAGCGACGGGAGCGTCAAGTATCTGACCGAAGGGGTTGAAGAGTGCATCCCCGGCGATGCCTTGGCCAAAGCTTCCACGGGAGTGGTGATGACGTTGCAACCCGCGCATGACGCCGCAGAGCCATCCTACGGCGCACATCGGCTGCTCGAGATCGCGGGGGTGGCAAAGCGCTGGATTCTCGCCGCGGGTGTGCTGATGCTTTTCGCCTATTTCTTTATCACGCGCGGATTCTATGCAAGCTGGTCAGGCACGCTATTGTGTCTGTTCAATCTTGCAGGACTTGCCCTGAGTTTCCTGTTGATGAAAAAGTCGACAGGTTTCAAGAGCCGCCACGGCGACCGTTTTTGTGGTGTACTTGAAGCCGGCGGGTGCGACAACATTCTGAAAATGAAGTCGTCGACATTCTTTGGTATTTTCTCATGGGCGGAGGTGGGGATGACATATTTCTCCGTTTCGCTGTCAGTGCTGATGCTCTTCCCGGAATACACCGGCTATCTGGCGCTGTATAATCTCTGTTGCCTGCCATTCACCTGCTGGAGTATATGGTATCAGAAATTCAGGGCGCATCACTGGTGCACCCTCTGTGTGAGCGTTCAGGCCACGCTCTGGTGCCTCTTCTTCTGTTACTTGAGCGGCGGATGGCTTCACCGGATGTTTCCGCTTAAGCTGCAGTTTTTCGTCATCGGTGTACTCTATGTGACTACTCTGATGTTTCTGAACCGCATCTCCGATACATTTAAACGCATCAACAACAGATCCAATCCCTATGCCTGATTCCTCAAACCTACATAAAACATCATCAGCACCGGCTCCTTCCTTATCGGCGACCGAGTCTGCAATGCCGTCGTCGGCCCAACGGCTGACGCCATTGCAGATGAACTCGGTTCATTTCTCCGGAAAACACACCCTCCTGACCCCGGCTCTGCTATCCTCCCGATCAGTTCCTTCCTGACCCCGATTGGCATTGCCGGCCTCTCCCTGAAAGCGCTTATTTTTTGCGTTGCTTTTCAAGTTGTCGGAGTTTCAGTTCGTTCCAGTGCATCTTTGTGTTTTTGTGGAATTTGTATTGCGAGATGCCTGTAAGTGTTTTTAGTATCGACAGCGCTCTGTTGCCTATCCTGAAATTTTTGCTTCCGTAATTCGAGTCGAAATAGAGGCTGACCAGTCTCTGATCCGGGGCGACGTCGAGACGCACTTGCTCTTTGTCAAGAAGATTAACCCTTGCTATAAGATTCTCTACCTCTTCCGACAAAGGGGGCGCCTCCAACGGTTCAAAGATTGCGATTTCGTTGTCGCCGAAGTCGCGTCTGTCCCATTTCTTTGCTTCTTTCACGGTGATATACTCTTTGTCAAGAATATAAATATCAGCCTGAGTGTCAACAAAGAAAGGTTCGTTAACCTTGTTGAACCGGAACATGTCATGACCTCGGCCGTTTGATTCAATCGAGATGGAATAGCCGTCGAGGTCAAGAGGGGAGACAGTGTCTCCGGCTATGTTGCTGTAGTTGAAAGTCAATTCAAACTTCTCATATTCGAGATTGTGTCTGAAAAATCCCTTGAGCCCAGGTACCCATTTCCGGCTTGCCGTGTCAGCAAGAACGTCAATGTCAAGAGCGATCTTGTTGTCGTCTCTGCTCCATGTCTCGGTGCGTCCGAATTTGCCATAAAGAGTGTCGGTTGATAGGCTGTTTTCGACCAGCCGCGACGGAATGGTTACTGTTGAAGGTATACCTACCCAGTCAGACCATGAGAAATGATTCTGATTGGTGTCGCTGACACTGTCGAGGCCATTCTGATTTGTAAACCGGTAGTATGACTTGCATGAAAGTATTCTTGGTGAAGACCATCCTTTGAAATTCACTTTCTTGTCGGTCGGCAGCATGTAATCGACCATTTTTTCTCTGAAGAGAAACACGGTGTCGGTGTATGTGGTCAGTGTGGAATAGTCTCTGACGTAAGCCAATATGTGCAGCATCCGCTTTCCGCGTGTTTCTACAGTTACTTCGGGCAACTCTGCCATGCTCCCGGTAAGAAAGACGGTATCCCTGACGCCGAACATCACAGTGCTGTCGTCATATCCGAGGTAACTTATTGTAATGGGATAAAGATTACGCTCGATAACGGGCACCCCGCCTCTTTTGTCGCTTAACCCGATCGGGTTGCCGTCCCGGTCATATATCGTGGCGTTGGGCAATGGAATGTGAGTGACCGAGTCCGCGACAATCACACTATATTCCTTAGCCCCCATGGCAATGATGGAGAACAATAACAATATAGTTGACAAAGCCTTGCGAATCATCGGGATAATATTATTTGGTAATATTGTTTGGCAACCAAAATTAGGGAAAATTTTGGTTGCAACAAAACCTTGCCCTCTTTTTCTCGGAAAAATTGTGTAACTTTGTGTGTTACTTATGCCCAGAAAATCGGTAATCGACAGAGAAACTGTCCAGAGAATACTCGATACCGCCAATATTGTGGAAGTGGTGTCGGACTTCGTGAGCCTCAAGCGTCGCGGAGCCAACTATATCGGTCTGTGCCCGTTTCACAACGAGCGCACGCCATCGTTCTCTGTGTCGCCGGCCAAGGGTATCTGCAAATGTTTCAGCTGCGGCAAAGGTGGCAGCGCGGTGAATTTCATCATGGAGCATGAGCAGATGACCTACTGGGAGGCGCTCCGCTATCTTGCCCGCAAGTATCATATCGAAATTCAGGAGCATGAGCTTACCGACGAGGAGCGCCGCGAACAGTCGGAACGTCAGACCCTTCTGTCGGTCAACGAGTTTGCAATGAAGCACTTCGAGGAGCGGATGAAGCAGACCGACGAGGGGCGCGATGTCGGCCTGGCTTATTTCCGTCACCGCGGCATCAGCGACGCCGCCATCGAGCGGTTTCATCTCGGTTTTTCGTTGGAGAAACGCGACGATCTGGCGCTCGCTGCTCAAAAGGCCGGCTATCCCCGCGAGGCATTGCTCAAGACCGGGTTGTGTTTCGCCACGGAGCAGGGTGAGTTGCGCGACCGTTTCCGTGGTCGCGTGATCTACCCGGTTCACACCATCGCCGGCAAGGTGGTGGCCTTCGGTGGCCGTATTCTCACCAACGACAAGAAGCTCGCAAAATATGTAAACTCTCCGGAGAGCGCAATCTACTCCAAGAGCCGCGAACTCTACGGACTCTATCAGGCCAAACGCTCCATTGTCAACAAAAACAAGTGTATACTTGTGGAGGGCTACATGGATGTTATCTCCATGAGTCAGAGTGGTATAGAGAATGTGGTAGCCTCGTCGGGAACCTCGCTTACGCAGGGGCAGACACGGCTTATACATCGTTTCACCGACAATGTGACGGTGATCTACGACTCTGATGCCGCAGGCATAAAGGCTTCGTTGCGAGGTATCGACATACTGCTTGCCGAGGGACTCGACATTAAGGTGCTCCTGCTTCCCGACGGTGATGATCCCGACTCATTCGCCCAGACTCACACGACAGAGGAGGTGGAGGCCTATATGGCGGCAAATGAGGTAGACTTCATCCGGTTCAAGACCGATATCCTTCTTAAAGATGCCGCCAACGACCCCATCGCACGCGCCAAAGCAGTGGCAAATATCGTGGGGTCAATCGCCGTGATTCCCGAGGAGCTAAAACGCAACGAATATATCCGCGAGTGTTCGCAGCGTTTTCTGATAGATGACGCTATGCTCACCCGGCAGGTGGCCGTGGCCCGGACAAAGCGACTGGAGCAACTTGCCGAGGAGGAACGGCGGCGTGCCGCACGTGAAAGCATATCTAATCCTCCCGGCGGTGTGGTGCCACAGGCGCCTGCAACGGCCACTGACAACAAAACCGAAGATTTACCCCCTGTCGAACCTCCTGTCGATGACCATAGCGGGGATACTCAGACAGTTGCGGCAATGCAGCAGCCTACTGAGAACCAGTCGGGCGAGGATGACTATCGACAATTCCTCGACAAGACCGGCGAGGGCCACCGTGCCGCGGTGCTCGCTCCGCAGGAACGTGCGCTGATGCGTCTGGTGCTGAAATATGGCATGCTTTGTCTGGGCGAGGATTACGGAACCGACGACAGCGGAGAGCCTATACGTGTCATCGACTATGTGGCCGATGATCTTGATCAGGATGGTCTCGGATTTGAGAATCCCGATCTTAGAATGGTGTATGAAGCCGCTCTGGAACTTCGCCGCACAGAATGGGACGACTATATCGCCGCCCGGCTTCCTCAGATAGAGGAGGCCCGGACAAAGCAGATCGAAGAGGGGAGAAAGCAGATCGCCGCCACAGCCCGGAATATGGAGGATATACGCAAGGAGGAGACTCTACTGGCCGAACGCGCCGACGCCGACAGCCGTGCGGCTCTGGTCGACGTGACCCGCAGTTTCCTGCAAAGCAGACTTTTATCGCATCCCGACGATACAATCCGCCAAATCGCCTCCGATCTTATTATCGATCGCCATCAGCTCAGCAAAATCTATACGAAGAACAATGTGAAGATGGTCACCGACGAGGATCGCCTTGACGAGCTGGTGCCCCGCACCTTGCTTCAGCTGAAATATGACATGGCCCGTTGCTTCTTTAATGAAATAACTGTGAAAATCAAACAGTTGCAGCAACAGCCTGATTACGACCTCGATGCCGTGCTCGACCTGATGCGCGACCAGCAGCGCTGGCAGCAGTTCTGCGCCTCGCTGGCTACCCGCATCGGCGAGCGGGTCTATGAGCCGCTGCGCTGACATGCGCGATTCTTGTCGCTTATACGTTTTCCCGATAGCAGATATCGGAATTATCATCTGAATCAATCAAACGGAACCGGAGAATTGTTTGTTACTTTGCACGACAACAAAAAAGTGTAAAGACGATGAATAATGTATCTGTTCCCATGATTGTCTGGTTTGCCATCGCGTCGATTGCGGCGCTTATGCTGGTGATCCGTCTTGCCATGACTTTTATTAACAGCAAAAAACGCCGCCTGCAGCTGCGCCATATCATAGCAAAGCATCATATTATTGAAATCGGCGACGTACATGATGAATTTTATGTACCTGGCGACGAGGTATTGCGAAAACTGCAGGAATATGACTCTGACCTCTGACACGTCAGCCATGCGGCCGACCGAGTGCACCGACGAACTGGAACTGTGCGGTTTCCTCGGAGACTATGCGTCGCTGCTGTTTGCCTCTGGCTCCACATGTATCAGGCTGGAAAAGAATGTGAAACGCATCGCCGGCGCATGGGGGATGACGGCTGAAATGTCGGTGTTCCCGCGCCATATCCATCTGACGGTTTCATCTCCCGACGGGCTGCGGCAACGCACCAAGGTGGTCGCGGCTCCCGACGGCCCAGTGTCGTTCAGCATCAATGCCGCTCTGAGTCGTCTGAGCTGGGACATTCACGACTGCCATCTGCCGCTCGATGCAGCCCGAAGACGCCTGGAGGCCATCAGACACACTCCTCCGACCAATAAATGGCTGCTCCCGATGCTGGTGGCACTGGCCAATGCAGGTTTCTGCGGCATATTCCATGGCGATTGGGTCGCGATGGCCGTGGTGGCTGTGGCAACCTATTTCGGGTTTATCGTCAGGCAGACTATGACAGAGCATAAGATAGATTTCCGCATCACTGTTATTGTGTGTTCGTTTGTGTCGGCGGTGTTAGGCGCCGGCGACGCTCTGTTTCACCTCGGCGACACCCCCGATGTGGCCGTCAGCACTTCAGTGCTCTATCTTGTGCCGGGCATACCGTTTCTCAATTCTTTCAGCGACATGATTGACAGGCATTATATTTGTTCATTCGGCAGGCTGATGAACGCGCTGGTGATCACTGCATGTCTCAGTCTCGGCCTGTTCGCCGGTATGATGCTCATGCGCCTTAACATGTTCTGATATGATGCTGTCTAACGTTTCTGCGGAGAAAAATAATCCATTATGGAAATAATTATAGAATTAATTAAAGATATTTCATTTTCAGCGATAGCCGCAATCGGTTTTGCCGCTATCAGCAATCCTCCGCGCAAGGCTTATGCCTGGTGTGCCTGTATCGCCGCAGCTGGTCACTCCTTTCGGTTCCTGCTGACATTGCCACAGGTGGGGATGCACATGGTGGCTGCCACTGCCATTGCGTCTTTCCTTATCGGCATTCTGGCCGTGCTGCTGTCGTCGCGCTCGAAAGTCCCTGCCGAGACTTTTCTGTTTCCGTCTCTGCTCCCCATGATACCTGGCATTTACGCCTACCGCTGTTTCGGCGGTCTGGTGATGTGCATGCTCCATGGCGGCGAGGAGGCTTTCAACCATTATTTCTACATTTTCACTTCGAACGGTCTCAGCTGTTTCTTTATAATCCTTGCCATGACCGTCGGCGCCACTCTTCCCATCTTCCTGATGCCCCGCATCTCCTTTACGGCCACCAGGCGCTCCTCTGGCTGCCGCTTTTTATGACGGTGCTTCGCGTTTGCATGTTGTGGAAAGAAAATGTTATATTTGCAAAATGATTCATCAAGAAAAATTTTTTGAAGAGACATGGAACTGCGCCAGTTAAGGTATTTCATCAAGGTGGCTGAAACGTTGAGTTTTTCAGAAGCCGCAAAGGCGCTGTTTGTGACGCAAAGCACCCTGTCGCAGCAGATCAAGCAGCTTGAATATGATCTCGACACACTTTTGCTCGAGCGGTCGAGCCATGGCGTGACGCTGACCGAGGCCGGCAGAGAGTTGCTGCCCTGTGCCCGCCGGGTGGTTGACGACGCCATGCTTTGCCGTCAGCGGCTCGATGATTTGAAGCAGATTGTCTCAGGCACGCTGAATATCGGTGTCACTTATTCTTTCAGCCCTATACTCACCGAGACGCTTGTGGCTTTCATGAAACTCCATTCCGGGGTAAAACTTAATGTCTGCTATAAACCGATGGCAGAATTGATGGAGATGTTGCGGCGACGTGAGGTGGATTTTGTGCTTGCATTCCGTCCGACTGCCCCGGTGCCCGATGTGGTGTCGCATGTGTTGTTTCAGAATACGCTTTCGGTGATCGTGCCTCCCGAGCACCGGCTCTATGACCACAGCAGGGTGACTCTTGAGGAACTGTCGGCCTGTGAGCTGGCCCTGCCGTCGCGCGGATTGCAGGCACGCAACGCTCTCGATGCCATTGTAGGCCGTTACAACCTGCATCTCGATGTGCGTGTGGAACTCAATGAAGTAAACATACTTCTGAAACTCATAAGGCAGTGCCATCTTGCCACAGTTCTGGCCGATGCCACCATAGAGGATGTGCAGGGAGTGCGTGCCATTCCTCTCGATGTGCCTGAAAGTGAGATGGAGGGATGTGTGCACTCACTGCGCGACACATATCACAAGCATGCGATGACAGAGTTTTTGAAAATGCTCAATGATTCCCTGGCGGTGCGTGCGCGGGTCAGCGGATGGTTCTGACGGCAGAGTCGGTCAGTTGGCGAAGTCGATGGAGAGACCGAGCTGGAAGCGGCGCGGATTCATGGGGTAGTGAGGCATCGAGAAATAGTTGTCGCCGGTCAGACCCTGATTGATGTGCGACATCATCAGGTAGAATGTGGTTTTGGACAGGCGGCAATTTAGATATAGGTTCATGAAGGGGTAGTTGCCGATTTTTACAGGCGCCTCATCACCGGGGGTGTTATAGTTGTAGAACTGCATTGTGGCAGGCTGGAACCCAACAGCGCGATAGCGGGTGAAATAGGAGCAATCCAACCCGAACTGCAGCCGCAGCGTGGCTATGCGGAATGTGAGATACATGTTGGAATACAACGTGAGCTGCGGCAGGGGGATGATGTTTTCGTCGGATGATTTCTGATATGTGACACGGTTTTCCCAGCTGAATGCTCCGGCATGGAGATCCTGCCTGAGGGTCGCGGAGAATACCTGCACCGAGCCGCCGTGCTGGCATGGGAGCGAGGCGGAGTCGAACCACAGAGCATTCTGAATGTTTTCCACACCGGCCTCGAAATGTGTGCGGGTCCAGGGAATAGAGATAGAACCGCCTACGCGGAAAGTGCGTGTTTTCGAAAAATCGTTGTTCCAGACAAAGTGGTTCGAGAGAAAGTGTTGCAGGAACCACGGCGCCGATACATTGGTGAATTTCCCGCGGGCGGCAATGTTCACGGTGTCGCCGAATAGGGGAATGCGGGTGGTGATGCCGCCATCGATTTTGATTTCACCAACGGCATCGCCTACGAGACCGAATTCGGCTGTCGCGTCGTAGTTTAGAATCCTGCCCTGCTGCTTGGTGAGCTGGCCGCCCACCCACATCAGGTCCTGTTTACCCGTGCCTTTCAATATGGGTGCAGTCACAGGCTCGGTGATCTCCCACGCAGCCGGGTCATCGGGATCAACCTCAGGCACGGGGAGCAGAGTCTCCATGCTGTAACGACGGATCTCATATGTGGCGAACAGTGCAAGGCCGGCCTTGGCCCATTTGTTGAAACCTTCGAGAAGCGAAATGCCCAATGTGTTGCGCAGGCTCCAGTAGCGCTGGTTGTCGTTGGTGAGGGCGGGATTAAACCTGGTGTTGTCCCAAAATGACTGGTTCTGCTTCCAGTCGTTGTTCTGGAAACGGTGGCGACCGTCGTTGTATTTTAGCGTGTAGATGATGGAGGTGACGGGCACGAGATGCTCCACCACGGTGGTGTCGTTGATGCGTTCCTCCTCGTAGAAACCGATTTTATATCGGCCGTTGAAATAGAACTCGCCACCTCTTGTGCGGTTCTGCGCATCGGTCAGAACGGTAGGAATCTGCTTGTAGTTCACCGAGTTCTGTCCTCCCTGCACTTCGGCGGGGTCGGTGATGTAGAGATCGTCGGTGATGCCTCCGTTTTCTTGCGAAGTGAGGGCGTAGTGCGAGCCGTAGGTCTGGAATTCGAAACGTTCGCCGGTGTAAGAGGCCGACAGCCCCCAGTTGAGGTCCTTGGCAGCCTGATTGGCATATATTCCTTTGGAATAGAGATAGTCGATCATAGCCCCGAACTGCAACCGCTTGCCGGCGTTGCCCGAAAAAGTGAGCGTCAGGGCGTCCTGCCCGTTATCCTTGCCTCCGCCGAAACTGTAGCCGAGCAGAGTCATGGGTATGCGGGTGTTGTAGAATTTCTGTGTGGATTCGGAGGGGAGATACTGGCTGATGGGGTCGCGGAACATGAATTCCGACACAGGTTTGCGGTCGAAATATATCATGTTGTAACCTTCGGCGCAGTAGTTGCCGGTGGCAGCCCAGGCGGGTGAGAATGCTGTCTGAGGCACGTAGCCGCGGCTATAATTGAGATAAAGGGTGTCGATGGTGGCCGGTTCGCGCAGACCCAGAGGCGGTTTGAGGCTCCAGGCGTAGGATGGCGCGAGCCGGGGCTCGGCGGCGTGGGTCGACATAGTAAAGCTCATGACCGCCGCGAGGACGGCCATGAGCATTATCATTCGGTTGCTGCGTGAGCTTGCTGTCAAGAGAGAATCAGATAAGATACTGACGGGAATCAGATAAGATACTGCGAGGAGATTGACTCGTTGTTGTGGACACGGCGGATGGTGTCGGCAAACATCTTGGCCACGGAAATCACTGTTGCCTTCTTGCACTCGCGACGCAGGGGCACTGAGTTGGAGAAGATGATTTCGGTGAGGCCGCACTTCTCGATGCGTTCGGTGGCGGGATCGCTCATGATGGCGTGCGATGCGAGCGCGCGGACCGATTTGGCACCTTCGGCGAGCATGAGGTCGGCGGCTTTGGTGATTGTGCCGGCGGTATCGACCATGTCGTCGATAAGAATAACGTTTTTATCTTTTACGTCGCCGATGACGGTCATGTTGGCCACCACGTTGGCTTTGGCGCGCTGTTTATGGCAGAGCACCAGGGGCACGTTGAGATATTTTGCGTAGTTGTTGGCTCGTTTGGCACCGCCCACGTCGGGAGTTGCGATCACCAGGTCGGGGAGGTTGAGCTTCTTGATGTATGGGAGAAAGACGGTGGAGGCGTAGAGGTGATCCAGAGGCACGTTGAAGAATCCCTGAATCTGGTCGGCGTGGAGGTCCATGGTGATCAGACGGTCGACACCGGCAGCCACGAGCAGATCGCTGACGAGTTTGGCCGCGATTGACACACGGGGTTTGTCCTTACGGTCCTGGCGTGCCCAGCCGAAGTAGGGAATCACGGCGATAATCGACTTGGCCGAGGCGCGCTTGGCTGCGTCGATCATAAGCAGCAGTTCCATGAGGTTATCGCAGTTGGGGAATGTGGACTGCACGAGATAGACCTCGCAGCCACGGATAGATTCTTCGTATGATACTTCAAATTCCCCGTCGGCGAAATGGAGAATGTTCATCTTGCCGAGTTCGATGCCGAGTTCCTTGCAGATTTCTTCTGCCATGTAGCGCGACTTGGTGCCTGAGAATACCTTGATAGGCGGTAACATAGGATTCATAAGTGATATGAGCTTGTAAATGGTGTTGCAAAGTTAGAAATTATTTGTCAGCCTGACAAATATTTTTACTGCATCGGAGTGCCGAGAATTTCCAGGCCACCGCTCCCCAAGGCCCGATGTGTGTGACGAAGGGGGCTTCGGCCGAAACTGTCACGTCGTCGCGCCGCCCCGATATGAGTTCTTTCGCCTTTTTGCGGCCGGGACGTATGTCATACATGCCCAAAGCCAGCTCGGGGATGTTGATGCTTGCCTGGCATGCTTCAGCCGAGAAGTTCACGGCCACGAGAATCACCTCGTCATCTTTGTGGCGCAGGAAGGCATACTGACGGTGGGGATTGAAACCGGGATTGCCGAAATTGACATACATCAGGTCGAAAAATTCGCCGCAGCGGAATGCTTTCTCGTTGTTGATGAGTTTGAGTATATGGGCGTAGATGGCGCGCAGGTCTTTCTCCACACTCGACAGGGGCGCTCCGTCGGCTTTGCCTCCGTTGAGCCAGCGGCGCACGGTGCTTACCGACCAATAGTCGAAGATGGTGGTGCGGCCGTCGTGTCCCGAGAAGCCTTCGGCATCGCATCCGCGCTCTCCCAGCTCCTGTCCGAAATAGATCATATAGGGGCCGGTGCCCATCATTGTGCCGGTGACGAGCGACGGGAGCACTTTGTGGGCGTCGCCTGCATATTCGGGCGATGCGAAGCGCTGTTCGTCGTGGTTCTCGAGGAAGTTGAGCAGATGGGGCGCCAGGCCGTCGGTACGCTGCCAGCAGTCGGTGATTTTGGCGGCAGATACGTTGTGGCACTGCACGGCACGGAGGGTGTCGTAGAGACTCACCTTGTCGTAGAGATAGTCGAAGTGGCCGCGGGTGATGAACTCGCGGTATTGGTTTGTATCGTAGATTTCGGCGATGAATACAATCGAGGGGTAGTCGGCCTTGACCTGGGGTATGGCCCATTCCCAGAATTCCACAGGCACCATGAACACCATGTCGCAACGGAAGCCGTCGATCCCTTTCGAGGCCCAGTAGCGCAGGATGTGGAGCATTTTGAACCATGTTGGCGGGATGGGGTCGAAGTGGCGCGAGCCGTCGCCATAGTCCACGCCGTAGTTCAGTTTCACGGTCTCGTACCAGTCGTTGCGCGACGGGAATGCGTTGAAGCAGTCGTTGCCCGACGCTTTGGCTGGGAACTCCACATATCCGTCGATGTCGAACTGCGGAGAGAACTGCTGGCGGGGGATATAATAGAAATTGTTTGTGGCTTTGAAGAAGCAGGTGATGTCGTCGCCCTGCCCGAGGTCCTCGATGCCTGCCGGGGCGGCGTCGCTGTGATAGCGGCGGGCCACATGGTTTGGCACGAAGTCGATGATTACTTTCATCCCTTCGGCATGGGTGCGCTCCACGAGCTGTCGGAATTCGTCCATGCGGTGCGGCACGTCGACGGCCACGTCGGGGTCGATGTCGTAGTAGTCGCTGATGGCGTAGGGCGAGCCTGCCTTGCCTTTCACCACAGCCGGATTATCGGGTGTGATGCCGTAGCGCGAATAGCCGGTGGCATGGGCATGCTCGATTATGCCGGTGTACCACACGGCATTCACGCCGAGACTTTTGATGGCCCGGAGCACGCGGGGAGTGATCTGGTTGAGCTTTCCGCAGCCGTTGCGGTCGATGTCGCCGTCGGGCACCAGGTCGTCGTTGATGTTGGAAAACAGACGTGGCAGCATCTGGTAGATTACCAGTCGTTCGGGACATGGACCTGAGGGAAGACAGAGTTTCTCGGCTGATTTCAATGCCTTGCGACTCTCTTTCTTTTGAAGTTTGAGCATGTTCTGGGCCTCGGTGGCGGGTGGCACCGCAGTGGATTTAACCGAGGTCAGTGGCTGTTTGTCGGAATCGGGAGTGTTGTGCTGTGTCTGTGACATGGTTGGATTATCGGAGGGAAAGTTGATTGGTCAGAGGTCGGGGTTTTCGGTCAGCCATTGCCTGATGGCCTTGTGCGCCGCAGCATAGCCGCTGAGAAAGACCTTCTGAATATCTTTTAGGTTAAAGACTTGATAAGCTGCGATTTCGGGAGTCTGAATCACGAGATCGCAGATGTTCATGTCATTTATTTGGTTTGATTTGGCCATGAGATTATAGCTGCGCATGGCCACGCTCATTATCGTGTGCTTTGTATGGCCGTTGGTCAGAGGCGAGCAGTTGATGCCGATAAGTTTGCGGCATTTGTCGCGGATGGCCCATGCCGGAAGATTCCGGAGCACGCCGCCGTCGACATAATATGTGCCGCCGATTTTCACCGGTTGAAATACCACGGGGATGGAGCATGATGCGGCCACCATATCGCCAAGCGGACCTTCGTGAAACTCGGCGTGGACGCCGTTGTCAATGTCGGTGACGCCGATATATGTGGGTATACGGAGTTTTTCCAGGCGATTCACGCCCGTGTTTTTCACCAGAAATTTACGCAGACCGTCGAGTTTGAACAGTCCCCCGCCGTCGCGGATTGCCAGAGATGCGAAATCGGTGAATTTTTTTTCAGCGAACAAGGGTACGACTTCGTCGAGCGGCACACCGGCTGAGAAAAGTGTGGCAGCCATGGCGCCTGCCGAGACTCCCGCGATAATGTCGGGCTGCAGCCCCACTTCGGTAATAGCCTTCAGGGCGCCTATATGGGCAAACCCGCGGGCACCTCCACCGCTGAGGCAGATGCCCAGCCTGTAGGGCCGCGTGTCGGTGTTGCTGTTCCTGTCGAAAAATCGTGGAAGCGAAAGTTGCATGATAGGGAACTCCTGAGAAATATGGAGCAAAATTAGCAAAATTATTCTATAGCTGCAATAGGAATCATGACATGTGCGACGAGCGGGCGGCATCAAGCCGCAACAGTATCGCAAGCAATATCGTGAATCCCCACAGCGAACTGCCGCCGTAGCTGAAAAGCGGAAGCGGGATGCCGATTACGGGGCACAGCCCTATGACCATGCCTATGTTGATGCAGAAATGGAATATCAGATATGACGAAACGCAATAGCCGTAGACGCGGCCGAAGGCGTTGGGCTGCCGCTCGGCTATGTGCATCACTCTCAGTATCAGCGCGAGATATAGCAGGAGCACAATCGAGGTCCCTGCAAATCCTTCTTCCTCGCCGATGGTGCAGAAGATGAAATCGGTGTGCTGTTCGGGCACATATTTCAGCTTGGTCTGAGTGCCTTTGAGGAATCCTTTCCCGGTTAGACCTCCCGATCCGATGGCGATTTTAGCCTGGTTGACGTTATAGCCGTAACCTCTGGGGTCATCGACGATGCCGAGCGCCACCTGCACACGTTTCTGCTGGTGAGGCATCATGTGCGAGAACACGGCGTTGACCGAGAGCATGAACAGGATAGAAAGCACCACAGTGGCCACTGTGATAGCCATTTTCTTCGGTTCGACGCGCAGCATTTCAAACAGGCAGTAGGCCACGGCCACCCCGATCACCGAGAAGAAAAAGATGTAGCCTGTGAGGTGGACGTCCCAGATGGCAAGAACGGCCTCGATGGCGGCCGTTCCTGCAAACCACAGAAACACGTTGCGGGCCACTTCAAAGCGGCGCACGTAGAGTGTGAGCTTTCCCACCATCAGGCACATTATCATCACCATTATGGCGAATTCGCCGGTGGGCATTCCCAGCAGGTAAGTCTCGGTGAACTTGATGGTCACCACAAAAATCACCACTGCCACGAAAGCGGCGAAAAGCACCAGCCAGCTCATTCCCTCGCGATAGAGCACCAGAAAAAGCGACACAAACACCAGTGCCGAGCCGGTCTCTTTCTGGCAGACGATCAGTATCATCGGCAACAAAATGATTGTGAGCGCCTTGAAATAGTTTGAACGCTTGGCATTCAGCACGAAATTATAGCCCGAACAGAGTTTGGCCAGTGCCAGTGCCGTGGCGCATTTGGCGAATTCGGCAGGCTGCAGTTTCATGGAGCCGAACACCAGCCAGGATCTCGACCCTTTGGTGTCGGGCGCAACGAAAATGGTGATTATCAGCAGCAGGATAATGGCAAAATAGATAGGGTAGGCATAAGTCTCCCACACCCTGGAATCGGTGAACAGGAGCACGGTGCCGAGGATGATGGCCAGCCCCACCCACCGTATCTGCTTGCCCGAAAACTCGTTGAACGAAAATATCGAGGCATGGTCGAAATCATAGGCGGCGGCATAGATGCTAACCACGCCGAAGGCCATGAGCATCAGGTAGATGACGACAGTGAACCAGTCGATATTCTTCAACGGTCCGTCGGGCTTGTTGTTTCGGCTTGTGCGGCTGCTGTAGGTGAGCATTCTGGAAGTGGTATGACGGGCGGTGCGGTCAATGTTTTTTCACACCGGAATAGATTATGGTGTTGGAGTTGAGCATGCGCTCCTCTATCCCCTTGCGCTGGGGCGAGATGGAGCCTTTGAGATATTTCTCGATGATGAGAGATCCTATCGGGACGCCGTATGTGGCGCCGAAACCGGCGTTCTCCACATAAACGCAGACAGCGATCTTCGGATCGTTATAGGGAGCGAAGCCGATAAACGCCGAGTGGTCCTTGCCGTGAGGGTTCTGCGCTGTGCCGGTCTTGCCGCACACCTCGATGTCGGGCAGATTGGCCAGACGGCAGGTGCCGCCGGTCACGGCCATGCGCATGCCCTCGGCCACATCTTCGAAATATTCGGTTCTGATGTCGGGGATGCGTTTTCGGCGGTATTCCTCGTCAATCACGGTGTCCTGAATCTGCTTCACTACGTGTGGTGTTATGAACCAGCCGCGGTTGGCGATAGTGGCCGAGAGGTTGGCGATCTGCAGAGGCGTAGCCAGGATTTCACCCTGTCCGATTGCCACCGAGATTATGGTGAGGGCACTCCAGTGGTCCTGACCGTAGATTTTGTTGTAGAATTTCTCGTTGGGGATAAAACCACGGCTCTCATGGGGGAGGTCGATGCCGAGTTTATAGCCGTAGCCGAGCGACACGAGGTGCTTTTTCCACACTTCAAAGGCGTTGGCGGAGGAGCCATATTTGCGCCGGTTGTTGTCGAGCATAGCCTTTAATCCCCAGCAGAAATATGCGTTGCACGAAGTCTGGAGCGCCGGTTTGAGGGCGATAGGGGAGCCGTGACCGTGGCATCCGACTCTCAGATTGCCGCAGATGAAGCCGCGATAGCATGGATATTGAGTGTGCAGGTCGACGATGCCCTCCTGCAACAGTATAAGTCCTTGTGTGGGTTTGAACGTGGAGCCGGGAGGATACGCACCCTGCAGGGCGCGGTCGAAGAGCGGTTTCTGCGGATCATTGACCAGCATGGTGTAGTTCTTGCCTCGCTGGCGTCCGATGAGCAGACGCGGGTCGTAGGTCGGCGCCGACACCATGCAGAGGATTTCGCCGGTTTTAGGCTCGATGGCCACCACAGCGCCGATTTTGTTTACCATAAGCGACTCGGCATACTCCTGAAGCCTGATGTCGAGACTCAGCCTGAGGTCTTTGCCCGAGATGGGGGCGATGTCGCGCGAACCGCCGTCGTAGCGGCCCCGTATGCGTCCCAAAGCGTCGCGGATAAGGATCTCCTCGCCCTTGATGCCACGGAGATATTCGTCATATTTTCGCTCGATGCCGAGGTCGCCGCAGTAATCGCCTGCCTTGTAGTAGGGATCTTTGTCGATGTCGGCCTGCGACACCTCGCGGATGTTGCCGAGAACATTGGCCGCGGCATTGTATTTATACTGACGTATGATGCGTTTCTGGATGAAGAATCCGGGAAAACGGTAGAGTTTCTCCTGCAGGCGCCCGTAGTCCTGCGCCGAGAGATGCGAGATCAGCGTCTGCGGCGTGTAGGAGGAGTAGTTTCGGGCCGATTTCATCTTGCTGACACGCTCGTCGAAGGTCTGCCGAGAAATCTGCAGGGTGTTGCAGAAATCGATGGTGTCGAAATCGTGCACGTCGCGCGGAATCATCATCACGTCGTAGGCAGGCTGGTTGTAGACCACCAGCGAGTCGTTGCGGTCGTAGATCAGTCCGCGCGAAGGGTAGACGGTCTTGCGGAGAAAGGCGTTGTTGTCGGCGGAATTCTTATACTGTGAGTCGGCGATCTGCAGCGTGAACAGGCGGCATATGTATATGATTGCGATGACGATAATGAAACCGCCGATCACATATTTCCGTTTCTCAAGCTTATAGTCTTTACGCATTGGTTACAAGGAGAGTCAGCGGCGCCCCGAGAGGGAATCAAATGCCACAAGTATCACAAATGTCAGCAGCGTGGATGCGCCGGCGCGAAGCAGCATCAGCAGCCAGTTGGAGAAAGTGAACGCCTCGATCATGAAGAACAGCAGGCAGTAGAGCGCCACCATGGTGATGAGGTATTTCAGGTACACGCCAGGTCCCATGGTGCGGAACGACGGTTCGGGTGTCGACATATCCTCTTCGCGAGGGAAATAAAGGCGTAGCACGGGCAGCCGCAATCCGGCGGTGCAGGTGCACGCTAACGCATTCACCCCCTGAGTGTTGGAAAAGATGTCTACCGCCAGCCCGAGGAAAAATGCCACTGAAAGGGTCCAGTTGACCGACAGATCTACCGGCAGCTTGATTATCAGATAGATAAATACCAGCGGGATGGCCACGTTGAAGAGGCACAGATGGTTGAACACAACCACCTGGGCGATCACGAGCACTACGAATAGCAGCAGATATTTTAGAATCTCCTTGGCCACCTGAAACCGGATAGAAATTTGATAATGTTGACTAAATCTTGTTTAATGAGACAACCTGCAGACGGATAAAACTGACATCACGGATAAAACCGGCAAGACATCACGGCTGGTCGATGGATTCGGTTTCATCTTTCGACTCCACGGCCTTGATCTCCACTATGTCGGTGTTGGAAATCACCTTTACGGTGGAGAGGGCGGTAAAGTCGGTGAGCAGTTTGATACGAAGGGTGAAGAAGTTGTCGTCGTCGCCGCGCCCCGAGCCTTCGATTATCCCCACGGGGATACCTTCGGGAAACATTGCCGAGTAGCCCGAGGTGACGATGGTATCGCCCCGTTTGAACTGAGTGTGTTTGGGCAACTCCTCGAGCAGAGCGGTGCGCGGGTTGGTGCCGTCCCACACGAGAGAGCCGAAAGTGTCGCTGCCTCGCAGCTTGCACGACAGGCGGAAGTTGGGGTTGAGCAGCGAGATGATGCGGGCGTAGTGGGGAGTGACCACATTCACCACACCAACCACACCGTTCTGGTCGAGAACGCCCATTTCAGGACGGACGCCGTCGGCCAGACCTTTGTTGATGGTGATGTAGTTGTAGGGATTGTGGATCGAGTTGTTGATCACGGAGCCGATGATAAAGTTGTATTTTATCCGAGCCGTGTCGGCCGCGTTGACCTGCCGTTGCAGCGAGTCTTCGCGAAATTGCCGCAACTGATCCTTGAGCTGCAGCACTTCGCCCTGAAGCAGCGCGGTCTGCCGCTGCAGATCCTCGTTGATCGAGCGCAGACTGAAATAGCCGGTGACGTTGTTCGTTACCTCGTAAACGCCTGTGGATATAGCGCCTGCCGATGTGAGAAATACATGATGCTGGTAAGGGTTGCTCTGAAAAAGCAGGCAACACGACAACACAGCGTAGAACGTGAATACGAACCACGAGCTGTATCTTGCCAGAAAGTTGAGCAGATTTCTCAAGCTCTTAAGCTGCTTACTTGATGAGGAACGAGAAGTTGTTGATATTCTTCAGCGCCACGCCTGTGCCCTTTGCAACGGCCAGCAGGGGGTCTTCGGCCACATGGAAGGGGATGCCGATTTTGTCGGTGAGACGTTTGTCGAGACCGCGGAGCAGGGCGCCGCCGCCTGCGAGCCAGATGCCGTTGTGGACAATGTCGGCGTAGAGCTCGGGAGGAGTCTGCTCGAGAGCGCCGAGCACGGCGGCCTCGATTTTCGAGATGGATTTCTCGATGCAGTGCGAAATCTCCTGATACGACACCGGAATCTCCATGGGGAGAGCGGTCATCTGGTTGGGGCCATGCACCACATAATCCTCAGGGGGATTCTCCAGCTCGGTTAGAGCCGAACCCACGTTCATCTTGATCAGCTCAGCGGTGCGTTCGCCCACTTTCACGTTGTGGGCGCGGCGCATGTGGTTCATGATGTCGTCGGTGAGGTCGTCGCCGGCAATCTGGATCGACTTGTTGGAGACGATGCCGCCCAGCGAAATCACTGCGATTTCGGTGGTGCCGCCGCCTATGTCGACGATCATGTTGCCTTCGGGCGCCTCCACGTCGAGACCGATGCCGAGAGCGGCAGCCATGGGCTCGTAGATCATGTAGACATCACGGCCGCCGGCGTGCTCCGAGGAGTCGCGCACGGCGCGGATTTCAACTTCGGTGGAACCGGATGGGATGCCGACTACCATGCGGAGCGAGGGGGAGAACCAGTTGTTGCGCGAGGATGCTTTTTTCACCAGGCCGCGGATCATCAGCTCGGCGGCGTTGAAGTCGGCGATCACGCCTTTGCGCAGCGGGCGGATGGTGCGGATGCCTTCAGGTTCCTTGCCCTGCATGAGCTGGGCTTCCTTGCCCACGGCGATGAGCTTGTCGGTGCGTCGGTCGAGAGCCACGATCGAAGGCTCGTCGATGACGATTTTATCGTTGTGGATGATCACGGTGTTGGCCGTGCCCAGGTCGATTGCAATTTCTTTTGTGAGAGAAAAGAATCTCATTATATTATATATGTAACGGGGTCAATAAATGCTGACATATAGGCGGGACGACATCGGCGGGACGCGTGCCTGCGGCCTGAATCAGTGTTTGAAGTGGCGGAAGCCGGTCATAACCATTGCCACGCCGTTTTTGTCGCAGTATTCCACCGATTCGTTGTCGCGGATTGAGCCGCCGGGCTGAATCACAGCATCGACTCCTGCCTTGTGTGCGATTTCCACGCAGTCGGCGAAGGGGAAGAAGGCGTCGGATGCCATGACGGCGCCGTGAAGGTCGAAGCCGAAGTTGTGGGCCTTGTCAATGGCCTGACGCAGAGAGTCGACGCGCGAGGTCTGACCCACACCGGCGGCGCAGAGCTGGAGGTTTTTGGCCAGCACGATGGCGTTGCTCTTGCAGTGCTTCACCAGTTTGTTGGCGAACAGTAGGTCGGCGATCTGCGAGGGGTCGACAGCTTTCTCGGTGACCTGACGGAGATCGTCGGAAGTCTCGACCTTGAGGTCGCGCTCCTGCACGAGGGCGCCGTTGAGAATCGAGCGGAACTGACGGGTGGTGGTCAGAGGCGCTTTCTGCACGAGAACAATGCGGTTTTTCTTCTGCTCGAGTATGGCGAGAGCGTCGGCAGAGTAGGAGGGAGCTATGACCACTTCAAAGAAAATCTTGTTGATTTCTTCGGCGGCAGCGGCGTCGATCTCGCGGTTGGTGATGAGCACTCCGCCGAAAGCAGAGACGGGGTCGCCGGCAAGGGCGTCTTTCCACGCTTCGAGCACGGTGGGGCGGGTGGCCACGCCGCAGGCGTTGTTGTGCTTGAGGATTGCGAAGGTGGGCTGGTCGAATTCAGCCATAAGGCTTACGGCAGCGTCGATGTCGAGGAGGTTGTTGTATGAAATCTCCTTGCCGTGGAGCTGGTCGAACATCTTGTCGAAGTCGCCGAAGAAGAATCCTTTCTGATGGGGATTCTCGCCGTAGCGCATGGTCTTCTCGCCGTCGATGGCAATGCGCAGAGCCGAGGGATTCTCGCTCAGGGAGTCGAAATAGTTGAAGATAGCCGAATCGTAGCCCGAGGAAACGGCGAATGCTTCCTTGGCGAAGAAAAGGCGGTCGGCGAGGGTGGATTTGGCAGCGCCCTCGCGCTCGAGCATCAGGCGCAGGGGTTCATACTGTGCTTTGGATGCCACAATCACCACATCGTTGAAATTTTTGGCGGCGCCGCGGATGAGCGAGATGCCGCCTATGTCGATTTTCTCGATGATGTCGGCCTGAGAGGCGCCCGAAGCCACTGTCTCGCTGAAGGGATAGAGGTCGACAATCACCAGGTCGATGGCGGGAATTTCGTATTCTTTAGTCTGTTCCTGATCACCCGCGTTGTCGCGGCGGTTGAGGATGCCGCCGAAAATTTTGGGATGGAGGGTTTTCACGCGGCCGCCGAGAATCGAGGGGTAGCCGGTGAGATCTTCGACTGCCTCGCAGTCGTAACCGAGGCCGCGGATGAAATCGCGAGTGCCGCCGGTGGATATAAACTTCACGCCCGAATTGTTGAGGAGGCGCAGAATTTCGTCGAGTCCGTCCTTATGGAAAACTGAGATAAGGGCGGTTTTTATTTCCTTGATGTCTGACATTTCTATAAAACGCGTCTACAGATTTTCTTTTGAACTGCAAAGTTACGTTTTTTTTCGGAAAAATCATCTCTGTGCTGTCAAACTTTTATTAATCAAATAAAAAAACTTTTTTGCTCTTTGGCGATTGAATCTTTGTTGAATCTTGGAAAAACTTTTTGAAAACTAAAAGAGTTGTATTAACTTTGCGGACGCAGATCGTCCGAAGCCCCGGTCAAGGGGTAGTGGGTGGGTCGCGATACATTTTTTGATGAAAGCGTTTATCTTTCGCTGATTCTTGATAACCGGAAATTCTGGCAGATTTCACTGAGGTCAAGGATCGCGCAACGGTAGATGCCCGTGGTTATGTAATTTATTCCGGTGGTATATTCCGAGAGGAATGTCGTCGGGAGCAATAATTGCATATAAGCGTGGGCTTCGACGTTGCCGTCCAACCTCAGAAGGCAATGCCAGAAGCCACCGGTTGGAGGACGGTAACGGATGCAGATCCCACGCTTTTATTATGTCCTGACAATTATTGCCGGAGAGGGGATCCAGCGGCACTCAGCACAACACATATTAATAATAAAATGGAACCAATCGGCCAGCTTATCAAAGAGGAACTGATGGCTCAGGAACGTTCGGTGGCATGGTTTGCACGCAAACTGTGTCTCGACCGCTCAAACGTCTACCGTCTGTTTCAGAAAAACAGCATCGACACCTCATTGCTGACACGAATATCGACTGTGCTAAACAAGGACTTTTTCGCAATATTGTCGGAGAATGTCAACGGTGTGCAAAAATCGCAGCAGTAGCGTGTCAATGTCGCAATACTCAATCGGTTAGAGTGAAAACAAATTGCCGTAACTTTGTCGAAAATATCACAGACTGCCTCTCACGGGCTTTTGATTGAACTCTTAAAAACAATCATTCCACAACAATTTTATATTTTTTTTATGAACAAAGGTTTATTGAAAATCGCACTTCTTTCTTGTGTGTGTGCTTCGATGTCCGTATCGTTCAATTCCTGCAAGAACTACGACGACGACATCGACTCACTCAACGAAAAGGTTGCGCAGATTAACTCAGCTCTTGATGCCGTGAAGGCTCAGGTGGCTCAGGGTGGTATTATCGAATCGGTGACCCCCAGTGCTGATGGAAAAGGTATTGTTATCACAGTGCTGAAAGATGGTGCTACCAAAAGCTACACCATCACCAACGGCGAGAATGGCCGTGACGGCAAGGATGCCGATGTGTGGACCATTAATGCCGAAGGCTACTGGTGCAAAAACGGTGTCGCCACTGAATGGAAAGCCGTAGGCGAAGACGGCAAACCCGGTGAACCCGGCAAGCCCGGTGAACCCGGCAAACCCGGTGAACCCGGCAAGCCCGGTGAACCCGGCAAACCCGGTGAGAACGGTAAGCCCGGCGAAAACGGTGCCCCCGGCGACTACTACGTTCCCAACGGCAAGGGCTTCTTCGAACTCCATCACTGGAATCCCGCCACCAAGGAATGGGAAGTCACCGAAACAAAGATTTCCTATGTGGCTCCCGGCGATCACATCACCGCTATTGTCACTCCCAACGACGTGATTCTCTTCGGTGTTGACGGTGCCGACGGCGCCATCACACTGGCTCGCACAGGCGCTCTCCGCAGCCTCGTCTTCAAGCCTGATTTCTACTATCAGGGTATCGAGGCTATGGATGCCGCCACATTCAAATTCGCAAGCCTCACCGGCCTCATGGCTGTCAATGCCGACGACGTCAACGGCCGCAAGGACGCCCCCAAAGCCGGCAAGGAGATTCAGATGACTCCCGGCCTTGTTGCCCGCTACCATCTCAATCCTTCAAGTGCCAACATCAACGACATCGCCGCTCTGAACTTCATCACCGAAGACCTCCAGTATTCGCGCGCTGCTTCGGGTGTTACCGCCAACATCTACGACAAATCGGCCAAGGATGGTATTCTCACTGTTAAAGCCACTCTTTCGGGCAGCATCAAGGATATCGATGAGGATGGTCTGGTGACTGTCCTTGCCCTCCAGGCCCGTCTCAACAAGGATAAGGCTGCAACCGACACAGTCATCACATCGGATTACGCTGCAGTGCGTGCGTCGTATTACACCAATATCGACCTCGCTGTGCCTGCAAACGCTCCCGGCGACCTGATCAATGCTCCCAAATCGGCCACCTTCGGTGCGGATCATTGGTATACCACCGCACAGGAGGCCATCGATGCAGAGCCCGCAATCGCACTTGTCTGGAATAACAGCGAGGGTCTCGACATCGCAAAATATATCCAGGCCGATTACACCAACTCCAAGGGTGTACATATGGCATTCAATCCCGAGGACTCAGGCTTCAAATATGAGTATGCTCTCGTAGGTTACGCTGAAGGCAACAACCAGACCTCACAGTCGGCCCACGCTGCCCTCAATCCCGAGAACAAATCGTGGATCCGCGCTCAGATGACTCAGGGCGGTAAGGCACAGGCCTGGGGTTATGCCCAGAATAAAGCCACGCTTGGCCGTATGCCTCTCGTACGTGTAACCCTCATCGACACCGTCACTGAAGGTAACCCTGTGGCAGCTGTTGCCTACGTCAAGTTCCTGATTGACGAAGCCGGCGCTCTTCCCCCTGCCGACAATCTTATCGGTGTTAACTTTGGCTTCAACAAGGATTATACCGTAAGCTGCTCGACCAATGAAACCGTCTTCCCCCTGACCTGGTCGCAGATCGAGGAAACCATTCTTGCACATCCCTCTGTGAACATGAGCAAGGAGACATTCGAGAACAACTATGCTCTCCGCATGGCCAACGCCTCTGAAGTTCAGCAGGTAATCGTAGGCAATGACAAGAGCATCAGCAATGCCTCGGGCAAAGCTGTCCACGGTGTGATCACCAAATCTCCCGATCCCAACCTGCCTCAGGGCACCGAGGTTGTTAAGTGGACTATCTCGGCCAACGACGTTTACGAATGGTTCACCGGTTCGACCAAGCCCAAGGATATGACCGCAGTGATCGTTTATGACGGCAAAGCCGGCACATCGTTTGCCAAGTCGCACATCACCATCACTCTCAAGTGGACTCCCGAGCATCTGAACGTTACTCCCACAGTTTCGGTAAGCGACGATAACAAGATCGCCCAGCTCTGGTTCTCCTACAACTCCTCCACCTCTGCCGCCGCCGGTGGCCAGAAGCAGGAAACACACCTCAACGTGGCAGTGCCCAACAATAACCTTACTTCTTCAGCCTGCACATTCGAGAATAACCTTCTCTATCCCTTCGTGGGCAACAAGGTCGGCTTCTCGGGTCTCGAAAGTGTCTACACCGACTACATCACCACAAAGACAATGTTCAACTTCGTTCCCGTAGCCAACGCACCCTCAAAGGTCAAAGGTGTATCGGGTACGGAATACGAACTCAAAGCCGACGGCACCAAGCTTATTGCAAAACTTGGTATAAATGAAGAAACCATCGCCGTAATTGATAATAGCAAGACTCCCGCTACTGTCACCTATCAGGATGGCGTTTTTGCCAAGGATGTGCTCAACTATGCCGGCGCACAGAATCTTGCCAAAGGCCAGACTCTCTCGGCCACCATCGCCATCAGCGCCGTGAACGGTTGCGACAAGCCCCTTATCGTCAACAACAACACCTACAATGTGCGCTTCTTGCGTCCTATCACAGTCAACGTAAGCAAGGCTCCCAACCTGCAGGATGGCAAGGACAACGGTTCGACTCTCGAAATCGCCACCTGCCTTTCCTTCATCGACTGGCGTAACATTGAGTTCACCTCCACAAACAAATACCTCCAGTATTACGGTGTGAAAGGTGTATATGTAGGTGAGTTCAAAAACGGCAAGCTTGTTGTAGCCGACCCGGACGATATTACAGGTGCGGTCTACACTAACATCAACGGTGCGAACTTCAAGAAGACTCTGAAAGAGATGCTTCCCGACATCAAGCTCTCCTACACTCAGTCAACCGCTATCTCACTCACCAATATCGGTGTTGTAAACTACAAGAACGCCGGCAACGTGCTGGGCTCCAAGTTCCAGATCCGTGTTCCGTTCATCGTAGAGTACAAGTGGGGTTACGTGGTAGTTCCCATGGACATTACTATCGATCCCACCATCGGCCAGTAATAACCTGCCCTTGTTAATTCAATAAATCAATGGGACAGGGGCGTATCCGATACGTCCCTGTCTCTCTTTTAAACTATCTGATGAAATACCCCGTTTCTATCTTTTGCGGTGTTGTGCTGTCGGCGTTTGCCATTTCGGCGGTGTCGTGCGGCGGCAAAAAGGAAACCAACGCCGTGATCCTTCCGGAAGAGAACACAATGATGCTCACCGAGCAGGATACCACTGCCACACTCGGACTTGTCACCTCTTTTATGGATCATATCGTGGCCGGCGAAAAGGATGCCGCCACCGACATGCTCTACACTGTCGACATTGACGATCCCGATCAGGAGCCATACAAGGTTACCCAAGAACAGCTGAAAGAGATGGATCTGTTGCTCTCAAATCCGATAAAACGCTATGAAATAGCTGACTACGATTTTGAGTCGGCGGTGCGGAATGAAGTGCGGTGCCGCATCTTCATCACTGACAACGTGAGCACCAATCTTTATTTCAAGCCTGTGCGCTTTCTCGGCACATGGTATCTCTGCCTGAAAGATTCGTCGGAGGGTGACCGTCCGCTCGGCGACAAGTCCAAAGACATCGCTCTCTGACAAACAAAATCGGTTTCCGCTTAATATGGTTCCGCTTAATTAGTTTCAGCTTAATAGTAAGTAACTGTTCAAAATAATTTCGACCAGTCATAAAGCCGTATATTTTGTAATGTTGAAAGGGCACCCCCTGTGCATTCCGGAAAACCGGAGCACAGGGGGTGTTTTCTTAGAAATATGTACTATTCCTTAGAAATATGTACTATTTATGTGAATGCCTGATGATTGCAGGTGACCGCCGTTGATTGCCGCCGGTTGTGGTCAATCGGTCAGTTCGGAGGGGAGAGTGGGCATTGCGCCTTTCTTGGTGCAGACAAAGGCCGATGTCTGCACTGCGGTCGAGTGGGCTTCCTGTACGCTTTTCCCTTTAAGTATAGAAGCGATAAATGCAGCTGTGAAGCTGTCGCCGGCGCCGACAGTGTCAGCGACTTCTACCTTGGGGGTTGGCTGGAACGATACGTTGCCGGGGGTGAATACATAGCTGCCGTTGATGCCGCAGGTGAGTATGAGCATCTTGAGATTGTATTTGCCTAAAAGAATCCAGCATTTGTCCTGCAGGTCGATGCCGGGATAGCCAAACATGCGGCTGACCGTGACAAGTTCCTCATCGTTGATTTTCAGGATGTTGCAACGTTTCATGGAATTGCATAGAATCTCTTTGTTGTAGAACCCCTGACGGAGATTCACGTCGAACACCACCAGGGTGTCTTCATTCTGCGGCATTGCGTCAAGGAAGCGGTTGATGGTGTTGCGCGACACCACGTTGCGCTGCGCCAGCGAGCCGAAGCACACCGCTTTTGTCTTTTCGGCAAGCATCTCGAGATGAGCGGTGTAAGGGATGTTGTCCCATGCCACGTTTTCTTTGATTTCATATTGCGGAACGCCGGCGGGATCGATCTCCACCTGCACCGTGCCCGTGGGGTAGGGTACCTCGGCAATGAGCTGGTTAAGGCCCTTTGAGGTGAAATTCTCGATGATCTCTTTCCCGAGAGCGTCGTCGCCGACTGCGCTGACCACGCAGCTGGGCAGGCCGAACTGCGATACATGGTAAGCGAAATTGGCCGGGGCACCGCCTATCTTCTTTCCCTCGGGGAGAACATCCCACAAGGCTTCGCCCATTCCTACAACTATGTCATTCATGATTATTCAAATTTTGGATTATTAAATTTTTCTGATTTTAAGGGTGTAATACAAAAGATATATCACTCCGACAGTCATAACGGCCACGGCTCCCGCCTGTCCGACAGCGTCGGCGGCATATCCCATCGCGAGGGGGAAGATAGTGCCTCCGAACAGGCCCATGATCATAAGCCCCGACACTTCGTTGCGCTCGTTGGGGGTGTATAGCAGAGCCTGGGAGAAGACCACGGAGAAGATGTTGGAATTGCCGAAACCGATCAGGCCGATACCGGCATAGAGCGGGGTGAGGGTGTCGCAGAAAAAGAGGATTGCCATGCCTGCCAGCATCATTGTCACGCTGATGGCAAAGAACAGTTTCGCAGACATGCTCCGGAGCAGGAACGCTCCGAGAAAACATCCCACTGTGCGGAAGATGAAATAGATGCCTGTGGCAAACCCGGCTTCTTCCAGAGGCAGGCCGAGGCGCTCCATGATGATTTTTGGGGCAGTGGTGTTGGTGCCCACATCGATTCCCACATGGCATATGATGCCGAGGAAGCAGAGGAAAATGAATGGCCGGCCAAGCAGTTTGAGGCATTCGCCTATTCCGGTGGCTCTGTCGGGTTTTTCTTCATCAATGGGAGTGGCCGCCAGCAGAGAGATGGAGAGGAAGCTGATGATGGCATATATCACAAACAATGCCCGCCAGCCAAGGCCGAAAGTGGGGAGCAGCGTTGTTGCTCCCCAGGCGGCTATTACAGGAGCGAGGAACGATGCTATTGCCTTTACGAATTGCCCGAAGGTGAGCGTGGAGGCAAGTTTGTCGCCGCTGATAAGATTGGTGACAAGTGGATTCAGCGAGGTCTGCATGATGGCGTTGCCGATGCCGAGCAGCGAAAAAGAAACCAGCATCACCATGTAGCTGTCGCCGAAAGCGGGTATGAAAAGGGAGGCTGCCGTGACGATAAGGCTGACGAGAACTGTTTTTTTACGCCCGATGCGGTTCATCAGAATGCCCGTCGGAACGGAAAAAATCAGGAACCAGAAGAACACCAGCGAGGGGAAAAGATTAGCCTCGGAGTCGGTGAGATTCAGATCTTTCTGAACATAGTTCGATGCAGTTCCCACAAGGTCGACAAATCCCATGACGAAGAAACAGAGCATCACCGGGATTATCTGGAGCAGAAACGATTTGCGGTTGGTAACGATTGATTGTGTGGAATCCATGGTTGTCCGGTAATATTTTACAGTTCTTTAATCGAATAAATCTTGAGATTCTCCACCTTTGCTTTGCCCCCGTCGGCCGCTATGGAGAGCGTGGAATAGGGTTTTGTCGGGAAAACGAGATTGGTCATTGCAAATTTTCCGTTGTTGCCGAAAACCTCCATGCTCGATTTGTCGATGAATATTCTCAGAGAAACCTTGTTGCTGTTTTCGAATGAGGGGGCGACAGTCACCGCGGGGAAATCCTGGCTGAAATCAACGATTCCGCTGTTGCGCCGGTCAAAAGAGATGGTGTGATTTTTGGAATTGTATGTCATGTTGACGAATTCGCCGGCATTGTTTGCAATCTTCATCTCCACGGAATCAGCTTTGCCGCAGTCAAGGTCAAGGAGAATCTCGCAGACGCCGTCGTTTGATGTCGGCAGGAGGAATTCACTTGCTTTCCGGCCGATTGACCTGTTGCGTATCTTCGTGATTTCTTTATCCCTGAGTGCGATGAGTTCGGGCGATGGTGTGGAGGAGAGGTAGAGCTGTCCGTCGGCGCCGCGGAAGAGACCCGCTTCGCGGGGGAGGGTGTTGACGCTGCGATATTGCATGGTGGGCACTTCGGCGGCATACTGCCAGTTGCTCATCCATCCTATCAGAGTGCGGCGGTTGTCGGGGGCGTTGCTCCAGCTTACGGTGGCATAGTGGTCCTTGCCGAAATCCATCCATTTTGTCGGGATATTGCCGTTGGCATCGGTATCGGCCTTGAAGGTTGTGCCGTCGAAATCGCCCACGAAATATTGTGTGGCGCTTCCGCCGAAGGGGCCTCCCGGGTTGATGTTGCATACCAGCACCCACTTTTCCTCACCTGTGCCGTCAACTTTCAGTTTGAACATATCGGGACATTCCCACACTCCGTCCTGTGCGCCGATTCCTTTGCCGAAAGCGCTTTGCAGCGTCCATTCCTTTAAATCGGGCGAGGTGAAGAACAGCATCTCATGCTCGAGTGGGTGAGCCAGCGACAGCACCCAGCGGTTGTTGGCCTCGTCCCAAAACATATTGGGATCGCGGGCCTCGCTTTCCTGAGTGATTACCGGGTTGCCGGGATATATCTCGAAAGTCATACCGTCGTCCTCGCTGTGGGCCAGGCTCTGGATCTGACTGACATCGGCCGAAGTGTAGAGCGACACGATGGCATCTTTCCCGAAACCGGCGGTGTTGTCGGTATCGACCACCGAACTGCCGCTGAACACCGTGCCCAGTCCGTTGGGCTCGATGGCTGCGGGATGATGCTCCCAGTTGACAAGATCCTTTGATGAGGAATGTCCCCATGTCATGTTCTGCCATTTCGATCCGTAAGGGTTCCACTGATAGTAGAGGTGCCATACGCCATCCTTATAAAACATGCCGTTGGGGTCGTTCATCCAGCCATACAGTGGCGAATGGTGATAGACGGGGCGGAAACGCTCTCTGTTGGTGGTGTCGAAAGTGTCGGCCAGTGCCAGATTTTTCCAGCAGGCATCAGCTTTGGCCTCCCGGATGTTTGAGCGGTCCTGGACGGTGACAATGTTAAGAAGCACGTCGCGATCCTTATAAGGAGTAAGATCAAAGGGGACAAAATAATCGACTTTGCTTTTGGCCAGTCTGACATTGATAGTCCTGTCTTTCTTGCCGTCGACAAGCACGTCGATTCTGGCATCGTCGTTTGACTCCTGCACCGGGAGCATAAAATACTTTCCGTCGCCGGTGATTCTGACCAGGGTGTTGTTGACCCCCAGATGGTCCACTTTCACTCCGTCGGCCGCCGATGCCTGCGCAGTCAGCAATATTGCACCGAGCATCATGGCGGATGTGACACATGTTTTGATTCTATTCATGGTTTCGGTTATTTTGTCATTCATGGTTGATAAACTTACCGGAATAACAGCGGATGCGGTTGCCGTTTCGGTATTGCAAAACTACTACAAACCGCTGACAGATTCAATAAAAAATCGTGCATAAGCTATCAAATACGTTGTATCGCACAATTTTTTATATCTTACACACTCAAATTCATAGGATTATGATTAACTTTGCAAAACCATGAACAACCACATGATAATGAACCGTCATTTATCTTACTGCATCTTATTGGTAATCTTTATCATTCTGGCCGGCTGCAACGAGGGCAGGACATACAAAATCGGTGTCTCGCAATGCAGTCAGGATGACTGGCGCACAAAGATGAACGATGAGATCAACCGCGAGATCATGTTTCACGACGATGCCGTGGTGGAGATCCGCTCGGCCGACGACAGCAGTGCAAAACAGATCGAAGACATAAATTATTTTGTTGAAAATGGATTCGATATTATTATCGTCTCGCCTAATGAAGCTGCCGCTCTCACACCTGTTATTAAAGAGGTGTATGACAAGGGTGTGCCTGTGGTGATATTCGACCGGAATATCAACGGGGATTCATATACAGCCAGAATCGGAGTGGATGACGAGGGCCTTGGTCGCTCTGCCGCTCATTATGCCCTTCATCTGTCGGGTAAAGGTGCCCGGGCTATAGAGATATACGGATTGAAAGGCTCAACTCCGGCCGAGGGGAGGCACGACGGATTTGTCAGGGAATTTGAAAATAACGGCGGAAAGATGCTCGCAAGCGTGCCGGGCAACTGGAACAAAGAGGATGCCATGCCTGTAGTCGATTCGCTGTTGAGTGTATACGACGATGTCGACCTGATTTATGCTCACAACGACCGTATGGCTATCGGCGCTTCGGAGGTTGCCCGCAGGCATGGCCGCGACGATATTCTTATCATCGGTATAGATGCGGCGCCAAATATCGGGATTCAGGCGGTGGCCGACAGTGTCATCGACGCTACGTTTCTTTATCCCACCGAGGGGCACCGCCTGATTCAGACCGCGTTGGCCATTCTTAAGAACCAGCCTTATAAGAAAGAGACCATTTTGCCGGTGTCATCGGCCGTCGATCTGACCAATGCCGATATTATCCTGTTGCAGAATGAGACGCTGAAGGAGGAAACCGGGAAGATGAAACTGCTTAAAGCCCAGATCGATGACTATTGGGCGCAACATTCGTCGCAGACGTCGTTGTTCTATGCAAGCATTGCCATTATTGTTCTGCTGTTTGGTGTCGGTTTCCTGCTGCTGAGAGCCTATTGGCAGCGTAGCCGTCATCAGAAGGAACTTCTTGTGCAAAACCGGCTGCTCGAGGAGGAAAAAGACAAACAGACGCGCCTTAACGAACAGTTGCAGATCGCCACCCAATCCAAACTGATGTTCTTCACAAATGTGTCGCACGATCTGCGCACTCCCCTCACTCTGATTGCCGAACCGGTTGCCCGACTCGCCGAGGCCGAAAATCTCACATCGCAGCAACAGACCCTCATGAGGATTGCCAATAAGAATGTGAAGATACTTCAGCGGCTTATAAATCAGATACTTGATTTTAGAAAGTATGAGAATGGCAAGCTGGATCTCAGGCTCACCGAAATAGATTTCGGTAAGGCCGTTCATGACTGGATGGAGTCATTCTATTCCGTTGCCCGGAAGAGGGATATAAAGCTGAGAATCGAGACCGCGGCAGCAGGTAAACCTGTCCCGATTGCCCTTGACGCGGAAAAAATCGAACGGGTGTTTTTCAATCTCCTGTCCAACGCCTTCAAATTCACTCCCGACAACGGAGCGATAACGGTCTCTTATGAATGTGATGATAAAACATTGACATTCAAGGTGGCTGATACAGGCGAGGGAATCAGTGAACGGGATCTCGGCAACATTTTCGACAGATTCTATCAGGTCGACAGAATCCATCCGCAAGGCTCAGGCATAGGTTTGTCGCTTGCCAAGGCTTTCGTCGAGCTGCATGGCGGAGCTATCAGCGTGGAAAGCGTTGTGAACAAAGGTTCGGTGTTTACGGTGACACTGCCGGTGCGACATATCGCGGCAACTATTTCTGATGCCGGAAAAGTGATTGCGGAGACCGATGCCGAGGTCGAACTCTCCGCAATCGAATCAGGCCGTTCATTCGACGAGGGGAAACCGATCGTGCTTATAATAGATGACAACAGGGATATTCAGAAACTGGTAGGGGAGTTGCTGACCGCCGATTATAACATAATATCGGCATCCAATGGCAAGGAGGGTATCAGAATGGCCGCCAGATATACGCCGGATCTGATCATCTGTGATGTGATGATGCCTGTGATGGATGGTCTGGAATGTTGCCGTCGTATCAAAGGGGAGATCTCCACATCCCATATCCCGGTGCTGATGCTCACGGCCTGCACGATGGATGAGCAGCGGGTGCAGGGATATGACAGCGGCGCCGACGGGTACCTGTCCAAACCGTTCAACAGCAGTGTGCTGAAATCGCGCTGCGCCGCTCTGATTGAGAATCGCAAACGCATAAAGAACCTATGGCGTTCGCGCCCGGCTATTGTCGCCGGGGAGGAGGCTGACAAACCTTCGCGTCCGGGCACGCTCCCTGTCGACGATATAGATAACGATTTCTATAATCGTTTTCTGGCGATTTTCAGAGCCGACATGGGAAATCCCGACCTCAATGTGGATATGATCGCGTCAAAGATGGGACTCGAACGCTCCCAGTTCTACCGTAAGATAAAGGCTCTTACAAATTATGCTCCTGTGGAACTGATCCGCCGTCTACGTCTGCAACGAGGTCACGAACTGCTGATCTCGACCGAAAAGAGTATCAGTGAGATTGCCTATGAAACAGGGTTTTCCACACCGGCCTATTTTACAAAATGCTACCGCGACGCCTATGGCGAAACACCCTCTCAGGCCCGAAGCAAGCTCACCACCTGATTATTATAGTTTGTTTTTAAAAATCGTGCGGATGCTATCAAATTACGTGCATTGCAATAAAATTGATAGCCCCCACAACATCCGTTATATGTCGACGCACCGATGACGGATTAAATTTGCGGTAGAAATCTAACCTAAAAATCTATCGAATGAAAAGAACAATTCTTAGTGCGTTATTGCTGATGTTATTGGCAGTGATGGCGCAGGCACAGAATATCACTGTGCGGGGAACGGTGCTTTCCAAAACTGATGACGAACCGCTTATCGGGGCTTCTGTATTATGTGAAAAGACCCAGACAGGAGCGGCCACCGACATCGACGGCAATTTTGAAATTTCAGTGCCCGAGGGCGCCATGCTTAAAGTATCTTATGTCGGTTTCATGCCGGCTGAGGTAAAGGCGACACCTGAAATGAAGATCTATCTGGCAGAAAACTCCGAAATCCTCGACGAAGTAGTCGTCGTGGGTTATTCTTCCGAGAAAAAAGCTGATCTGACAGGTTCAGTGTCGGTGGTGAAAATGAAAGATGTGGCCGACACTCCCACGGGCAATGTGGTGCAGGCACTCCAGGGACGTGTGGCCGGTATGAGTATCACCACCGACGGTACCCCCGGCGGTCTCAGCACAGGCACCTCCATACGCGGTGCTTCGTCGTTCCGAAGCGATGCCAACGGCCCGCTCTATGTCATCGACGGTGTCATGACCCGTGAAAATCCCGGCACAATTCTCAACAGCAACGATGTGGAGTCGATACAGGTGCTAAAAGATGCGGCTTCCGCTTCCATATATGGCGCACAGGCGGCCAACGGTGTGATCATCATCACCACCAAGCGTGCCAAAAAAGGTGAATGCCGGGTGACTTTCGACGCCACACTTACGCTGCAGACCTATCAGAGCGGTCTGAATATGATGAACGCCGACCAGTGGGGCGAGACATATTGGGCCGCATATAAATATGCTTACGGCACAACCCCTACATCGGAACTTTATGGCAATGGCGCCACTCCACGTCTTCAGCCCTACACCAACCTCAACGGCGTCCCCGTGAATCCGCAGAACACCGACTGGGAAGATGAGATTCACCGCACGGCGCTGATGCAGACCTACAGCATCGGCCTGTCAAAAGGTTCGGATAACGGTTCATCCTCCATGTCGCTCAGTTTTCTCGACCATGACGGTATAATCAAAGGGAGTGATTTCCAGAAAGCCAATGCCCGTTTCAGCACTGACTATGGCTTTATCAACAACCGCCTGAAAGCCGGCGGCAACCTCACACTCAACTGGTGGCGTCAGCACAACGCGCCCGGCGGCATTGAGGAGAATGCCATAAAGATGCACCCGGCACGCACCGTCTATGACTCGGAAGGAAATTACAACGATCAGGTGGCGTTCGGTCTCAACGATACACCCAACCTTGTGAGACTCATCAACGAAGAGGCATCGAACAAGCATGAATACTGGCGCGTGTTCGGCAACGCCTATCTGTCGGTGGAACCTGTAAAGAATCTTATACTGAAGACTAATTTCGGTCTGAATTATTACAACGGTTCCGACAAGAATTTCACCCCGGCCAATCTGCGCGACAAAACAAACTACCTCTATCAATATTCAAGCAAGACTGTCGACTGGGTGTGGACCAACACTGCCCAATACAACATCGACATAGACAAAAACTCCATCATGGCCCTGCTGGGCGTTGAGGCAAAGCGCAACCACTTCGAGGATATGTCGGGTGAGGGCAAAGGGCTGGTAATTGAGGACGAAAACTATCTCTACCTCACCAACGTGACAACCAACAAGGGCACCAAGTCGGGCGCTTCAAACTATTCCATGTTCTCCTTTTTCGGCAAGGTGAATTATTCGTGGGATAACAAATATCTGGCCTCGTTCACCATCCGTCGTGATGCTTCGTCGCGTCTGTCCGACAAACACAACTACGACTGGTTCCCCTCTATTTCGTTAGGCTGGCGCATCACTCAGGAAACATTCATGGAAAGCACGCGCAACTGGCTGAATGATCTTAAAATCCGCGGCGCCTACGGTGTCAACGGTAATGACCTTATCGCCAACGATGCTTTCTATGCCAAATATTCCATGGATCTCAACCGGGCGGCATACGCGCTCGACGGTGGCAACAAACTCTCGCCCGGCGCGCTGCGCTCGCGCTCGACCAACCCCGATCTGACCTGGGAAAAGACTTATCAGACCAATGTTGGTTTCGACGCATCCTTCCTCAACAGCCGTCTGCTCTTTACATTTGATTACTTCCACAAAAAGACCAACGACATGCTCGTGGAGAAACCCTATATCGCCACTATCGGCGAAGGGGGCTACTGCTGGTACAACGGCGGCTCGATGGTCAACAAAGGCGTTGAAATCACCGCTGAATGGCGTCAGACTCTGGCCAACGGTCTCAGCTACAACATCGGATTGAATGTGACCGCCATGAAGAACAAGGTGACCGATCTTATGGAGGATATTTACTACACATGGGGCGGCGGCAACGGCATCGACAAGACCATCGTGGGTAATTCGCTCGGGTCGTGGCTTGTGTACAAGACCGACGGTGTGTTCCGCACACAGGAAGAGGTCGACGCCTACAACCGACAGTACAAAGTGGAATTCGGCCGTCCGGGTGTGGGTCGTGTGAAGTATGTCGATGCCAACGGCGACGGTGTTATCAACAACCGCGACCGCGAGTGGGTCGGTTCCGATCTCCCCAAGGCCCAGTTCGGCCTCAATCTCGGGGCAAACTGGAAAGGTTTTGATCTTAACATCTTCTTCAACAGCATTATCCGCGATGCCTGGAACAATTCGAAATATTACACGGATTTCTTCCCTCTGTGGACCGGCAACCATGGCACCCAGCTTCTCGATGCCGCCAAGGCTTACGAAGATTATCTGCGTACAGGTTACTATGCGTCAGATGTGCCCGCTCCGTCGGTCGACAATTCCAACAGCGAGCATGAAGGGTCGCAATATTATATCGAGAACGGTTCATTCCTGCGTCTGAAGACTCTGACCCTGGGCTACACTCTGCCCCGGAAGATTCAGGAGAAGCTTTTCCTTAAAAACGCCCGCATATATTTCCAGGCCCAGAACGTATTTACTATAACCAACTACAGCGGCGCCGACCCCGAAGGTCTCGGATACCCCTACGCCCTGCCACGCCAGTATACTTTCGGCATTCAGTTTGGTTTCTGACATCACCCTTAATCAGGTTTCTAATATCAAAAGACAATTCATATGAAACTGCATATATTATCTGCCATAGCTGTGGCCGCTCTCGGCCTCGCTTCATGCAGCGACGACTTCCTCCGCAATGAACCCCAGGGGCCGCTCTCCGAAGCCAATATCAACGACCCCAAGGCCGCGGATCTTCTTGTCACCGGCGCTTATGCCACATTCGGCTGCCGCTATGCCGACTCCAACGATCCCCACTTCTACTCCATCACTAACTGGAGCCATGGCGAGGTCCGTGCCGACAATGCCTACAAAGGAGGAGGCGGTGAAACAGACATCTGGGAATTCCACGACATGGAGACTGCGAAACTGAAACCCAACAACGGTCTGCTCGACGGCAAGTGGTTCAACGTGTATTGCGGCATATCCCGCTGCAATTCAGCCATCCGCGCTCTCCGCAAAGTTGACGAAAGCGTAAACAAAAACATTAAAACACGCATTGCCGAGGTGAGCGTAATCCGTTCTTTTTGGTATTTCGACCTTGTGCGCCAGTTCAAAAAGATTCCCTATATGGAAATCGACTTGCCCGAGAATGAATACTGCAATGTCCGCAACGATGTCTACACCCGTGAGCAGCACCTCGACAGAATTGCCGGAGAACTGATGGCTGCGGCCAACGACCTCCCTGACTATCAGCCCGAAATCGGCCGCATAAACCGCCGCGCGGCACTCGCGCTCGCAGCAAAAGTCAAACTCTACCAGGCATATGAGGAGGACCCTGCCACCAATGCCGTGGTAAACATCAACAAGAAACTCCTTCAGGAAGTGGTCGATATTATCGATCAGATCCAGGGCTACGACTTGCTCGCCGACTTCCAGCAACTCGACCTGCTCGAGTATGAAAACGGTCAGGAATCGGTGCTGGCCGTCCAGTTCTCGAAAGATGACGGTTCGGATGGCGTTGGCCGTATCAACTGGGGCAATCTGCTCAATTCCATGACAGGTCCCGGCTGTCCCTGGCAGGGCGATGGCTTCTTCCTCCCGTCGCAGGACCTTATCAATGCCTATCAGACCGACGAGAACGGTCTGCCCCTGTTCGACTACCAGAGCCGTCCCGACTACGGTGTGGTTACCTTCGACCCCGACGGAAGCTATCACCTTGCCAATGTCGACGGTAATGTGGATCCCCGTCTCGACTTCGTCACCGGCCGTCCGACCATCACATACAAGACTTACAAGGGTAGCCCCTGCGGTCTGTGGGTGAGAAATTCCGACACTTACGGCTACAATAACACCAAACGTTTCTGGCTGTCGCCCGAATCGCCCGATGCCCAGCAGGGATGGCCGTGGGGTGCCTCCGCTCTCAACTGGCAGTTGATCCGCTACGCCGACCTTCTCCTTTACAAGGCCGAGGCTCTTATCGAAATCGGCGGCGCCGGTCTTGAAGAGGCCCGCACTCTTATCAACCGTGTACGTTCCCGTGCGATGAACAGCCGGTATGTGAAGGATTTCAACGACCCGACGAAAGATGCCGCCAACTACAAGATCGGACTCTATCCTGCCACCGGCTGGACCCAGGAGTATGCCCGCAAGGCTCTGCGCACTGAAATGCGCCTTGAAAAGGCCATGGAGGGTGAACGCTTCTACGACCTCGTGCGCTGGGGCATAGCAAAAGAGACGATGAACAACTATTTTGCCGCCGAACGCGACAACCGCATGTACTATCAGAACGCTTCGTTTGAGACCGGAGAAGAATATTTCGCGATTCCCACGGCTCAGTATAATTTCTCCGGTGGCATATACACCCAGAATCCGGGCTATCCCGGTTTCTGACATCCGGAATAGGGCTGACGGATGACAGTAAGCATGGCGCTTTTTCTGCCATCGGGTGCTCTAAAACATCGGAGGAAAGTGAAAACTATTGTGGCACGGAGTTTGTTTTATTTGCAGGAATAAAACTAACTACATCAAGATATGAATTTCAATAGTTTCACTATTAAATCGCAGGAGGCCATTCAGAAAGCACTCGAACTGACCCGAAGCGCCGGTCAGCAGCAGATCGAGCCTGTGCATCTGCTTATGGCCATCATGCTCGAGGGAGAGTCGCTCGTGAAGTTCATCTTCCAGAAGGTAGGTGCCAACGAGACGCAGGCCGCCCGTATGCTCGACAAGGAGATCTCATCGCTACCAAAGGTTTCGGGGGGCGAACCATATCTGAGCCGAGTCTCTAACGATGTTCTCCAGAAGTCGCTCGACATAGCCAAAAAGCGTGGCGACGAATATGTTACGCTTGAGGCTATGTTGATGGCGCTCTTCCAGATCAACTCGCCCGCATCTACCATTCTCAAAGACTGCGGGCTGAACGAAAAGGAGATCGACAGTGCCGTCGATGAGCTCCGCAAGGGGCGCAAAGCCACTGATCAGAGCGCCGAGGAGACTTACAACTCGCTGAACAAATATGCCATAAACCTCAACGAACGTGCCCGCTCGGGCAAACTCGACCCTGTCATCGGCCGCGACGACGAAATCCGCCGTGTGCTCCAGATTCTGAGCCGTCGAACCAAGAACAATCCTATGCTTATCGGCGAGCCGGGTACCGGCAAAACCGCCATTGCCGAAGGATTGGCGCAGCGCATCGTGCGCGGCGACGTCCCCGAGAATCTCCGCAGCAAGCAGATTTTCTCGCTCGACATGGGCGCACTTGTCGCCGGCGCCAAATATAAGGGTGAATTCGAGGAACGCCTGAAAGCCATTGTCAACGAGGTGACCCAGAGCGACGGCGAGATCATTCTTTTCATTGACGAGATCCACACTCTCGTGGGTGCCGGCAAGGGCGAGGGTGCCATGGATGCCGCCAACATTCTCAAACCTGCCCTGGCCCGCGGCGAACTCCGCTCGATCGGCGCCACCACACTCGACGAATACCAGAAATATTTCGAGAAGGACAAGGCTCTTGAGCGCCGTTTCCAGAAGGTGATGGTCAACGAACCTGACGAGGCTTCGGCCATAGCAATTCTCCGCGGTCTGAAAGAGCGTTACGAGAACCACCACAAGGTGCGTATCCGCGACGAGGCGATTATTGCCGCCGTCACCCTTTCCGAACGTTATATCACCGACCGTTTCCTCCCCGACAAGGCCATCGACCTAATCGACGAGGCGGCCTCGAAGCTGCGTCTGGAGATGGACTCGGTGCCTCAGGCTCTCGACGAGATTTCACGGCGCATTGCCCAGAAAGAGATTGAGCGCGAGGCCATCAAGCGCGAGGGCGACACCGCCAAGGTGAAGGATATCGACAAGGAGCTGGCCGAAATGCGCGATGAGGAGAAAGACTTCACTGCCAAATGGAAAGCAGAGAAGGATCTCATCAACCGCATCCAGCAGAACAAAATCGACATCGAACAGCTCAACTTCGAGGCTGATCGCGCCGAGCGTGAAGGCGACTATGCCAAGGTTGCCGAAATCCGCTATTCGCGTATCCAGCAAAAGGAGAAAGAAAACGCCGACATTCAGGAAAAGCTCAAATCCATGCAGGGCGAGAAAGCTCTGATCAAGGAGGAGGTCGATTCCGAGGATATAGCCGACGTGGTTTCCCGCTGGACTGGCATACCTGTCAACAAGATGGTCCAGAGCGAGAAAGAGAAGCTGCTCCACCTCGAGGAGGAACTGCACGATCGCGTGGTCGGCCAGGACGAGGCCATCCGCGCCATCGCCGATGCCGTGCGCCGCTCGCGTGCAGGCCTTAACGACCCCCGCCGTCCTATCGGTTCGTTTATCTTCCTGGGTACCACCGGTGTAGGTAAGACCGAGCTGGCCAAGGCTCTCGCGGAATATCTCTTCGACGACGAGAACATGATGACCCGTATCGACATGAGCGAGTATCAGGAGAAACATGCCGTGAGCCGTCTGGTCGGTGCCCCTCCGGGATATGTAGGCTACGACGAAGGCGGTCAGCTCACCGAAGCAGTGCGCCGCAAGCCTTATTCAGTGGTGCTCTTCGATGAGATTGAGAAAGCACACCCCGATGTGTTCAACATCCTGCTTCAGGTACTCGACGACGGTCGCCTCACCGACAACAAGGGGCGTATGGTCAACTTCAAGAACACCATCATCATAATGACCTCAAACATGGGGTCGTCGGTAATCCGCGACAATTTCGCCAAACTCACTCCCGAGAACAAGGATGAAATCGTGGAGAAGACAAAGCAGCAGGTGCTCGACATGCTCAAGCAGACTATCCGTCCCGAATTCCTCAACCGAATCGACGAGACCATCATGTTCACCCCGCTCAACCGCAACGAGATTGAAGAGATTGTTGGTCTGCAGTTCAAGGGAATAAAGAAAATGCTCGCTGCCAACGGCATCACCCTCGAAGTCACGCCCGTGGCGCTGTCATTCCTTGCCGACGAGGGATATGACCCCGAGTTCGGCGCCCGTCCGGTCAAGCGAGTCATCCACCGGCTGGTGCTCAATCAGTTGTCAAAGGATATTCTGGCACAGAAAGTCGACAAGGAGCGCCCGATCGTCATTGATGTAAAGGATGGAGATCTGACGTTCACCAACTGATCGTATCATACTTTTCACTGAACTATAGACATCATCCACTTCACTGAACCATAGATAAGTAAAAGCGCCGGCCCGGACAAACGGACTGGCGCTTTTACTTATTTGTTTATGTTTATTCTTATACTTCCTTATTCATAAATGCGCGGGTTCAGGGAGTGACTTTGAGGAGGCGGACGCCGTGGGTGGGTATCTTCCATTCGGCGTCGTGCAGGTCGGTCTGCCGCCAGAGGTCGCGTATGTTCGACGGCTCTTTAATACCGAGTGCTTCGAAGTAGCGCGAGAAGTCGACTGTGGTGTCTTTTTCGCCGAGATTGAAAATACCCACAGCCTGCGAGCCGTCGGCGAGCGGACGTGCCCACACCTGTATGTCGCCGTCGACTACTACCGGTCGCGCCTGTTTGCCAAGGATGTCCTGGTTGACGGAGTTTACCTCGTTGTTGCAAAGGAGGTTGATTGTGAAATCGTCGAGTTGGTCGATGGGACAACCGATGAGCATGTTGGCGGCCAACAGCGACCACAGCGAAATGTGGGTATACTGCTCGTCGGGAGTCAGGTTGGAGTCATGGAGTTCAGGTCCCCATCCCACTTTGCCGACCACAAGCATGTCGGGATCGTTCCATCCGCCGGGAGCGGCATAGGGGTAAAGATCTTTTTGCTGCCAGAATCCGATGCCGCTCATCGATTCCCATGTATCCTCAATGTCGCCTGTTGTGCGCCATGAGTTTGCATCGACCATCGGCCCCCATTTCGACACACCGGCCATGCCATATTGGCAGAGCGAATAGAAAATGTCGCGAGGCTGACTGCGCAGATATTCCCCCATGAGCATGTATGGTCTGATATATGAGGCCAGAGTACCGCGGTCGCGCTCGGTTTCATGTTTGAAGTGATAGCCGCACCAGTCATATTTGAGGTAGTCGATGCCCCATTCGTTGTAGCTTTCGGCATCCTGTTTCTCATGGCCGAGTGACCCGAGATACATGCCGCAGGTGTAGTTTCCGGGCGAGGAGTAGATGCCTATCTTCAGTCCTTCATCGTGGAGCTGGTCGGCAAGCTGCTTGATTGAAGGGAACTTTTCGTTGACTACGATTTTGCCGTCGACTGCGCGCTCGGGAGCTTCCCAGCCGTCGTCGATATTTATATATGAGTAGCCGTAGTCGGCCAGCCCCTTGTCGATCATCGACTGCGCCGACGCAAGCACTTTATCCTGACTTACCGACAGACCCCAGCAGTTCCACGAATTCCAGCCCATTGGCGGGGTGAGTGCGATTTTGTCACCTACTTTGAGAGTGAATTGCTGCGAAGCGGTGCCTTTGTCGTTAGTGGCGGTAACGGTGAATGTGTAGTCGCCCGCCGAGGGAACTGAGCCTGACAGGGCGCCGTTTTCGGGATTGAGTTTTACGCTCTGAGGAAGGCCTTCAGCTGTAAATGTCATTGGGCGGTTGCCCGATACTCCTAAACGATAGTGGATGGGCGAGCCGGGACGCACGCCATAGACCGGAGCGGTGTTGAACCGTGGATGTTCGGGTGCGGCCGGTGTGAGGATGTATTTCATTGGGTGGGTGCGGGTGACGCTCTGTTTGCCGCTTGCATTGGTGAGTGTGACCATAGCCCTTATATTGCCCTCGGGTGCTTCAAACTTCAGATCATAGGATTTGCCGGAAGCGATGTTGATTTTTTTTGATTTTGAGTCGATGATTTTGTCGTTTTCGCAGTCAAGAAAATCGACTTTGAGAGTACCTTTGATATTCCCCATGGGCAGGCCTTCTAATTCGATCTTCTGGATGTTGATGTTCAGCAGGCGCCCTTTGTCCGAGTTGCTCTCCGTGAACTTCATCTCGGCGCCGTCGAGTTCTGTGGGCAAGCTTATTTTGATAGGTGAGCCATATATGCCGCCATCGCCTTTGCCGTTGTAGACGCGGATGGCCAGCACATTGTCGCCATCGGGTTTGAGCAGGTTGGACGAGACGGGCACAGTGTATCTGCGGGGCTTATCCCATGCAGTGACATAGGGTTTGTCGCCCTTGGGGAATTCACCGGTCTCACCCACGAGTTTTCCGTTGAGGAATGTCTGGTCGGCATCGTCTATTTTGCCGATGTCAATGAGTATGGTTTTCGCATCGCCCTGCAGCCGCTTTTTCATCTCAGGTGAAAGACTGAAGTGAAGGCGATACCATCCGTATTCATTTTCGGGCTGTTCGTTCTGTGTGCCCCATGTCTGCTGCACAACTAAGTAGCGCCATTCGCTGTCGTTGAACGACGGAGAAGCGTAGGCGGGATTGTCGGTAGCGGAGAACTTGGCAGTGAGGTACCTGAGCGTTTCCTGAGCCATGAGATGCGGCGCCGCTAATAGGGCAATGGCCGACAGCAGGAATGATGTTTTTTTCATGAAGTTGGTTATGAGTTTATCTTTCTTTATTGGGTTTGCTGAGGGCAAAGATAGAAAATAATTTTGAAACTGAACGAATAAAAGCAAAAGTTTGTTATATGATTACAACATGTTTAAAGCCATTATTCAATGAAAAAGCTCTTATTTTTACTGCTGATGCTTCCATTGGGTCTGTTTGTTGCATCGTGCGATGATGACAATAAAGTACCCGAAGTGAGTGTTTCGGCCAAGGTTTCCGGAGCCGTTGTCGACAACGGCGTGATTTATGTGGTCAAAGGCGAGACATTTCAGTTTGAATCGCTCGATCTTGTCAACAACACCGGCAAAAATGGTTGTATAGGCTCGGTGACATATTTTCTCGACGGCCTTGTTGTGGGTACAGCGGTGTCGCCTCCATTCCAGTTTGAGGTCGATACTGAAAATCTTCCTGTCGGCAACCATCTGATAAGCGCCGACGCGTCAATCTATGTGGTCGACTATTCGGTTTGCTGGGGCGTATTCCAGTTCCCGGTAAAAGTCGTGGCAGATGAGTCTGATCTTCCCGGCGAACCGGGCGAATCGGTTTTCCAAGGTACTATCCGCCACGGCTGACGTCAGATTTTATAGTGAAAAGCCGTTAACATTTTTGTTGAACCGGCTCTGATATGAATCAACTCGGGAGACATGCCACAGCGGCACGTCTCCCGATTTTTTTATTTGCAATGATGGTAAAGTTTGGCTAACTTTGCAGTTTGGAATGGAGACGTTTGTCAACATACTATGGAGCGGTGTGCTCATCGGCATCTTCGTATCGGCGCCGATGGGGCCGATAGGTATGCTCGTGATTCAGCGCACACTGAGCAAAGGACGCAAACCGGCGTTCTTCACGGGCATTGGCGCAGCGTTGAGCGATCTCACCTACAGTCTCCTCACAGGCCTGGGTCTGTCGTTTGTGACCGATTTCATCACCACCAACGAGCTGCTGCTTCAGATACTCGGCAGTGTGGTGCTACTTGGCTTTGCGTTCTATCTCTTTCGCAAGAATCCCACACTTGCTCTGACAACACCGCAGGCAGCTGTGGGAAGCTACTGGAAAGATTTCGTCACAGGATTTCTGTTCACGTTCGCCAACCCGCTGATTCTATTCTTTATCATCGGTCTGTTTGCACGCTTCAATTTCATTCTTCCCGAGTTCCGGTATTATCATTATATATTGGGCTACGCCTCCATATTTGCCGGGGCGCTCACCTGGTGGTGGCTCATCACATTCTTTGTCAACAAGGTGCGCAACCACTTCAACATGCGTTCGCTGTGGATTTTCAACCGCGTGATTGCATGTATACTGGCTCTGATGGCCCTCTATGGTCTCTATGGAGGCATCACCGGCTATATTAACCTACATAATGCCGCCGGCGTCTGATGCTAAGGCGGTAACAAGATCTAACTTTCTCTCTGATGAAAAAATACGAAGCCACATTGCCCTATGCTCCCCGCCTCGAAGGACCCACACTCCCCGAGGTTGCCAATATGCTTGAAGAAGCTGGTACCCGCCTGTCGGTGGAGTCGCTCAACTGGCCGCAAGAGTTTCCCTACCGTCCGCTAACGGTGGTGTCGGCGGCTCATTCAGGCAAACATATTTTCCTTGATTTTCTGGTTCGCTGCAACTATCTGCGGGCAGTGAACTATAAGCCCAACAGCCGCGTCAGCGAAGATTCATGCGTTGAATTCTATCTGCAGCCCGACCCGGCCTCCGACAGATACTGGAGCCTCGGGTGCAACTGCATCGGCATCGTGTCGGCTCATTGTCACGATGCCTCCGACTCCCGTTATCTAACTCCCGAGGAACTGTCGACGATAAAGGTTTACGCTTCGGTCGGCACCCGCCCGTTTCAGGAGGTTGAAGGCTCATTTATCTGGAGTGTCACCATGGCCATTCCTCTGGAGATATTCGGTTTGACCTATACCCCGGGCACCCCTCTGCGTATGCGCGGCAATTTCAACAAATGCGCCTCCGCAACCTCTCAGCCCCATTACCTCTCCTGGGCGCCGATAGCTTCAGAACATCCCGATTTTCACCGCCTTGACTGCTTCGCTCCCATCACACTCGAATAACGGTCGAGAGCAAAGGAGAGAGTAGGTTGAGTGCAAAGTTGAGAGCATGTTTAATAAAAAATTGTGAAAAATCGGGGAAATATTTGGTGGATTCAGAAAAAGTGCTTACCTTTGCACTGTTCAAAGGAACGAAGCAAGGCGATTTAGTGTAGTGGCCTAGCACGCCACCCTCTCACGGTGGAGACCAGGGTTCGATTCCCTGATTCGCTACACAAGGACTACCATGAGGTGGTCCTTTTTTTATTTCTCCCCATGGAAATGCAAAAGAATAAATCGGAAATAACGGACGGAAAGCGTTCCACGAATAGTTCCGGGCCGGTTACTGACGAGAATCTGATGTGTCAGGAAAAGCACCTTTACCGTAAGCTGTTCCTGTCGTTTCTGCGCATCGGCGCCTTTACATTCGGCGGCGGATGGGCCATGATTTCCATCATCCAGCGTGAGGTGGTGGAAAACCGACGCTGGATCCGGAAAGAGGAATTTCTCGATCTTCTGGCCGTGGCGCAGTCGCTCCCCGGGATTCTCGCCGTGAACATATCAGTGGCCGTGGGCGACAAGTTGCGCGGTTTCAAGGGTAGCGTCACAGCTGCCGCCGGCACCATTCTGCCCTGCTTTTCTATGATTCTGCTGATTGCCATTTTCCTCACTCCCGATCTGATTCAGAACAACCGGGTGGTGTCAGCCATTTTCCGCGGCATACGTCCGGCCGTGGTCGCGCTGATTGTAGCGCCTGTGATCACGTCGGCCAAGGCTGCGCGCATCAACTGGAAAACGGTGTGGATTCCCATAGCAGCCGCGCTGCTGATATGGTCGGGCTGGCCATGGATTTCCAATCCCATCGTATTCGTGATTCTGGGAGGTATCGGCGGTTATCTGTGGCTGCGACGTCAGGAAAAGCGCCTGAGTATGTCTCAATTGGATAAAAAAGAGAAGGAGGAGGGCTTATGATTTACCTGAAACTTATCTGGAGTTATCTGAAAATCGGTCTGTTCGGCTTCGGTGGAGGCTATGCCATGCTTTCGCTGATTCAGCGCGAGATTGTAACGCCAGGGTGGATTACCGATAAAATGTTTACCGACATTGTGGCGATATCACAGATGACCCCCGGCCCCATAGGCATCAACTCAGCAACCTATATCGGCTATTCCGCGCCGCTTATGGCCGGGTACACCAATCCGCTGTGGGGTATCTTAGGTTCGGTGGTGTGCACTCTCACCGTGGTGCTCCCGTCGTTTATCCTTGTGGCATGGACGAGCCATTATATACGCCGCAACCGCGAAAGCGTTGTTATCCGCGGCATTTTCGCCGGCCTGCGTCCTGTGGTGATAGGCCTTATCGCTTCCGCCGCATTGCTGCTGATGAATTCCGACAATTTCGGCGACACCCGGCCGCAGGTGCTTGTCTCCGTGATTATTGCTGTGGCCGCGCTGTGTGTGGTGCTGTTTACCAAAATCCATCCGATATGGGTGATAGTGGCATCGGGAGTGGCCGGTTTTCTTATATATTATTGAACACCATGAACAACGACTATTCCCGAGCCATAGATTATCTCTACAGTCAGACTCCTCAGTTTCAGCAGATCGGAGCGGCAGCCTACAAACCCGGACTCGGCACCGTTAAAGCTCTGGCCGAGATTTTCGGCAATCCACAGCAGCGGTTGCGTTGCATCCATGTGGCCGGCACCAACGGCAAGGGGAGCACTTCGCACTCTCTGGCGGCAGTGCTTCAGAGCGCGGGTTATAAGGTCGGTCTGTTCACTTCCCCCCATCTGGTGGATTTCCGCGAACGCATGCGCATCAACGGCGACATGATCTCCCGCGAGGAGGTGGCTTCATTTGTCGACCGTTATATCGCCATGAAGCCCGACGGGCTGGAACCGTCGTTTTTCGAATTGACTACCATGATGGCATTCGAATGGTTTGCCGCCAACGAAGTCGATTTCGCCGTGATTGAGGTAGGACTTGGCGGACGCCTCGATTCCACCAATATCATAACCCCGATATTGTCGGTGATAACCAACATATCGTTTGACCACATGGCTCAGCTTGGCAATACACTGACGGCAATAGCCGGAGAGAAAGCGGGCATAATCAAACCGGGGGTGCCGGTGGTGGCAGGGGAGTCGGAGGGCGATGTGCGCCGTGTATTTGCATCGCGGGCAAAAGAGTGCGGTGCGCCGATTTATTTCGCCGATACCGAACATCCTGCTAAGATTCTGAGCCATTCTACGCAAGGTATTCAGGCAGATACCCCTTTCGGAAGAGTCAATTTTGAGTTGACGGGACTATGCCAGGAAAAGAACCTGCAGACGATAATTGAAGCATTGGTGCAACTACGCGCCTCGGGTGTGCGATTTGGCGACGGCGATGTGGCAGCCGGACTTGCCCGGGTAGAGGAGTTGACAGGTTTGCGCGGACGCTGGATGGTTGTCGGAGATAATCCTCTCATTGTCTGCGATACAGGTCACAACGAAGGTGGCTGGCGCTATCTGTCGCGGCAGATAGCCGCGCATCAGGGTCCGCGAGTATGCGTGCTCGGTTTTGTCAATGACAAGGATCTCAGCCACATACTGCCCATGCTTCCTCGGGATACCCACTATATTTTCACAAGGGCATCGGTGCCCCGCGCCCTCCCCGCCGGGGAGCTTGCCGAGGCAGCTGCCGGTTTCGGTATCCCTTCTGAGGAATCGCACACCACCGCCTGTACGGCTCCCGATGTGCAGGCCGCCATGTCGGAAGCCCGGGCGCTCGCGGCGCAACTCGGCCCCGATACTTTGATATTTGTTGGCGGTTCCACCTTCGTAGTTGCCGACCTGATGGCAATGCTCGACGAGAACAAGTTATAAATCAATACATTAATCTCATATTCCGAGTCTCTTGCCATGACAACAGCCGATGAAATCATAATGACCATGGAGTCGATGCGCGATGAGGCGCAGGCTCGCCATCTTATGCGTTTTTTCAAGACAGGAAAAGGGGATTATGGCGAAGGTGACCGTTTTCTGGGATTGCGCTGTCCGCAGACGCGGATGGTGGTAAAGTCGGCCCGGCTTGATGTGGCTATGTCGGAAATCGAAAAGCTGCTCTATTCAGAATGGCATGAAGTGCGGCTGGCCGGTTTTCTGTTCCTTGTGGAGGAGATGAAGGCGGCTCTCCCCCGCAAAAGGGATGTGCCGGAGGTGAATGCCAGGAAGCGCGATGAAATCGCCCGGTTTTATCTGAATCATGCGCGACAAGCCAACAACTGGGATCTCGTGGATATGAGTTGCCCGAAAATCATAGGGGAGTGGCTACTGTATCCCGGAGCCGACGGCTCTCTGCCCGACAGAGGGCTTCTTGACAGGCTTATAGAATCGGACAATCTGTGGGAGCAGCGTATCGGTATTGTATCGAACTGGCGGCTGATTCGTGAGTCTCAGTTTGAAGACACCTTGCGTATTGCTCCGCGACTGTTCAATCATCCTCATGATCTGATTCACAAAGCCACGGGATGGATGCTGCGCGAAGTGGGGAAGCGCGACATGGGTGTGCTGACCGATTTTCTCGAACGCCATTATGCGGCGATGCCACGTACCGCTCTGCGCTATGCTATCGAGAAGATGCCTGAGTCTGAGCGGTTGTTCTGGCTCAGGCGCCGGTGATGTTGCAGGGTATATGCGGATCAGAGTTTCAGCGAAAACTGGTCGCAGGGGATATATGTGCCGTCGGGACGTAGAAACCAGTCGGGGCGGCGGGAGGTGAGGGTGTAGCCGGCTTTAGCGAAAAGGGAGAGCGACGGAAGGTTGTCGGCAGCGACATCGGCGCCCAGCATCCGCAGATTGAGCGATGTGCGGGCATATTCCGCGAGTTGCTGCAACGCCAGCAACGCTATGCCACGGTGGCGATATGCGCGGGCTATCATGATGCCTGTCATCGCCCGTGAATTGTGTGGGTCTATGTCGTAGAGATCGAGGATGCCGCATGGTTCGGGACCGGCAGGTGAGCGGAGATCGATGATGAGACGCAATTGCCCGTCGCTGAGCGGGTTGGCATCGTAGTTGCGGGCATAAGCCCAAAGCTGATACCGCGATATCGGGGCGCGGGTGTTTCCGAATGGCCATAGTGTGCGGTCGTTTTCCCAGATATAGAGCGTGTCGACGTCGGCAGGCTCCACGGCGCGGAGCACTACTTCGAAATCGTGGCAGGGGAGGTGCATGCCGTAATCTGTAAGCGGGGATTTTTCATGTTTCATAATGCCGCAGGGGTGGAGGACGGTGTGTTATGGGGAAACTGAGAGCGAGGTTGGCGGTCAGAGGTTTATGGAGTCTGAGAATAGGGTGCGGTTTTGCAACGAACGGCCAAGTGTGAGCTCGTCGGTGTATTCTATTTCGTTGCCGAGAGCCACGCCGCGCGCCAACTGTGTTATTTTCACTTCGGGATGAGGGGCCAGACGGCGGAAAATGTAATATCCGGTGGTGTCACCCTCCATAGTGGCGCTAAGGGCGAGAATCACCTCTTTGATTTCTCCTGCGGCCACACGCTGCACCAGCGAATCGATCTCGAGCTGATCGGGGCCGACACCGTCGACGGGTGAAATCACGCCGCCGAGCACATGGTACAGTCCGTTGTATTGCCCGGTGTTCTCAAGTATCATCACATCTTTCACCGACTCGACAACGCACACCGTGGAGCGGTCGCGGCGCTGGTCGGCGCAGACGGGACACAGCTCGGTCTGCGATATGTTGTGGCAGACGCGGCAGTATGTGATGCCGCGACGCATATCGATTATCGCATTCCCTAACGCCATGGACACACCCTGATCCTGACGCAGCAGATGCAGCGCCAGCCTCAGCGCCGTCTTGCGTCCGATTCCCGGCAGGCGCGCTATTTCGGTGACGCAGTTTTCGAGAAGTGTCGATTCAAATTCATTACGCATACGACAAAGTTAGCTATTATTTGTCTAATAACAAAAAGGGAGAAGGTGGAAAAAGCGCTGTGCCAAAATGCTTGACACAGCGCCCTCGGTTATTATGGATTGTTAAAGGAGTCTTATAGATTTATCAGTTCAGACGGATAAATGCCGGAACCCAGGCTTCAACATGTACGTTGCCCGATACCTGACGGTCGTTGATAAGATCGTAGCCCGAACCGCCGATGCTCACGTTGGTGTCGCTTTCGGAGAATATGACCACAACTTTGTTGCCGGTCTGCGAGTCGGTCTTCGTGATAATCTCGGCCTTGCCTTCGGTTTTGCGGCTTACGGATCCGCGCCACAGGGCGGGATTCTCTGAACGGGCCTTGAAGCATTTGGCCACGTAGTCGTGCACCATCTTTTCGTTGGCGGTAA
>DAAN01000030.1 GCA_001701135.1 Bacteroidales bacterium H3
ATTTTTAGTGGACAGTAGTGATATGAATTATATTATGATAATTTGGGATTGCCTCGTTATCGAGATTCAGTCAAAGGGCATAATGAGGTTCCATCAATAATTGGGAATTTTACAGGAGAAGGAGTTGATACTATTTACATTGATTATGAATTCGATAAGAATAAACTGAGCAAATCTCAGCAACGAAAATATGGTTTTGGATTAGTTGGAGGAAGTGCTGAAGATGAGAGATATCTTTATTATGCCGTATCGAATAATCCGAAATTACCGCCTGTAGAGCTCTTTTCCCCCAACGGACTTGTTTTTGAGGGAGATGTTAACGGCGATGGCAAAGATGAGTGGGGTTATCTCTATACGTGGGTTACAAGTCAATGGAGGCAATATCGTATTTATACCTTTGATTCAAATAACGGGACCTGGAAACACTTGTACTATGGAGATTTACTTGATACCCCGGAATATGTTCGAGCCAGTGGTAAGGAAATTGTGGAGAAAGGACCACGAAAAGGCTTAATTACAATTAACCGGGGCGCATCAGATGGTGTAGTCCATGATACTGTTGTCAAGCCGACTTTTACTCCTATCACGAAAGATACGTGGTAAATAATCATAATTTTCGGAACGATACACATATTAAATGCCGCCTTTTGGCGGCCGAAATTTTGGACGAGATGAAGGCGATGGAGCATCACGCTTCACCGCCTTCTTCACTGATATGGCATTGGTTACTTGTTTCGTTTGGCGAGCCACTCGTCACGTTTGTGACGGCACTCTCGGAGGGTTGGAGCGACTACCGAAAAGAGGTCTCCCTCGGCTGTTCTGTAATCGTACATTACCCTTGATACCTTGCGTCCTCGATGGGCTGAGTAGAAAGTCTCGTACTGCTCCTGTCCGGCTTGGGTGGTCGATATTCCGTCTTGGGTCATTTGTGTCATAATCTTGGGGTGTGTTGTGACCACCGCCGGATAGCGGTGGTCGGGTTAAACTTATGCTCTCTTTCTCGCGGCTATCTTCTTCTTGTTGGCTTTGATGATGCCGGCTATCTGCTCGGTGTATTCGCAGACCTGGTTGGCGAAGGCTCGGCATTGTAAGATTTGGTAATCATCAAGCGAGATTTCGATGGTGGCTATCTGCTTGTCGCCGATGTATGCGGTGAGGGTCAGCGTCTTTTCTTTGAGGAAATATTTGGCTGTACCGCAACAGATATGGTTTCGCTCTCCGATTTCATAGTAGTCGTCGATGCTGTCTATGGAGTGGATTTCAATCTCTCCGTCTGTCATAACCAATCCGAAATAGCGGGATTTCATTTCCTCGAATTTCGCTCTGTCCTCAATGGCTTGCTGACGCTCTTTCTCCTGCTGTTCCTTCCTGCGCTGGCGGTTGACCTTCTCCACATATTCATCGTGAGCCTCTTTGAGATTGGCGGGGCAGATGTACTTTGGAGATTGTATGTCCTTGCCACAACGCTCCAACATATTGATGTAGTCCATCCACATCTGCGAGTCCGTTACCTTGTAGCCGTTGCGGTTGGCTATCTTGATGGTGTTCCAATAGGTGTCGATGTCCGCCTTGTAGGTTGGTCTTGCACATAGGTATCGGAGCAATTCTATCTCATTGGCTTTCATCAGCGTTTCCGCCTTTGAGTTAGTTAGTAACTCTTGAAACATAGTCACGGGGTGGATATAGTGGCAACTCCCTTTGAAGCCATTGCGTTTGATGGTGTCCGTTACCTTGATGCGGGGATATACCCATTCATCGGATATGCGCTGGAAGGCTTCATTGTCACGTCTTATCTCCAACGGAGAACCAAAGGCGAAACAGTCGATATAGTGTCCCAATGTCCTCTGCAAACCTACCACGGTAGTCTTGCCATTGCTGTCAATCCAATAACTGCCGATTTCAAGATAGGCGGGGTTAGCCTTCATTCCCTTGTGCATTTCCACTATCATCAGGAACATCCTCACTACCTGATAACCCTCCATAGTGGTGATTACGTTGAAATAGGACTTGTCGCGGATTACTCGCTCTTTGGTGTCCTTGATTTCAATGCGAGTTCCACATTCGGGGCATAGGCACATTCCGTTCCTTGTCTCCAGCCACTCGCGACCGCATTTCATACAGGTACACATTCCGGATTTCAGCCGATAGCCGTAATGGTTGATGGTTGAATTGAGTGCCCAATTCATTTGGGGAGTGGTGAGCGGGCGAAGTCGCCCGTTCAGTTCCACTATATGTTTTTCTTTGAGATTGCGAGGTTTCATCTTCTTGGAGTTTTAGAGGTCGAAAAGACTGGGTTGAACATTGATTTCCTCTCCGGCTTTGGGAGCGTTGACGGTCGGCTTGGGTTGAGCCTTCGGTGCTGACCGACGTCTGATTTCTCGGAGTTGCTCCTGCTTATACTGCTCCATAGCCTGCTCTTTGAGTTCGGCTTTGTCCTCCTCGGTCAGCTGCTCTTTGGAGATTACCACTTTACAGTTGATGAGTTTGCCGATTTCCTCTGCGGTGCAATCACCATCCCAATAATGAGTTGCAAGAGAATATACCTCATCGTTGGTCAGAACCGACACTCCTTGACGCTTGACTTCGTTGAGTATGTACTGGCAGCACTCGGCTACGGATTTGGTCGGCGAGGCATAGCGGATAGCAAACAGATTGTCGCTCGCTGCACGGCTGTCAAGATACTGACGGATAGCCTCGATAAAATTTTCAGATGATTTCATAGTCGTATGTTTTTAGAAAGTTAATATCCAATAGATTATCACAAGTGCGCTGATGATTGATATTACCCAACCAATGCCTCGGAATATCGGTCGGAGGAAAGCCCACAAGGTCAGACCTATTATTGCTCCGAATATCCCTGCCAACCAAAGGATTGTTCTTTTTATTTGGTTGAACCTGAGGCTTGAAGCTTTGCCTTGACTATTTATGTGGCTGTTCGTTTTCATCGTTGCGACGTTTTTTTATTTGTATATCACCATCGGTTTCGCTTGCTTGACACCCAAAGGGCGTGTGGCGGGAAAGAGGGGATGTTCGGCCTTGGGATTAAAAATACGAGTGCAAAATGAAGTATTCGCCGGAGCCAGCGGAGGCAAATACCATTTTGTGTCTGGAGATTTTTCATACCAAAGCCAAAAGAATATCCCCTTCGCCACACGTTAAGCTATGGCAAGCAAGTGAAATCGCTGGCTGATTGGACAATGAACAGGAGCCACGACTCCGGGACGGTGAAAACGGGCAGTCACATAATCATCTATGAAAATAAATTCCCCACTGAAAATAAATTTATTTACTGATTGATTGTAAAAATGGTACAGAGCGATACGACCTGCATAGGCTGTGGCAGTCAGACAACGCAGAAAGGATGACGGACACACTCTATGCCGAGTGGCGCAGTCTCAGGACGGCAAGTGGTTGAGCGGACGATAAAATCCTTATCAGGCAACGGCGATAAAGAACACGGAGGAACTGCAAGAAGTCTCAGAGGCAAGCAGCGTCTTCGATGCAGACCTCGGAGGCGTTGCCGGTTCTCGGTGTTCCGCCGTTGCCCATAGGCGGATGCGGTCGTAAGGTGTCAGTGGCTCGTCCACCGTCACCTTCCGACGGCATCACGCCGCAAACACGGCAGTCCGCTCAGCCTCTTGCCGGACACCTTGACGGATTATCTAAACTTTTTATGCTCTTGTATGGTTTACAAGTGAGAAATATTTTGTAACTTTGTCAACTAAAAAGATTATCCAATATGACTAAAGACTCAGACAACATATTCGGGCGTCGACAGAATCAAGCCCGCCTTATCAAAGGACTTACGATGGATGAACTTGGGAAACAGGTTCAGCCCGCCGTAACCCGTCAGGCCATAAATAAGTACGAGAAGGGACAGACCATGCCTGACAGTCGGATGCTGATAGCCTTCAGTATGGCGTTGGGAGTGAAACCGGATTATTTCTTCCGTCCGTTTACCGTTGCCGTTGACAAGATAATGTTCAACAAGAAGACAGGGGTATCGGAACGTGCAGTCTCATCAATACGCGAAAAAGTCAGGGAGGAATTGGAAAGATACCTCGAAATCGAGGAATTATGCGGAATCAGAACTGATTTCACCCTTGAAAAAAGAGAGGTGGAGAATGCCGACGATGTAAGAAGATATGCCGGTGATGTGCGGTCTAAGCTCGGACTTGGGCTTGACGGCATTTCAAACGTGATAGAGGTATTTGAAGATAACGGCATAAAGATTATCGAGATTTCCGAAAACAAGTCATTCGGAGGTCTCAGCGGCTATGCCAACGACAACATACCTGTAATTGTCGTAAACCGGAATCTGCCTTCGGAGGAGAAGCGTTTTACGCTGCTCCACGAACTCGGACATCTTATTATAGGACTTCCCGCAGGATATGATATAAAGGAGATTGAACACCTGTGCAATGTGTTTGCCTCGGAAATGCTGGTGCCGTCATCGGTGCTGAAAGGACGCCTCGGCAATACGCGCCATGACATCTCATTGGCTGAATTAAGCGATATTCAGAAACAGTATGGCGCCTCGATAGACATTATCATGCAGTCGCTGAAAGACCTCGGAGTAATAACCGGAAGGAGATATGAAGGGTATCTGAAAAAGAAAAAGATCTTCCCGGACTTCAACGCGATAGTTGGGAAGTCGCTTTTTATCTCGGAGACCTCAGGCCGATTTGTCAGGATGGTATATCGTGCGGTTGCCGATGAGATTATCTCGCTGTCGAAGGCGGCGTCGCTTCTCAACACCTCTGTTGACAGAGTGAGATCACAACTCCAGCTTGTATAAACGATGAAGATATTAGTCAACGATACAAATATCTTCATTGACCTCCATTCGGTAGGTCTGTTGGAAGAAATGTGCCGGTTGCCTTACGAGATTCACACTGTGGATTTCGTGGTGGCAGAAATTGCAGATGCCGACCAGCGAAGAATTTTTGATGAACTTGTTGCCCGAGGGGAAATATCCGTCGATGGATTCACTTCTGATGAAGTGATTGAAATTGTTGAGGAACACTCGTCAGTTTCCGGCAATCTCTCCATACCCGATTGCTCGGTATGCTATTTCGCAAGAAAACATAACGTACCAATGTTGACGGGCGACCGACGGCTTAGACGCTATGCCGAAGAACAGTCAATCGAGGTGCATGGCATCCTCTTTATATTCGATGAATTGGTCAGGCATGACATCATATCGACATCAATGGCAGCAGACCGACTTGAAGAATTATTCGCCATCAACGCCCGACTCCCGAAGGCTGAAATCAGGGAGCGCATCAACCGTTGGAAAAGTGTCTGAAAACGGATATATTGTTTTTAACAACCGGTCATAAAATTATCTAAAACGAACCTTCGGCCTTGCCGGATAGCGGTAAAAGCATTATATTTGCATTATAAATGAACTAACAAAAGCCGTGCTGCAAGAGGCGGGACGGGGTTCGTAAAATTAGGTTGCAAATTAGTGGCACAGCAAAATTCCGATTTTGCAAGTTGCTGATATAAACGCATTTGGAGCATAAGGAACAAGTCCCTCCATCTCCACTTGACGGGTCGGACAGATTCCGGCCAACATAAGTCCAAAGAAGACTAAACCGCAGAATTTCAATCAATTCTGCGGTTTTTTCGTGCCTAAAAACATCGATTCAGGACCGTCATCGGACAGAAAAAAGACCGCCACGGACGGCTATTCGTTACTATGTTCTACATGGAATATCCGAGCAGTCCCAGAATCATCGGAGCGAGAAGAGCAGTGAAAAGACCGTTTAGTGTCAGCCCTATTGATGAAAATGCACCAAAGCGTTCGCTGCGTTCCATAGCTGCGGAGGTGCCTACAGCGTGGGCTGCCGTACCGATAGACAGGCCACCCGCAATGGGCGAATGGATATGGCTCATCTTTACAATTTTAAACCCTGTCATTCCTCCGAAAATCCCGGTGACCACTACCACCGCAGCAGTGAGGGGCGCAATACCTCCCATGGCATTTGAGATCTCCATGGCTATGGGTGTAGTGACCGCCTTTGGAGCAAGCGAGATGACAACTTCACGAGTGGCACCGAATAACTCGGCGAGAAGAACAACGCTTACAATACCGGCAACACATCCTGCAAGTTCCGACAGCAGAAGCGGAAGAATTTGCCGTTTTATGGACGAAAGCTGCTTGTAGAGAGGTACACCGAGGGCAACCACGGCAGGCTTGAGCCAGAAGTCAATGTATTCTCCTCCCTTTTTGTAAGTATCGTAGTCGATATCACACATCAGAAGGAAAGCAATCATTGCAGCTATTGCAATAAGGATAGGATTGAGCAGCTTTATTCCGGTGCGTTTCTGAAGGAGCTGCGCGCCGAGGTAGAAGCCGAAAGTAAGGGCTATGAGAAAAAATTTGTTTTGCAGGAAATCCATTATTCAGCCTCCTTTGCGTATTTATGACTCAACTTGGAAGAAGCGGAGCGCACAAGCTGGTGAACCCAACCTGTAACAGCAATGATTATGAATGTGCTTATGACAGTGGCGAAAACAATGGGAATCCATTGGTCGGCAATTATCCCCAGACAATTCATGAGACCGATACCTGCGGGCACAAAGAAGAATCCGAGATTATGAACAAGGAAACCGGATAGTCGTTCCACCCATCCCAGCTTCACAATTCCCAATTTGAGCGATGCGCACAAGAGCACCATGCCAATAATGCTTGACGGAATCGGAATGCCGGTGAGATTTACCAGAAATTCGCCAATGGCGAGAAATGCAAACAAAACACCGAATTGTATTATCATAATGTCAATCGAGTAATTTCGGTGCAAATTTATATAAAAATACTGAAACTTTAGGTCTGCAGAATAAAGAATCAGAAATCAGAAGCCACGCTCTAAGAACTTGTTCTTCGAATAATTCCGGCTATTCCACTCTATTGACATGACAATCTTGATAGGGCATCATATCATCAACAGGATTTTCGCCGTATTAATTATCGTTCTCTTCCATGATATGCATTAAAAGTAGATAACGTCTTTCTAATGCAAAATGAGTTGGATTAACTGTCCATAATATACTATTGGTATATTGACGTATATAATTTTCAACTCAATAGTTTGACGGTACAAACTTTTTGATTAACTGTGCGGTTGATATTTCAAAGTGATAATCAACTATGAGCATAGTGACAACATCAAAAATCAACCGGCTTCTTACCGATGCAGTTCCCGGCGGACTTCTGTTTGCCGCTTGGCTTCGGAAAGAGGGATACTCCGCCCAGCTCATAAAGAGATACCGGGATTCAGGTTGGCTCGAAGGGTTGTCGCGTGGGGTTATGTATAGAAAGAATGATAGCCTTTCGGCGTTGGCTTCGGTTTATAGCTACAATCTTCAGACCGGAAACAAAGCGCGAATAGCAGCACATTCCGCGCTTGAACTTTTCGGATTCAATCATTACGTGCCGATGGGTAAACCTCGACTCATGGTCGCTTTTAAGAACGGTAACGTCGATGATTGGGTAAGATGTGAAAAGTACGACATGACGATAGTGCCGTTTCATACGGGTATCTTTAACAATCCGGCTACCCAATCCCTTGACAGAAACGGACTCTCCTTAATATTATCATCGCCTGAGCAGGCATTTCTGGAATGTCTGCATCTTGTGCCGGATCACTATAATTATATGGATCTGTACTATATAATGGAGCAGCTGACATCACTTGATCCTGACAAAGTACAGATCGCGCTTGAAAACACATCGAGCCAGCGGGTAAAAAGGATGTTTCTATATATGGCCGAGACAGCCGGACATTATTGGTTTGACATGCTCAATATGGATAAATTCTGTCTGACGACTTCCAAACTTCAGCTCGTTGACAATGGAGTTTACATTTCCAAGTATCGCATTACCGTCCCTAAAGAATTAAATGTTTATGAATGACATATACCGCCGACAGGTTGCACTTCTTATCAGAGTGATGCCGCTCGTCTTCAAGATAAAGGATTTCGCCGTACATGGAGGAACTGCAATAAATCTGTTCCATCGGAATCTTCCGAGATATTCGGTTGACATAGATGTGACCTATATACCATTAGAAGACCGCGATACGAGTCTAAAGAACATAAACACGCATCTTGCGAATTTGAAAACGGCTATTGAGAGAGCCATTCCCGGCATTCGCGTCATCCATAAGCCGGATGTGTGGAAACTGCAGTGTACCAAAGACGGAACTACAATCAAGATAGAGGTAAACGGGACAAAGAGAGGGATTATAGGCAGTGTCGAAAAGATACAGCTTTGCGAAAAAGCCAAAGAGGAATTTGGCATGAGTTGCTTTGCCAATATCGTGTCATGGAGTCAGCTTTATGGCGGAAAAATCCTCGGTGTTTATGTCCGGCGACGCCACGCGGCGAGGCATACCTCCGCTCTCGCCGGTAAAAGAGGGGTCGAAAGCTATAGTCAGAAATCCTCGCTCTGCAAGCTGTTGGGCATACAGACCGCTCGATTGCTCTTTAACTGCTCCGAACGGGCCGCTTATGGCGATTGCCGGCAGTTTCCCTTCGGCATTTTTAGGTTTATACATGTCTGCGGCAAGAGTCACGCCATAGCGGTTGACAAATGTCACCTTATGGTGGGCGACTTTCTCGCTTCTGGGGAATGTCTTATCCCATTCCTGCGTCAGTTGCAGTTGCTCAACGGGAGCAAGAGACTTATTTGTGTTAGGATTATCCATATTTTGAGCATTATTGTTAAGAGCGTATGAGTTGAGGATCATAGAGACAATCATCAGCGAAGCGCATATAAATCTATTCATCTTGATTCAAGTTTGTTGTATTCGTCATCGCTGACCGGTTCAAACCAAACGGTTTCGGTCTTTTCTCCGGGGACCTCGAAAGCGAGATGGGCGAACCATGAGTCTTTGGCTGCTCCATGCCAATGCTTCACGTTGGCGGGGATGTGGATAACGGTGCCTGGGAGTATCTCCACTGCGGGTTTCCCTTCCTCCTGATACCATCCACGACCGGCAACGCCCACAAGCATCTGGCCTCCGCCTTTCTCAGCTTTGTGGATGTGCCAGTTGTTGCGGCATCCAGGTTCGAAAGTGACATTAAAGAACTGTATCTGTTCGGTGGAGATCGGCGCGAGATAGCTGTTGCCGGTGAAATATTTGGCGTAAGCCGTGTTGGGTTCGCCGATAGGGAATATCATCTTGCGGGCAAAGTCGTCAAGCTGCTGGCGACCTGCAGTTTGCGTCACTTTCGTGCCGCGAACTAAAGGTTGAACTATTTTCTGTTGTGCCATAATCGGAATGAATGTGATTATAATAAAAATTATCGCTGTGATTATTCGGTGCATATGTAAGAGTTGAAGTCTATTCATATGAAGATATTTTTACAAGTGCAAAATTACATATAGTCAAGCCGGCGTGCTTACCACTATTATAGCGAAGCCTACCAATATTCAAGATGACGATAAAAATTAGAGCTTTAATGATTAAATTTGCATCATGAAAGCTATAGGAACCATCAAATTAAACTCTATCGACGCATACAACCGTATATTCGGGCTTACGACGTATCATCCGTTGGTTACGGTCATTGATCTGAAGAAAGCTACAAAACGCATAGACAGATTGAGGATGGACTATGGCGTATATGCCTTGTATCTGAAGAATGGAGTCAACTGCACGTTGAAATACGGGCGTGAATATTATGATTATCAAGAGGGCACCGTGGTATGCTTTTCACCGGGGCAGGTGATTGATGTCGACAGCACCGGAGAACCACTTGCCCCGGATGTGATCGGGCTGATGTTTCATCCTGACCTTATATACGGCACACCGCTTGCCGAAAAAATCGGCAAGTTCGGTTATTTCCGTTATTCTCAGAAAGAGGCTTTGCATCTGTCGGAGAAAGAGCGGGCCATATTTACTGATTGCCTCGACAAAATCAGGGAGGAGGTCGAACATCCTGTCGACACGCATTCCGCAGCCCTCATATCGGCGAATATACAAGTTTTGCTTGAATATCTCAACAGGTTCTATGACCGGCAGTTTATAACCCGTCATTGTGCCAACTCATCTGTGGTGGCCAATTTTGAAAAGGAACTGGCAGAGATATATTCCGAGGGGAAAGTGCTGACAGAGATACCAAAAGTGTCATATTTTGCAGAGAAAGCCAATCTTTCACCCGGATATTTCGGTGATCTTATAAAACGGGAAACCGGAAGCACTCCACAGGAAATCATATCATTGAGGCTCATAGCCGAAGCAAAACGCCGCCTCGCCGCCACAGACCATGACATAAGTGTCATAGCCTACGATCTCGGTTTTCAATATCCGCAACATTTCACACGGCTCTTCAAGCGGGTAACGGGCAAAAGCCCGAGTACATTCCGAAACGAATTCTATTCCAATAATTGAAAAAGACACAGCTCGTTAGGGGCGTATTTGCAATAATAAAAATATCATTACAACTTATCGATTGCTTCCTGCAGTTTGTAGAGAAAGCATGCCGCATGTGCACCGTCCATCTGAGTGTGGTGAAATTGGAATGATACAACCAGTCGGGTTCTTACAATCCCTTTGCGGTATCGTCCCCAAATCAGAAACGGATTGTTAAAGATGCCGCTATACATGCCTACTGCTCCGTCGATATCGTATTGCGCCAATGCCGATGTGCCGATAACCATACTGTCTGTTATATCGTGGTTTTCACAGGTCTCGGCCACCTGGCGGGTAAGGCGCAGATAGTCGGCGTTGAAAACGGAGAGGTCGTCGGTATAGGGTATGTCGCATGAACTTACCTCGCCTTCCCGATTGAGCACGATAGTGTTGACAGCTATCGAGTCATAACGCATCAGTTTGTCGCCGACCGGGAGCATATAAAACTCCTTGACCTGCGAGGCGGCACGGCCTATGCACCAGCACATCAGCATATTAAATTTCAGACCTTGCCGGCGGCTGATACGGCGTAGCCGGGTCACGTCGAGCGTTTTAAACAGTGTCACCATCGGCATCGGGGCCTTCATCCACATCTCGAATGCGTATGCACGGGTGGTTTCTTTCGGATTTACTTCTTCCATCATCTTTTTTGTTACAAAATTACATCGAACGCGTCAGCCTCGATAGAATAAAAGGGACATTTACACCGGAAAGGTATATAAATCTGAGTATGGTGTCTGGTATTCAGCCAGTTGCTTGGGCGTAATGCCGCTAAACAGGCGGAAGTCGCGGATGAAATGCGACTGGTCGGAGTACCCGTTGGCGTATGCAATTCCGGCATAATCGCGTGAACCGAGCTGCATCATCCTCAAAGCCCGCTGGAACCGGGCTATGCGTCCGTATTCCTTAGGATTCATGCCGACATATTCGCGGAACAGGCGACCGTGTTGTTTCTTTCCGAGACAGGCGATTCCGGCGAGATTGTCAACCGAGGTTGACGGCGAGCGGAGCAATGCGGCGAGCGATGTCCCGATTTTTTCGATGTTCAACGAAGGGGCAATTCGTGAGGTCAGCCATTGTTCTATCAGTGATACTGCCGTTCCGGAATCCGCACAATCAAAAATCCGGTCGGCAAGCAGGTTCAGTTGTTTGTTCCCAATATCGTAGCCCGAAATCTCCTTATTGTAAAATGCCGACGGCGGAGTGTCGATGAACATCCCGATGGTATGGGGATAGAAAACGGCGACAATCATTTCCGTGTCACCGTCAGAGGCTATATGTGCCGGGAAATTCACCTGCCCGCTGATGGTGAATTTATCCTGACGGGAAGATAATTCGGGGATAAACAGCGGCGTGCGCCGATGAAAAATCATTTGCGGACAACCGATAGGGAATGTCAGGACACTGAAAGGCTTATCGCTTTCCAGCACCCAATAGTAGCGCACATACGGGCACAATTCATTCTTCGGTAAGATGATTTTCATCGCTGCATGATCTCAAATGAATTTCATTGATGCTCCAGCATATCAATGTTGTCGGAATGAATTGCTTTAATTACATTACGAATCTTGTCATCCGGCCAGTTCCACCATTGTAGTTCCAACAAACGCTTTATAACGTCCGGAGCAAATCGTTTACGAATTTCTTTTGCCGGGACACCGCCCACTATTGAATATGGCTCGACATCTTTGGTGACGACGGCTCTCGTGCCGATAATTGCACCGTCGCCGATTGTAACTCCGGCCATGATTACCGCATCATAACCAATCCATACATCATTGCCAATAACTATGTCACCTTTGTTATCCCAGGCTGAGGCAACTTCCGACTTTGGCAAGTCCCATTCCTCGAAAAACAAAGGAAATGTGTAGGTTGAGAGTGATTTAAGCGAATGATTGGCGCAGTTGAAAATAAACTTGGCACCGCAGGCTATCGAGCAGAACTTACCGATTACAAGCCTGTCATTATTTATCGGATAATGATAGAGCACATTGTTTTTCTCGAAGTCTCGCGGATCATTCACAAAATCATTGTATATGGTGAAGTCTCCGACCTCGATTGTAGGGCGCGTGACAACCGATTTCAGATACACTGTCTGATTATCATTGGAACGTGGATAAATTTTATTCCTGTCCATAGTTTAATCCTTTAACTGTTTGATAAGCCATGCAATATTTTCGCCGAGGTTGCGCATATTTGCCATACCTTCGTCATCGTTTAGTACATCACCGATATTTTACCATAGACTATATTCCAGTAGGTAGAGCCAACAACAATCATCTCTTATTTCTTTTTTTGGTTTTGGGAAAGGCAGAACGCTCCATGATGTTTTTATCACTCTCAAAACCTTTTGTTTGTCGCGGAAGTCAAGGATATAAGCTTCTTTTGCTCCTTCATAAGGGCAACCGCATTCGGCATTGGCCATCAAATCTGCAATGACAGGCAACTTCTTGACAAAGGCGGTATTGTTACAGGCCGTTATCACGCATTTATCATTAACATAAATGACATAATCTCCCATCATTTTCAGGCTCCGTACCTCTCCCAAAGGAGCAAGCGCGTCGCAAACGAACTCAATAAAATCAGATGAACAAGCCATATTTTTATTTTGAAGGAAATAGATCACAGAAGCCCTGTTTGTTAAACCGGTAGTACATTTCTATACGCTCCGGCGTGTCATTTTCGAGCAACAGCAACAGTTCCCTGGCAAATTCGAGGGTTGCAGAGCCGTTAGCCGTGACGATATTCCTGTCGCTGACGGCCTGCGCATGGATGTAGCTGTCTTGGGCACAACTTTGTCAGCAACAGGTGTACCCCACCCGAAACCACCAATCAGAACCAACGCTGCATAATCGTCGGGCATCGTGTCAAACGAATAGTCGGGCAATGTGCGGAAGCCTCCGATAGATCGTATCGGTTCCATTGTGGGGGCTACGGCCTTGTTTACATATTTGGGTGTTTCTTTTAAAGCAAACTCATCGGATGCGATTGCTTGAGCGAGATACACAGCCTCATACTCCACATAATCCGGAAGGAAGATAAAAGAATTTCGTTGCTCATAAAATTAGTATTTTATGGTTTGACATCATGGTGTAAACGTTGTCGCGACTAAGTCACAAAATTAATAAAAAATGTCAAACTATGATATATCGGAACTTTATAAGAAATATATGAAAACAGATGGATTTGCGGGGTTGATCAAAAATGATTAACTTCGCGGAGGTTGAATAATGACGACATGACAGTTTTTGAACAACTTTTGGTTTGTGCCGGAGGACTCGGGCTCGCCTCGCTGATCGGCTCGGCGGCGGGAATGGTGGTTCGCCGCATACCGCATAAATGGAACGACAGCTTTCTCGGATTTTGCGCCGGCATGATGCTGACGGCAGCATTGGTGTGTCTGATTGTGCCTGCTGTGGAAATGGCCGGTCCGGCCGGATGGTGGCAACCTGTTGTCGGAGCCGCACTCGGTGTGGCTCTTATCGCACTGCTTGACCGCGTTACTCCTCATCTTCATCATATTGCCGGAATCGAAGAGGGCGAAAAGGAGGAACGACACACCACAGCCAACAAATCCATTAACCGAGTGCTTCTGTTTGTAATAGCGATAGCCATTCACAAATTTCCGGAGGGACTCGCCACCGGTATCGTATTCGATGGCGACAACCTCGCAAACGCATATACCGTAGCAATAACCATTGCCATCCAGAATATCCCTGAGGGGATGGTAGTAGTAACACCGCTGATAATGATAGGGGTGAGGTTCCGGCGTGTGATAGGGGTATCGCTCGCTGTGGCCTTTCTTGAAATTGCAGGGGTGATAGCCGGATATTTTCTCGGTGACATATCCACGGCATTGCTGCCTACGCTGACGGCTCTCGCCGGAGGAGCCATGCTCTACGTCATCAGTGATGAAATGATACCGGAGACCCACAGCCACGGCTTCGAGAAGCATGCCACATACGCCCTCGTTGCCGGCGTGATGTCGATGCTCTATATCCAGATGTTTGTCTAAAATGGAGTTTATATATTCGCTTATAAATATGTTGGCCGAAATGGCGCCATACCTTCTTTTAGGTTTCGGCATCGCCGGTCTCCTCTATGCTTTCGTCCCAGGTAAGTTTTACCAGAACCATCTTTCGCGTCCCGGTGTCGGTTCGGTCATCAAAGCCGCGCTGATAGGGGTGCCGTTGCCGCTGTGTTCCTGCGGAGTGCTCCCCACCGCAGTGTCGTTGCGACGCAACGGGGCATCGCGTGGCGCCACCACATCGTTTCTGATCGCAACCCCGCAGACCGGCATCGACTCTATAGCCGCCACCTATTCGTTGCTCGGGCCTGCCTTCGCTATCATTCGTCCCGTAGCAGCACTCATCACAGCCTTTGTCGGCGGAATGCTTGTTAACAGAGAAGATAAAAGTGACACCAACGATGAAGACTCTGATGTAGACACTATCGACGCCCCCACGGCTACCGGTTTCAGGAGCAAAATTCTCGGCGCCCTGAAGTATGGCTATGTCGATATGGTACAGAACATAGGCAAATGGCTGATAATCGGACTTGTCATTGCAGCCGCCATCACCGTGTTCATCCCCGACGGATTCTTCACATTCTTTGCCGGTTATCCGTTGCTTTCAATGATTGCTGTGGTAATTGTAGCCGTGCCGATGTATGTATGCTCTACAGGATCCATTCCTATCGCACTTTCGTTGATGCTCAAAGGCTTAAGCCCGGGAGCTGCGTTTGTGTTGCTTATGGCCGGCCCGGCGGCCAACTTTGCCTCGATAATAATTGTCGGAAAATCACTCGGGAAGAAAGCCGCCGCAATTTATCTTGGCACTATCATACTCGGTGCGATAGCGATAGGTATGATTATCGACATGTTCATGCCCCGAGGATGGTTCCCGATGTCTATGGTGGCAGGGACAACACATTGCCATCTCAATGTAGGTCTGTTTCCCGGATTGTGCTCGCTTCTACTTATCATACTGCTGATTAATGCATTGATCAGACGTTATACTTCAAATAGAACTAAAGCTATGGACAAAGGAGTTATTAAAATCACGGTTAAAGGCATGAGTTGCGGCCACTGCAAAGCAATGGTTGAAAAAAATCTCGGCAACCTTCCCGGAGTAGAATCCGTTACAATTGATCTCGCATCAGGAGAAACTGTTATAAAAGGAGAACCTGACCTCTCTGCCATTCGGGAGGTTATCAACGACCTTGGTTTTTCGATGGACTGATCGCCATAACGGTTTATCAGCCAAACAGACCTTATAATAATGCTTTTCTATGTCACCGTGCAATAAAGAGTTGTACGGCGGCATAACCTGTATACAGAAGTAAAAAGCCTACAATAATACTGGCTGCCACATATCCGCAGACCAACAGAAAATTGGAGGATTGAAACAGCAGATAGTTTTCATTTACGAAAGTTGAGAAGGTGGTGAATCCTCCGCAAAAACCGACGGTCAACAACAGGCGTAGCTGCGGAGACAGCATGCCGGAGATTCCACTGTTGTCAGAAATACCGTAAAATAATCCGATAAGAAAACATCCGGCTACGTTAACCACAAACGTTCCCCAGGGAAACAAACCTGCTGCACAATGGGCCTGTATAATCTTGCTCAGCAAATAGCGACATACGCCTCCGAGGCCGCTCCCTAAAAACACAGCCAGTAGATTCAGTGCATTCATTCAGTGTCGGAAGCAGTAAACAGACTTTCAAAAAAGGGGAGAGACAGCCGCTCGGCCTGCGCGATGCGCTTGTTGCGCCAGCATTTGCGGCAGACGGCCACATAGCGTTCATCGCCCCCGATTTCCACCTGAGCGCCTTCGGTCAGGATATCGCCATTGTGATCGATGCGGGCGTTGACTATCGTCTTGTGTCCGCAAGTGCAGGTCGACTTTATTTCATCAATGGTGTCGGCGATCTCAAACAGGCGTCTCGAACCTTCGAAAAGATTAGTCTTGAAATCTGTGCGAAGTCCGTAACACACCACATTACAGCCGAAATCGTCAACAATCATTGAAAGCTGGTCAACCTGACGGGCCGTGAGAAACTGCGCCTCGTCAATCAGAAACCAGTCGGTGATTTCGCCGGTTTCCTTGAAATGCTTTCTGGCGAAGGCATAGAGATCCGTTTCGGGAAAGATCCACCGGCAAGAACGTTCTATACCGATGCGCGACCGTATCACCGACACACCTTCGCGGGTGTCGACAGCGGGTTTCATACATACATAGCTGATGTGGCGCTCCTCGAAGTTGTAAGCCGTGGTGAGCAACAGAGCCGTCTTGGCCGACCCCATTGTGCCGTAGCGGAAATAAAGTTTACCTTTTCGATGCATTTTGACATGTGATAATCGACATCGCGAAGTTATGGATAATAATTCAAATCACGCGCAAGATGGCACTGAAAGTTTTCAACATTTTTCGTAACTTTGCGTCACGTTTTGATTTTCTCTATGATGAATTCGAGAACTGATGCAAAGTTCGAGGAGAATCTTTGCGACCCCTGGGACCGCGAACATCTGTGGCACCCCTATACATCGACTATCGACCCTCTTCCTACATATAAAGTGGCTTCGGCCCACGACAACCGACTTGTGCTGGCCGATGGCCGGGAGCTTATCGACGGCATGTCATCGTGGTGGTGCGCCTGTCATGGCTATAACAACCCCGTAATCAACGAGGCAGCCAAACACCAGATCGACTCCATGAGCCATGTGATGTTCGGCGGTCTCACCCATCAGCCGGCCATAGATCTCGGGAAGAAGCTGTTGGAAATGGCACCCCCGATGATGCACAACATTTTTTATGCCGACTCCGGCTCGGTAGCCGTGGAAGTTGCCATGAAAATGGCCGTGCAGGCTGCTGTGAGCCGTAGCGGCTCACACGCCAAGACAAATTTCGCCACAATCCGGTCGGGCTATCACGGCGACACATGGAATGCGATGAGCGTGTGCGACCCGGTGACCGGGATGCATGGTGCATTCGGCTCGGCGCTGCCGGTGCGCTTCTTCGTGCCACAGCCCCGCAGCCGCTTTGACGGCGAATGGAATCCAGCCGACATAGAGCCGCTTCGCGATCTGCTGGAGAAAAAGCACCGGGAGATAGCCGCACTTATACTCGAACCTATCGTGCAGGGAGCCGGAGGCATGTGGTTCTATCATCCGCAATATCTGCGCGAAGCAAGGAAACTGTGCGATGAATATGGAATCTATCTCATATTCGACGAAATCGCCACCGGATTCTGGCGCACCGGGCGCTGTTTCGCATGGGAACATGCCGGAGTGCAGCCCGACATCATGTGCATAGGCAAAGGCCTCACCGGAGGTTATCTAACCATGTCGGCTGTGCTCACCACAAAAGATGTGGCCGACACAATCTCGGCAGGGGAGGCCGGAGTGCTCATGCACGGACCCACTTTTATGGGCAATCCGCTTGCCTGCGCCATAGCCTGCGCGTCGCTCGATCTGCTCCGCAGCCAGGACATGGCATCGAAAACAGCCCGCATGCAGACTTTGATAAAGGAACTTCTTGCCCCCGCCCGCAACATCAGCGGTGTCACCGATGTAAGGGTTCTCGGCACTATCGGAGTGGTGGAAACCCGCCGACCCGTCGATGTGGGCGAATTTCAAAGAGAATGCGTGCGACGCGGCATATGGGTGCGTCCATTTGGCAGGAATGTCTACATCATGCCGCCCTACGTCACCCCCGATGAAGATTTGGTTAAACTCTGTGAAGAAATGATTGCCATCGTGGCAATGTCTGACCAAAACTAAGAGGTAGTTTGTTATAGAAACAAGTATTTTAACTCATCAACACAGCATGGACTTCTCAGAGAATCTACGTAATCTTCAGTCAGAGGGCAATTTTCGTTCCATCCCCAAAATGACACCGGCAGAGGTGATTGATTTTTCCACCAACGACTATCTCGGTCTCGGTGCCGATTTCAATCTACAGGCACGTTTTTTCTCTGACCCGGCCTCACTGAAAGTGCCGATGACCTCTTCCGCCTCCCGACTGTTGGCATCACGCCAGATCGAATATGACAATCTGGAGGTGGCATTGCGGCTACTCTATTCCAAACGGCGCGGCGACGACACAGGCGCTCTGCTATTTAATTCGGGCTATCATGCCAACTCGGGCATGATCCCCGCACTGGCACAGAACGATACCTACATTATTGCCGACCGACTGGTTCACGCTTCAATCATTGACGGCATAATGCTGTCTAAGGCATCTTTCACCCGTTTCCGTCACAACGACTACAGCCATCTGCGCGCCCTGCTCGAAAAGCATGCACCGGCACACAAGAACATATTGGTGATTGTGGAAAGCGTTTACTCGATGGATGGCGACCGTGCCGACATAGAGGAACTGCTTCTGCTCAAGCGCGAATTCCCCAACGTTACGCTCTATGTCGATGAAGCGCACGCTTTCGGCGTACTCGGCCCTTACGGTCTGGGGCTTGTGGCAGACTCGTCAGCGCCATGGGAGGTTGATGTGACGATCGGCACATTCGGCAAAGCGGCCGCCTCGATGGGAGCTTTCGCCATCACTTCGGCCGAGACCCGCGACTGGCTTATTAATTCCGCGCGCTCGTTTATTTTCTCGACAGCCATTCCTCCGATGCAGGCCGCATGGAGCAGATTCACACTTTCCCAGATTCTCCATGGCGAAAGCATGCGGCGCCATCTGCAGAAGCTTTCCATAGAGCTACAGAAAGTTCTCAGCCAATTCTCGGTGATACCAATAGAGGTGTCGCACATTCAACCACTGATCATCGGCGATCCGAAGGAAGCTGTCGACCTCTCCAACCGATTGCTCTTCCAGGGCGTAAAAGCTTTGGCAATACGACGACCCACTGTTCCCCCGGGCACCGACCGTCTGCGCTTCTCTCTTTCGGCGGCAATGTCGCAAGATGACATCGAAGCTCTCGACCATGCGCTCAAAGGGTTACTTCCGGTTCTCAATCCCCGCAAATAACCCTATCAGTCACAATCCAGTCATTATCTATAAATGAACCATATTTTCCTGCAGAATCATCACCACGGCGAAGCGCTTATAGTGATTTTTTTAGGATGGGGAGTGCCGGCCGAGGCATTCACTGATCTGAAAAAAAATCAGTGCGACATACTGCTGCTTAGTGGCTACGGTCCCGGATGCGCGGCCGAAGCGGAGCGGATTATTGCCGGAAAACAGTCTGCGTGGAATTATAAGGAGATAATTGTTATCGGCTGGTCGTTTGGCGTGAAACCGGCCTCAGCCTTTATTGCGGACACATCCCTCAATATCACACTCCGCATCGCTGTGAACGGCACTGAGCAACATATCCACCCTACGTGCGGTATACCGCCTGAGATATTCAGCGGAACTCTTAATGGTTTGCATGCGGCCACACTCCGCAAATTCCGTCTGCGCACGGCCGGAACCCGCTATAATTTTGAAAAATATTTTGGCAACGCTGCTTCCGACGATACTACTGTTGAGCGGCTACGCCGCGAGCTGCAATATTTTGCCTCGCTACCGGCGGAACGTAGCAACGTCAGCCTTTGGGATAAAGCGGTGATAGGGGAGTGCGACCGCATTTTCCCGCCGGAAGCTCAACGCAACGCCTGGCAGGGTGTCGACATAACCGAAGTTGCCGATATGCCCCATCTGCCCGATTTCCAATGGATAATCGATCGGTTTGTGATAGACAAATCGAAGGTTTGTGACAAGTTTTCACAGGCAGGCGACACCTATGAGGAGAATGCAACAATACAGAAAAAAGTGGCCCGGCGGCTTCTGGAATTGTCGGGCGGCATTATTCCACAAGGCAACCTCGACATCATCGAGATGGGCTACGGTCATGGCGTATTCACGCGCATGTATCTTGATCGGTTAGCTTCCGATATTCACAGCCTGACACTCGTCGACCTTGATACCGATCCGGAAGTGGGAAAGGACACCGGCGCCATTCACGTGAAAGCCGATGTGGAGGATATACACTTCATCAATGAGTATCTGACTCCTGAAAGCAAGGATGTGATATTTTCATCATCCATGGTTCAATGGCTAAATTCACCTGCTACATGGCTCAGACGTTGCGCCGCGGCATTGCGCCCCGGTGGCGTTTTGGCAGTGTCGTTCTACAGCGGCGATACTTTTAGTGAGATCTCATCGATCACAGGATCGGGGCTGCAATATCCCGCCTTGCAATCACTCTCCGATATTGCCCGATGCTGCGGTGTGACCATAAATGTTGCCACAACCGAGTGTGAGACTCTTGAATTCGACACACCACGCGATGCTCTGCATCATTTGCAACTTACCGGGGTGAACGGGCTGTCGGCCACGGCATCGCCCGCCACTGTGCGACGACTTATTCGGGAATGGCCACTGACCGCAAGCGATAAAGCCCGTCTTACATTCTGCCCGGCCTATCTCGTTCTGACAAAAAAACCGAAAGCATGAAATATTTTGTATCAGGAATTCACACCGATGCCGGCAAATCATATTGCACAGGCTGGTTTGCACGGGAATTGATGAAACAGAACCGTAAGGTGATAACCCAGAAGTTTATCCAGACGGGCAACACCTCAATGTCGGAAGATATTGAAGTGCACCGACATCTTATGGGAACAGGCTTCCTGCCGGAAGATCTCGACCACACCACGGCTCCATTGATTTTCACCCACCCCTGTTCACCCCAGCTCGCCGCCCGTATCGACGGACGCGATATTCCTCTCGAAGTCATCGACGATGCCACCGAAAAGCTGGCATCGCGCTATGATGATGTTCTAATAGAGGGGGCGGGAGGATTGATGGTGCCCGTGACAGATGATTTTTTTACAATAGACTATGTGGCGTCACGCCATCTGCCGCTGATAATGGTGGTCAACGGCTCGCTCGGTTCAATCAACCATGCCATCCTCTCCTTCGAGGCCATAAAAACGCGTGGCATAGAAATGCCTTACGTGCTTTATAACACACACTTCGACTACGATCCGCTGATCTCCGACGATACTTTCGGTTTCATCCGGCGCTACCTTGCGCATCATTTTCCCGACACCACTCTGCTGAAAGTTCCCTCACTGCCCCTGAATTGATGCTTTTCGGCAATCAGCGGGCGGCGCGCGACAGATCGGTACCGGCAGGCGTCTGGAACATATGCAATCCGAATAGCGACACCACGGCATATACATGATCGAAGATGTCGGATGCCAACGCCTCATAGGCTTCCCAGGCTACATTGTCGATAAAGAAATATAGCTGAAGAGGAAGGCCGGAGGGGGTGGGTTCGAGCTGACGCACCATTGTTGTCATATCGTGACGCACATTGTCGTGATTGACAAGGTAACGTTCGAGATAACTGCGCAAAAGTTTCAGATTCACCTGCCGGGCACTCATTTCCTCATCGGTGATAAAACCTTCGTCGCGCAACGGAGTCAGTTCGTCGGCTGTGAGAAACCTGACAGTATTCAGATCGATAAAGATTGACCGGTCTACCCGGCGGCCACCCGACCGGCGCATAGGCTGATAATTGCGAAAAGAACCTTTCATCAGCGCATAGGGGTGAACCGTCGACACGGAATTATCCCAATTGCGCACTTTCACGGCGGTCAACGAAACTTCGATAACCTCACCGTTTATATCGTGGCTCTTATCCTCGATCCAATCGCCACGCGTCATTAATTTGTTTGCGGTGAACTGCACAGAGGCCACAAGTCCGAGAATACTGTCCTGGAAAATCAGCAACAAAACTGCCGCTGAGGCACCAAGAGCGGTGATAATCACCACAGGGGATTTTCCGATGATTATGCTCAGACCCACGATTACGCCGATACATATGGCGATAAGTTTGAAAGTGTCGAAAATGCCTTTGACAGCATACGCGCGAAACCGGCGTCGATGGAGGAAAGCGTTGTAGAGATTATCAAAGAAAATTGTGACAATGCGCACCGCGGCCCACAGAATGTAGAGCGACGTGAGGGCAGTAAGCCACTTTATGGCAGAAACACTCGTGCCGAATAAGCCTGGCAGCAGCCAGTTGACCACAATCGCCGGTGTCAACTGCGAAATCGCACGTAACATCAGGGGATTCAGCAAATCATCATCCCACTTCGTTTTTGTCCGGCTGATAAGTTTCTCAAAACGCTCAAGCGTCCATTTAGTTAAAAAATAGCCGATAACAGCCGCCAGAGCTATCCCCGTCAAAAGGATAACCCCAATAATCACACCGGAACCTGCACCGGTGATATTCATTGCAAGAAATTCAGAAAATTGCTGAAACATAGAGCAAAGTTAACTCTTTTTCATCAATCCCCATCCCATTCTCCCTCATTTTTATCCTTCGGCCATTAAAACGCTGACTTATGAGAAAAATCATGAGAGAGTGTCAAGCATTTTGACACAACGCCATGTCTGTAACGCTGCATAATCAACAAAAAAAGGTCCCATGATGCGTGAATGATGCATCATGGGACCTGATATTATTAGTTTAGTTTACTTATTGTAGACTCCTTTGTCAGAGTTGCGGTCGTAGAGATGGTTGGCGCTGCAGGTGAAGTTGTTGGTCTGCTGGCCGTTGCCGTTGTTGAATACAAGGCCTGTGGTATTGGCAGGCACCTGATAACTCCAGATGTTGCCTTCGACTTTCTGCATGTCCACTCCGGGCCAGTCGGTAGGATTGTCTCCTCCGAAGTAATGGATTTTCACATTGCTCCAGTTCGAGGCACTGTTGTCGAAATATACGGTGATCTTGTCACCTACGGGAGGTGTGGGATCGTCGCCATTCACTTTGTTACCGTTGCAATCATAGATCTGCTTGTTAACAAAGTCGAGGTTTTTAGTCTTGCTATCGCCGTTGTTCGAGAAGATAATATACTTAGGTGTGGTTTTCCCTTCAGGCAGTTCCCATCGCCAGTAATCACCATCTTTGGTCATAGCGTCGCCGGGCCATTTGGCGGCGGCAACCGAGCTGGTATTGTCGTCAACCCATGCCCATACGGTGGGATTTGACCAGTTGGCAGTGTTTTTAAGAAGCACATATACCTCTACCTCGGGCTGCGGCGGGAGGTCGGTCTTTGTGTAGGTGAACGACTGGGTGTTGGTGACACCCTCATTGTCTGTGAATACCGACAGAGTGGTGGTTTCGGTGAATTTCAGCGGTTTTGTGTAAACAGGTGAGGAGGCTGTGGCAGTGCCATTGACAGCATAATGAATGGGGACACCGGCAGGATTAACCGACAGTTCCACGGTGATTTCATCCTGGAAGGTGGCGCCGTCGGCAGGTTTCGATGAAACCTTTGCCTGACCGGGCGCAGGAGCCTCAACCTTGTTGAATTTGAATTCCTGAGTAGTAGAACCTGCGCTGTTGGACGCAAACACCGAGAGGGTGGTGGATTCCGTGAAGGTGAGACCTTCGGTATAGACAGGAGAGGAAGCGGTGGCAGTGCCGTTGGTGGAATAATGGATAGGGGTGCCGATGGGATTGACCGAGAGAGCGACAGTCACTTCGTCGACAAAATCGCCGCCGTTGGGCGATGCAGAAATCTCGGGCTTGGTCTCACCGGGATCCTCATATCCGCCGCCACCCCCGCTGATGCTGCCGAATTCCTCAATCAGAAGCACCGGGCCTGAAGCCTTCATTGACACCTTACCGCCTGAAACGGCGGCTACGGTGTTATTGTTGTAACCGTCCATCACACGCTGTCCGTCACTGAATGCGTCGCCAACGCTAACAGAGTAGGTCTGGCCAGCCTGGGTGTTAAGCTTGATCACAACAGCATTGGTGTAACCGTCGGCCGAGAACTTGCGGGCATAGGTGTCGGAGCCAAGATCGGTCTGAGTGCCGGCGCCGACCGCGGGGTTGCGGCGGCGGAACTGACCGATAATCTGCCAGTGTTTGTTGTCGTCATTGTCGACGGCATCCCAGTTGAAATCGGAGCGGGTTGACATCGACTGGTCGGGGCAACCGCTGATATAACCACGGGAAGTCTCGTCACCGTAATATATCTGAGCGCCGCCAGGGCAAAGAAGGAACATGGTAGCCACCTTTTTCTGGTCGCCGGGGCGATGCAGGCCGGTGTCGTGGCTCGACACATAGTTGAGCACCTGACGTCCGTTGCTGCCGTTGCAGAAGTTGGCATAATATTTCCAGTCTTCGGTGGTGGGTGTACGGCCCGAACCTCCTTCCGTACTGTTGAAAGCGAAGTTGATCATGGAGTCGAAGTTGCCCTCAGTAAAATAGCCGGTGTCGCCGTGCTGCCATCCGAAGCATTCGCCTGTCATCCAGAAATCATCGGTCCAATCCTTTGCATATTCATCGGCGCGATCGCTTTGACGCCAGTTATTCAGAGCCTTGCGGCATGTTTCCTTAAGCTGGTTCCAGCGCGAAAGTTCCACATGTTTGGCAGTGTCGCAGCGGAAACCGTCGATGCCGAAATATTCCACCCAACCGGCGAGCCAGTTGATAATATAGTCGGCGGGGGCACCCTTGCCTCCCTCGCGCCACGATTCAAGGTTGGGCAGACGGTAAGCATCGTAATCACCCCCCTTCTCGGCATCCCATTTTTTCTGCAGGAAAGGAGGAATCTGCACAGCGGATGTCTGTTCAGTGACAACGTCGGGCAGACCGGCCAGCGACATGGTTTTGTCGTCGTTGCCTGCAGCTGCGAATCCGGCTGACTGATACCAGTCGTGGTCGCTGAACGCGCGTACCCAGCCGCTCCACCAGTTGCCCCATTTGCCCTGGGTGTCGGCGTTGAACGACACATCGTTCTTCGGTGCCCACATGGAATAGGGAGTGCCCTCGGGCACCCAACCGGCAGTGGGAGTACCGTTGAAATTACCGAAATCATAGTCGACGCAATCGTCGAGAGTGCAATAGCCGGTGTGATTGAGGACGATGTCCATGACCACGCGGATGCCGCGTTTGTGGGCCTCGGTCACAAAGTTCTTCATGTCGGCTATGGTGCCCATATTGCGATCCATATAGGTCCAGTCGAGAGCATAGTAGCCGTGGAAAGCGTAGTGGGGGAAAGCATCATTCTTACCGCCTGTCCATCCATGCATCTGCTCGTAGGGAGCAGTAATCCAGATGGAGTTGATGCCGAGTTTGTCGAGGTAGTCGAGTTTCTGCGTGAGACCCTTGATGTCGCCGCCATGGAAAGTGGCCACATCGGCGGCGCCTGACAGACGTTTGCGATGATATGAGTTGTCGTTGGAAGTGTCACCATTGTAGAAACGGTCGGTGAACACAAAATACATGTTGGCGTTCTTCCATGTGAAATACTCTTTGCGGGCCACCACGGGAGTAGTGATCTTTATGGTGTAGACCTTGGAATCACTGCCGTTTTTCACAATATATTTTATCCTGTTCTCGCCACCGACAAGGCTGCCAACCGAATGGTTGTGACAGTTGACGCCGTTGATGTTGATGTCGAGAACCGATGAAGCGGACGAGGGGGAAGCGGAGAACGTTGCCGTTGTGGCGACATCTTCGTCAAGGGTGATCTCGTAGTTGAGCTGGTTCTTGTTGAACGAGGGGATGATGTTTTTGCCGTCGAGTTTGATTTCGAGACGGTCGAGAGAGGCGTCGCCTGCTGCTGCCGAAGCTGAACCTGCAAGAAGCATGGCCGCGCACAGCGCACCGACACCGTATGATGAGTTGCGTTTTAGTTTCATTTTGTGGGGTGAATTACTTCTTGATGATTTTGTTTACTGATTTATAGCCATTCGAAGTCACTACATTCACAATGTAGAGGCCGGGAGCTGCAGTCGACATGTCGACTGCGACCTCCGACATTCCGGCCGCAGGAACGATGTTTGCTATCATGGCACCGCTTACCGAGAATACCTGGCAGGAAGCAAGTGCCTCGGTGGAGCTGACGACGAGGGTGGTTGTGACGGGGTTGGGCCCCGCGCTGACAAGCACACCGGGAGCAGCAACATCGATCAATCCCGACAGTGACTTATAAAAATTGTCAGGGATGACATTGGTCTGACCAGAAATTTTTCGCAGAGCGGGATATGATTTTCCGCTCTCAGTTCTCCACTCCCAGATGTTATCGAAATCCCAGCCTGTGACCTGACGGAAAAGCGCGAGGCTCGAGAGATCGTTGGCCGAGCGGAGTGTTGCGGGATAACCGTATGCGCTCCACGAACCGTGACCGGGTGTGATGTCGGTCCAGGCATTGTTTTCGCTCACTATATTGCGGGAATCGCTGTTGCCGCTGAAGCGTGCGCTATAATTCATGGAAGAAGTAACAGAAGAATTAAGAGCTACGGAATGACGGATATTGCCGTAATTCGCACCTGCCACACCTGCCACGAAATCAAGTCCCTTGACAGAGCCGGAAGCGTAGACATTCTGAATCACGCCGGCGTTTTTACCTACGAGACCGCCGACAGCACAGTCGGCAGTGTTGGATACGGCGGCGCCACTGTAGCAATCAGAAATCACAGCACCGACGTTGTCACCTACGAGACCGCCGGTGCACACCGAGTTTGCATTCACCTCACCGGTGGTATAACAAGCCTTGATTGTGCCGGATGTGGCGTAGCCTACGAGTATACCTGCATAGGTGGAGCCGGTGATATCGGCGTTGACTACGCCGAGATTTTTGATTTCACCATTTTTAAGGCCACCGAAAAGGCCCACAGCTTCACCGACAGCTGTCTCCGTCAGCCTGAGATTGGAAATCGAATGGCCTGCGCCATCGAAGTGACCGCGGAAAGGCGAACCTTTGGAGGCGATAGGAGTGTCAAGCGTCGACGCATCTATGTCGGCATCGAGACGGAGATAAACATCTTCGGCCCAGTCAATTGATGTGGAGGCAAACTCCTTGAGGTCGTCGATATTCTTCAGGATAAAAGGATTATCCTGAGTTCCCTCACCGCCGGAGTAGGCATCCGATCGACCCGGTACCACGTTGATAAAGAGGTCGCCCGACTGACCGCCGGATGCGTTTTTGGCAATGAAGCCAAGTTCGGTAAGACCTGCAAGCTCGGTGTCATTCAGTTCGTAAAAACTTTTGATGTCGGCGATCTTGAAGGTGTAGGTGCCTGCGCTGCCAGTCATCTGAAATTTGGAGGTGTGGACATCGGCCCACTTCCACGAAGGGGTCTTTTCCTTCCCGTTGATACTTTTGCACCATGTGTAGCAATACACTGTGCTTCCGAGATCCTGATCTGTCTGAATCTTCACTTCCAACACCTTGTTGGTGACGGCAGGTGACGGCGTGGATGTAATTGATTCAGCGACGGCGGTAAACCCGACACCTGAAACCAACGACATCGCCAGCAGACATTGCTGAAGGTTGTTCATTGAAAATGATTTGAAAGATTTAAGTAAGATAAAAAATATTGAATGTAAGCTAGGCAGATTGTTACTGCCGTTTGCAAAGGTAGCATTTATTATCGAAACGGCAAACTTAAATATCGAATTTATCAGCAATGATGTTGAATAACATATTTTTCCAACTACATTATGTGGCTATGAGACAGAAAGTTGAGTCCTGACGGGTAAACCGGGTAGAGTTTTTCCTTAAAACATTTTGCTAATTTTCTTTGTAGTTTCGTAGAATATTGCTACTTTTGCGATGTGATTCACAACAATTCGTCACTATTTTCCGATTTGTACTGAATTTTAGCGTAAAAAGAACGTTTTATCTCACATAAATCAAATGGCGTATACTTCCATTAATTCTCGAGGACTGTATGACCCCCGCTTCGAACACGATGCGTGCGGCGTGGGGCTTCTGGTCAATGTCAAAGGGATTAAAAGTCACCGGCTGGTGGAACAAGGTCTGCAGGTGCTGGAACACATGGTTCACCGCGGCGCCGAAGGTGCCGATCCCAAGACAGGCGACGGCGCCGGCATCATGGTGCAGGTGCCTCACGAATTCATTCTGCTTCAGGGCATTCCCGTGCCTGAAAAAGGGCGTTACGGAACCGGTCTGGTGTTCATGCCTCACAATGAGGAGTCGCAGCAGATCATTCTCGACATTTTCGAACGCGAGGCACTGGCCTTGGGGCTGAAACTTATGGCCGTACGCAATGTGCCCACCAACAACGGACAGCTTGGCGAAGTGGCCCGCTCGGCAGAGCCGGCTATCAAGCAGATTTTCGTTTCCGACGAGGAAACCGACGATCCCATCGAGATCCGCCTTTATCTCCTGCGCAAAAGCGTAGAGAAAAAGGTGCGGGAATCTGTCGAAATCGAGGGCAAGGAAGATTTTTATGTTTGCTCGCTATCTTCGCGGGTGATAGTATATAAAGGTATGCTGTCGAGTCTGCAGCTGCGCTATTATTACCCCGACCTGATGAATCCCCGTTTCACCACAGCCATGGCTCTGGTGCATTCGCGATTCTCCACAAACACATTCCCCACCTGGTCGCTTGCCCAGCCATTCCGCATGCTCGGCCACAACGGCGAAATCAACACCATCCAGGGCAACCGTCTCTGGATGAAAGCCCGCGAAAGTTCGCTCAAAGCAGAGTCATTTCACGGATATGACATCACTCCTATATGCCAGGAGGGGATGAGCGACTCGGCATCGCTCGACAACGTGCTCGAATACTTCGTCATGGCAGGCATGAGTCTGCCACATGCGCTGGCCATGCTGGTGCCTGAATCGTTCAACGACAAGAACCCGATTTCGTCGCGTCTGAAAGCATTCTACGAATATCATTCAATCCTCATGGAGGCATGGGACGGTCCGGCAGCCCTGCTGTTTACCGACGGTCGATACGCCGGCGGCATGCTTGACCGCAACGGTCTGCGTCCGGCCCGCTACCTTATCACCAACAACGACACGGTGGTCATCGCTTCCGAGACCGGCGTGCTACCGTTCGAGGCTTCCGAAATCAAGGAGAAAGGCCGTCTGCGTCCCGGCAAGATGATGATCGTGGACATGCAGGAGGGCAAAATTTATCACGACGAGGAAATCAAGGAGAAACTGGCCGACCAGTTTCCTTACCGCGACTGGCTCAGCCGCAACCGCATCAACCTCGACTCCATCTCCTCCGGCCGAAAAATCGCCGTGGAAGTGAAAGAGGCCGAGCGTCTGAAAAAAGCATTCTTCTACACCCGCGAGGAAGTGGAGAAAATCATGATTCCTATGGCCGTCGATGCCAAGGAACCTGTCAATTCCATGGGCAAAGACACCCCTCTGGCAGTGCTTTCCGAACTTCCCCAGCTGATGTACACATATTTCCGTCAGCATTTCGCTCAGGTCACCAACCCGCCTATCGACCCTCTGCGCGAGGAACTTGTGATGAGCCTCGACAGCTACATCGGAGCTGTGGGCATGTGGCCAAACAAAATGTCGGCCGATCTATGCAAGATGGTGCTTCTTAAACGCCCCATCATCACCAACCGCGAGCTCGACCTGCTCTGCAACCTGCGTTATCTCGGGTTCATCACCCGCAAGCTCAACATGACATTCCCGGTAGAAGAGGGTTCTGAGGGAATGGCCAAAGGACTTGAACGCCTCTGCGAGGAAGCCGAGCAGGCAGTTGACGAGGGTTGCAACTATATTATTCTCTCCGACCGCGGTGTCGATGCCAAAAACGCGCCGATTCCGGCGTTGCTGGCCACCTCTGCAGTGCATCACCGCCTGATCCACAAGAAAAAACGTACACAGACAGCCCTTGTGGTTGAAACCGCCGATGCGCGCGAGGTGATGCACTTCGCACTGCTTGCAGGTTATGGTGCCTCGGCCATCAACCCCTATCTGGCATTCTCCGTTCTCGACGATCTTGTCAAGAAAAAGGAAATCCAGCTCGACACCCGCACAGCCATAAACAATTTCATCAAGGCTGTCGACAAGGGCCTGTTGAAAGTAATGTCGAAAATGGGCATCTCTACCCTTACCTCCTACAAGGGCGCACAGCTCTTCGAGGCAATCGGTCTCTCAGAGGAAACATGCCATAAATATTTCGGCAACACAGTCAGCAAAATCGGCGGTATCGGTCTCGAAGCCATGACAAAGGATATTCTTTCGGCTCATAAAGAGGCATTCGGCGATCATTTCGACAACACCGCCCCGCTCCCGTTCACCGGCTACTACTCGTTCCGCAAAGATGGCGAGGAACATGCCTGGAATCCCGAGACCATTGCCAAACTGCAACTCTCGACCCGACTCGGCGACTATGCCAAATTCAAGGAGTATACCGAACTTGTCAATCACAAGCCGTCGCCCATCTTCATTCGTGATTTCCTTGACTTCCGCCCCGGCACTCCCATACCTCTTGAGGAGGTTGAGCCTGAAGAAGCCATCATGCACCGTTTCGTCACCGGCGCCATGTCGTTCGGTTCGATCAGCAAAGAGGCGCATGAAGCAATGGCCATCGCCATGAACGCTATCGGCGCACGCTCCAACACCGGTGAGGGAGGCGAGGATGCTGCACGTTTCAAGCCCCGCGAGGATGGCACTTCGGCCCGTTCGGCAATCAAGCAGGTAGCCTCAGGCCGTTTCGGCGTCACCGCAGAGTATCTTGTCAATGCCGACGAAATCCAGATCAAGGTGGCTCAGGGCGCCAAGCCCGGCGAAGGAGGCCAGCTCCCCGGCTTCAAGGTCGACAAAATTATTGCCAAGACCCGCCACTCTATCCCCGGTCTTACCCTGATTTCACCTCCGCCTCACCACGATATCTACTCCATCGAGGACCTGGCTCAGCTGATTTTCGACCTCAAGAACGTAAACCCGCACGCCAAGGTGAGTGTCAAACTCGTAGCCGAGAGTGGCGTCGGCACCATTGCGGCCGGCGTTGCTAAAGCCAAAAGCGACCTCATCACCATCAGCGGCAGCGACGGCGGCACGGGCGCATCGCCGGCCAGCTCGATCCACTATGCGGGCGTGCCTGTTGAAATCGGCCTGGCCGAGACACAGCAGACTCTCGTAATAAACAACCTGCGCGGTCAGGTGAAACTTCAGGCCGACGGCCAGCTTAAATCGGGACGCGACGTACTCATCATGGCCATGCTCGGCGCCGAAGAATATGGCTTCGCCACCAGCGCGCTCATTGTTTTGGGCTGTGTGATGATGCGCAAATGCCACATGAACACATGCCCCATGGGTGTCGCCACACAGAATCCCGAACTGCGCAAACGCTTCATCGGTCACTCGAAATATCTGATCAACTTCTTCCGATTTCTGGCCCGCGACATCCGCGAGACAATGGCAAGCCTCGGCATCCGCAAGATGGATGACATCATAGGCCGCGCCGACATGCTGATGGTCAACGACGAGTTGCGCAAATGCCACGCTCCCGGTCTGCGCTTCGACAAGATTCTGTTCATGCCCGAAGAATCGACTGAAAACGCGATCATCAACACCACCGCCCAGGTTCACAACATCGACAAAGTTCTCGACCGGGAAATCATCTCGCGCTCATTTGCCGCAATAGATGCCGGCATGCCTGTGGAACTGGAGTTCCCTATCGCCAACACCGACCGTGCTGTCGGCGCCATGCTCGCGGGCACCCTCGCAAAAAAATATGGCGAGGAAGGATTGCCCGACGGCACCATCAAGTGCACATTCACCGGCTCGGCAGGCCAGAGCTTCGGCGCGTTCCTGGCGCACGGCATAGAGTTCCGCCTCTATGGTGATGCCAACGACTATGTGGGCAAGTCGCTCTCCGGCGGCAAGATTGTAATCGCCCCGGCCGACGGCACTGCATATCCTCCCGAAAAGAACATCATCGCAGGCAACACCCTTCTCTACGGCGCCACATCCGGAGAGATCTATATCAACGGTCAGGTGGGCGAACGTTTCTGTGTCCGCAATTCAGGCGCCACCGCTGTGGTTGAAGGTGTGGGCGACCACTGCTGCGAATACATGACCGGCGGACGCACAGTGGTGCTCGGTCCCACGGGCCGTAACTTCGCAGCCGGTATGAGCGGCGGAGTTGCATACGTGTGGAACCCCAACGGCGATTTCGACTACTTCTGCAACATGGAGCTGGTGGAACTCTCGCTCATCGAGGATGTGGCCGACAACCGGGAACTCCACCGTCTGATTTCCGCCCACTACAAGCACACACGCTCGCCACTGGCACAGCGTATGCTCGACGACTGGGACAACTACGTGAAGCAATTCGTAAAGGTTGTGCCCATCGAGTACAAGAAGGTCATGGAAGCCGAAAAGGCCGAAAAAGCAGCCCTGGCGGAAGTGGCAAAATAACAGAAGTCTCAACCTAAGAGCTTGTTTAATAATAAATGTTGCCGATAGGGTCGCATATACTGAGCCTGATTTCGTCGTGTGACGAAGGAGTGTACGTGTGTACACGACTGAGGAACAGGACGAAAGCAGGCCGGGATATGCGAAACAAAGGTAACTCTTCACAAAAGATATTACTCAGAAACATGAAAATAAGTTTTAATAGATGTGAATGTCATGAAAATAATACCATGTGTCGGCCACTGTCCGGCATCTTTCTGTTTGCGCATCGGTCGTTATGGACCCCCATAACTCCCTCAACGCAAGCAGAAATCTGCTCGGACATTGACCGCCCTATCGGTAACATTTATTATTAAACAAGCTCTAAAGAACTTATATCAAAATGGGAAATCCCAAAGCTTTCCTTTCAATCGACCGCCAGGAAGGCGGCTATCGTCCCAAAGAGGAGCGAGTTAAAGATTATAATGAGGTTGAGAAACGCCTCAACAGCGTGGAACGGCGCGCGCAGGCATCGCGATGCATGGAGTGCGGCGTACCATTCTGCCACTGGAGCTGCCCTCTGGGCAACCGCCAGCCCGAATGGCAGGACCGTCTCTACAAAGATGACATCGAGGGAGCCTACCGCCTTCTCTCCATGACCGACGACTTCCCCGAATTCACTGGCCGCATCTGTCCGGCCCTGTGCGAAAAGGGGTGTGTGCTCAATCAGCAGCATCAGGCCGTGACCGTGCGCGAAAACGAGCTTGCCATAGTGGAACGAGCCTTTGCCGAAGGTCGCATCCGTCCGGTGCAGCCCCCGTTCCGCACCGGCAAAAAAGTGGCGGTGATCGGTTCGGGACCCGCCGGTCTGGCGTGCGCCAACCGTCTGAATCACGCCGGACACACAGTCACCGTTTTCGAGAAAAACGAAGCACCCGGCGGACTGCTCCGTTTCGGCATTCCTGATTTCAAACTCGACAAGGCTGTGATCGACCGCCGCGTCGACATCATGAAAGCCGAAGGTGTGGAATTCCGCTGCAACAGCCACGTAGGCAAAGATGTCACAGCTGAGGAACTGATGCGCGATTATGATGCCATTTGCCTTGCCATGGGTGCCGAGGTGCCCCGTAACCTCAACGTAGAAGGACGCGACCTCAAAGGTGTGCACTTCGCCCTCGAACTTCTCCAGCAGCAGAACCGCGTGAATGCCGGCGTCAAGATCCCCGCTGCCGAACGCATCTCGGCCAAAGGGAAGAATGTGCTCGTAATCGGCGGCGGCGACACCGGCAGCGACTGTGTAGGCACCTCACACCGTCAGGGCGCTCTCTCCGTCACCCAGATTGAAATCATGCCCAAACCACCGGTAGGGGATAACCCCGCCACCCCGTGGCCTTACTGGCCTGTGGTGCTGAAGACGTCGAGCAGCCACGAAGAGGGTTGCGACCGCCGCTGGCTCCTCGACACCCGCCGATTCGTACCTGACGAAAAAGGTAATGTCAAAGAGGTGGAGGTCGAAGAAGTGGAGTGGGAGAAAGATCCTGCCACAGGCCGCATGAATCTGAAGCACACCGGAAAAAAATCCACCATCAAGGCCGAACTGGTGCTTCTGGCCATGGGCTTCACCAATCCGGTGGCCGAAGGTATTATCAACGACCTCGGACTGGAAAAAGATGCCCGCGGAAATGTGAAGACAGCCGCCACCACACACGCCACAAGTGTCGACAAAGTGTTCGCTGCCGGCGATGTGAACACCGGAGCCTCACTGGTGGTACGCTGCATCGCCGCCGGCCGTGACACTGCAAAAGCAATCGACAAATATCTCATGGGCGAATAATCCCTGAAACAGCAACCTTCTGATTTATCAAGATAGTAACGTGATCCGTGCCCCTCGCTGAACAGCGACAGGCACGGATTTTTCATGTTTTAATTGCACATTTGTCACATAATGACACATTTCCCTAACAAGAATTTTTCTATATAAGGATTTTATTGTAATTTTGCCAAAATTTCAATCGAACTGTAAATATGAAAGTATTAAAATTCGGAGGCACCTCGGTCGGATCGGCCGACCGCATCCAGCATGTAGCCGACCTGGTATCGAGCCGCGACCGCAACATCGTGGTGCTTTCAGCTATGTCGGGTACCACTAATATGCTTGTCGAGATTTCAGACTATCTCTACAAAGGTAACGCCGAAGCAGCCGTGAGGCTCATAGGCATGCTCGAAGAGAAGTATATTCTCACAGTGAACAATCTCTACACCAAACCCGAGAGCAAACAGGAAGCGCTTGAAGTAATCAAAGATGTCTTCTCGCTGCTCCGCTCCTACGCCCGAAAACATACTTTCACAGCTGTCGATGAAAAGGTTATCCTCGCTCAGGGCGAAATCATGAGCGTTGCCATGATGACCGCTCTGCTCAACGAGCGCGGTCTAAAGGCCGTTGCGCTCCCCGCTCTCGAGTTCATGAAGACCAACGCCGACGCCGACCCCGATATGGCTCACATTGAAAACCATATCAAACCTCTGCTCGACGCAGCGCCCGAGGCTGAAATCTTCATTACACAGGGTTTTATCTGTCGCAATGCCGCCGGCGAAGTCGACAATCTACAGCGCGGAGGAAGCGACTACACCGCCTCGATCATCGGAGCTGCCGTCAATGCCGACGAAATTGAAATCTGGACCGACATCGACGGCATGCACAACAACGACCCCCGATTCGTGGAGAAAACCCGTCCGGTGCATAACCTCCACTTCGAGGAAGCATCCGAGCTGGCCTATTTCGGCGCAAAGATTCTGCACCCCACATGCGTGCTCCCCGCAAAGATGAGCAACATTCCAGTGCGTCTTCTCAACACGCTTGAACCTACCGCCGAAGGCACTTTGATTTCAAGCAAAACCTCAACGCCCCACATCAAAGCTGTAGCTGCCAAGGACAACATCACGGCCATAAAAATCAAAAGTTCGCGCATGCTTCTGGCCTATGGCTATCTCAAAAGCGTGTTCGAGACTTTCGAGCAGTATAAGACTCCCATCGACATGATAGCCACCAGCGAGGTGGGTGTCTCTCTAACCATCGACAACGACAAATTTCTGCCCGAAATCCTCAGTGATCTCAAGAAATTCGGCACCGTGACTGTCGACAAGGACATGGTGATCATCTGCGTAGTCGGCGATATGGAATGGACCAACACCGGATATGAAGCCAAGGCCCTCGACGCGCTTTCCGACATACCCGTGCGCATGATTTCGTATGGTGGCAGCAACTACAATATCTCTTTCCTCATCCGCAAGGAAGACAAGGTGAAAGCTCTCAACTCACTTAGCAAAATGCTCTTCAAGGATTGAGTATCTACTGTCTGACTAAACCTCCTACGTTTTCTATGACACGCTTTTTTACCGAGCGTTTCGCCGATGTGACCACTCCGTGTTATTATTACGACCTCGACTTGCTCAACCGCACCTTAAACGAGGTTAAACGAGCCACACGCGACCCTCGCTACAAAATTCATTATGCAATCAAAGCCAACGCCAACCCCGGCATACTCAGGCCTATCGAGCAGGCCGGTCTTGGAGTTGACTGCGTGAGCGGTTATGAAATCGCCAGGGCACTTGAAGCCGGTTTCGACCCCTCAAAAATCGTTTTTGCAGGAGTGGGTAAGAGCGACCCCGAAATCCTCATGGCGCTCAATGCAGGTATCGGCTGCTTCAATGTTGAATCGGAGCCTGAATTGCGGATCATCAGCGAGATGGCAGTCAAACTCGGCAAAACAGCCACAGTGGCTATCCGCGTCAATCCCAATATCGACGCCCATACCCACAAATATATCACTACCGGACTTTCCGAAAATAAATTCGGAATCAATCTGGAGATGCTTCCTGCCATAGTGGATCTTGCCCGCTCGTTACCGGGAGTAGAACTTTCGGGATTGCACTTCCATATAGGCTCACAGATTACGGAATCCGAACCTTGGATGCTGCTTTGTGAGACTGTCAACCGCCTGCAGGACGAATATCGCGCAAAAGGTATCACATTCCGCACCATCAATGTCGGCGGCGGCCTCGGCATCGACTACGCCGACCCAGAGCGCCATCCCATCCCCGATTTCGAGACATATTTCAACACATTCCACCACCATCTGCATCTCGGCGCAGATCAGGAACTGCATTTTGAACTTGGCCGTTCGATCGTGGCCCAGTGCGGCTCGCTGATCACACGGGTGCTCTTTGTCAAGGAAGGAACCTCGAAACGGTTTGCCATTGTCGACGCCGGCATGACTGACCTCATCCGCCCCGCCCTCTACAACGCACATCACAAAATCGAGAACATCTCCAATCCCTCAGGAGAGCCTAAACGCTACGACGTAGTCGGCCCCATCTGCGAGTCATCCGACATCTTCGGAGAAGACGAGATGCTTCCTGAAGTGCATCGCGGCGACTTCCTGGCACTCCGCTCAGCCGGAGCCTACGGCGAGGTCATGGCATCGAACTATAATTGCCGTCCGCTTCCCGGCAGCGTGTTTTCAATCGACTGACCTGTCTGCCACATATTTAACCAGCTCTTAATTTCCTATATTCACCATAAAATAAAACCCGAAGTCTCTATGCCGAGGCTTCGGGTTTTGCTTTTGTAAAAATCAGTATTACTTCACGGAATCGGAAGGAGCAGCCGAGGGCTGAGCGGGCGCTTCGGCTCCGGGTTTCAGCCAGCGGTCGAGCCAGCGGAAGAACACACGCTGCCACATGATGGCGTTCTGCGGTTTGAGAATCCAGTGATTCTCGTCGGGGAAGATAAGCATTTCGGCAGGCACACCGCGCAGACGGGCGGCATTGAATGCCATTTCGCCCTGCGAAGAGAGGATGCGGAAATCATATTCGCCGTGGGTAACAAGAATAGGGGTGTCCCATTTGTCGACAAACTTGTGAGGAGAATTGGCGAAAGTGCGCTGGGCAACAGGATTGTTCTTATCCCAGAAGGGGCCGCCGAGATCCCAGTTGGCAAACCACATCTCTTCGGTTTCAAGATACTGTGCTTCGGTGTTGAAGATACCTGCGTGAGCGATGAATGCGGCAAAACGGCCTTCATGGATACCGGCAAGCATATAGACAGAGAAACCGCCGTAGCTGGCGCCCACAGCGCCGATGTGGCTGCCGTCGACGTAGGGCTGCTGTTTCATGTAGTCGACTGCCGAGAGGTAATCCTGCATGTTCTGACCGGGGTAGTCGCCAGAAATCTGGGCATTCCATTCAGTGCCGAAACCGGGGAGACCGCGGCGGTTGGGGGCAATTACAATATAGCCGTTTGCAGCCATCAGCATCAGATTCCAGCGGGTACTCCAGAACTGGCTTACTGCCTGCTGGGGTCCACCCTGACAATAAAGGATCGCGGGATACTTTTTGGTTTCGTCGAATTTGGGAGGATAGAGCACCCAGGTGGTCATCAGTTTGCCGTCGGTAGTGGGCACCATCACCTGTCGGCATGTGGGTCGCTCAACCTTATCGAATATTTCACCATTGACGTCGGTGAGCTGATAGGCCACAGCGTCCTCCACTTTGAAAATTTCGTTGGGATATAGGAACGAATGACGCATCGTCACCAGAGTTTTGCCATCGACGGGAGCAAGCGCGGCGTAGTCGCAGACATCCTCGGGAGCAGTGACTCTATCAACAATTTTAGTCTTTAAATCGATTGAGAAGATAGGGGCGACGCCCTGATAAGGCGCGATGAAATAGATACGGTCGCCCTGGGGGAACCATGCGAACTGGTCGATGGTGTAATCCCAACCCTCTGTGAGGTCGGTTTTAACGCCAGTGGCCATATCCATCACAAACAGGCGGTTCTTGTCGGACTCGTAACCGTCATGCTCCATCGAAAGCCATGCGAGTTTAGAACCGTCGGGCGAAAATGCCGGGTTGGTGTCGTAGCCCATCATTCCCTCGGTGAGGTTGCGGGTCTTGCCGGTGGCAAGTTCGTAGCAATAGAGGTCGGAATTTGTTGAAAGAGCATATTCCATTCCCTCCTTTTTACGGCTTACGTAGACCAGATTTTTGGAATCGGGCGACCAGGCGAAGGATTCGATGCCTCCGAAAGGCTTCATGGGCGATTCAAAACGTTCGCCATCCATCACATCAACCACGTTGCTCAGACGGTAGTTGTCAAAGTCGGCCACGAAAGGATGAGGAATTTCTGTCACCCATTCGTCCCAATGTTTGTACATCAGGTCATCGATCAGCCGTCCTGTGGCTTTGGTGAGATCGGGATAGACATCCTGGGCAGTGCGGCCATATTTTACTGTGGAAACCACAACCACTTTCTTGCCGTCGGGCGAAACCTTGAATCCGCTGACGCCGTTTTCAAGGTTGCTGACCACATGGCGGTTTGATCCGTCGGCGTTCATCACCCACATCTGGGGTTTGCCGTCGTGAGCGGCGATGAAGGCGATTTTGCTGCCACCGTCGATCCACACGGCATCCTGCTCCGAGTCGGCTGTGCGGGTAATGCGGCGAGGCTCGGTGCGATCGAGGTTCATCACATAGAGTTCGTTGTTGCTCTTGTTCTGCTCAACACTTTCGTAAGCGATGCCGAAGAGCACTTTTTTGCCGTCGGGCGACACCTGGGGATTCGACACTCTGCCAAGAGCCTCGAGAGCGTCAATGTCAAACACGCTGTCGGCATTGGCTTTGAAATCAGGTTTCTCAATCATGCTTTCATGATTACTGCAACCGGTGGTCAGGGCAATCAGCGATGCCGCCGCCACGGGCAGAAGAGTTTTGTTCATGTTGATATGAGGTTAATATTTATATAGGTTAACGGGGGATGTCATTATTTAACTGCAAAAGTACGCAATTTCAGTGAATTTTCGTAAATTTGCGCCAAATTTGATTTCGAATGAAAGAATTAGCAGCCAAATACAACCCCGCAGAGGTTGAAGACAAGTGGTATGCCTACTGGATGGAGCATAAACTTTTCAGCTCCAGGCCCGACAGCCGCGAACCCTACACCATCGTTATCCCTCCCCCCAATGTAACCGGAGTTCTCCACATGGGGCACATGCTCAATGAGACCATTCAGGACATCCTCATCCGCCGTGCGCGCATGCAGGGCAAAAATGCCTGCTGGGTGCCCGGCACCGACCATGCTTCCATCGCCACCGAGACTAAGGTGATTGCCAAGCTGGCCGCCCAGGGTATCAAAAAAACCGATCTCACCCGTGAGCAGTTTCTCGAACATGCATGGGACTGGACGCATCACCATGGCGGCATAATCCTTCAGCAGCTCCGCAAACTCGGTGCCTCATGCGACTGGGACCGCACCGCTTTCACAATGGATCCGTTGCGTTCGGAATCGGTCACAAAGGTTTTCTGCGACCTTTACGAAAAGGGGCTGATTTACCGTGGGCTCCGTATGGTCAACTGGGACCCTGTTAACCGCACAGCCATCTCTGATGACGAAGTGTACTTTGAGCAGGAGCAGTCGAAACTCTACTACCTGCGCTATTATCTCGCACCAGACTGTCAGGATGCGTCGTTCGACGTTGCCAAAGCCACTGAAGAGGGGAATGTGGTGCACGTAGACAACGACGGTCGCCTGTATGCAGTGGTAGCCACCACCCGCCCGGAGACCATCATGGGCGACACCGCCATGTGCATCAATCCCAAAGACCCCAAAAACGCCTGGCTCAAAGGTAAAAAAGTGATTGTGCCGCTTGTCAACCGCGAGATTCCCGTTATCGAGGACCGATATGTGGAGGTTGATTTCGGCACCGGCTGTCTGAAAGTCACTCCTGCCCACGACAAGAATGACTACATGCTCGGCAAGGCACACAACCTCGAGTCGATCGACATCTTCAACGAAGATGGAACCGTGGCCGAAGTCGCAGGCTTGTATGTGGGCAAGGACCGTTTCGTTGTCCGCGACGAAATCGCCCGCGACCTCGCCGGAGCCAATCTGATGGAAAAGGTCGAAGACTATGTAAATAATGTGGGACTTTCAGAGCGTACAAAGGTTCCTATCGAACCTCGCCTGTCGCTCCAGTGGTTCATCGACATGAAGCATTTCGCCGACATTTCGCTCAAACCGGTAATGGACGATATCATCCGCTTCGTGCCTGAAAAATACAAATCGACCTACCGCGTATGGCTTGAAAACATACAGGACTGGTGCATCAGCCGCCAGCTATGGTGGGGACACCGCATCCCGGCATATTATTATCGCAATCCCGCTCAGCCAGAGAAAGAGGCCGTAGTGGTTGCGGCTTCCAAAGCAAAAGCCCTCGAAAAGGTTCATGCCATCGAAGGTTGCGGCGACATATGCGAATCAGATCTCGTGCAGGACGAAGGCGCTCTCGACACCTGGTTCTCGTCGTGGCTCTGGCCCATTACTCTATTCGACGGCATCAACAATCCCGGTAACGACGAAATCAACTACTACTATCCCACAGCCACGCTGGTCACCGGTCCCGACATTATCTTCTTCTGGGTAGCCCGCATGATTATGGCCGGATATGAGTATATGGGCAAGCAGCCCTTCAACAACGTTTACTTCACCGGTATTGTGCGCGACTCGCTCGGAAGAAAGATGAGCAAGTCGCTGGGCAACTCTCCCGACCCGCTGAAACTCATCGAGGATTTCGGCGCCGATGGTGTGCGTCTCGGACTGATGCTTTCGGCTCCCGCCGGCAACGACATCCTTTTCGATGAAAAACTTTGCGAGACAGGCCGCAACTTCTCCAACAAGCTATGGAATGTATTCCGCCTGATCGCCCAATGGGGAGAACCTGCCGAAGGCACTCAGCGTCAGGAGGTCAGCGATGCCGACCGTGCTGCCATCAGGTGGTTCCGCTCACGTCTCAACGCAGCCATCGCCGAGGTGAACGACCTGATGGAGAAATTCCGTATCTCCGAAGCAGCCAACCTGCTCTACCGTCTCATTCGCGACGATTTCTCCTCGTCGTATCTCGAAATGGTGAAACCTGCCTATGGCAAGGCTGTGGCGGAAGATGTCTACCGCACCACCGTTGAGTTCTTCGACCGACAGTTGCGATTACTGCACCCCTTCATGCCCTTCATCACCGAAGAGCTGTGGCAGAACCTCGAGGAGCGTCGTCAAGGCGAATCTCTGATGGTACAGATGATGCCTCAGGCAGGCGAAGTCGATGCCGGTCTGCTCAAGGAAGTGGAGTTCGCACTGCAGATTGTCACTGCTGTCCGCGGTGTCCGTGCTCAAAAGAACCTGCCGCAGCGCGATGTACTGCAGCTTTTGGTCATCGGCCGCAATACAGGTCTCTCGACAGGCGTGGAATCACTGGTGCAGAAGCTCGCCAACATATCGGACATTGTCGACAACAGCAACAAGCCCGAAGGTCCGGCCGCCGGCATGATTGTCGACACCACGGAGTTTGCCATCCCTCTGGCCTCGAGCATCGATGTCGAAGCCGAGAAAGCGAAAATTGAAAAGGAGATCGCCTACCACGCCGACTTCCTCAAAAAGATTCAGGCGAAACTCGCCAACGAACGTTTCGTGACCAAAGCTCCCGCTGCCGTAATCGAAGCCGAACGTCGCAAACAGGCCGACACCGAGCAGCGCCTCTCCGCGCTCCGGGCCTCCCTTGCCACACTCGGATAAAACGATCGCCCGACAGCAATTACAAACTCATACAACATCAGCAAACCCGGCAGACTCATTGAGAGTTCTACCGGGTTTGTTTATGTTTTAAGTTTCACAAAACTGGTCAGTTCAAAAAAAGAAGTTCAATCATAACGAAGGTCAGACATCATAGATGTTGAAGTGGAAATTCTGAGGTTTCATGGAAATGACCTTGGCGGGCACTCCGGCCACGGTGGCTCCATCGGGCACATCCTTGACAACGACTGCACCGGCTCCTACGCTCGAGTTGTTTCCAATATGCACATCTTCCACAATGCACACATTTGGGCCAATCCACACGTTGTCGCCTATCGTGGCCGCAGTGCCATGATTAGTGCCAATGTTGAGGAACTGGCTCAGATTCACATTGTTTCCTATAACGGTATGTGGATTCACTACCATGCATATCCCGTGTCCGAGATAGAGGCCATAGCCGATTTCACACTGACGCGGAATCTGCACAAGATATTTGGTCGATAACCTTTTGTGCATAAACACAGCCAAAGGCCATATCCAACTCTTTTTGTGTGCGAGACGGAGCCAGAAGCTATAATTGAAACAGTGGTCCCGCCCCAAAAGAAGGTAGAGGATAATGCGATAGAACGGATGATTTCCTTTGCCGGTATACCGGTGATAGTCAGATCGTATCTTAGCTATTGTTTCTTTCATTTGTGTTGATGGGGAACGGTTTTTTAACGAAAAGTTGGTTCCAAATATATTATTCTAACTCTTTGGGAGTGTATTTGTTTGTTTTCGCGCCGAGTTCTTTGATTTTCCGGGCGGTGACGAAGATGTTGCCCTTACCTTCCGAAAGGCGGTTGCGCAATGCGCTGAAAGAATTCTGCGCTTTGCCAAGAGCATTTTCCACATCGTCGAAAGCATCCATCATTCCCTTGAATTTGTCGAGCATGGCACCGGACAGACGTGCGATTTCGTCGATATTTTTCTGAATCTTGTCTTCCTGCCACAGTTTTTCGAGCATCCGCAGCATTGAAATAAGATGGGTGGGCGATGCGATCACCACATTACGTTTGAATGCATAATTCCAAAGAGAATCATCGGCTTGCATCGCAGCCATATACGCTCCCTCATTCGGGATGAACATGATCACGAAATCAAGCTTTTTGGTTCCGATCACATCCTGATAGCATTTCGGGAGGAGTTCGTCGATATGCGCCCTCACCGAAGCGATATGCTGTTTCAGCGCACACTTCACATGCTCGTCGCTGTCGGGGAATCCCTCATCACGCAGGCGCACATACTCCACGAAATCGGTTATCGACACCTTGGAGTCAATAACCACACAACGGCCGTCGGGATAATAGACAACCACATCGGCTCTCAATGAGCTTCCGTCGGGCGACTTCAGCACTGTGCCATCAGCGTTTTTCGTAACCTGGGTGTCGAAATGCTGCCCCTTGACAAGTCCGGAATTTTCAAGCAGTTTCTCAAGAATCATCTCGCCCCAGTCGCCCTGAGTCTTTGAATTGGAGCGCAGCGCACGGCTAAGTTCCTGTGCTTCCTTACCAATGTGTGCGTTGAGTTCACGCAGATTACGCACTTCTGTCATAAGATCGACATACTGTCGGGAAGAATTCTGCTGGTTCTCTCCCACAAATTTTCTAAATGTCTCGATATTCTCTTTAAGAGGCTTGAGCAGATCATCGATTTTTCTTGACGACAGTTCGCTGAAATTACGATTGCTTGACGTAATAATCTCATTGGCCACAACCTTGAATCGGTCCTCCTGCTGTTTCATCATCTCGGCCGACTGCTTGCGGCTTTCGGCAAGTTCGGTGCGACTCTCTCTGAGTTGATTACGGGTTTCATCGAGCTGCCGGCGCAAATCTGCGGCCATAGCCTCCTTGTCGGCAATCTGGGCATCGCGGGCAGCAATCTGTGCATTGGCCGCCGATACTTTCGTTTCCATTGCCACCTGTTGCGATGCGCGCGCTGCTGCCTCCATCTGCAGTCTGGTAATTTCGGCCTGCATGGAATCGACCTTTTGGTTGTAGGAATCAACAACGCGACCGGAATCCTTAGAGCGCATCAGCAGCGCCAGCCCTAAGGCCAATGCAAGGATTGAAACTATAATTATGGCTGAGATCATCGTTAAGTAATGTAAAAGCAATTCAAAGTTACAATTTATTTTTGAATAAATTCGTAAATTTGTACACTAAAATATTACACAGCCATATAAATATATTACACAGCCATATAACAGATTGATGAATACCGGAAAACTTAGCAATATATTCGCAGCAATGTTGCTGACTATCCTTTGCGGATGCGGCCATTCCGAAAAATCCGCACATGACCATGATTCAGAGAAGGTAACAAAAGAAGAGCACTCCCACGAAGGATTAATAGTTCTGACACCCGAGCAGGTGAAACTGTTGGGTGTGGAGTCGGAGGAAGTGACTCCTGGGAAATTTGCAGATGTTCTGAAAGTCTCAGGCGAAATCACATCCATGCCGGGCAACGAGGGAGTAGTGGCAGCACGCCAGAGCGGTATCGTGCATATTGCCCGCGGCATTACTCCAGGAGTGCATGTGGGTGCCGACGCGACCATAGCCACCGTGTCGGCCAAAGGCATGAGCGGCGGCGATCCCAATGAGGCAGCCCGCGTGGCATATGAATCGGCCCGCCGTGAACTCGAAAGAATCACTCCGCTCCACAAGGAGGGCATCGTCTCTACCAAAGACTATAACGCGGCTAAGCAACGTGTAGAGGAAGCGCGAAGCACTTTGGGAGCCGGTGCGGCCCGCTACGGCGCGGCGACCGCGCCTGTCGCAGGCACAGTGACATCTGTGAATGTCGCTGACGGGGAATTTGTATCGGCCGGACAGCCCATAGCCACCATTTCGTCAAACAAGGCACTCACGCTGCGGGCCGATCTGCCGGAATCGCACGCCTCCATGGCACGTAGTATCACCAACGCCCGATTCCGCACACCTTATTCTTCCGGCACCACTGATGTGGCAGCTTCAGGCGGCCACAGAATTTCGGCATCGGAAATAGTAAAATCGGCCGACGGCTATATTCCACTCTACTTTTCGCTTCCAAACACCGGCGCCGCAGATGTCAGCGGCTCATTCTGTGAAGTCTATCTCATCGGTGCCGAATCCGACAGCGTGCTTTCGGTAGCAGAAGATGCTCTCAGCGAGCAACAAGGCAAATATTTCCTTTATCTTGAGGAAATGCCCGGGCATTACCGCAAAATTCCCGTCACACCGGGCAACACCGACGGACATCGTCGCCAGATCATCTCCGGTCTTGCTACCGGTCAGAAAGTTGTAACCAAAGGCATGACCTACGTCAAGCTGGCCGAAACCTCGGGCGTGGTGCCCGAAGGCCACAGCCACAATCATTAAGCGCACCGCCATGCTGAACAGAATAATCCGATTCTCGCTTCTCAACCGGGTGATCACTCTGGTGCTAACAGCAGTGATCATGATTGCCGGATGTATTGTGCTCACCCGTTCCGAAGTTGACATTTTCCCCGATCTCAACGCACCCACCGTAGTTGTAATGACCGAAGCGCCGGGCATGGCGCCGGAGGAGGTGGAGAAGCTTGTCACCTATCCCGTTGAAGCCACAATGACCGGAGCCAAAGATATACGGCGCACAAGGTCGCAGAGCAACACCGGTTTCTCGGTGGTGTGGGTGGAATTCAACTGGGGAACCGACATATACCACGCCCGACAGACCGTGGCGGAGCGTCTGGCGTCAGTAGCCGAAACTCTTCCGCCCGGTGTAGGCACTCCTGTGATGGGGCCGCAGTCGTCTATCCTCGGTGAAATGCTTATTGTGGGGTTCACACCGAAAACTACATCAATGCTTGAACTTCGCAAAATAGTGGATCGCGATGTGGCACGTCAGTTGCTCGCAACTGAGGGAGTGGCACAGGTTTCGGTCATCGGCGGTCAGGCCAACGAGATGCAGATCCTTCTCTCTCCGGAAAAGATGAAATTCCATGGAGCCACACTTGGCGAAGTGCTCGAAGCAATCGACAATGCCAATGCCAACGCCACCGGGTCGGTTCTTTATGCCCACGGCAATGAATATCTGCTTAAAGGTGCCATTAACTCATCTTCGGCCGAAGATCTCAGCAATCTGGCGGTGCCGCTCTCATCCGGGAAAAACATCAGGCTGGGCGATGTGGCCCGGGTTGTACCGGGAGGCGCCACGCCTCGAATAGGCACAGCATCGGTCAAAGGGCGCGAGTCGGTGTTGCTCACGGTCACCAAACAGCCGGGCGTAGGCACTATCGAACTTACTCGCCGTCTCGAGGATAAACTCGCACAGATCAAAAATTCACTGCCTTCCGACGTGGAGATGTCGACCGATATATTCCGTCAATCCGACTTTATATCCGGCTCCATATCCAATCTTCAGACATCGCTGCTCGAAGGAGCGTTGATGGTTATACTTGTGCTGTTCTTCTTCCTGATGAATCTGCGCACCACTCTTATCTCTGTGGTTGCCTTGCCTTTGTCGATAATCATCACCATTCTGATTCTTCGGGCCATGGGGGTTACCATCAACACCATGTCGCTCGGAGGTATCGCCATCGCCATCGGGTCGCTCGTCGATGACGCCATAGTCGATGTGGAAAATGTCTACAAGCGTCTGCGACAGAACTTCCGTCTGCCAAAAGAGGAGAGGCAGACAACGCTCCAGGTGGTCTACAAAGCCTCACGCGAAGTAAGAAAACCGATTTTCAATTCCTCGCTCGTTATCGTAGCAAGCTTTCTGCCATTGTTCTTCCTCACCGGCATGGAGGGGCGCATGCTCCTGCCATTAGGTGTATCCTTTATAGTAGCGCTGGCAGCATCCACTCTGGTCGCTCTGACGCTGACGCCGGTGCTCTGCTCTTACCTTCTCGGAGGCAATGTGGATAAAGATGGCAGCAAAGATAGTAAAGAACTCTCGCGGGACCCATGGATTACCCGCAAGCTCCGCAGCGCTTATTCACGTTCACTCGCATGGAGCCTCGATCACGCACGGACGGTGATGTGGAGCGTCGGAGGGCTGTTTGCTGTCTCGTTGGCTCTGTTTTTCACCCTCGGGCGCAGCTTCCTTCCCGATTTCAACGAAGGATCGTTGACCATCAATGTCTCCACGCTGCCCGGCATCGCACTCGACCAGAGCGACAGTGTGGGCCGGCTGGCCGAACGGATCATACTCTCCATGCCTGAAATCAGCACCACAGCACGCAAAACCGGCCGTGCCGAGCTCGACGAGCACTCATTGGGCGTGAATGTTTCTGAAATCGAGGCGCCTTACAGACTTTCGGGACGAAGCAGGGGAGAGATGGTGGCTCAGCTGCGCCATGAACTGTCGGAAATCCCGGGCACAAGTATCGAAATCGGGCAACCGATTTCACATCGCATTGACGCCATGCTCTCGGGCACGGAAGCCAGAATTGCTATAAAAGTATTTGGTCCCGATCTCAACCGCCTATATGCTGTCGGGCGTGAAATCAAAGAGACAATTCACTCCATCGAGGGCGTGGAGGATGTCAACATTGAGCAGCAGGTTGAGCGGCCTCAGATTGAAATTATACCCCGACGCGAAATCCTTGCCCGCTACGGTGTGTCAATGAACCGTTTTTCGGAATTCATTGATGTCGCGCTGGCAGGCCGGCAGGTATCGCAGGTTTATGAAGATGGTTATCCGGTGGCTCTCACTGTGAAGTTCGATGGTGACAGCCATGCAGATATTGATTATCTGCGCCGACTGCCCATTGACACCCGTTCCGGGAAAGTGCCTCTGGCCAGCGTGGCCGATGTAGTTTCGACAAGCGGACCGAACACCATAAATCGAGAAAACGGCAACCGGCGTATTGTGGTTTCAGCCAATGTGGAAGGCCGCGATTTACGCGGCGTTGTGGATGAGATCCGCAGCCGGGTGACCGAAAACGTGAAGATGCCACAGGGGTATCATGTACAATACAGCGGACAGTTCGAGAACGAACAATCCGCTTCACGCACGCTTGCACTGACCACACTTCTGGCTTTGGCTATTATTCTCATGCTACTTTATGCCGAGTTCCGCGACATACGCGAATCACTGGTTATACTGATCAATATGCCGCTCGCCATGATCGGCGGAGTGCTGATCCTTGTGCTCACGCGCAGCGAACTGAATATCCCCGCCATCATCGGATTCATATCGTTGATCGGCATATCCACCCGCAACGGCATGCTGCTCATTTCACGCTACAATCATCTGAAACAAGAGGGTGAAAGCCTCTCGCGCCGCATAACGATCGGTTCAGCCGACCGTCTGCTTCCGATAATAATGACAGCCTTGACTTCGGCTCTGGCTCTCATACCGCTGGCGCTGCGCGGTCATGAACCCGGAAACGAAATCCAGAGTCCGCTTGCGGTGGTGATTCTCGGCGGTCTTATTTCATCGACAGCCCTCAACATTTATGTAGTGCCGATTCTTTACCGTTATATTTCACGTAGCCGCAAATCACCGGCAGACAACACCGGAAGTAAAACCACACTTGAAGAATGAACCGAATAATAAAACCGTTATTTGCAGCCGGCTCTCTGGTCGTTTCCATGTCAGCCGCCGATGCCCAGGGTGTGTTCAATGAACTGGCCACCCGGATAGCCGACGCCAGCAACACCTTGGAAATCACAACGCAACAGCTCGACGCGTCAAAGGCTGAAGTGCTTGGCAGTGTGGCCCCCGAGGATCCCGAAATCGAGTTCGGTTATCTGTGGCCTCAGACCCGGGGAGAACGCAACCGCTGGTCGGCAGGCATATCGCAGCGGCTGCCCGACTTCCGCCGTAGGCAGGCCGCAGGCAAAGTTGCCGGCGCCATTGACTCGCTGAAGAATTGCGAAGTAGCTGCCGTTCATGCCGAGAACCTGTTTGCTGCCCGCACCAGACTTATAGAATATGTTACAGCCCGGAATTATCACGGTCTGATACACCGTATCCACGAAAACTACGACTCTCTCCTTTCGAAATATGACCGTGCATGGCATAATGGCGAAGTGACATTGCTCGACCTGAACAAAATCAAAATTGAGCACACCCGCACATATTGCGAGAATCTTGAGGCCGACGGTCAGATGAATTCCATTATCAGGGATATAGAGCAGCAGTCTAAGGGAACCGTCACTGCTGACGACCTCAAAAATCTCACCGATTATCCGGCATGGTATGTTCCTGATGGCCGACAAGCGGCAACAGTCTCCGGGGAGAAATGCGGACATGATCAGTGGAATTGCGTGGCTGACGGTTGTGATTTCGTGATGCCCGACCTTTCGGCTCTGAAAGATGCCTACCGCCGCTCGCCGCAGTATCGACTGGCCGAAGCACGTGCCAAAACTTCGGCGGCGAAAGTCGAACTCGCTTCCAAAGCCCGTTTTCCTCAATTCTCCGTCGGGTATGAACACGCCTATGAAGATGGAACGCATTTCAACGGTTTATCACTTGGCATGACTCTGCCGGTTTACTCCCGCAAGCAGGAAAAGCAGGTAGCCCTCCTCGAGGCTCGGGCACAACAGCTGACCGAAGAACAGACTCAGATCGACACTTACAGTCAGATAGAAGCCGACTATGTCAGGGCGTCGGCATTGAAACAGCAGATGGATATGCTTGGCCCTGTAATTGTCAGCACCGACAATCTGCGTTTGCTCAGAATGGCGCTGGATGGCGGAGAGATGTCGCTGCTGACATATCTGCAGGAAATCAACTATTACATCGACGTCACAAAATCATATTTCGAAATCGAAAAAGAGTATATGCTCCTGATGGCCGGGCTTATGAAATATTCGGAATTACCCGCGTCGTGTAACTAAAATTACAGGCGCAGCTCCCGAGGGGAGTGATAAGGAGGCGGCATATATTCGTATGTCGCTTCCTTGTTTTATTTTTAATTTTTTGCGCAGCGAGTCAGGTGTAAATCCTTTAAGATTCCGCACGGCTATTTCAGCCTTGGGATAGGTACGTCCGAGCGTTTTCAGCACCGACGAAGATAGCGGCAACGCTTCCAGAATTTTGTATGCGTTACCGGGAAAATCCCTCACAGGGTTGTCGGCTATATAAAGGTGCGTGTTGGCATGCAGAACATCTACAGACAATTTCGCGGATATTAGATTGAATGGAGCCGCTTTCATCGTTGCCGCCGACGGTTCGAGCAGCCATTGGCCGGAACGAGGCAGAGAGTTAAGCATACGGCTCTGGGCCGATGCCTCTTCCTGACGGGTGAAAGACCATTGCCGGAGCCCTTCGGCAGTGAATCGATCGATTACAATCTCCGGCTCGGAAACAGGCTCTGCTGAAATCATGGCAAAGAGTTCCTTGCATTCGCCGCCTTCCTCGACAATATGAAGCTGAGTAGTGCCGGGCAGATCACGCAAGGTTTGTGTAACGTCGAGCATAGGCGAGAGCTTGGCCAATATCATCTTGCCATTTCGTTTTAGCAGAGGAAGCAGCTCTATGAGGTCGGGCTGACAATCATGAAGATTAAAGAGGCGCTGACCGCAGTCGCCGCGCCTTGCAGGGTCGATAAAGATAAGGTCGTAGGGGAGTCCTGTATAATTCCTGATATACTCAACAGAATCACCATGGATTACATCCACATTAGGCCTTTCTGCAAAATTGACTTCAGCAGCATCGACAAGCAGTTCCTGAAGCTCAAACCCGAGAACCGTGCGCCCATGCATGGAACTCATCATTGCTGCATCAAGACCAAGGCCAAAGGTCATATCAAGAACCCTATGCGCATCTCCGGCCAACCGGCTGTGCAGCAACGCCACTTCGGCCGATGTCGACTGCTGGGCCGAAACTTCGAGAGGTATTACCCGTGGTGTGAAATCCTCTCCGTCGCGAAGCCGAAATTTCGCGCACTTCCTTAAAGCGGAGATATTGTTAATGGCATAAGGAATCCATTCGCGGGCGTCATCATGAAACCGCAGACGCAATCGCACCGGATCGTCACCCCGATGTTCATTCACGAAATCAAGATATTCCGCGGGAAACTCCATTCAATAATCCTTATTTCTGAAAGAATCGTGCCATTGAACGTGCGTCCTCACGCTCCTTTATCGACTGGCGTTTATCATATTCCTTCTTGCCACGGGCTATCCCGATAACCAATTTGGCATAGCCGCGTTCACTTATGAAAAGGCGCAGAGGCACGATGGTGAACCCCGACTCCTTGCCGTTCTTCATAATCTCGCGTATCTCCTTTTTGTTGAGCAGCAGCTTGCGGTCGCGTCGCTCGGTGTGGTTGTTGTATGTGCCATAGAAGTATTCGGCGATATACATGTTCTTCACCCACACCTCGCCATTATTTACATAACAGAAAGTATCGGCCAGCGATGCCTTGCCCTGACGGATCGACTTGATCTCCGTGCCGGTGAGCACTATGCCTGCAGTGTAGGTGTCACCTATGGCGTAATCAAAGGTTGCCCTGCGGTTCTTTATGTTAACTTCCTTGAATTTCATTACATAAGAATATTGAAGATGAAACTTAGGCCATAGACCGACCCGAGCACTGCCATCGAAGCCATAATCATGAACAGCCCGATATTCTTTTCAGTCACTCCGACGTAGCCGGCGCCTTTCCACAATATAAACAGAACATATAAAGGGAGGAACTGTATTAACGCCAGCGACACTTTTATCAAATTGCCGAGCATGAAAATCAGCGCTATCACCGAAATGCAGTAAAGAATCATGATGGCACAACGGCGGTTATCGGCTTTCTCCTCCTGAGGAACCAGCCGGGGCACGGCCCATGAAAAGGCGTAGACTGCAAGGTGATACGAGAGAAACAGCGAGAAAAATTCAATAATCGACGTCTGGAGAGCTTCAAGAAACGTTGGGCCGCCATCGTAAATCATCTTCACGAAAGATGTGGCCGCCACAAAAGCAATCAGTGGAATAAAACAACTGAAATAAAGACGACGGATATTAATATCGCCGCGGCGGCCGTCAGCCATACGGTCATCCTCCGCAAGATCCTCCCAACCCTGAGCCGGTGAAAGAATCAACTGTATGATATTGGCTAAAAATTTAAGCATAGTAAAATCGCTGGAATCCATTCTGCGCCTTGACTCTCATAAAAATCAAGGCACATTCCCAAACTGCAAAGTTAATGATTTTTCCACAATCGTTTGCTATTTCAATTTTATTTATTAACTTGCGAGTAATTTTAGGCTGGGTTGGCTCAGCCTCCTCGATACATTGCGTCACTTTATCAATAACCATCTTTACAGTCCAACAACTTCGATTATGGCGATACACTGCACATTTCTCATGCACACGCTACTGCCATCATGTGAAAATAGAGGTTCGCATCGAACAACCGTATAGTACGAATTGTTCAGAAATCTCTGATATTCACTCAAATAAAAAAAGGAGAATTGAAGTATGAAATTCAATTCTCCAACAGTTGCCTTGGAATGAATCCTACGAATTTGCCGGTCCGTTCCGAACTAAACAAGACGCGAAGAAATATGCCAAGAGCCTGAGACACAAGCATGGCCTCTCAGTCAGCAACGAAAGCAAACGCTAAACTCAAAATACTGATAACAATGGAAATACAACAGAAACTCGAAATGCTCATTGAGTATGAAAAACTCGACGCTCCCACCACCAAAAAGGAGCGCCTTGGATGGTCAATGTATATGGCCAACAAAATCGTCAACTTCCTCGGTGCCCGTGAACTCTCACTTACCTACGGTTACTCGCCTGAATCGCTGAGTAACAGCAAGCTCCCCAATATCTACCAATTCGTACACGCAAAACTTATCCACTGATATGAATCGAGATAGAAGAGACAGACTTCTCGATGCGGCCTCTCAGCTCACAGAGGCAATCGACACCATCCGAGAAGTCCAGGAAGAAGAGCAGGAGGCTTTCTTCAATATGCCTGAAGGCTTCCAGTCCGGTAGTCGAGGTGAAAAAATGCAAATAGCCATTGATAAGATGGAGGGATTTGTTTCCCAAATAGAATCAGTGCAATCCGATATAGAGGATTTTGCTAAAGGATAGAATTTTAGTAAATTTGCATTATGAAAACTGATATTCAGCAAAATAATCTGATAATTGCAGGTATAACAATACCTTTGCTTGCCGCTGCAAATATGGATATGAAAGTAACTGTCCCTTATACGTTCCATAATCCGTATATTTATCATGTTTCGCAGCGTGATGAAGCTCGTTTATTGCGACGCATATTGATTCATGGATTGTTGCCAACATACCGGGTTTGCAAAAAAACGCTGGTGGATGATTATAAGAATAAAAAGATTAATCATCCTATACACTTACAGAAATTCGGGAAAGTTTTTTTGCAAAGTCACCGATGTATTATGCCAAATGGGACAATAAAAAATTGTTGGGATGCGTATAGAAACGGAGACTTTATTGCTCTTGGACGTAAAGAAAGGTTTAATCAGCGCATATTGCCTAAAATAGGAGGCTTTATATTTTTTTATCTATTAGCAGCAATATGCTTTTATACTTGCATGTGGCTATTAGAATATCCAATTGATAAATTGGGTATAATAATATTATACTTCCTTACAGCTATAACTGCTATTCCGTTTATACAACGAATCATCAATTTTTTGAAGGAGTTCAGTTTTTTGATATTGCCCAGTGCTTTAATGATATGCGGGGCATTTCTTAATCTAATCGTCCCGCACAATAATCAAAATGTTATTATAGTATTATGGACTTCTTTAGGTTCTATTGGCACAGTATTATGTTTAGGCGGTATTGGAATATTTGCTGTGATTACGTCATTTATGTGTATGTTTGACATATTCAAATCCAAATATTTATGATACAGTTTCAGCAACAAGAGATCGAGAAGCTGGCTGCAATCACAGGATTGACCCCAATGCAAGTGAGTAAATTGCTTGCAATGGGGTTGATCAACCAGCAGGAAGCCCTCAGCGCCATGCTTGTATATGACTGGCGCCGTTTGAAACAACGAGGCAAATATAAAGTCGCACAGATTTTCGCGGCTCTTTCTGAACGGTATGGTGTACCCAAATGGAGAGTCGAGAAGGCTGTGTATTATAAGAAAAAATCCTCTCAGAAGTATTGCACAGTGTGTAAGAAGCCAATTTCCGGACGTGAATACAACCGTGGGAATGGCAAATGCGACAAATGTGTGGCGGCTGAGATTGACTTTTAATCCCTACAATATGAGACAGCAAATCGAACAAGCACTTGATTACTATCGCGCTCAATATCCAGACACCGTAATTTTCTTCCGGCTGGGGATGGATTACATAGCTTTTGGAGAGGACACAGTAAAGACAGCTCCGTTAATTGGAGTAAAGCATAGCCACACATACGGCATGGAATCGTTGTCAATCCCATATAAGTGTTTTCTCGAAAAGCTGGAAGTCCTTCAACTCTGTGGCATCGCCTTCAGGGGTATCACCTACTTGGACGATAACGGCAATTATGCCGTCCCAGACGTTGAAAGGCTGAAAGCGGAGGAAGAAATTGACTACTGAATGTCACTTTTTCGACCCTTCACTTTTGGCTAATATCATTATTGTTATATTCACCACAAAATCAATATCATAACGCAAAAACAACAATCAATTCATACTTCATACTTTTTCGGAAATTGCTGCTGTAACACGCTGACAATTGCTTGATTAAGTGTGAACAATCGTTTAAATTTGTATCGCTGAATCGCACTAAAGACGGTTCGGCGATACTATTTTTAGAACGTAAACCACTTATCACAATATGAACGAACCGAACCAGAAACCGACCGGCAAGGAGATAACAATCGGTCCCGATGGCAAGAAGGTCTACCCTCAGGGTACGATCTTCACGAGAGTTAAATTCACCAAGTCTGAGAGGACCGGTCAGCCTATAGGCTTCATATCTCAGAATCCCGTCAACAAAATGTATAACGGCGTCAGGGAAGACAGCAAGTTCCCAAAGTCAGTCTGCATCGTTGACGCTAAACTCATTCCCGAAATCATTCTCGGAGTCTTGTATAAGGTAGCTGTCGTACCTATGCACAACAAGCACGGCTTTATTGTCATTGAAGCTGAGCCATATCAGTTCAAGGCAACAATCGAGCAGTGCTACGTCCCCAAGGCTTGCTACGTTCTGGAAGTCAAGTTTGGCAACCAGGTCATCCGCTTTGATCCCAAGGACGGCAAGAAAGATTCAATGCGCACCATCTCCGGCTGTAGAGCCCTTTTGGAGAAACGCATGGACATCGCCAATCTCGCCGATGTTGTAGACGAGTTCATTTCAGCAGCTTCAGACCTTGTAGAGAAATACCGTCGCGATGGATTCTACTATAAAGCCTCCTAAGGCCAAACTCCCCAGAAAGCGGAAGAAAGCCGCTATCAAGGCTCAGGGCCGTAAATGGTATTACGACACTATTCAGTTGTTTTATCGCACATACAGCACTAAGTATGGAGAGAAGAAATGCAAATTCTGGGTTAACGCTTCCATTCGCAAAAATGCCTACATGGTAAACGGAACGCCCATTGTAATTCAAGAAGCCACTCGGTTCTGGTAATTAATACTCAGATGAACGGAAGACCAATCGAAGGAATAGCAACGGATGCTGCCCATTCCACCAAACGCGGTGTTACAGAATTTCAAGGCATCAATCTTGCCACCGGAGAGAGAATCTTCTACGAGAATCTGGGCGAGCAGACTGTCAACATCGGCGAGTTCTTAGCTGTCGTAAGAGCTGTCAAGTATATCATTGAGAACGACTTTCAGCCTCGTGTGATTTATACAGACAGCATGACAGCGTTGACTTGGTTCAACAATAAGTCAACAGCCTCCAGCAAGAGGAACAGAGAACTTCAGAAAGCCGAAATTTTCCTAAAGGCTCTCTCGGCCGATGTTGACAGTGTGGAGGTAAGACATTGGAATAACAAAGCGTGGGGCGAAACCCCTGCTGATTTCGGGAACAAGTAATTTTTTCCCAAAATCTCCAAACTTCACAACTCGATTCACCACTATTTATAATAAATTGCGGAATAGAGCAGTTGGTAGCTCGTCAGTTTCATGTGCTGAAGGCCGTAGGTTCGAGTCCTACTTCCGCTACTAATAAACGCACTCACCAATATAGGGAGCGTTGCTGAGAGGTTCACCACTCTCAGCGCATCGGACTACTGGCGAAATGGCAGACGCGCTTGATTCAAGATCAAGTCTCACAGAGGTATAGGTTCGAGTCCTATGTGGTCCACAAAAGAGTACATTGACATATTAATTAATAATCAACAAAATGAAACATTTCATTAAACTGTTTCTCGCACTGATTTTGTGCGTCACAGTCTCCAGCTGTCACGGCGTCCGGCCTGAAGCCGACGAGGAAGCTGTACTGATTACGAAGCCGTGGTTCTTCGGACACGGTGGTGTGGACATGGAGCCGGTTACTACCGGTCTCGCATGGTGCTGGTGGAGCACATCCTCGGAAACGTTCAAGATTACTCCTGTCCGCTACGAGGAAACTCTCGACGACATCATCTCCAACGAGAACACGCCCCTGGATTTCAAGACTCAGATTATCCTCCGCATCAAGAAGGGAAAGAGTCCGGTCCTCCTACAGAATTACGGCGTCCACTGGTATGAGAACAATATCAAGGAAGTCTATAACAATCTTACTCGACATTACGTCTCTCAGTATTCCCCGTTTGACCTGACCAGCAACCGTGAAGTCGTAGCTCATATAGACTCATGCGTTAAGGCCGATATGGTCCGATATATAGACCGTCTCTCAATCGATAAAGAATTTCCTATCGTAGTTGAGAACGTCATCACGGGCCGAGCGATACCTAATGCTGCTCAGCTGAAGGAGATGAATAACACCGCTGCTCAGATTCAGGCCCGACAGACTCAGGAACGACGATACGAGACTGAGGTGGCCCGCGAACAGGCTGAGCGACAACGTGCCCTATCTGACAAAGCATATCAGCGAGAAATGGGTCTCACTGCGGAACAGTTTATCAGCCTGAAAGCATGGGATGTGATCAGTGCCAAGCAGGGCGCTAATATTGACGTCCTTTTTGACGGCGGCACATCCAGTCACATGTGGAATATCAGGAAATGAAAATAATCCGCAATCGGTTCATACCGTTTCCGGGCTTTGCGGCAATCAATCTTTTCGGAGTTTTGTTTGTGCGTCCTGAAGCTGTAATCACGGAGCGGTTGTTGAACCACGAAAAAATCCACACTGCACAGATGAAGGAGCTCGGCTACCTGTTCTTCTACATTCTGTACTTCCTCGAATGGCTGTATAGACTGACGAAAACCGGCAACGCTTATCGCAACATATCCTTCGAGCGTGAGGCTTACGAACACGAATCTCAGAAGTTCTATCTGGAGACACGTCGGCCTTTCGCAATGTGGGATCGCTAAAACTCTTTTATCTCGGTTCGTGCAGGCCGGGAGCCTCGTAGCTCAATGCGGATAGAGCACCGGATGGTTAATCCGAAGGTTGCCAGTTCGAGTCTGGTCGAGGTAACAAATTAGTCCATGTGCGCACCTCCAGTCTAACAGACGTGTTCAAATTGATTGGATTATAGTGGGATCGAAAAGAGCCGGGCACCTCGATACCAGAGACAACTGGTGAGGTAAGAAAGCCGCCGGTCTGAATCGTTGGTCAGCGGATGTTGTTCCGAGTCAGTCAGTCATCGGAGCGTTTACAAGGTCTAAACAGCCTTGTGTTTGGGGCCGTAGCTCAGATGGTAGAGCGCCTGTTTTGCAAGCAGGAGGTCGCGAGTTCGACTCTCGCTGGTTCCACAGATAAGGTTAGGTACATTTTCTTTTCTTACTGTTTTTTTGTTTCTCATAGGTATTAGATTTAAGGTGTTTTCCTCCGGATTGTGAAATTAGGAGGTTTTGTCGAGATAGCTCAGCAGGTAGAGCGGCGCCCTGTTAAGGCGATGGTCGGAGGTTCGAGCCCTCCTCTCGGCGCAATAAACGAGCAGTCAAGAGTGACGCTCGGCCCATAGGCAACGGTCAGCCGATTATTATGAGATATTCTTCACAAACAAAAAGACCTATGGGTAATCTGGAAGTATAGCCAAGCGGCAACGGCGCCAGACTGTAAATCTGGTCTCTTCGGAGTTCGTAGGTTCGAGTCCTTCTGCTTCCACAATTTGTCCCTATCGTCTAATGGTTTAGGACGCGAGATTTTCATTCTCGAAATTCGGGTTCGATTCCCGGTGGGGGTACTATAAGGACTGGTAGCTCAGGGGTAGAGCGTCGGTGGTTCCAACCATCCTGGTCCACTAAACGACATCTTTACAATTATGGCAAATATTCAGAAAACTGCATCAACCGGATTCCCATTTCTTGGAATCCTCTCACTGATTTTCATTACGCTCAAATTGTGTAATGTAATCACGTGGTCCTGGATGTGCGTACTCGCACCTATATGGGGACCATTTGTAGCCGGAATTGGCATTATCCTGTTATGTCTGGTGACATACATACTGGCGCAGTGCTTCTCCCGGAAGTGAGGATATGGGTGTAGCTCAGTTGGTAGAGCGCCGGTCTCCAAAACCGGAAGTCGGAGGTTCAAGTCCTTCCGCCTATGCAAACAACCTGAAGCTTCTATGAGCCCGCCTATCGTTACGCATCAATCACAACACTTTTATGAAAACCTATATTGGTAAGAAAGAAGTTAAGGCCAAACCCATGACTAAGGGTGATGCCTTTCACGCCAACTTGCTTCGTAAGAACACCTTGTCAGAAGCAGAAAGTAATGAATCTGGCTATCTCGTAGAATACGCTGATGGCTATATGTCATGGTCTCCTGCAAACGTATTCGAAGCCGCTTACAAAGTGGCCGACACTGCACTCGACCGAGTAAATATCGAGGCTGATGAACTCCTGTACCGTACCAACAAACTCGGAGAGTTTATCTTCAACCAGAATGACGGCAAAGACTTCCAGTCACTAAAACTCGGCACTCGTGCTTTCCTCATAGCGCAGCTCAACATGATGGGAGCTTATCTGACGCTTCTGAAACTGCGTCAGGAAAACATGGAAAAGGGTGAAGATTGTCACCCCAATGGCCTCAACTTCGAGCAGATTCTTCCTCTCATCAAAGAAGGCTTTGCTGTCCGTCGTAATGGATGGAATGGCAAGGGACTCATGGTCTTCAAACAGGTTCCGGCACACATCACCTCCAACATCATTCCCAAAATGCAGTCTCTCCCGGATGAGGCCAAGCGCTTGATCATGGGGGCTAAGGGTTACATTGACTATACCTGTCAGTGTCTTATCTATAACCCTGAAACTGGCCGTGCCGATTCTTGGGTTCCCTCGGTCGCTGACATTTTCGCTAACGACTGGGAACTGGTAGAATGAAACTGAAACATCATGTAGCGTCATTGCTACGTCGATGGGCTAATAAATTGTCCGGTGACCCTCTGGCGCCGGACAATACCGTTGGCGTTTGGCTTACAACGACAACTCGCAAGCCTCAACGGTTAATGGTGGAACAGAAAGTGGTTATTCCACGTAATCCTCAGGAATTTCCTTCAGACTATTTGACTGAATATGTTCCGAAAAATTTAGCCAGAAAAATCGGTGAAGGATTATTGCAAAATGGCCTTATAGCAATCGAAAAACAATATGAGCCAGAACACAACTGGATTACATTCCGTGCTAAGGTTGAAGTTCTGGAACCAATAACAGACTGATATGACTATCGAGACAATCACAACAACAAACAAATCGCATGTCACAGGAAGCAATTTTGCTTACTGATGGTTACAAATTGGACCATCGACGCCAGTATCCAAAAGGGACTGAAAGAGTGTATGCCAACTGGACTCCCAGAAGCAAGTCTTATTTCAAGGAAGCTGAAGAGGGAGCTGTAGTATTCGGCATCCAGTACCTGATCAAGAAATATCTCATCGAAGATATGAATGAGAATTTCTTCAAGCAGCCCAAAGAAAAAGTCGTAGCAGCTTATGCTCGACGCATCAACACCTTCCTCGGTCCGGACAATCACATCGGCACTGCTCATATCGAAGCACTGCACGACCTGGGTTATCTGCCTATTCGTATCAAGGCTCTTCCCGAAGGCTCTGTATGCCCGATTCGCGTTCCGGCCATCACGGTCATTAACACCAAAGACGAGTTCTTCTGGCTCACGAATTATTTCGAGACGCTGATTTCGTCTATGATGTGGCTCCCAATGACCTCCGCAACTTCAGCACGACTCTACAAACAGGAACTCCTGCGCCATGCCAAGAAGACAGGTTTCGCCGATCAGCCCGGTTTGGACTTCCTCTGCCATGACTTCTCAATGCGTGGCATGGCTGGTGTGGAAGCCGCAATCATCTCAGGTATGGCCCACATGACTTCCTTCTCCGGCAGCGAGACCCTTCCGGCAATTCAGTCCGTTGAGGAATACTATAATGCCAATGCTGAGACCGAGGTTGTAGCTGGAACCGTCCCTGCAACCGAACACTCAGTAATGTGCGCCGGTGGTAAGGCTGACGAATATGAGACATTCAAGCGCCTCATTACAGAAGTTTACCCGAAAGGCTTCGTTTCAATCGTCAGCGATACATGGGATTTCTGGCAGGTAATGACAGATTTCCTTCCGCGCCTCAAAGACACAATTCTGGCCCGCGATGGCCGAGTGGTTATACGTCCTGACAGCGGAGATCCTGTAAACATCATCTGCGGTCTTCCCGGCTCTGATACTCAGGAAATGCTCTTCGAGGAAATCGACGAGAATATGCCTCAAATCAAGGGCGCCTATGAAATTCTCTGGGAGATTTTCGGCGGCACAATCAACGAGGCCGGTTATAAAGTCCTCAATCCTAAAATCGGTCTGCTGTATGGCGATTCCATCACTCTGGAGCGTCAGAAGGAGATTTATCGCCGACTGGAGGTCAAGGGCTTTGCCGCTACCAATCTGGTGCTCGGAATCGGCTCATACACCTATCAGTATAAATCTCGCGATTCACTCGGCTTCGCTATGAAGGCCACCTGGTGTCAGGTCAATGGTGAGGGCCGCGAAATCTTCAAGGACCCGAAGACTGACAACGGCGTAAAGAAATCGCTGAAGGGCCTGATTTGTGTCCAGAAAGATGAGAATGGCAAATACTTCGCTATCGACCAGGTAACGCCCGAAATGGAAGCTCAGGGCGAGCTCCAAACAGTATTCGAGGACGGACGTCTGATGAAAGACTGGACTCTCGCTGAAATCCGCAACAACATCAACTCAACACTCAAATAATATGAACCCTCAGACAATCAATCTCGTCAATGCTGAGAAGAGTGAGGTTAAGTATCACATTGTCAATTTCCCTGACGGTGAGAAGCATCTCGTTCTGGAGTCGGAGCTTGACCACAAGCGCCCCGCTCAGGTAATCACACGCATCGCCAATACTGATGACCTCTTCATCCTTATGCAGGCTGGAGACATCCTAAATCGACATGGCGTTCAGATGTCGCTGTTCATCCCGTATCTGATGGGTATGCGTATGGACCGCGTAACGTCTTTCAACGAGGCGTTCAGTCTGAAGCTCATTGCTGACTGTATTAATTCGCTCAATCCCACTCATGTGGTGGTTGTAGAACCTCATTCGGAGGCCACTACCCAACTGATCAAGAACTGTCAGGGGCTCTACATGAATATCTTCAATGCAGTTCAGGCTGACAATATCTGCTTCCCCGACGATGGCGCTGCTAAGCGATATGCACCTCAGTTCCAGAACGGGGCCGGGAAATTCCACATCCTGTACTGTACCAAGAAGCGCGACCCCGAAACCGGTAAGCTGTCAGGCTTTGAACTGTGCAATCCTGATGACTACCAGGGAGGCTCGATAGCTGTTGTCGATGACCTCTGCGATGGTGGTGGTACATTCGCCGGAATTGCATCGGCCCTCCGTGATACTCTGGGTGATGAAATTGACCTGTCGATATTCGTTACTCACATGGTCAATCCCAAAGGCATCAAAACTCTCAGCGAACACTACTCGAAAGTTTCATTCTCCGATTCTTATAAGGATTGGAGCGCCGACGAGCTTCCTGAGAATGTTTCCTTCCAGAAAGCCTGGTCGTAATAAATACATTAATATTCTAATATAATGGCATTTATTAAATATATAATTACTGATTTTACGGTCGAGGAAATTTGGCACGATAAAGCTGACGAACTTGGTTGGGGTGTTTTTATCCATTTTGAAGTTCGTTTACTTGGTTTCATTAAGTGGCATACTAAAAAAATGGATCCATTTGGAAAGTTTTATAAGGAGCAATACAATTTAGCTCGTGGCTATGCAAATAACCGTCGTTCTAAGTTTGTAGATGAGCATTTTATCTAACGCCCTATATTATATTCACTTATTTGGGCCGACCATACAAAGCAATTTGTGTGGTCGGCCTTTATCATCTCTGTCGATTTGCCGCTATTCTTATTAAACTGAAATGGACTATCGGCTATAACTCAGAAGATTGATAATCAATGGCGCTGAAAGCTCCAAAGAATTTACAAATAACGTTCAAACCATCTCCGCGACAATACGAGCTGTGGAAACTCCTTCAGCCCGATTATTGCCCACATTGCGGAGGACATATAAAGCACGTTCAGATTGGCACTGATATGAACGGCAACCCACAGTTTAAGCCACAGTGCGATAAATGTGGGTCTTTTGATTTGCCTCAGTTGATACTCGGAGGTGGAGCCGCTGGTGGCGGTAAATCTTATGTATCAAGTTGTTGGCTTGTAAGTAGCTGCATGAGATTCCCGGATTTGCGAGCAGTTGTGGCCCGTAAGACGATTAAGTCACTCAGGGAATCTACTTTCAATACCATCAAAGCTGTAATGAAACAGTGGGGGTTGAAAGAGGGCGAGAATTATAAAATCAACAATCTGGAAGGTGTCGTAACTTTCTGGAATGATTCGACCATAACGCTTAAAGAGCTGGAAGACTTGCCTTCGGATAGCAACTTTGAGCGTCTGGGCTCATCTGAATTTACCATAGCAGCGGTCGATGAGGTATCTGAGATTAGTGAGAAGGCAATCGAAGTGCTGTTCTCTCGTCTTCGTTGGAAAACTCACGAAACATTCAAGACGCCTCGACTTCTTATGACTACCAACCCGACTATCAACTGGGTGCGCGGTCGTTTCGTACAGGACTCTGACGGTAATCCCATTGTCTGCAAGGAAGGTGAGGCGTATGTGCCGTTCTCAGTATTCGATAATCCTGACATTGCCTTCAGACAGATTTACGAGGCGGCTCTGAATAAGATTACTGATCCGGCTACCAAAGCACGATTGTTGTATGGCAACTGGGATTATGTTGATTCTAACGATGCCGCTGCATACTGGAACTTCAAAGGTGATGTTCATCTGGTGGATTCACTGAAGGAAAAAGTTTATGATCCGTTGAAACCAATAATTATTTCTCTTGACTTCAACGTGGCGCCTTTTATGTCGGCGCTGGCCTTTCAGGTTGATTATGAAAACAAGAAACTTTACATTCTTGAAGAGTTTACCGGCAAACCTGAAGACAAGGAAAACAATACTCCTAAGTTTGCCCAGAAAATCTCCAGTTATTATCTAACCAAAAGTCATCTTGGTGGGCTATTAGTAACTGGAGACCCGGCAGGCACAGCTCGCTCAACACAGACGGAGGAGGGGGTAAATAACTACACGATTTTTCTCAGCCATCTTCATCCTTCTTTACGAGCAACAACCAAATTGATGCCCAAACAGCCTCCGCACAAGACTCGTCTGGAGTTCATTAACAACCTATTCAATGAAATGGATGGTTGGGAAATTCAGATTGATATGAGATGCCGCCGTTTGACCGAAGATTTCATATATCAGAAGAAAAACGAGGATGGCACTAAGAATAAGGCCAAGGTCACAGACCCGAAACTTGGACTTAAATATGAAAAGTATGGCCACATGTCCGACGCATTTGACTACGGAGTATGTTTACTCCTGTCAAGTCAATGGAAGAAATTCCAGCAAACCTCGTCAGGTGGCATCGCAACGGTAAATACTCCGATCTACGGCACATTCGATTATTGATATGTATAAACGATTTCTAAATAATCACGACTATATCTCCATCGTTACTGAAGAGGCCCTTCAGATGCTGATTCGTTAGGATGAAGACCGTCTGGCCCAGGCTGAAGAGGCAGCAGAGGCGTCTGTGCTGGAATATCTCACTGAAAACTATGAGGTGGAAAAGGCGTTAGAGGTTGGTAAGGAGCTGCGCCCCTACAACACTCAGATAACCTATCCTGTCGGAGCCCACTTCTACCTCGATGGTAAAATCTATAAGGCTACTCGCGTCATCAATGGCAGGAAGGCACCGGCTACTGGTGAATACTGGGAGGAATACACCGATTATATAAAAAACATCGACACTGTTCCTTTCTACACTCAGCGCGGCAGCTATCTGCCCGGCGATATTGTTCGTTTCTCCAATACATTCTTCAGGTGCCTGAATTATAATGGCCTTGAATATAACAATGTCAGAGTTCCGGGCGTTTCAGCATGGGCTAAGGCAGATGTTCAGAGCTGGATGGCAAACGTAACATATCAGCCTTGGGACGTAGTGAACTATAACGGCAAATTCTACGCCCTTCTGACCGTTGAAGATATAGACCTGACACAGAACCCTCACGAAAGCGAGAACTGGGGACTGATAGGCTCGTATGACCCTCAGCTGAACACCTACGAGCTTTCATCCACCGAATATGTGGAATACAACGGTGAGGTCTTCTATCCTGTGGCTAATCCTAATTCTGACGAACCCAAAGAGGATTACAATATCACGCCGCACGACCCTCGTAATAGCAATCTGAAGAAGCACATTCTCAGACTTGCAGTTTACGAGCTTCATAAGTTGATTTCTCCGGCGAATATAAGCTCATCCAGAATCACAGACTATGAAACGTCTATCTTATGGCTCAGGGATGCTTCCAGATTGAAAATCAATCCTCAGATCCCCCGTAAGCTGGATGACCAGAATAAACCAAGAGCTGACTTTGCGACTGCGACATACATGAGGGATTACGATCCCTACAAAAATCCCTGGCAAATTTAAGTGTTGTTGTGAAAATTGCGTATGCGGTTAGAGACTGGCACCTCTCGTGATGAAAGGTGCCAGTTTTTGTTTACTGATATACAGCGAGCGCGTCAAGATAGTTGGTATAATGGTGCTCAATCATTCCGACTGAGGTACCGGCTACCTTAGCCAGCATGGGTAACGGCATTTCATTGTCGATTAGAGCCTTCGTTATAGCGGTGCGTCTGAAGGCGTAAATGGTCAGGTGATATGGAAGTCCAAAGTAGTCTCCAACTTTCCACAGGAAGCGATTTATGCGGCCCTGAGCGCGATTCTGCTGTATGTAGTAAGTATGGTACTGTTCGGGGTCGTTTAGGTCCCACTGCTTCTTATTATGAGCGAATGGGAGGACGTAACCGGTAGTGGTCTGGTCCTTGTACTTGTTGATGATTTCCAGAGCGCGAGGGGAGAGGAACTGGATAACCAGAGGGTTGCTGTCGTTCTCGCGCATGTATGAGTAGTTTTTCTTCTTGCTCGGAAGGTAGGTACACGTCCAGCGCTGGTAACGCTCATTGAAGGCGATGTTGCCCCATGTCAGCTTCATTATGTCGATGGGGCGCGATTTCATTTCATAGAGGAGGATGCAGAAATCACGGTACAGCTCCTTGAAGTAATTCAGATGGGGCTTCTTCAGAACTATGAGGTCCAGATTGAGCTGAGTGAACTCTTCATATTGGGCCGGACTGAGTGATTTGACCGTGCCACCACTTTCGTTTAATTCGGTAGCGTTCTCACATAGGCTGTTGATGACCGGAGCGTGTTCCATATATGGGAAGTCTGGAACGTAGATAGTGAGCCCGGCTTTTCTTGCTCGATTGATGGTCGCTGTCAGTAGCTTCATCAGCGAGATGTAGTTCTTACCCTTCCCTTTTAGACCCTTTTGGTCGAGGATGAATTTTGAGAACTGCACAAAAGTCTTGCGAGAGACCTGTGAAATAGGCGTTTTGATGAGCTTGCCCTCCTTTTTGAGCTTGTTTTGGAGTGACTGGTAGGTCATAAAGTTGGCAGAGGGCTTACGCTTCTCAGGATTGCGGAGTTCTTCGATGACATTCTCCAGGAACTCACCAAGAGTTAATTCTTTCTTGGCGACGATGATAGCTTGCTCGGCCCGTTCACGTTCACCGGCCTCATAGGTTGCGAACAGTTCCTTGCCATTCTCAAACTCCTGTTCAGCAAGCAGTTTCTCGAATGGCGAAAGGAAATCAAGCAGACGGATGTTGTTCTGAAGGTCGTTTTCAACCTTTGAAATGAACATCTGTGCTTGCGGATTCCACTTTGAAAAATTTGGATTTTTTAACACAGACACCACCTTGTAGTGTCGAACCTGTGTCCCTTTGACGTGGGCACAGAGGCAGAATTTACCGTCTTTGTGGGTAAATTTTAACGAAATTTTGGACATAATTTGATCTTTACAGTCCAACAACTTCGATTATGGCGATACACTGCACATTTCTCATGCACACGCTACTGCCATCATGTGAAAATAGAGGTTCGCATCGAACAACCGTATAGTACGAATTGTTCAGAAATCTCTGATATTCACTCAAATAAAAAAAAGGAGAATTGAAGTATGAAATTCAATTCTCCAACAGTTGCCTTGGAGGGATTCGAACCCCCGCAGGCGGAACCAGAATCCGACGTGCTACCATTACACCACAAGGCAATTCCTAATCGAAAGTTAAGGACGTATTTTAAAGAACTAATTTGTAATCTTTATTAACGCTTTGTAGTTCCGATTACGAGTGCAAAGTTACGGCTTTTATTTTAAACTGCAAATTTTTCTGCGTATTTTTTGTGAGATTTTTTTGTAAGATTTTCAGAAAATCGTGTAACTGTGCGGTTAGCAGAAAGTTATACAAATATACTTTTTTTGACTGCATCCTGCGATTTTTATCTCAGTGTGATTTCAGGAAATCCAAGCACAGGTTCAGACGTTCAAACTGATGCTGATAATGATTGCCGGGAACCCATTGAAATTCTGTAAGGATGTGATGTCGCTGCAAAATATCGACAATTTTCTCTGTATTTTGTCCAACCGGACGGAATCCGGGAACAGGAGTGTGAGGTTCCTGTCTGCCGAGCAGCATAAAACAAGTTCCCGGTTTTGTCTCAGGGCAATTTGCTTCCACCCATTGCAAAAAATCCTTATACCAGAAGGAACCCGACATAATGGCGACATTGTCGAATGTGGGGCATAACATCCATTGCCACATAGCAAATAGACCTGACAACGACACACCGACAAAATTACGTGTCGGGGATTTCATACCGAGTGCTTTCTCACATTCCGGAACCACCAGCTGCTGAAGTTTGCGAAGAAAAGATGGAGCATTACCTTCAAAATCGGCACTTCCACGAGGCACTCCCGGAGCAGGCCAGGGCGTGAGATCGTCGTCCCAATCCATTCCGGTTATAGCCACGATGCTCATTTCGAATTGTGCGGCGGCCGTGACAAGCCACCGTTCAAGATCATCGAGAGGATATAAAACATAGGTGATTCTATCCTTGCTGCCGGAAGCGCAGAGACAGTTGAGATTTCCAATGCGAAATTTTTGTATCATAAGGAATTCGGAAGTTTCATCATATCTTTCATCTGTATGAAACCATGGTTGTGGTAAACCTGCCGGGCTTCTTCGGTGGTCTCGAGATAAACCTTGTCGCAGTTGCGACAGCGGGCTATCTCAATCAACGCACTTATAATGGAATCCGCCACGCCACGACGCCGGTAGGGTTGCCGCACATAAATATTCATCAGATAACCGCAAAGGCCCGAAGGATTGTCGGGAGAGGGGAGTTCCTCGTACAGGCAAATGCCACCGCAACCGGCCAGCGTGCCATCATATGCCGCTTCCACAAACCAGAAAGACCGGTCGGGCAGATGACGACGAAAATAACTGTGGTTATTGGCCATAACCTCATCCGTTGGCTCCTCGCCGAACACATGCCGCAACACTTCGTGCCGCCAGTTCATAATAGAGTCGACATCGGTCAGCGGGACAAGGGAAATCAGAGAATCGCTGTTGCTCATCGTCTTTAAGAATTGTTATGCTTCCTTGCTCCCATCTTTCAAGACCACCGGCAGAGCATTACGGTCAACCTTGCCATGACTGTTGAGGGGAATATGCTTCATGGCCACAAGATATGACAGTCCGCGTTCATCGGAATATGGGCACACGACTCCACGGGCAATTTCAGGGCTTTCATTCAGAACATTCTCCACCTCGCCCGGCTCTACCCGTTTGCCAAAGATCATCACCTGCTCATCTTTCCGATGAAGGAAAGCGAAATTGCCGTCGGGCAATTTATAATGGAAAATTCATTTTTCCTATTCTAACATTAGACCTTGCGGCAAAGTTTTAGCGACACTATTTACTACACATGAATTTATTCCGCCTGAAATTATTTCTACGGAACCAGTTCGGCTGCTTCGGGAGACATGAGAGGCTTAACCTCGGCATAGGGGAGCACACACGACGGCATACCGGCCGAGTAGGGGGCTATCTCATATTGCTGATATGTAAAAGACAGGCCGTTGGCGAGAAAAACAGGAGGGCACTGAGGCAGCGGCAGAGTATCGGGATTGATAAGAAGCATGTCACGCAGAGTCATGGACGCATCGTCGGCCGACGGTTTGAAATATTGATCCCACAGACCTGTCCGAACCATTTTAACCAGCTTAGCGCGGACATCGGGGCGGAACATGTTATCGATCGAAAGGCTCTTGCCGTTGGCGGCAACGAAAGTACGGTTATTAAACAGGGTGCCTCCATGAGCCCCGCCGACATAGCCATATCGGGTGCAGAAATAAGTGATGACTTTGTCGGTAGAAAAGTCGGAGCCGAAGTTATAGATATACTCATAATCGACCTTGATGCTATCACCGGCAAATCCTTTGAAATCTTTTTCAGCCGACGCAATAAGCGCCTTTCCACATGCCTCAGCAAGGGCCTTTCCCGACTTGAGCTGCTTTGCGTCGGGCACAAACAGAATGGTGTCTGTATTCCACATGTTCTGACCCAGACAGCCGCCCACCCATGAGCGCACGCTGTCGACCAACTGCTGATTGCCGGCTGACGGATACCGGCCCGTGATCGTCACATCGGCTTTGCATCCTGCAAACTCAAGAGAATCTGCCCAGGAAACGGAATCGGTAACAAACTCGACATCTGCGGCGGAAGCATCAGCCACGGTCGCGTTGTCGCTTTTCTTTCCGGAACATGCACCGAAAAGAGTCATAGCCACCATAGAGGTCGCGAAGAAACAAAATTTACCTTTAGAATTCATAGCTTTATAATAAAGTTACTATTATGGTCAACATACAAAATTATACCATTGATTCATAATATCAAAATATCCGACTTAAATTCAGTTGATTCTTTAGGAATTACAACCTATCATTGTTTCATGAATATTTTGCAAATGATAAAATTTGAGTAAATTTGCCATAAAGAAAATTTCATATCTGTTGAACAATATCAAACCGTGTAAAGTTTCAATCATAAACCTAATGAATAAATTTTTAGCAAGTATCATCATCATGTCAGTTTCAATATTAGGTATGCATGGCGCATCATCCGAAAATGTAAAACTGCCCGCTCCCGACACAAAAGGTGGTCTGCCGGTAATGCAGGCTTTTGCAAACCGCAAATCAGTGCGCGAATATGCGCAGCAACAGCTCTCGATGCAGGATATTTCCAATCTCCTTTGGGCAGCCGGCGGTGTGAACCGCGCAGACGGCCACCACACCAACCCCACAGCGCTCAACAAAGAGGATATTGACATTTATCTTTTCTCTCCCGAGGGCGTGTTTCTCTACGCACCGGCAAAACATGAACTTATAGTGGTGGCTCATGAAGATCATCGTGATCTGATCCGCGGTGGCCAGACCGATTTCCCAATTCCACCCGTGGCAGTGGTGATGGTATCCACTCCTTCACGTTTCGGCATAGACAATAAGCAGGCATCCTTGATAATGGGCGCCGCCGATGCCGGCATAGTGTCGGAAAACATATCGCTTTTCTGCGCCGGGAACGGTTTCGTGACCGTGCCGCGAGCCTCGATGGATTCTGACGCTATCAGCGCTCTACTCGGTCTTCAGGAAGGTTCATTTCCGGTGCTTAACAATCCCGTGGGCTTCCCGAAATAACAGTCGCGCAAAAATATCTGAATAGTATATTATAAATACTTCTTCAGGTCAAACAAAAAGGGTGTTATAACTGTTAAAATTTCAACAGTTAATTAACACCTTTTTTGTTTTTAATTTGCCATACCAAATGGAACCGTTACGTCGCCAGCTCAGCAATTTCCTAAAGAAAGACCAAATTATCGACACCCGCCTGTGGCTCGACATATATGGTCGCGATGCCTCATATTTCGACATCACACCACAGGCCATAGTGCGTCCGCGCACGGTGGAAGAGATACAGCATCTGTTAGCTTTGTGCCGTCACAACAGAATAGGGGTTACTTTTCGCTGCGGCGGCACTTCTCTGTCGGGTCAGACCGTGAACAATGGCATAATATGCGAGCTGCGCACCAATCACCGTAAATTCGAGGTGCGCGACAACGGTAAAAAAATCTGGTTCGAGCCGGGCCTCACCTGCGATCAGGTCAACGCATATCTGCATCCACATCACACCCACATCGGTCCCGACCCGGCCTCGTCGGTGGCAGCCATGATGGGCGGCATATTAGGCAATAACTCCAGCGGTATGTCGGCAGGTGTGAGACACAATTCATACCACACACTCAGTTCCATAGAATTCGTCCTGGCCAACGGACACAGATATGACAGCGGCAAGATTGCAGACCGCAAGCGATTCGAGACCGATGAGTCAGATCTCTGCAAAGGTCTGATGGAAATCAGATCGGAAATCATGGCCGACAAAGCTATTCATGACAAGATTGTCCGCAAATATCAGATAAAGAATGTCACAGGCTATGCCATGAACTCATTTGTCGATTTCGACAATCCGATGGATATTTTCGCCCACCTCCTTATAGGCAGCGAGGGAACATTAGGCTATATCGCTTCGGGAGAACTCAACACACTTCCGCTTCAATCGGTCTATTCCTCATGTATGCTTTATTTTTCGGACGTGACTTCGGCCGCATCCCACGCCGGATGGCTGGGCGACTCCGGCGCCGATAAAGTGGAAATGATGGACTATGCCTCACTGCGCAGCTATCTCGGTCAAAAGATGGATATGCCCAAAGGCACCACTGCTTTGCTTGTGGATTACGGTGCCGATTCAACGGCAGAGATCGAGGATAAGATAGCGTCACTGATCCCGCAACTTAAAGCACTGAAAGGGCTGACCGGGATGGATAACTTCACCCACACCGTGGCTCAGCGCGAGCTGCTCTGGAAAATGCGTAATGGCATTTTCCCGTGTGTGGCCGGTGTGCGCGTGCCGGGGGCGACTGTGATACTCGAAGATGTTGTGGCTCCCGTCGGCAGTCTCGACCGTCTTGTCGGAGGAATGCAGGCTCTGTTTGACAAACATGGCTACGAGGGTGCTATCTTCGGACATGCCCGTGACGGCAACATACATCCGCTGCTCACATCTCCGATCGGCAATCCCGATGTACTCCGAAACTTCCGCGGATTTGTAGATGAGATGGTTGATCTGGTGCTGAAACTCGACGGCTCGCTGAAAGGCGAGCATGGCACGGGTCGCGCCATCGCTCCATTTGTAGCCCGTGAGTGGGGCGATGACATCTACCAACTGATGCGGCGTGTGAAAAAACTCGCCGATCCCGAAGGGATCCTCAATCCGGGCGTCATAATCAACGATGATCCCGAATGTTTCATGAAACCGATGAAATCGATGACGGTTTTCGGCGACAAACTCGGTTACGACCATGCCGACAAATGTATGGAGTGTGGTTATTGCGAGCATGTGTGTCCTTCAAGGAATATCACATTTACGCCACGCCAGCGCATACAGGCGCTCAGAAACATCACCGAGCACCCCGATGACAAAGAGCTGCGGAAGCAGTACCGTTATCCGGGAAACTATACATGCGCTACCGATGGCACTTGTCAGCTTCCATGCCCGATGGGAATATCTACGGCTGAAATCACTGATCGTATCCGCGTAAAGACCGATACGAAATTGTTCGACAAGGCACTTTCAAGCTCAGCATCGAACTATGGCGCCGTGGAGAATGCCATACGGGCCATGCTCCGTGCGGCAGTGGCTACAGAAAAAGTTATTTCACCTTATCCTCTGATCTGGGCCACAGACTTTCTGCACCGGCTCTACTCTCAGGTACCTCACTGGTCACGCAATTTCCCCATGCCGGCCAAAATACACTGGCAGGAGAGAGAAAACCCCGAATTCCTATATTTCCCGGCCTGCGTCACACGCATTTTCGGCGGATCTTCGTTAGGCAAGGATGATATGATTACCGTGGTCCTCCGGATAGCTGACAAAGCTGGAATGAAGGTAGCGCTCCCGAAAGATATGCACGGCCTGTGCTGCGCCCAGATCTGGGAACACAAAGGCGATCCGGAGGGTAAACGCAAGATAGCGAATACCACTGTGGAACGTTTCTATGAGCTTTCCGACCATGGTTCCATACCCATCTTCTGCGACACCACCTCGTGTACACACTCGCTGCTGAGGAGCATGGAAGACGCCCTGACAGCTGAGAATGCAGAAAAATACCACAGTCTGAAAATCATCGACATCACCACCTGGCTGATGGAATATGTGCTGCCGCGTGTCACAGTCGACAAACCGAAAAACCGGGTCCTTCTCCACGCCACATGCGCATCGAAACTGCTGGCAGTCAACACCACGCTGGTGGAAGTAGCTAAAAAGTGCGCCAAGGATGTGTATCTGCCGCTGAACAACCGCTGCTGCGGGGCAGCCGGCGACCGCGGATTCATGTTTCCCGAGGTAGCATATTCGGCCACCCGCGACGAACGCGAAGAGATAAAAGACATGTCATTCGACGGCTGCTACTCGCTGGCCCGTACATGCGAGATCTCGATGATGGATAATATCGGGCGACCATACGAATCGATCATATATCTCGTCGACGAAACCACCAGCCCCGCTGCCACAAAAGATTAATTCATATTTTAAACAAAATCTTATATCCATGGCTATACAACTCGAGAAAAATGACCGCATCGATCTTCGTCGCGAAGATGGCACGCCACTGTTGAAATTCTGCGTAGGTTGCAATTGGGGGCAAGTGCGGCACGAACATCTTATGGGGATGTTCTCATCCAAAATCAATGCCGACATAGATTTGAGCTGCCTGATGTTTGACATCAACGGCAACCTTGTCGATTATATCTATTCACCGCTGTATAACTTCACGCCCGGCGAGGGATTCACCCGCGGAAAACTTATCACACGTGACAGGGCTGTGCGTCATGCCGATGAAAATGAAGATCATGAGACCACAGCCGGTCTCGATCCGGAAATCATCACCGTTGACCTGAGCAGAATCAACTCTCAGGTTCAGGAGATAGTGTTTTTCCTCAATATCTACAACGATGAAAATTTCAGCGGCGACTTCTCGGAAGTTCCTTTCACCTCGATCCGGATTTATGAGGGGACTACCGAAAAGGTAGATGAAGTGTTTGCCGAATACAACGTCCCTACAGGTCAGGTCGGTGCCGGCATGCGCGCCGTGGTGATGGGAAAAGTGATCCGACGTGCCGGCCAATGGAAATTCGCCGCTGTAGGAGAGGCATACCCCGACCCATTTATCGGCCACACGATCCGCCGTGTGATTGCCGATTACAAAAAATAGACTTCTGTTAATCTTTATTAACACAGACGTGCAATAAAGAGACACATGCCCGTAGTTACCTTTGTGACATCAAAACCAATCACCGACTTAACACTGTCACATATCATGGACTACGAACAGGATTACACCCGACTCAATCGCAACCAGATTCTTTGGTACGGTAACGACGAAACCTCTGCGGCTACCGGCGATAACGCCTCGGGCCAGCAACAGGGTTCCGCTGAAATCAACGGCACCCGCGACATGATTCTCGACGACGAAGACTTCAACTGACAGACAACTGACGTCTGAAAAAGTCGTCAATGACGGCTCATATGGCGACAAATGCGGATTTTTTGACATAATCAGAAAAAATCTGATAAAAAATTTGGCTCGGGTTGTTATTATTACATACCTTTGCAACAACCATAGCTCACAACGCCAAATATATTTCTGATATGATATTCAAATTCCGCATTGTTTCCGACGAAGTCGATAATTTCAAGCGCGAAATCCAGATTGATGCCGAAGCCACATTCCTTGATCTGAAGAATGCGATTTGCGATGCCGTGAATTACGACAAAAATCAGATGTCATCCTTCTTCATCTGCGATAAAAGCTGGGAAAAGGAAAAAGAAATAACCATGGAGGACATGGGGTCGGATTCCGCACAGGAAGTCTATCTCATGGACGACAGCTGTCTCAGCGATTTTATCGATGACGAAGGTCAGCGACTGATGTTCACTTTCGATTACCTCACGGAGCGCTCATTCTTCATAGAGATGAGGGAAATGATCACCGGCAAGAATCTCAAAGATCCCGTGTGCTCGATGGCAGTGGGAAAAGCCCCCGCTCAAAACATCGATCTCGACGCTTTTGAAGCGAAAATCGATGCCAAGGCCAAAGCTGATGCCAAGGCTGCCGAGGATTTCGATGAAGAATTCTATGGCTCCGACAGCTACAACGATGACGAGATCGACCTCGACAGCTTCTCCGACATGACTTTTGACGAATAGGTCGTTATCAGGAGCTATCTGTGGTTAAAATATTCCAGAGGGTGCACCGGAATCAGCCGGCGTGCCCTCTGTGTCTATTTCCCGACAGGGGAAACTAAAAGAGCTACACACTTGTTATAATGATGTGACGTAGGATATGAAAATATGACAGAATTTTGGCAGACTCACAGAGTTTGGCACGGTTTTGGCATGTTAGTATTCCGACGCCGGTAATCGCGGCGTCGCACCCCATTAGAATATAAAAGTTATAAATAGTTACTTAATCGCTTAACATCATGAAACTTAAACCACTCGCCGACCGTGTGCTCATTCAGCCCACTCCGGCCGAAGAAACCACTCTCGCCGGCATCATCATCCCCGACTCTGCCAAGGAAAAACCTCTCCGCGGCACCGTGCTCGCCGTTGGCAATGGCACCAAAGATGAGGAAATGGTACTCAAAGAGGGCGATAATGTGCTCTATGGCAAATATGCCGGAACAGAAATCGAACTCGACGGCGAAAAATATCTCATCATGCGTCAGACCGACGTCCTCGCCATCCTCGGATGAGAACAACACCTAACCAACAACACTAACCAAACGAAAACTCCTCTCTCCTAAACAATACTATGGCTAAAGAAATAAAATTTGATATCAAGGCTCGCGAAGAGCTTAAGAAAGGTGTCGACGCTCTTGCCGATGCCGTCAAGGTAACTCTCGGCCCCAAAGGCCGCAACGTCATTATCGAGAAAAAATTCGGTGCCCCCCACATCACTAAGGATGGTGTGACAGTGGCCCGCGAAATCGAACTCGAGGACGCATTCCAGAACATGGGCGCACAGCTCGTGAAAGAAGTGGCTTCCAAGACCGGCGACGATGCCGGCGACGGCACCACCACCGCCACCGTTCTCGCACAGGCAATTGTGGCTCACGGCCTCAAGAATGTTGCCGCCGGTGCCAACCCCATGGATGTAAAGCGCGGCATCGACAAAGCCGTAGCCGCCATCGTCGAAGGCGTAAAAGCTCAGGCCGAGGAGGTTGGCGACGACTTTAAGAAGATCGAGGATGTGGCCCGTATCTCCGCCAACAACGATGAGGAAATCGGCCGTCTCATCGCCGACGCCATGAAGAAAGTGAAAAAAGAGGGTGTAATCACAGTAGATGAAGCCAAAGGCACTGAAACCACCGTCGACATCGTGGAAGGCATGCAGTTTGACCGCGGCTACATCTCGCCCTACTTCGTCACCGACGGCGAGAAGATGGAGTGCGTGATGGAGAACCCCTTCATCCTCCTCTATGACAAAAAGATTTCCAACCTTAAGGATATGCTTCCCATCCTCGAAGCCACAGCCCAGAGCGGCCGCGGCCTGCTCATCATCGCCGAGGATGTCGATCAGGAAGCTCTTGCCACACTCGTTGTCAACCGCCTGCGCGGCTCGCTGAAAGTGTGCGCCGTCAAAGCTCCCGGTTTCGGCGACCGTCGTAAGGAGATGCTCGAAGACATCGCTATCCTCACCGGCGGCGTGGTAATCAGCGAAGAGAAAGGCATGAAACTCGAGACAACCTCGATCGACATGCTCGGCAAGGCTGAAAAGATCACCGTCAACAAAGAGAACACCACCATCGTCAACGGTGCCGGCGACAAAGAGCGCATCGCACAGCGCGTGGCTCAGATCAAAGCTCAGATTGAGCAGACCAAGAGCGACTACGACCGCGAGAAACTGCAGGAACGTCTGGCAAAACTCGCCGGCGGTGTAGCTGTGCTCCATATCGGCGCACCCTCCGAAGTGGAGATGAAAGAGAAAAAGGATCGCGTGGACGACGCACTGTCTGCCACCAAGGCCGCTATCGAGGAAGGTATCGTTCCCGGCGGCGGTGTAGCATACATCCGCGCAATGAAGAATGCCGAAGGTCTTCGCGGCAACAACGAAGATGAAGACACCGGTATCCACATCGTGCTCCGCGCCGTGGAGGAACCGATGCGTCAGATCGTAGCCAACGCAGGTCTCGAAGGTGCCGTTATCGTGCAGAAAGTCAAAGAAGGCAATGCCGACTTCGGCTACAACGCCCGCACCGACAAATACGAGAACCTTATGGCAGCCGGCGTAATCGACCCTGCCAAAGTAACCCGTGTGGCTCTCGAGAATGCCGCCTCGATCGCCGGCATGTTCCTCACCACCGAGTGCGTGATCGCCGACAAGAAAGAAGACACTCCTGCCCCCGCAGCCGCTCCTATGGGCGGTATGGGCGGAATGGGTGGCATGATGTAATCAAAAAATAACACCCTTATACAAAGGCTGCGCCGTCGCATCAGACAGCGCAGCCTTTTCTGTATTAAGAGAGCGTTCCTAAACAAGCTCTGAGAACACACACAGGGAATCGGTTGTTATATCATCAGAAACCTAATAAATTTTTCAACTATGAAAATCAAAGGAATTATGATTTTGGCGACTGTCGTAGCCCTGAATCTAACCGGATGCGTCAGCCATAAGAAGTATAATCTGCTGCAGGCTGATTACAATGCATCGCAGGTGGCCCTGGCCGAGAGCCGCACAAAGAGTGAAAGCCTTGAACATCTGCTGTCTGAAGCACGTCAAGAAAATCAGGAACTTAAAAACCAGTATGCCTCGTTGCAGAAAACGCTCGACCAAAGCATTCTAAACAACCAGTCGGGAAATATCAACATCTCAAAACTGGTCGACGAGATCAATTCGTCGAACGCATATATCAAGCAGCTTGTAGCAGCAAAATCAAAAAGCGATTCGCTGCTGATGGTGCTTTCCAACAATCTCACACGTTCGCTCAACAGCTCCGAGCTTAAGGACGTGGATGTGAAAGTGCTAAAAGGCGTAGTCTATATTTCACTTGCCGACAACATGCTGTTCCGTTCAGGCTCTTATGAGATTTCTCCAAAAGCCATGGATATTCTCAGCAAGATTGCCAAAATTATCAAAGACTACAAGAATTACTCCGTACTGGTAGAGGGCAACACCGACAATGTGCCTATCAGCCGTCCCAACATCCGCAACAACTGGGATCTTTCGACACTGCGTGCATCGTCTGTGGTGCAGACGCTCCAGAATAAATTTGGCGTTGACCCGTCGCGCCTCACCGCAGGCGGTCGTGGCGAATATAACCCCATCGCCAGCAACGACACCGAAGCCGGCCGTCAGCTCAACCGCCGTACCCAGATTATTATTACCCCGAGTCTCGATCAGTTCATAGATCTGATTGACAAGGCTCCCGATTCCGAAACTGCCAAATAACCCGAAACGTCATGGAAAAGAACGAAGATTCCAAGGATTTACTCGACAACATCGATTTCCCGCAGCAAGGTCTTTCGCCGGAGGAGCTATATGACACTCTCGAAGCCGCCGGAGACATTGATGTCAAGGAGGAGAAGAAAACGCATGACACCAAACCCGCGAAATAGACATCCTCCCCGCGTCGGCATCATTTCTAAACCGACATAAAAAACAGCAGCAAACTTAAAAAGCATAGCTTTCAGGTTTGCTGCTGTCGTTTTATTCAGTAAGGCTTGCCGATGACTCCATGTAAAATGGAACTGGAGCGGCAGCCCGACCGCATGTCGGTGTTACTTCTTGTCGTTGCCGAAGTAGCGGGCATAGAGACCGGCGAAGCCGCGACCGTGACGTGCTTCGTCTTTAGCCATTTCATGAACGGTGTCGTGGATGGCGTCGAGGTTGGCCTTTTTGGCGTTGGCGGCGATGCGCATCTTGTCGGCATTGGCGCCGGCTTCAGCGTGCATACGCTTCTCGAGGTTGGTCTTGGTATCCCATACGCAGTCACCGAGAAGTTCAGCGAACTTCGATGCGTGCTCGGCCTCTTCCCAGGCATAACGCTTGAATGCTTCAGCGATTTCGGGATAGCCTTCGCGATCGGCCTGACGCGACATGGCGAGATACATACCTACTTCAGAGCATTCGCCAAGGAAATGGGCGTTGAGATCCTTGATCATTTCCTCGCCGGTGCCTTTTGCCACGCCGATTTCATGCTCGGTGACAAACTGAAGCTCGGCTTCGGGAGTCATTTCTTTGAACTTGCTGCGGGGAGCGCCGCAAAGGGGGCATTTTTCAGGAGCTTCGGCGCCTTCGTATACATAACCGCATACGGTGCAGATAAATTTCTTTTTCATAGTTAGCTAAACGTAAGTTTGATTATTTACTGGATTAGTATTACAAAGTTACAAAAATTATTCGAGATTGTTATCCTTTAATAGTAAAAAAAATTAACAAAAAATCTTAATACTTATACGGGTAATTCCAACACCTGAAAAAGGTCAGCATGAACGGCCCGCAAGGAGAAGTCGCCGCAAATACCATATGCCGGGAATTACTATGATAATGCTTGCAATCAGACACGCCACAGCCCCGGGAGCCGAAAGATCGCTGCCGATTTGAGCGAGAGAGGCAGGGTCGGCTTCGGAGGGTGTGCCCGACATCATATACTGGGAAATCACTACAAGGGAATTATTGAGTATATGCAACAGAATCGGAAGCCACAGCGAACCACTCCATACAAGCAGATAACCGAAAAAGGCTCCAAGAAGCAATCGGGGCACAAACCCGAACAGCTGGAAATGCATCGCACTGAATATAAAGGCAGAGAGCCACACGGCAATGTGGATGTTGAGCCGCGTGGCCGAAAGAATGCGCTGCAATGCTCCTCGGAAAAACAGTTCCTCACTGAAACCTGCCATCAAAGCCACTATCAGCAATGTGACAATGAGCGCGCCAACCGAACCACTGTTCGTGAGCATATCTGAAGCCGCCTGTTGTGAATCCTCCATCTGACGGAAAAATCCCTCCATAGCAGCCATGGATTCGGGGAGGTGCCAGTTTTGATTCCACTCTACAATAAGATTCATCACAGGAATTGAACAGAGAAACACAATGATGGCGGCAAGTGTGCCGCGAAGATCCGGAAGTCGGTCAACGGCAAGGAGTCTTGCAGGGAGTCGGGTAGAGACCATGGCGGTGGCGATTGCCGGCACAATGAACACCAGAATCTGCTGCAACAGAGTGGCTATGCGCAAAGCTTTCACCTGATCGGGAATTACACGCATCAGCAAAGTGGTCAGTACTCCCATGAGCACCACGCAGAACAGAAACATACATCCTAAAAGAGCAAGCGACAATCCGGGACGGACAATAGCCACTCCGATAGGGCATGACTGAGATTTTTCTAATGATTGAAACTTTGACACGGTTTAAATATTACAGTTAGTTTGTGCTTGACGATATTATTTTGAAATCGGAATAATAGTTTAAGAGCTTGTTTAAAACTTCAGATAAAAATCAGCCAGCAATTCTTTATATTCTCTGGAAAAAGTGCCGGGTGATTCGTAAATCATCAGAGTGGATTCATCACATCCGCCTGATCCAGCGGTAGCCCCCTTGGTCAGTTCGGCGAGAATCCTCCGGAAAGGCTTTCTCTGCACAGTCCGCACATTAGTGATGCGCGACAGAGTAAAACCATTGAGCGTCGCCAGATACCTGAGATCATCCACTCGCTCTGCCGGGAGAACCAGACTAAGACGCCCTTCATCGTAAAGAGCCCGGAAAGCTTGCCGCATCAGCATATCCAACGGCAAGGAACCATCGTGCCTTGCCATGCTACGCGCATTGTCGGGCGCTTTCAGCCCATCGGAATAGAATGGTGGATTACTTACAATGAAATTGTATTTTCGGGACACCGCACATGGGTTCGAAAAATCGCCTCGGACAGCATCGAGTCGGTCAGGCCACGGAGAGCGACAGAAATTTCCGGCAGCCTCGCCGCAAGCGTCGGCATTGATCTCCAGACCGGTAATTCGAGCCGCGGAGAACCGCTGTGCCAGCATCAGCGCAATCACCCCCGATCCTGTGCCGACGTCGAGAATCGAAACAGCAGCATCAGCAGGTAGGTCAGACATTGCCCATGCTCCTAAAAGAACGCCGTCGGTGCCGACCTTCATGGCGCTCAATGTGTTGACGACATCGAACTGTTTGAAGCGGAAAGTGGTTTCGCGGCCGGGGTTACGCATACAATGAGATCAAAAGCTGTTTCATGTGGATTGTTCCGCACAAAGTTAATAAAAAAAGCTCTGTAATTTGGTCAGTATTGCCAGAACTGTTAATTTTGAAGAAAAAATAGTATGATAGTAAATTCAGCCCGATTTGTCATCAGCAATTCCACTGCCGCAAAATGCCCTGCGGATTCACGTCATGAATTTGCATTTATCGGCCGGTCAAATGTGGGAAAATCCTCTCTGATAAATATGCTCACCAACCGCAAAGGACTGGCAATGACATCGGCAACTCCCGGCAAAACCCTCCTGATAAATCACTTTCTGGTAAACGACCAGTGGTATCTTGTGGATTTGCCCGGATACGGATTTGCCCGGCGGAGCAAAGAGGGGAGAGCTGAGATTTCACGCATCATCAAGGATTACATTCTCACCCGCAGGCAGATGACATGCCTGTTTCTGCTCATCGACGGCCGACACATGCCCCAAAAAATCGATATGGAGTTTATGCGGTGGCTCGGCGAAAACGGGGTACCTTTCTGCATAGTATTCACAAAACTCGACAAAATGTCGTCCACCGCCGCAAAAAAAGTCACGGGAGACTATTGCGCACAACTGCTTGAAGAATGGGAAGAACTGCCACCTGTGTTCCGAAGCAGTTCGGTCGACAAACGTGGCCGTAATGAGATTCTCGACTACATCGAACAGCTGACTAAACTGCCGCTTGATTGCGATTCACCGCAATGATGACATGCCCGGGCCATATCAACATATTGGCCGCCTGAATCATAAACCATAGTAAAGTAAAATGTGTTTAATAGGGTAAAGAAACCTCGGAGATACAGCTGTGTCTCCGGTTAAAACTTACAGCACTATGGATTTAAACAGAATCAAGGATCTTGCCTCACAAGAGAAAATCGCCGACATCAAGGAGAAAGTCTGCGACATCGCTGAAACCGTAGAAGAAAAAGCGCGTGTACTCGGCGAGAAAATCGACAACGACAAAGTCAGGGAGTTTGCCGAAAAAGTCAAAGGAAATGCATCAAAGGTGAAGAATGCACTGGAGAATTATCCCGGTGCGGCCATCGATTCTTCCGACGGCGACAAGGTATCGCCCAAAATGGTAGCGGAAGATGTAAAGCAACTTAACAACAACCCACGGAACAACGACATCTGAATCGCATTTCCCGATGCAGAAAACAATGGAGCCGTCGTCCGGATTTTCCGGTGACGGCTCCATCTTTTATGCAAGCTGTAATTAAGGGTCTTAGGGAAGAAATCTCATTTACGGGCTTTAATCCGCCCGAATGAAGAGATTGTTATTTGCCCTGATGCTCGTATTTGAGGGTAAGGGTAGGCTGATCGCAGACTTCAGCAGGGCCGAAATACTGGATGGGACCGGGGTACATGTAGCTGGTGTTCACAGCCCAGTCATCGCGCATGGATGCGAACTTGAGGAAGGGTGCGCCATCGAGACGTACGAGAGCCTTCTGGATCACGGGCTTCATCTCGCCGTTGCGGCGCTCCATGTTCATCATCATGGTGATGGGTATACCGCCGGCAATCCACTGCACAGAAGGTTTGGTGAGGTTGCGTACCGACGACATGTAGCCGGTGACACCTGCCTTGATGAGGCACGCGGCATTGAAGCCGAGAGCGTAGCAGTAGTCGGCATCGAAATTTGAGGGGTCGGCGCAACGGCCTTCATAACCGAAGAAGTGGTGCAGGGCGGCGAACTTGCCGTTGAACTTGCCTTCTGCAGCCCACTGTTTCAGGCGTTTGCCCACCATCTCGGAGAGGAGCTTTTCGGTCTCGATGAGTGAAACCTGCACATTGCCGTGGGGGTCGCGGTCGAGGCTGAGCTGACGGGCGACACCTTCGGGAAGCGATTCGTAGATGGCTGCGTTGTCGGCCGAAAGATGACCGATGATGTAAGCGCGCTGGTCGGCGGGTGCGACAGCTGCGAATTCATCGGCATTGGCGGCAAGCAGGTCGTTGAGTTCAGCGATGAGTCGCTTTACCGCGGGAATGAATTCGATGAGGCCTTCGGGGATCAGCACTGTACCATAGTTCATGCCGTTGGCGGCACGTTTTGCTACGATTTCAGCGATATAGTCCACAACCTGCTGCAGAGTCATGTCCTTTGCCTCTACCTCCTCGGAGATGATGCAGACATTGGGCTGGGTCTGGAGAGCGCATTCCAGAGCGATATGGCTTGCCGAACGGCCCATGAGTTTGATGAAGTGCCAGTATTTCTTGGCAGAGTTGCAATCGCGCTCGATGTTGCCGATAACTTCGGAATATACCTTTGTGGCGGTGTCGAAACCGAATGAGGTTTCAATCACATCGTTCTTGAGGTCGCCGTCGATGGTCTTGGGGCATCCGAGCACCTGAACACCGGCATTGATTTCCTTATAATATTCAGCCAGCACTGCAGCATTGGTGTTGGAGTCATCGCCACCGATGATTACAAGTGCCGAGATATTGAGTTCGCGGAGAATCTCCAGGCCCTTGTCGAACTGCTCTTTTTTCTCGAGTTTCGTACGGCCGGAACCTATGATGTCAAAACCGCCGGTGTTGCGGTATTCATCGATGATGGCAGATGTCAGCTCAATATACTGGTGATCGACGAAGCCGCCGGGACCCATGAGAAAACCATAGAGGCGCGATTCTTTGTTGAGTTTCTTGATACCGTCGAAAAGACCGCAAATCACATTGTGACCGCCGGGAGCCTGACCTCCGGAGAGGATGACACCGACGTTGAGGGGCTTCGAAGCGGTGGGAGCGGGATTTTTCTCGAATTTCAGCTCGGGAAGACCGTAGGTGTTGGGGAACAGTGATTTGATGGCATCCTGGTCAGCGACCGAATGAGTGGGATTACCTTCAACCGCTTTGACGGCACCGGTAAGCACGATAGGAAGCTTTGGCTTGTATGCGGCACGAGCTTTCTGCAGAGCGCTTTTTTTCATTGTAAATGCAATAATATCGGTTTGTGGATGTGTTGTAATTTCTTAACCACAAAGGTAAGCATTATTACGGAACTAATATTGTTAAAATATCCTAACCGGGCTGATGCCCGGCCAAAGCGGTCACTCGCGGAGCTTCAAGAATGTAGCGACGCGCGGCATCGCGCACATCAGCAGGCGTCACTGACATGATTTCTCTAAAATTCTTCGCAAATGTATCGTCGGGCTGTCCGGTAGTGGCAAGCATTTCTTTGTAACCCGAGATAGAGAATGGCGAATCAAGCAGATTGGCGGCTGAAGAGAGGAGTACATTGCGCACGGCTGTCATTTCTTCGTCGGGAAGAGTCTCCGATGCAAGTCGATCGATTTCGTTGTCGACCTCAACGAGAAGTGGACGCACATAGCAATTGTCGCATTCGGTACTTATCACCACCGAGGAACCCTCGATAGTGCTGACAGTAGATGCCGAAATGCCGTAGGTGTAACCTTTGTCCTCGCGCACATTGCTCATAAGCCGGCTACCGAAATATCCGCCAAGAGCCATGACAGCTATCCTGAGAGCCATGAAATCGGGATGCAGGCGATTGATCGTGGGAATCTGGATTCTCACACCGGTCTGCAGCGAATGTGGCATATCTTTTGATACTTCCACTTTCTGTTTCAGAGGTTCATAACTTGCGGCATGGCGGATGATAGCTTCCTGATTGTCAGTAATGAACTCCATGTTGCCGAAAACATCCCCGACAAGAGCAAGAAGAGAGTCGGCAATGCGGCCTGAAAGGAATATCACAGGCGGCGCGCTCAGGCATAAATTGCGGTGAACTGCCAGCAATTCACTCCGCGTAGTGTTTCTTATTTCATCAGGTGTAAGATGAAACGAAAGGGGACTTCCGGGGCCATAGAAAGCCTCGCGGCAGATCAGCGCCGCCTGCACCGAGGGGCGCTTTAACGACACCTCTCGGGCTGCCGCCATCTTCTGTACAACCGCCTCCAGACTCGTTTCCGGGAATAGGGGAGCGGCCACCATGTCGCGCATAAGCGGAAGCACCGTCGATGCGGTCTTGTTGATACCTTTCAGCGAGCAACAGAGCGAGTGTCCCGACGCCGATGCCCTGAACCATGCGCCGCACGATTCAAGCGTGTCGCTGACCTCGGCGCCGGTAAGGCCGACGCAACCTTCTACAAACAGCTCCTCCATAACATTGAGCGTGGCCAACCGAGGAGTGTCGAGATAGCCGGCCATCCATATCAGCGATATTCGCGACACATCCTCCTCGCATCCGTCGAGCCAGTGTATCGTCACACCATTAGGTAATCTGACCCTGTCGAAATGCGGCATGCTGAGGTCAGTAAAACCGGCAATGGCAGGAGCTTTCTTACGGTCGGGGGCTGTCATAGATTCTGTCCCTCTGCAAGCATTTCACGCGCTTTCTCAAGGTCGGCGGGAGTGTCGATACCAACTGTAGCCGCGTGTGTGATTCCCACCTTGATATTATAACCATTCTGTAGCCAACGGAGTTGTTCGAGCGACTCGGCAAGTTCAAGCGACGATTGCGGCAGTCGCGTAACCTTCCTGAGCACATCTGCGCGAAAAGCATACATGCCAATGTGGGTGTGGAAACTGAATGCCGCCGGCCATTCGTCAGTTTCCTTGCCGCGGATGAACGGAATCACCTGGCGGCTGAACAGAAGTGCGTTGCCTTGAGCATCCATCACCACCTTTGGACGGTTGGGATTGGCCAGGTCGGCGTACGAGCCATCATGGGGGAAGGGGAGAGCGAGTGTGGCGATGTCGGTCGACGGGTCATCGAAGCAATCCATAACCTGACGGATCTGATCAGGTTTTACAAATGGTTCATCACCCTGAATATTAATCACGACATCGGCGTCGCTGCCGAGATTGTCATAAGCTTCAAGGCAGCGGTCGGTGCCGCTGCGGTGTTTGTCGGAAGTCATCACGGCTTTGCCGCCGAATGCCTCCACAGCCTTGAATATACGAATATCATCGGTGGCGACTGCCACATCGGGAATAACCTCCCGCACCCTTTCACAAACATGCTGGATCACAGGTTTGCCACCGAGGTCGGCGAGCGGCTTCCCCTCGAAGCGAGTCGAAGCATACCGTGCGGGAATAATAGCTATGAATTTCATCGTGTCAAAATATCTAAAACCGATTTAACGAAAGCTGCGGGGTCGGAGTTGTCGAAAATTTCCTTCGACATTTCCACCCCTGCGACACCCGCCTTCAGGAGAGATTTAAGAGCATCGGCAGGAAAGCAGCCCGAGGCAACCAGATGCACTTCGGCACCGGCATCGCTGATACTGTGCGACACTCCCTGATAAAACTCTCCGGGAGTTTCGTTGCCTGTGTAGGGCACCGTTATGTAGTCGACATCGAGGCCACGCAACTGCTCTATATCCGCAGCGTTGCGGCATGTGACGCCGATTATGGCATGAGGACCGAGCTTTTCGCGCACTGCGATAAGATGTCCGCGGTCGCATGAAGTGAGGTGCACTCCGTGCACACGCAGTTTCTCCACAAGTTCCACATCGTCGTCAATGACAAGAATCGCGTCAGATTCCTGACAGATCGGCATCAGCGCCTTGACATCGGCTTCAGATTGTGAACCGGTGAGGCGGATCCATCGGCATCCGCCTCTGAGCACCGTCTCGGTCTGCCCTGCGGCGCTTATTTCTTTGGAATTGAATGTAGCGTATTGAAGCATATATAGATTTTACTGACGCAAATATCTAAAATTATCCGCAATCCTGCAAATGGTTTAAAAAAAACTCTGTAACTTTGCAATCATAAAACCAGAAATCAACTATGGCCGAATTTAAAAACACAGAAACTCCCGAAGAATCCAAAGGGCTCAGTTTTGTTGAGCAGATAATTGTTGACGACCTCAAGGAAGGAAAGAACGGAGGAAGACTCCAGACCCGTTTCCCGCCCGAACCCAACGGCTATCTCCATATCGGCCACGCAAAAGCCATATGTATGGATTTCGGTGCCGCTGAAAAATTCGGCGGCAAATGCTTCCTGCGTTTCGATGACACCAACCCCATAAAGGAGGACACAGAATATGTCGACGCCATCCGTGAAGACATCCATTGGCTCGGCTTTGACTGGGGTGAGAACGAGCGCTATGCCTCCGATTATTTCCCTCAGCTTTATGATCTGGCAATACGCATGATCAGAGAGGGGAAAGCATATGTCGACGACCAGACCTCCGAAGAGATTGCCGCGCAGAAAGGCACACCCACCACTCCCGGCACCCCCTCGCCTTACCGCGACCGGTCGGTCGAGGAGAATCTCGACCTTTTCGAACGCATGAACAAAGGAGAGTTTGACGAAGGCGCCCGAGTGCTTCGCGCAAAAATCGACATGGCTTCGTCAAATATGCACTTCCGCGACCCCATCATGTATCGCATAATCAAGACTCCCCATCACCGCACCGGCACTGATTGGAAAGTCTACCCGATGTATGATTTCGCTCACGGACAAAGCGACTTCTTCGAGGGCGTAACACATTCGATATGCACTCTCGAGTTTGTTCCCCACCGTCCTCTCTACGATTATTTTGTGGATTTCCTCTCCGACGGCAGCTATCGCCCCCGACAGATCGAGTTCAACCGACTGAACCTCACCTACACAGTGATGAGCAAGCGCAAACTGCTCCAGCTTGTCAAGGAAGGACTTGTGGCCGGATGGGACGATCCGCGTATGCCGACCATTTCGGGTATGCGCCGCCGCGGATTCACCGCACGCGCCATCCGCAATTTCATCGACCGCATCGGTTACACCAAGATCGAGGAAGCAATGATTTCGGTGTCACTTCTCGAACACGCCGTCCGCGAGGATCTCAACGCCATAGCCACCCGCGCCATGGCTGTTGTCAATCCCGTGAAGGTGATTATCGACAACTACCCCGAGGGTCAGACCGAGACCGTGGAAATGGAGAACAACCCCGAGGATCCGGAGGCTGGTACCCACAGCATGCCATTCTCCCGTGAAATCTTCATCGAGCGCGATGACTTCATGGAGAATCCTCCAAAGAAATTTTTCCGTCTGGCACCCGGTCAGGAAGTTCGCCTCAAGGGCGCATATATCATCAGGTGTAACGAGGACGGCGTGGTGAAAGATGCCGACGGCAACATCACAGAACTGCACTGCACATACGATCCCGATAGCCGCAGCGGCATGCCCGGTGCATCGCGCAAGGTGAAGGGCACCCTCCACTGGGTGTCGGCGGCACATGCCATGGATGCAACGGCCCGCGTCTACGACCGTCTGTTCAATGTGGAGAATCCCTCGGCCGAAGAGGGTGACTTCCGCGACCTGCTCAACCCCGATTCTCTCAAAGTGATCGAGGGCGTGAAAGTTGAACCGTTTATTGCTGAAAATGCCCGTCGGGGCGAAAAATTCCAGTTCCAGCGTATCGGCTATTTCACCCCCGACTATGACTCTACTCCCGGCAATCTGATTTTCAACCGCACCATTGCGTTGAAAGACAGCTGGGAAAAGGTTCAGAAAAAAAATGTATAACGACGACCAGAGAAAATCCGACGAACAATATATGCAGCAGCTCTACTCCCGCTTCCGACAGGAAGTGGAGAGTGGCGCTACTGTGGATTTTTATGAGATAGACGAGCTGCTCGACATCTACGACTACGCGCAGGACGAAGGGGATGTGATGGTGCAGATGTATGTGTTTCTCACTGCCGCCCGCCTGTATCCGCAAAACCATGAATTCGACGAGCGGATGGCTTTTTTCCTGTCATATGTCTCGCAGGATGCCGCCGGGGATATGTTCGAGAGGAAAGGACGTCAGGACAGCGCCCTATGGGAGGTGCTGAAAATGGGCGTGGACTGCTATCCCGACGGGAATCCGGAACATTCGCTGAAATCGCTGCTGAAAAAATATGATCGGCTCGACTGCGAAAGTCTGCTGAAAATCATCGACCTTTTGCGCGACATGGAACGGCTCGATCTGCTGGTGAAGTATTACACCGAACTGAACCGCCGCGCCGAAGACCCCAAAGGATTCTCTTTTGAAGTTGCGGAAGCTATAAAGGATTGTGACACATACCGCGAGGATGCACGCCGCATAGCCGAGGATGTGACCAAGATGGAACCCTTCAATGTTGAGGCATGGTTGCTGCTGGCTCGAGTGGAATTCGGACTGGAACATTTTGAGGATGCGCTCGCAGCCGTGGATTATGCCTTAGCCATAGAGCCCGAAAATGTAAATGCCAGGATTACCCGCGGAGTGGTGCTTGCTGTCACTGAAGGCCGACAGCATGAAGCGATAACCACGCTCGAGGCTGTACTTGATGAAGAACCCGCCAATATCTTTGCACTTGAAGGTCTGGCTGAAGCCTATGCCCGCACCGGGGACACAGAGAAAGCCGCCCGGTATTACTGGACGATCATGGAACGCGGCATCACGCCGGCATCCGCCTCGGATCCTTTGGTAAATCTCGTCACACTTGATCCTGCCGGTCTGCAGGATTACCTTGAGCAGTTTTATGCTATGGGCAACGACGATGAAAACGCCTGGATTGAACGCGCCGGCAACATTGCGCAGAAAAGCAACAAGGAGATTGCCGCCCGCTTCCTCGATTTCTTCCAGAAACGACAGGGGTTTCTCAGCGGTATAATACATTATCTTCACCTGATGTATTCCGCCGGAATGTTTGAGCGATATGTGGAGGTTTTTGCCTCGGTATGCTCCGACAAACAGCATCCGGCATCTGTGCCGGGGTATTTCAGTCTCACTGACTATCTGATGCTTGCGTCGGTGTATCTTCGTCTGGGGCATAACGACGAGGCGGCGCAACTCAGCGAAGCCTTGATGCATCGCACCGGCTCAATTGATTCCGTCGACGACACATTGCGTCTGCGTGGAATTAAACTGACGGCTAAATTCATCAAAGAACTTGCCACCCAACCTCATCCCGACCTCGACATACGCAATTTCGACCCCCTTACTTCAAGTCTGGGATTCTGAATCAGATATAAGGATTCTGACGGACTTCGTCGGCTATGGTCGTGGCATCGCCATGCCCAGGATAAACTTTTGTGGAATAGGGAAGCGACAGCAGTTTTCCATGAATGCTCGCGATGAGCTGCGGATAGCTGCCTCCGGCCAGATCGGTGCGCCCGATACTCCCTCGGAAAAGCACATCGCCCGAGAATAGCACGTCGGCCGATTTTACGTAATAAAGTAGAGAGCCTGGGGAATGGCCCGGCGCGTGAAGAGCTGTAACAACGACATTGTCACCGAGGGTCAGCACGTCACCTTCACTTATGAACCGGTCGATAACCAGCGGTTCGAGACTGATCGGCAGATGGAACATTCTCGCCTGTTCCTGACGGCGCTGAGCCAGAGGCTCATCCGCAGCATGAGCCATAACAGGCGCATGGTAGACATTTTTAATATGATCCACACCGAAAGTATGGTCGATATGTATATGGGTCAGCAACGTAGCCTTAAGCTTCAGTTGTTTTCCGGCAATAAAATTGTCTACCACCATATCCTCGGCATCCGATGACATGCCGGGATCTATTATGGCAGCTTCCAGGGTATATGAATCCCAGATAATATAGGTATTCTCTCCAAAAGGATTGAATTCAAATCGCTTTATTTCCAACATATTGCTGATAAATTATTGCCGCTATACCGTTGCAACGCTCCAACGGCGGCATCACAACTGATTAAAGTGGCTTGTAGATTATCTTTTTAGTTTCGAAAAACGGTTCTTTGAAATAATCGGTTACCGGCACCTCGAGCACCTCGCCCTGAGTGGCTTCGACTTCTGACGCCAGATCTCCGCCTTTTAAACAAATCAGACCGTTGTGAAGTTTGTTGCGCGACACCGAAGAGATGTTGCGGCGCGCGAGCGGCACGAGGGCCTCGAGCCGCATCACGGCACGGCTGATCACAAAGTCGAATTTCCGGTGACATTCACCGGCATCGCCATGCTGAAACGTGACGTTGGCAAGACCCAGCGATTGCGCTATTTCTGTGGCGACCCTGATTTTTTTGCCTACACGGTCAATAAGATGGAAAGTGCATCCGGGCCAGAGCACCGCCAGCGGTATTCCGGGGAAACCGCCGCCACAGCCGAAGTCCATGAATGCGGTGCCGTCGACGGGTGTCAGAAGCCTTGCTATAGCCAGACTGTGAAGGATATGATGCGAGTAGATATTGTCGATATCCTTTCGGGAGACTACATTGATGCGTTGATTCCACTCGCGATAGAGCGGCCCCATCATTTCGAACCGGTGACACTGAGTTTCAGTCAGTTCAGGGAAATATTTAAAAATAATGCCGGCATCGGCGACCGCGCCTGCGTCCATATTGTTATCCATGTCGGCAAATTTACGAAAAAATAGTCAGCCGCCCAAGCCACACGGGCTTTTCGGGCTGGAAGTTTGGTAGTTTCAAAAAAAATTGCCACCTTTGCACATTGTAAGAACATGTGTGCACCAGCGTGTGCAGATTTCCATACCGAAAAATGCAGTTTACAGCAAATCAGATAGCCGCAATGATTGGCGGCAAAGTGGAAGGGGACGGCAATGCCGCCGTGTCGACCTTCGCTAAAATCGAAGAAGGTCATGCGGGCGCTCTTTCGTTCCTGTCCAATCCCAAATATGACCATTATCTCTACACCACTGAGTCGACAATAGTGCTTGTCAAGACCGATTTCGCTCTTGAACAGCCCGTAAAAGCGACATTGATAAGAGTTGACGACCCATATGCCGCCATTGCATCGCTCCTCGACATAGCCCAGCAGGCTCTTGAGCCTAAATACGAGGGGGTGGAGCAACCCTGCTTCATTTCGGAAGGTGTCGAAGTGCCTGAAGGCGCCTATATCGGAGCCTTTGCCTACATCGGACGCGGAGTGAAACTCGGTCGCAATGTGAAAATTTTTCCACAGGCATATCTTGGCGACAATGTTGTCGTCGGTGATGACTCTTTGATCAAACCCGGTGTGAAGATTTATCATAACTGCCATATCGGCAACCGCTGTATCATACATGCCGGCTGCGTTATCGGCGCCGACGGCTTCGGTTTCGCTCCTACCCCCGACGGGTATAAGAAGATACCTCAGCTGGGCAATGTAGAGGTGGAGGACGATGTGGAAATCGGAGCCAACACCACCATCGACCGCGCCATGATGGGTTCGACCGTTATCGGCTGCGGCACCAAGCTCGACAACCTCATTCAGATTGGCCACAATTGCCGCATAGGCAGCCGTAACGTGATGGCCGCCCAGGTGGGCATCGCAGGTTCGGCACGCGTGGGCAACGGATGTATGTTTGGCGGTCAGGTAGGTATCGGCGGTCACATCAGCGTGGGCGACAACGTGCAGTTGGGCGCGCAGTCGGGCGTGGCATCGAATATCCGCGACGGGCAGACGCTGCTCGGCTCACCCGCCTACGATGTCAAGAAATTTGCCCGCAACGTGGTATATCAGAAAAACATCGGTTCGCTCTACGACCGCGTGAAAGAATTGGAAAAAATCATCAAAGAGAAATAATGAAACAGCTTACTCTCAACGGCGAATTCTCCGTCAAGGGGAAAGGCCTTCACACCGGGCTTGAAATCGAGGCTACATTCTGCCCCGCGCCCGAAAACCACGGATACAAAATTCAGCGCACCGACCTCGAGGGAGAACCCGTGATCGACGCATTGGCTGAGAATGTGACGAGCACCGAGCGTGGCACAGTACTCGAACGCGGCGAAGTGAAGGTATCGACCGTGGAACATGCCATGGCCGCTCTCTATGCCGCCGGCGTAGACAACTGTCTCATTAAAGTCAATGGTCCTGAGATTCCTATCCTCGACGGCAGCGCCCGTAAATTCAGCGAAGGCATCGAAAAGGTGGGACTGCTAAAACAGACTGTCGACAAAAACTATTATGTGGTCAAGCGCAAAATCGAAGTGCGCGACCCCAACACCGGCGCACATCTCACTGTGCTCCCCGACAGCTCCCTGTCAGTCGACGTGATGATTTCCTATGACTCACCCGTACTCACAAACCAGTTTGCGCGTCTGGAAGATATGGCGGATTTCAAACAGGAAATCAGCGGCAGCCGCACATTTGTGTTCGTGCGCGAGATCGAACCTCTGCTCAATGCCAATCTTATCAAGGGTGGTGACCTCGACAACGCCATCGTGATATACGACAAGGTGATGGAGCAGGCGACCCTCGACCACATCTCCGACCTTATGGGTGTGGAGCACAAAAAGGTTACCGAACTGGGCTACATAAACAACCGCCCTCTGGAGTTCGAAAACGAACCTGCCCGCCACAAGCTGCTTGATGTGCTCGGCGATATCGCCTTGATCGGCCGCCCCATGCAAGGCCGTATCATAGCCTGCCGTCCCGGCCACAAGATCAACACCACTTTCGCCAAACAGATTCGCAAAGAAATCATACGTCAGGAGCTGCAGGCGCCCACCTACAATCCGTCGGCAGCGCCTCTGATGGACATCAACGCCATTCGCGAACATCTGCCGCACCGCTACCCCATGCTCCTTGTCGACAAAATCATCGATAAGAGCGACAGCTATATCGTGGGGGTAAAGAACGTCACAGTCAACGAGCCTTTCTTCCAGGGCCATTTCCCTCAGGAACCCGTGATGCCCGGCGTGCTGCTGGTTGAAGCCATGGCTCAGACAGGCGGTCTGCTTGTTCTCGGCACTGTAGAGGATCCCGAGCGCTATTCCACCTACTTCATGAAGATTGACAATGTCAAATTCCGTCAGAAGGTGGTTCCCGGCGACACTCTGCTTTTCCATGTATCGTTCATGACACCTCTGCGCCGCGGATGCGCCCTTATGAAGGGCGTTGCTTTCGTAGGCGACAAGATCGTGACCGAATGCGAATTCATGGCACAGATTGTAAAAAACAAGTAAAGCAGTCTGCTTTCCATGGCACCTGCATAACCTCATAAGCTCAAAGAGTCTTTTCAGAAACATGAAACAGCCATTTGCGTATATTCACCCCGCCGCCAATATCCATCCGAGCGTGGTCATCGATCCTTTCGTAACCATCGACCAGAATGTGGAGATAGGCGAGGGCACACATATCGGCAGCAATGTTACGATTATGGAAGGTGCCCGCATTGGCAAGCACTGCACCATCTTCCCCGGAGCCGTGATTTCCGGCATACCTCAGGATCTCAAATTCCGCGGCGAGGAAACCACGGCCGAGATCGGCGACTACACCACTATCCGCGAATGTGTGACCGTAAACCGCGGGACTTCGGCCAAGGGCAAGACCGTTATAGGAAGTAAATGCCTCATCATGGCCTACTCACACGTGGCCCACGACTGTGTTGTGGGTAATAATGTTATTATCTCCAACGCCTCGCAGCTGGCCGGCGAGGTGCAGGTCGACGACTTCGCTGTAATCGGCGGCGGAACCCTTATTCATCAGTTCACCCATCTCGGCTCCCATGTTATGATTCAGGGTGGCTCGCGCATCAACAAGGATATCCCCCCTTATGTAAAGGCAGGCCGAGACCCCATCGCTTACACCGGTATCAACTCCATAGGTCTGCGTCGACGCAACTTCACTAACGACCAGATCCGCGACATTCAGGAGATCTACCGATATCTCTATCTTTCGCGTCTTAACGTCAGCGATGCTGTCGACCGTATCGAGGCAGAGCTTCCGGCCACCAAAGAGCGTGATGAAATCATTGAATTTATCCGCAATTCCAAGCGTGGCATAGTCAGGGGCTACGTATAATGATTCCTGCAAACATGACCTGTAAACATGACGCTGTAAATTAGACACAGCGGATGTTAAAAAACCACGCAGAGACCGCATTTTTACGCGGTCTCTGCGTGGTTTTTAACAGGTTAAGTGTAATTCTACATATCAGGCAGAAACGACTGAAAGGAATTATCGGAATAAAAGACCACGATATTCGTGATTTTTTTATGTGAATCAGGGGCTATTGATACCCGGTGAGCTTCCACGTGTGCAGTCTCGTGGTTAGGGGAGCGGAAGGAATTCTGCTGTCCTGATTGCTGAAACTGTTGATTGGAGTGGGGTGGTTGCGAAGGTACAGCGTGGTCCACAGCTCCATTTCGCGCAGAATATAGCGAAGTATTAGAATCAGAAACGGGAATCTCAGAATGCGGGTTGCTTGATAAAACAACATCATCGGTATTGGCCTTTGATGGAACATCCTCTGAGAAATATACAGCTTGTCTTGGTTGTTCAGCCTTATCTGATATAAACGCTTTTCCAACTTCTTCTGCAAAATTTGTTCCCGAACCGGCATTTTTAGAGGGATGCTCATCCTCATTTCCAGATTGAAAGGATTCAGAAGAAGCAAAAAGAGATGATTGCAAAGATCCAACTCTTTCATCATCAGCACGTTCGAGTGCCGAATCGCTGTCTAAAATGGCATTTTGAGGCTCTGAGATTTCAATATTTTCGTTTACCAGCATCTGTCCTTCGCCAAACATCAACCATAGGATGGAAAGGTTAGGAAAACCATTATGAATCTTGTCGAAAATTTCATTGGAAATACGCTTGTTGCGTCCGCTGATAAGTTGCGACATTGTCGGACGGGGGATATTACAGGTATCGGCAAATTGTGAGATGGTCAAACCTGATGAATCCATGAAATATTTCAGACGACTAACAACATCCATAACAAATATTGAATTATTAGGGGTAATATACAGAATAATTTTAGAATATTGATGAAATTATTCTGTTTGCAAATGTAAGAAGTATAATTGAGAAATGCAAATTTACAGACGAAAAGATCAAATTTTCGATTAAAAAATCTAAATATGTCTCAAATTCACATCCTCAAACAGCAATTACCTCAGTTCTCAAACTCAAACACAGTGTTTACATGTTAGAATTGTACTAAAACAGCATTGGTTTTCTATTTACAACCCCAAAATTAACAAACGAGAATAGGGGAGTGCTATCAAATCATGCATAAATAGTGATGCACACAGCATTTACAGACATGAATAATATATGTCCGATTTTATTTAAAGTATTTATTTGGAAAAAATAGTTAATATCGTCATTTCCAAAACAAAATACAAACCAATTATCAATATCATCCCTCATTAGGCATAATCCACCCATCAATTTAAATCATAGCTTTAACAACAATTCATAACAAGCATGGATTTTAATATATTAACTCCAGTGTTAAAAATCATTTAGGCATGATATAGCCTCAAAATTCCGTTTTGAGAATTATTCACCCTTCTAAATCGCAAGGAATAAGCTTCATAATTGCAACAGTAAACCGCAAATAGCATCATGTTTTTGCTATTTATCGATTAGAATTCAGATTACAAATATAAATTTTGTCGAATTCTCCCGATGTTTGCAACATGCAATCCTAAATTATAGATTACGAATATCTCTTTATGTAGTTTACAGGTATAGATACACGCATTCACAACCACAAATTTTACCGATTGCAAAGAGGAGGCGTAATGTGTGGTTGTGAATTATGGAATGTAAATTGTAAACTAAATTGGTGATAATTTCAGATTTCAAGTCGTTTCATCACCGAGAAACAACGAATCTTGAATTTTGTGGGCTAAAATTTCAATATTCTCAACCATCTTTACGATGGTACACTTTTATAACAATCTCAGAGGCTGAAAAAACTGTCAGGAAGCCATATTTTTTCAAATAATTAACTGAAAAGTAAGAATTTAACATTCCGTAGCTTCCATTTTAAACATGTTCAGTTCTGAGTTCAAATAGAAACCACCCTGCAAAAAGGTAAAAATCACAGGATGATTTCCCTAAGAATGGCATCGGCAGTGAGCCAATGCGTCTCGGAGATGCGGATGGAATCGGTGGAAAGAATAAGACCGGACGACGGCGAAAGGCTCCTGATATTTTTAAGAAACTGAGCGGTAATCTCAGCGCCCCACAACTGTCTGAACCGGTCAATAGAAAGACCACCTGAGGTACGCAGCGCCGTGATGATATTGTCATTGACACGGTTAATCAATGTCTCCTCCTCAATATCAGCTGCCGTCGCTCCCCTTTCGATCGTTTGCAGATAGCGGGACAGATTAGCCGGATTGATGCGCCGAATCTCGCCATCGAAACTGTGTGCGCTGCACCCCAGACCAAGATATGGGGTGAGATTCCAATAGGAGGAGTTGTGAACCGTCTCGCGTCCCGGAAGAGAAAAATTGGATATCTCGTAATGATTATATCCCCGATTGGTTGCGACCTTGCAAAGAGCGTCATACATTGCCACAGCCGTCTCCTCCGACGCTTCTTCCACTCTCCCATTCTCCCTAAGGGCATAAAGCCTTGTCCCCGGCTCATAAGAGAGCAGATAAGCCGAGAAATGAGGCGGCCTGAAATCGAGAAGTCTGTCAAGCTGCATCTGCCAGCTCTCAGCGGTTTGCCCCGGAAGTCCATAAATCAAATCGGCGGAATAATTAATCCCCGACCCGCTGAGCGTCTCAAGAGCTTTCAGCGACATATCGGCGCTGTGCCGACGGTCCACAGCCTGCAACTGTTCACCATCAAACGACTGCACGCCTATACTGATTCTGTCAACGCCGACACTGCAAAGCCTGTCTATGGCATTATCCGAAATATCCTCCGGATTAGCTTCTATGGTAAATTCTCCTATTTCACGAACGGGAACCGAGACACTGTTTCCCTCCGACAGGCGGCAGTTGAATCTCTCAACAGCCGATTTCAACTGCGACAGCATAGGCAGGAGAACAGATTGCGGCATAGCCGTGGGTGTACCGCCACCTATATAAATAGTATATACCGGTTCGTGAAGTTCCGGTAGCCGCATATCAAGTTCCAGCATAACAGCACGCGCGTAACGGGCGAAAACATCTTCGCCGCCACAATGTCTTGCGGCAGACAGCGGCATGGAATAGAAATCGCAATAGGCGCACTTATTGCGACAGAAAGGAATATGCAGATAGATGCCGGCCATTATTATGAAGCTTATGCTGTTCGGATGTCCGTTAAAAACTATGTCAATTCGTTGTGTTTCGTCGACAAATCTGAGTGAATTTGCAATATTTGCAAGGTCCGTCGGACGATGCCTGCACAAAGGGCAATGATTCATCAAAGAGAGAGAGCAACTGCTCAAAAAGCATAGTGTTGAACTCCTCTACAAATTCACGGTAATCATTGACGGGAGTCAGTTTGTAACGTCCGGACTCCTCATCAGGCCTTCCGATTCTCACCGGGGCGAAATCATTTTTGCTCATCTTTCGCAAAGAATAGATCCATGGCGATATAGCAACATTACCCATCCCCGGTTTTCCGACTTTCGCTCCATGTTCATCCAGTTCCCCGGCATAAGCCTGACAATAGAGCAGAAGTTGCAGAATAGCCTTGGCGCGCTCCTGCGTCGCCCCTTTTCCGACAAAGAGATGCTCCAACCGCGATGCTTCCACCGGATCGCTCCCCGTCTTGTAATCAATGATACGGATTTGAGGTGTGGCAGCCGCAGAGTCATCTCCCACCGGACAGTCGATGCGGTCGATAGTATAGGTGAGATTAAAACGGAGGTCATCAATCAACTCGTCGTGCGATTTCAGGCAGAATTGCGAATCGCCGGTAGAGTGTTTGTGTTCTCCGCTGACATATCTGAACGGACCGGCCTTGCAATCCTTCTCCAGAAAACGTCGCACCACATCACGGATCACATGGAAAAATATCTCGGCATCGCCTGTGAGAGGTGTATCAAGACACCCTTTGATTGTAGCGTCAGTGAATCGGTTATAATGCCGATTGATCGACTGTATTATCAGTCTTTCTATATCATTAGGCTCGGTAGCGGCAGGTGTGTCAAGTGATTTTTTGAGATTGGTGAGCATTTCGCGGCTCACTACCTCGCCTGCTGCATATTCCCCCTCACTACTGCGGAAACGATCATACAGTTTCTCAATTATTTCATGGACAATCGTGCCATAGGTGCCTTCGTCAAGATAATCCAGGATTTCATCCTCGCGGCTGAATCCGGCTATATTTTTCAGAAAGAACATAAGCGGACAGTTGATGAATTCATTGATCGAACTGGCCGATAAGTAGCGCGCGGCACCTTCAGCTCCGGCATGGGAATCGTCAGGTTTTACCCGGTAACGTTCCACCTGCCTCATTACAGTATCATCGACGCCCTTTGATATCTCGAGAGTATAAGGCTGACGAGCCTCGATAGTGTAGCCTATATTGCGGAACGAAATACCCTCCGGCGAGAAAAGATGCAGCAGTTGAATCAGATAACGCGACATCTGCCCTCTGCCGAGCGCATCGTTGCGGGTATCATAGAGCAGAAACACACGTCTCGACCGCGAGATCATGCGGAAGAAATAATAGGAATAAATCGACTCCTGATGCTCCTGTGTCGACATTCCGTAAGCAAAACGCAATGCAGGGGGAATCAGCGATTTCTGATAGTGCTTCCGAGGGAACACACGCTCATTCATCGAGGGGATAATCATATTCTCGAAATCGAGATTACGGGCTTCAAGCACACCCATCACCTGCAGACCTTCAAGAGGATGCCCCTCAAGCGGAACCACCTCCGACCCTACCAACCTCTCCATCATCTGATAAAATGTAGACTCGGTCAGTGAAAATCCCTTATGGCCATACATGTCGATAAGCTGGCGCAGCCGACCGAGGCTGTTTTCATACTGATGTACAAGCAGATAATCCACAACCGCCGCAGCCGAGACTCTGGCGGTTGCCTCATGCCGGCTTCCGTCAATATCTGTGATTACGTCGCCGCGGTGCTTCTCGATATCGGCATCGACATATCGGCCGAGCCAATGGGTCAGTTTGTAGAAATACGCAATCACATCTTCTGGGGATGCATTCACTCCTACAAAAGTAAACACCGGTTCAAGATCAGGATACAGATCCACGATGTCGGAGGGACGGACGTTGAACAGATGTTTTATTGAAAGCATGCGGTCAATGGCCTGGCTCTCATTCTGAAAATACTGGAGCATCAGTGGGTGCGAGAGCACTTTGCGCACATCCTCGCAAAAGAAAGTCCTGACACCGGCCTTGCTTATGTGGGAACGGTGGTGCATCGACACAATGTCGCGCACCAACGATGCCACACTGCTGTCACGAAGACGATAACCCATGGTGAAGTTCACAGCCGGCAACCATCCGGGCAAAGCGCTCATCACACCCTTCACCATGGATTCCTGAGGAAGCACAATCGCCGTGCGTCGCAACTGTTCTTTCAGATCTTCGGCCACCGAGGCATCAGCAAGAGCATCTTCACACAATTGCCGGGGATACAACGACCTTACAATCTCGCCGGCAATCTTCATCTGACCGACACGCGACGGGATGCCAATAATTTCAATCTTGGGAAATTCTCCAATCGGTCTTACAGCACCCTGATAGAGTGAAGGAAACTTCTTTTTAAGACTCTTTATCGCTATCGCAGCTCCATGTCCGGGTATAAAACGGCTGTTAAACACAGGTGAAGCATCATCGAAATAGAAATCGGCAAGGGGCACCGGAGCCTGTTTGTCGCGTAGCAACGCAAACACCTTTTCCTCGGCATCACTTACCATATTGAATCCCATGAACACATAACGGCGGTATGGCAAATCCTCAGCCGCAGTTGAATCGATATAGCCTATGGCTCTGAGATAAGCTTTGCCATTGTAACTCATCCCTTTGCTGTCGAGTTTCTCATTAAACCGGCGGTAGAGGGGGAGCAGAATCTGCCACATTCTGAAAAAGTCGGCAGTCTGTGCGGCATCACCATCGCCTTGGCCAATATGATTCCAAAAACGGTCGTCGAGCGTGGAATAGCGTCCTGCACTGGTTTTCCAATGCTTCTGAATTTCGGCCATCACATCGGCCGAAACATAGTTGGTTGAAATTTCCTTGTACCGTTTTACATTCGGGAAGATAGATTCAGGATCGACACAGTACATGTCCACATCGTTGAAATCTCCCAGAATCATATCCGCCCACCGAAGAAAATGGTTAAAATCGAGCAGCGATTTCAGTTTTTCGGGCTTTATGTCGCGTCTTACGTTCTCCCTGATAATCTCGCAATAAGCGTCATAGAGCAGAAAAATCTTCTCCATACGGTCGGGTTCCACGGTGTGAGCCATCTCGAGGATGAAATCCGAAATAGTCACCGTGGCCGGATGTATCAGCTGAAGCCCCTTTTCATTACATGCACGGGCATAAGCGTGATGAAAAAAAGTGGCGCTTCGCTTGTTAGGGAACACAAAACAACATTGCGGAAGCAAATCCCGTTCATTGTCGATATATGTCTCGGCGACGCCGTGGATAAATGGAAGCATCAGCGTTGAATTACTTTTTCAGAAGAAGTATCACCTTAACTGCAACATCGAAAAAAATAATCTTACCATTGCCGTTGGCAAGAATGTCTATACGGGCCTTGTCGAACAGGGATATCAGCCGCTCCACATTCCGCTCATTGATAAATGGTGAAAAGCGGCTTGAAAACTGCTGTTCCGAACGTGTCTGATAATTCAGGCCAGCTATGCGTATGTTTCCGATGAAATTTTCACGGGTCTGGCGCGCGCAGTATGCGCAGAAGCGGGCACTTTGTTCTCGGCCCATTGCCGCCACATCCTGGCTCCATTTCTTCAGCAGTGCAATCTTGCGCTGATATGCCAGTCGCATCAGTTTCTGGAACTGCTCAAGGAAAAGTATCGTCTCTGTGTTGTTTCCGATGTTGCGGCACGCGGCGTTGATACTCCCGTTGGCTATGTGAGCCGCGGCCAGAGCATCGGCACTGTCGAGCGAATATTCTCTTTCAAGGAAACCGGCCACCTCGCTGTCGCTCAACCGTTTCACTTCAAGACGCTGTAACCGGGAATAAATAGTTGGGAGAATTCCCGAAGGCTGATCAGAGACTAAAATAAGCTTTACGCCGGGGAGCGGTTCCTCAATAAGTTTCAGAAGCTTGTTGGCACATTGCACATTCATCTTCTCGGGCAACCACATCAGCACCACCTTATCCGCCGCCCCGTGCGATGTAAAAGTGAGTTTGCGGATAATTTCCTGCGACTCATCCACATAGATGACAGGCTGACCGTTGGGGTTGCCCAGCAGACTTTGCCAAAGCTCGTAGTTCATATACATGCTTTTTTGGAGAAAGTCATGCCATAAGCTGCTGAAATCATCGCTGACGGCTCCACCGGCCGATTTCAACACCGGGAAGGAATAAATGGTGTCGATATGGTTGAATGTCTGATGCTGCACACACGAGGGACATACTCCGCACGGCTCGCCGTTGCCGCGATTCTGACAATGCAGATATTGCACGGCGGCTCGGGCAAGAGCGAATTTGCCGGTACCCTCCGGACCTTCAATAACAAGAGCGTGGGGCAACCGACCATTGTCAATCATGGCTTTAAGCCTTTTTTTGGCTGATTCCTGGCCTATAATATCGGAAAACTTCATAAGTAACTGTTCAAAATTATCTTAATAAATGAAATCAGGTCAGCCTATCTACGATCGGGGAATATCGTTGATTGAAATCAGTCCGTTGATTATTGCGAAAATGGTCAGACCGGCCGGCGAGTGGATATTCAGCTTCGATGTGATATTGCGCCGGTGAGTGGCCACGGTGTGTACAGAAAGGAAAAGTTGCGAAGCAATTTCTTTATTGGTCAGTCCTTTTGAGATAAGACATATAATCTCCTTTTCACGGTCGGAAAGTGAGCCGACACGTTCGGCATCGGAAGCGGAGGCATCGTGTGAGTTTGATTCCGAGCTTATGTCTTCGTCATTGACCGGAGCGTTGCAGTCGGCACATCGCATATCCTCCTCGGCGGCTATTTCGCTTTCCAGACGTTTGACGGCAGGGACAAAAAGATCATCCTCAACTTCACAATGACTTTTCAAATCCTGCTCGCAGGTTAGAATGTCAAACAGCACCGACGTCAGGAGATTGTTGCCTTCACCGGGGTAATAACGTACTATAATATCCTTAAGCTCATGGAGTTTAGGAGCAATTGACGTGTGTCCGCTCGCATAAGAACCTATGGTGTTGTTTTTGTCGGGTTGGCGTTCAAGCAACGACTCGACGAAAGGGAACACATGGTCGTTTTCCGCCTCCATGTGGGCGCGCACCTCCTGCACGAAATCATCATAGAATTTCAGAATGAGGAAACCGATGGAGTCCACGCCGGTGATATCTATGGCATCGAGCAACTTACGCCTGATCAGAGGCAGTTTGAAGTCAAGAAAATAATCATGAGCGCGTTTAAGATACGCCATCAGCTGTTCAAGATTAATATCTTCCGACGAAACGGATCTGCCCGAAATATAATTGGCCACTGCTAAGAAAGTGGCAGAATCGATGTTTTTTTCTCTACATACCTCATCCACAGTCTTGTCGCCGAAGCCCAGAGGAATATCAAATCGTGCCAGCGCCGTCAGCAACGAGGCGTTGTCGGAAATCAGCGACCGCATGGTCGTTGTCTGCGTGTATGCTCCGTTTATCTTATCCATGATCTTCTTTTTGCTGGTTTCTTTCTGCGTAAAACCCTGACGGTGAGACCGATTTGCCGATCATAAGTAGCTCCGGCGTCGAGTCGTGATATGGTGGCGGCAAAAGCCTCTCCCCATCCCATATCAATCAGCAATGCCAGCGGCTGATTGGATCGCAGCGGCAGATACCCGAGTTTGTAATCTATGTGAGAAAGAGTCACATAGACGGCGACAGCCCACGGGTCGTGCTCGTTGTCAGGTTCACGGCGCAACTGCAGTGCCTGACCAACCCGCAGCGCATCCCATGCCTTGTCGGCATCGCCATAGAGCCGTCCGGCCACATAGGTGTCGAAATAATAGACTTCGTCAGGTAAATTCATGGTCAGTGAATTAGAAAAAGCAGACATGGGACAATATGGCTAAAAAGCACCAAAAATAGTGAATTCGTTCGCCTATGCCTTGGATTTGTCCATTCAAAGTTAATAAATAAGGCTCAAATAACAAAAAATATAAAGCTGCCGACAGATTATACAGACAACTTTTTGTTACTCGATTAGGATTTTTTCGGATAAAATTTGATATAATGAGAAAAATTTCATTACCTTTGCACGTGGAAAGAGATTATTTCAAAAAAAAAGAATTTGCAATATGAAGTTTGACCCCGTCAATCTTGATATGATTTTCGAGACCAGCTGGGAAGTTTGTAATAAAATAGGTGGAATTTACACTGTTTTATCTACAAAAGCTCAGACTCTTCAGAATTTATATAAAGATAAAATAATTTTCATCGGTCCCGATGTATGGACTGAAGAAAATCCGTCGCCTTACTTCACTGAAGTGCCATCTATTCTGAAGCCCTGGCGCGAAAAAGCAAATCTTCCAGAAGGTGTAAAAGTAAGAGTCGGCCGCTGGAATGTTCCCGGTAAACCGATTGTAATTCTGGTTGACTTCCAGGGAATGTATCAGCTCAAAGACTATTATTATGGAGAAATGTGGGAACGCTATCGCGTGGACTCGCTCCACGGCTATGGCGATTACGACGAAGGCTGCGCTTTCGCACTTGCCGCCGGCGCTGTCATCGAGAGCATCTGCACCTACAAGCGCATGCGCCACAAAAACGTGTTTGCCCACTTCGACGAATGGACCACAGGTATGGGTCTGCTATACACTAAGTGGAAAGTTCCCTATGTCGGCACCATTTTCACCACCCACGCCACCTCCATCGGCCGCAGCATCTGCGGCAATGGCAAACCTCTCTACGACTATCTGAAAGGCTACAACGGCGACCAGATGGCTCAGGAACTCAACATGCAGTCGAAACACTCGCTTGAAAAAGCGGCCGCACATGCCGCCGACTGCTTCACCACCGTGAGCGATGTCACCGCTGCAGAATGCGAGCAGCTTCTCGAACGTCGTCCCGACGTTGTCACCCCCAACGGATTTCCGTCGGAATGGGCGCCCACAAAGCTCCGTCAGAAGCGTGCCCGTCAGACAGCCCGCGATGCAATGCTCAATGTGGGGTCGCGTCTGGCAGGCCGTAAACTTCCCGAGGACACATTTATTATCGCCACGTCGGGACGTTGCGAATACCGCAACAAAGGCATCGATGTGTTCCTCGATGCTGCAGCGCGTCTCCGCTCCATGGAGCCCAAGCGCAACATCCTCCTGTATATTCTGGTACCCGCATGGGCAAAAGGCCCCCGCGCAGACCTGCAGGAGGTTGATACTTCAGTCAATGAGCAGCCGCTGCCCGACAACGTTATCACCCACGACCTCAACAACCCCGACAGCGACGCCATCATCAACCGCATCCATCAGCTCGGATTCAACAATGCCGATTCCAGCCAGTCGGTTCAGGTGATCTATGTGCCATGCTACCTCAACGGTAACGACGGCATTTTTGACATCACTTACTACGACATGCTCGCCGGCATGGATCTCACCGCTTTCCCATCGTACTATGAGCCGTGGGGATATACACCGCTGGAAAGCGTAGCTTTTGGCGTACCCACCGTAACCACATCACTCTCAGGCTTCGGCCAGTGGGTGCTTGCATCGGGCAACAACGGATTCGACAAGAGCGGCGTGGAAGTTATCACCCGCAACGACTCCAACTATATGGAAGTAGCTGACCGCCTGTCGAAATGCATGTTCAATCTGTCGAACGCATCGGCCGATGCAATGGCATCATGCTCGGCAGCTGCCCGCGAAACAGCGGCGAAAGCCGAGTGGAACTATTTCATCACCTATTATATCGAGGCGTTCCGCATCGCACTGGCCGAGGCCGACAAGCGCCGCAACGAGCAACCACAGTGACAACTCCTTATATATAAGGATGGATGAAATGATTTTATCTTGACCCAATTACATTCATCTATAAAAACTAACCAAAAACATCTTATATCACTTTTTTCTCATGAAACTTCCTGTCAGTAACACTAATGCCCCCGTATGGCGCGACATTACAGTGAAATCCGACCTTCCCGCCAAGCTCAAGCCCCTCGAGGAGATTGCCCGCAATCTCTGGTGGGTGTGGAACAGCGAGGCTAAATCCATCTTCCATGATCTCGACACTGACCTTTGGCATGCTGTCGGCGAGAATCCTGTGATGCTCCTGCAGCAGATCGCTCCCGAACGTCTCGAAGAGGTTATCTCCGACAAGGAAATGATGCAGCGCGTTGACCATGTATACTCCATGTTCAAGGAGTATATGGCAGTGCCCATGCGCAAAGACCTTCCCTCAGTGGCTTACTTCTCAATGGAGTATGGGCTCTGCAACGCTCTCAAAATATACTCCGGCGGCCTCGGCGTGCTCGCCGGCGACTACATCAAAGAGGCTTCCGATTCACGCGTGCCCATGACCGCTGTCGGCTTCCTCTACCGCTACGGCTACTTCTCGCAGACCCTCTCTGTCGATGGTCAGCAGATCGCCAACTACGAGCCCCAGAACTTCAATCAGCTCCCCATCGATCAGATGATGGACGAGAAGGGTCAGCCCATGATTCTCGAAGTTCCTTACCACGACCGCATAATCTACAGCCACATCTGGCGCGTCAACGTAGGCCGCATGAACCTCTATCTGATGGACACCGACTTCGAGATGAACTCCGAATTCGACCGCCCCATCACCCATCAGCTCTACGGCGGCGACTGGGAAAACCGCATCAAGCAGGAATATCTGCTCGGCATAGGTGGCGTGCTCATGCTTAAGAAACTCGGCATCAAGAGCAACCTCTACCACTGCAACGAAGGCCATGCGGCGCTGCTCAACCTCCAGCGTCTCGTCGACTACGTTCAGGAAGATCACCTCGACTTCCAGGTGGCACTCGAACTGGTTCGCGCATCCAGCCTCTACACCGTCCACACCCCCGTACCCGCCGGTCACGACTACTTCGACGAAGGTCTTTTCGGCAAGTATATGGGCGGTTTCCCTGCCAAACTCGGCATATCCTGGAACGACCTCATGAACATGGGTCGCGAGAACCCCAACACCAACGAACGCTTCTCAATGAGCGTATTCGCCCTCAACACCTGCCAGGAAGCCAACGGCGTAAGCTGGCTCCACGGCGAAGTGTCGAAGAAGATGTTTGCCGGTGTATGGAAAGGTTATGACTGGCGTGAAAGCCATGTAGGCTATGTCACCAACGGCGTGCACATGCCCACCTGGGCCACCTCGGAATGGAAATCGTTCTACGGCGAGAAACTCGGCGAAAAGGTATTTGAGAACGAGGCCGACCCCGAGAACTGGAAAGGCATCCTCAAGTGCAGCGATCAGGAGATCTGGAACATGCGCATGACGATGAAGAACAAGTTCATCAACTTCGTCAAGAAAGATTTCAAAGCCAAGTGGCTCGCCAACCAGGGCGATCCCTCCTCGGTTATGAAAATCGTGGACCGCATCAATCCCAACGCCCTCATCATCGGTTTCGCCCGTCGTTTCGCCACCTACAAACGCGCTCACCTGCTCTTCACCGACCTCGACCGTCTGGCCAAGATCGTCAACAACGAGCAGTTCCCCGTGCAGTTTGTATTCTCCGGCAAGGCACATCCCGCCGATGGCGCCGGTCAGGACCTTATCAAGCGCATCATCGCCATTTCGCGCATGCCTCAGTTCCTCGGCAAAATCATCTTCCTCGAGGACTACAACATGATCGTGGCCAAGCGTCTCGTATCAGGTGTCGACATCTGGCTCAACACTCCCACACGTCCTCTCGAGGCTTCCGGCACATCAGGTGAGAAAGCCGAAATGAACGGCGTGCTCAACTTCTCCGTGCTCGACGGCTGGTGGTACGAAGGCTACCGTTTCGCCGAGGATGCCGGCTGGGCTCTCACCGACAAACGCACTTTCACCGATCAGTCACAGCAGGACCGTCTCGACGCCGCCACCATCTACTCCATGCTGGAGAACGAGATCGTGCCTCTCTACTACGCCAAGAACTCCAAGGGTTATTCGCCCGAGTGGATCCAGTATATCAAACGCTCCATCGCCAAGATTGCTCCCCACTTCACCATGACCCGCATGATCAACGACTATATCGACCGCTTCTACCTCAAAGAGGGCGACCGCACCAAAAAGCTCATTGCCAACGACTTCAAGAAAGCCAAGGAGATGGCTGCCTGGAAAGAGAAAGTGGCCGCTGCCTGGGATGGCATCAAGGTTGAAAGTCTCGAGACATCAGATCTGAGCAACAACACCTCCGGCAAGAACTTCACCGCGCAGGCAGTTGTCGACACCAACGGTCTCGGCAAAGATCTCGGTCTGGAACTGGTAATCTACAAAAACGCTGACGGCGAAGAGAAATTTGTAGGCACCGAGCCTTTCAAAGTTGTCAAGACCGACGGTAATGTCCTCACTTACCAGCTTCACAGCAAGTTCCGCGGTGCAGGCGTGTTCCGCTACGGTTTCCGTCTGTATCCCAACAACGCAGCCCTGCCTCACCGTCAGGACTTCGCTTACACCCGCTGGATCTAATCAGCTGACACTCAACAACAGGGATACCGGGCAAATCAAGCCCGGTTCGCCCTGCTCCATATAACAAGACCCCGGCTTTCTCAGGCCGGGGTCTTGTTTCTGTTTAATAATCTTAAGTAATGTTTCTGATTAGCAGTCTTAAGTAACGTTTCTGATAGCAATCTTAAGTAGCTGTATTTTAACTTTATAAATCAACGGTCTGCTTATTTGGAGCTTGTTCAGAAAGCGAATGAAAGGCCGGTGGAGATGGTGTTGAAGGGGAGCTGTGTGCGGTCGCGCAGTTTCTTCATGGGAGAGTAACGGACAAAAACTCCGATATAGCGGTAGTTGAAGCCGGCAAACAGATCCAATGTGACCGGGCGCTGTCCTATGTTCTTTGTAACGATAGAGTATTCGTTGCCATCAAGCTTGTATTGCGTCTTGATGCTGCTGCCGGTATTGAAGCAGAGAATAGGACCGGCAACGAAATTGCAATAATTCCGGTGTCCGAACGAAAAAGTGTAAAGCAGCGGCATCTGCCAGGTTTTAAGTTGAATACGCGAGCGTAAATCAGTGGCGCCTTCGGGATAGGGAGTAAAGCCTATGCTGCGGTTTTCCATATTCAGGTTGAAAAACCGATTCCCTTTCGTCACATAATTCTGCCATAGAAAACCCACGCCGAGAGAAACTGCATGGTGTCCGCGGCTCACCCTGACGGCCAGAATATTGGTCCAGCTGATCTCATTGCTTTTCCACATCGACACATTCATGTCGGGGGAATCATTGATTGTCGTACCCCAGCCAAAAGTCAGGCCATTGGAGACGAGGTCCCACTGCACCTTGCCTTTTCGGGCAAGTGTGAAGCCGAAGTCGCTGCCATTCTGTCCGACGAATGATTTATATTGGCGGTCACCGGGGGTTTCAAAATAGAACGTATAGTTTTGCGATGCTCCATCGTCACCGGTGAAGTCGACCGAAACGCGGTCCTCATAGTTGACCACGACGATATTTTTTACGTCGTCACAAATGACGTTAGTTGTGGTAAAACGCATGTGGCGGCGTTCGCTTTTGCTCTGGTAGTAGAAATTGTCATTGGTGTGGTTAAGACCTTCCACTGTGATGTTTGTGGATTTGCGTGCCGACGAGATTTCGATGCTGCCGGCCGTAGCGGCATTGAGCAGTGTATCGGCGGGGAGCGTTGCAGCAGCTATTGAATCGGCCGACAGTTCAGTCTGAGCGGTGGCCACGGGGGCTGTAGCCAGCAAAGCTATAGAGAGTAAGTTTTTTAAAGTCATTTTTTCGGTAGTTTATTCTGTTTGCGATGAATGTTTAGTCTTTTCTTAGTGAGTTAATCAGCGTTTCGGCATGGAATCTGTCGATAGTGCCATCAAAATATATCAGTATCACTGAGCCGTTCTGTTTCCTGCTTTCGTTGTTAAGGTAATAAAGGTATCGGTTCACCTTCTTGCCGTCGACGGTTGTGGGCGGCAGAATAAAAAAAGCATACTCGAGTTTACCGTTTTTGTAACGGACATCGCGCCCCGTCGCCTTCTGACCATCCTTAAGCACAAGAGGCTGCAACATGGCGGCATATTTGTCGTATGGACCAGAGAATGTGGCCAGGGTTGTAAGATTCCGCTTGCGCAGAAGCCGGTGATCACCCGTCATCACAGTCTCGCTCACCTGCGGATCCGTGACATATTTGCCTCCGAAAACCTTACTGATGTTCAGATTTTTCTGAGCAAACATTCCCAGACCGATAAAAAGCAGGGACATTAGGAATAATGAAAAGCGTTTCATATTTATTTATGATTTAATTTTCAGGGAAAGGCAACTCGGACTGATAGTCCTCGATGACCGGAGCAACCGAATCAATGACCATGGCAAATGACTCATCCATTTCGCGGGAGGCCTCGTCGAATTGAGCCAGATCGGCAGCCAAAATGTCAAGCACGGCAGTCTCGTCGGTAATACGCTGCCCGTTGAAATAGGCGATACAGGTGGAGTCGACCGAGTCAAGCGGTGAGCGCAGCATATTAATGCCCACGGTCAAGGCCACCGCCACCGAAGCAGCTATCCCCACAATTATCCTGACTGATTTTCCGCGGCTTTCAGCTCTCTGTGCAGGCTTTCGGAACCCCATCAGGGCGCGGGCCTCATCAACAACGGGATCACGCAGCCCGGTTTCCGCCACACGGCGTCGAAGCAGCTCCTCCTCGGCATCGCTCAGAGAGCCGTCGAAGTAACGTTCAATCTGCTTTAGCAACTGTCGGTCATTTATATCGTTTCTGTTCATAAGTAACTGTTCAAAATTCCTGATTTTGTAGTCGGTAAAGTTCCCGGATTGTCCGGCGTGCGCGGCTCAGAGTCATTCTCACGTTTTCCTGAGTAATGTCGAGTCTCAGAGCCACTTCCTCATAACTGTATCCCTCGATGTCATGAAGTTGGAAAATCTCGTATGCCTTGGGCTTCAGATGCTTTTGCGCGAGTCGGATCACAGCGCGGTAGGTTTCTGACTTCGTTCTTTCGGATTCGGATTCCTCATCGGCAATATCATGGTCGGTAATATCTGACGAGAGATGCGCCCTGTCGTTGCGGTATGCATCAATGGCACGGTTGCGGACCGCAGTGTAGCTCAGGCGCATAGCCTCGCGCTCGCTGTTGACCTGCGGATGCCTCTCCCACAGCCGGCAGAATGCGTCGTGAACGACGTCGTCGGCTTGCCGGGCGCCGGCAATACCTGCTGCCAGCCCCCTGAGTCTGTCGCCGAAGCGCGTAAAAACTGATGTCAGAAATATACTGCTCACACTATCATAACGGAACCCTCAGCAATCTGTAACAAAAAAATCAAAAATTTTTTTTAACTTTTACCCATAAAAAAACTGCATCGTAAACATCATTTACGATACAGCTTATATAAGAAATTATCAGTGACTTGATCTTTACTGACCTAACTACTGATACATTGAAATTTTAAAACTGCTGTTCCCGGCTGTCACTATATATATTCCCGGACTCAGTCCCTCAAGATCTATCGAAATATCAGAGTTATCGTCGGGGATGGAAAAATGCCTGACACATAAACCACCTATCGTATATATTCCGACCTGCGTGCCCGCAATGAAGCCTGACAGTCTTATACCGGTGGCACCGTCACGCATCAGCATTCCGCTGTCAGAGCCATCGCCTGTAAGGTCATGAATACCGGAATTTTGCTCAAAAGTGATTTTATGTATGTCGCCGGAATCATAAGTAGCGGTTTCCTTACCGTCACAATAAATTGTCAGTTTGTCTCCATTTATTTTTAAAGACAGGCGACGCGAATCTTTAACATAAATTTTCTTGCCACCGTCAAGATAGAGACATATTTCAACATCTTTTGCCGTTACACCGGTGTTCATGCATATGAATGTAAGCAATACGGCAAGGATGCGTGTTGCCAAGCGCTTCATTGTTCGGTGATAACTTTCTTGAGTGCTTCAACCAACACATTGGCCATCAACTGATAACCCGGATCATTGGGGTGCAGCGCAACATCGATCGACAGACGGTGGAGATTATGCTGTCCGCCACACTCGTCAAAGAAATCGGCCAACGGAATTCCTTCGTGCCGTGCTACCTGCCTTACAATATCGGCATAATCTTCGAGATGATGCCCCTTGCAAAGGTCATACCAATGGGCGGGAAGGAATCCTTTGTAGCCATAACCCTTGCGGGGAGTGCACAGAACGATGCGGGCATCGGGATTGACGGAATAGATTTTGTCAATCAACTGACGGTAGGTGGCCGCGAATGTACCGTTGCGTGTATCGTTCAGATAGTCGTCGAAAGTTCCGGGATCCACCCCCTGTCCCCAGTCGTTGATTCCATGTTCTATGGTATAATAATCGGCCGGTATTACTTTTTCAAGCGCCGTTTTAAGAGTTCCGCCGTTGACAGCCTGGTTGGTGTATTCAGTGAATTTGATCACATTCATCACACGACTCTGATATCCGGCCGAAAACGCTCCGTTGCTGCGGTCGACATTCTCGTTCCACCATGTGATTGACGTGCCGAGCGCACACCAATGAGCGTTAATTACCCGGGGAGCGGGAGATTCAGTAACTGGGGGGGGTAACTCCTTGATTGTCAGCATAGAACACAATAGAATCTATCTGTTCCATGTTGCTTCCCATAACCTTTTGGTCACCGCTGAACACCGCCAGACTCTGTCCATGGACTGCAATGGCGACACACAGCGATGCAAATGTAGAGAATAATTTAGACATAATGATTGCTGATTGTAACTGTGGTTTTTCACCCGCAAAGTTACGCAATTATACTAAAATATAACAACGATTTTTTTTTTAACATTTCAGTCGATGGGGATATATTCCACGAATGCTTCCATGGCTTCGTAGTCGGCGAAACCTAACCGATGATAGAGATCGGCGGTGGCACGGTTGCGGTCTTCGGCTCGCTGCCAGAACAGACGCGAGTCGTTGCCCAGGAAGGGCGCGAACTCCATCTGCGAGCTGTGGCGCAGGATGGCGTTGCGTTTGCACCTGAGTTCCTCAGGCGACAGAGGCACAGCCATCTGAATGTTTTCAATGTCCCATTCAGCCCAGGCACCGCGATACATCCATATGCGGCAGTCGGCAAGCCACGCGGCACCCTCCTTTCGGGCTTCATCGATAGCGGCAAGCACTGCGTCGGTGCATTTGCGATGCGTGCCGTGAGGATCGGCCAAATCTCCCGCAACGTATATCTGATGCGGTTTCACACTGTCGAGGAGTGATTTCACAATGTTCACGTCGGTCTCAGTCATGGGCAGTTTCTCAATCTTTCCACTTTCGTAGAAAGGCAGATCGAGGAAATGTATGTTTGATTTGGGGATACCGGAATAGGCGCAGGCCGACCGGGCCTCGACACGACGGATCAGTCCTTTCACCGACAGGATATCGCGGGTGTCGGAATCACCCTCTTTCTTGTCACGCAGAAACTGTCTGAACGCACGATATTTCTCGGTGGTGAAAGAGTCGCGTTCCTCCTTGAGGATCTCCTTGAAACCATTGATGAAGTGCATGTATCTCACCACTTCCTCATCATTGACGGCAATGTTGCCCGAAGTCTCGTAAGCCACATGCACATCATGGCCGTGGCGCCGGAGGCGCTGTATGGTTCCTCCCATGGAAATGACGTCATCATCGGGGTGGGGCGAGAACACAAGCACCCGTTTTGGGAAGGGCAGCGCACGCTCCGGACGGTCGGAGTCGTCGGCATTGGGCTTGCCTCCGGGCCACCCCGTGATAGTATGCTGGAGATCGTTGAACACTCTTATGTTCACGTCATAGGCTGAGCCATAGATGTCGAGCAACTGTCCCAGCGAATTATCCTTGTAATCCTTGTCGGTGAGTTTGAGGATGGATTTGCCTGTTTTTTCCGAGAGCCATGCCAGAGCGGAGCGAAGCAGTCCCGGAGTCCACTCAATGTCCCCTTTAAGCCAGGGATTTTCACCATGAACGGGGGCTATATTAATCTGAGATGAAAGATTCAGACGCATTTCTTATATGAATTTTTTAGAGCTTGTTTGGTTATGGGCTTGTTTGGTTAAAGATGTCGAATGTATGAAGCAGTCAGAGCGTCCGGCGACTATACGTGCTCGATATCTTTGAAATAGCGATAAGTGCCCACCTTCAATTCCACGGTGGAAGCCTCATCGCAAATGATCATCCCTTTGGGATGGTTCTGAAGAGCGCTGATAGGCCATTGCTGACTGACTGCGCCCTCGACAGCCTCCCTCAGTGCGCGCGCCTTGGCATGACCGTTGGCTAGAATCATCACTTCGCGTGCCGACATCACTGTGGCAACACCCACTGTGAGTGCAAGAGCAGGCACTTTGTCGGGATCTCCGCCGAAGAACCGGGCGTTGGCTATGCGGGTATCTGTGGTGAGGGTTTTTACCCGTGTGCGCGAGAGGAACGAAGAGAACGGTTCGTTGAAAGCGATATGACCGTCGGGGCCTATACCGCCGATAAAGAGATCTATACCGCCGTAGCTCTCTATTTTGGCTTCATAGCGGGCACACTCCGACGCAAGGTCAACGGCATTGCCGTTGAGAATATTGATGTTTTCGGCAGGGCAATCAATGTGATCGAATAGATTGCGGCGCATGAATGAGTGATAGCTTTCGGGATGTTCCTCAGGCAAGCCTACATATTCGTCCATGTTGAATGTGACAACATTGCGGAACGACACACGCCCCTCGCGGTATGCTTCTACCAAATGTTTGTACATACCGACGGGGGAAGAACCGGTAGGAAGTCCGAGCACGAACGGTTTTTCGGGGGTAGGATTTGCCTGATTTATCTTTTCTATGACTCTGCGGGCTGCGTAGGCCGATACTAAGTCATAATCGTCGAGGATTATTACTCGCATTTCGAAATGTGCTTATGATAGGTTAGTATATTTGAATAGCAAAATTAATGAATCATCGGAGATTAAACAAGCGAACATTGGTATTTTTTAACATCAATCGCAGCGGCACAGCGGCACAGAAATATTCACATGTCAATAATTTTTATTAAAAATTCAGCAAAATGATTTGTTTTTAAATAAATCTTTGTAATTTTGCAAGAAATACAAGGATTGCAAAAGCATTTTGCTTTAAGCAATCCACGAAATACGGTCAATTAGCCGGCATTATTCATTGTAAACATTCTTTTAATCAGATTATTTATGTGCGGTATCATCACTGTCTTTGAAACGCGTGGCGAAGAAAACCAGCTGCGACCTGAAGTGCTGAAAATGTCAAAAAAAATACGTCACCGCGGTCCCGACTGGTCGGGAATATATTGCGGTGAAAACGCCATACTCGCCCACGAACGCCTCTCGATTGTCGATCCCGAGAGCGGCGGCCAACCCCTTAAAACCGATGACGGAAAGGTGATTCTGGCTGTCAACGGTGAAATCTACAACCATCGCGACCTACGCCGCCGTTATGAGGGAAAATACAACTTCCTCACCGGCAGCGACTGCGAGGTGATTCTGGCGCTCTATCGCGACAAAGGGCCTGATTTTCTCGAAGAGCTGAACGGCATTTTCGCGTTCGCACTCTACGACGAAGAGAACGATTTCTACATGGTGGCACGCGACCCGATAGGCGTGATTCCCCTTTATATGGGGTTTGACCAGAAAGGGCACCGCTATTTTGCCAGTGAACTTAAGGCCCTCGAGGGTGTCTGTGACGTAATCAAACCATTTCTTCCAGGCCATGTGTTCGACAGCCGCAGCGGAGAGATGCGTCGATGGTATCACCGCGATTGGGAGAGCTATGAGGCGGTGAAAGATAACTCAACCTCAATAGCGCAGCTCCGTCAGGCTCTCGAGGAGGCAGTTAAACGCCAGCTAATGAGCGACGTGCCCTATGGTGTGCTGCTGTCGGGTGGTCTGGATTCATCGATCATCTCTGCCGTCGCAGCCAAATATGCTCCTACGCGCATCGAGGCAGACGGAAAAGCGGCCGCTTACTGGCCACGTCTGCACTCTTTCGCTGTGGGACTCAAAGGTGCGCCCGATCTGGCTGCCGCCCGCAAAGTGGCCGAACATATCGGCACCGTCCACCACGAAATCCACTACACCGTGCAGGAGGGTCTCGATGCCATCCGCGATGTGATTTATTTCACTGAGACCTACGACGTAACCACTGTCAGAGCCTCGACTCCGATGTATCTGCTTGCCCGTGTGATCAAATCCATGGGCATCAAAATGGTTCTCTCGGGCGAGGGCGCCGATGAAATCTTCGGCGGCTATCTTTATTTTCACAAAGCACCCGACGCACGTGCATTCCATGAAGAGACTGTCCGCAAACTCTCCAAACTTCACCTTTACGATTGCCTTCGAGCCAACAAGGCACTCTCGGCGTGGGGAGTGGAAGGACGTGTTCCGTTCCTCGACACTGCATTTCTCGATGTGGCGATGCGCCTTAACCCCGCCGACAAGATGGCCGGACATGGCAAGATCGAAAAATGGCTGCTCCGCAAAGCATTCGAGGATATGCTGCCGGCTGAGGTTGCATGGCGTCAGAAAGAGCAGTTCAGCGATGGCGTAGGCTATTCCTGGATTGACTCTCTGAAAGCAATCACTTCCGCCCAGGTCACCGACGAAATGATGGCCAACGCGGCGCTGCGTTTCCCCATCAACACCCCGATGAACAAGGAGGAATATTACTATCGCAGCATCTTTGAGGAGCATTTTCCCTCGGCGACGGCCGCCGCATGTGTGCCTTCGGTTCCATCGGTGGCATGTTCCACAGCCGAAGCGCTGGCATGGGACGCTTCGTTTCAGAATCTCAACGACCCCTCGGGACGTGCTGTAAAAAGCGTACACGAAGCTGCATATTGATTTCCGCGCTATTATACCCTCGTACAACCATACCCTCGTACAACGAAAAACGCATCAGATTTCCCGATCTGATGCGTCATTTTTTATTAAGACAAGTTTTTAGTTTCTAAATAAACGGAGAGGGAATTGAGAGGATTAGTAATAGGAGAGAAGCGAGGAATAGTAAGCAAAGTAAGCGTCAGCGGGTAACTGAATGTTCAAAATACCATCGAGCTGCGCGTTTAATAATCTTAATCATAGCTTCGAATCTTAAAATTTTACCTTAGAAATTGTATTCAATCCAACGGGAACTCTTTCCCTGTCGGTAAACCTTATATGCTTTATAACATATTTTCTCAACAAATAGTTCGCTGTTCAAGTCTGGAAAACATCACTCAAATCAGTGAACAAAGCATATTTTCTTTAATTCGGCTGCAAAGGTAGATATTATTTTTTAATCCTCCAACAAAATTAAATTTTTGCTTTTCAAAAAAAAATATCTAACTTTGCAACCGTTCTTTACAAACATTATCACGCGGTAGTAGCTCAGTTGGTAGAGCATCAGCTTCCCAAGCTGAGGGTCGCGAGTTCGAGCCTCGTTTACCGCTCTCAGGCGGCGTTGTCGTTCTTTCCGACTGCGCCGCTTTTCTTTTACCTTATCCCACACCCTGACCTATCGGCTATTACACACCGCCAATCATCATTACAAAACATAAACATGAAAACAATTGCAAAAGCACTGGTGCTGGCATTGTCAATCCTCACATCGTCTTTGAGCCTCTCGGCTCAGACAAACGACGCCTACATGGACGACATGGTGCCTAAGGAGGATATGCGCAGCCCTATCACAAAAATCACCCCGGAGCAGAAACACATGTACCGCATCATTCCTCTCTGGGAGAACCGGCTCAATACCAACTTCAACTCTGATGCCAATGAGAATTGCCACAACATGTTCGTCATAGACAACGTCATATACATCTTTGTGGATTATTATGAAGGAGACAACGCCCAGAAGACCATACTGAAACGATACGATCTTTCCACCGGAAAAATGCTGCCTCAGCTTGAAAAAGAGGACAGCGAGATGATTAAGGCAATGGGGGTCTGGAAATCCACAAAACCTTTCAAGTCATATACTCTAACTGCGGATAGTTTTGGCCATATTATTGCAACAAGCATCCATACGACATCGCCCGATGCCCTGCAACAAAGTTCTGAGGGAGCTCTTTATATCGGCGTTTTCGATAAAGATTTCAATCTAATCAAATCATATAAATGCACTGATCACTTCGGATTGAACTTACGCTTTTTCAGTCACCTCGGCGCTCCTCATATTAAAGGGGATGCCGCTTCCGAAGATTTTAGTGTAAGTTACAGCGGATGGTTTGCCAATGTTGTCGGCGAAGCTGCAAATCCGAGCAAGGATAATCTTAAAGCCAAAACGTATTATCCGGCTATCGTCACATTCCCTTTTAAGAATTCCTCCTGTTCAGAGCCGACACCGGTCTATTTTGAAACTGCCTGCGACTATAAAGAATGGTCTCATGGAAATGACCAAATGCCTCATTATTATTTTCCTGCTACCACCCTCATTCCAGAAAATGATATTACTAAAGATCAAATTGCCACCTGTCGGCTCAACGACAAAAAATGGCTTGTGCAGCGTCGACATGAACCTATGATGCTATTTGTCGACAAGGGCAGCACAATTGAAATTAATGGCGAAAACTTTCCTTTGCTGAATCAGGTTGAAGGAACAGCCAATCCGTTCAAATCCACCGATGCCACTTACAACTTCAATCCGGCAGTGGTCCGGCTAACCGATCGCTATTCCCTTTACTCTATCAGCTCTTTTGAAAATAAAAACATCACATTCTCAGCCTACGACCTGCCTGATGAGAATGACTTGTCAAGCTTGACGTCGCTTGGTGAAATTTCAGGCACATCCTCTTTCCCTATACCATCTGATTTATATGCTTATGACCTATATCCATTTGTCACGGTGGTACCCGTATCCGATACCCCGGCAACTGCCCAAATCGATAAAGAGACAAAGGCCACAATTGTAGACAAACAGAAAGCCAACGTCGTCACATACTTCCCCGGCAGCGGCCTTGGTTCATATCTGGTGGAAGTGAGTCAGAGCGATGAACCGACCGGATTGGTAAATGTCGTGAAAGAAGACGCTATTAACGTCACCCTCAATGGCCGCAATCTCACAGTCGACCCGAACACCGATGTGGCTTCGGTAGAGCTATCCGTCACATCCACAACCGGCATGAATCTCCTGACACAGAAGATAGCGCCGGGCACTACGATCTCACTGGCATATCTACAGCCGGGAGTCTATTGCATAACCCTCAATTCCCGTTCCCACATGATTTGTCTCAAATAATCATCTGAACAAGATAAACTACACCGGGCTGCATCAGCGAATTGCCGATGCAGCCCGGTGTAGTATATATCTACTTTCGAAACTGGAGAAAATTATACCAGATGACGGATAAGATCCTCGCGGTCACCGGGAAGAAGATCGATAACGGGGATTTCCACCATGGTGTAGGCACCGGGGGCAAGACGCATCGAAGCGCGAGCCACACCCACCAGCAACTGGGCCGTGAGAGCGGGGTTGTTGATGGTCATATTGAATTCGAAACGCTGGTTCTGGGTTTTGCCCGACACGCCTTTGCGGATCATATGCACGCCATGACCCATATCTTTCACAGCGTCGACACTCTCCACGGCCATTACATGCGTTTCGTCATTTGCGAAATAGGGATCAGCTTTAACAGCGGCGGCAACATCGGCGAGCGAGGCGCCCGGTTCGAGTTCCACATACACCATGCGGCGATGTACGCCGTCACCGAGAGGCATTGTCATCGAAAGCGCATCTTTCACACCCGGTTTCGACTTCACGCACACAGTGTGACCCATGCTCATGCCAGGGCCGAAGTTAGTGTAGGTAAGCCCCTTGGGCGCTGCGGCTTCCATGAGTGTACGGACCACTGAATCGCTTCCGGGATCCCATCCGGCCGAAATCACGGCAACTCGTCCGGCCTTGCGTGCAGCTTCGCCGAGGGTGCGGCGAAGATCGGCAATGGAGGTGTGAATGTCGAAACTGTCAACGGTGTTGATGCCGAGTGCGAGGCATTCGAGCGCATGTTTCTCCACCTCACGGGTAGGGGTGGCGAGGATGGCTACATCCACATGTCCGAGTTCGCGGATGTCGGCAACAACTTTATATTGAGCGATTTCTGCGGGTACATTGTTTACATTGCGGCGCACTATGCCTGCAATCTCGAAGTCAGGAGCAGCCTCAAGAGCTTCCACGGAGAAACGGCCGATATTGCCATAGCCGACCACCGCAGCACGTATTTTAGTCATAAACAGTTGATATTAAAAAGTACGCGGCAAAATTACGAATTATTTTTTAATATGTCAAGAATCTGACCTGCGGCATCCTTGGTGTTCACCTTATTAATAATGTGGGTAATCACATGATCGGCATCGGTGATAAAGGTAGTGCGCACCAGCCCCATATATTCGCGGCCGGCCATCTTTTTCAGCTTCCATACGCCAAAGGCTTTGCTGACCTCGCCGGTCACATCGGTCAGCAGTGTAAACGGGAGATTGTATTTTGCGGCAAACTTGCGATGCGAATCCGGACTGTTGAGATTGATGCCCACCACAGCGTAACCCATGCGGGAAAGTTCGGCATAGCCGTCGCGGAGAGAGCAAGCTTCCGCGGTGCAGCCGGGGGTGTTGTCTTTGGGATAAAAGTAGATAATCATAGGCTGACGGGCATAATCGCCGTTAGCAGTCACGTTACGCCCTTCGGCATCAATGCCGAGTTCATTAGGAATGTATTCACCGATTTCCATATTTTCGATTTTTAAGTTGTATTTTAGTCAGGAACGTTTACGATAATAAAACGTCGGAAGTAATTGTCCGGTTCAAAAACACAAGCAACCGACAGCCGCCGCCCCGATAGGGTGAAGACGATGCTGTCGGTTGCAAATTCACGTCAAGGCTCCGGATTGCCTTTGGTGAAAGAGAGCGGATCTGATTATTTTCCGGCGATGGAGCAGGAAACAGTCAGACGAGCGCGGCCTTTGGCGCGACGGCGTGCAAGAACCTTGCGGCCATCTTTGGTAGCCATTCTTTCACGGAAGCCGTGTTTGTTAACTCTCTTGCGGTTAGAAGGTTGAAAAGTTCTTTTCATAGCGCTATGTAATTGTTTTTATTGTTTACACAATTCGAGGTGCAAAATTAACACTTTCCCGCGAATAAACCAAATATTCCGCCGAAAAATCGCTTTTCGAAACCCATATTAAATGTTTTGCTACACGAAACATTGCGGTTTGTTTGGAAATATGGCCAAAAAATATTAATTTTGCAGTTCGTAAAACGACCATAATAAAAATCACCCTACAAATACAAAATGGCAACAACAGCTGATTTTAAGAACGGCATGTGCCTCGATATCGACGGCAACTACTTTTTCATCGTTGAATTCCTGCACGTGAAGCCCGGCAAAGGCCCCGCTTTCGTCCGCACTAAACTCCGCAACGTGAAAACCGGCCGTATCCTCGACAAGACCTGGAACTCCGGCGTTAAGGTCAACGAAGTGCGCATCGAGCGTCGTCCTTACCAGTTCTCCTATAAGGATGAAATGGGCTACCACTTCCTTCACACCGAAACATGGGAAGAAATCATCGTCCCCGGCGAATCCATCGAAGGCGTTCAGTTCCTCAAAGATGGCGACATCGTGGAAGCCATGGTTCACGCTGAATCAGAAACCGTACTCACAGTTGAAATGCCCGCCAACGTTGTGCTTGAAATCAAGTACACCGAGCCCGGCATCAAAGGCGACACCGCCACCAATACCCTCAAGCCCGCCGAAGTAGAGACCGGCGCCACAGTTCGCGTGCCTCTGTTCTGCAACATCGGCGACAAAGTGCGCGTCGACACCCGTTCGGGCGACTACCTCGAGCGCGTCAAGGCCTGAGGCTCCAATAAACCCGAAACCAATACAAAATAAGGCGCTGTGTCAAAAATGCTTGACACAGCGCTTTTTCTATCCGGATGGGAGGGCGCTGCCAGAATGGTTCAGATGGTAGGAGCTTGGAGGTGAGGCCGATGGGAGCAATCTGTAGATTGTGACCGAGGCCGTTATCGACCTTTGGTCGCTTTGCTCTGCAAAGAATCCTTCAAGCGACGACCCAGATGAGCCATTATGACACGCCCTCACCGTAATAATGTACGGCGTCAGGGTTATTTCTTCACCGTAGCGGCCTCGTCGGCAGCTTCAGCTGCTTCGGCAGCCTTATCTTCGGCGATTTCCGACTTCTTGAATTCGTGGATGCCGGCAGCAATCAGCTGATTGTACCACTGGAAGAGTTTGCGGATGTCGGTAGTATACACGCGATCTTCATCATATTCGGGAAGAATAGTCTTGAAATAAGCACGTACTTGAGCGTCATCACCGAGAGCCTTGATATCTACCTGCTTCCCGTCGTTGGCTTCACGCACTTTCTCGAAAACGTCGAAGAGAGGAGTATCTGAGTCGTTGGTGTAGATCGAAACATCATCGAGAGAAATCACCTTGTCGGAAGCATAGGCAGGCATGCGTCGTTTTGTGGCAATGTTTTCCACAATCAGCATGTTGTTGCCTTGGCTCACCAGTCGGAAAAGACCCGGTTTGCCGGAGATAGAAAGAATTTTCTGAGACATGACAGATATATTTTTTATTGGTATTTGATATTATAACAAACGCCGTGAAAAAATGACGTTTTAACCTATAATAATGAGAAAGAGGGGAGCCTCTAAGAGCAGTGCAAAGTTAGTCAACTTGCAGAGGTTTTCCAAATTTCCGCATCTCTAATGTTAATTTTAGAATAAAATATGTTAACTTTGCATTCCGGATAGACTATTCAACGCTCAATTTGTTTTAATTTTAAACTTTCTCTACTTTCACTTATATTCACACGTACTTATTACATCAATCAACATTTTAAGATATGAAAACATTAAAGACTTTATGCCTCGGTATGGTGGCAGCTGCAATGCTGCTCACCGGATGTAATTCTATGACCAACACCGGCAAAGGCGCCCTCATCGGCGGCGGCAGCGGTGCTGCTGTAGGTGCCGGTATCGGCGCCCTCATCGGTGGCGGCAAAGGCGCTGGCATCGGTGCTGCAATCGGCACCGCAGTAGGTGCAGGCGCAGGCACCCTCATCGGCAACCGCATGGACAAGCAGAAGAAAGAACTGGAAAAGAGCCTCGCCAATGCCGACGTCGAGACAGTTCAAGACCAGAACGGTCTGGCCGCCATCAAAGTAACATTCCCCGGCGGTATTCTTTTCCCCACCAACGGCACCACCCTCAGCGCTTCCGCCCAGACCGAGCTGGCTCAGTTTGCAGCCTCTCTGAAGCAGAACCCCGAGACCAACGTCCAGATTTTCGGATTCACCGATAACACCGGCGGCATGGAGGTGAACACCCGCATCGCCAACGGTCGCGCACTTTCTGTCGATCGCTTCCTTGTTGACAGCGGCATCGCTCCCACACGTCTTTCGTATCAGGGTATCCCCATGGCCGACTACGTTGCCAGCAATGACACCCCTGCAGGGCGCGCTCAGAACCGTCGTGTAGAAATCTACATCACCGCCAACCAGCAGATGATCCAGCAGGCCGAACAGGGCACACTCAAATAATCTATCGTTTAAATCTCTACCGCAACGGCCGCTCGGAATGACATCCCGGCGGTCGTTGCTGTTTTCTACGATGCCGATGCATTGATTTCACACCCGGCAAAAGGAAGACAACAAAAGAAATCATGTGAGTTTAGTTAACTATTTCTTGGAAAATCAAACAAAATGCCGTAACTTTGCGCTCGAGTTGCGCATAATGCCATCTCATTACTAAAATAGACAACATTTTGGCTCTCATAATCCCGAAACAATACAAGCTCAAGCTCTTGCCCGAAACCACCGAGTGGGCGATCAAGTGTATAAAAGACCATTTCCAGCAGCAGCTCAGCGAAAATCTGCGTTTGCGTCGAGTCACAGCTCCGTTATTCGTTCTTTCCGGCACAGGAATCAACGATGATCTCAACGGAGTGGAACGCCCCGTGAATTTCCCCATAAAGGATCTCGGCGATCGCCGAGCCGAAGTGGTGCACAGTCTGGCAAAGTGGAAGCGGCTCAAGCTGGCCGCTTATGGCATAGCTCCGGGATTCGGACTTTATACCGACATGAACGCCATCCGCTCCGATGAGGAACTTGACAATCTGCATTCCTTATATGTGGATCAGTGGGACTGGGAAAAGACCATCACCGCTGCAGACCGCACTGTGGATTATCTTGAGGGAACTGTCAGAATCATATATAATGCATTACTCGATACGGAGCATATGATTTACAGGATGTATCCTCACATCACACCACGACTGCCACGTGAAATCAAATTTCTCACCGCAGAGGAATTGCTGCAGATGTATCCCGACGATCCCGCATCGGTGCGCGAATCGAAAGCAGCGAAAAAATTCGGCGCCATCTTCCTGAGGGGCATCGGCGCTCCGCTGTCGAGCGGTGAACCGCACGACGGACGTGCCCCGGACTATGATGACTGGATTTCAGATGACGGACGTGGCGGCAAAGGTCTTAACGGCGACATTATCCTTTATGATAACATACTCGAGCGCTCCATAGAAATCAGCAGCATGGGTATTCGTGTAAGCCCTGAATCGCTGATGCGTCAGCTCGAATCACGCGGATGCACCGAACGTGCCTCACTTGAATTCCATAAAGCTCTGCTCAACGGCGAACTGCCGCCGAGCATCGGCGGTGGAATAGGGCAGAGCCGCCTGTGTATGTTCCTCCTCCAGAAAGCCCACATCGGCGAAGTGCAGGCGTCAATTTGGCCCGCCGAACAGATTGAGAAATGCAAGGCAGCCGGCATCAATCTCCTTTGATATAACCCTGCATCAATCTCCTCTGTTATAATTATGGTAGTTTTCGATCTTGACGACACACTGTACAAAGAGACCGATTATGTGGCATCAGGCATCCGGGCAATCGCAAAAGAAGTTGATAATAAAGGACTTATAAGCAAGCAGGATGCTCTTGATATAATCAACGGCGCTCCCGACACAGCAACAGGTTTCGACCTTCTCGAAGCACGCATACTCCTTGCCGACGCCAAATCGGGATTTAATGTCGACAAAATCGTTGCCCTTTACCGTACGCATACCCCCGACATCAGACTGCCGGAAGATACATTGAGAGCATTGAATTATCTGCAAACGGCGCAGATTAAAATAGGAATTATAACTGACGGACGCAGCCTCGCTCAACGGGCAAAAATCAAAGCTTTAGGCCTCGATCGGTTTGTCGACGACTCCAATATCATCATTTCGGGAGAAACAGGTGCCGACAAACACACGCCTGTTCCGTTTCAAAAGCTTGCAGACGCCAATCCCGATGAAACCAAATTTATCTATGTCGGCGATAATCCTGAAAAAGATTTTTACTGGCCCAACAAATTGGGATGGGAAACCGTAATGTTACGAGACATCAATGGCTTAAACATACATCAGCAGCATCCCGATGATTTTCCAGAAGACCACAGAGCGAAGTTTGAGATCAGCTCATTGACCGAGCTGAAGAATTTCGTGTAAGGCCTATGCCATATACCCATTTGTTACATAATGAGGATTATGTAAAATAGGACAAGATAAGTTTAGGGAACACCCTGTTATAATCAAGCCGGGGTTAATCAAGAGGATTATCGGGCCAACGATGTTTGGGATAACGACGTCGCAATTCCTTTCGCACCTCAAAATATGTGTTGGTCCAGAATCCTCTTAAATCGCTTGTAAGCTGCACAGGTTTGAATCCGGGCGACAGCAGCTCCATCAACACCGGACGTCTGCCTCCATCAAGCATGGGAGTATCGCGCAGGCCAAGACAATCCTGCAGACGCGCACTCACCACCGGCGATTCACATCCCTGGCGATATTCTATTTTCACAGTACGTCCGCCGGGCAACCGAAGATGGTCAGGCGCAATTCGGTCAAGTTCCGCCATATTTTCATACCCTACTAATCCACTGATTACCTGGCAAATGTCAATCTTTTTCAATTCCTGTGCTGAAACTGCTTTACCCGCATACAAGGGCAACCAGCTCTCTGCAGCGGCCAACAAACCGGGAATCGTGACGTCGGGGAAAGTCAGCTCGGGATGCCACGCCGCCACTATAGCGATACGCTGCTGCAACCTCGCGACGTTTTCGTTAAAATCAAACATACTTAACCCCTCTTTCGGCGCAGCCGCACATATCGCCCGGTCGATTTCTCCCCTATCAACATTATCAAGAGGCTGACTATCAATTAGTAAGACGCCGATTTTCAATTCCTTACGGGCTATGACGCGCCCCTCGCGGCTGTCCCATATCACCCGCCGGCGCATCGATGCCATTTTCACAAGAGCATCCTTGCGTATCGGCGAACATAGATAGATACGCCTCCCGAGCGACGCAACAGCCAGATACTCAGCGGCATTCAAATCATCATGGGAATCCAGGTTCACATTCTGACCCGAAGCCAGACGATATGAGCCATTACCGAGCTGCACTGCCACCCTTTCGGGATAGGCCGAAGCTATCAGCATTCCCGCATCATACGGATCAACCGGGGAATAATCGGCCTTACAGCGCACCATTTGTCGATATTGTTGTGCCACCATCCTCACACGGTCGTAACCGCGACGGGGAGTGCCGCGCAGCCTGTCGATACGTCGGTTGATGTCGGCATTGTTTTCGTCATTATCAGGATCTCTTTCCTCAAGGAGTGCCGCGATGTCGCATGCAAGCGCTTTAAGCCGTTCATCCGAAGCGGTCACAAGCATATTGGCGATACGCGGATGACAAGGTAAAGCGGCCATGGCGCGTCCATGTCGGGTGATACATCCGCCGGTATCAATCGCACCAAGGAGAGCGAGCAGTCGGCGAGCCTCTTCGACGTGTCCTGCAGCCGGAGGTGTCACCCATGGTAGATCTTCGATACGGGCGCCACCCCATGCAGCAACAGCTAATAGCATCGAACTCAGATCAGCCTCCGTGATTTCGGGAGTTCTGTTCTCTTTCATCCTGTGTTCGGTTCCTTTGGTCCAGAGACGATAACAGACTCCCTCGGAAAGGCGCCCGGCACGTCCCGCGCGCTGGCGCGCCATGTCGAGCGAAATACGTTCGGTCACGAGTTGCCCCAGCCCGGTGGCGGGATTATACTTCACTGCCCTGTACAAGCCGGAATCTACCACCGCACGCACACCTTCAATCGTCAGCGATGTTTCGGCAACGGGCGTAGCAAGCACTATCTTTCTCTTTCCCTGCGGATTATATTCAATTGCCCGCAACTGTTCCGACTGTGACAACATACCGTAAAGAGGTACCACCTCCGCTCCGGGCAACGCATCGGCCAGCATGCGGTGACATTTCAGAATCTCACCTTGCCCCGGAAGAAACGCAAGGATATTGCCAGGCTGCTCTCTGTAGGCTTTCAACACCGCCGATGAAACAGCCGGCACACAGTCGTGGAGATCTATATCGTCGCCATAGCGAATCTCCACATCATAGATCTTTCCCGAGGTTTCGATAAGCGGAGCGCCAAGTGCGTCACACAACTTCCGGGAGTCGATGGTCGCTGACATCAGCACAAGTTTCAGATCGGGACGTAGCATGTTCTGTGCTTCAAGTGTAAGCGCCAAAGAGAGATCGGCGGTGAGACTGCGTTCGTGGAACTCATCAAAAACCACTGCCGCTACGCCCTCAAGTGTGGGGTCGTCAATCAACATCCGTTCCATAATCCCCTCCGTAACCACCTCCACGCGGGTTGCGGCAGACACTTTCGTTTCAAACCTCATGCGGTAGCCCACCGTCTCGCCGGGCGACTCCCCTATCATATGCGCCATTCTCACAGCTATTTGCCGTGCCGCAGCCCTGCGGGGTTCGAGCAACACAATCTTTCCGTCACCGAGGGTCCGGGCTATCGTCAGCGGAAGCAATGTCGATTTTCCCGATCCCGGAGGAGCAGTTACCACCAATCGGGAGCCGGTGCGCAGCGCCGAATCCACCTGTCCGATAACTTTGCCTACCGGAAGTTGCTCAATATAAGATTGCAGATTGCCGTAATCCACAGCTAAGAGCTTAGCCGTATTTGGAAATCTTACGCAGGCGATTCTCGTCGAGAATGCGAATGCGGCGCCCGTCGACCGTGATAAGTTTTTCAGCCACAAAACCCGAAAGAGTGCGGATGGCATTGGATGTGGTCATGTTAGAGAGATTGGCAAGATCCTCACGGGCCATATATATTTTCAATGTCATATTGTCATCCTCATACCCGTAGTGGTCGCTAAGCACTACGAGAGCTTCGGCCAGACGGCCACGTATATGCTTCTGTGTGAGGTTGACAATCTTGGTGTCGCTACCGCCAAGGTTGCGCGACAATTCGTGAATGAAAAACCAGGCGAGTTCGCGGTTGTTGTTGATCATATCTTCGACCAGCGACATGGGCAGAGTACCCACAATCGACGGCTCGAAAGCCGCGGCCGATGAATTATACCGTTCGTTGGCGAAATATGCTCGATACCCGAAATATTGCACCGAACGTATCAGACGCAAAATCTGCACTCTGCCACCGATGCCATCTTTAAACTTCTTCACCTTGCCCTGCAGCAGACACCAGAGAAATTCCGGTTCCTCGCCCTCGGCATAAATCATCTGATTCTTCTTGAAATTATGAATCACGAAGGCGTCGACGATCCTGTGCTTTTCTTCGCTGTTGAGCACAGTCCAGATTTCCGACAAATCTTCGCTCATTACTTTCTCAAGCGCGTTCTTTATCATATGCAATAAAAACTCAGCGACGGAACCCGGTGAAAGGAGTTTGCGTCATCAATGAAAAGTGTATTATACGGTCAAACTTAGTCTGATTGCTATAGACTTATGTTTTACAACACAAAGGTACGATTATTTTTCTAAATAAACATATTTTTGCACTAATTATTTCACGGCTATAGCGACAGGAGCACCATAGCCCGACAAAGCCCAAAGAGATATCCCCTATTGAAATTCAGACACATACGAAAAAGTTTTTAAAAAGTGACAGAATTATTTGGTCAGTTCTATCGGAATTGCTAACTTTGCACTCGCAAACGGCGGGATAGCTCAGTTGGTTAGAGCGTCGGATTCATAACCCGGAGGTCCCGAGTTCAATTCTCGGTCCCGCTACTGAAAACGGTTGCCATCACATGATGACGACCGTTTTTCTATTTCCACGGGTATCCGAAACGTTTTATTTTGTCGGTCATTTTTCGTAACTTTGCACATGTGGGGGTCGCCTCTTTCAAAAGGATGGCATCACATTATGGCACCACATCAATCCGATATTCACATGTCAGCACTGTTTCCCATATATATAATTGTTGTGGCCGCAGGAAGCGGCTCGCGCTTTGGCGGCGACATTCCCAAACAATTCCGTAGCCTGAAGGGCCGTCCGGTGTTGATGCACACAATCGACCGACTGAGAACAGCCTCACCGCAGGCTACGTTGATTCTGGTGCTCTCGGAAGCCGAAGTGCAGCGATGGCGTGACCTTTGCGCCGAATTCAATTTTGATTCCCCTGAAGTGACAGCAGGCGGATCATCGCGCTGGGAATCTGTCAAAAACGGTCTCGCCGTAATCCCGTCCGATGCCAACCCCAACTCCATCGTGCTCATCCACGACGGTGCACGACCTTTGGTTGATCAGGCCACAGTGAAACGGGTATGCGCCGCCGCCGTCAACACCGACGGTGCTATTCCCGCCATACCTGTCACAGACTCTTTGCGACAGCTCGATGAAAACGAAGTTGCATCGGTACCTGTCGACCGCTCGCTCTTCCGTGCGGTTCAGACACCGCAGGGATTCTCACTATGGCGTCTGCGTCAGGCATACTCTCTGCCATGGCAGCCTGAATTCACCGACGATGCATCGGTACTCGCCGCCGCCGGATTCGCCAATATATTTCTTGTAGAAGGAAATCCCGACAACATAAAAATCACCAATCCCCGCGACATCGCCATAGCCGAAGCAATCATAAGTTTCGGCCCAAAGTGATTTTTAGAGCCATAACAATGCACGATCCGCGCGAATTCGACATAAAATTCATAAAAGGCATAGGGCCGGCACGCGCCGACCTGCTGAAAGAGGAGCTGGGAATCAAGTCGGCCTACGATCTGATACACCACTTCCCTACTCATTATGTCGACCGCTCGAAAATCTACCCTATTGCATCTTTTGCCGACGAGATGCCGTATGTGCAGGTTCGTGGTCATTTCGTCAATTTCCAGATTCAGGGCGAGGGGGGCAAAAAACGTCTCAAGGGACTCTTTACCGATGGTACCCGCACCATGGAGGTAGTCTGGTTCAATCGTGTGAAATATTTCCGCGAGGCATATCAGACCGTCAACGAGTATATCCTGTTCGGCAAACCTAAAGAATTTCAGGGACAATGGAGTATGGTGCACCCCGAAATAGATGCACCCGAAGCCGTCACTGCACAACAAGGTCTCAGGGGGGTATATCCGTTGACTGAAAAACTACGCAACAGAGGCATCACCTCGCGTAATATCTACCAGTGGATCAACACAGCTTTGAGGCTATTCCCTACATGGGAAGAGACTCTCCCGGCAGAAGTCACCGGCAGCCGTCTGAATCTTATCAACGCTTCCGAGGCGCTCCACACCATTCACAATCCCGGTAACCGGGAACAACTTCAGGCGGCTCGGCTCAGACTAAAATTTGAAGAACTTTTCTATCTCCAACTCAACATACGCCGATACACACGCAAGCGTGCCGCATCGGTGCAGGGACGTCGTTTTCCGCGCATAGGGCTGTTTTTCAATAATTTCTATTCTCAGATTCTACCGTTTCCGCTGACCGGCGCTCAGAAACGGGTGCTACGCGAAATCCGTGCCGACGTCGGTTCGGGCAGACAGATGAACCGCCTGGTGCAGGGTGATGTCGGTTCCGGCAAAACCATCGTGGCATTGATGTCGATGCTCATTGCCATTGACAACGGCACCCAGGCATGCCTGATGGCGCCTACCGAAATTCTCGCAACACAGCACTTTGAATCACTCTCGGCCATGTGCTCCCAGGTAGGTGTGAATGTGCGTCTGCTCACCGGCTCCACACGAAAAAAAGAGCGTGAGGAGATTGCCTCCCAACTTGCCGACGGGTCACTCCATATTCTCGTAGGTACTCACGCTGTGATAGAAGACAAGGTGACTTTTCGAGACCTCGGCATGGCTGTTATCGACGAACAGCATCGCTTCGGTGTGATGCAGCGCGCTCGTCTGTGGCAGAAAAACATTATCGCCCCGCACATACTGGTAATGACCGCCACTCCTATCCCCCGCACACTTGCTATGACGGTTTATGGCGACCTTGACGTCTCGGTAATCGACGAGCTGCCGCCGGGCCGCAAACCGGTGACCACATTGCTCCGCTATGACGACCAGCGGCAACAGGTCTATCGTTCGATAGGAAGACAGCTCGCACTCGGCAGGCAGATCTACATTGTCTATCCCCTGATAAACGAGAGCGAGAAACTCGACCTCAAATGCCTCGAGGAGGGTTACGAACTGATCCGCGATACTTTCCCCTCCTATAAAGTGGTCTTTGTCCATGGCAAAATGAAGCCTAAGGAGAAAGATTATCAGATGAAGCTGTTTGTGGAAAACAAAGCGCAGATTATGGTGGCCACCACCGTTATTGAAGTCGGAGTGAATGTTCCCAACGCTTCTGTAATGGTAATCGAAAATGCCGAACGCTTCGGGCTGTCACAACTGCATCAGTTGCGTGGACGTGTGGGACGCGGTGCCGACCAGAGTTTCTGCATACTCATGTCGAAACGCAAAATAGCGAGCGAGACGCACAAACGTCTGGAACTTATGACCGCCACCACCGACGGTTTTATGATTGCCGAAGCCGATTTGAAAACCCGCGGGCCCGGAGATCTCGAGGGTACATTGCAGAGCGGTCTGCCGATGGATCTGAAAGTAGCAAATCTTGCCACCGACGGTCAGATCATCCAGCTTGCACGCGATGCAGTCGATGCCATCCTCGACGTTGACCCTGCTCTCACTGCTCCAGGCCATGAAATGCTGCTCCCTAATCTGAGGAAACTTTTTGCCCGCCAAATCGACCTCAGCCGCATTTCATGACGCGCCTTTCAGTCTCGCTTTAGTGTTGCCATCACAAACACAGACTGCACGGAGTCCACATCGGGCAATAATCCGAGTCGGTCTGTCACAAACCTGCGGTAGGCGGGCATATCGGGCACACACACCTTTAGCAGATAGTCAAACGAACCGCTCACATTGTAGCACTCGGTCACTTCCGGCATCTTGCCGACAGCAGCTGCAAAATCGGCATGACTCTCGGAGTTGATATGGCGCAGTTTCACGTTGCAGAATACGGTGAATCCCAATCCCAACTTGTCGTCATTGAGGCGCACTGTATATTTCTCGATCACCCCTTCAGATTCCATGCGGCGGAGTCGATCGAAAATCGGAGTCGGCGAACGATGAACCCTCGCGGCGATTTCACGAACCGACAGGCGGGAATTATCACGCAGCACTTCAAGAATTGCATAATCGGTTTTATCAAGCGCGGTAGCCATTACATTATATTTTAATTAAGGTGCAGACAGCTCATTTTAAGCCGGGTATTGCATTTGTTCGTTTTTCAACTGCAAATATACATATAAGCGAACAAAAGCACAAGTATTTCCGAAAAGAAATTAAATATGTTCCAAAATTATATATTTATCTGGTGCATTTGAAATACATTGCGTAACTTTGCAACGTAAACATTGCCAACAATAAAACATCACGACAATATGAGTAAGACAGCCGATTCACTTCGTTTTGAGACTCTTCAGCTCCATGCCGGTCTCGATCGTTCAGCCGACGCCAACAACGCATGCGCTGTTCCCATCTATCAGACTGCAGCTTTTGTTTTCAACAATTGCCAGCAGGCCAATGATCGTTTCGCTCTGCGTGATCCCGGGTGCATCTACGGCCGTCTCACCAACCCCACACAGGAAGCATTCGAGCGCCGCATCGCCGCGCTCGAAGGTGGCACCGGTGCCCTTGCTGTCGCATCAGGCGCCGCAGCAGTCACTTATGCTCTTGAAAATGTGCTTTCTCCGGGCGACCACATAGTTGCAGCCGACAATCTCTACGGCGGTTCTTTCAACCTCATTGTCAATAACCTTTCGGCACGCGGCATTGAGCACACTATTGTCAACATAAACAACGAGGAAGAACTGCGTAGCGCCATCCGTCCCAACACCAAAGTGATTTACGGCGAAACGTTCGGCAATCCCAACAGCGATGTCACCGACATCGAAAAGGTCAGCCACATAGCCCATGAACACAACATCTTGCTGATTATCGACAACACATTCGGCACCCCCTATCTCATTCGGCCTATCGAACATGGTGCCGACGTTGTGGTTCACAGCGCCACAAAGTTCATCGGTGGTCACGGCACCACTCTCGGCGGCGTCATAGTGGAAGGTGGAAAATTTGATTTCAAGACTAATGCCGACAAATACCCCACCCTCGGCAAACCCGACCCAAACTACCATGGCGCAATCTTTGCCGACGCCGCACCCCTGGCGCCATTCACAACACGTGTCCGCGCCGTCGTGCTCCGTGACGAAGGAGCCGCAATCTCCCCCTTCAACGCATTTGTGCTACTGCAAGGTCTCGAGACCCTATCGCTCCGTGTTGAGCGCCACAGCGAGAACGCCATCAAAATAGCCCGTTTCCTCGACGCACACCCCAAAGTCAAGTCGGTAAGCCACCCCGGTCTCCCCTCTCATCCCGACCATGAGCTGTACAAGAAATATTATCCCAATGGTGGCGGCTCGATATTCACCTTTGAAATAAAAGGTGGCGCCCCCGAAGCATGGAAATTCATCGACCGGCTGAAACTGTTCACCCTGCTGGCCAACGTGGCAGACTCGCGCAGTCTGGTCATACACCCCGCGACTACCACTCATTCGCAGATGAGTCCCGAAGAACTCGCCGAAGCACATATCACACCCTCTACAGTCCGTCTGAGTGTAGGGCTGGAACATGTCGACGACCTCATTGCCGATCTTTCCCAGGCACTCGACGACTAAATTCCTGTTTAATTCATCATATATCTTCACCGCATACCCTTCCGATTACCGATGACCACCCAGCACGAAAGCGTAGCCGACTTCCTTTGTTCCGACCATCCCACAGCATTCTCTTTCGAGATTCTGCCACCGCTGCGCGGCAACAATATCGACCAGACATTCGCAAATGTGAAGTCGCTGATGGAATTCAATCCCGCTTACATCAATATCACCACCCACCGCAACGAGGTGAACTATCGCGATATGGGGCAAGGGGTCTACCGTGCCGAAGTTGTGCGCAAGCGTCCCGGCACAGTAGCCGTGGCTGCCGTGCTCCGCGAACGTTTCGGCATCAGAGCGGTTCCTCATCTGATATGTGGCGAATATTCACGTCGCGAAATCGAGGATCAGCTCATCGACCTATCATATCTCGGAGTCACCGATCTGCTGGTGCTCCGCGGCGACCGGGGTAATTCGCAGAATTTCACAACCGCCGACGACGGTCATCTGCACGCATCATCTCTGGCACGTCAGGTCAACGATTTCAACGACGGCATCATGGCCGACGGCAAACAGACGCAACCTGTGTTTCCACCTTTCACTTTCGGCGTGGCCGGGTATCCCGAAAAACATGAGGAGGCCATGAACCCGCATACCGACATGATGTATCTCAAAGAGAAGGTTGATGCCGGCGCACGCTATATCGTCACACAGATGTTTTACGACAATACAAAATATTTCGACTTCGTGAAACGTTGTAGAGAAGCAGGGATTACAGTGCCCATAGTGCCGGGCATCAAGCCACTCACATCGCTCAGGCAGGGTTCAATTCTCCCCCGCATCTTCCATATCGACCTGCCGAAGGAGCTGACCGACGACCTCATCCGGTGCAAAACCGATGCCGACGTACGTGCACTCGGCATAAGCTGGGGCATACGTCAGGCCCGCGAGCTACGCGATGCCGGTGTTCCCTCCATCCACTTCTACGCCATGCACGCCACAGCATCCGTGTCGGCTATCGCCCGTGAAGTATACTAAAATGTCGCCAATGACCAATCAAAGCCAACGATATACCGAATTCCGCAACGCTTTGCGCGAGCGCGTATTAGTGCTGGACGGCTCCATGGGAGTGCTCGTCCAGCGCCTGCATCTTTCCGAGGATGAATTCCGCGGTTCGCGTTTTCTGTCTCACCCACGTCCTCTCGCCGGAGATGTCGATCTGCTCAACATCACAGCCGAACAGCATATCCGCCATATCCACAGGGCATATCTCGAGGCCGGTGCCGACATCATCGAGACCAACACGTTCAACTCCAACGCTCTGTCACAAGAGGAATATGGTCTGTCGGGCTATGTCAAACTGCTCAACACCGCCGGCGCACGACTCGCACGCGAGGAAGCCGACCTTGCGATGCAGCTGCAGCCGGGCAGGGTCTGTTTTGTAGCGGGTTCAATGGGACCTACTGCCATGTCGGCCTCACTCCCCTGCGATGTTGAGGATCCGACAAGCCGTTCGGTAGACTTCGACACGCTTTCCGACGCTGCGTTCCAACAGGCTTCAGCCCTGATTGAAGGGGGTGTCGACCTCCTGCTGCTCGAAACAGCATTCGATGCCTTGAACGTAAGGGCACAGCTCCACGGCATTGCCCGTGCACGCCATGCCACGGGAGCCGACACTCCGGTCGTGCTCTCGCTCACCCTCAGCGACGCATCCGGCCGATTGCTGAGCGGCCACACACCCGAAGCCATGCTGGCTATCGTGGAGTCATTCGCCCCCGATGCCGTGGGCTTCAACTGCGGCGCCGGGCCTGCCTCCCTATCTTCACACGTGCGAAACCTTGCAGCCATTTCACCCTATCCGGTCATTTTCTATCCCAACGCCGGTCTGCCCGACCGACTGGGACGCTACAGCGAAACGCCAGAAGCATTCGTGTCAGCCCTTAAGCCGCTAATCGAATCAGGCGAACTCAACATCGTCGGCGGTTGCTGCGGCACTGACACCGGCCACATAGCCACTTTGGCCAAGGTGGTAAATGGAGCCAGACCTCACACTCCCGGCAATGCCCGCCAACCTTGGCTCGCCGGATTGGAGGCATTCGCCGACGACCGCGGATTCATCAATGTGGGAGAGCGATGCAACGTTGCCGGCAGTCGCAAATTTTTACGTCTGATTAATGAGGGGAACCGCGAAGAGGCTCTTGCCATCGCCCGCCGACAGGTAGAAAACGGTGCCCAGATTATCGACATCAATGTTGATGACGGCATGCTCGACAGCGTTGCCGAAATGCGTTCCTTTCTGCGTCTGCTTGGTTCCGATCCCGCCACTTCGTCGGTACCCTGGATGATTGATTCCTCGTCATTCGAAGTTATCGAGACCGCTCTTAAAAATGTGGCCGGAAAACCTGTGGTCAATTCCATTTCGCTGAAACATGGCGAGGAAGAGTTTCTCCGTCATGCCCGCATCATCCGCAGCTACGGAGCGGCGGTTGTAGTCATGGCATTTGACGAAAAGGGTCAGGCAGACACTTTCGAACGTAAAATAGAAGTTTGTGCCCGCGCTTATCGACTGCTCACCGAAAAAGCGTCATACGACCCTCGCGACATAATTTTTGATCCCAACGTACTGACCGTCGCCACAGGCATGGCCGAACATGACCGCTACGGTATCGACTTTATCCGCGCCGTTGAATGGATCAAGAAAAATCTGCCGGATGCAAAGACTTCCGGCGGTCTCAGCAACCTCTCATTTGCTTTCCGCGGCAACAATTATGTGCGTCAGGCCATGCACGCCGTGTTTCTCTACCACGCTATTGCCGTCGGTTTCGATATGGCCATTATGGATCCCGGCGCAAAAGTCACCTACGAAGACATTCCCGCACAGTTGCTTGAGCGCATAGAAGATGTTATCCTTGTCCGTACGCCCGACGCCACCGAAAAGCTGCTTGAAATCGCGTCGGATTATGCCGCTAAAAAAGATGACACAGCCGCCACCACCGAGCCGGCCCGCCCGGCCGATGTCGACGACCGTCTGATTCTCGCGCTCCGCACCGGCGATGATTCCGGCATAGAAGATGACCTGCAACTCGCCGTCGAACGGCACAACACCGCCAATGCAGTGGTCGAAGGACCGCTGATGGCGGGCATGGAACTTGTAGGCAAACTTTTCGAAAGCGGTAAAATGTTTCTTCCGCAGGTGGTGAAAAGTGCCCGCGTGATGCACCGGGCCGTAGAGATTCTGCGTCCGTTGCTCGAGGCCGGAGCGGCATCCACAGCATCGAAAGGGACACTGCTCATCGCCACTGTCAAAGGCGACGTTCACGACATCGGGAAAAACATAGTCGGTGTGGTGATGCGTTGCAACAACTTCGAGGTTGTCGACCTCGGCGTGCAGGTTGATGCCGAACGAATTGTCAGCGAAGCCATACGCCTGCATCCCGATGCCATAGCCCTGAGCGGCCTTATCTCCCCGTCGCTCGACGAGATGGCCAATGTTGCCGAAGCGTTGCAGCGAGCCGGACTTCGCATACCGCTGATGGTCGGAGGCGCCGCCACTTCCGAACTTCACACAGCCGTGAAGATTGCTCCGAAATATGACGGAATTGTAATCCGGCTCAACGATGCAGCCCAGAATCCGGTGGCTCTCAGTCGCATAATGGCAGATCCCGAGGGCGAGGCAGCTCGTATCGCAGCCCGACAGGAGGATCTGCGGCAATCCCTGCTCGCCTCAGTCGATGTAACCGCCGGAGAATCTCTCCGCCCCGGAATCGACTGGACTAATGAACCCGTTTACGCCCCCGCACGCCCGGGTGTGACCCATTTCGATAATATACCCGTGGCCTGGGTGCGGCCTTATATAAACTGGATTTACTTTAACCATTGCTGGAAAGTTAAGCCGGAATCGACTGAGGCCAAGACACTTCGTAATGACGCGGAGCAACTTTTAAACCGGTTGGAACGTGACGGCGCTTCAATGCGTGCCATAGTGGCGCTGCACGAGGCGTGGCAGGCCGACGATGACGATGCGATAATCATCAACGGCATACCCGTACCCACGCCACGCCAGAAAGCGTCGGACACTCGCAGCGAAACGCTTTCACTATGCGATTTCGTGGCACCCAAAGGCTACCACGATACTGTCGGCACCTTTATGGTGACGGTCGGCGACCGTATCCGTTCTCTTCTTGACGACACTTCATTGAAAGCCGATGACTATAGCCATCTGTTATTACAGTCGCTGTGCGACCGTCTGGCAGAGGCTGCATCCGAATGGCTACACCACCGCACCCGCACCTCATTATGGGGATACGCGCATGATGAAGATGACGACCTACGTCGCATTCTTCGTCAGCAATATCAGGGAATACGTCCGGCTGTGGGCTACCCCTCGCTCCCCGACCAGATGCTTATGCACACACTCGCACGCATTGTCAATCCGGCAGATATAGATGTCACCGTCACAGAAAACGGAGCGCTCACACCTTCGTCTACCGTGGCCGGATTTTATATAGCGTCGCCGCGGGCACGATATTTTTCAGTATGAATAGTTTGAAAACATGTTGTGAAACATGTTTTTACTAACTCACTGTATAGCTGGGAATTACGACAAGATTTCAATCCCTTTGTATTGCTTTAAGCTATTTTAAGACACTATTATTTCCATAAAGCGTTTATTTTTAGTAACTTTGAAATCGAAAATATTCAGGACACTAACAGCAGCCAAGGATTAATGCAAACCACTCTTGTCATCCTCAAACCCTCAGCCGTGCAGCGCGGCCTTATTGGAGATGTCATCTCCCGCTTCGAAAGAAAAGGCCTCATCATCGCCGGAATGAAGATGACCGAGCTGACCGAAAATATCCTACGCGAGCACTACGCCCACCTCGTCGACCGCCCGTTCTTCTCTAACATTCTGCGTTCGATGATGGCTACGCCCGTGATTGTGATGGCTGTAAAAGGCGTCGACGCCGTTGCCGTGGTTCGCGCCATGACCGGTGCCACCAATGCCCGCAACGCCACGCCCGGCACTATCCGCGGCGATTTCGGCATGAGCGGACAGGAAAACATCGTCCACGCCTCTGACTCTCCCGAAAACGCTGCCATCGAGGTGGCCCGTTTCTTTAAAGCCGGCGAAGTATTTGAATATACGCCATGCCCCCTGTCGGTGCTATATGCTCCCGACGAAATCAGCAAGCAACCTTAAAGCTTCAGTACCACATCCTTAATTCGAAATGCAGATAACCGAAAACATAAACCGAATATTCCTCACAGCCCTTGTGGCACTCGGCACTTTCACCGCCGGCGTGCTTCAGGCCGAGGCTCAGTCTTTCAAACTCCCGAGTGCCCACAAAGCAGAGCACCGCGGCCTCATCGCCAAACAGGAGAATATCAAAAATCAGATTTCAGTTGACGAGACAAAGGCATTTGTCGACAACCTTTTCAAAGAGGAGGAAGAACCCGAAATGGACATCTACACCGAGGGTTGGGAATCTAAACGTGTCAATGCCTACACCGGCATGGAAGTTCCCGACCGTAAGGTTATCGACGTCAGCAACTTCGTGATGCCAACCCCCGGCTACATGACCTCGCCCTACGGCTATCGTCCCCGTTTCCGCCGTGTGCACAAAGGTGTCGACCTCAAGCTGCAGACCGGCGATACCGTACGCGCCGCTTTTGATGGCCGTGTCCGACTCACCAACTTCGAGCGCAAGGGCTACGGCTACTACGTGATTCTCCGTCACCCCAACGGCCTTGAGACCGTCTACGGTCACCTCTCCAAATTCCTTGTAAAACCCGACCAGTATGTCAAAGCCGGCGACCCCATCGCTCTTGGCGGCAACACAGGCCGCAGTTTCGGCAGCCACCTCCACTTCGAGACCCGTTTTATGGGCTATCCCATCAATCCCGCCGCCATTTTTGACTTCGCCAACCAGACCGTACATACCGACGAGTTCACATTTGACAAAAACACCTACGACAAACCCCGTAACTACGATCCGGAAGCCAATAAGGAATACGCCCAGCGCTATATGGCATCCAATCCCTCAAAGAAAAGTGCGGGCACCAAGGCGAAAGCTGCCACCTACACCGTCAAGCGCGGCGACACCATCAGCCGCATAGCCTCGCGCAACGGTCTGACCGTCCGCCAGCTCTGCCGACTCAACGGCCTCTCCACAAAATCCAAACTCAAACCTGGCAAAAAACTGCGTCTCCGCTGACTCGGTCATGTATAAAAAAATGTTACCGCCCGCATAAATGCAGACGGTAACATTTTTTATTGGGAGTATTAAATTACATCATCGGAACTACTGTCACAACGGGAGAGAATAAATCACAGTATGCTTGCCGGCCTTATCGAGATGCAGGTCAGCAGATTCGCGTTTCTTGCCGTTGACAGTAAGATTCCGGGCTGATTCGGGAATGTCGACCACAGCGGCAGTGCCTTTGGGGATGTTAAACTTTATAGTCATCTTGTCGCCGTTGCGTTTGCTGCTGACGGCAATATCGCCATTTACTGTGGGCACGACAGCCTTCGCATATGAAAGGCCGGCCAGCGCGGGCGCGATGCGGAACACTTTATACCCCGGCTCTATGGGGCTGACGCCGGCCACATACTGCGAGAGAATCGTCAGTCCTCCCCCACTCCATGCATGGTTAGTGGTGCCGCCGCCATAACCTTCAGCACCGATACCCCAACCTTCAAAAAGGGTGGTAAAATCGGGATTATCGACCATAGGGCCGAAACGGCGCTTCATCCTGTCGAGACCTTCCTGGGGATAACCCATTTTAAACAGAGCCTCCATGACATATTTCTCGGTATACGGGCTTGCATGTTCATGCGTTTTCAGACATTCGAGAAGAATGGGGTATTTGTCCGCGTCGGCAAGTCCGCCAACTACAGCCAGAGCCTGCACACGGTCGTCAGTATCGCCGGTGTAGGCAGGATGACGATAATGGTCACCCTTCCAGAACACACGGTTGAAAGCCTCTTTAAGAGATTTCATTTCATTGCGGATCGAGTCCGCTTCATGGGTCAGACCGAGAGCCTCGGCCATGTGCATCTCACCCTTTTGTGCGATATAATACCAGGCATTGTAGAGAGCTGTCTTGTCGATATTGTCGCCCCAGTCACCCCAGTGCCAGCCACCTTTACGATCACACATGGTGCCGTCGGCAGCACGTTCCCATAACTTCATGTATCTCTTGACTCCGGGATAAAGATCAGCTATGGTAGCGAGATCGCCGGTATTGAGATAGTAATTCCAGAAACCGTAGTATCCGATTGATGCAAGCATCTGGCCCGGCAGTTCCGAATCCCAGTTGCCGGCTGGTACGGGAGCGAAAATCGAGCCGTCGGGACGTTGCCAACCGATTAGTTCATACATCCCTTTTTTCATCAGTGCGTGGCTGCTCGGGGTCAGGGCATAAAATGCCTCACCCGATTCATTCACCTCATCGCCCCACCACTGGGCACGTTCACGGTCGGGACAATCCATGTATGTGTCACGCATGGTTATATAGAGTGTCCGGGCCGCTTTATTCCACAGCCGGTTGAAGAAATCGTCGTCGCATTCAAACTTGCCCGACATCTCCGTGTCGTAACCCGTTTCACGGAAAGTAACCGCGTTGACTTTGACCTCTTTAGGAAAAAAATATAAGATACGCTCACCATTAATCCAACCCTTGGATTCATATTTCTGTGAGCCATCTTTCGTGATATATTCAGCCCTGACATTAGGCTCTCCACCACCATAATAATTGTCGGAAAAAATGCCGATTCTGCACCCGGCCGGGGCGCTGAGTTCTATGCCGGGCATGATCTGTGCATTGTAAGGCAGTTTGGCAATCAGAGTGTCGACGCTTTCACCTTTTCGCAGTTCGACTTTAGCATAAGACTTGGCTCCGAAATCTTTCCATAACGGAATGACGCGATCCTTGAGCCTGCCCCACGGAGCATCATTCTCTTTCCCGCGGCAAACCACGGCAGGCCACTGCTGAACAGTGGAATACCAGCCGTCAATATCTTTGCGGGCATCGAAACCGATATTGGATTCAGGCAGACGATAATTGGGCGATATGCCTTCGGGAATATAATATGCGGGGTGGATTAACCCGTGCCAGCTGCCGTTACTGTCAAGTTCCGGAAGCTCGGGGCAGTCCACAAACAATGCAGCTTTGCCCGAAGAATTGTGTGAGAAACCATGTTTGCCGAAATGCCATACCAAAACGGAAACTACATTCTCCCCCTTTTTCAAAAAAGGAGCGAGGTCGATGTTGTCGCAGTAGGAGTCGTGAGGATTCGGACCACGTTTCACGCCGCCCTCGATAACAACAGGCTCTCCATTGATCCACAACCAGTACTTGCTGTCGGCTGAAATGCGTGTCATGGCGCGGCGCGGCACCTTTTTAAGATCGACAGTTTTCTGGTAGCAGAGCCAGGTTGAGACGGTGTCGGTATTTCCCTGCGGAGCTATCCAGCAGGGACGTTCAACAGCTTTGACATTTAGAGCCAAAGCTATCAGAAATGTAATGATAAAATACTTTTTCATGTAAGGTTATGAGGAATAAAACATCATTTCAGATTACATTTTCCTACCCGTTCCAGAAAAAAACGGCTGTGATTCCAATGAAACGGAGGATATTCCGAGTTGGTTCTGATTACATTGTCTTTAAATAGAATACCATCGGTCGACTTGACATAAAGAATCGGAGTGTCGAATACATCAAATTCGTTTTCAATGATCCTGATGTCATCCGGTTTTCCGCCATGATAGTAACCTTGTTGATTTGACAGATTTGTTATGACAGGCGCAATCTAAATTACGGCGTCAGCTTCCATATACAGGGAACTCAGCACATTGATGAACCGGTTTTTACGGATCAGCACATCGCGGCAAGCACCGCTCTCATAGCAATACGAACAATCTCCGCTTAACAAAATGGCAGACCCCGACACATGATCATACACATTATTTTCCACCACCACTTTCCGGGGTGTTGTAAACAACGATCCGCGGGCTCTGTTGTTGCGTATCGTGTTGCCCGTAAAATAGACTTCAGGTGTCCATGTCAAGTTTTCCATACAACAAGGGACTCCCTCTGCCACTTTTGAATCAATGCTGTCTTCGAATGTGATTGCAAACTCATATGCGCCTGTCACTTTCTCTTCGTTATTCATCGGACGGATACCGGCTATCCGGTTTGTTTTCCCGAGCACATCCGACGTTTCACTTGACAGAAATTGGATTTCATCCCCTGGGAATCCCCAGTCGAACCCCCACGTCTGTTCATACATGAAACGACCGACAACGGTGTGTTGATCAACAACTTTTTCAACTTTTAGATAAATACCATGCACATTTATCGCATCATCGCCCATATTCTCATAGAATCCGTTTTTCGAAACGATTTGCCCCCGGCAATGAGAAAAATGAGTCGCATCAACCAACGTGGTGATGTAACGGGAAGAATCCTTGTTTTCAAAACAAACTTTTATTACGTCCAACGATACATTCCGACAGAGTTGAGCCAACACACCCATCCCCTCGGTGTAATGGAGGGTAATATTCTCAAGCTTCGTATTGGAACTTTCAAATAAATAAATACCGGGAGCCGGCCGATCCCATGTTCTTAACAACAGGACATGTCCCGGTTTCAGACGTTCATCATTCCACCGGCGTGCATGAATTGCACGGTCAGCCACCCGGCACATGGATTTATTCGGGAAGCTAACATCTCCTACATTATAGGCAATACGCTTGCTTTCTCCATCCAGAACCGTGGCATAAAACGGACGGATACCCCAACGTCCCAGTCCATAGGTTTCAAAAATTGAATCGGAAGTTACACGGAAATCCGTTTCTGAAAACACCTCGAAGGTGATTCCTCGATTTCCTTCATTCTTTAGAATCCTTAATGATTGGAAATCTTCCAGAGCGATCCCCACTCGTAGAGGATTGTCCTGAGGCTTTTCCGAACCATAATATTCTGCATGGTTCGAGATATAATAATGTTTTAAAGGGGCTTTTTCGGGATAGAAATCATATCTCCCTTTTTGAAACTGCATCACAATGGAATCCTCTTTGGCCTGTTTCTTAATCTTTGCAATAGCCTTTTCCATCTTGGCAGACAAATTTTTCCCATTCGGAACAATACCGAATGAAGCCATATCAAAAACCTGCTCTGCATGGATTTGCAAAACACACCCCAGCATGAGCAAAAGCACTCCCAATTTATTTTTCATATGTGTTAAGGTTATATCCCTTATTTCATTCCTTTCCCACTTTCGAAAGGTCCATAAATGGCTTTTACATTGTAATCTTTTTCCGTGGCCGAGAGAATATATATTTTGTACTTGCGTCCTTTATCATAAACTTTCACCACCACATGTCCGTTTTCAGGGCACACTGAGCGCATCCATTCTTCGTCAGCATACGCTTTTCGCATGAATTCGGGAATATAAGTCGAAAAGACATTCCTCTTGCCGGCATACAGATCTTCCGACACCATCCGGCTGAATATCTCAGGCTGAGTGTGTTCGTAATCCCATGTTGAAATCACATAGTTACGGGCCTGTATATTCCGGACAAAACCATCCGACATAGCATCTTTATAGGCATGATGATTTGCCTTGCAGACATCAACCGGACCACACGCCTCTGCCACCTTTTCTTCCAGATCCACACTATTTCCGGCAGAATCCAACAGACAGCCACTGATATCCCCTCCGGTGTAATATCGAAAAGGACCATATGAGATACGAATCGCCAGACTTTTCGTGTTCTCGTTCTGGAAACCGGAAAGATTCTCCTGATTCAAATCATAATAGCGTATGTTTCCATTTTCTTTGCCCGACCAGATTTCTCCGTTTGCCGCTAAGTTCATGATAGAAAACGAGCCGCGATATTTCTTCGGTTTCCTCTTCAATGCAATCTGATCCTTTTGGCCTGTCTTGAATATTTTCTGCTGCAACCCGAACTGTTGTGATTGCCAGTTCAGGAATGCACGGTAATTTGTAACATCAGGATCAACAATCGGTAACGGATAGTTATAATCGGGATAACCGCGGTCAAACACGGTGCCGAAGCGGAGCGTCTCTCCTGCCTCGGGAATGCCTGTCAAAACATAGTCGGGATTGCGTCCTGAGGTACGGCGGGCAGGATTGGACGAGTCGCCTGTATGGTCATTGTGAAAATGTGAAACCATGAGATAATCGACACATTCCTTATTCGGATTCATGTATTTCACATACCGGGCGATCCACTCCCCTGCCCGTTGGGTTGAATCGGGTAACAGTTCGCACATCTTCGGGTAATCGTCCGGATCCCAGTCCCCTGCATCAATCAGCATTGTCGTCCCATCAGGGAAAACCATGAAATTCGACTCACCACGCCCGGTATAAATATGATGGATCTCCATTTCTCCTTCTTTCCAGGCAGGATAGCTCATGTCCCCTTTTGCAAAAGGACATGACAACAGAAAAGAACATGAAAGAAAGAATATACTTGATTTGCGTATCATTTTCTCCGATTTAATATAAGGTTATGAGGAATTATTCGGATCTTTATTTTACAAAATTAGTTAAATTAATCGTAATCACAAAAAAAAATCCTGAAATTGCAGAATTAACGCATACACAATGACTATATATACACAATGACTATATATATGACTATATCGACTGTCATTGCGATATTTGCACATGTTATGCAGGAAATATCCACTATCTTTGCAGCAAAAATAAAAACATGTGTCTTAATAAGTCTAAGTTATTGCCATATAAACCGGAATTACTTTCGGGTATTCTGTTGTTGCTTGCTTTTATGCTCAGTCATTTCGGGATCTTCGCCTGCCATGATATACCGGGAGAAAGCCGGGTGTGTTGGCCCGAGGCAGCTGCATATCTCATAGCGTTACTCCCTGTCGGCATTCCTGTTGTCAGAGAAATGATCGAGAGCTGGTGTCACGGCAGCGTGATGAACGAATTCACCCTGATGGTGGCGGCAGCTGCGGGTGCTTTCTTTATCGGAGAATATCCCGAGGGTGTTGCGGTGCTGCTGTTCTATTCTTTCGGCGAAAAACTGGAAGATAATGCCTCGGACAATGTCAGGCAACGTATACGCTCGCTTTTAGGCCGCCTGCCCGACAAGGCAATGGTAAAGCGGGGCGACATATTGGTAGCCACTGCACCCGAGGAGCTTGCCCCGGGCACCGAAATCGTGGTGTTGCCGGGCGAAAGAGTGCCGATCGACTCCCTGCTCTCTGGCACCGGAGATGTTGATTTCGACACCTCTGCGATAACCGGAGAATCGGTGCCACGCACATATCATCCCGGTCAGGAAATCCTCTCTGGCATGATTCCGGTAGACAAGAGGATTGAGGCCACTACGCTGCGGCCGTTTGCCGATTCGTCAATGACGCGCATCATGCAGATGATAGAGAACGCCCAGGCATCTAAATCACCGACTGAACATCTGCTGCGTAAAATCACCCGCTGGTACACCCCGGCTGTGTTCGTGCTTGCCATGCTCGTGCTGCTGATTCCATGGATGGTATCGGCAATTCAGGGCGAGAGTTTCGAATGGCACAACTGGTTGCGCCGGTCGCTGGTATTTCTCGTCTGCTCATGCCCTTGTGCCCTTGTGGTGAGCATCCCGCTCAGTTATTTTGCATCATTGGGGGTCGCATCGAAAAACGGACTTCTATTCAAAGGTGCGAAATTTGTCGATGCACTCCGTGGTGTCGACACGGTGATGTTCGACAAAACAGGCACACTGACTACGGGCGAGTTTCATGTGTCGGCAGTGACGACAGCCCCCGGCATTGACGCCGACAGCGTTGTCCGACTGGCCGCTGCACTTGACAGCCAGTCGCAACATCCTCTCGCAAAAGCGATTGTCAGAGAGGCCGGGCGCCGGGGGCTCATGCCTCTTGCAGCCACAGAAGTAACGACAATTCCCCACGGAATCACCGGCACGGTCGATGGTGAAACGGTAATTTTAGGATCACCCTCGCTGATGGTAAAAAACGGAATCGCCTCGCCGAAATCTGACAGCGACGCATCAGAAATCTGCGTGGCCCGTAACGGCAAATTTCTTGGCACGATTTTTCTGCTGGATACCGTTAAACCCGAGGCTGCCGATGCCATCCGCCTGCTCCATCGTGAAGGAGTCAGAAACATAGTGATCCTTTCGGGCGACAACCCGGCCTCTGTCAGCCGTGTAGCCCGGGAAATCGGAGCAGACGACTACAAGGCCTCTCTGATGCCTGCCGACAAGCAGCAGGCAGTGGCCGATGCCGCAGCAACAGGGCACCGTGTGGCTTTTGTCGGCGACGGCATAAATGATGCTCCCGCCATTTCGGCCGCGACAGTCGGTGTGTCGATGGGCAAAATGGGCACCGACCTTGCCATGGAGAGCAGCGACGTGGTGATTGCCGCCGACAATCTGTTGAAACTGTCCGAAGGTGTGCGGCTTGCAAGAAAAGTACGCCGGGTGGTCACCGAAAATATCACCTTCGCTTTAGGAGTGAAAGTGCTTGTGATGACCCTTGGAGCATGTGGCATCGCATCCCTTTGGGCCGCTGTGTTTGCCGACACAGGCGTAACGCTCTGCACCGTCATCTGGACATTGCTGCGACTGAAAAAATAACAACAGTTTTTTTCGATCCGGGCAAATCTTCGTAACTTTGCTTTCATATGGATACCGGCAAATCACATATCGACCTTGTCGAACGGCTTGAATCGCATGGAGTGCGACCAACTGCCGTGCGGTTGCTCGTATTGGCTACCATATGCAGTTCGAGCCATCCCTTGTCGTCACTTGAAATTGAAACACTGCTTGAAACAGTCGACCGTTCGACCGTGACACGTTCGCTGGCCTTGTTTTCCGAAAAAGGTCTTGTCCATGTAATCAACGACGGCACCGGTTCGGCCAAATATGAGGCCTGTCCGTCGCCATCGGGACATTCCGCATCCGACATGCACGTGCATTTCCATTGCCGGAAATGCGGCAAGACATATTGCCTTACCGGCACAACCATTCCTGCTGTAAAACTTCCCGAAGGATATGAAGCTGAGGATGCCGATTACATCATAGCCGGACTCTGCCCACGCTGCTCAAAAACCGAAGGTGCCTGATATTGACCTGACGGCATGGAATCTATCACAATCACGGTTTTACCGGTAACCGGTCCGAGCAGATTCTTTACGTTTTCGCGGGCAGTGCGGCGCGCTTCTCGGATAACCCCTTTTGCATAAAGCGACTTTACATAATTATCCATGGCACGCTTCTTTATGCCGTTCTCCTCGGCATTGGTAAAATGGTCCGAGCCAAGGAACTTGTCATTCCATGTGTCGACAACCTCATAAGATCCGGGGGTATCTGACTCTCTGACAGTAACAATCTCGCGCGGAAGCACCACCATTAGTGTATCACCTTTCTGCGTCATTTCAAGATTTTCAAGGTCGAAATTCACACTCCCCTCGAGACGTTGGCGTGCAATGATATGCCGGTTCCCGATACTGGCCTTAATCGGTATTTCCTCATACAGATCGAGCGACGCAAGCTGCACCATTGATTTCACTTCTGCAATCCGGGCGTCATCCACATGCACACGGTCGACCTCGGGCGCCGACGACCACCATGACACCAAAGCCACCACAGCCACAATCGCAAATATTACGGCGACAAGTATAAGTATCAGTCGTTTCATAATCACCTGAAATTTATTTCAACGGTGTAACCGTCGTGACTCAATAAGTTGTTGAAATATTCAATGGCGCGTTGCTGTGCACGCCCCACAAGGATGTCGGAATAACGCTTATCTGAAGCAATCTCTTCTTTCAGATGACGACTCATCTTATCTTTCACGGCAGCCCGTTCGGCCGGCGATACCTGCGAGCGCAGCCCTGTGACACGGTAATGATCTTCTCGCACTGCAACGTCGCGTCCCGACATACGGGTCTGCACTGAGGGGAGCGTGATGCGGACACGCTTTGCACCAGTGTCAATGTCAACGTCTTTTTCCGAAAAAGCGGAGAGGTCGATAAACGCCGTAAGATAAGTATCATAGGAATATACAGCCTTTCGGTCACCGATTTTCACAGCATCGAGCAACGCTGCCACCGTCTGTCTGGGGCCGTCGGCGTCACTTAGTTTCAGATCCTCGATAGTGGCAGTTTTGGATATGCGCATTTCGCCAAGATTCAGCCGGTTGCACCGGCGTATCTGCGACACGAGCAGTTGCTTTGCCTCGTTACTGCCGTCACTGCATCCGCCCGACACTGCCAAAAGCACCAGCATGCAGCCGATAATGAGCGTGGAGAAAATTCTGATCTTCATATTTCGGTAATTGTACCGTATTACAAATTAACACACGGTTACTGAAATATATACAAATTTACACACTTGTTTGTTGGAAAATCACGGCATGGAAAATCACGGCATCAGACCTCGGAGATACTCCCGTCGGGCAATACCCTGAACACTTTATCAGCCCCTGAAATATCAAAATCCTCAGGCCATACGGCATGCAGGACCGAAAGATTGGCGGGGAGGCCTGCAAGTGATGATGCTAACCTGTATGATTCGAGATCCGACTCATAGGAGATCACCTCTACATCCTTGTTGACTTTGGCAAACAGAAGAGGCACCACCCCTATTCCGCCGTTGAGAAACACAACTTTCTCCACTCCATTGCCGGGATTGTCGATTATGGCGGAATAGCGCGGCATCGCTTTCAGCAGCCGTTTGCATTCAGCCACATTACGCCAACCCGTCCATGCATATCTCATCGCCGTTTCGGCTTTGAAAAAAGCTGCTGTTTCCTTGCAGCGGCAAATGGCACTGTAGCTCTCCTGAATCAATGTGCGATAAGCCGATGCTTCCTTTCTCAGAAGCATATCGATCTGAGGTGCGCGTCGTTGTCCGATTTTTAAGGTCATCTCCGATTCACGCACCAGAAAATCACGTTTCGGCATATAGTGGCCGGTGCCATGCAGCGTCATCGGAACTATGTCGAGGTTGAGTTCACGGGCGGCATAGAATGCGCCCTGATGAAATCGGTGCACACGCATATCGGCCGAACGTGTCCCCTCGGGAAAAACAGCAACGGAATAACCGTCGGCCACTGCACTTCGTATGCGCGGAAGCATGGCTTCCCACCCGTCGGTGTTAGGGATGAAACCGGCGTGATGTATCAGGGAACCATACAGTGGATTGTGCCACGCCCAGTCGTTGGTAATAAAGACCACCTTGCGGCAGGCCGCCATTATCACCGGCGCGTCGAAATGCGACTGGTGATTGCACACTATCATGGCCGGCTTGCTGAAATCCTCGCCGTGAGGATTATCGACAGTGACGCAGGCTCCGGGATATAGGCGTGCGAACATCACACAGCACCTGTGCATCATGTCGTTAAGTCTGTCACGTTCCGCATGACCGGGTCGGCCGAGCCTGAATTTCACAAATACCCACGGAAACACATAAAAAAAGCATGTGGCAGCAAACACTGAGCCGCAATATGCCATTCGGCGCAAGCGTCTGAGCGTTATGGCGCAGGCGAGCCGTTTACCATTGTGATGCGTGAACTTACGGAACTCCCCCGAAAATATACGGCGACCGGATATGTGATGCCAAATGCTTACAGGGAAGCCATAGAACAATCCGGCGGTGACCAGTGCGCCATACATGAAACTGATACGCGTGAAGTCGCGCCCCTGACGGAAATGTGTCACTCTTTCCTCTTTCGGTGGATAATAGACATCGACCGGCTGCGACACTATTTTCACACCATGCCACGATGCCATAACAAGCAGCCCCACTTCCGCCTCATAACGTGAAGTCATCAGCCGGAGTCCGTGGAGCCGTCGGAGCGGATAGACTCTGTAACCGGTCTGTGTGTCGTCGAGACGGTGACCTGTAAGCAGCCTGAACCAGAAGTTGGAAAATTTATTGGCGAATGTGTTACGCACAGGTTTGTCGGGCGAATCGAGATTGCGGTCTCCCACCACAAGCGCTCCCGGATTCTCAATCGAGGCTGCGACCATAGTCGGGATGTCGGATGCCCGGTGCTGTCCGTCGGAATCTATCGTTACGGCATAATCCATGCCGCGTGCCATTGCCTCAATAAATGCGGCCCGCAATGCCCGGCCTTTGCCTCGGTTGCGGTCAAAGGTCACAACGGTGATTCTGTCGCCGTAACTGTCAAGGATTTCACGGGTGTTGTCGGTGCAGCCGTCATTGACCACTATCACGTCGGCACAATATTCCAGCACCCCTTCGACAACCGTGCCGAGGGTAGCAGCATTATTGTAAGTGGGCACGATCACGCACATATGGTGCGCCTTCATTGCCTCTTTTACCGACTGTGGTGTCATTATTACCTGAATCTGAGCGAAAGTTTGCAGAGTGTGGTTTCTCCTGCCGATACTGCGGCCGACACTTTCAGAGCGCCGCCATCCTCGCGGTCAATTTTCAGAAATCTCACGGTGATCTCGGGATATTCTACCGGATCGATAACCTGAAGAAACTTCACATTGAGAGCGTCGACCAGGGCGAGTTCAACACCAAGATGCCTCCCGAGCAGTTCCCTGACCATCCTGACCACACACACTCCCGGAGTCACCGGACGACCAGGGAAGTGACTTCGGTAGATTACAGAATCTGGCAGCAGCCTTACAACGGCGCCACTCTCCGATTCCGACACCAATGTGTATAAAGTATTCTGCATTATCATGGTTACTCGATTTAGCGTCCGGCAAGAAGCGCCACGCCTCCCATTATCAGCAATATTCCCAGCCATTGCTGCATCGTCACACTCTCTTTGAAGAATATCATGGCCATGAGTGTGGCGAAAACATAGCTTAGGCTGGCAAGCGGATAGGCGATGGTAAGCGGATAGTGACGCAGGATATAGACCCAGAGTAGCGAAGCCGAAAGAAACAGCAATCCGCATAGCGCAAACCACCAGTTGGAGAGCATCCCGCTCCAGAATCGTGCGTTCCACTCAAACTGAGGCATCTGCCTCATGGATAGCTTAAGTGTGAGCTGACCCGAGGCGAGCAACAGACTCTGCAGGCCCGACAACGCCAACAGGCGCCAGATTCCGCCGGCAATTCCGACCGCTGCTGTCGTCTCCACTCTGCAGGATCACTTTTTGCGGTTAGCCTCCACGTAGGCGGCAATGCTGTTGATCGACTTGAAAACCTCCTTGCCTTCCGAGGGGTCGCTCAAACGGATACCATAGTTGCGTTCAAGCAGCACAATCAGTTCGAGCGCGTCGATGGAATCCAGCCCAAGCCCGGCCCCGAAAAGCGGAGCGTCATCGGCGATGTCGGCGATGTCGAAATCCTCCAAACTGAGAGCTTCGATTATCTGTTGTTTCAGCGTATCCTTGAGATTTTCCATATATTGTCGTTGGGTGTGCTATGATCAGAATTTGATGTTGGTCTGTGAATTCTCGGTGCGGCGGACTGCCTTTTTGATGCGTTTGCAGATTTCCTCGGCGAGATCGTTGAAGAGCGTGCCTATGGTTTTCTGCCCGTTCAGAGGGATGCCCATGCGGGTGCCGTAATGATCGGTAATTGTCAGAACTGCGATAGTGCTGCCGGTGGCGCGGTCGGTAACAACACCTGTTCCCGACAGGCGGTTGTAATCATCGCTCCATGCCGGCGCGATCACGAACTCTGTCACCCTGATGTCGATTTCATAATCGGCGTCAGCGCAGTTGCGAATGATAGTAGACCCCGGATTCTCATCCTGCCACTTGTTGAAATAGCTGTCGAATCCTTTTTCCACAATATTCCGGAATGCGTCGCGACTGATGTCGATGCTGTCGAGGTAGGCATCGAAATCCATGCCGTCGACACCCTTGACATTCGAGAAGTCAAAATTGGTGCACACAGTGCTGTTGCGGTTTTGCAGCGGCTGGAGATTCCCTTTTGTAAGTGTCACGGAATCTTTCGCGCAAAGCGTTATGACAGAAAAGATTATAAAACAGAGGACAGTAGTGGCTCTTGTCATTTTCAATAATTGGCTTGTTCCGAAATTTTTATCTCACATGCAAAGTTAGGCAAAAACGCCCGAAATCAGGGTCAATTACCAATGCTTTTTTGTTAAAAAGAAAAATATATCATAATTTTGCACTCCTGCTCCTTTATCGCAATGGAGATTCCAATAACGTCAAGAGCCTGTTCAATAATAAGAGCTTGTTAATAATAAATGAATACCATATACAATCCGGATTCAATTCAAAACGACCGTCGCGTACTTGAGCTGTTAAGCCAGTCGTTTCCCACAGTCAGCGCCGCATCCACAGAAATCATAAATCTTGAGGCCATCCTAAACCTCCCGAAGGGCACCGAACATTTCATCGCCGACATCCATGGAGAAAACGAAGCTTTCGATCATGTGGTGAGGAACGCATCGGGCAACATACGCCGCAAAGTGAATGAACTTTATGGTTATTCCATGCGCGACGAGGAAATCAGGCAACTCTGCACACTCATCTATTATCCCGAGCGGAAACTCGAGGAGTTGAAAGAATCGGAACTGGAACTGGACGATTTCTACAACGTGACACTCCACCGGTTGGTAAACGTGTGCCGCTCGGTATCGTCGAAATACACACGTTCCAAGGTAAGGAAAGCGTTGCCCCGCGAATTCGCATATATTATAGAGGAGTTGCTTCACGAGGAACACAACGATTTCGACAAACAGGCTTACTACACCCGGATTATCGAAACCATCATCTCCACAGGGCAGGCCGATGCATTCATCATCGCCATATGCAAAGTGATTCAGCGTCTCAGCATCGATCAGCTCCACTTGCTCGGAGATGTCTACGACCGTGGCCCCGGAGCGCACATCATCATGGACCGGCTGATGCATTACGACCGTTTCGACATGCAATGGGGCAATCACGATGCCCTTTGGATTGGAGCTGCCGCCGGAAACACCGGTTGTATCACAAATGTGCTCCGCATATCGCTCCGCTACGGCAACATGACAACCCTCGAAGATGGCTATGGCATCAACCTGGTGCCGCTCGCCACTTTCGCCATGGAGACCTATGCCGACGATCCCTGCTGTTGCTTCCTCCCCAAAATCGATCCCAAGGAACCGGTCGACGACAAGACACGCATGATCATGGCCCGGATGCACAAAGCCATTGCCGTGATTCAGTTCAAGGTGGAGGCAGCGCTTGCCCGCAAACGTCCGGAATGGGGAATGGAGAACCGCAATCTGCTTGAACATCTGGATCTGGAGAAAGGTACCATAAACCTTTACGGAAAAGAATACCCTCTGCTCGACACAAATTTTCCCACTGTCGACAAGGCCGACCCCTATGCTCTCTCACCCGATGAGGCAAACCTGTTGGCCAAACTCAAACATTCTTTTCTGGTCAGCGACAAACTGCGCCGCCACGTTGAGCTGATGTTTTCTCACGGTTGCCTATATAATATTGTAAACTCCAATCTCCTTTTCCATGCTTCCGTGCCTATGAACCCCGACGGCACCCTCAAGGAGGTAAAAGTCTACGACCGCAAACTCAAGGGTCGCGATCTGATGCAATTCGTGGGGATGACTATGAGGGCTGCTTTCAACGATGACACTCCGGCAGATTACAAGGAATTCGCCAACGACTACTTCTGGTATCTGTGGTGCGGACCCGATTCTCCTCTCTTCGACAAATCAAGAATGACCACTTTCGAACGATACTTCATCGCCGACAAGGAGACCCACAAAGAAAAGAAGGGAGCATATTATCTACTCCGGGAGGATCCGGCCGTATGCAAAATGATTCTCGACGCATTCGGAGTGGAAGGTGAACACCGTCACATCATCAATGGCCACGTGCCGGTAAAAGTGGGCGAAGGCGAGTGCCCTGTGCGTGCCGGCGGCTTGCTGCTGGTAATCGACGGTGGCTTCGCAAGGGCATATCACAACACCACCGGTATAGCCGGCTACACTCTGGTTTACCACTCTCGCGGTCTGCAACTGGTGCAGCACGAACCTTTCACTTCCACCGAAGAGGCCATAGCGTCTGCCGCCGATATCCTCGGCACCACGCAGATAGTTGAACTGTCGAACCACCGACAGCAGGTGCGCGACACCGACAAAGGCAAGGAACTCCAGTCGCAGATCGACGAGCTGACCCGCCTGCTTTATGCATATCGCCATGGCATTCTTAAAGAACATGGAGCCCGCTGAAATTACCGAAAAAGTTGGCTGTTTTGCAAAAATGAGTTAAATTTGCCGTTGAAAGAGGCATTGTCGCAATATATGCCACGATTTTTAACCGGTTTCAATGGATACAAATAATCGGACCACTGCTGCAGACAGCCATCTGAATGATGAAGTCAGAAAGGCCGCCGATGTGATTAACCGCGGCGGCATAGTGCTTTATCCCACTGACACTGTGTGGGGTATAGGCTGCGATGCCACCAATTCCGAGGCTGTAGAGAAGGTTTTCAGGCTTAAACAACGTCCCGATCACAAAGCTATGATCGTGCTGGTAAGTTCGGCTGACGAAGCCGCGCGTTACGTGCGTGATTTTCCCGAAATTGCCTATGATCTGATTGAGTTTTCAGAGAAACCGCTCACTATTGTCTACGATCACGGAGTGCTTCTTGCTCCGCAATTGCTCGGTCCCGACGGCAGCGTCGGTATCCGTGTCACAAATGAGGCATTTTCCAATGCCTTGTGCCGCCGTCTGCGCCGCCCGCTCGTATCCACTTCGGCCAATCTCTCCGGTCAACCGGCGGCAGCTGTATTCTCCGACATTTCAGAGGAGATACTCGATGGAGTGGATTATGTGGTGGATTACCGCCGCGATGACATGCGCCGTTCCACCCCTTCAACTGTAATGAAATTGTCGTCAGACGGCGAATTTAAAGTGCTCCGTCCCTGATCAAGCTCTTAATCATTATGCGCGATCCCTATCTGCCCCACCGGCTGCAGCGCCCGGTCCACGATTTCTGGCTCAAGGTGCTTCTATGGCGGGAAAAACATATCAGCGAGAAGACCCTTGTGGTGATTCTCTCGCTTTTTGTGGGCGTGATGGCCGGCCTGGCCGCCATGGTCCTGAAATGGCTCATCCACTTCATATCATCCATTCTCACATCCTTTGTCAATCCCGACACCGGCAACTGGCTTTATATCATATATCCATGTCTCGGCATCCTTATCGCCTGCTGGTATGTACGTTACGTGGTCAAAGACAACATCTCGCATGGTGTGACGCGTGTGCTATACTCCATTTCGCAAAACAAGAGCCGACTTAAGCCACACAACATGTACACGTCGGTGGTTGCTTCGTCGATCACCATCGGCTTCGGCGGTTCGGTAGGTGCTGAAGGTCCTATCGTCTTCACCGGAGCCGCCATAGGCTCCAATATCGGCCAGGCATTCCGACTTTCGCCCCGAGTTCTTATGATTCTTGTGGGTTGCGGAGCAGCGGCGGGCATCGCCGGTATTTTCAAGGCTCCGATCGCGGGCATGCTTTTCACACTCGAGGTGCTGATGCTCGATCTCACCACAGTCACCGTGATGCCGCTGCTGATATCCTCTATCACAGCCGCCTCGGTGGCCTATATCTTCACCGGCTACGATCTTGAATTCTTCTTTGCCCAGAGTGAGCCGTTTCTGATGGAACGTGTGCCATTCTTCATCGCTCTCGGCATTCTTTGCGGCATAATATCGCTCTATTTCACCCGGGTGATGATAATGATGGAGACTTTTTTCAAGAAGAAGCTCCTGCGACAGTGGCAAAAAACGCTTGTGGGCGGATTAGTTCTGGCCTCGCTTGTGTTCCTGTTTCCCCCTCTCTACGGCGAGGGCTACGGCTCCATAAACTCGCTGCTCAATGGCGACCCCGGATCGATTGTCACCGGTTCACCATTCTACAGCGGACGCTCCGATGTATGGTTCATCATTATCTACATTGCCCTGATTATCGCTCTTAAAGGATTCGCCACCTCGGCAACAAACGGCGGTGGCGGTGTCGGCGGCACATTCGCGCCTTCGCTCTATCTCGGGTGCATGACAGGTTTCTTCTTCGCGTTCCTGCTCAACAATCTCGGATTCGGCATGGAACTTTCAGTGAAGAATTTCGCACTGATGGGTATGGCGGGTGTGATGTCGGGCGTTATGCACGCTCCATTGATGGGAATCTTCCTCACGGCGGAAATGACCGGCGGATATGAACTGTTCCTCCCGCTGCTGATCGTGTCGACGCTATCATACGGCACAATCAAAATCTTCGAGCCGTTTTCGCTTTACACCATGCGACTGGCCCGGCGCGGCGAACTGCTCACGCATCACAAGGATAAAGCCGTGCTCACTCTCATGAAGATGAATTCGGTGATCGAGACCGACTTCTCCACCGTCACAGCCGACATGAATCTCCGTCAGATGGTGGACACAATCTCTCATTCCAACCGCAACCTCTTCCCGGTGCTCGACGCCGACCGGCACCTTGTCGGTGTGGTGATGCTCGACGACATCCGCAACATCATGTTCCGCCCCGACCTTTATAAGCGTCTGCATGTAAGCCGGTTTATGACATCGGCAGGACGCTGTCTGCACACCAGCGACTCAATGGAGCACGTGATGAAAGCTTTTGACGATACCGGGGCATGGAATCTACCGGTAGTTGATGAAAACGGCCATTATGTCGGTTTCGTTTCCAAATCCAAGATCTTCAACTCCTACCGCCGCGTACTCCGCCATTATTCCGAAGATTAAGAGATTGTTTAATAATAAAAAAAACCTGAGGCACCTTCACAGGAACTTCAGGATTAAAGCCAAAAGGCAAGATTTGTGATTCTAAAAGAGTTGCCTATGCAACTTAAGTGTAGAGATTATATCTTACTTACATTCATCTCATCCGAGCTGAACTCAGTCAAACGCACCTCGCGGCGAGCTTTTTCCAAGCTTGTCGCCAAAAAACAAAATTTCAGGCGAAACCTGCATCGGATGCTTTTCATTTGCAAAGGTATATACTAATTTGATTATTTCCAAATCTTCATCAGATTTTTTTGTAATCATAAAGCCTTTAATATCAATTTTAACAATATTTAAGTCTTGCCCGTCACTATATCTTCTATGATCATCCCTGCAATAGTCATTCCGAATATGGCAGTGATGTGACACAAAGAACCGTTGACAGCCGCTTTGTTGTAGGTCATAGAGCCATCGGACGTTGAAATCTCTCCCTTGTTTTGCAAAAGTTCGGGCGAATAGACACATTTGAATTTCCGGCGGGGAAATATGCCCGACTTCCTGAATCGGCTTCGGAGCGCGGCAGCCAACGGACACCCCTGCACCTTCCAGAACTCGGCGACCGAAATCTTCGTAGGATCGATTTTCAACGCCGCTCCCATTGAAGAGAAGAACACGGGACGACGGGCAGCCGTGGCATTGCGTATCAGCAGCATCTTGGCCTGCAGCGAATCAATTGCATCCACCACATAGTCATATTCCTCAAAATCAAACGATGCCGCAGTAGAGTCATTATATTCGATAGCCTCGGAGTGAATATCCGCCGAGGCATTGATATCAAGCAGCAGGCGCTTCATAGCCTCGACTTTGACCTCCCCCACCGTCGACAAAAACGCTTCGGCCTGACGGTTGATGTTGGTCATCGACACGGTGTCGGCATCAACAATAGTCAGGTGTTTCACGCCGGTGCGTACAAGGGCCTCGGCAGTCCAGCTGCCTACCCCACCTACTCCGAAAATAATCACGCGAGTATTGCTCAGCGCCTCCAGAGCTTCAGCGCCGAGCAACCGTGCGGTGCGGTTGAATAACATGTCGGTCGGTATCATATATGCAGCAAAGGTAAGCAAAATTCCGGCAACAGCACATATCGGAATCACAGATGTATCACATAACCGGGCAATTTGAAAAGTTTTTGACCTTAACAATGGCTATGTTGCCAAAAAATTAGTAACTTTGCACACGGTTTACAACATATTACCGACATCCCGAAAATATGCGCAGTCCACGTAAAGCTTACCTGCTTCTTGAAGATGGCACCCTTTTTGAGGGCAAATCTTTTGGTTATGAAGCACCTGCAGCCGGCGAAGTGGTGTTCAACACAGCCATGACCGGCTACCCGGAGAGTTTGACAGACCCATCCTACGAAGGGCAGATACTCGTCACTACTTATCCAATCCTCGGTAACTACGGCGTCCCGCCAGAAACGGAAAAAGACGACGTGAGCGAATACCTGGAAAGTTCCAAAATCCATTGTCGCGGCATCATCGCCCAGGACTACAGCTGGGAACCGAGCCATTGGCTCTCGACCAGATCGCTTGACAAGTGGCTGCGCGATGAAAAAATCCCGGGAATTTACGGCATCGACACCCGCGCGCTCACAAAGCATCTGCGCGAAAAAGGATCCATGCTTGGCAAAATCTATTTCGAGAAACCCGAAGAAATAGATTTCTACGACCCCAATGTGGAAAATCTCATCGCTCAGGTCAGCTGCAAGAATGTTGAAGAACACGGAAGCGGCGAAAAGACCGTGGTGCTCGTCGACTGCGGCACCAAAAATAATATTATAAGGTGTCTCACCCGCCGTGGTGTGAAAGTAATCAGAGTTCCCTGGGATTACGATTTCACCTCTATCCCCTACGACGGCCTTTTCATCTCCAACGGTCCCGGCAACCCCGATTTCGCCGAAAAAACTGTGGAGAACATCCGTAAGGCAATGGAGATAGGCAAACCCATCTGCGGCATCTGCATGGGCAACCAGCTCCTCTCCAAAGCGGCAGGCGCCAAAGTTTACAAACTGAAATATGGCCACCGTAGCCACAATCAGCCCGTACGCCTCGAAGGCACCAACACATGCTATGTGACATCGCAAAACCATGGTTTCGCCGTCGACAACTCCACCCTTCCCGCAGACTGGGAACCGATGTTCACCAATATGAACGACGGCACCAACGAGGGTATCCGTCATAAATCAAAGCCTTTCTTCTCCGCACAGTTCCATCCCGAAGCCTCATCCGGTCCCCGCGACACCGAATTTATCTTCGACCGCTTCATCGAGATGCTCTGATTTTTGTCAAACCCCTTATCGCATTTTCCATAATGAATTCCAAGCAGTCCAGCATAAAGAAAGTCCTTCTCCTCGGCTCAGGCGCACTGAAAATCGGCGAAGCCGGCGAATTTGACTACTCAGGCTCGCAGGCTCTCAAAGCCATGAAAGAGGAGGGCATCTCCACAGTGCTCATCAACCCCAATATCGCCACCGTGCAGACCTCCGAAGGGTTTGCCGACAAAATCTACTTCCTGCCGGTAACCCCCTATTTTGTCGAGAGGGTCATCGAGAAAGAACGTCCCGACGGCATTCTCCTCAGTTTCGGTGGCCAGACCGCACTCAACTGTGGTGTGGATCTTTATGACAACGGAGTGCTGGAGAAATACAATGTGAAAGTGCTCGGCACACCCGTGCAGGCCATCAAAGACACCGAGGACCGCGAGCTTTTCGTGAAGAAGCTCGACGAAATCAATGTCAAGACCATCAAGAGTCAGGCCGTGGAGACCACAGCCGCCGCCCTCGAAGCGGCCCAGCGTCTCGGTTACCCCGTGATAGTACGCGCAGCATACGCTTTGGGAGGTCTCGGCAGCGGCTTCTGCGACAATGCCGAGCAACTGGTGGCCCTCACAGAAAAAGCATTCTCTTTCTCACCGCAGGTGCTGGTCGAGAAATCGCTCAAAGGGTGGAAAGAAGTGGAATACGAAGTGGTGCGTGACTGCTACGACAACTGCATCACAGTCTGCAACATGGAAAACTTCGACCCGCTCGGCATCCACACCGGCGAGTCAATCGTAGTTGCTCCCTCGCAGACACTATCCAACGACGACTACCATTTCCTGCGCGAACTTGCCATCCGCATTATCCGTCATGTCGGCATCGTGGGCGAGTGTAATGTGCAGTATGCCTACGATCCCAACTCGATGGACTACCGCGTCATCGAGGTTAACGCACGCCTGAGCCGTTCGTCGGCCCTCGCGTCAAAAGCCACAGGTTATCCCCTGGCTTTCGTGGCTGCCAAACTCGGGCTCGGCTACGGTCTGTTCGAACTCAAGAACTCCGTAACCAAAGAAACATCGGCATTCTTCGAACCCGCTCTCGACTATATTGTCTGCAAGATTCCCCGCTGGGACCTCGGCAAATTCCACGGCGTGCGTCGTCAGATCGGATCTTCAATGAAATCGGTAGGCGAAGTAATGGCCATCGGACGCACCTTTGAAGAGGTTATTCAGAAAGGTCTGCGCATGATCGGTCAAGGCATGCACGGCTTCGTAGGCAACAAGGAAATCAAGATAAGCGACATAAACGAAGGCCTGTCGGAACCAACCGACAAACGCATCTTCGTAATCGCAAAAGCATTCCAGGAAGGCTATACCGTGGATAAAATCCACGAGCTTACCAAGATCGACCGCTGGTTCCTCGACAAGCTCCACAACATCATCCTCACCAACGACGAGATGAAGCAGTACAACGATCTGGAGAAACTCCCCTTAGGTCTGCTTCGCACTGCCAAAGAGCAGGGCTTCAGCGACTTCCAGATCGCCCGCGCCGTCTGCAAGGATAATCTCCGTCTCGACGGAACCGACAACCTCCAGGTCCGCTCCATCCGCAAAGCCAACAACATCATTCCCGTTGTCAAGCAGATCGATACCCTGGCTGCCGAATATCCCGCCCAGACCAACTACCTCTATCTCACATACAACGGTTCGAACAACGACGTCAAATATCTCGGCGACCACAAGTCGGTGGTTGTGCTCGGTTCGGGCGCATACCGCATCGGCTCGTCGGTGGAATTCGACTGGTGCTCGGTAAACGCTCTCATGAGTGTCAAGAAACAGGGCTGGCGCTCGGTAATGATCAATTACAATCCCGAGACTGTGTCGACCGACTACGACATGTGCGACCGTCTATATTTCGACGAGCTAACTTTCGAACGTGTGATGGACATCCTCGATCTCGAGATGCCTCACGGCGTGATACTCTCGGTGGGCGGCCAGATCCCCAACAACCTTGCCACGCGTCTCGATGCCGCAGGAATAAACATCCTGGGAACATCGGCTGAAAAAATCGACAACGCCGAGGACCGCAACAAATTCTCGGCCATGCTCGACCGCATCGGCGTGGATCAGCCCCGCTGGCGTGAGCTGACAAGTTTCGCCGACATCGACGAGTTTATCGAGGAGGTCGGATTTCCTGTGCTCGTTCGCCCATCGTATGTGCTTTCCGGCGCTGCCATGAATGTCTGCTCCAATGAAGAGGAGCTGCACCGCTATCTGCGCCTGGCCGCCAACGTGTCGAAACAGCACCCTGTTGTCGTCACCGAATTCATCGAAAACGCCAAGGAAATCGAAATGGATGCCGTGGCGCAGAACGGTGAAATCAAAGTCTACGCCATCTCCGAGCACATCGAGTTTGCCGGCGTACACTCGGGCGACGCCACCATCCAGTTCCCGCCTCAAAAACTGTATGTCGAGACCATGCGCCGCATAAAACGCATCTCGGCAAAAATCGCAAAGGCTCTCGAAATCTCCGGTCCATTCAATATCCAGTACCTCGCCAAGAACAACGACATCAAGGTAATTGAATGTAACCTCCGCGCCTCGCGCAGCTTCCCCTTCGTGTCGAAAGTCATCAAACTCAACTTCATCGACCTCGCCACTAAGGTTATGCTCGGCATCCCCGTCGAGAAGCCCAACAAGAGCATATTTGATCTGGACTATGTCGGCATCAAGGCATCGCAGTTCAGCTTCTCGCGTCTGCAGGGCGCCGACCCCGTCCTCGGTGTCGACATGGCTTCGACAGGCGAAGTCGGCTGTATCGGCGACGACACCTCCGAAGCAATTCTCAAGTCGATGCTTTCGGTCGGCTACCGCATCCCCAAGAAGGCAGTGCTGCTTTCTACAGGCACACCGCGGCAGAAAACCGACATGCTCGACGCCGCCCACCGTCTGCACAACAGCGGATTCGTGATTTACGCCACCGAAGGCACCTGCCGCTTCCTCAACGAGAACGGCATCCCCGCCATCCGCGCTTACTGGCCCTCTCAGCCCGACAGCCGTCCGCAGGCGTTGCAGCTGCTCCACGAAAAGAAAGTCGATCTGGTGGTGAATCTTCCCAAAAACCTTACTTCCACCGAGCTTTCCAACGGCTACAAAATCCGTCGTGCCGCCATCGACCTCAACATTCCGCTGCTTACCAACGCCCGTCTGGCCTCGGCTTTTATCTTTGCATTCACATCCATCACTCCCGCCGACATTCAGATCAAGTCGTGGGATGAATATCATTGATGCCCCCCTTGCGGACATCCGCCCGCATACAATTAGAACATAAACTATAATTGCTATAAGACAGAGATACCGCACCATTGTTTGATGCGGTATCTCTGTCTTATATATATATCAGTCCTACAGTTAATCTGCCGGCTCTACGTGAACATAGATGATAGCATCGCCTGAAATAAGTTGTCTGATATTATTTTCCACTTCGCTGGCGATGGCATGTCCTTCCGCCACCGACATGCGTGGATTCACATGAATGTTCACATCAATTATAGCGGAATGACCGTTGCGGCGGGTGCGTAGATTATGATAATAGAGCACACCAGCAGTGTTGTCGATCGAATTTTCAATCTTGTTCACAACATCGGCGGGGAGCGATGTTTCCATCAGCTCACCCAACGACGGTATGGAGATTTTCACTGCCGAATAAGCTATCAGCAACCCGATAATTAGCGAAGTGATAGGATCGGCCAAGGTCCATTTGTCGCCGAGGAAAAGCGAAAGAGCGATACCTGCCAACGCTGCCACTGACGAAAGGGCATCGCTGCGATGATGCCATGCGTTGGCCTTAAGCGCTTCCGATTCCACTGCCCGGGCGTTGGTCATGGTATAACGGTAGAGCCATTCCTTGGCAACTATCGACAGAGCCGCTACCACAAGCGTCCAGATATCGGGCCGCAACAGAGGCTCTCCGTAAGCGAAACCGACAATGCTTCTGATACCCGAGATGGTTATGCCGGCTGCTACGCAGATCAGAATCAGCGAAATAATCACCGACGCGATGGTCTCGAATTTTCCGTGACCGTAAGGATGATCATTGTCGGCTCCCTTGTGTGCGATACCTACAAGAACCAGCACTATGAAATCAGTGCCGAAATCGCTAAGTGAATGAAAACCGTCGGCAATGAGCGCATCACTGTGTCCGTAGAAACCGAACGCCAGTTTAAGCGCCATCAGCATCGCATTAATCCAGAATCCAACCCACGTGACATGGCGGATGATGTGCAGACGGTTATCTCGAGGCTGCATCAGCATTACTCAAACAGATGTTTATAACGCGCAAGCAATCCGGCGAAACGCGAATCGTTTCGGATAGGTGCGAGCGATACGCGGCCATAATCGGCCTCTGTGATCTTATAGAGGTTGCCATAGCCAAGCTGCAGCGCCTTGTCGAGCGATGAAAACGCCTTGTCAGTCTCGCCTGCGTTGGCATAGAGACAGGCAGCCATGAACGACAGATAACCGTCGGTGTCACGGAAATCCCGCTGAAGATCCTCAACCCATTTCAGAGCCTCCTCCTTGTTGCCGGAGTATAGGAGTGCGAATCCGCGGTAACTTTCGATTGCAGAAAGCGAGTTGCCGGCACTTATTGTGTACCCGGCATCCTCAGGATTGTCGTCGTTGTCAGCGGAAGTGAGTTTCACCACTCGGTTGTAGATTTTCAATGCGTTTGACGGTTCTTTCAATCCGTCGTTGAGCACCCATGCACGATAAATGTAGCTGCTCATGCGTTCGGGATTGTCGATGGTCATCTCACCATAGAGACCGTTGGCATCAGAAAACTCTCCCATGGCAAAATCAAGCACACCCTCGAAATCCTCGCCGCGGGGCGACAGCTTACCGGCCTCTTTGGCAATATCGAGTGCAGCAACCGCTTCTTTGTATTTTTTCTGTGCAAAGAGAATGCGGGCTTTGGTCAGGAAAAACTCCTGACGGCGCTCCTGCTCCATGGAAATGGCGTGATCCACGTTGTCAAGAGCTTCGTCAAACTTACACAGCGCAAGCTGACATTCGGCCATGGAATTGAAAAGACCGGCGTAGCTGTACATATTGTCGCTGACAAGTTTGCGGTAATCGGCCAGCGCGGTCGAGAAATGATCATGAGCCTGTGCTATGAAACCACGGATATAGTAGAGCATCGGCTGCTGCGGCGCATAGCTGATAGCAGTGCTGATTGCCGAAATCACAGCGGGATAATCGTTGTTGGCCAGGTCGATCAGTTCCTCGAATGCTTTGGTATTGTTGTTGATGGAGATGGCAGAGAGCAGATCCTCCACAGCACCGGTGATGTTGCCCTGCATGCGTCGCACCGATGCACGGCGGATGTAAATGTCACTGTCGGCCGACATCATATCGACGGCCGCGTCCATATATTCCGACGCAAGCCCTATGTTGTTCTCCTTGACCGCCACACGGGCAAGTCCGGTGAGAGCCTCGGGGCTGCGGGGATTGATGGCACGCATGCGGGTGTAGCCTGCCTTGGCAGCGGCATATTCGCCAAGTTCATACTCCTCGTTGGATTTCTGATAGAGCGCCAGAAACGAGGTGGGGTCGATTTTCAAGGCCGCGGTGAAATCGGCAAGAGCCTCGCTGTGCTTTCCCTGCATCTGATATATGTCGGCACGGAGCATCAGTTCCTGGAATCGCATATCCTTGTCGGATTCGGGAGTAAATTCAAGCGCTTTCTCCACATCGGCCAACGCGCGGAGATACTGATTGAATTTGTAATACTCATTGGCCCGACGGAAATATATGTCGGCGTTTTGCGGGTTCGCTTCGAGTTCCTTATCATATACTCCGAGCATGGCACGGGTCATGGGATTGTCGATTGTCTGCTGAGCCGAAACGGCAAATCCTGAAATCGAAGCCGCCACCACAGCGGCGGTGATGATTTTTCTCATATCTGTGTTTTCTGATTTTCTTAATTAATGCTGTTGACAGCCTTGCGGAGCACGCTGAGTTTCTCGAGTAATGATGGCAGAAGGTCGAGACGGAGCATATTGGCACCATCGCTTTTAGCCACCTGAGGATTCTGATGTGTCTCGATGAATATGCCGTCGCAACCGACAGCAATGCCGGCACGGGCGACAGTCTCGATCATTTCTGGGCGACCGCCGGTCACGCCTGCCTGCTGGTTGGGCTGTTGCAGCGAATGGGTCACGTCGAGAATCACCGGACAGCCGTTCTGCTGCATCTCAGGGATGCCGCGGTAATCCACCAGCAGGTCCTGATAACCGAATGTGGTGCCGCGCTCGGTAATAGCCACATTGGGATTGCCGGCATCGCGCACTTTCTCTACCGCATGTTTCATCGCTCCGGGCGACAGAAACTGCCCTTTTTTGATATTAACCATCTTTCCGGTCTCGGCGGCGGCCACGAGCAAAGTGGTCTGACGGCACAGGAAAGCGGGAATCTGAAGCATATCCACATATTCGGCTGCCATGGCAGCCTCAGGTTCGGTGTGGATGTCGGTTACAGTAGGAATATTGAATGTCTCCCCTACTTTCCTCAGAATCATCAATGCTTTCTCGTCGCCTATTCCGGTGAATGAGTGAATGCTCGAACGGTTGGCTTTGCGGTAGCTCCCCTTGAAAACATAGGGAATACCGAGCCGCGAGGTTACCTCGACCACCTTCTCGGCTATCTCCATTGCCATCTTTTCTCCTTCTATCACACATGGTCCGGCCAGCAGAAAGAAATTGTTGCAGGGCGATGATGCGAGATATTCAGGCAGATTTATCTGTGACATAACTTTTGTCGTTTGCTTGTTAGTTTTGACTGCTGATGCAGTTGAAAGTTTAGTTTTTGAGCTGATCGGTGATGTGTAATGTCTCGAGCGCTGTAAGTGCGGCGGTTTCCGTGCGCAGACGCGCGTCGCCGAGCGACACCGGCCGGAATCCGGCTTCAAAAGCTTTGGAGATCTCCTCCGGCGTGAAGTCACCCTCAGGTCCGATGAGCACTACCGTGTCGTCGCCGCTGTCGGTCATGCACAGTCGCGACAGCAGCCGACGGGCACCGTCGTCGGTGCAATACGCCACATACTTTCGGGCATACGAACGGTATTTTTCGATAAACGCGCCAAAGGGCATCATATCACCGATTTCAGGCACAGTGGCTTTAAGACTCTGTTTCATAGCGGAAACAGCCGTTTTTTCAAGACGTTCGCGCTTGATGTCGCGGCGCTCGGAATTGCGGCAGAGCAGCGGCACAAAGGCGTCCAGGCCGATCTCAGTAGCCTTTTCCACAAGCCACTCCATGCGGTCCATATTCTTGGTAGGTGCGACAGCAAGCACAAACCTGCCGTGCCAGTATTTTTCAACTTCGGCTTTTTCCTCGATTTCCACCATAGCCCTCTTGGGATGGGCGTCGACCAGCACCACCTTATATATATGACCCTTTCCGTCCACAACCTCGAAGCGGTCGCCGGGCTGATGACGGAGCACCCTCACGCAATGACCCGATTCCACCTCAGGCATCACGGGTGTTTCCTCAATGTCGGGACAATAGAACCGTATCATACAAAACTGTTTTCAGGGTCGGAGGCAGTCGCTTCGGCTTCGGCCTTGGTGGCAGTCTCATCCTTTGGAGCCTTGAAAATAAACAGGAACAGCACAAACACCACCAAAGCGTATGAGGCGAATATCAGCCATGACTCATGCCAGCCATCCAGACGGGCCAACACATCGGTCTGCGGAAGATTGATTACAAGTGGATTTATCACATATTCTCCGGCTATGAATGTACCGAGCGATGCACCTATGCCGTTGGTCATGACCATAAACAGACCCTGAGCCGACGAACGGAGCGCCGCCGGCGACTGCCGGTCGACATAAATGCCTCCTGAGACGTTGAAGAAGTCGAAAGCCACTCCATAGACCACACACGACATTATCAGAGCAATGACGCCGGGCATATTGGTATCGCCGATGCCGAACAGGCCAAACCGCAACACCCATGCCATCATGGCCATGAGCATCACACCTTTTATACCGAAACGTTTCAGACAGTAGGGAATGAGGAGAATGCAAAGAGCCTCGGCACACTGCGACAGCGAGATGAGAGCCGTGGGATTCCTGGCAAACCATCCGTCAAGAAATCCGTTGACATATTCGGGGATGGCACTGAACTGCTCGATGAACATTGTACCGTAGCCATTGGTGATCTGCAGCGACACCCCCAGCAGCATGGAGAAGATGAAGAAGATGGCCATCTTCGGATCCTTAAACAGTTTGAAGGCGTCAAGCCCGAAAGCCTGAGCCAGCGAACCGCCGGCAGACCCTGAAACCGGACATGCAGGCATGGTCAGCGAATAGGCAGCCATCAGCAGCGACAGCAGCGCCGAGGTGAGAAACTGGGTATAGCTTTTCTGTATGCTCACTCCGTCGATGCTGACAAAGTTAATAAACAATTCGGCGGCGATGAAACCCACCGTGCCAAACACGCGGATGGGCGGATAATCCTTGACAGTGTCGAGTCCGTTGCGCTCAAGTGCATTGAAAGCCACTGAATTGGCCAGACCGATTGTGGGCATATAAAACGCCACCGACACGGTGTAGAGGGTGAAAATTGCAGGGAAACTTACCAGTCCCGCCAGCTCTTCGGGGGCTTTCGACACCCAGTCGGCCGGGAGAACCGACATGGCATAAACGCCGGCGCCACACATGAACAGACCCGAAATCAGATGACAGAGCGAAAGAGTGCGCTGGGCAGGAATCCAGCGGTCGGCCACTATGCCTATAATGGCGGGCATGAACAACGACACAATTCCCTGCACCATATAGAACATATAGATCTTGTCGCCGAGACCAACCTTGGCGAGAAACATGCCCATGGAGACCAGATAGGCTCCCCAGATGGCGAACTCAAGAAAACTCAGAGCCGAAAGACGGATGCGGATTTTTCCCATACTGTTCAAATGACTTTGCGCGAGCATAATCCATGCCTGACGCATTTTAGCATTATATGTGGCAAATTTACGAATTTTTTCGCTTTGGCAGTCAAAACCTGCCTCAAATTTGTTAAAGTTTAGTAACTTTGTTGCACTTCAAGTCATGATTATGTCCAACTCATCACGGCCATACACATTCGACCGGGTTGTACGCCTGCTCATAGGGTGCGCCATTTTCGTTTTCGTGATATGGATTCTCGACATTCTGAAAGATGTGCTGCTGCCATTTTGCGTGGCGTGCCTGATAGCCTATCTGTTTGAACCATTCGTGCAGTTCAATCGCTCGCTGCTCCATCTCAAAGGGCGGGTGATGGCTATTTTTGTCACACTTTTCGAAGCTACCCTCTTTTTCGGTATTCTATGCTATTTCTGCATCCCGTCGATTATTGCGGAGATGCATCAGATGGCCGACATGCTCACCGATTATGCCACATCCAACAACACAATAAAATATATGCCTGCATGGGTGCACGACCTGCTGCGCGAAAACATCGATTTCGAGAAACTCTCAAAAACGCTGATGGAACAGAACGTGGAGGGACTGCTCCACCACGCCTCATCGGTGCTGCAGGGAGGTGTGCATGTGGTTCTGGGCATAGTGTCGTGGCTGATAGTGTTTCTCTATGTGATTTTCATCATGCTCGACTATGACCGGCTCATGACCGGTTTTCGTCTGCTCGTGCCCCCGCGCATGCGCCCCATAGCTTATAAGTTAGGCAATGACATCAAGGATTCAATGAACCATTATTTCCGCGGGCAAGCCTTGATTGCATGTATTGTGGCGGTAATCTATTGTGTGGGATTCTCTCTATGCAAGCTGCCGCTGTCGATTGTGCTCGGATTAGGCACCTCAGTGCTCTTCATGATCCCCTATTGCCAGTATCTCTCGATTATTCCGGTGACACTCCTCTGTCTGGTCGGAGCGGCCGACGGCAAGGTTGATTTCTGGGCTCAGTGGTGGGAGTGCATGGCAGTGTTCCTCACGGTGCAGGTGGTGGCCGATCTGATTCTCACACCACGCATCATGGGCAAAGCCATGGGACTAAACCCCGCCATAATCCTGCTGAGTCTGTCGATATGGGGTTCGCTGTTTGGTCTGATAGGCATGATTATAGCATTGCCACTGACCACCCTGCTGTTATCATATTACGAGCAATATATAATAATGCGCAACAACGACGAGCCACCCTCGGTACGTCGCAAGGAGGTACAGGAAATCAAGGATATGGCCGAGATTTCCTACGACCGGAGCAACGACCTCAAAAATGATTAAAAATACATGAGGTCCGGAATGTGATGCTGTCACACTCACCGGGCCTCTTTTGTGTTTAAAAACATATAATTTACGGCCCCCTGCTATTGACTAAATTCCCGATTTTTAGTAAATTTGCAATTAAAATTAACACTATTGTTAATTTTTGCTATAGCAAAAATTATCTTTTTGATGGAATCACATTACAAATATTAAACCTCAATCTAACATTTCTTTCACAACAAAATGAAAAAACTCATTTCAGCATTAATCGCGATGTGGGCCACCGGTCTTTGGATCACCGCATCAGCGTTTACGTCAGTGGGTACCGTTGTTGATGAAGCGAATGAACCTATCATCGGAGCCACCGTCTCGACAGGCGGCGGCAAGGCGCTCGGTTCTACCGACATCGACGGCAAGTTCAAGGTCAATGTGCCCGACGGCACGCGCGACCTCGCTATCACCTACATCGGTTACAAGCCCTTGAAAGAACCCGCAAAAGCCAACATGGGCATCCTGAAAATGGAAGTGGAATCGAAGATGCTTGCCGACGTGGTTGTCACACAGTCGCTGGCACGCACCCGCGAAACTCCTGTAGCCCTTTCTCAGATCAACGCTTCTGAAATCGAATTCAAACTCGGCAACCAGGAATTTCCCGAAGTGCTGAAAACCACTCCCGGCGTGTGGACCACCAAGGACGGCGGCGGTTTCGGCGACGCCAAAACCAACATGCGCGGTTTCAAGAGCGAAAACGTGGCTGTGGTTATCAACGGTATACCCATCAACGACATGGAATGGGGCGGCGTTTACTGGAGCAACTGGGCCGGTCTGAGCGACGTGGCCTCCAGCATCCAGACTCAGCGCGGTCTCGGCGCAGGCATGCTCTCCGCTCCCTCGGTTGGCGGTACCATCAACATCACCACCCAGAGCCTCGATGCCAAGAAAGGGGGCTCGGTGTGGTACGGCATGGGCAACGACGGCATGAACCAGATCGGTATCAAGGTGTCGACCGGCCTGATGAAAAACGGCTGGGCAGTCACACTGCTCGGCTCGCGCAAATGGAGCGACGACAACTATGTGCAGGGCACATGGTTCAACTCCTATAACTACTTCCTGAATATCTCAAAACGCATCAACGACAAACACCAGATTTCGTTTACCGCTTTCGGCGCTCCCCAGACTCACGCTCAACGTTCAAAATACGATGGTCTCACCATCGAAGGCTGGGCCACCACCGCCAAGCAATATATGGATGGTGAAAGCCAGTATCGATATAACCCCACATTCGGTTATCTGCGCGGCGGCAAGAAAACTACCGGCGCCAACTACAACCACTACCATAAACCCCAACTCTCTATCAACCACATCTGGCAGATCACAGACCACTCATCACTGTCAAGCGTCCTCTATGCATCGTTCGCCAATGGTGGCGGCTACCGCGGCATGTACCGCAACACCACATGGAACGGTCGCAAAATTGACTCCAACGCATGGTATGGCGCCAACTCCTCCAACGGTCAGCTCAGAACCACATTCCGCCATGCCGACGGCACATTCGCTTACGACGAGGTACAGCAGATGAACATGGAATCCAAGACCGGTTCAAACATGGCATTGGCCGACAATATCAACTCCCACACCTGGGTAGGCCTCGTATCCACCTACAAACACTCTCTGCTCGACAACAAGCTCAACCTCACCGGCGGTATAGACTTCCGCTATTACAAAGGCTTCCACAAGGCAAAACTTGTCGACCTCATGGATGGCGAATATTTCATCGACGATGTCTACCGCTCGCGCGTGCAGCCCGATCTCGCAGCCATCAATAACAAAAACAACGTCGAATGGGTCAACCAGAAACTCGGCGTAGGCGATGTGGTCTACCGCAACTTCGACGGCGTTACCCACAACGAAGGGATCTTCCTGCAGGCTGAATACTCAGCATTCGAGCGCAAAGTCAACTTCGTGCTCTCCGGCACAATGAACAACACCGGCTACCAGCGTATCGAGCACTATTATGCCGACGAAGCCCATTCCAAGAGCCCCTGGAAAAATTTCTTCGGTGCATCGGTCAAGGGTGGCGCAAACTGGAACATCGACCGCCACAACAATGTGTTCCTGAACATCGGCTACATCAGCCGTGTGCCTTTCTTCAGCTACGGTGTTTTCCTGTCGTCGCAAAACTCCAATGTCATCAACCCCAACCCTCTCAATGAGAAGATCATGTCTTTTGAAGTTGGTTACGGCTATCATTCGCCTGTATTCAGCGTCGACATGAACGCATATTTCACAAAATGGTACGACAAAACCATGAGCCGCTCGGTCGACATGGCCGGCGACTATGCCGGTGAACTTGGATCTTTCAGCATGTCGGGTGTCAATGCACGCCACATGGGTATTGAAATCGCAGCCACCTACCGCCCCGTCAACTGGTTCACTCTCGAAGGCATGATCTCACTCGGCGACTACCAGTGGAATTCCAACCCCGTGGGTTATTTCTACGGCCCCGGCGGCTTCCCCATCGCCGACCTTCGTGGCACTCCCGCGCAAGGCATCATGTCGGCCGACCACATGCACGCCACCCTCAAGCAGAAAGGCGTGAAAGTAGGCGGTTCAGCACAGACCACCGGTTCGATCTCTGCATCTTTCCGTCCTTTCAAGGGGTGGCGCATCGGTGCCGACTGGACTTTCCACTCGCGCAACTACTCCGACTATCAGGTAACAGCCTCCAACTTCACCAAAAACGGTCAGGTGCTCGAAGTTGCCGATCCCTGGAGAATTCCCTGGGGCAACCAGCTTGACCTCTTCGCAAGCTACGGCTTCAAGATCGGCGGCGTGGACGCCCGCCTGAGCGGCAACGTATACAACCTCTTCAACTATCACTATGTTGTCGACTGCTACAACGACACCAGTGTGGACGGCGAATGGGACAATGTATTCCGTGTGTTCTACAACTTCGGTCGCACCTACTCCCTCAAGCTTCGTCTTAACTTCTAATTTAAGCAATCCAAATGAAAACCAAGATATATATTCCTCTGGCTGCCCTATGCGGCATTGCAATGATGACGGGTTGCGATGAAAACGCCTGGAACGACCATCTCGACGGTTTTGACTCGAACTTCAATCCCACCCAGGTCGAGACCATCAACTATACCCTAACCGATGAAGACTACGTCGCCATCGCCAACAACTCCACCAACAAACAGATAGCAAAGGAAGCCGGCAACTCGAAAGCCCTCGAGAACCTGTCAAAGAACTTGTATTTCACCGACAAGATCACTGCCCAAGAATATGTGCCCGCCTTCCTCGCTTCGACCAACTCGCAGTTCTACACCCTCTCAAACGGTTCCGCCATCAAAGTCACATATAAGATGGCTGTCGGTCTGCCCGAGGAAGTCACTGAAGCTGTCGGCGCAACCGAGGTGAGAGTCCGCGACGATTTCTACAAGGCCAATGTGTGGGAAAGCGACGAGAACTACATCAGCGCCTTCGCGCCCGACAAACCCGCTTCGAAATTTCTCCCCAAGTTCCTTCTGGAACAGCTTCCCGACGCTCAGGAGGGTGACTACGCTGTTGTGTCCTACGCTCAGGCCGATCAGAATCCCATCTTCGGCAATGTAGGCGGCGGTGACACTCATTTCGAAATGTCGAATGTGCTTGCTAACGTAACTAAAGAACAGGAGATTTCGGTCAACGGTGTCGTCACAGGCTCCTGCGGCGCAGGCTATGTGATTTCCGACAAAGCCGGTGCCATATTGGTCTATATGGGCGGCGGCTTCGATGCCGGCACCTACCCCATAGGCACCCAGCTCAACGTAGCCGGCACAGTTGATGCGTTCAACAACGGTCTGCAGCTTACCTCCAGCGCCACTGTCAAGAAACTCGGCTCTGAAGACTATAAGTTCCCCGCTCCCAAAGTGATGGATGGCGCAGCCCTCGACGCTCTCAAAGCCGATCCGAAAAACCGTCTGGCCATCTATGCCAGCGTATCGGGTGAAATGTCGGTCGGCACTTACACCAATCTCATCGTTCCCGGAGCAAAGAACACCAAGATCTCCCCTTACTATGTGTCTTCCGACCAGAAGAAACTGCTCACCGACAAAGCCAAGGTGACACTCGTCGGTTGGATCGTGTCATGCAGCAAGAGCGGCATCTGCAACTTTGTTGTCAACGACATCAAGCTCGATGGTGGCGCCGCAACAACTGCCATCGGCACACTCTCGCTGGCTGCCGAAGTGCCCACCACTTCGCTCAATGCAATCTACCGTTTCGACGGCACCAAGTGGTCGGTTCCCTCCGACATGGTAGTGCTCAACCCCGGCGACTACACCGCCATGGGTCAGAGCCATCCCAACCTCACCGAGCCCGACAACTATCTGCCCGCCTACTGCCGCCAGAAGTTCCCCTATGCGGCTGCCAAGGATTCCAAGTTCATCGTCTACAAATTCTACAACGGCAGCTCCACCGTACTCGCCTGCGCCAACTATGTCTACAACGGCACTGAATGGGTGAAGAACGATGGAGTGGAGACCATGACCTCGCAGTTTGTCCGCACAAACGGCGTGTGGAAATTTGACCCCAGCGTCACCATCAACCTCCCCGAGACCAGCACTTTTGCCACCAATTTCTATCAGTCTTGTGTCGATTGGGTCTATCAGACTAAGTGTGTGCCCTTAGGCGACACCTCCATCAAATCCGGCAAATTCTGGGTATCCAAATATGGCAACAATGAGGTTTACAGCGGAGCATCGGCTTTCAAGAACGATGTCGACCTCCGTCCGGGCGCTGCCGTCACTCAGTATGCAGCAGGCTGGGAAGGCAAGACTGACGCCGAGATCATCGCAGGCCTCAAGCACAATTTTGCTTACGAGACTCTGCCCGCTGTCCTTGCCGAATACTATCCCGATGCAGTGCCTATTGAAGGTGTTGAAGTGCTTTACACAGTCAACTTCGACGCGTTCGATGGCTCACGACACCCCTCCACTATTGTCTACGAAGTCACAGGCCCCGCCAAATTCGAGGTAAAATCCGAGAACTGGGGTATCTGAACAATAATTCCCTAAACAAAAGAGGAGATGCACCGAATCCGATGCATCTCCTCTTTTTATATACGTCCGTAATAGTATCAATAGTTGCGGGCGATGATCACGCGCTGTGCCGAAGGCTTGCCGGTGACCATACACTTGCCGGGAGTCTTGTCGCCATGCAGGGGGATGCAGCGGATTGTAGCTTTTGTCTCCGCCTTGATCTTTTCCTCGGTCTCGGGAGTGCCGTCCCAGTGGCAGAGCAGGAAACCGCCTTTTTCGATTTCCTCCTTGAATTCTTCGTAGGAATTCACTTCGCGGGTCATCTCCTGGCGATGCTTCAGGGCCTTGTTGTAGATGTTGGTCTGAATTTCCTCGAGAAGGTTCTTGATGAAACCGGCGATGCCTTCGAGAGGTTCAACCTGCTTTTCGAGAGTGTCGCGGCGCATAAGTTCCACTGTGCCGCTCTCAAGGTCGCGGGCACCGATGGCCAGACGCACAGGCACACCTTTAAGCTCGTAATCGGCGAACTTGAACCCGGGACGACGGTTGTCGGCATCGTCATACTTGACACGGATGTCGAGAGCGCGAAGCTCGTTGATGATGGGTTCCACGGCTTTGGTTATTGCCTGACGCTGCTCTTCGTTCTTGTAGATAGGCACGATCACCACATGGATGGGGGCGATATGCGGCGGAAGCACCAGACCGTTGTCGTCGCTGTGACACATGATCATGGCTCCCATCAGACGGGTAGACACGCCCCAGGAAGTTGCCCAGACATATTCGGGCTTGTTTTCCTTGTTGATGAAAGTGACATCGAATGCCTTGGCAAAGTTCTGTCCCAGGAAATGGCTGGTGCCCGACTGGAGAGCCTTGCCATCCTGCATCATGGCCTCGATGGTGTAGGTGTCGATGGCGCCGGCGAAACGTTCGTTAGCGCTCTTTACGCCGGTAATCACGGGGATTCCCAGATATTTCTCGGCAAACACGCGGTAAACCTCAAGCATTTCCTTGGCCTTGGCCTCGGCTTCATCGCGGGTGGCATGAGCTGTGTGACCCTCCTGCCAGAGGAATTCACTGGTGCGGAGGAACATGCGCGTACGCATCTCCCAGCGCATCACGTTGGCCCACTGGTTCACCAGAATGGGAAGGTCGCGGTAGGAATTGATCCAATTCTTATAAGTGTTCCAGATGATGGTCTCGGAAGTAGGACGGATTATGAGTTCCTCCTCCAGACGAGCCTCGGGATCTACCACCACGCCGTTGCCTGCGGGATCATTTTTCAGGCGGTAGTGGGTCACCACGGCACACTCTTTGGCAAAGCCTTCCACATGCTCGGCTTCCTTGCAGAGAAACGATTTAGGAATGAGAAGGGGGAAATATGCGTTCTGCACGCCGGTCGCCTTGAACATTTCGTCAAGGGTGTGCTGCATGCGCTCCCATATGGCATAGCCATAGGGTTTGATAATCATACAACCGCGGACAGGCGATTGCTCGGCCAGATCGGCTTTAATAACCAGATCGTTATACCACTGCGAGTAGTTGTCTGCGCGTTTGGTCAGGTCTTTCAGTTCTTTTGCCATTGCAGAAAATTGGTTTCAATATTGATTGTGCAAATTTACGAAAAATAGCTGATGTGACAATAAGAGCCTGTTTAATAAATATCAAACAAGCTCTTACGCAGATCAGCGGTTGCCCCTCTTTGCCTCTTCAATGAGCACATTGTCGGGCATCAGATAAATTTCAAGCCGGCGGTTGGCCGCACGGTTGTCGCGGGTGTTGTTCTCCATCAACGGGTCGTCGGCGGCAATCGGATATCCGGTAAGCGACTCGGTGTTTTTGGCGCGTGAATCAAAATAATCATAGAGCGACACAATCCTCTTTTCCGACAGCCCGCGCAGATAGGCGTCGTTGCCGGTGTCGTCGGTGTGTATCGCCAGTATCACCTTGAATTTTCCGGGAGTACGGAAATAAGGCAGAAAATGTTTCAGCAGGTCGCCGGCATCGGGCAGCAGCACGGTATCGTTGGGTGCGAAAAGCTTGTCGGTGGGCATCGTGGCAATCACTATCTCACCTTTCCGCATGGTCTCCACTTTAAAACCGAGTTTGTTCAACGCCAGGGCCTCACGCTTCATATAGCCTTTAATATAGGCATTGAGCTTTGGAGGCACCTCGGGAGTGGCAAACGCCTGCTCCATAGTGAGGTCGTCGGACGACGAAGCGGCTGCGGTCTCGCCTGCCACCGTCGCTTTGGATGCAGTCTGAGCCATCATGCCAGGTAAACCGGCAGTCAGTGCAAAGACCGCCGCCAGAGCAACTGACAATATTTTGGATTTCGCCATCGCGATTCAAGTTAACAATTCAACAAAGCACAAATCAGAGCACCGAATCCTCATAGTCGACTTCGGCGCGCACCATCAGAGGCACATCGGCGGGATCGACCGTAGCATGCTTGTCCTTACGGAGCATACGAGTCACATAGTCGATCATATCCGGCTCTATATCCTCATCTTCAGCATCATCGTCGGCATCGACATCGAGCAATCCGTTTTCTTCATAGAAATCCCAGATCATGTCGACCACATTCAGCACCTCATCCTCGGGATAAGGATTGCGGCCAGCTTCGCGGAGACGGTCGTTGATGAATGCAACAGCGTTAGATTCGTCAAATTCCATAATATTTTCCTTTCTTATTAATAGCAATTTTGAAAGCGGGGGTCACTACTGCATCTCGAGCATCCCCTGAGGGAGATCTACCGTGAGGACACGGTCGTCGGGCGAGATGTCGGTGATGAACTCATCCACTACAGGTATCAACATTTCTTTTCCCCCGGGAGTTTCCACCACAAAGAGAAAATTAGCGGTGGAGTCGTCGACACGCACTATGGTGCCGAGCCGCCGGCCACCTTCAAGTTTCATCTCATAACCTATGAAATCATCGGCATAATACCCATCGCCGTCGCTGTCGGCGTCGTTTGCCCTGTCAAACTCGCTGCGGAGCACATAGACAGTCCGGTTGGTCAGTCGGGCGGCATGCATCTCGTCGGTCACACCGTCGATAGCCACAAGATCGGTCTCGGCGCCCTTGGTGCGCACCGAGTTGAGGAAAAAGGGCACGAAAATACCATCGATATCGACTATCACACAGGAATAGTCGTTGAAGTCGAAATCGTCAAAATCGCGGAGGATGCCGATCTCGCCATTCACGCCATGAGGTTTCAGGAATTTGCCGACAGGACGTATTTCCGAAAGTGTGATCATAATTAACGAGCTTTAAAGGTGTATTGCCACCGGAGGTGCGGCGACTCCCTTATTTCTTTTTCTTCTTTTTCTTACCCTGTTGAGGCTGGGGCACGGCCTGGAACTCATGCAGACGTGTGGTCTCCGGATCGAGCCGTATTTCGCCATGGGAGTACATGGCCAGATCGTTGAATATGCGGCGGTCATCGACTCCGTCGGGATAGGCGGCGAGCATCTGCTTCTTCATGTTGTTGGCAAGCAGAAGCACCACCCGGTCACGCTCTTCGCCAGGCTCCATGGCAGCAGCCTGTTTGATCATAAGTTCAGTAAGTTTGCCATACTGACGGATACGGATATCGGACTGCACATAAGGCACCTTGTCGGGCAAACTGCTGAGTTCATCGGGCTTGATCACCTCCTCGGGGTAGTCGATGTCAAGCTTGAAATCCGACATGATGGCCAATTGGTCCCACACCTTGTGGGCGTTTTCAGGTTGTTTCAGCTCGGGAAACAGCTTCTCCATGGTTGTCACAATGGAGCGGGCACAAAGATTGCGTTCTTCTCGGTCCTCGATGGTCATGCAATGGTCGACCATGCGCTGCAGGTTGCGGCCATATTCGGGAAGCACGAGCTTGGGCTGGCGGGTATTATAGGTGAGCATTGGGCAGATTGATTGAAAAACCAAGCTCTTACTTGGTAAGGGGTGAATAATCACGTGAATAGCGGAGCATCTGGGGGATATAGCCCTCCTCGTAAGTCACTTTCACGTCGGTGATTGCCGATGGATCGGCGGTGGCATTGCCTGCGGCGTCAACCGCTACATACACGGGATTGACAAAACCTTTATAGGGTGCTATGTCAAGACGGGCATAACGGTCGAGCACTTCGCGGTGGAGTTCCGGGTCGACCTTCACTGCATATTTGTCGATGAGAGCGGCACCGGCGGCATAATCGCCCTCACTCTTGATGCGCTGAATCTCGTGGAGCAGTTGCCCGAAAAGGTCGCGGAGTTTGTTATAGTCGTTGATGCGAATGAAGGTCTTGCCATTCTTCTTCACCAGTTCGATCACATTATCCTTGTGGCCATGGTCAAATGCCCAGGCGGCGATAAGCTGACGGTTGCGCATGTGGGCCTCCTCTATATCCTTGCCCGGCTCGATGCGCATCAGCTGTGTCATGAGACCGTTGAGGATATATTTGTAATATTCGGCCTTATACGCTTCGGGATTGTCGAGCAGACCCAGCTCAATCATTTTCGGGTCGGCAAGATAATAGAGGGCGAACAGATCGGCGCGGGCCTCCTCGATTGCCGAGCCGTGCTCTTTCAGAGCGTCGGGATCAACGCCGGGCATAAGACGCCCGCTGCCATGACCGAGACATTCGTGCAGGTCGGTGTGGAGATTGTCGGTGATGAAAAGATATTTGTCGAGGAGGTCGATGGTCGGCTGATCAATCACAAACTCCTCGTTGAATCCGTTGCCGTGCGAAGCGTCGTCATAGGCCCGGGTGATATTCTCAATCGTCACAGACTTGGAGCCGTGGGCGGCGCGTATCCAGTTGGCATTAGGGAGATTTATGCCAATTGGAGTAGCGGGATATGCATCGCCGGCAAGTATGGCGGCATTGATAACCTTTGCACTGACGCCCTTCACCTCCGGCTTACGGAATTTGGGATCCACCGGGGAATGATCTTCAAACCACTGCGCGCTTGATGCCAGTGTGCGCGTGCGGGCCGAAGATTTCTCATCACGGAAATTCACGATAGATTCCCATGAGCCTGTCATGCCCAGAGGATCGCCATACGACTCGATAAAACCGTTGATGAAATCGACCTGTGAATCCGTATCCTCTGCCCAAAGAATCGAATAGTCATCGAAAGTCTTGAGGCTGCCGGTGCGGTAGAACTTCACAAGTTCCTCAATCACGGCTTTCTGCTGCTGGTTTTCGGCAAAAGGGAGAGCTTTTTCAAGATCCGCCACAATTTTTTCTATAGCGTCGGAGTAATAACCTCCGACCTTATACACCTGCTCGCGGATAGTGCCGTCGGCATCTTTCACCAGACGCGAATTGAGTCCGTAGGAAACGGGAGTGAGGTCGGTGGTATCTTTCAGAGCCGCATAATAGGCCTCCACCTCAGGCTGGGTGACATTTTCATACATATTCACAGCCGAAGTGGTGATAAGATCCTGCCCGGCGGCCTGATTGACACGCTTGGGCATGAACGAGGAATCGAAAATCACTTTGGCAAGCACCGGCAATTGCGATTTGTTCACAGGCAGCCGATCTGCCTTCTCAAGGGCTGACACCTGAGCGTCAAACCATTTCTGCGAGAAGCGCGGAGTGAATTTGTCGGTGGAATAGTGATGGTAGACACCGTTGCCAAACTCCACCTGCTTGAGGTAAAGTTCAAAATTCCGGAACTCCTCCGACGAGCGGTCGCCGGTGTAGCTGGTGTAGACCGATTCAAGCAGCTGACGGATCGGGAGGTTATACTTGCCGTTCTGATCCCACAGAATGTCGCGGCCGTGGAGAGCGGCCTCGGTGAGGAAATATATCAGTTTTTTCTGACTGAGCGTGAGGTCGTCGAATCCGGGCACCACGTAACGCATCACCTCGATGTCGGCGAAGCGGTCAACCACAGTGCCTGAAGGATTGTTGGGGTCAAGAGTGTTTGCCATTGCTGAAGCTGTCGCCGTCATTGCCACGGCTATGGTAAGTGTTTTATGGAAATTCATATCATCTTAATTATAAAGGAGAAATCCTGTAGAAATGTTCAGTTACGCCACTGGTCATTCCACATATAGCACCAGTCCTTTCAGATATTCACCCTCGGGGTGATATATATTGACCGGATGATCGGCCGGCTGTGTCAGCTGATGCAGAATTCTGATTTTGCGGCGGCTCTGGGCTGCAGCAGAGAACACTGCCAGACGGAACTGCTCGCGGCTCACAGCCTGTGAACATGAGAATGTGAACAGTATGCTGCCCGGCGCAAGTTTTTCCATGGCCTTGAAATTGAGTTTCTGATAACCGCGGAGGGCATTGCGCAAAGCGCTGCGGTGCTTGGCGAAGGCAGGGGGATCGAGCACCACAAGGTCGTAGGCGCCGCTCTCCATCCGGTCAAGGAACTTGAAAGCGTCCTCAGCGAAAGATATGTGCCGAGGATCGCCGGGAAAATTCAGGGCGATGTTGGCGTCGGTGAGGGTAATGGCTTTCTCGGAGGAATCCACCGAGTGTACCTGTTCGGCTCCGCCACGCATGGCGTAGACCGAGAATCCGCCGGTATAGCAGAACATATTGAGCACTCTGCGCCCGTGAGCGAACTTCTCGAGGAGCGAACGGTTGTCGCGCTGGTCAACGAAGAAACCGGTTTTTTGACCTTTCAGCCAGTCGATGTTGAATTTCAGGCCATTTTCCAGCGCCTCGTTTCCAACATATGAGCCAATTATATATTCATTCTGAGGATCGAGCCGTGCTTTATAGGGGAGCGTGGTTTCTGATTTATAATACACGTTTTCCACCCCCAGCCCGGGGATAGCCACCAACTGCCCGGCAATGATTTCACGTGCATAGTGCATGCCGGGCGAATGAGCCTGCATCACGGCTGTCGGGCCATAGATGTCTACTACCAGACCCGGCAGGAAATCACCCTCGCCATGGACAAGACGGAAAGCATTGTTGTCGGGACGCATCAGGCCGAGCGAACGACGGACGGCAAATGCTTCCTGCAACCTGACGGCATAAAACTGCTCGTCGATGGGACGGTCGGAGAAATCGAGGATGCGCACCGCTATAGAGCCTATCTGATAATGGCCCGTACCGACAAAACGACCGTCGGCGGTCTCTACGCCCACGGTTTCGCCCTCCTCGAGACCTTCGGGGAGGTGTTCGTTCAGCGCTCCGGAAAACACCCATGGGTGGAAACGGTCGAGCGATTCTTCTTTTCCTCGTTTTAAACGGAGTGTTTTCATATCAGGCTCTTATTTAAGCACAAACCGGTATAGGTCGTTGAAGTTGGCATATATGAGCAGAATTATCAGGAACAGCATACCCGCAAGCTGCGCGCGTTCGAGAAACTTGTCGGAAGGTTTGCGGCGTGTGATCACCTCCCATAGGAGGAATGCCACATGACCACCGTCGAGCGCAGGGATGGGGAGCAGATTCATGAATGCGAGCATGATCGAAAGGAATGCGGTCATCTCCCAGAATGTACGCCAGTCCCATTTCGACGGGAACATGCTGCCTATGGCACCGAAGCCACCGATAGATTCGGCACCCTGTTTGGAGAAGAGATGTTTAAGCGAGCCAACATAGGTGACAAGCATATCGGTGCCGTTGGTTACGCCCACAGGCACCGACTGGAAGAAGCCATACTTAGTGGTGTCGCAGCTGAACACCTCCAGAGGTGTTTTAAGTCCGAAACCGAGTTTACCATCAGAAGTAGGAGTGGCTGCCATAGTGATTGTGTCGTTGCCACGCAACACCGTCACTGTGGTCTCACGGCCACCGTTGAGATACAGCGCCTGCGACAGCTCGCTGAACGAAGGGGTGGCCGAATCGCCTATTGCGATGATGCGGTCATCAACCTCCACCCCGGCCTTGGCGGCCGGTTCGCCCGGCATGAGAGTCTTCACATACACAGGTATGCGATAGGCCATGAATCCTTTTTCGGGATCGAGTTTCTCGATAGCGTTGTCAGGGAGAGCCACCGCCACGGTGTCGCGATGGTTACGCAACACCGTGATTTCTTTGGCCTCAAGCATCTTGAACAGATGGCTGCGGTCTTTCTCGTCTATGGGTTTACCGTCGGCCAGAAGGATAATGTCGCCTTTGCGGAAGCCCATTTTTTCGGCTTGCTCCGAAAAGTCCATTCCCTCGGTGGCGTTGGGATACGGGATAGTTTTTTCACCCCAATACCATGCAATGCCCGCATAGATGATTATGGCGAGTATGAAATTGTTGAGGACACCGCCGGTCATCACCAGCAGGCGCTGCCATGCCGGTTTCACGCGGAATTCGTCGGGCGCTGGTTCCTTGGCAAGCTGCTCCTTGTCCATCGACTCGTCGACCATGCCTGCGATTTTCACATATCCGCCCAGCGGGAGCCAGCCTATACCATATTCCGTGTCGCTGTTTTTCGGTTTGTATTTGAAGAGTGAAAACCAGGGATTGAAAAAAAGATAGAATTTCTCGACCCTGATTTTGAAAATACGCGCCCATAGAAAATGGCCAAACTCATGGATCATCACCAGCAAAGCCAGCGCGAGGATAAGTTGAAGAGCCTTTATGAAGAATGTTTCCATTAATATGCTTGTAGAGTATAATATGCTGTAGGTATGATATGCTTTAGGGTATGGTGACTTTTTTCGGTTTAGAAGATGGTCTGGATTTCATCAACATATTCCGAGACACGCCGGCGGGTATAGGCGTTGCACTCCACATACTCTTCGAGCGATGGGTGGCTGACGGATACCTCGATAGTGTCTACGGCTTTCATAATCAGAGGATAAATGTCGACAAACCGTATTTTCCCGGCAAGGAAAGCGGCTACTGCAATTTCATTGGCGGCATTGATGACGCATGGTGTGAGGCCTCCCCTCTCCAGTGCGAGGTATCCGAGATTGAGTGCCGGGAACCGGTCGGTGTCGGGCTGCTCAAATGTGAGAGTGCCCGCCATGCTGAAATCAAGATATGATACAGGTCGTCGCGTGGCATCGGCAAGTGCATATCTGATTGGGCCGCGCATGTCGGGAGCGCCTATCTGGGCTTTTATCGAACCGTCGACAAACTCCACCATGGAGTGTACAATCGACTGCGGATGCACCACCGCCCTGATTTTCTCCGCTCCCATGCCGAAAAGCCAGCGCGCCTCGATTATTTCAAACGCCTTGTTGACCATCGTTGCGGAATCGATGGTTATTTTGGCACCCATCGACCAGTTGGGATGGTGAAGTGCGTCGGCCACAGTGGCTTGCTCGATTCTCTCTCTGCTCCAGGTGCGGAACGGACCGCCGGAAGCGGTGATAATGAGTTTGTTGACTGTGGCAGGATCCTCACCAACAAGACACTGATATATGGCCGAATGCTCGGAATCCACAGGAATGACCCGCGATCTGCTCAGGGTCAGACGGCTGTTGACCAGCTCGCCGGCCACAACGAGGGTCTCCTTGTTGGCCAGTGCGATATCTTTGCCGGCATCGATAGCGGCAAGCGTCGGCGCCAGACCGCTGTAGCCCACTGTGGCCGTTACTACTGTATCGACATACGGCAAAGTCATGGCTTCGCGCACTGCCTCGTCGCCGCTGCGCACTTCAATTCCGGTGCCTGAGAGCATTGCGGCCAATCGCTGCTCCATTGTGCTGTCGGCTATGACAACAGTTTCGGGACGCCATTGCAGAGCCTGCCGTGCAAGGTCGTCGACCTTGCGCCCTGCCACGAGAACCGTGGGACGCAACCGGTCGGGATATTCGGCACACACGTCGAGGGTCTGCCGGCCTATAGAGCCGGTCGAACCTAACACGGCTATGTTTTTTATCTTGTCACAGTTAGCTTTTTCCATAAAAAAATCAAGATGGAACGGGATCCCGTTCCATCTTGCAAAGTTAAATATTTTTTTTGTTTTTTACAAGCCGAAGCTAACGCCTACCTGCACCAGGCCCTGAGCACCAAAGCCCAGTTCGCCATAGAGATTGACATTGTTGGCAATCGATGCCTCAGCGCGGATGGGGCTTGCCTGGAAAGCAAAGTATGCCTTGTTGTAGGAATCGCCCCATTTAGGCATCAGGTGTGAAATCTCGACACCGAGACCGAAGTGGGCATAGAGGCGCACGGTGCGGTTGCCCCAATACTGATAGAGACCGTTGAACATCACCACGTTGTAGAGGATGCTCGAATGATGGGGACCTCCGGCGGTGGTGCAGCTTGAGATAGAGTAGCTGGGACCGATTTTGAACTTGGGAGCCACCTTGAAGTTCACGCCGGCAGTTACGGCACCCCATGCGGTGTTCACGCTGTGCCAGTTGTCGTGCATGTCCATGGCGTCCATCTGGGTGTAACCGCCATAACCGAAGTAGATTTCAGCTTTCTGAGCCTGCGAAGTAAATGCGGTAGCCATAAGTACCACAAGCATTAACAGATACTTTTTCATTCCTTAGAAATTAGTTGAAATTATGATATTACAATGATCTATTGTAATCTTGTTACAGGAGTGGAAAAACGAAAGAGAGCAAAGCATTATTTTGAAGCTTTTACAGCTTTTTAACAATATTAACCTCCGATGGGTTCATTTTATTGTACCCTTAAATTAAAAAAAATGATGCCCTGTGGTTCACAGAACATCATTTATCATTAATTTTCAATAAATTAAAACCGAAAACAAAAACTCACATTTTTTAAAAATTTTCTTCCCAAAGGCATATTTTTCCTGAGATACTGTCGGCGGCACGTATAAGCCGCTGGTTGCGCGAACCACGGAAAAGCAGCGACAGATCGCGTTCCGCCTCCAGAAACGGCCCGTCGACCACCACCTCGAGCAGCGGCAGCAGCCTCTCCATGCCGGGCATCGACAACACATGCTCGAAGAGGAAACCGGTGTAGAGCCAAATGGTATATCCTCTGCGGCGAAGTGCCTCTGCCAAAGCTATCACTCCGTCGGGCTGATAGAGCGGATCGCCACCCGAAATGGTGACATTGAAACCGTGGCGCTCGATTTCATCGACAATCTCCCCCACCGTCATCTCCCGGCCACCATCGAAATCCCACGACTGCGGATTATGGCAGCCGGGGCACCGGTGAGCGCAGCCGGCAAGATAAACCGAGGTGCGTAGCCCCGGGCCGTCAACCGAGGTTCCGGGCAATATGTCGAGCACCCGCAGAGTTGCCTCTTCGGCCTTGGTCATAACAAACTGTCTTTTATCTTTTTAAACCGCAAATTATTTTAAACCGATCTGCGTATTTGGATTATTTGTGGACCACGCGATCTTTGAGTTCCGCCAGTTTGGCAGAATTCCATCGGTCAGTGGTACCCACAAGGTAACCGGTGATGCGCTGCAGTTTATCAATGTGAGTGCTTCCGCAGTGGGGACATACCGAGAGCGAATCCTGCGCGTCTTCGTAACCGCACTCCATGCAACGGTTGCGGTTATGGTTTACCGAACAGTAGCCGATATTGTTCTTGTCCATGAGGTCCACGATGTCGGCGATTGCCTGAGGATTGTGGGTGGCATCGCCGTCGATTTCCACATAGAAGATATGGCCGCCGCGGGTAAGTTCGTGATACGGGCCCTCTATTTTTGCCTTGTGGCGCGGCGAACAGTGATAGTAAACCGGCACATGATTGGAGTTGGTGTAATATACTTTGTCGGTCACCCCGGGAATTATGCCGAAGCTTTTGCGGTCTTTTGTGGTGAACTTGCCCGACAACCCCTCTGCGGGTGTGGCCAGCACGGAATAGTTGTGATGATACGTTTCGCAGAATTCGTTGACGCGGCTGCGCATGTGCGACACAATGCGGAGACCCAACTGCTGCGCTTCGTCTGATTCGCCGTGATGTTTGCCTGTAAGAGCCACCAGACACTCGGCGAGACCTATGAAACCTATACCCAAAGTACCCTGGTTGATTACGGATTCGATGGTGTCATCTTTCGAAAGTTTGTCGGCTCCGGTCCACAGGCGTGTCATCAGCAAGGGGAATTGCTTGGCCAGAGCCGTTTTCTGGAATTCAAAACGGTCGTGGAGCTGACGGGCAGTGATCTCCATAACGTTATCGAGTTTCTTGAAGAAGGTTTCGATGCGCTCCTGCTGATCCTTGATGGCCATACACTCTATGCCGAGACGCACAATGTTGATTGTGGAGAAACTGAGATTGCCGCGGCCGATGGATGTTTTTTCCCCGTAACGGTTTTCGAAAACGCGGGTGCGGCAACCCATCGTCGCGATTTCCCATTTGTAACGCTCGGGGTCGTCGGCACGCCAGTTTTCATGTACATTATAAGTGGCGTCGAGGTTTACGAAATTAGGGAAGAAACGGCGGGCGGTGACTTTGCAGGCCTGATGGTAAAGATCGTAGTTGGGATCTCCCTCCTCATAATTTACGCCCCTTTTCTTCTTCCATATCTGTATGGGGAAGATGGCGGTGGCGCCGTTGCCCACACCTTCGTATGTCGATTCGAGAAGCTCGCGAATAACGCAGCGCCCCTCGGCCGACGTGTCGGTGCCATAATTGATCGACGAGAAAACCACCTGGTTGCCACCACGCGAGTGGATGGTGTTCATGTTGTGGATAAACGCCTCCATTGCCTGATGCACACGCGACACGGTGCAGTTCATGGCATGCTGCAGGGAGCGTTCTTTCCCCGTAAGCCCGTCAAGTGGTTTCTTCACATAATCCTTCAGCTCGATATTGTAAAGGTCCGAGAGATCTTCGCCCGAGAGCGCTTCGATTTTTTTCACTTCCTCGATGAACGAAGAGCGCACAAATGGCGCGAGGTAGAAATCGAATGCGGGGATGGCCTGACCGCCGTGCATTTCGTTCTGCGCTGTTTCAAGCGAGATGCAGGCTATCACGCTGGCGGTCTCGATACGGCGTGCCGGACGCGACTCGCCATGACCGGCCATAAAACCATGTTTCAGAATATTGTCGAGCGGATGCTGCACGCATGTCAGCGACTTGGTGGGATAATAATCCTTGTCGTGGATATGCAGATAGCCGTCGCGCACAGCCTGTCGAGCCTCCGGGGTCAGCAGATAGTCATCGACAAAAGGCTTTGTGGTTTCGGATGCGAACTTCATCATCATCCCCGCCGGAGAATCGGTATTCATATTTGCATTCTCGCGGGTGATGTCGTTGTTCTTCGCCTCTATGATTTCAAGAAAAATGTCGCGGGTTTTAGCCCGCCGTGCGATACTGCGTTGGTCGCGGTATGCGATATAACGTTTCGCCACCTCTTTGCGGGGCGATTTCATCAGCTCCAGTTCCACTCGGTCCTGAATGCTTTCCACACTCATCTGCTCGTCACCGGTGGTGCTGATGCGGTCCACTATTCGGTGAATGAGCGCTTCATCCTCACCCATCGGGGTGGTGAGCATGGCCTTTCGGATGGCGGCTTTGATTTTTTCTTCGTTGTATCCAACAACGCGGCCATCGCGTTTCAATACAGTCTGGATCATTGAGGGAAAGTGTTTTTATGCTGTTTGAGAATTTGTGATTTTCCGGTAAAAGGAGCCTTGGCGCTGTTTGCCGCAGCAGTTATCTTAACCGGTCACAAAGTTATATAAAAACTTTACTCCCGGCAAACTTTTCGCCGGGAAAATTTTCAATGATTTCACATTTTGGACAACTTTTACCCCTACCAATATTTTTAAATAACTAATATACGTATACTTATAAAAAGTTTTGGAAAACTTCAATCATCAATGGTTTGCAGAAAGTGGCTTTTAAGCAATTCATATATTTTGCAACAGTAGCACAATCCCTGCAACACTATATTGGAATATACTCCGTTTTCCTTAAAAGCTTTTCGCTTCTCATGGAATATCTGCAGATAGCTTCCGAAGCCCGAAGATGATACTCCGCCTGTACGCATGGTCACGAAATCTGCCGGAATGTAAGCAATATTGATTTTGTGAATTAAAATAAGTCTCAGCAACTGATCAAAATCAGCTGAGGTGCGAAAGCCGGTGTCAAACTTTCCGTACCTGATATAGATTTCACGGCGGCAATAGAACGACGGATGGGCAGGCATGAACCCCATATGCATTTTCCACCGACGGAACCCTTTGGAGCTGTAATAGCGCACACATCGTTTAAGATTTCGGGGTCTGACGAAATGAATATCTCCGTAGACTGCATCGATCTGCCGGCCATCGGCCGTTGTGCCGCTGATAGTTTCCGCTACTTTTGAAAGGATATCGCTCGAAGTGTAGAAGTCATCGGCATTGAGCAGTCCGACGACAACGCCGGTGGCTCGTTCGATGCCCCTGTTCATGGCATCGTAAATACCACCGTCGGGGCCCGATTTCCATTTCAGTGTCTTCCCCTCCTTCAGGTATCTATCCTCATATTCCCGGAGTATGCCGATTGTGCCGTCGGTGCTTCCGCCATCGACAACGATATGCTCAATCTCAGGGTAATCCTGGGCGAGCACACTCTCGAGGGTGTCGCGGAGTGTGGTCTCATTGTTCAGGCAGGCTGTAACGACAGATATTATCATTTTTCAAACTATTGGGAAGAATCAGACCGACAGATAGGTATCCTCTCGGGGGAGCCACCTCTCGGAACGGATCAACGAGCATACCAGCCAGAAGACAGGAAACATCAGTGCGCCCGGATAGAGCATCCACCCTTCGGTTGTGGCGTACATGCACAAAAACAGAAACAAGGCGAGCTGCAACGCGAAATCCTTGCGTCGGCGGTTGCGACGCAAAGCTATCACCACTGTCACTATATACCATAGGAAAAGTGCAGCGCCGGTCAATCCTGCATACGAGGCCACGGAGAGCCACGACGAGCCCGGCTCATTTTTCTGGTAACCTATATACAGCACTGGATCCTTTAGCCTGACAGGTTCATTGGCATACCCCACGCCGGTCCACGGCGACGAGGTGATTTCAGACAGTCGCGACTGCCACAGCGTATGCCTGGTGTAGGTCTGTCCATATTGGTTGCCGAATGTGATTTTTTTTGTAAGTGTCTTATCGGCAAAGGGGAGCGAAACAGCCAGAACAAGGATAGCCACGCCGCCGCAAACAAGCACTTTACGATTGCGCAGCAGTGATTTCAGCGTCCGGAACTTAATGATGCACATAACCGCGGCGCTCACTGCAAACGATGCCAACACCATGCGCGAAGCGCCGGCTATCATGCAGATACAGCTGATCAGCAGCAACATTCCGCTCCATACCTTGTAAGATTTGCGTGAAGTGCTTAAAATCACGAATAACGACACCAGACCGGTCAGAGCAGCGGATGAAGCCAGACTGAAGCCGAGATTAAACGCTCCGGAAAAACCGTAATAATAAAACACCGTCTGCTGATCGGGCGAAAGTGTGAGACTGTAGAGCCAGATCACCGAAGACAGCACCACGAACACCCCCATGGTTATTATAATGCATCGCAATAGGAACAGCCGGGTGCGGTTGATACAGGGACTACTCAACAACGGCGAAAATGTGAGCAATCCTACTGTCAGCGCAAGAAACCTGAGCTGATTTTCATGGAAATGATTGCCGGGATGAAGTATGAGACACACAAAAAGCCATGCCAGAAACAGCCCGAGAGGAAGACTCGTCTGCATTTTCCGCTGAACGCACATACACAGCAATCCGAGCGACATAGCCGACACCATCCAGGTGGGCAACTCCACGCCGACCGCATGATGAATGCAGAGCATCACAGCCAGCAGCAGTGCAAATATGCCGCGCAATCGTTCTATCTGACTTTTTAGCAATTCAGGATTCATGCCTCGGTGGTATTGATTAATGCCGGCTCTCTGCGACGCTTTCTACGGCCTACATATTTCATTATCTGATCACACAGCGCGGGCACAAACAAAAATGTCATTCCCACATACAGGAATCCGCAGACCAGGATAATCAGCAACATATACATCAGGTTACCCGGCATGAAATATTGCATCGCAAAAGCTGCCACAGCCATACCGAGCGCGTTGAGAAATATCGGCAACAACGCACGTATCTGATGGAACAACCCGAAGCCTATGACACTCCCGCCGAAGGCAGCTGTCAGCACAAAATTGATAGCCGAAGCCGAGGCCAGGCCGCAGCACACTGCCTGCAGGCCGAACGGTATCATGGCCACGAGACAACCCAATCCGACCACGATGCTGAGTATCTGCAGCAACAGATAACGTTTGCCGAATCCCAAGATTTTGAGCACCATCATGTTGATATTAATCAGCGGATAGAACATCAGCCCCACACAGAGGATGCGCAACAGGTAAGACGCATAAAGCCACTGCCATCCAATCATCACATGGACAATCGGCTCGGCCACGGCTGCGAGACCGAGCATAAGCGGCGCTATCACAAGGAATGATATACGCATATAATCCTTCACAGCCATGCAGAGCATTTCAGGTGAATTCTGCAGACGACAGAACGAAGGAAATATAGCGCGGGTGACTATGTTCGAAAGGTTTTCCGACGAAAACGATACTATCAGACGGGCGTTGGAGTAACAGCCGAGAGCGTATGCCGAGAACACTTTGCCGATAATAAGCGAACAGAAACAATTGTAGACTGACTCCAGAACATTGCTCACAAGCAGCTTACTGCCGAGATCAAAAAGCCGGCGAAATGCGGCGCCGGAAAACTCGAGGGTGGGACGCCAATGTGAGATACACCATAATACTATCGCCGTTACAATCTGGTTAACTATCTGGAGCGCCACAAGCGCCCACACTCCATATCCGGAATATGTCATCCACAGCGCCACCACACCTGAGGCAAACGCTCCCGCCAGGGTTGATTTGGCCTGTGTGCGAAAATCAAGTTCAGCCGTGAGAATCGCCCGGTGAACTACAAGTGTAGACTGTATTATTACGCTGACAGCCAGCACACGCATCAGATCCACCAGGCGCGGCTCGCCATAGAATCGCGCAAGCAGCGGAGCCGTGATGAACAGCACCACATAGATTACGAGCGCCGTGGCCACATTGGCGTAAAACGCGGTGGAATAATCGGTAGAATTTCTGTCGAGTTTACGGATGATCGCCTGAGGCAGCCCGTTTTCGGCAAGGAGCTGCGACACCACAATGAAAACGCTGAGCATTCCCACCAGTCCATAATCCACCGGGGAGAGCACACGAGCCATCAGCACAAAGATCACAAGCTGCAATCCCTGCACAGAAAACCGTTCAAATGCGCTCCATGTAATTCCCCGAAGGGTTTTTCGAACGTAAGTCATTCCGTAACCTCTTGATATTTCATGGATTATAGGCGACAATCATAATCTGATAACACGTTGAGAATCACCTGCCGGCGTAAGATGACAACAGTGCAAGTGACAAAGTTACAGATTTTTCCCAAATTCCACAACCGTTTCAACAAAACTTCACTGAAACTTAACAAGAAACTTTGCAATTCTTCAGATTTATTGCTTAATTTTGCATTTGAAGCCATTATCCGATGAGTGACATGGGGAGATCAGCGGGTGCCGAGCAGGCGGCGAAGGTTTTCCATGTCGGCGGGGGTCAGTCCGCAACTGTCGATGGGAAGTGCCTCGTTCAGATCGTTGAGATATACAATAGGAGCAGGGCTGTAGCATTCCGACACCAGCGAAAGCGAGTCGGTGACATAGCGCGATTTTATCCGCGCAAGCTGCATCATAGTCGGAAACAGCGATTTCTGCGGAGAGATACGTTTGCCGCCGTTGGCTTCAAGATTCTTTGCCATAGCCGGCTGCTGCTGTGTCAGTTTGGGTGAAAGCCATGCCAGAGTCGACTGATGAATCTGCCAGTATGTCGGCACGGGAGATGCGTGCAGAAAACGTTCACGGCTGTCATCAAAAATATCTTCTCCATGATCGGAGGCATAAAGCAGCGCCGCCCGCGTCCCCGTGGCTTTCAGGCGGTCGATCAGTTCCGACAACACGTAATCGGTGTATAATATTGTATTGTCGTAGCTGTTGATAAGCTGCTGCCGGGTGGATTTCGAGGCATCGGCTGTGGCATCGGGCAGAAAGTTCGCGAATTCACGGGGATAGCGGTCGTAATACTTGAAATGCGATCCGTAGGTATGAATCACAATAAATTTGCGGTGCGAGGTGGTATCGGCGAGCAAGCGGTCTACAACCGGAAGCACTTCATGGTCAAACGGATGCGCTGTCTGCCCGGCATCGATGGTATAAACTACCGTGTCGGCCTCGAGGCCGAAATGCTCCGTGTAGCTGCGGTTGCGCTCCTGATTCGACACAAACGCAGTGGCGAAACCGGCCTCGCGGAATGCGGTGATTATACTTTTATAATATGTGATTGAGTCGAAATTCTCGGCACAGGCGAAACTCATGAGCATAGGCACACTTTTGTGCGTGGTGTTGGATTCCGAGACAGACTTCGGAAAGAAAACCACGCCATCTTCGCGCGAAAGCCGCGGATTGGTGGCCCGCTCATATCCCCCGAGTTGCCAGTTGTCGCCGCGTGCAGTCTCCCCTATCACGAGCATATATATTTCAGGTTCGCCGGTAGTGTCGGCAGCCTCGGCTCCGTAACTGAATCCGCGCGACAACTCCTCATGACGCGATGTCTCGCTATAGCGGTGACAGGCCTCTACAAGATTTTCAACAGCATTGACGGGGAAAGTCTGCCGGCCGAAATCGTAATGCGGCTGTATAAGATACGCCACGCCGGCGGCACAACCTCCGGCCAATGCCGTAATCAAGCCTCCGACAAGCATCTTTTTACGAAATGCCGCAGTTATCTCGCGTCTCCTGATGGCAGCCCATATACCCCAAATCAACGGAGGAAGATAAAGCAGACACACAGTGGTCATCGCCATTAGCAGATTGGCCAGCAGTTCGGTAGCTTCACCCACATTGGTGGTCACCACATTGAGAAACATGTCAACGGCTATAACGGAATTGCCATAAAGATATAGCAGCACTATCTGAAACGCCGCGAATATCATAAAGGGCAAGGAGAGCAAAGCCGTAACACCCGTGCGGCGCGACGCCGCCACAAGCATCATGAAAAAACCGGCAGGCACAAGAATATTGGCCATTGAAGCAGCCGGCTGCAGATGCTCAGTGAAGCATAGAACCACATTCGGAACCAGCAGTGTCAGAACCACCAGCACGGCGAGGCACCACATGTCTTCGAAAAACCGACTTAAATATCTTAATATATTATTGTTTCTGAAAACAGTCATTAATGTCTTGGAGATTGTTTAAAAAGCCTCGTTGATACCGACCGAGAAGTTTTTGGAATGCTTGCCAAAACCGAAATCCAGACGCACGTTCACGCGGTTTTTGAATTCCCACCGGTAACCGACACCCACAGTGGGGAGTATCGTGTGCCGGTTGATGTCGCTGAAATGCCGGAATACAGTGCCGGCTCCGGCCCACACCACAATGCCGTTGCGACGCCACACATGCTGCCGCATCTCCACAACCAGACTTGCAGAGTTGCGGTCGCGGTAGCGCCCCTCATAATAGCCGCGAACCACCCCGCCGTCGTCGAGCGTGGGAAGCATGCACCACGGTGTTTCTCCGCCATAAGTGCCGGCGGCATGGAAACGGAACGCCATGACACCGCTCGACCAGAATTTTTTATAAAACATGGCCGAGAAATCCGTGAGAAAAAAATGATAATGATTGCCCAGGAAAGATGGGAAAAATTTCTGATGAAATCCTATATAGACACCGCGCGATGCATTCTCTATCAGGTCGCGGGTATCGTAAGAGAGAACTATGCCGGGTCCATAGCAGAAAATGCGGTTGCGCTGACCGTCCCACAATTCCGGTTTCTCCTGTCGGGTGGCCTTGAAATAATGGAAATTGCTCGAAGGCCCGAGAAACACGGAATGAGGAAGTTTCCACAGGAACTGCACGGTGAAATCGGACTGCAGCTGGGTGTATTTGCTCTCGTTATCCTCATTGGCTCCGTTGGCATATCCGATACCCCAGAATTTCAGCGGGAAATGGCAGAAATTCGCATCGTATATCACTCTGATCTTATCTTCGGGGAAGAAGTGTTTGCCTCGGATACCCACACGGTAAAAACCGGTGACCGACACCTGTCCGTAAAGCGAAACATCGCTGCGGGGCGTGAGCGAATCGCGGCGCGACTTGTAAAGACCCGACACGAGGGCGGCAATCTCAACCGAAGTGGCTTCGGAATAGCTCGGGCCGCCGATAACGGATATATCGAATTTTCGATCGTCGTGCACCTTGTTGGTCTGTCCGAAATAGTCGATCACTTTCTGCACGATGTTGCGCCGGCGCGGCACCGAATCTGCCGTTGTCGTCATCATCGGGATGACAGTGTCAGCCTGTTCTGCCGTGTAAGCGGAAAAAGCCGACAGCGCAGCAGCTGCAGTCAGTATGATTTTTTTAATTGCGGACGTAACGTGCATATATCATAGTTTTCTATTCGTGCCGAAAATTAGTGCAAAGTTACTGAAAACGGGCGTACTATACAAATTTCTCCCTTCCGACATACCGATCGGGATATGTCGGAAGGGAGAAATTTGTTGTAAAAAAGTCCAGGAGTTTATATGCTCCGGAGGTATTTCAGAACCGGCGGTTATGCCTCTGAAAGAAAACCGGGGATCAGAGAAGCGACACCGAACGGTCGATGAAACGTGAGAGGTCGGCACCGCGGAGAAGACCGTTGCCTAAGAGAGCCAGGTCGATGAGCTGACGCACGAGCGGCTGAGTCGATGCGTAATCCGAGATGATCTTTGTCACGTCGCGGCGATTATCCTCCACTTCCGTCATGAATTCCTTCTTTTGGGCATCCTGTTCGGCAGTAGGCTTGCCATCCTTGATCTCCTTGTCAACAGCCTCGATTTTGCCGTTGAGTTCTGCGATGCGGGCAGTCATCGGAGTGATCTGGGTGTCGAGAGCGTTCTTGGCTTCGGCGGCGATTTTAGCCACAACGGGCTGGTCAACGTTCACGGTCATGCTGTAGCTGTCAGGCATATCGCCGTAGAAGCTCATGCCGGGCTGCATGGCGGCCATATCCTTCATTCGGCGCATATCTTCGTTCTGGGTGATGACGATGGGAGCGCCATTCTCGCCCAGCGACTCGAAGGAAACATAGAACTGAGCCTTGTCGATCGAGGGAATCTGCGAATTAAAGAGCGTTGTGAGCATATCGCGCTCCTCAGCGGAAAGGTCGGCAACTTTCTTGTCGGCCTTGGGGATGAGGTTTTCGATAACATCGGAATCGACGCGGACAAACCGGCTCTTCTCGATCTTCTGCTCGAGAAGACCCACGAAATGCGCATCGAGGGGACCGTCCATCAACATCACGGAGTAACCCTTGTCGTTGGCTGCCTTGATGTAGGTGTACTGGTCGGTGGGATTTGTGGAATAAAGGAACACCAGATTGCCATCCTTGTCGGTCTGGTTCACTTCGATCAGAGCCTTGTACTCGTCGATGGTGAAATATTTGCCTTCAGTATCCTTGACAAGGGTGAACTTCATGGCGGCGTCGCGGAACTTGTCGTCGGTGAGCATGCCATATTCGATGAAGATGCGGATGTCGTCCCACTTCTTTTCGAAGTCGGCGCGGTCATTCTTGAAAAGATCCTCAAGACGCTGCGACACCTTCTTGGTGATGTAGCCCGATATCTTCTTGACGGCGCTGTCGCTCTGCAGATAGCTTCGCGACACATTCAGGGGAATGTCGGGCGAGTCGATCACGCCCTGCAGCAGCATCATGAACTCAGGCACCACACCCTCCACCGAGTCGGTCACGAACACCTGATTGCAGTAGAGCTGGATGCGGTTCTTGGCCACCTCGAAATTGTTTTTGATTTTCGGGAAGAAGAGCACACCCGTGAGGTTGAAGGGATAGTCGACATTGAGATGGATCCAGAACAGGGGATCATCCTGGCCGGGATAAAGATTGTGGTAGAATTCCAGATAATCTTTCTCGGTGAGGTCGGCAGGTTTTTTCATCCACAGAGGTTCGGTGGCGTTGATCACCTTGTCTTTGTCGGTGTCAGTGTATTTTCCATCTTTCCACTCCTGCTCTTTGCCCGAAATCACCGGCACAGGGAGGAAGCGGCAATATTTGCGCAGCAGAGTGTCGATGCGGCTTTGCTCCAGAAACTCGGAATTTTCCGGGTCGATGTGCAGGATGATGTCGGTGCCACGCTCGGCTTTCTCGGCAGGCTCCATGGTGTAGGCCGGCGAACCGTCGCATTCCCAGCGCACGGCCTCGGCGCCCTCCTTATACGAAAGGGATACGATCTCCACCTTCTTGGCCACCATGAAAGCGGAATAGAAGCCCAGACCGAAATGACCGATAATTGCGTTGGAACTGTCTTTGTATTTTGCCAGGAAATCCTCGGCGCCCGAGAAGGCAATCTGATTGATATATTTGTCAATATCCTCGGCTGTCATACCGATGCCGTGGTCACTGACGGTGAGCGTTCTGGCCTCTTTATCGACTTTGACATACACACGTGCGTCGCCCACCTCACCCTTGAAATCGCCGAACGATGCAAGAGTATTCAGCTTCTGGGTGGCGTCGACTGCGTTCGACACCAGCTCGCGCAGAAAGATTTCGTGGTCGCTGTAAAGAAATTTCTTGATGACGGGGAAAATGTTCTCGGTGGTTACACCGATAGTGCCGTTAGTTTTTGCCATTATATTAATGTATTGTTAGATTATCGTATTGATTTAGCGAAGATGTTTCTATTTGTAATAACAACGTGCAAAAAAAATGCCAACCTCGGGAGTTGGCATTTTATTATAAAATATGTTAACTTATGTCAGTTTTTCTGCCACGGTCATTCGACCGACGCATCGCTTTCTGCAGCAGTGCCTGATGAGGGGTTCTCTTCGGCTGACGCTTCAGGCGCTTTTTCGATTTCGGTGGTAATCTGATTGTTCTCCTTGTCGAAACCGACTTTGATGGTATCGCCCGTCTGCAGCTCGGAGTTGATGATCAGTTCCGCCAGAGGATCTTCGAGATACTTCTGTATGGCGCGTTTGAGCGGACGTGCGCCATACTGACGGTCGTAACCCTTGTCGGCAATGAAGTTTTTGGCATCGTCGCTTATCGAGAGCCCGTAGCCCATAGTGAGAAGACGGCTCACAAAACCTTTAAGCTCTATGTCGATAATCCTGAAGATGGCATCGCGACTCAGCGAGTCAAACATGATGATATCGTCGATGCGGTTGAGAAACTCGGGTGCGAAAGCCTTGCTCAGCGCCTTCTGTATTACGGAGTTGTTATACTCCTTCTCCTGCGAAGCCTCGCGAGTGGAAAAGCCTACCCCCGAGCCGAAATCCTTAAGCTGACGGGTACCGATGTTCGACGTCATGATTATCAGAGTGTTCTTGAAGTCGATATGACGGCCGAGGCTATCGGTGAGACGGCCTTCGTCGAGCACCTGGAGCAACAGATTGAACACATCGGGGTGAGCTTTCTCGATTTCATCAAGCAGCACCACGGAGTAGGGTTTTCGGCGCACCTTTTCGGTGAGCTGGCCCCCCTCTTCGTAGCCGACGTAGCCCGGAGGCGCTCCAACGAGACGGCTCACGGTGAATTTCTCCATGTATTCGCTCATGTCCACGCGGATGAGCGTGTCGGCGCTGTCAAACATATATTCCGCAAGCTTCTTGGCCAGATGGGTTTTGCCCACACCTGTCGGGCCGAGGAACATAAAGGTGCCGATAGGCTTGTTGGGATCTTTCAGGCCCACGCGGTTGCGCTGGATAGCCTTTACTATCTTCTCTATGGCGGGATCCTGCCCGATGATGTCGGATTTCAGTTTCGGAGCCATCTCGCGCAGACGCGAGCCTTCAGCCTGGGCGATACGCTGTACGGGCACTCCGGTCATCATGGCCACTACTTCCGACACACGGTCCTCGTCGACAGTTACCTTGTCGGCCTCGAGCTGCTTCTCCCAGCGTTCGTTGGCTTCGGCCAACTGCTGTTTGAGACTCTGCTCCTTGTCGCGGAAAGCTGCCGCCTTCTCGAAGTTCTGCGACTGGGCGGCGGCGAGCTTCGCGGCACCGGTCTCGGTGATCTCCTGTTCGAGCTGCTCGATTTCGGCAGGCACCACGATATTGGTGATATGAGCACGCGAACCTGCCTCGTCGAGGGCGTCGATAGCCTTGTCGGGGAAATTACGGTCGGAAACGTAGCGCTCTGTCAGCGAGACACATGCTTTCAGGGCGTCGTCGGTGTAGCGCACATTATGGTGCTTCTCGTATTTATCCTTGATATTGTTAAGGATGCTTAGGGTTTCCTCGGGGGTGGTAGGTTCAACCATCACCTTCTGGAAACGGCGCTCCAAAGCGCCATCCTTTTCAATATTCTTGCGGTATTCGTCGAGGGTTGTGGCACCGATACACTGGATTTCTCCGCGGGCAAGGGCCGGTTTGAGCAGATTGGCGGCATCCATCTGACCGGCGGAGTTGCCGGCGCCGACGATGGTATGAAGCTCGTCGATGAAGAGAATCACATCGGGATTCTTGCTCAGCTCGTTGAGAATGGCTTTAACACGCTCCTCAAACTGTCCGCGATATTTGGTTCCTGCCACCAGCGATGCCATGTCAAGCGAAATCACTCGTTTGTCAAAGAGGATACGCGACACCTTGCGCTGCACGATGCGCAGTGCCAGACCTTCCACAATGGCCGATTTGCCCACTCCCGGTTCGCCTATCAGCACAGGATTGTTTTTCTTGCGGCGGCTCAGGATCTGGGCCAGACGCTCGATTTCAGTCTCACGGCCCACCACAGGATCAAGGCGGCCATCCTCGGCGGCGCGGGTCATGTCGTTGCCAAACTTGTCGAGCGTGGGCGTATCGGCATTCCCGCGTGCCTTTGCAGCCTGATGGGCGGCACGGTCTTCGGCCGGTCGCTGCGGCGAGCCGCCCGACATTGCGCCGTCGTTCTCCTCATCCTCTTCATCGTCGTCGGTGAAACCGGCGCCGGCGGTAGGCGACTCGTTGCGCCCCTGCAGCAGATTAAGCAGTGAATTATAGTCTATGCCGGCCTTGCGGAAGGGCGCGATAAAATCCATGCGCTGCACTTCGGGATTGTGGAGAATGGCAAGCAGAAGATGCACGGTGTCGACGGCGTCGCTCTTGAGCATGCGCGCCTCAAGCACCGACAGTTTGATCAGACGGTTGCAGAGGTCGCTGGCCACCACGTCGCCCACGAGGGTGCTGGCAGTGTTATCATAGAGTGCATCGTCGAGCTGCTGACGGAGCTGAAACACCGACATGTTGCGCGTGATTTTCTCCAGAAGGGAGAAAATCGGCGAGCCGGTGTCGCCCAAAGCCGCCAGAAACAGATGCTCCGGCGTGATTATATTATTATTGTGTCGCACAGCCTCTTTACGGCTAAGCTCCAATACAGATTTCAGATGTTCAGTGAAATTGATTTCCATTTATCTCCTTGGTTGTCGTATTGATACTTACTAATAACGGCAAACAGCGTGCCAAATTATATCCTCAGCCGCAACCCGGCCACTTAAAAAATATTAATTGAAACATCATCGGGTTTGACAGAAGTTTTCAAGCCCGAATTTCATCATAATTCCGAAAAAATTAGTATCTTTGTGAGATATTTCGAGATTCTCAACAGAATTAACACATATTATGCTCGAAGAAGACCGCATTATTAAGATTAACATCGAAAACGAAATGAAGTCGGCCTACATCGATTATTCGATGTCGGTGATCGTTTCGCGTGCCCTTCCCGATGTGCGCGACGGCCTCAAGCCTGTCCACCGCCGCGTGCTCTACGGTATGAACGTAATGGGCAACACCTCCGATAAAGCTCACAAGAAAGCCGCTAATGCCGTCGGCGAGGTTATGGGTAAATACCATCCCCACGGCGACTCCTCGATTTACGGCACTATCGTGCGTATGGCTCAGCCATGGGCGATGCGCGAATGTCTGGTCGACGGCCACGGCAACTTCGGTTCAATCGACGGCGACGGCCCTGCCGCCATGCGATACACCGAGGTGCGTCTCCAGAAAATCGGAGAGGAGATGCTCCGCGACATCAATAGCGACACCGTCGATTTCCAGCCCACATACGACAATGTGCGCATGGAGCCTACCGTGCTCCCCACCCGCATCCCCAACCTGCTGGTCAACGGCGCTTCGGGTATAGCCGTGGGCATGGCCACCAACATGCCCACACACAACCTCACAGAGTCAATCAATGCCTGCATAGCCTATCTCGACAACCCCGAAATCACCATTCCGGAGTTGATGAAGCATATCCCTGCGCCCGACTTCCCCACAGGTGGCACCATCTACGGCACCGCAGGGGTCAAAGAGGCCTATGAGACCGGCCGCGGACGCATCGTGATCCGCGCCAACGCCGACATTGAGCAGGAGAAAGAGCATGAGGCCATCATCGTTCACGAAATTCCCTACGGTGTCAACAAAGCAGAGCTGATAAAATATATCGCCGATCTTGTCAACGAGAAAAAAATCGAAGGCATCGCCGACATCAACGACGAGAGCGACTACAAGGGAATGCGCATTGTCATCAAGCTCCGTCAGGACGCCAACGCCAATGTGGTGCTCAACAAGCTCTACAAGATGACAGCCATGCAGTCGACATTCTCTGTCAACAACGTGGCTCTTGTCGACGGACGTCCGCGTCTGCTCAATCTCAAGGATCTTGTAAAAGCATTCGTCGACCACCGCCACGACGTGGTGATCCGGCGCACAAAATACGAACTGCGCAAAGCACAGGAACAGGCTCATATTCTCGAAGGTCTGATCATCGCCTGCGACAATATCGACGAGGTAATCCGCATTATCCGCCATGCCGAGTCGCCCGACGCTGCCAAACAGCAGCTTGCCGAACGTTTCGGGCTCTCCGACGCGCAGACCCAGGCTATCGTCGACATGCGCCTGCGTCAGCTCACCGGCCTGGAAATGGACAACCTCCATGCCCGCTATAAAGAACTCGAGGAGCGCATCGCGTTCCTGGAATCGGTGCTCAACGACGACTCAGTGTGCCGCGGAGTCATTCGCGACGAACTCCTTGAAGTGATCACCCGTTTCGGCGATCCCCGCCGCACAAAAATCGAATATGCCGCCGGCGAATTCAATGCCGAGGACTTCTATGCCGACGACGAGATGATTATCACCATCTCGCACATGGGCTACATCAAACGCACTCCCCTATCGGAGTTCCGCGCGCAGAACCGCGGAGGCGTAGGCTCGCGCGGCTCCAACACCCGCGAAGAAGATTTCATCGAATACATCTATCCCGCATCGATGCACAACAACCTGCTCTTCTTCACTCAGAAGGGTCTGGTTTACAAGATGAAAGTCTACGAGCTGCCCGAGGGCGCGAAGAACACAAAGGGACGCGCCATCCAGAATCTGCTCAACATCGAGCCGGGAGACACAGTCAATGCTTTCATCCGCATCAAGAATCTCGAAGATGCCGAATTCACCGGAAGCCACAACCTCATATTCGCCACACGCCTCGGCGTCATCAAGAAAACTTCACTGGCTGAATATGCCCGCATCAACATCAAGGGCAAGAAAGCCATCGTGCTCCGCGACGACGACCGTCTCATCGGCGTGGAACTCACCGACGGCAACTGCGAGATCCTCATGGCCAACCGCAACGGCCGCGCCATCCGGTTCAACGAGAGCACTGTCCGCACCATGGGTCGCGTTGCCACCGGCGTCCGCGGCATGAAACTCGACGGCGGAAACGACGAAGTTATCGGCATGATATGCATGCACCCCGACGACAACCACAACGTGATGGTCGTATCGGAGAACGGCTACGGCAAGCGCTCGCTCCTTGATGATTACCGCATCACCAACCGCGGCGGCAAAGGCGTCAAGACCATGAACGTCACCGAGAAGACAGGCACACTGGTGGCCATCAAGAGCGTGTCCGATGAAAACGACCTCGTGATCATCAACCGCTCGGGCATCACGCTGCGCGTGCGCATGACCGACATCCGCGTCATGGGTCGAGCCACTCAGGGCGTGCGCATCATCAACCTCGAGAAACGCGGCGATGAAATCGCATCTGTCTGCTGCGTCGACACCGACCCCGAGGAGGAAGCAGTAGAGGCGCTTGAAAATCCCGAGATTCTCGACGCTCCTGCCGACGACACTATCGACACCGACGACGAAACCGTAGATGACGAGCCTGTCGACGACGGTGCCGACTCCGATTCCGATGGTGACGAATGACGTTCCCCTCTACGTTTTACACTTGAACAATTACCTTATAAATAAGTCATAAAAACTACATCTCATGAAGAAAATCAGCATCTTAGGCATTGCCTTACTTGCAGTTGGATCCATGACTGCCCAGCAGCAGGTGGTAAAGGACGCCGAGCGTCAGCTTAAAGCTGATGCCAAAAGCTATCCTAAAGTTATTGAAACTCTTAAGCCCGCGTTCACCGACCCCGCGACCGCTAAAGACGCCAACACATGGTATGTGGCCGGCAAAGGCGCCTTCGACTACGTCAACAACGTGGTCGCCCTCGAGCGTATAACCGGCGAGCTGGACAAAGGCAAAGCCGCAAACGCCGTGCTTGACGGCTTCGTATATCTCCAGACCGCCCTGCCTCTCGACACCATTGTCGATGAAAAGGGCAAGGTCAAGACCAAACACTCCAAGAACATCGTCAAAACTCTCGTTTCCAACTACGACATGGCTCAGAACGCCGGTCTCTGGTTCTACAACGATCTTCACGACTACTCCAACGCCGCCAAGGCATGGGAGTTCCTCTTCACCCTGCCCCAGCAACCCGCTCTTGAAAAAGCCGGTTTGAAAGCATATCCCGACTCCACCATGGGCATGTTCTCATTCTATCAGGGTTGCGCTTTAGCCAGCGCCAACGACAATCCCGGCGCCCTCAAGGCTTTTGAACGTGCCATCAAATATGGCTACAACGACGTTAAGGCCTACGACTATGCCGTGTCGACCGCCACTCAGATGAACGATTATGCCAAGGCCGCTGAAATCGCACAGGATGGCTACAACAAGTACCACAAAGGCAACTTCCTCGGCATCATCGTCAACAACTACCTAAACTCCAAGGAGTTTGACAAAGCCAACCAGTTCCTTGACGAATACATCGCACAGGAACCCGCCAACGGCGAACTCTACTACCTCAAAGGCGTGATCGCCGACAGCCAGAACAATCTTCCCGAAGCTCTCGAGCTTTACAAGAAAGCCACCGAGCTGTCGCCCGAGAACTCTCAGGCACTCATGATGTATGGTGCAAAACTCTGCGAGAAAGCCAACAAGATCGCCGAGGAAGAGAGCAAGGACATCACCCAGGCTCAGTACGACAAAATCAACAACGAGAAAATCTTCCCCCTCTACCGCGAAGCTGCCACCTATCTCGAGAAAGCCTATTCGCTCAACAACGATCTCAAGGCCACTCTCAATGTGCTCCGTTCCATCTACTACCAGCTTAAGGACGAGACCAACATGCAACGTATCGACCAGCTCCGCGAAGCTGAATAATCACGATTTCATTTCCGCCTGACTCAGGCGGTCAACCCCACCAAGGGCGGTGTGCCGGAAACGGTGCATCGCCCTTGTTCTGTTTCCTTCCGGCTTATACTTAAAAGTAAGTAATCGACACAAAATACCCCCTCAGAAACGGTCTGAGGCCGATACCTAATGTTAGGTAATTTGATACCCGATGTTGGGTATTTTGAATTTTCAGCGCTCCGGGGCATAAATTTATTGGCTATTTTTGCACATCCAATAAGTGCAATGAAAAGTAATTTGTCGAAAATACCGGTACTTTTTTCTCTTGCGATATGCGCTGCCGTCATGGTCTACCCCAACGCGAAAGAGCATACCGACCTGAAATTCGACGCCGCCAAACGCCACACTGATTCAATCGATTCTCTGCTTCTTGCGAATTTCGACCGTGTCGATTCCGCGCGTCGACAGATCAACCTCGGCGAAGTGGTGGTCACGGCGCGTGAAAGCCGGGGAACCACATCGGCATCGCTCATAGACCGGCAGGCAATGACACATCTGCAGCCGTCGAGTTTCACCGATCTTGTGGAACTGCTCCCGGGCTATGTGTCAAAGGACCCGGCAATGGGTGAGGCCAATCTCATCCGTCTCAGACAAGCCACACAGAACAGTAACGACGACTACAACACTTCATCGCTCGGCACGGCGTTTGTGGTCGACGGTGTGCCCCTGAGCAGTGCCGCCGAAATGCAGGCTACAGGCGATGCCGACCGACAGCGACGTCTCTCCACCGGCAAAGGCGTCGACATGCGTCAGCTCTCCACCGACGACATCGAAAGCGTGGAAATTGTCCGCGGCATACCCTCGGCAGAGTATGGTGATCTCACGTCAGGCCTGGTAAAGATTAAACGTAAATCGGGAGTGACAGCTCTCGAGGCCCGGTTCAAGGCCGATATGCAAAGTCAGCTGTTCTATATAGGCAAAGGTTTCAACATGCCGTCACCCGGCTGGAGTGTCAACCTCTCCGCCGATTATCTCGATTCACGGATTGATCCGCGCGACAACCGCGACAATTTCAAACGTGTCACTTTTTCCACCCGCAGCAACCTCCGCCGTCATGTCGGCGGGAAGAATCTCACATGGGATGCTTCCGTCAATTACACCGGCACATTCGAACGTGACAAAAACGATCCCGATCTCACCGTCAACAACACCATCGACTATTACACTAATTCCATAAACCGATTCTCGCTAAACAATGCCATTGTCCTGACTGATCCCGCATGCCGGTTCTTCAAGTCAGCTTCCGTCACCAACGGCATCAGTTATTCCACCGAACATCTCCATCAGGAAAAAACAGTGGCTTCATCCCGTCTTTATCCGCTTCCGGTGTCACTCGTTCCGGGTCCCAACGATGTCGGATTCCTGCCTATGCTCTATATCGGGAATCTCGACGTTTACGGTCGCCCGCTCACGGTCTTCACAAAACTGTCAGGTGTGGCATCCTACGGTAGCAGCTATATCTCGGGATTTCTGAAGGCAGGTGTGCAATGGGATTTCTCGAAAAACTATGGCCGCGGCCAGGTATACGATCTTTCTCGGCCCATCACTCCGGGCAACACCTCGCGCCCGCGTCCCTATAGCGCTGTGCCCGCCATCAACCAGCTGTCGGCTTATGTGGAAAACGAGTCTAACATCAGGCTGGGCAACCACACCGTCCGCCTTCAGTTCGGGTTGCGCGAAAGCCAGCTTTTGGGTCTTGACAAACGATATCACCTTTCGAACCGGGCCTACGTCGACCCACGTGTCAATTTGAAATACACGCTCCCCTATCTCATGGTGCATACCTCGCCCATGGTATTTGAGATAGCCGCGGGAGCCGGATTGCACACTATGCTTCCGGTGGCCGCATACCTGTATCCTGAGCCTGCCTACAACGACTATGTGCAGCTCAACTACTACCATAACAACGAACAGTGGCGCCGCATGAACGTGAAAACTTTTGTCGACGAGCGCACAAATTATTCCATCCGTGCTGCCCGCAACTTCAAATGGGAAGTGCGGGGCGACATCTCATGGGATGGCAACAGACTGTCGGTAACATATTTCCGCGAACGCATGAACGATGCCTTCAGATGGGATTCGGAACTGCGCTACCGCACTTATAATCGCTACGACGCCTCAGGCTGGAATCCGGAAGTCAACGGTGTGCCCGACATTGACAAACTCCCCTATGTCAAGGAAACGCGTATAGCATTGCTGAGCACTCCGTGCAACGCATCGCTCATCAAAAAAGAGGGTGTGGAATTTACCCTCTCCACAAAACGCATGCCCGTTGTACGCACCCGCCTTACAGTCAACGGCGCATGGTTCAAAACCACACTTACCAACTCCTCCGGTCAGTGGTACAAACCCACCATCATGGTCAACAACAAGGAGTTGCAATATGCCGGATATTACAACGACCCGGATGGCACGAAGTATCAGTCATTCAACACCAACTTTACTTTCGACACCGACATTCCGAGCCTGCGGCTCAACATATCGCTTTCGGTGCAAAACATGTGGTTCACCTCCAGCCGCACACTTCCGCGTTCAGGTATTCCCCTTGAATATGTCGATGTCGACGGCGTCACTCACCCATGGACCGACCTTGCAGCCGCCGACCCTTACCTTAAGCAGCTCATCCGCACATATTCCTCGACTGCTTTCGAAGAGCGCCGCGTGCCCGCAGAGTCAAACTTCAACCTCAAAGCCACGAAAAAACTGTGGAACGACCGATTGGGCATAGCCCTCTACGTCAACCGATTGCTGAGTATATCTCCCGACTATTATATAACAGGGATTCTCCAGCGCCGCTATTCTTCGCCCTATTTCGGCATGGAGCTTAATCTGAAACTCTGAATCAACCCAATCATAATAAATCATCAAAATGAAATCTACATCACGTTTACTCCTCCTGTCGGCAGTAGCGCTCGGATTTACCGCCTGCTCCGACAACGATGACCTCCCGCAGGAAAACACCTCTAAGGTTATCACTGTCGATTCCTCGTTTCCCGATTCTTTCGTTCAGGACAAAGCCCTGATTACATCCAGAGGCGACATCACTCTTTCGTTCACTGAACTCAACAGCGGCAAAAAGACCGAATTCACTGTCAACCCCGACGCCGCCACATCCACAATCAGCCTCCCTGTCGGAATATACGACTATACCGGAGAATTCCCTTACACTGTCAGCATAGACGGCATCAGCAAAGATAAACTACTCCGGTGCGTCGGCAAATCGGTGACTGTAAACTCCGACGCCACCGTAAATTTAGACTGGTTTGCGGCATCGACATCCACCGAAGGGTTTGTCATTGCCGAGATCTATGCCTCCGGCTCACCAAACGCCGCAGGTACCGGCGGTCTGAAAGACACCTTTGTCCGCATCTACAACAATTCCGATGAAACCCTCTACGCCGACGGTCTCGCCATAGTGGAATCAGACTTTGTCAATGCCAAGGCCAGCAATCACAAGATTCTCACCGAAGCCAACGACCGCAATAAGAATTTCACTGCCGGTGTTGTCTGGGTGATACCCGGCGCAGGCAAGGATGTCCCCGTAGAGCCTGGCAAATCCATCGTTATCTGCGATCAGGCAATAAACTGGGGTGAGCAGGTCAACGGTGCCCTCGATCTCACAGGCGCCGATTTCGAATGGTATGACGATCACAAACTCGACACCGACAATCCGCAGGTCGCCAACATGCTGAAATGGTTCAGCTATTCCAACACCATATGGTTGATTTCGAATCAGTGCAACCGCTCGTATGCCATCGTGCGCATGCCCGAGGGTATGACAGTGGAAAAATATCTCGCCGGCTACAACGGCGCCTATGACTACGTTCACGCAGTTACCGCCACGCAGCTGCACAAAGAAAAAGCGATGCTCATTCCCAATGAATGGATTCTCGACGGTGTGAATCTCGGCGATGCTGAAAACTTTGTCAGAGGTGCTCTCGGGGTAGCCTTAGACGCATCCTATGCCTGCATTTCGTCGAAAGGCAAAGATCCCGCCCGCTTCGGCAAAGCTTTCATTCGCAAAACGCAGATGAAACTTGCCGGCCGTGATATTCTTCAGGACACCGACGACAGTGCAGCCGACTTCACTCTGTCAAAACCCACCCTTTTGAAATAAGAGCTTGTTTAATAATATGTCTATTCCTAAAGGAACAGTAATATTCATCCTTTCAGTTTTCGCTGCGGCTCCATTGAAGGTAGCCGCAGCGGGAACTGTGGTTTCCGATTCCACAGCCCTTTCACCGGTGGATAAAATCACTTATTTGTCGTCGTTGCCTGCACATTTCTCCATCGCGGCGGCACAAGCCATGCCGGCATCCATGCCATATCTGGCTCCTTTCAGTTTCACAAGTGTCAGTCTCGGAGGGGTATGGGAATCGGCAGGCAACACCCTGATTGCGGAACATGGCACCGGACAGCTCTGCGGCTCGGTCGATGCACGCAGTTATCGGAAACTCACCTCTGCGACCACCGTCTGGGGATATGCTGATTTCACAGCGGGTAAACTGCGCGACATAGCCTGGAGCAATTCAGCCGATTATGATCTCACAGGCCCCTATGTTTTCGGCGACTCTGTGGGAGGAGATCTCGTCCGCCGGCAGTACAAATTTTCAGGGGGCTATGCAGGGAGCAAAGATTACTGGACCTGGGGAGTGGAAGCAGCTTATCGCGCCGGTCTCGACTATCGTGCCCGCGATCCCCGCGATAAAATCGTGGTCTCCGACCTTAAAGGCAAGATATCGGCTTCACGCCGTATCGGAGCCTCTCCGTTTGCCGTCGGCCTCGGCGGAGGCATACGTGTTTATAATCAGACCGCAAACGTGGAGTTTTACAATCCCCTGTCGGATATCACCATGTACATGATGACCGGGCTGGGCACCACCTACAGGCGATTTTCGGGCAACAACGGTAAAAACACAGCGTACACCGGCTTTGGTTGGGATGTCACCGCTTCGTTTTTTCAGACTGTCAGCCAGCCCGACCGATTCTTTGCTAATCTCGGATGCGGCAATATGCACATGCGGCAGTTTCTGCGCGATTTCAACAATCTTGAGTTAACCTTCACCGACACATTCACAGGCGATCTTCACGCCGGATTTCTGCTCAACACCGACGGCGATGCATCGCGCTTCTCGGGAATCAGCTGGGGTGCCGAACTCCGGGTGAGCTATTCCGGTCGCAAAGGCACCGAGAATATTCTCGGTTCTTCATCAGATAGCTATCCCAAAATCGGCGAGCGGCAAAACTATACCCGCGAAATCGCTGACTTCCGACTTTCGCTCCCCGTTAAAAAAAGAATCACCCCGTCAGACCACCTGTGCATAAGCATAGACGGAGCATTCGGCTCATATCTCGAGCAGACCGACGATCCGTTCCGACGAATCCGCAACACATCTGCAACCGGCGGGATTTACACCCGATGGCTCCACCACTTCCGATCGGGTGTAGCCATGACTCTCGAGGGGAACGCATCGTATAGAGCGACCTCTTCCTCCAACCGGTTACAGAATGTCGACCTAAACGAATCTCCGGGGGAAGCCTGCCTGCACAACGCACGCGTCCTTTCAGCCGACGTAGTCTCCGGTAGCGCATCTGCATCGGTGGCTATACCCATGAAAGGTAATGTGGCGCTGACAACCTCGCTTGCATGGCGATGCAACGCCCTGTCCGGCGCTCTCGGCACAGCCAATAAGCTGATCCTATCTATAGGAATCATTCTATGACCATCACTAATGAAAACAGTTTCTCCCATCCACACAGCACTTAAAGCTCTTAGAGCTTGTTTAATAATAAATGTTGCCGATAGGGTCGCATATCCTGAGCCTGATTTCGTCGTGTTACGAAGGAGTGTACGGGTGTACACGACTGAGGAACAGGACGAAAGCAGGCCGGGATATGCGAAACAAAGGTAACTTTTTACAAAAGATATTTCTCAGAAACATGAAAATAATTTTTAACAGATGTGAAGTTCTTGAAAATAATACCCGTTTGTCGGTCACTGTCCGGCATCTTTCTGTTTGCGCATCGGTCGTTATGGAACCCCATAACTCCCTCAACGCAAGCAGAAATCTGCTCGAACAGTGACCGCCCTATCGGTAACATTTATTTTTAAACAAGCTCTAAAATAATGGAAAGTGTAATTTCGGTTAAAAATCTCACCCAACGCTATGGCCGGGGGCGCATCATATATCGCGACCTGAGTTTTGAGGTGCCAAAAGGAAGTATCCTCGGACTTCTCGGCAAAAACGGCACCGGCAAAACCACCACCATCAACATCCTTATGGGGTTTCTGAAACCTCAGGCCGGCGAATGCACCATCTTCGGTGAAAACATCACCGCCATAACGCCCGCCACCCGTGCCCGCATCGCCCTGTTGCTCGAAGGCCATGTGCAATATTCTTTCATGACCATCTCGCAGATTGAAAAATTCTATTCCCGGTTCTATCCCAAATGGAATCCGGCGGCATACTATGAACTGATGGCCAAACTGAAGGTGTCGCCCGGACAGAAAATATCCTCGATGTCCAACGGTCAGCGCTCGCAGGTGGCACTCGGACTTATTCTGGCACAGAACGCCGACCTGCTTGTGCTTGATGATTTCTCGCTCGGACTCGACCCCGGTTACCGGCGCCTTTTTGTCGACTATATGCGCGACTATGTGAAGTCGGAAAACAAAACCGTGTTCATGACCTCGCATATAATTCAGGATCTCGAACGTCTTGTCGATGACTGCATAATTCTCGACTACGGCCGCATCCTCACACATCAGAGCGTGGATTCACTGATGAAATCGCTCCGCCGCTTCACCTACACACCTTCCGATTCCTCCGAGAAACTGCCCGAGAACATCGACGGCATCTACAGTCCCTGGCAGAACCGCGACAGCCGCGAATTTTACGCATTTCTCGACGACGACCACGCCCTCGCGCTCCTGCGCGACAACGGCCTGAACCCCTCGGCGCTGAAATCCGAGGCCGTCTCCTCACTCGAAGACGCATTCATCGGTCTAACTGGCAAATATTGATTAAGCCATGTACAAAGCACTCCTACATAAAGAAATAATCAAAACCGGACGCGCCTTTTGGGTGTGTCTGGCACTGGCCATATTCTTCACCGGCTACGCCATTCTCGGCATCAACCGCGTGATCGCCACTCACGATGCAGCTCATGTGTGGCTCATCATGCTCATGAAAGACCAGACTTTCATTGACTCCATAAAGTATGTGCCGCTGCTTTGCGGGCTCATTATCGGCATTGCGCAGATGACTCCCGAGATGCAGCAGCGCCGGCTCAAGCTCACTCTGCACCTGCCGGTATCACCGTTGCGTCTGATGCTGACGATGCTGATGGCCGGAATAGCGGAATTGACCCTGATCTATCTGCTCATGATCGCAGTAATCGCCATATATTATAGCGGAATCATCGCACATGAGATGACACAATCAGTGATCTTCACTTCATTCCCATGGTTCCTGGCCGGATATACCGCCTATCTGTTCACGGCGGCTGTATGTCTCGAAGGCACATGGCGCCGACGCATCGTGCTGTCGCTTATGGGCACTGCCGTTGTGTATTGCTACTTCATGCAGCCGGCGCCCGGCGCCTACAACAGCATTCTCCCCGCAGCCGCGGCTTTCACAATTCTCCTCTTACTTCTGAGCTTCGTGTCGGTCAACCGATTCCGACAGGGCATGATTGATTAATTCACCGACACTGCAACAATGAAAAAATTCTCAACAGCAATCTTTTTTGCAGTAGCCATAGCAGTGCTCAGCTGGTTTCTGCCATGGCTTTACGCAGTCTGCACCCCCTCGGCATCAAATGAGCCATTCCTCGGATTTTCCCCGGTCAGCGGACAATGGGTTTCAAGCCTTACCGTCTCCGGCGAGAAACCTGTCATCACTCACCTTGCACCCTTTGCAGAGTATGGCGACAAGGGCGAACCGCTCACCGCCGATCAGCGCGATTCCCTGCTACCTCAGATGTATTACCGTCAGCTAAGCACCCACGACCGTCTGCCCGACTCCATAGCCGGGCAGGAAGCGTCAATGCACAATCTGCGTTCCCACGAGGCTAATTTCCGCGTCACTCCCCGTGAAATCAACAAAGTAACCCCGGGAATATATCTGATGATGGAATCCATGCCCTTACGCGTTGACCTCTCCGACCCTGAAGAGGCTTTCCGCATGACTCCCGAAGGCATAGAATTTATCAAAATAGCTGGAAACGAGATTAATCACAAACGTTCGAGTCGATTCTCCAAGGCTCTGAAATCTAAAGGCTTCGCATTCCCGGGGAAAGATTTTTCGGCCAACGTCACGTCACGCAAACCCTACGATGAAGGGTATCTGATAGTCGACTCCGAAGGCTCCCTGTTTCATGTTAAACAACAGGCCGGCCGCCCGTTTGTGGCACGCATCAATCTTCCCGACAGTGTTAAAATCAAAAAGGCATTTATCTGGGAGGAATCAGACCGCGACCTGCTCGGATATGCAATAGATACCGACGGCCGTCCCTACCTGTTGCTAACCGATGGCCACCGGGCCGTTCCCTTCCCCGCAGAAGCCGGCACTGTCGACCCGGAAAAGGAATCAATCCTGATAATGAGCAATCTGTTTAACACCGTGGTGCGCATATCGTCGAAAGATGCAGGCTCGCGCTGGATGGCATTTGAGCCTTACACTCTGAAAATGCTCGGGAAATATACCGTACCGAAAGAATATTCAGCAACCGGTGCCGTTTCTAAATATATATTCCCCTATGTGCTCTCTTTTGTGTCAACCAACGATTCCCTTGCCTATCCCCGGTTGACCGGTTTCTCAGCCAAAGCCCTGCCGCTCAATTGCGTGCTCGCGCTTGTGCTCCTTTTTCCGGGAATGCGGAGGAAAGTCCCACTCCTGAAATGGGGAGCGCTACTTACAGTGCCTTTCGGCATCTTCTCCTTCATCCCGTTCATGATTCTCACAGACAAATAAACAACCATAAACCAATAGAAATGAAAAAGAATCTTATCCTTGGCGCTATCTGCGCTCTGTTCCTGACCGCTCTGTCGGCATGCTCCGGAAACTCCAAAGGCAACGCTGACGACACCGCCGACATTCTCACTGTCGACTCCGTGATGGTTGCACCCGATTCATTCGTCGGCAAGACCGTCACCATCGAAGGTGTGGTTTCTCACCTGTGCAAACATGGTGGCCGCAAAGCATTTATCCTCGGTGGCGACGACAACACCATGCTACGTGCCGATGCCACTCCTGAAATGGGAGGCGCTTTCCCTCAGGAATGTATCCACAAACCTGTCAAAGTCACCGGCGTAATCGTTGAGGAACGTCTCGACGAAGCTGCTGTCCGTGAAATGGAGGCCAACCATGCAGCCATGCAACAGAATGCCGAAGCTCAGGGCGACACATCCGCTGCAAATAAACCCACCGGTTGCGACACCGAACGCAAAGCCGCCGGGCAGGCCGAAATCGAATCTTTCACCGCACAGATGGCCGACTATCGCGCGCGTATCGCCGACCGCAATGCCAAGGAGGGTAAACCCTATCTCTCATTCTATTCGATGAAGGCATCCGCCTACGAGATTCTCCCCGAATAAACTCCGTCATAAAAGCCAACCGGCGCGTAAGTCACATTGTCATGACTTCCGCGCCGGTTAATTATTAGCTTATGCCTGTCAACCTATCAGGTTGTTTATGAAAATGGCAAGGATGGCCAGCGGCGAGAGCCATCGGAGCGAAAATATAATCAGACCGCACAGAATCCTCGGGGCGGTCCGCAGCTCGCGGTTCAAGGTCGCGCGCCTTATTATCCATCCCACAAATATCGACACCAGCATGCCGCCGAAAGGCATCAGGATGTTGCTTGTCACGAAATCAAACAGATCAAACACCGTGAAACCGAATATTTTGAAATCGGACAGCACACCGAACGACATGGCACACACCACAGCAAGAGTAGTGATCACACCCATGGTGAGCAGTGTTGCTCTCCTGCGACTCATCTTCCATTGATCCACACAAAACGAAATTCCTGACTCGCTAAGCGACAACGTGGAGGTGAGTGCGGCAATCAGCAGAAGCAGGAAAAACATGGTGGACCACACCGCGCCAAGAGGCATCATGCGGAATATATCGGGGAAGACCTCGAACACAAGCCGGGGACCGGCCGCAGGCTCCATCCCGAAACTGAACACCGCCGGGAATATTATGGCGGCGGCCATCACGGCGACCAAAGTGTCGAGAACAGCCATTATCGACGCACTCTTCACGATTTTTACATTATCGGGAAAATAACTGCCGTAGACCACCAGCGTGCCCATCCCAATCGACAGAGAGAAAAATGCCTGACCCAATGCCGACAGGAACATAGAGGGTGTGGCCTTCGACCAGTCGGGACGAAACAGAAATTCAAGACCCTCACGGGCACCCGGGAGCAAAAGCGAGTTGACGCCCATGATCAGCAGCAGTACGAACAGCACCGGCATCATCACATTCGACGCTTTTTCAATACCCTTTCTCACTCCGCGCAAAGCTATGCAGGTGTTAATGGCCATAAGCACCACCGTCCAGAACACACAGCGCCATCCCGATGTGAATGAGCCGAACACCTGATGACTGTCGACACTGCTGACGGATGTCAGCCGACCAGTCACAGACTGAAACAGATACTCGAGGGTCCACCCGGCGACTACGGAATAGAAAGCAAGGATCAGCAAGGTGCAAGTGAGACCGCAAAACCCCACATAGCGCCAGTATTGCCCTCCACGGGGAGCAAGCTTCTGCATGGCGCCGAAAATATTGTTGCGGCCCGCTTTCCCTATCACGAACTCCGAGCATACCACAGGTATGCCGATCAAAAGCACGCACAGGATATTCACAAGCACAAAGACTCCGCCGCCATTGGCACCGGCTTCATAAGGATAGCGCCAGATGTTGCCCAACCCCACGGCCGAGCCTACAGTCGCAGCTATCACACCAAATTTCGAAGCGAACTTCGGACGATTGTCTGACATGAATTTCGAAAGGACGATTAGTGACTTCTAACTAATTGTTTGTATCCTGCAAAGTTACACAAATTTCCGTAACTGATTCACTTCAACAACAAAAAATCGCACCCGTCGTGGATGCGATTTAATTATATTTTGCTCAATCCGTTGAGCGCCGACTGTAAGTTTAACAGATGTTTCAGAATCAGCGGCTTGAGGAGGAGTAGTTGGGAGCCTCGGATGTGATGGCCACATCGTGGGGATGGCTCTCGGCTACGCCCGCGTTGGTGATGCGGGTGAAACGAGCCTTGTGGAGGGCGTCGATGTTGGCGGCGCCGCAATAGCCCATGCCGGCACGGAGACCGCCGAGCATCTGGTATACGACCTCGAAGAGCGAACCCTTGAAAGGAACGCGGGCGGCGATACCTTCGGGCACCAGTTTCTTCACATCGTTTTCACTCGCCTGGAAATAACGGTCCTTGCTGCCCTTCTCCATGGCTTCGAGCGAGCCCATGCCTCGGTAGCTCTTGTATTTACGACCATTGAAAATGATGGTTTCACCGGGCGATTCCTCAACACCGGCCAGCATGCCGCCGAGCATAACGCTGTAGCCGCCTGCGGCAAGAGCCTTGACAATGTCGCCGCTGTAGCGGATACCGCCGTCGGCTATCAGAGGCACACCGGTGCCCTCGAGCGCTTTGGCCACATCGTACACAGCTGACAGCTGCGGCACACCTACTCCGGCAATGATGCGCGTGGTGCAAATCGAGCCGGGGCCGATGCCCACCTTCACGCCGTCGGCGCCATTCTCGACGAGGAATTTCGCGGCTTCGCCGGTGGCGATATTGCCTACAACCACGTCGATTTCAGGATATTTCTCTTTCACGGCACGAAGCACGCCGACAACGCCGGCCGAGTGTCCGTGGGCGGTGTCGATGACAAGAGCATCAACGCCGGCGGCAACAAGAGCGTCGGCGCGCTGCATGGAGTCGGAAGTCACGCCGATGCCGGCGGCGACACGCAGACGGCCCAGCGCGTCCTTGCATGCGTTGGGTTTGTCCTTAGCCTTGGTAATATCTTTATATGTCACGAGACCCACCAGTCGACCATCTTTGTCAACCACAGGGAGCTTCTCGATTTTATATTTCTGGAGAATATCGGCAGCCTCCTCAAGGTTGGTCGACTGATCGGTGGTCACGAGGTTTTTCGATGTCATCACCTCATCGACTTTGCGGTCGAGGTTACGTTCGAAACGAAGGTCGCGGTTGGTGACGATGCCTTTAAGTATGCGATTCTCGTCGACTACGGGAATACCGCCGATATGGTATTCCTCCATCATGTTCAGGGCATCCTTTACCGTCGAGCCTAAAGTGATGGTCACAGGGTCGTAGATCATTCCGTTCTCGGCTCGCTTCACAGCATGCACCTGACGGGCCTGCTCGTCGATGGTCATATTCTTGTGAATGACTCCGATGCCACCTTCACGGGCAATGGCAATAGCCATCTTGGCCTCGGTGACGGTGTCCATCGCGGCCGAAACCAGAGGTACGTTGAGCACTATGTTGCGGGAGAAACGGGTCTGAAGATTAACACTCTTGGGGAGGACTTCAGAATAAGCGGGAATCAGCAGGACGTCGTCGAATGTCAGACCGTCCATAGCTACCCTATCTGCAATAAATGACGACATATATGGTAACCTTTACGTTCTATATTGCCTGCAAAGTTACTAATTTTTTGCGACATCCCACACCTGTTGACCGCGGTTTTTTCGCAGAAAATTTCCAATTTCGCAACATTTTGACGGCATTTGGCAGTATAACCGCCTAAGCGATCGGTGGAATTATTCTGATTTTGAACAGTAACTCAACATTTGTTTAATGATACAGCCTCGGGCGTGTCATCACAAAGGTCAGTCCGCGGTATCGTCGTGCGACGCCCAGTCAGGGTCTTCCTCCGCGTCGAAAGCAAGCGGAAGCGGGGGCAGCGGAGCCAGAGCCTCGTTGATTTTTTTGGAGAAAATGGCAAGAGAAAGTGTGTAGAACACCCACTGCCGCAAATTGTCACCTGTGGAAATTTCGGTAAGGACAGCAACCGGATCCTTGCGGAAAGCCTCGGCAAGCAGATCAGTAGCCTGCTCCATCAGTTGCGACGTGGCTTCGTCGGGCATACCTGAAGCATCGCCCTGATAAGGCCAATCCACAGTCAACCGGTATTTAAATCGTGGATTGTCGCGGAATTTCTCAACGTCGGTACGTAGGGTCACAATCACCGTAGCGCCATTTTCACGGCTTTCAGAGGGGTATGTGAGCCAGTTTCCTTGCAGTTCTGTCATTTTTTCGTTTCTATTTTCTGCAAAAATACGAAATTTCGATGGAAAATGCGTAAATTTGTCACTAATTATGATACCAAAATTTCGCCAGTTCATCATCCTCATCATATTTATCGCCGCAGGCAGTCAGGCTGCATTGCGCGGACAGATTAATGCCGAACAGATTGTCAAGGTGGGGCAGAACGCCCTCTATTTCGACGATTATGTGCTCTCCATTCAGTATTTCAACCGTGCAATCGCTGCAAAGCCATATCTTGCGCAGCCCTATTTCTATCGCGCAATAGCCAAACTCAATCTCGAGGATTACCGCGGAGCCGAGGCGGATGCCTCTCTCGCCATCGAACGCAACCCCTTTATTCCCGAAGTTTACGAGGTGCGCGGCGTGGCGCGTCAGAATCTCGGCAAATTCCGTCTGGCAGTGGAGGATTACGACCATGCGTCGCAACTCCTTCCCAACAACCGCAATCTCATGTTCAACAAAGCGCTGGCCCAGCAGCAGATGCATGAGACCGACAGCGCCATGGCCACTTTCAATCATATAGTAGAGATTCATCCAGGATATGCCAACGCCTATGTGGCCCGAGGACGTCTGAAAGCAGAACTGACCGATACCGTTGGCGCGCTGGCCGACCTCGATCATGCCATCGGACTTGACAAGAAACTCCCCTACCCCTATGTGCTGCGCGCTTCCATCGAAATGGCGCATCCCGAAGGTTACGAAAAGGCCGAGGCCGACCTCTCGGAGGCTATCCGTCTGGAACCGAAAGAGAGCGATCTATACGTAAACCGCGCATACCTGCGCTATCATCGCGACGATTTTTTCGGTGCCATGGCCGACTACGACTATGCCGTGCAGGTCGACCCGCTCAACGTAGCCGCAATCTACAACCGGGGGCTGCTGCGAATGGAAACCCGCGACAACGACCGGGCCATCGCCGATTTCTCACGTGTGCTCGAACTGGAGCCTGACGATCACCGCGCACTATACAACCGCACAATTCTTTATAGCGACACCAGGAACTATACCCGCGCGCTGGCCGATGTCAACCGCCTCATCGAACGGTTCCCAAATCTTCCCGAGGCGTTATATATCCGCAGCGACATTCATCGGGCAAAGGGGGATATGGCTCAGGCCGAACGCGATTACAAAAAGGCACTCGCCATGGCCAAGGCTCTTCCGGCCGAAGGAATTCCGGCTGACAATGGTCCCCGCAAGGGTCTTTCGTCAGGAACAGGACACGGCAACACATCAAATACAAACGGAGGTGACGCTACCGACGCGTCGGACACCTCAGACGACAACGAACTGTCGGCCGAAGCTGTGGCAAGGCGTTTCACAGCCCTGCGCACCATCGACAACGATGTTGACCTGCAGCAGGATTTCGTGAGTCAAGGCATCCGCGGACGTGTGCAGGACCGCGACCGCCGCATAACCCTCGAGCCGATGTTTGCTCTCGGCTATTACTCCTCGTCGACCAACAGTGCCACCGACGCCCGCAGCTACATCCGTGAGGTTGACGACCTCAATGCCACCCGCGCTCTCCACTTTATAGTTATGGTCGGCAACCACGGTCTTATTCCGGCCGACGAGTCGCTCCTCAACCGTCATTTCCAGTCGATCGAACAATATAATATGTTCATCGCCGAGCATGAAGCCCGCGCCGTCGACTTTTTCGGACGTGCCATGGACTACGCAACCTTGCGCAACTATCCCGCCGCCATCGCCGACCTCGACCGTGCCATCGCTCTCACTCCCGATTTCGCCCTGGCCTATTTCCAGCGCGGTGTAGCCCGCGCCGAAGAGGCCGCGGCATCGGGGAGCAGCCAGGAAAGCGGCGCCTCCAATTCGTCGCCGCTGCTCGGCGGTGTGCAGGGAACACCCGCTGCACTGGATCTCAGAATGGCCATAAGCGATTTCGATCAGGCTGCCAAACTCTCTCCTCAGCTGGCATTCGCCCACTACAACAAAGCCAATGCCCTTGTGCAGCTTGGCGACCTCACCTCGGCACTGTCGGCCTACCGCCGCGCCATCGAAATCAAACCTGACTTCGGAGAGGCATATTACAATCTCGCATACGTCTATTTCCAGCTCGGCAACCGCGCGGAAGGTTCCGCCAACCTGTCGAAGGCCGGCGAACTCGGGGTCGTTCCATCATATAATTTACTTAAGCGAATGCACTAATGCCTCGGCGCATCGTTCGCCATCGATAGCGGCCGACACGATGCCTCCGGCATATCCGGCGCCCTCACCGCAGGGATATAGCCCTTCAAATCCGATATGTGTCAGAGAATCGGGATCGCGGGGGATTCGCACCGGCGACGATGTGCGGGTTTCTGCTCCGATCACGGCAGCATCGGCTGTGAGATAGCCGCGGCTCTTGCGGCCGAACTCACGGAAGCCCTCGCGAAGACGGTCGGCGACAAACGGAGGGAGCAGTTGGTCGAGACGTGCCGGATGCACACCGGGTGCATAGGAAGTAGACGGCAGCGACTTCGACGGTTTTCCATTTACAAAATCTGTAAGCCGCTGGGCAGGCGCATTCTGCCCTCCTTCGGAATCCTCCGAAAAGCGTCGCTCAATATCTTCCTGAAACGCCATCACTTTGAGCGCCCCGAAATTGTCATAATCCGTGAGATCTTCGGGAAGCACCTCCACTACCATGCCTGAGTTGGCCCACTTAGTGCCTCGCGATGCGGGCGACATGCCGTTTACAACCAGTTGGCCGGGTGCAGTGGCTGCCGGAATGATGAATCCGCCGGGGCACATGCAGAATGAATACACTGCCCTTCCGCTTACTCTTGTAAGCAGCGAATATTCGGCAGGGGGCAGATAACGGCCACGTCCCCCGGGATTGTGATACTGGATAGAATCGATAAGTTGCTGGGGATGCTCAACACGCACCCCCACGGCTATGCCTTTCGGCTCTATGGCAATGCCGGCTCTGTCGAGAAAACGGTATACATCGCGTGCGGAATGTCCTGTAGCAAGTATCACCGGACCGTCGACACGTTCGCCCCGGGCCGTGACCACACCCGTCACCCTATTGCCGTCGAGCACAAGCGATTCCACGCGGGTGCCGAACCGCACCTCGCCGCCGCATCTCAGGATGGTATTACGCATGCCTCGTATCACCTGGGGCAGGCGGTCGGTGCCGATATGCGGATGCGCGTCGACCAGAATATCCTCCTTGGCTCCGTGCTGCACAAAAATGTTGAGAATTTTCTCTACCGACCCGCGTTTCTTGCTGCGGGTGTAGAGTTTACCGTCGGAATAGGCTCCGGCGCCACCCTCTCCGAAACAATAATTGCTGTCGGGATCTACAACATTCTCACGCGAGATACGCGCCATATCCTTACTGCGTTCCTCCACGCTCTTGCCTCGCTCGAGCACCACAGGACGCACCCCCTCCTCGATAAGCCGGAGGGCGGCGAAAAGTCCTGCCGGTCCGGCGCCGACAATCACTGCCGACGGAGCATCGGCAGGCAGCGGTTTATACTCGACCGGCGTGGCAAGAGTATCCTCGGGAGCCTCGTCTACGTAAACGTCGACTGAAAGATTCACCATCACTCGACGCTGACGCGCATCGATCGACCGACGGGTCACTCTCACCTCGGTGAGGCGGTTGACATCAACTGCAATCTGCGACGACACTTCGGCGCTCAGACGCATCGGATTATAAGCAATTTCGGGGGCGACCCGCAGCTGAAGGGTATGTTTTGACATGTCGAAATATCGTTAGGCGTGACGCAGACGCATCTCACGGTTGTGCCTGCGGTTCATAAATATCAGAGTTGCAAGCGCCACCACGAAGGCCAGGAAATCGGAACCGCTCATCGACACCCAGACGCCATCGATGCCAAACCAGCGCGGGAGGGTCCACAAAAACGGCAACAGGAACAGCAACTGACGGGTGAGCGACAGGAAAATCGAAAGCCCCGGCTTGCCGATCGACTGGAAATAGTTCTGAATCACTATCTGGCAACCGACCACGGGATAGACTATGAAATATATGCGGTAGCCTCGCACCGCAATGTCAATCAGCTCTTGGTCGGTGGTGAAAAGCCCCGTCATAGCTTCGGGGAAACACTCCGATACAGCCCAGCCCAGAGTGGTGACAGCCACCCCTATCCAGATGCCGATGCGCAGCGTGCGCTGCACTCGATCCCACTGGTTGGCGCCATAGTTGAAACCGAGAATAGGCTGCATGCCCTGCGTGACGCCAAACACCACCATCACGAAGAACATTGTGGTGCGGTTGACAATGCCGTATGCGCCCACGGCAAGGTTGCCGTCGACACCGCCATAGGTGAGCAGAGCCATGTTGAGAAACACCACCACCACGCATGCCGTGGTATTCATCAGGAAAGGCGACAGACCTATGGAGTAGATTTTCTTTATTATCGACGGAGTGAACCAGCGGTTGTGACGATCGAAATGCACAAAACTTTTCTTTGAGCAGAAATGCAGCACCACCCAGCAAAACGCCGTAAACTGGCCGCAGACCGATGCGAAGGCTGCGCCGCCGATTCCCCATTTGAACTTATAGATGAAGATCGGACAAAGCACGATATTCACACCCACGGAAAGCAACGCTGAAACCATAGCCTTGCGGGGATAGCCTGTGGCACGCATAAGGTTGTTCAGCCCTATGAACACATAGGCTATGGGAGTGCCGAGCAATATCACACGCATGAATTCGCGGGCGTAAGGGAGCATTTCGGGCGTAGCGCCGAACAGTGTCAGCACATCGTCGAGGAAAATAAACGTGAGGCCGCCGAAAACCAACGAATGAATCAGGCAGAGCACCAGCACATTGTTTATTACATCGGTGGCTTTCGACATCTCTTTCTGCCCCAAATAGATTGAACTGATGGTGGCGCCTCCGACAGCGATAAACGTGCAGAAAGCTATCACAAGATTCATCAGCGGGAACGTGATGGCAAGGCCGGCGATGGCCATGGCTCCTACGCCGCGGCCTATGAAAATACTGTCGATTATGTTGTAGAGCGACATGGTGACGGCAGCGATAATCGCCGGCACCGAATATTGCATGAGCAGCTTTCCTATGGGCAGCGTGCCCAGCGACATGGGGTTGCGTGAGTCTGTTATGTCGGTTTTGTGGTCTGTCATGCTGTGAGCATTTGTTTTATGTGCGGAATGTTAGTAACTTTGCATTCCAAAACCACTTTGCAGTTTTAGAATGAAAGATTTCAAGGCAGCCCTGTTTGATCTCGACGGCGTGCTAATCGACAGCGAAACCCTTTACACCGAGTTCTGGCGCCGTGTTGGCGAGGAGCATCATCTGCCATCACCCACGTTTGCACAGGACATCAAAGGCACCACTCTCAACGATATCCTCGAAACTCATTTCTCAGAGCCTGAGGTGCGCGAATCCATCAACCGGCTGCTGCACCAGTTTGAAGACGAAATTGTGTATCCCGTGTTTCCGGGCGCGCTGGAATTTGTCGACTCGCTTCGGGACCGCGGTGTGCGCACTGTGATTGTCACCAGCAGCGACAATCAGAAGATGGAATATCTCTTTGCCCAGCACCCCGATTTCCAAGAGCATTTCGACGCGCTGGTCACAGCCGCCGACGTCACCCACTCGAAACCTCACCCCGAACCATATCTGACCGGAGCGCGGAAATCGGGTGTCGACCCTGCCGACTGCGTGGTCTTCGAGGACTCGTTTCAAGGGCTGGAATCGGGCCGACGCGCCGGAGCTTTTGTGGTGGGCATCGCCACCACAAATCCGGTGGAATCGCTCGAAGGGAAAGCAGATCTGATCGTCGGTTCGCTCGCCGAACTTATCAACAGGCTTTGAAACTCATGTCGAGCCCCTTCACCGAATGGGTGAGCGCACCCACCGAGATGAAGTCGACACCTGCCTCGCCGTAGTCACGCAGAGTATCAAGAGTGATACCGCCCGAAGACTCAGTCTCGGCCCGGCCATCGACAAGAGCCACAGCCTCGCGGGTCTGAGCGGGAGTGAAGTTGTCAAACATTATACGGTCGGCTCCTTCGGCCAATGCCTGGCGGATTTCGTCGTTGTTGCGGGTCTCGACTTCGATTTTCAGATCTTTGCCGTTGGCTTTCATCCATTCACGGGCAGCTTTCACAGCCTGCGGTATGCCTCCGGCAAAATCCACATGATTATCTTTGATCAGAATCATGTCGAACAGCCCCATGCGGTGATTGGCTCCGCCGCCGATCTTGACAGCCTCTTTCTCGAGTATGCGCAGGCCGGGGGTAGTCTTACGGGTATCGAGCACTTTGGTTTTCAGACCTTTGAGACGTTCCTGATAACGGGCAGTCTGGGTGGCAATACCGCTCATGCGCTGCATGATGTTGAGCATGATGCGTTCGGTCTGGAGCAGAGAGCGCACAGTGCCCTCCACCTTGAAAGCGATGTCGCCGGGTTTCACGTGAGCGCCGTCGCCGATATAGACGGTCATCTTCAGCGAAGGATCGAATTTCTCAAACACCTTGCGGGCGATCTCGACACCGGCCAATATCCCCTCCTCTTTCACGAGCAGATGCTGCGCGCCCATCTCGTCGGCGGGAATGGTTGAAAGGGTGGTGGCGTCGCCGTCGCCTACATCTTCGGCGAATGCCAGCGTAAGAAGCTGGTCGATAAGTTCATCGCGGGTTTTCATATCTTTTTTCGTTTACGCTGCTAAACAATCAGTTTCACTCTGCAAAATTACTCAAAAATCGGCAATACGACAAATGAAAATAACACTTATGGTGGTGGGCAAGACCACTCAGGCACCCGTGCGGACGCTTATTGATGAATACTCACGGCGCATCAGCCGTTACAATCCTTTTGAGATTCTTGAACTGCCCGATGTAAAGACATCCCGGAAGCTTACTGAGCAGAAGCAGAAAGAAATGGAGGGGGAGATGATGCTTCAGCGCATACAGCCGGGCGATTTCGTGGTACTGCTCGACGAACACGGACGCGAACTGACCTCACGCGAATTTGCCGCCGACATCGAAAAGAAGAGTGTCACCGTGCCGCGCAATCTGTGGTTTGTAGTCGGAGGCCCCTACGGTTTCTCGCCCGAAGTCTACGCCAGAGCCAATCAGCAGCTGTCGCTGTCGAAGATGACATTTCCCCACGAAATGGTGCGGGCATTCTTCACCGAACAACTCTACAGGGCTTTCACCATCCTGCGCAACGAGCCGTATCACCACGACTGATCAGCGTTTCCAGAACTGAGGCATCAGCAGCAACAGCACGGTGAAAATCTCCAGACGGCCCGTGAGCATCAGCAGCGACAGCACCCATTTGGCCGAATCGGGCACCACCGAGAATATCGAGCCCTCGAGCGACAGGTGGGCGTCGACGCCGGCATTGCTCACACAGGAGAAAGCCGCATAGAAGGCTTCGCCGGCTGTCAGCTGTTCGCAGAGAAGTGCCACCAGAGATCCGCCTGCAACTATCACAAAGATATACAGCCCTAAAAACACGCCGATTTTATTAATTATTTCGGGAGAAATGGTGCGACCGTTATTCTCTACAGAGAGTATATGGTTGGGGTAGACGCAGCGGGTAAGTTCGTTCCGCGAATTTTTCCAGAACATGAGTATACGGTCGAGCTTCGCACCGCCTGAGGTGGAACCGGCACACGCGCCGCTGAACATTATCAGCATTGTAAGGCCGAGCAGGAAAGGTCCCCAGTTGTTGAACCCCGCCGAAGTATACCCTGTGGATGAAATCATGGATACAATCTGGAACAGCGGCTCTATGGTCAGATTCTCCACCGTGTTGGGGACATCGTCGTTAAAATAGAGCGATATGTCGAACACCACGAAGAGCACCACGATGGTCCACACGTAGAATCGGAAAATCTCGTTGTGCCATACAGCCCTAAGTTGTCCGGTCGACACTCTGAATATCAATGAGAAATTCACGCCGCCGATAAACATAAAAATCACCGTGACGATTTTCACATAAAGCGAGTTCCATGAATTGATCGACTGCTCGGTGGTCGAGAACCCTCCCGTCGACATTGTCGACATGGCATGGCAGATACTGTCGAACAGGCTCATCGGTCCGATGACATTCAGCACTACAAGAGCTATTGTCAGCAATGTATATATCAGCCACAGACGTTTGGCCGTGGCACTCACGCGCGGGCGCAGTTTTTCATGGGTGATGCCGGTGACTTCGGCGTTGAACATCTGCATCCCCCCTGACGAGTTGAGCATAGGGAGCACCGCGAGTGTGAAAAGAATGATACCCATGCCACCTATCCACTGCATCAGCGAACGCCACAGGTGCAGCCCGTAGCCTATCTCCGAAGTCTGCGTCATGGTAGTGGCTCCTGTGGTGGTAAATCCCGACATCGACTCGAAAAAGGCCTGCGAGAATGTCAGATGCGAATGGCACAGCAGAAATGGTATCAGGCCGAAAAATGAAAACACAACCCACACCATCGACGTAAGCAGAAATCCCTCGCGCTTTCCCATATCGTAGCGGTGCGGGCGGATGAGGGTGGAGGTCAGGGCGCCTGTGCCAATGGTCACCAGAATGGAAACCACATAGGGCAGCAACGGCTCGGAATACAAGGCCGCCGTGATGAGCGGGAAGACCATAAACGCTCCCTCGATCATCAGAAGCCATCCGAGAACCCTGACGAGCATGCGCCAGTTGACAAGTGTGTATCGCCTAACCATCTTTTCGGGTGTCAGTTGAAAAGTTTCTCTACCTTGTGGATGGCGCCCGACAGACTGAACACCAGCACGTGGTCACCGGGAAGAATCTGTGTGCGGCCGGTAACGAGCATGCCGTGTCCGTCACGGATAAGACCCGCAAGGGTCATCTCGCGGAAAAGTTTCAGTTCCATCACGGGTGCGGAAGTAATTTTCGACCCGGGACGTGCCTCGATTTCGGCCACCTCCGCATCAGCCAGAGCCATGAACTTGGCCGAACTTTCATCCTCGGCCAGCAATATCTGGAAGATTTTACTCGAGGCCAACAGCTTTTTATTGATTACGGTGCCTATGTTAAGCCCCTCGGCCTCGGAAATGAACTGGATATTCTCCACTTCGGCCACGGTCTTGTCGACTCCAAACTCCTTGGCTGTCAGGCATGCAAGGATATTGGTCTCGGAGAACTCCGTGAGGGCGACAAAAGCATCCATGTCGGATATGCCTTCCTCGCGCAGAGTGTCGTTGTTACGCGCGTCGCCATGGATGATATTCACCTTGGCGCCGGCACACTGCTCGGGCAGCGATCGGCACAGGTCGAGATCATTCTCTATGATTGTGAGGTTGAATTTGTCGGAAGCGATATGAGCCAGCCGCACCGATATGCGGCCGCCACCCATAATCATCACATTGCGCACCCTGAAATCTTTCTTACCGCAGACTCGACGCAACTCATCGACCGACTCTTTGCGGGTAGTGAAATAGAGGATGTCGCCCGACCGGATTTCGTCATCACCGCGGGGAATCAGGGTCTCATGCCGCCGTTTTATGGCCGACACATGGAAAGTATGCTCGCTGAAAGTGAGGTCGCGAAGTTTGCGGCCGATAAGCTGGGCGCCGTCGCTGACACGCACGCCTACCAGTATCAGTTCGCCATTGTGCAGTTCAAACCAGTTGCGCGCCCACGGACGTCTGAGAGCCTGACAGATCTCCTGAGCCGCAAGATATTCCGGATAAATCAGATGGTCAACGCCGTTTGCCGAGAAAAACTCGCGGTTGGCGGGATCGATGTATTCGTAGTTGTCGATACGCGCCACAGTTTTGCTCGCTCCGAGACGCCGCGCTATCGAGCAGGCCACAAGATTTGTGTTCTCGTAAGGAGTTACGGCAATGAAAAGGTCGCAGTCGGCATCGACGCCGGCTCGATGCTGGTCGGCAAACGATGTCGGCGATCCCACACATGTCATAAGATTGTAGTTGGAATCAAGACGTGCGAGACGCTGCTTGTCGCGGTCGAGCACTATTATGTCCTGCTCTTCGCGGGAGAGCAGTTTGGCAAGATGCGAGCCCACTTCTCCGGCTCCGGCAATCACTATTTTCATAAAGCGCTCTGAATGATAGTATTATTTATCTACCGATGTCTCGGTCTGAAACTGTTTCTCCGCCACGAATTCTTTAGCGGCAGCGGCTATCGACTGTGCGTCCATACCACATAGACGCCGCAGCTCGGCCACGGAGCCTTGGGCTATAAAGCGGTCGCCGACACCTATTTTTTTGATGGGTAACCCGCCGTAGCCCTCCTGAATCAGGAAATCGGCCACTGCAGAGCCGAGGCCGCCGATTACAGTGCCATCCTCGACAGTTATGATTGCCACACCCTTGGCTGCTGCCTCGCGCAGGAGGGCTGTGTCAAGCGGTTTCACGAATTTCATGTCGTAATGGGCGGAATCGATGCCTTCGGTTTCCAGCTGTTCGATTGCCTTTCGCACTTCCGCGGCGATAGGCCCTGTGGAGATGAAAACAATGTCGGAACCTTCGCTCAGTTTTTCGCCACGTCCGATTTCAAGTATGCGGGGAGCACCGTCAGCAGAGATTCCCTCCCCCTTTCCACGCGGATAACGGATGGCAAAGGGACCGTCGTAGGCTGCGGCGGTATGCATGAGATTCCGCAGCTCGGCTTCGTTGCGCGGACTTGCTATTACCATGCCTGGAATAGAGCGCATATATGCCAGATCGAACAGGCCGTGGTGCGTCACTCCATCCTCACCAACCAGCCCCGCGCGGTCGATACAGAAGGTTACGGGAAGTCGCTGAATGGCTACATCGTGGATTATCTGATCATAACCTCGCTGCAAGAACGATGAATAGATGGCTACAAAAGGTTTCAGACCCTCCTTTGCGAGTCCTCCGGCAAATGTCACGGCATGCCCTTCCGAGATACCCACGTCGAACACTCTATGTGGCATCTCTTTCTGCAGCACCGATACGGAGGTGCCCGACGGCATGGCGGCTGTGATGCCCACAACTCTGCGGTCGGCACGTGCTATCTCCAGCAGAGTGTCGCCAAACACATCCTGGAATTTCGGCGAGGTTTCGGGCTCATCCTCGGCAGCCCTCCGACCCGTGACGGGGTCGAAACGGCCCGGAGCGTGCCATACAGCCGGATTTTTCTCGGCCGGAGCATAGCCTTTGCCCTTTATGGTCTTCACATGCAGCAGTTTGGGGCCTTTCATGTCCTTGATGTCGTTGAGCACCCTGATAAGGGCATTTACATCATGGCCGTCGACCGGTCCGAAATAGCGTATATCAAGACCTTCGAATATATTCTGCTCATTCAGCAACAGCGATTTCAACGAATTGTTGAAACGGAGCACGGCACCCTTGCCGCGGTCTCCCACCAGACGGAGTTTCCGCAGCAACTTGTAGAACTTATATCGCAGCCTGTTGTAGCGCGGGCTGGAGTTGATCTGCGCCAGATAGCTGTGGAGGGCACCCACATTGGCGTCAATCGACATGTTGTTGTCGTTGAGGATTATCAGCAGATCGTTGGTGGTGTTTGCAGCGTTGTTGATACCTTCGAACGCAAGGCCACCCGACACGGAAGCGTCGCCGATAACGGCCACCACGTGTCGCTCGGGGGTGTCGTTGTTCATCGCTGTAGCCACGGCCATTCCCAATGCAGCAGAGATGGAGTTGGATGCGTGTCCTGCCATGAAGGTGTCGTATTCGCTTTCGTCGGGATTGGGAAACCCGCTGAGACCGTTGAACCGACGGTTAGTGGCAAACGCATCGCGGCGCCCGGTCAGCAGTTTATGTCCGTAGGCCTGATGGCCAACATCCCATACAATGCGGTCGTAGGGAGTACGGAAAACATAGTGCAGCGCCACAGTAAGCTCCACTGCACCCATGCTCGAAGCGAAGTGTCCAGGATTCTCTGAAAGTGAATCAATGAGAAAACGACGTATGTCGGCACACACTTCGGGCAGGCGGTCCTGCTTTAGCGCGCGCAAGTCGTCGGGAGAATCAATTTGGCTCAGAAGCGGATATGATTCACTTCCCGTTGCTTTTTCTCTGTTTGTCATTCCTGATATATTTCTTGTAGAGCGGCACGAAAATGCATATTCCGGAGGCCACTATCGGAAAAACTGTGATAAGATTGATTGGAGTGCCGGCCGCTATCATCCTGGCAATCAGTACACCGCAGCACAATGCCCACAGCAGGCCAACAATGACAAATCTGATAACAACCGATATTTTCATCTCCTGGTTCCCTTGTTCTTTTTCTGTTTAGAAGGCGAGATTGACACGCAAAATAAGCAGCAGACCTATGTCACTTTTTCGGAACGGGAGGAAGCCCCTCCGGCTTATCGTTGCTATCTTTCGCTGCGTGAGTTTCAGTTTCAGACGCAGCAGTGTCGGCGTCGGGAGTGGCGTCAGTGGGTTCCACATCCTCGATCTGCTTATGCGCCCGTTCGTCGGCCTGAGCCTTTTCGGCAGCCTGCTGGGCGGCGAGGATCTCGTCGGTGCGAGATTTCCACCGACGTTTGCCGAAGATTTTCTCCACATCCTCAGTGAAGATAACTTCACGCGAGAAGAGCACCTCGGCCAGTTTGTTGTGACCCTCGGCATGCTCCCGAAGGATAGATTTGGCGCGCTCATACTGTTCGTTGATGATGCGGGAAACCTCTTTGTCGATTTCCAGGGCACGCTGATCGCTGTAGGGTTTCGAGAACCCATAGGCCTGACCTGTGGAATCGTAATACGAGATGTTGGGCAGGTTGCTGCTCATACCATAATAAACCACCATCGCGTATGCCTGCTTGGTCACGCGTTCGAGGTCGTTGGCGGCGCCGGTCGAGATACGCCCCAGGAACAGTTCCTCGGCTGCGCGGCCTCCAAGGGTGGCGCACATCTCGTCGAGAAGAGCCTGTGTGGGTGTAATCTGCCTTTCCTCAGGCAGATACCATGCTGCTCCGAGAGCCTTGCCGCGGGGCACGATGGTGACTTTGATCAGAGGATTGGCATAACGGAGATTCCACGACACAGTGGCGTGTCCCGCCTCATGGCATGCGATGGAGCGTTTCTCCTCCTCGGTGGTGATTTTCGAACGTTTCTCCAGACCGCCGATTATGCGGTCCACGGCATCGATGAAATCCTGCCGCTGCACCACAGTCTTATCATGGCGGGCTGCGATCAGGGCGGCCTCGTTGCAGACATTGGCGATATCGGCACCGGAGAATCCGGGAGTCTGACGTGCCAGCAGGTCAACATCCACCGAGTCGTCGGTCTTGATACCTTTGAGATGCACCTTGAAAATCTCCACACGGTCGTTGAGTTCGGGCAGTTCCACATAGATCTGACGGTCAAAACGGCCTGCGCGGAGGAGCGCCTTGTCGAGGATGTCGGCGCGGTTGGTGGCTGCAAGGATTATCACGCCCGAGTTGGTGGTAAAACCGTCCATCTCAGTAAGCAGCTGGTTAAGCGTGTTTTCGCGCTCGTCATTGGCGCCCATATTCGGATTCTTGCCGCGGGCACGGCCCACGGCGTCGATTTCGTCGATGAAGACTATGCAGGGGGCTTTCTCCTTGGCTTTCTGGAAGAGGTCGCGTACACGCGAAGCACCCACACCCACAAACATTTCCACGAAGTCGGATCCCGACATCGAGAAGAAAGGCACGTTGGCTTCTCCGGCCACTGCTTTGGCCAGCAGGGTCTTGCCGGTTCCCGGAGGGCCTACCAGAAGTGCACCTTTGGGTATCTTGCCGCCGAGATTGGTGTAGCGTTGCGGATTTTTTAAAAATTCCACAATCTCCTCGATTTCGGTCTTAGCCTCGGAAAGGCCGGCCACATCGTCAAAGGTGACTTTCACAGCGCCATCCTTGTCAAAAACCTGAGCTTTCGACTTGCCGACGTTGAACACGCCGCCGGGACCGCCGCTGTCGCGCGAGTTCATCCTGCGCATTATTATGAACCAGAATGCTATCAGCAGAAGTATCGGGCCGAATGTCCACAGAAACGAAGTAAGGTCGGAACCCTCGTCATACACCACCGGGCCACGATAGATGCCCGACTGCTTCCACGAATCGATTTTGCGGGCAAATTCATCGGTCGAAGGGAGAGTGGTGGAGATCGATGCCTCGGCACCCTCCTTATACTGGCTCTGATGAAACACCGTGCGGGCCAGCGAGTCGCTCAGAATTGCCTGAGCCACACCCTTTTTCTTGTCGACGGTGATTTTCGTGATACCGTTGTTGGCCGAAACTATGGGGTTGGTGATGCGGTCTTCGAAGTCGCTGTAGTTCACCTCTTTGTTCATTGAGTTGTCATCGAGGTAGAACATACCCAGCAGAAACATCAGGATGATCGCATACATCCAGTACATGCTGAATTTTATCTGGGGCTTTTTCTTTTGTGACCCTTGTGGATTGGTAGTTGCCATGAATGATGTCTGTGAGAATTAAAGTGTGGCGTTGAGAGGGATCGGGATGCTGTGTTTAATCAAGATCAGGAATATTGATTACAGGGGCATCGGCCCAAAGTTCTTCGAGATTGTAGAGCTGACGTGCTTCGGGAGTGAAAACGTGAACCAGGGTTTCGCCGTAGTCGATCACGATCCACTGCGCGTTGCGGTAACCGTCGTAGTTATACGGTTTAACGCCATCATGCTCAAACATATACTCGCGCACTGAGTCGGCAATGGCCGCCACTTGCTGCGAAGAATTGCCCTGACAGATGATGAATTGGGATGTGGGTGCCGATTCGATACCCGACAGATCGACCACCGAGATCTGGCGGCCTTTCTTCTCCTGAATTCCTTCAATGATGGAGTTGCGTAATTCTTTTGTATTGCTTGCAGTGTCGACTGATGATGCTTTGCTCATGAATAGTTTAAAACGTTTAAGACGCAAAGTTAACAAAAATAGTTCAACTTTACCAAAAATTTTTCGGACAGCCGCCTGATGGGCGCGGTCGATTCCGGCATAACAGGCGGCCCCCTTTATTCTCACAACAAACAATGGGATAAAAAGTGAGAACGGCACCCTAAATTTTTCGGAGCCGGCGGCCATGCGGTGCCGTCAATTGCAGTGACGACGCGCCTATTCGAAGTGCATGGTTTTCGCTGGGGAGATTCGCGACACAAGCTGCGCGGGCACCAGAAGCAGTAATGCGGCAAGGAGCAAAGCCCCGCAGTTGACAAGGAGAAGTTGCTGCCATGTCAGTTCAACCGGCACATAGGTGAGAAAATATGCCTCGGGGTTGAGCGGCACGGCATGAAACCGGTTCTGCAGCAGCACCAATGTCACGCCGGCCACATCGCCGATCAGCAAGCCAAGACCGACAACCCTGATACCCAAAAGGATAAACACTCTGCGGATCTGTCCGTCGGTGGCGCCCAGCGATTTCAGCACTCCTATCATCCTCACTCGTTGAAGAATCATGATGAACACACAGCTGATCAGAGTGAATCCGCTCACCAGACTCATTATTATAAGAATCACAACCACGTTGGCATCAAGCAGACCGAGCCAATTGAAATACACGGCTCCGGTGTCATAGAGGGTGGTGACTGTCACACCTCCCTGCAGTTCTCCGGAGTCATATTTCTCTGCCAATCTTTTCTGCACGAGCGCGGATGCGTCGCTCACCTGATCGAGAGGCACGTTGCGGATTTCGATTTCGTCGGCAATATTGTCGGGGAGACGCCTCAGGCGCTGAAGCATAGGAAATGTGACATAAGCGGTCAGACGGTCATAGTCGCCGAAATTGCTTGAGTAGATGCCGCACACGGAGAGCCGGCGCAGCTTCAGCGCTCCGTCAATGAAAAAGCACACATCCACCTTGTCGCCCATCGAGAGGCCGAGCCGGCGCGACGTCAGCGCCGAAATCATCAGGTCGGTATTCTGTTCAGGCAAGGAGCCTTCGAGAATGTTGCTGCGTTCGAATGAATAGTCATGTCCCTCGCCATAGGCTCTGAGCACTACACCCGAGAAGTCGTCGGGTGTTTTAATCACCGCAGGCTGCCGGAGCACCGGAGCAACCGCCGCATCGGGCAAAGTCGCGGCGAGCACACCCCGCATGGTATTGGAAAAGTCTACTGTCTCCGATTCCCCCTCATAATATTTGCCCAACGGACCTAACGTGAGCGAGGCCTCGAAACCCGAAACTTTGTTGCGAATAGCGTCCTGAAATCCCAGGACCACCGCCATCGATATTATCATCACGGCTACGGCAAGAGCCACACCCGTCACAGCTATGCCCACCGCAGGCGAACGGCGGCCACCGCCGTCGGGTGCCAGCCTCAGTCGTCGAGCTATAAACAATGACAGGTTCATAGCGACAAAGTTACAAAAAAATACGCTCCGAATGGTAATTTATGCGAAAATAACGGATTTTTAGGCAAACACATACACCCGGTTCATGCGTTATATCAACAAAGAAAGCTTCATAAGAATCCGGCATCCCGTAGCCTGATTCAGGAGCTGAATAACATGTTTCAACTGTATTTAATTTACTTCGGGATTATGAGAATCGACCCAAGAATTCATAAAAAAATCAGTTTCAAATGTGCCATCGTCATCGCGCTGCTCGCCGCTGCACTCACCGCAATGGCTCTGCCTGCTGTAGCTCAGGAGATTGACACTCTAAGCATTGTAAGCAAACAGGAAATCATTGTAAAAGAGCTGCCCGACTCGATGCTCGATATGGAAGAATCGCAGGCAGCCGAGTCAGTGGCTCCTCCTGTAGCTCCCGTGCTTGAGGGCAACCCATTGGGTGTCGACACTCTTTTCACCATCGGCGCCGGTCCGCAGACAATCTACGGACGTCCCGCTTCATGGACCTACAGCGACCCCTGGTGGCATGGCTTGTGGATCAACACGGCAGTATATGCCAGTGCGTTTATCAGCACCCTTTTCGTTCTCGAATGTCTTCCCGAGGATGCCACCGCATGGAATCGCGAGGAGATTCAGAAAGATCCGTTTTATAAACGCTGGTACAACAATGTGTTCAAGAAAGGTCCTGAATGGGATCACGACAAGTTTTATTTCAACTATATCCTTCACCCCTATGCCGGAGCGGTCTATTTCATGGCAGCACGCACCTGCGGTTTCAATTTCTGGCAGTCGCTGTTCTATAGCTCGCTGATTTCCAACGTGGGATGGGAATTCGGCATCGAAGCGTGCATGGAGCGTCCGTCGTATCAGGACATGTTAATCACCCCTATTGTCGGTTCTCTCATCGGCGAGGGTTTCTACCGGCTGAAACGCATGATTGTGGAACGCGACTATTACGTTCTCGGGTCGCAGGTCATAGGCCACATACTTGCTTTTTTCATCGATCCGGTCAATGAAGTTGTGGGATGGCTCTCCCCCACTTCAAAATGCCGCTGGCTCGGTCCGGGCTGTCTCCAGTCACAGCCAATGATTATTCCATCTCCCGGCAATGTCGGAGGTGTAGGTATCACTCTTTCCGTATCTCTCTGATTTTAACAATTATTCACATTTGCCCATTCCTGCAAACAGGTATTTATCGTTAACTTTGCATCAGGAAGCCATTTCGGATTATCCGTGGATACAGCATCATAACCGATACTCACTCATAACCAATCATTGACTACATGAAATTTTTGCTTTCTGCATTCGCAGTTGCCTCCACTATCTCTGTAGCAGCCCACGAGTTGCCTGAATGGCAAACAATCGATGCGTTTGCTGAGGGGCAGCTTGCCCCACATGCTCTTGTAGTGCCATACCGCGATAATGACACCCGCGCTATCCGTGATTTCAAATATGAAGATTCACCCTGGTACAAGTCGCTCAACGGCAAATGGAAATTTCATTGGGTGAAAGGTGTCGACAACCGTCCCGCCGGATTTCAGGACCCTGCCTACGATGTCAGCGGCTGGGACTTAATCAATGTGCCCGGAAACTGGGAGCGTCAGGGCTACGGCACTGCCGTATATACCAACATCAACTACGAATTTGACTCCGAGTGGGCACAGTTCAAGAAAGATGCCCCCAGAGTGCCGACAGCCACCAACGAGGTCGGCTCTTATCGCCGCACATTCACTATCCCCGATTCATGGAAAGGACGCAGAGTGGTGCTCTGCTGCGAAGGCGCAATATCATTTTACTACGTCTGGGTCAACGGCAAACTCCTCGGCTGCAATATGGATTCGAAAACCGCAGCCGAGTGGGACATCACCTCGGTGTTGAACGAAGGCGAAAACACAGTAGCCTTTGAAGTCTACCGGTGGAGCGCCGGCGCATACTTCGAGTGTCAGGATTACTGGAGACTCAGCGGCATAGAGCGCGATGTCTACCTTTACTCCACCCCTGAGACTTTCATCAGCGATTTCACCGTAGACTCTCCGCTCGACAGTAAGTATCGCGACGGTCTGCTCGACGTAACGGTCGACATCGACGGTCTTTCTGCCGCTGCTCCCGCCAAGGCCAAACGCAAAAAGAGTGCGCCGGCCGACACGCGTAAACTCGCTTATTCTCTCACGGATGCGCAGGGCGCCACAGTGGCATCAGGCACGCTCGATGCCACACCCAGCGCTAAATTTGACCTTGCGGTTAAGGGCGTGAACGCCTGGAGCGCCGAAAACCCATATCTTTACACACTCACACTCAACCTGCTCGACCCTGCCGGCCGGATCACCGAAACAGTCGGCACCAACGTGGGCTTCCGCACCTCAGAGGTCAGTGACGGTCTATACAAACTCAACGGCAAACCTATCAAAATAAAGGGTGTCAACCGCCACGCACACTCGCAGATGGGACGCACCGTGCCTGTCGAACTTGCACTTAAGGATATAGAGTTGTTCAAGCAAAACAACATAAACACCGTGCGCAACTGTCACTACCCGCAGGATCGCAAGTGGTATGACCTCTGCGACAAATATGGCATATACGTTATCGACGAGGCCAACGCCGAAAGCCACGGTTACGGCTACGACAAGGAGTCGCTGGCCAAGAAGCCCGAATGGATTCCCGCCATCCTCAACCGCGAGCGCCGCATGTTCGCCAAATCGAAAAACAACGCCTGCGTCACTTTCTACTCTCTCGGCAACGAATGCGGCAACGGCATCGTGTTCGAGGAGGCATACAAGATGATGAAAGAACTGGTCAAGAACCGCCCCGTGCAATATGAACGCGCTCTCCACGACCCCAACTCCGACATCTTCGCCGAAATGTATGCCTCAATTGATTATATTGAAAACTACGCCAGAAATTCTAAAAACTACCGGCCCTTCATTCTTTGCGAGTATGCCCATGCCATGGGCAACTCGGTCGGCGGCCTGAAGGATTACTGGGATCTCTTTTACAGATATCCCAATCTGCAGGGGGGCTGCATATGGGACTGGGTAGACCAGGGCTTCGAAGCCACCGATGCCAACGGTCGAAAATACTGGAAATATGGCGGCGACTTCGGACCGGCCAACGTACCCTCCGACAATTCGTTCCTGCTCAATGGACTCGTTGCCGCTGACCGCACACCCCACCCGGCTCTTGCCGAAGTTAAAAAAGTATATCAGAACATCATCTGCCGGCTCACCGATCCCTCCACCCTCAGCATTAATGTGACCAATCGGTTTGATTTCACCAATCTCGACCGATATAATCTCCACTGGAAGGTGACCACTCCTTCGGGCAAGACGATCACATCCGGCGACAAAACCATTTCACTCGCGCCCGGCGCATCCGCCACAGTCTCGCTCGGCAGCTACTCCTCTGTCGACGAGCCGGAAGCTTACCTCGATCTGAGCTGGACACCCAAAAACGACGCTCCATTTGTGAAATTAGGCTATGAGATAGCCTACGACCAGTTTGTACTGCCCGGCACAAAGGCTCCCGCCCAACCGGTGAAAATCGCAAAGCTCAAACGCAAAAACGACACATTCACGTTCCACAAAGGCAAACTGGCCTTCACTGTCGATCCTCTCACAGGCGCCATCGCGTCGCTTAAAGAGAACGGCAGGGAAGTATTGAGTTCGCCCATCCTTCTCTCAATCTATCGTCCCGCCACCGAAAACGACCTCGGATGGGGCGGCAAGAATGCTATCTGGGTTAAGGAGGGTATTGACGCCATCAGCCAGCGGCTTACCGACATGAAATATCGCGACGGAATCGTCAGCGTCAGCACCGACATCCTCGGACGGGAAGGCAACCGGATTGCCCGGGTCGATTTCAGTTACAGTGTCAATGTCGACGGCACTCTGGCAATCACTTGCGACTTCCTTCCTGACACTGCCATAATCAAAAACTTCCCCCGTCTGGGTCTCACTTTCACTGTGCCCGATGCTGTGGCAAACACCGTCAGCTATCTTGGCCGCAGCGGTGAAACATATGTCGACCGCAAAGCCGCAGGCCGCATCGGCCGCTACACCGTGCGTCCAGTCGACGATTTCCATATCTACAACAAACCCTCAGCCGCAGGCAACCACACCGACGTGCGCTGGACACGCCTCGACGGAGCCGGCCTGAAGATTTCCTCCGACGCCCTGTTCCAGTTCTCGGCCTACCCCTACAGCGACTCCAACGTGCAGAAAGCAACCCACATCAACGATCTGGTGCCCGAGAGCAATGTAACAGTGCACCTCGATGCCGCCCAGACAGGCGTGGGCACGGCCACCTGCGGTCCCGACGTTCTACCAAAATACTACATTCCGGTAAAACCCATCCGATTCACATTCTATTTGACTATTCTTTCAGACGGGAATCTACGATGATGGTCACCGGGCCATCATTCACAAGCGACACCTGCATGTCGGCGCCGAAACGTCCGCGCCCAACCGGCCGTGATGTCAGTTCCTCCATTTTTCGGCAGAACGCTTCATACATGGGCACGGCCAACTCATGTCCGGCTGCTCTGATGTAGCTCGGACGGTTGCCTTTGCGCGTCGACGCTGTGAGCGTGAACTGGCTCACAGCCAGCACCTCACCGTCGACGTCAGTCACGGAGCGGTTCATCACACCATTTTCATCATCGAAAATACGCATGGCGGCTGCTTTTCGCGCCACCCATTCCATGTCGTCGGCAGTGTCCCCTTCTTCCACGCCCACAAGTATCAGCAGCCCGCGGCCGATGCTGCCGAGTCGTTCGCCTTCCACAGAAACCGAGGCACTGCTGACCCTTTGAATCACAAGTCGCATTTCTCAGGCTTTTATGCGTGCAGCGATTGCCTGCGCAAGATTGCGAAGCGCTGCACGCGATTCCTCGTCGAGACGCGTGTGGATGGTCACGATCTCCCCTATTGTTTCAATATCTTTCATCCCGGATAGTTCGGCACTGATCAGTTTGCCGGCAACCGGCGCCCAACTGCCATTCTCCACAACAGCCGCGCACCTTTTCTGCCAGTTCTTGGATTTAAGCCGTCCGAGGAAATCGCGCATGGCCGGAGTCAGCCCCGCATCGTAAGTCGCCGACATAAACACTGTGGCAGCATCGGCAAAAGCCCATGCCACGTCGCCCGACAGATCCGTCTCGGCAAGATCAGCGACATGAGCATCCACACCCTCCTGGGCAAGCATCTCACGCAGCTCATGGGCTGCTTCAAGAGTAAAACCATGGAGCGTAGCGACAGCAATGAATACTTTTTCGGGGAATTCGGCGACATAGCTGCTCCATGTCTCATATAGCGACACTGCCGCTGGATAGTCACCCAATGCGATTACCGGGCCATGAAGCGGGCATATGACATCTACCGGGACAGTATCGAATTTTTTCATGGCCGACTGCACCTGCGGGCCATACTTACCACATATATTAATATAGTAACGGCGTGCTTCGTCAGGCCACAGCTCCGCAAGCCCGCTCTGATCTGTCTCCCCGGTAGCTATTCCGGTAGCCAGCGAAGTGCCGAAAGTGCCGAAAGCATCCGCCGAAAAGAGTGTGCGGGTTGCACTCTCGTATGTCATGATCACCTCGGGCCAGTGCACCATCGGCGCCGATATGAACCGCAGCGTGTGGCGTCCCAGCTCCAGCGTGTCACCCTCCTTTACCATCATGATTCGCGAGGAATCCATGCCGGGGACAAAATGAGGCATCATCTGCGCTGCTTTGACCGAGCAGACCACCTTGCAATCGGGAAATTCCGAAAGGAACAACGAAAGGGCACCGGAATGATCAGGCTCAAGATGATGCACCACTAAGAAATCAGGCCTGCGGCCATCATGCGATTTCATCCACTCCTTCACCGCCGGCAACCACTGATCCATCACGTTGTGGTCAACAGTGTCCATCACGGCGATATGATCGTCATCAATTATATAGGAGTTATATGTCATCCCGTCGGGGAGAAGATACTGATTCTCGAAAAGCTTGATGCCACGGTCGGCACAGCAGAAACCTGTGATGCCGCTGTCGGAACTCCCGACCTGAAATTCATAGACCGACACCTCGCCGGAGATACGTTGATTGACTTTCATTGTCGCTTCATTTTTTGACGATGCAAAGTTAGCAAATAAAAATAAAAAATGCCATATAACATATTCTTCGGGGAGATTGCCTGAAAAAAGCACGCTTCGAGGCATAAAAAAGCCCACAAATCCCACACCGCCCAATCCTTTGATTTTCAAAATCCTAACTCATCTAAATGCTGTTTAAACACTATATCGGGGCGATTTTTGCCAATTTTTTAACAAAAACATTTGGTCAGTTCAAAAATAATGTCTAACTTTGCATCGCAATCGGGAAAAACAACCCGCTTCACCACTGAAAGGTGGCTGACAGACAGGATAAAATGAGTCCCCGAGAACATTGAAATATTGCGAAAATAGCTCAGTTGGTAGAGCACGACCTTGCCAAGGTCGGGGTCGCGGGTTCGAGTCCCGTTTTTCGCTCTAAAGATGGAATGGTGCCTTTAAGGCTCAGAAACCATCATTTAACCGAATCCCATCGACGGGAGCCGACAGAAGATTTTAATGTCCGGATGGCGGAATTGGTAGACGCGCTACTTTGAGGGGGTAGTGATCATTAGATCGTGTGAGTTCGAGTCTCATTTCGGACACTTTGAAAACCCTGCGGTTTCTGAATTCAGAAACCGCAGGGTTTTCTTCATTTTTAGCATTTAAATTATCTATTTTTTTGCACGTAATCAATTTATCGCTATCTTTGTAGCAAAGTACCTCATAACCAATCTACCATGAAATTATCCCCAAAAACGATCTTGCTCACTGCAGTAACCGTTACCGCACTCCAGATTAATGCAATGGAGAAACTTACCGGTACGCCCATAGGCTGTCAGAGCGTAGATTACTCCACCGGCCAACCATCGAACACGGTGCACACTGTTGACTTGCTGTTTGACGGAGACCTCAACACCTATTACGCTACTTACGACCGTTCGTATGCCTGGGGCGGACTCGATCTCGGCAAACCTTATGTAATTGAACGTGTGGGCTGGGCTCCGCGCAACGACTATATAGAAGGCGAAGACCGTGTAAAAATGGCAGTAATCCAAGGCGCCAACTCGCCCGACTGGCTTGACGCCGTGCCTCTGTTTATCATCACAGAAAAAGGCATCAACAACCAGATGTTATACGGCGATGTGGATTGCTCGAAAGGCTTCCGTTATGTACGCTACGTAAGCCCGTCGAACGTGCGCTGCAATCTCGCCGAACTTGAAATCTACGGACACGAGGGCGAAGGCGACGAATCGCACATGTTCCAGTTCACAAACCTTCCCACAGTGTGCATCAACACTGTCGACTCGAAAGAGCCATTCGACAAGGAAACAGACATCGTGGGCAACGTAATCATACTCAACAACAAAACCTACGACACCAACGCATCGGCGACCGTGCGTGAACGCGGCAACTCTTCTCGCACACACCCCAAAAAGCCCTGGCGTCTGAAATTCGACAAAAAGCAAAGAGTACTCGATGCTCCCGCCAAGGCCAAGAAATGGACACTCATCAACAACCACAGCGACAAGACCCTGCTGCGCAACGTAGTGGCATTTGAAATTTCACGCCGCATCGGCATGGACTACACGCCCTACTGCCAGCCAGTGGATGTGGTGCTCAACGGCGAGTTCAAAGGCTGCTATCAGCTCTGCGACCAGGTGGAGGTAAACCCCGACCGCGTGCCCGTCACCGAAATGGCGCCCGCCGACATCGAAGGTGATGCCCTTACCGGCGGCTACCATCTCGAAATCGACGCCTATGCAAATCAGGAAAAAGAACGCGAATGGTTCGAGTCGACCTATCACCAAATACCCGTGACAATAAAGAGCCCCGACGATGGCGGCACATTCGAGCAGTATGAGTACATCAAGGAGTATTTCAGCGAGATGGAGCGTGCCGTGTTCACTCGCGGATACAACCACCCCGAGACAGGCTACCGCAAGTGGCTCGACCTCGACTCTTATCTCCACTACTTCATCATTCAGGAAATCATCGGTAATGCCGATGCCGTATGGTGCATGCACGTGCACAAAGAGCGCGGAGGCAAGATAATGGGCGGCCCGGTATGGGACTCCGAGCTTGCTTTCGACAATGACAACCGCGTTTATCCCGCCAGCGAACTCGGAGTGCTCTGCACACTGAGCGGCCGCGGTCCTATCGCCAACAACTTCCTCAATTTCCACAAACGCATCTTCAACGTCGACACCAAAGCCAAGGCTCGCCGCAATTACCTCTATTCGATTGCACGCAACGAGAAAGACCTCTCGGGTGAAAGCCTCTGCACCTTTGTCGACGAGTGGGCCGAGAAAATCCGCAAGTCGGCCGATCTCAACTTCAAGCGCTGGGATGTACTCGGGAAATATATCTTCTCCAATCCCCGAGCCGAAGCCTCTTTCAACGAAGCCATCGGCAACCTCAAGACCTACCTTCTCGACCGCTTCGACTTCCTCGACAAGCCCAATTATTTCAACTTGGACCCCGATGCAACTTCAATAGAATTGCCGGAAGCCGACAGCAACCTTGACAACGGCCTCGACATCATAGTAAGTGCCGGCACCATCTCGCTTTCCGACAGCGACGCAATCTTTACCGTTACAGCAGCCGACGGCCGCACATACTTCCATGGCACCGGCACAACCGCTACCCTCTCACCCGGCATCTACATTGTAAGCACCGGCACACAATCGGCTAAAGTAGCTCTCTGACCCACGGCTCTTTCATTTAAACTAAAAACAACGGAATAATATCTCTTGAGAATACAAAAAGCGCTGTGTCAAGCATTTTGACACAGCGCCAATTTTTTATAGTTGCACTTCTTATGAATCTTTGAAAGAAAAAATTCGGGAAAAGAATGCTTGTTTCAATAAAAATAATTATCTTTGCTTAATAAAACTTTTTTTGGCACCTCTAACGTATACCTGCATTGTTTAAACCTGACTAAACATGCCTTTAACCACTAAAAACAGCCAATCCCTTACCCTGTTAAGTTTATTAAAAAAACTCTGATCAGGAACTAATTCTATGTAAATTTATAGATCATGCGATTTATTGAAAAACTCACCGGCTGGTATTTTTCAAAAGGAGCGTTACCCTACTGGTACATTCTCCTGCTCGACTGCCTGCTTGTAATCGCAGCAGGCACTGTCAGCTATTACATCATATATGGCGGCTTGATGCTCACGGGACATTTCTGGCAACTTTTGTATGGCATCATCTGCTGTCTACCCGCTTTTCTCTTCAGCTTCCATGCGTTCCACACCTATCAGGGTATTCTAAGGTATTCATCATTCACCGATTTAGTCAGAATATCATTAGCCATTTTCACGGGCTGTGTACTGTCGTATGCTATAGGAGTTATTGTCTACGATTTTGGAGTCCGTCCCGATGTGCTTCTGTTACCCGACGGGGAAATGACACTGTTGATGTTTGCCATCTCCACCATGTTTATATGGTTTGTTCGCATCGCCGTGAAAGGGTGTTTTGACTCATTCCACAGCAATCAGGCTCTGCCGGCAGCCATCTACGGCACCCAGGCCGGTGGTATAGCATTGGCCAAAAGCATAAAAAGCATGACCGAGAAGTCATACATCATGAAAGCCTTCATCAGCGATGACAAGGATATAGAGAAAGTGTATCTTCTCGGACACAAAGTGTATCTAAACGGCCCCGGCATCGGCAAACGCATGAAAGAACTGGGCATCAAGGTGCTTCTGGTATCGCCGTCCAAATCGGAGAAATTCCGAAACAATCAGCCGATGGTCAACGAGATCCTGCAGGCCGGGATAAAAGTGATGATGATGCCTGTGGCTGTGGAATGGGATGAAAAAAGCAACCTCTCCCACCGGCAGCTGCATGAGGTAGAAATTGAAGACCTCCTCCCGCGCGATGAAATAAAGGTGAATCTGGATGCCATTGGCTCCATGCTGTCGGGCAAACGCGTGCTGATCACAGGAGCGGCAGGCAGCATCGGCTCTGAAATGGTGCGCCAGATTGCGCTCTACAAACCCCACGAGCTGGTTCTGATCGATCAGGCCGAAACCCCCATGCACGATATCCGCCTGATGATGGCTCGCCAGTTTGCCGACATCAGAAACAACACCATTGTGGGCAGCATCACCGACAAAGTGCACATGGAAAAGATATTCAGCGAGCACCGTCCCGAATATGTGTTTCATGCCGCAGCTTACAAACATGTGCCGATGATGGAGGACAATCCCGCCATGGCTGTACGCAACAATGTGGAGGGCACCCGCATAATCGCCGACCTCGCGGTGAAATACGGCACCAAGAAATTCGTGATGATTTCAACCGACAAGGCAGTCAACCCCACAAATGTGATGGGATGCTCGAAGCGCATATGCGAAATCTACTGCCAGTCGCTCGGAAAAGCCATTCAGGATGGCACTTTCCAGGCTATGACGGTCGACGGACAGAAGGCCGACACGCAATTCGTCACCACCCGCTTCGGCAATGTGTTGGGTTCCAACGGCTCGGTGATACCCATTTTCAGGGAGCAGATCAAGAAAGGTGGACCGCTCACGGTCACACATCCCGAAATATACCGCTTCTTCATGCTCATACCCGAGGCATGCAAACTCGTTCTCGAGGCAGGCACCATGGGCCATGGAGGTGAGATTTTCGTATTCGACATGGGCAAGCCGGTAAAAATCGCCGATCTGGCCAAAAGAATGATCGAGCTGTCGGGCGCAGACAACATCGAGATAAAATTCACCGGTCTGCGTGATGGCGAAAAACTCTATGAAGAGGTGCTCAATGACAAAGAGGCCTCGGTGCCCACACATCATCCCAAGATTATGATCGCCAAAGTACGCAGCTACGATTACGCCATTGCCCGGCGAAACGAAGACGAACTGCTTAGACTATCATATACTCACGACGACATGGCAATTGTCAGGCAGATGAAAGCAATAGTTCCTGAGTACAAGAGCAAATCGAGCAAATACGAAGTCCTTGACTGAAACTCTGTTCCGTACCTGCCGGCGCATAGTTGTGCGCCGCAACTAAAATCCGGATCATTTGTTAAGTTGCAACTAAAATCCGGATCAATTGTTAATAAGTAATAAACAACAATTGAGTATGGGTACGGACAAGGCACAAAACAAGAGTATCGGCGGCGACAGTCAGGCACCATCGGCGCTGGCGCTGAAAATGAATCAATCGAAAGGATATTATGCTTTTTTCGTATTATTTCTGGTGCTTCTCAGTGCATTAGGATCGTTTGTCAACGACATGTACACTCCGGCCTTGCCCGATTTGTGCCATTTCTTCGGTTGCTCCATACCCCTGGCGCAGATGGGTCTGACCATGGGCATGGCAGGTCTGGCCGTCGGGCAGTTCATACTCGGGCCTGTAAGCGACAAATATGGCCGAAAACCGGTGATTATCTGTTCATTGTCGTTATTCGTGATTGCAGCGGCCGCCAGCCTGTGGTCAACTAATATCCATGTTTTCAATGCATGTCGGTTTATTCAGGGGCTTGGTGCCTCCGCCGGATATCTATTGGCAAAAACCATTCCGGCTGACATATATGGAGGGAGGCAGCTTGCCAAACTGATGACTCTTGTGGGAGCCATCAACGGATTTGCGCCGGCATCCGCTCCGGTGCTCGGCGGTGTGCTCGAGGATGATTTCGGATGGAAATCGATTTTTATTTTTCTGGCATTGTTCACCGCTCTGATTATCGTCACCACATTCTTCATGAAAGAATCCCTGCCGCCGGCCCGGCGAAACCACCTGCCGTTACTGCGGTCGTTCGGCGGATACAAGGGATTGCTGAAAAACAAGGCATTCATCATCCACACACTGTTGCGCGGCACCACATTAGGTGTACTGTTCGCCTATACCTCCTCCTCGCCATTTATAGTGCAAAATCATTACCATTTCAGCGCCACTGGCTACGGCATACTGGTTGGCGTCAACTCGCTGTTTCTGGTTGTCGGCAGTCTGCTTTCGCTTAAATTCAAACCGTATAAACGCGCCGCATCGTTCGGAGCCATCATCCTCTGCATCGGCGTAGCGCTCGAGACGGTGGCTCTCTACTGCATACACAATGTATGGCTCTACGACATTTTCATGGCCATTGAACTCTTTGCTGTAGGCATGATACTTTCGACAGCCAACACACTGGCCATGAACGAAGGTCGCGACCGTTCGGGAGAAGCATCGGCAGTGTTAGGCATCACGGGCTATATCATCGGAGGTATAGCATCCCCTTTGGTCGGGCTCGGCAACATACTGCATTCCACCGCAATAGTCAACATTGTTCTGGCTATCCTCGTGGTCATCAGCGCATACGCCACCAGCCGTCTTCCAGCCGATCTCGAAAAATAACCGCGCCGGAAAAATCAATTTGGAAAACCGAAATTCAGAACCTACTCGCCGAGAAGTTTCTTAAAATCCTCATAGACCTGTCTGCTGGCTGAATCTTCGCCGAGAGAACTCATGCGGGCGGCAAAACCCTCGGGATAAGCCTCACAGGTGGAGAGGAGTGTGTTGCGGGCATCATCGCTTTTCCCGAGCGCATTCTGAGCCTGCGCGAGAGCCATCAGTGCTCCTGTCGGGTTGGCCTCGCCTGATGGATGGAGCAATCTTTTCAGGCGCGGCTGAATCAGTTTAACCACGCCCTTGTAATCGCCGCGCCTGAGCATCAAATCCGCGTCCAGAAAGAGAGCGGTGCCCAGATCGGTCACATCGGCTTTATCTTTCAACGCATAAATTTGCTTTGTGGCGTTGGCCATTCGCTTCTCGTCGCCGATGATATAGCATGCTGTGGTCAGGATTGCCAGCTGTCCGGCATCGAGCGGCTCCACTTTGTCGAGACGTTCGAAAAGATCGGCGGTGAGAGTCCAGACTGTCATCTGGTCATCGGTGAGTCTGTTGCCATCCACAATCGCTTTGTAAGCCGACTTATAAAGATCGGCGAGAGCGGCCTTGTCGTCGCCGATAAGTTTCTCGCAACGGTTGATCATGTCGGTGCGCACCGGCATGATTGCAAAAGCCTCTTTATAATAAGCAATGGCATAATCCTTGTTGTGATCAACCTCGGCCTGTTCACCCATTTTCACGAATTTGTCATACTCCTTCTGCTGACGTTCGGCATATATGGCTACAAGTTTTTCAAGAGCTTTGTGGGAGTCGTTGTTATCCTGCAGCTTGAAATGCACCGGCAAAGTAAACCACACGGCCACAGGCTTGCCATCAGACATTCCGGGCTGAAAACCCGACAGCATCTTCACCACCCTTACAGCCTCGGCCGAAAGGAGTGGATGGGGCGACCTGAGAACCTGCGTCTCCCCTATCGAGCCATCTTTATTTATAACGAATTTCACCACCACGCGTCCCTGAATGGCACTGTCGGCACATTCCTGCGGATACACCAAATGGTCGGCGACAAACTGCATCACGGCGCGATCGCCGCCGGGATACTGCGGCATCTGCTCTGCCGCTATCAGCACATTCTCTGTCGCATCTGCCGCAGTAATCTCTTCAGAGACTTTATTCGCACCGGCAGTCGGTTCAGCGGCAAACAAAACGGGTGCGATAAAAACCAAAGCCGCGCCCACGGCCAGAGAAGATTTCAGAAAATCGAGGTGTGAAAGCAGTTTCATTGCGCTATGATTGATTTCGGATAGTTGATTGGTTTAAGGTTGATTGACTTAATGTTGATCGGTTTCGTGGCAAAGTTAACGATAATAGCACAATCGCGCCACCGGCGCACGGTTATTTTTCCTTGTATAACGTAAAAAATTATTAAATCCCCCCCCCGATACTGACAATTCTAAGTCCGTGGCAACCGCTTGGAGATTACAGAAGTAATTCCAAATCATCTACATCGAGCCAGCGGTGGAATTTGCGTCCGACTTCACGGAAATGCGAAACCTTCCTGAATCCGAGCGACTGATGAAACGCAATGCTCGGTTCATTTTCAGCAGTGATGCACGCGATGAGTGCATGGGCGCCAAGTCGGCGGCATTCGGCAATCAGCCGTTGCATCAGCTGCCTGCCTATTCCCCGACGGAAAGCCGACTCATGCAGATAGATAGTGGTTTCCCATGTGTTGCAATAAGCGGCACGTTCTTTCCATGGATGGGCGTAGCAATAGCCGAGCACACGTCCCTGTTCCGTCCAGACGAAATAGGGAAACCGGGCTGATATATCGCCGATGCGGCGCGTCATCTCATCGACCGAAACATGCTCCGTCTCGAATGTGGCGGTGCTGGAGGCTATATATCCGTTGTATATGTCGGCGATGACCGGCGCATCGGCTGTAGTGACTGTCCGTATCATTCTGTAAAAAACATCAGTTCTATATGAAACATCATTCTGAAAAATACTTTATTCCGTAGGTCGGAAAATGTTCCCGTCTGTAAGTCGCAGAATTATCCGCGAGGGATGACTTGCATCGCAGTAAACGGTTATGTCGCTCGGCATGAAGTCTTCGCGACGGGCCTTATAGATGTCGATAAACTGCTGCGGATTCATATCGAAAAGCGGGAACCACGACGACTGGATCTGCACTTTCATCCGGTGTCCCGGCAGAAAAGTGTGGGCAATGTCGGGCATGGCAAATTTCAGTTTCTCAACATGGCCCGGAGTAAATGGCTCGGGGAGTGACAGACTGTTGCGATAACGTCCACGAAGTATATCGCCGCGCACAAGCATCTCCTTTCCGTCGGGCGCAACGTCGATAAGTTTGACAACGAAATCGGCATCGGTGGTGGTTATCGACACAAACAATTCGGGGGTGACGCTGCCAACGAAACGCAAGGTATCGGTCAGAACTGGTGATATGAACGAGAGCACATCCTTGCGGTCGTCGAGAAAGCGTTGTCCCGCAGTCATATATTCCGCGGTGTTAGAGTTCTCCGCAGCAATAAAAGGCACAGGGTCGGAGGGCAGAGATGTGTACTTAATACTCGCACGGTTTTTCCGGGGAGGAGTAACGCTCAACGTGGAATCGGCTGCGAGCCACACCGACCATTCACGCGTGGAGATGTCGGCGGATTTTCCTGTAAACCAGCGGTTTTCGCCTGAGATGAAAATATGGTCCTTGTCAGGCCTGTTGCCGTTGTCCCGGAGATAATAGTCGAAAAACGGAAATTCTATGTTGTCGCGATAATAAATTGCAAGATTCTCATCTCCGAAAGAAGCTTCCCCCAGCCGATTGGCGGCGCCGTTGTCGCGCCACTGGCCGTGAGACCATGGCCCCATGGCGAGCGTCACCGGCAATCGGGGCGAGTTGTGCCTTAGGTCGCGGTAAACCCGCAGAGCGCCATACAGATCCTCGGCGTCGAAGTGCCCGCCTACCACAAGTATCGGGGTGATCTGATTGTTGGTGAACTGACCGGCATACCGTTTCTTCCAGAAATCATCATAATCGGGATGTGCCATTATCGAGTCCCAGAACTCTACCCGGCCATCCAGCCTGGCGGTGACATCCGCGATAGTGTTATTCAGGAAAAACTCGCGGGGATTGCCCGACACCACACACTCGGGCATCCGCATCTGCGGCGACGGACGGTGGTTCTTTTCAGTAGCAAGAAAAGGAGCGAAGAATGTCGACGGCATCAACGCGAATGCACCGTTATGGTGAAAATCATCGCCGGCAAACCAGTCGCAGACCGGAGCCTGAGGCGATGCGGCCCGCAGCGCCGGATGCCGCGACGCGGCGGCCACGAGTGCATAGTATCCGCAATATGAATTGCCATACACACCCACACGGCCATTATTGCCCGGCACGGAATCGACCAGCCATTCAATGGTGTCGTAAGCATCGGTAACATCGTCGACCCCGTCGGGACGTGTCGACATCGGGGTCACATTCTCGCTGTCCCCCTCGCTCATCCACCGGCCCCGCACATCCTGAAACGCGAAAATATAGCCGGCATCGGCATATGGTTTGTAAATCTGATCATTGACAAACGATGCGGGGTGATCGCCATAAGGGGCACAACTGTATGGGGTGCGCATCCACAATATCGGTGCTTTTTCGGCGCTCTGCTCCCCTATCCCTTCCGGAGCATAGATTGCCACATACTGCCGGGTACCATCGCGCATGGTCACCATATGCTCACTCTTCACATATCTTCGTTCATTACCTGAGGTATCTGCCGCGACAGCCCGCGCGGAGACTGCTACGGCAGCTAAAGCCATATAATATTTAACGAAAGCAGATAATCTGTTTGCCAAAGCCTGAATTTTCATGGATGATTAGTGTTGGCTTAGAGCTTGTTTAACAATAGCGTTTGCGGTCGGGCTTGCCGTTGAATGTGCGCGCGATCGAGTCAACATATTCATATCGTAGAGGAATCTTGTAGGATTCCAGACGGGTGCGGAGCGCCTGCGCTATTTCGCGTGGCGCAGGTGGCGACGCAGGGTCGGAGGGCACGACAAGCAGTTTCAGCACATGACCCGATACCGGATGTTCGACGGGCACACACAGACAGTCGGCAATGCCGTCAACACCCATTGCCGCATCCTCTACCTCTACCGGCGAGACTTTATAACCGCCGGTATTAATCACATCATCGTTTCGTCCGAGCATCATAAGCAGACCGTCGGAATTGAGCCGGGCGAAGTCGCGGGTGTGTATCGCTCCGTCATACAGAATGGATTGCGTGGCTTCTGGATCACCTACATATCCATCCATAAGCGTCAGACCGCGGCAGACGATGAAACCGTCAGGTGTAAGTTCCACCTGGCTGTGCCGCATCGGCCGGCCAACACATCCGGCAATCGCTTCCCCTTCATTAAAATTAAAAGTGGAAATCACCCCGGTTTCTGTGGAGGCATATGTGTTGAACAATCTGGAATGAGGCAGCAGCCGGCTTAGAGCCTGCATATCGCTGAGTGGCATGGGAGCCGCGCCGGTCTCTATAAATTCTATTTTAGAGGCCAGTGCACCAATCTGCTCCGGCGCCAATTGCAGAATCATGCGTATGCTCGCGGGCACAAGGAAAGTGGCGGATGTGTGGGGCACATTTTCAAGAGCGCCGAAAAAGGAGGCAAGGTCACGCATGCCGTCGACCACACTGACGGTGCCTCCCGCCGTAATCGTGGGATGAATCTTGGAGAGCGACCCTATGTGGTTGAGCGGCCCGCTCACCACAAATGTCAGCCTGTCGTGAAATCCGAGGCCATGAATCAGGTTGTCGGCATTGGCTGCGTTGGCTGTCTCCCCTACTATCACACCTTTTGACCTCCCTGTGGTGCCGGTGGTGAACAGAATGTCGTAGGCATTCCCGGGCAGTTCATTGTCGGCGACAAGGGCGCTGACAGTGCGGAACAGTTCATCGGGGGCATCCTTTTCAAGCGGCACAGCCACTTTCCCCGCGAGGTGCGTGGCAAAATATTCCACAAAGAAATCGACCGAGGCCGACGCGCGGAATACCCGCGTCCTCCCGGGATTATCAGAGATGATTTCGGAGGCGCGGCGCCTGACCATCGCAGCAAGAGAGGCATACGACACCGACTCCCCGCCAACAATCAGCGCTGTTTTGGCGGGATGTTCTGACGCATGTTTCAGCAGATGCCGCTCGGTTGGAATCAGTTCTGCTTTCTGCACTTTTCAACCAATTCAGTGATGGAATCAATCGATGAGAAGGTGCGGGGCGAAATCTGCGGCAGCTCTATCCTCACGCCATATTTATCCGTCAGCAGCTGAATGATATATGTGGTCGAAAGCGAGTCGAGCTGCTGATAAAGATGATCGGTATTGAAATCAATCAACGGAAGCTCCGTTTCGAGCATTTCCTTGATTTCTTCGCGAAGCTGTGTATTCATTTCAGTTTAGTTTTGTTCTTTTATACGGATATTGGGTGCTATGCCCTCGGCACAGATACGGAGCACTTCGGAATTCGACGGTTTGGCAAACGAGACATTGACCGTGCGGTCGGGATGCAGAAGCGCCAACAGCAATGCCTTCTGGCCATAGCCGGTGTCGACAATGTCAATGTCGCCTTCGCACGCGACGGCAAGAGATTCCCGAGTTACCACGGACATCGACCGGCGCACCTGTCGGAAAATATCATTTTCCTTATAGCGGTAGCGGTCGATAACCAACGGCGCGAAATGAGCCGCGCCGAGGAGCAGAGGTGTCATACGGCGACGTGTCTCTTCATAATAACGACAGAAATCGCCATTAAGTATCGGATTCCCTGCATGCACAACTATTTCGCCGGAGCAGAGAACCGGAGAGTCGAGTGGCGCAAGATCTTCCGACCCGAGTATGAACAGCCCTACAACAGGCACACCTGCAAGTATATCAGCATTGGGGTCGGATGTAAGCTCCGCACCCGGCACCACAATTCGGAGTATCATCTCGTCTATACGCGACATGCAGGGGCAGTAAACCCGGCAACCTTGCGGTATCTCTATCGGGGATGTCATCCTAATCCTTATGCCGGCAAGATGCGACAATGCCGGTCGGCGCCACGATTGCGGGAGGCTCTTAAACAGAATGTAGCGCAGCAACGGCAGAATACGGATCGGCCTGCGTCGTATCGCCCCGTCGCTGTCGCTCACAAGCCGGCGGAAGAAAAACACAGGCAGTGTATATGCCATGATCACAACCGAGAACATTCCCACGATTGTAACCTCAGCAAGTGAACGCAATGCAGGATGCTTGGCAAATATAAGAGTGCCTATGCCGATAAACATGATCAATGCCGACACGATAATCGAACTGCGGTATGAAGCCAGCACCCTGCGGCGCCATGTGTATTCATACGAAGCTCCTTCGGTCATAAAAATCGTATAATCGTCGCCCTGGCCGAAGATAAAAGTGGCAAGGATTATGTTCACGATGTTGAAACTGATTCCGAGCACCGACATCAGGCCCAATATCCACAACCAGCTAACTGCCATCGGTATAAACGATATGACGGCAAGCTCAAGCGATCCCATCGACATCCACAGAAACAAAAAGACGATGAATCCGCATGCCCACCCTATGAAATTGAAATTATCGGACAGATGGCGAGTGAGCGAACTGCCGAGCCGCGAGACATCGAAAGCGGCGGTATTGTCTCCGGCGAACATTTCCTCTACCTTCTCTGCATCTTCGGGTTCCACATACAGCACATCGGTAACCTCGCCGCGGGCAATATACCGATCGTAGATATGTGAAGTGACTACGCAGAGTGAATCTGCTGTTATGACATCATACTCCCGGGCGAAAATCGACCGGAAATCCCGAAATGCGTCAGGTGTGAATCCGGCGGAATTTGCCTCTCTATCCAGATCTTCGATAAGGCGCGTCCGATGTTCGTCGGCGAAACGTCGCCACCGGGCCAGCCTCCGGCATTGTTCTTCGGAAGAAACTATGAATCCCGCACGTCCGGCCGCCCGCTTCACCACTCCTTTTTTGAGCGTTGCGATATGGCTCTGCAGCGAATCACTGACAGCGAGCGCCCGGTCGGTATCGACACCTTGCGACACCACAAACACCTGTCTGAGCGAATCGGCACCCGAATGCATGCGGCTGAAATACTCCATATCGATCCGCTGCTGCGGAGTCATGAAGTTTATGTGGGTCATGTCGGCATCGAAGCACACATCCTTACTGAGATATGCGGCCACCGCGGTCAACACAAAAATAATAGCCACGAACCAACGGTTGGTCTCGGGTTTCAGATTGCTGAGGAAACCAAGTACCCGCGGCTCGCGCAGCTTTTTCCCAGAGGTGAGATGTGGCAACCAAAGCAATGAAAAAATTATAGTGCCCACAAGCAGCAGGGCCGCAAAAATGCCCAGATCGCGGAGCGCAACGGAATCGAGAGGCACAAGGGTGAGGAAGGCACCCACAGTGGTCACGTTTCCTACTAAAAGCGGAGTTACGATCTCGCGGAGCGCCTCGCGACGGTTGCCGTGGTGACCCGTATGGGCTATCACGTGCAAAGGATAGTTGACCGCAATACCCACTATCACCGAAGATATGCCTATAACGATCACGGACACATCGCTGTGGATCAGCGAAAGCCCGCACAGGGCGAACAGCCACCCCCAGGCAACGCCCACGGTGATTAGAAACAGAGTGCGGAATGTGCGGAACACATAGAGCAACAGCGCGAGTATCAGCACCATGGCCAACGAGATGGAAAGCACGCTGTCGCTGCGTATCTGCCGGGCGTTTTCAACAGCCACTACCGGTCCGCCGAGAAAGCGGATGTCAACTCCCGGATTTTCTGCACTGACAGAGTCTGCCACCGAATTAAGCATCTCTAAAAGCCGGGCATTCTGCTGCGTCTCGCTCGATCCGTAAGGTGAGGAGAGTGTCGCCATCCCGAGCCGCATATCAGGAGAGAAAATGTAGCCGTCATACTGCTCATAAGCCGCCGCCGGCGCATCATCCCCCATTCGCGCGATTACCGGCAGAAACAGGCCGAGCGGATCGCTTCCTACGGTTACATCGGTCAGCGCCGATGCCGGCATCATCAATTGCTGTCGCGCCGATTCGATACTGGAGGACACAAACCCGGGTCGGGCAAGAAGGGAGTCCATGCGCCTGTAATCGGCTTCATCAAGAAAATATGGTATGTAACGGAAAATTTCGGTGGCTCTTTCGGCTGTTTCGTCAAGACTGACGCGGCAGACAAAGTCGCGGACCACCCGGGCGGTATCGGTTTCAGCCAGACAGGTAGCGAAATCGTCAATAGCGGCAGTAACGGCATCGCAGCCGGCGGGTGTACTGTCAGCCGCCTCAAACGCCACCACTATGCGATTGGCTCCCGAATAATGCCGGAATGCACGCATTGCCGTGGCCTCGTCACTTTCGAGAGGAAGGAAATCAGAAATATCCTCTTTATACCCGAGCCTGAGGACCATGGCAGTCATCAGCAGTGTCAGCAATCCGAGGAGCGTCATCGCCACAGTGCGCCGACTGCGGAAAAAGTCGTATATTTTTAGAAATGGTCCGGCCATGGTCAGTCCGTCTCAGCTTTTAATTTATTATCCACCGGATTGGCATAGATGCCTAAAAAAATGTCGACAAGCTGATCGTAATCGCAAGTGTCATACTCTGCGAGCCGGCGCACCCGCGCAAGAAAAGCCTCGCGCTGTGCCTGCGTGTATTTGCCGCTGAAACGCGCCGTACCATATCGGATGTCGTAAGCGATATAATTGTTAGGAAACAGTCGGTAGGCGCGGTGAATGCGGCGGTCGATCACCGATGCTATGCGTTTGTGGAACTCTCCGGCCGTGAGACCTTCCATTCCTGCCACCTCGACATCGCCGAGAGGTTCGCAAATTTCGATATTCACATGTCCCTTGTCCTGACATACACCGGTGAGAATGCTTGTGAGGTCTTCGAACGGTTTCTTGGTATAACGGCTGAAACGCGACTGATACAGCTCCAGAGTCTTGAGAATGTCGCACGTCTCCCACTCATACGACACCGCCACGGGAACAATATTAAGTTCGTTGATCGATTTCACCTTGTCGGCGTCGTTGCTCATGCAGAACATCTTTATTATACCCTGATCGGTGCGGTCGTCGCCATCTTTTGTGCGGCCGTTGCGCTGGGCTATCCACACCGACTCATGCCCTACAGTGAGGGTATGACGTATATACTCCGACAGCAGCATCGAATGCCGGTAGAACTCCCTGACATTGCGGCCCGGGCGTTCCACTTTGAACATGCGGTTGCACTTGCCGATGTCTACTATAAGAGGCGTCATCATCAGGTTGGCACCGAACGTTATCTGAGTGGTTTCGAATCCGTTCTCCACAAGCACCATCTGCAGCAGACTCGAATCGAGCATGATGTCGCGGTGATTCGACACATAGAGATATGCTTTCGCGGGGTCGAGATAGCCTGTGCCGTTATAGGTCAGTCCGTCAGTGCAACTCTCCACAATACGGTGATTCATTTCAATCATCGTCTCATGCTGGAAATCGCGCACATTGGTGTAACCGAGCAGACGCTTCCTCACGGTATCGATGCTTTCGTCGGGATAAATAAATTTTGCGAGCATCGGGAACGAAACATTGTCGATGATCCGACGCATTGCGGCGGGGAGTTCCGAGTCATCGTAAGGACGCATTTCGTCGAAACGGTGCAGCAGCGTGGCGTTTAATGTATCAGTCGGGGTTATCATTTGCCAAGCGTGGGTAGTTTGTGAAACCAGTCGATGAAGAGCTGACGCCAACGGCGACACTCTTCAGTGCCCTTTGTGTCCGAGGCGCCGAATCCGTGGCCGCCGGTGGCAAACCGGTGATATTCATGAACGATGCCTTGAGCGGTGAGCGCCGAATCGAGCAACTCGGAGTTGCGGCACTCCACCACGGGGTCATCCTGGCAATTTACAAGGAACACGGGCACGCAGTCGGCAGGCACATGTTTTTCCAATGATAGCGAATCGCGCATCTGCCGGTTACCGGCGCGGTTGTCGCCCAGCAATGCCCGTCGTGAACGACCATGCGTACACTCATCCGACATACTCACCACCGGATAGACCGGAACTACAAAAGCCGGCCTGTCATCTCTGTCAAAAAATTCCGCACCCGACATAACCAGATGTCCGCCGGCCGAAAACCCCATTGCTCCAACGCTGTCGGGATTCACGCCATAATCTCCGGCATGGGCACGGACATAGCGGAGAGCCTGCCGCAAATCATCCTGCGGGTCGGGATAACGGTTGCCACGTGCCAACAGCCGATAATGTGTAATAAACGCAGGTATACCTGCCACACGGTATTTGAGCACAAAAGCCGCGATTCCGTTACGGTTGAGCCATTCAGCCACGGCGTGCCCCTCGGTCTCCATATCATGCCAGAAATAGCTGCCGCCGGGACATACTATCACAGCCGGCGCATCCTTCTCTTTTGCCGGATAAGGGAAAAGCTGCACTTTGCAGTGCCCGATGCTGTCGCGCCATATGTCAACAGGCTCCATTGCACGGGAAGCAAACGAAACAAGAATTATAATAACTAACAACAATCTTATCATAGGCATCATTTCATCGCACAATTGAACTTTTAGACAAATCTTCTTCGTTCAATCTGTCAATTACATAATTCTGCCCGAGTATCGCTTCTGCAGTGAGAATAGCGGTAAGAGGCACGCCGCAGAATCCGTGCAGATTATTGTTCTGCCCTGTGAGAAAGAGATTGCGCACCTTGGTTACCACAGGCACCTGCGACATCGCTATATTGTTGCAATCTTTACTGAACCCGCTGATACACCCCTCTTTCGAGCCATAGAAATCACGGATGGTCAACGGTGACGCCCCTTCAATCGAATCTATGGCGTTACCGATGCCCGGGTGCATCTTTTCAAGACAGCGCATAATATCGGCGATGCGCTCCTCTTTCCATGCCGCGTAATCGGGTCCACGGTGCCTCCATGATGTCTCCGCCCAGCGCGCAGTTTCTTCCCATAGCATGGGGGCGGTGACAAGCCCGGTTGAGGCTGAAGCCTCTTGCCTGAGAGACGGGGGCGTCATAAACAGGAAACCCAAAGGCCACTGTCGGTGTCTCTGATTGAAACGCCATATATCGTCGTAACGCGTCATGAAATACTCGCTGCACGGTATATAAGGGAACGCACCCTTGCGGAATTTCAGATAGAGCGAGAACGCGGAATAAGACACCGGGAGGGAATTGAGCCTCCCGCGATATGCCGGTGTCAGACCTCCCCCGCGCATCAGAGGGAACAATGCGCAAGGATGGATGGCCGAGATATAATAATCGGCATGATACTCCCGTCCCGATGCTGTCCGTACCAATGTCACATTACGGTCGGATACCTGAATGTCGGTGACGGCATCGGCCGCCGTCACATCGCCTCCATTCTCTCTGATTACCCTCACAAGCTCGTTGGCAAACCGCACGCTCCCTCCGGCAAACCGGCTCTGCCCCTGAAGATAGAGTACGCTGATTATCGCATGGACATAAGCGGGAGTCATGCCGCCGCAACCTCCGTAGAGAGGATTAGTGTAGGCAAGGATGGCACGGAGGCGCCTGTCACAGACATATCGCGCTATAAACGCGTCGGCTGCCATGGTGAATTCAGACGAATGAATATTGACATAACTTTCAGAACGGCGCAGCTTCAACAGCGGCACCTCATCGGCAAGCCGGTGGATTGCCTCGACATAATCCGCTATGCCCTTTCGCTCTGCGGGAAATTCGTGCGCAAGCGACTCAGTGAAAGCGTCTCGTCCCGACGGAAGTTCATACATCCGGCTATCCTCGGCAAAGTAGAGCCTGTCGGCACAGTTTCCGTCAATATCAGCAATATCAGCCCTTAAGCCTAAATATTCGCACAGACGGCGCACACATCCACCCGGCCGCATGCCGGCGATGATATGCATGCCAGTGTCAAACGTTTCGCCCCACCGACTGAAGCTCTGCAACCCACCGCCGGGAGTGGCATTCTTTTCAAGCACAGCGACGTGGATGCCCTCCTTTGCAAGGATTGCACCGGTAAAAAGGCCACCGAGGCCGCCTCCGATTATCACTGCACTCTTCATTCGTCGGTCTGTAACAGCTGTTGGTAAATGGTTTTGGCCGGTATCAGTTCGGAACATGTGACGATAGCCCCTACCAACACACCCAATATGCCGTGTGAATTGATATTCTGACCCGTCTGAAACAGATTCGGCACCCGCGTGCGGGCTGTTATTCGCGATGCGCTGCCGGTGTTAACATCACGGGCCACACCATACATTCCACCCTCCACTGTTCCCGTGTAATCACGATATGTAAGGGGTGTGGAGGTCGAATAGCTCTCAATGCAACCGTGTAACGAAGGGAAATCGCGGTAGAGCTGATCGAGCAGCTTATCAGCTTTCAGTCGTTTGAATTCCTGATATTCCTCGCCGCGACACCCCACTGTGGTGTCAGCCCATGGCCTCACGTCGTCGAAATTCATATATGAGAGCACCACGGCGCTGTGGGCAAAACGCGGATGCGGAGCGTGGCACATGTGCATGTACAGATAACCGCGGGGCCAGGTATCTTCTGTATAGGTCTCGCACCCCCAGGGTGAATCGCCGAGAAAACGGTAATAATTGTAATTAAGGTACGGCACCGAATCCTCGCGAAATTTCAGATAGAGAGAGAAGCCGCCCGGAGTCTGCGGTATGGCATTGACGCGCCGCCGCGTCGCAGCGAGGATCAGCGATGTGTCGAGCCAGTTCATGGTGATCTGCGGATGGGCGTCGGAGATGATGATGTCGCATGGTATCTCGCGTCCGTCGGCTAACCGGGCAGCCACTGCCTTTCCGTCAGCAAAATTCACTTTTATCACTTTGGCACCGGTAATAATCTTTCCACCCCGGCGCCTGATCGATGCGGCCAACGCATTGGCGATACCGTCGCTGCCACCTGCCACACGATACGCGCTCTGATTGTAGAAATCCATTATGAACGCATGCATGGAAAACGGAGTGGCATCGCGGCGACCGGCATATAACGGCAGTGTGCCGCAAAGCACATCGGCAAGTTTTCTATCAGTAATAATCTCGTCGAGCACATCCCCGATGCTGCGTAACTGATATTCGGGGCTGACCATGCGGTCGGCATCGGCAAACCTCAGCGAATGCAACGGCGAAGCACCCGCAATCTCCTCAATCAGGGAATAATACCGTTCAAGATTTTCCCGCTGATGCGGGAAGTATTCCGTCATCTGACCGATAAAGCGTTCACGGCCTTTTGCAAACCGGTATTCGCGGCCTCCCATAGATATCACATCATATCCGTCGGGCGAAAGTTCATCGAGCTGCACTGAACCGTCCACCTCGAGATAGCGGAGCAACCGGTGCAGCGTCTGCCCCGGAGCGGCACTGCCGATGAAGTGCATACCGGTCTCGAATTTGGCGCCGTTGCGCCAGAAACATTGCAGACAGCCGCCGATGCGGTGATGCTGTTCGAGCACGGTCACGGCATAGCCGTTGCGGGCCAGTATGCTTCCGCATGCCAGTCCGCCAAGGCCGCTCCCCACGATTACAACATGCGGAGCGCCGGTACCATGTGCCGTTTTACTCATCAAGCGGTATCAGCTTATATTTAATTTTTCGTTTCTCGTTAATGTATCCGTCGGCACCCGCATCGAGTGCCTGCATCAGTTCCCTGAGGTCGGAACGCAAAGTGCGTCTGATATACCATTTGTCAAACATCGGTGCCAATTCCTCCAGCTTCACCTTTCCACGTCGTGTGTCATAGGTAAAACCGAAAGCGGTGATTCCGAATTCGTTGAATATGCAGCCTCGCACCTCTGTGGAGTCATTGCGGAGCAGACACATTCCGCTCACGGCGCCACGGGGCATCTCGATCATCGCACGGCAACGCACAGTCTGCCCGGCCGAATCAGGATAGAATCGTTCCGCCGCATTGACAGCACTTACCGCTACAAGTGCGAAAGCCACACTAATCAATTTCAAAAACCGAAGCATCAATGGGAATATTACTCTTTATATTCGTCAGCTCTATCACGGTGCGGTCACCTTTCGGCTCAATCATCTCAACCTGCGTGACCCTTTGGGTCGTCCGGTCGAAACGGAGCACAACCGAGCGGAACATCTGTTTCAAGGTGCCTTTGCGGGGAGTGAGTGTGACAATCCACACAGCAGCGTCGCCGGTGACTGCCGCCGTGAAATCCCGAGAGTCGGCGAGACACTTCCCCACCACGGTATTCATCATCACACGCACAATTTCACGGAACATTTTGTTGCGGTCGACATCGATTGCGTCGGTGCGCGAACCACTTTTTATTGTGATTTTGTTGCCGTTGAGAAGGAAAGAGTATCTGTAAGGTTTCAGATATTCCCAGCGAAGCCGATCGGGGCTTTGATAATACATTCGGCCTGTCGAAACCACCTTCTCATTGAGCATCCTCACACTCTTTGTCTGCGTGAAATCGCACTGCATGGAGGTGATCCGACCGCATGCGGCGGAAATCTGCGAGAGCACTTCGCTCTGTGTCAACGGCTTGGCCGCGGCCACCGTCAAAGGTAGCAATGCCAGCGCAATATACAGCATTATCTTTTTCATAACATCATTCTTCACTAATCACAAACGACTGCGAGAACACCTCGTCGGGGAGTTCCACATCCAATTTCTTTTCATCGATCAACGAGCGGAACAGCGGTGTGCACTCCTCGTGGATGCCCACCAGCACATTACGCGCCTCGCCACCGCGGATAAGCCGTTGAGCCAGTTTCACGGCATCGCGGGCCGACTCTGCACCGTTGGAAATCGTCATATTATATCCGTGACATTTCAGACGGATGGCTATGTTGCCCGCGATAGTATTGTGAGTGCTCTGCATAAATAGCGTAGGGCTCACACTCTCCCCCGCATCTGCTATCATCTCGCGAAGTATCTGCTCGCTGTTGGCCATACAGCCGTAGACCGTAGCCGAAATGATCGCGTCGGGTTTCTCCAGCCCGGCTTGTTCAAGCGCTTCAAAGGATGTGAGCAACGACGCTTTCATCAGTTGCCCCATACGCCTGGTGTCCCGCGGATTCAGGTACTTGCCGAGCCTCTGCAGTTCATCGGCGCAACGCACAAAAGCCGGGGTGCCGACTTTGAGTTTCGTTCCGCGGTTGATGACAGGCAGGTGTCCGGCTTCCCTCTTGGAAAAAATCAGAGATGTATCATTTCCTCCGAAACCGAAGGAATTGCTCATTACATTGATTATTCGGGGCGACGGTCCCCCTTGTGTCGGTTCCACACAATCGGGGTCGGGATTTATGATACCGGGATTCCCCGGCATGAAACCTTCCTTTATGGCCAGCAGCGAAATCACGGCCTCAATCCCTCCGCACGCACTGGTGGTGTGACCGGTATATGGCTTAGTACTCGACACCGGAGGCAATGCGGCACCAAAAACAGTGCGGAGAGCCGCCGACTCGGAGACATCATTGTTAGGTGTGCCTGTGCCGTGGGCATTGATATAGCTGATGTTGTGAGGTTCAAGCTGCGCCATCGCAAGTGCCCGGCGCATGGCCTCCACAGCCCCCGCGCCCTCGGGCGAAGATGCGGTGGGATGATATGCGTCGCAGGCCACGCCCCATCCGGCCAGCCATCCGAGCACCCCGGCATGACGTCTGCGCGCCGAATAATATTTTTCAAGCACTATGTATCCGGCTCCTTCGCCAAGGTTTAGGCCGGCACGGGCTGCATCGAACGGGCGGCTGCGGTGTTCGTCAAGAATCATCAGTGAGCGGAAGCCGTTGAAATGGAAAAGCGACAGCGCCTCGGTGCCACCCGCCACCACAATGTCAGCCTCGCCATTGCGTATCATCTCTGCTCCCACGGCTATGGCATTGGCGGCCGACGAACATGCGGTGGAAACGGTGGTATAACTGTCGAAACCGTCCCACGCCGTCCCGGCTATGGCCCGGGTGCATGCCCCGCAGTCATGTTCCCGCAGAAAATCTTTATCGGGATTCCCGCTGAACAGCATCTTTTCGGTGACATCCATTCCCCCTACGGTTGTGCCGTTGACCAATGCCACACGGCATGCGTTGTCGAGCGTTCCGTCAATAGACACGCCTGCCGAATCGAGAGCCTGACGCACCGCGTAGACACCCATCAGAAATGTGCGGCTGTAGGTCTTTCCGACCGGAAGCCCACATTTCACCGCCAGCTCGTCATTGCTCATATTCACCTCTCCTACAGGAAGATTGTTGTGGAGAGAATGCAGATGACGCATGGTTCCGACACCGCTGCGGCGGCAACGGATTGAGTCGAAAACTTCTTGGGGAGTGACGCCCGCCGCGCATATTATTCCGGCTCCTGTTATGGCAATCTTCATAGTCTGATGATGTTTTTAAGAGTGAGATCGGCGATAAAATCTTCGGTACCGGGGCAGTCGATCCAACCTGTCAGCATGGTATCAATCTGTGAAAATGAGGCCGTGGCCTCTACAATCTCCTCCATGACATTTTCGTCGCGTTCAGGCAGAATATAGAACGAAGTCTCGCCATGCCAACCGTTACGGATGGCTATTTCACCGGTGATGATATTGGGGAGCGTGTAGACAAACAACGAAGGGCTGGGGAAAAACTCATCTTCTCCTGCGATAGTCTCGAGATATTTCATGTCGGTGACTACCGACGTCGACCGGTTGAACAACAGAGTGCCTCGGCGGTCGCCATTTTCTCCGCGGGGATTCCCTTCGGCTTGCAGCAGCAGTTCCGAAGCTATGAAACCCAGACGGCTCAGAGGATCCATCTTATAGAACTTGGGATAATCCGCCACATAAGTTTTGTAGAGCTCAGTAAGAAGTTTCTGCCCTGTCGAGGATGCCGCAACAGGCTTTCCGTCGAGAATCACCGACTGAGGAGTGATAACTACCCGGTGGGTGGTTTCGATTTGCACTTTTGCAGGGCGCTGACCGCCATCGGAATCGAGCGAACAGCGGAGGGCTGCGTTACAACCTCCGAACCCCGACAGCAGCTTAAGGAAAGTGCGGCCTGTAGTTGGTCTTGTCGCAGCTGACACTTTCAGCTCGGGCCACACGCCGATCTCCTCAAACCCCTCTGTGGGTGCCACTCTGCCAAGTCGCAGCAGTCGGGCAGAGATAATCGTTTCAAGCACTCCGCATGCGCCCATTGTGTGTCCGAAAACACCTTTCAGGGCATTGACCGGCACATCGGTGAGCGATACCGCACCGATAGCCTGTGCCTCCATCTGATCGTTGAACATGGTGGCGGTGCCATGTGCATTGATAAAAGCAATATCCCGGAAACCGACACCCTCCATGACATCTGAAATCGCCATGGCGAGTCCCGATCCGTCGCGCACGGGAGCGCTGATGTGCCAGGCATCGTTGCGTATGCTCCCGGCGTCGATGCTGCAGCAATTACCGTCGGGTCTCTCACGCGAAAGCACAACCGTAGCGGCTGCTTCTCCGAGATTCAGACCGGTGCGCTCGATGTCGAACGGACGGCACCTGCTTCCCGACATTGCTTTAAGCGACTGAAAACCTGACACCACAAATTTTCCCTGCAGATCGGCACCGCATACCACTGCATAGTCATAGGTTCCCGCACGGAGCAGCCGGTCGGCAAGGATCAAGGCCGAGAGTCCGGAAATGCATGCATTGCAAACACATATAGGTTTGGTGGTGACACCGCACAGCGCCGCAATCCGGGCCGCCGCACTCCCCGGGGAAAGCGTGTCGGCGGCAATGTCGGTGTCCGTCAGATTCTCGACGTCGGCTTTGGTCGATGCCAGCACAAAGAGCACCCTGTCTGACGTCACATCAAATCCGGGGTAATTCTCAGCTGCAGCTTCAATAGCGGCATGGGCCGAGGCTGTCGCCAGCGATTCAAACCGGGTGAGTCCGTCAGCCGCGATCCTCTCCCATTGCCCGGCAGTGAAAAGCGAAGCCACGAAAGGTTCGGGCAAACCGAAAGCGTCTTCGTAAAGCCGCAGCTGCGACTCTCCGCGCTCCACCGCCAGGCAGTTGGCCTCCGTGCCGAAACCGGCCGGTGATATGATATTGTCGGCGATAATATAGCTCATTGCAATTCGTCAATTACACCCATGCGCTCCTTCCACTGCTGATAAAAGGGGGGATTGTCCCATACAAGCTGATAATCGCGATCCATAAACACCTGGATGGTGCGCGCTGTGGCCACAAGAGAGTCGTCGGTCGTGTCGTGTATTTCATAATCAAAGATAATCTTGGCAGCCTCGACAGGCACATAAAAAATATCTATGCGCGGATGGGAGCCATAGCGCAACGGCTTGTGATACTTGATCTGCATATCCACCAGCGGTGCGAAATATCCATTGTTGAAAATCGTGAGATATTCAAGTTCATACTCCGCGCCGAATTTCTCGCGGGCATCCTCAAGATAGAGAGGATATGCCCCGTGCCACACCACGTTCATCGAGTCAACCTCGCTGAACCGCACTTCAAATTCCTTTGATACGGCAAGTTTCTTCATATTCGGATAATATCATCATCGTATTTCGGAGGATGCGGCATCTCCGCCATCCAGCGCTATTTTGATTTCTGTTTCAGCCACCGGGCCTCTTTCGCCGGTGACTGTGGCCGAGGCCAGCACCATGCCGAACATCTCTTCGACCAGACGCACTTCGGTGGTAATCGTCTCGCCTGTTTCGGGCAGCCGGTGAATATGAAAATTGCGGATGGCGCCGATGAAACCTACCTGAATGCCCCGCCGGAGTATATAACGGTTGACAAACCCGATGCGCGCGGCACAGGTCTGCGCGATATTCTCCATGACCCCCTCGGCCGAGAGGTGCCCGGCTTCGGCAAGCATATTGTCGGCGCGGACCACTGTTTCGGTGGTGATACCCTCGCTGGAGAAACCGGTCACTGTGTCGACCATCACAAACGGTTCCTGCTGTGGAAGCAATGTGTGAATGTCAATAGCGCGGAGGCTTTTTTCGTCCGGATTCCAGTCTTGGTGGCTCATTCGTTCCAGAATTCAAAAAAGTTATACCATTGGAGAGGATATTTGCGGAGCACCCGCTCGAGTTCAGCAGCATAAGCGGCGGCAAGTTGCGCGGTCTGCCGGTCGCGTCCGAGCGTACGGTCGTAGTCGAGTGGAGTCACATAAATGGTGTATTCGGTAGCTCCCGATTTCATCACATTCACCGCCAATGTGTCGCATCCGCGCATCACCGCCGTGCGAAACGGTCCGGCGGGAAATTGCGCTTTCCCGCCCATAAAGTCAGCTTCAACGGTTTTGAGCGAACCCATCGAACGGTCGGCGGGCATACTCACAATCTCGCCCGATGCCAATGCATCGTTAAGGCGGAACAGATGGCTGGAGTGGTCGGTGACAGGAATCATCCTGATCCTGCTGTGGCCGAACATCCGCGACCGCTCATGCATCACCGACTCTTTCTCGCCTCCAAACACCAGTGCGTTCATCGGTTTGTCAGCCGCAACGAGCGAATATCCGCCGAGTTCATAGTTTCCGACATGCGCGCTCAGCTGCACGAACCCTTCGGGTCGCCGCGCCAGTCGCAGGAAATGCTCATAGCCCTCGATCTTCACCGTGAATTTCTTTCCGGCATACATGGCGAAACGGTCTATCACCACCTGACCGAACAGACAATGATTGCGGTAGGTGCCCCAGAGCGCTCTGCAGAAACTCATTCCGGCACGACGACGCAGATAGCGGAATATATGCCCTGCTCCGGGACGGAACAGACACACCGGCACCACAAACAGAGCGCTGAAAGCATACACCAGCCTGATGTTCACCGCACGCAGGATAGCGGTGAGCGCGTGGTGCATGCCTGCACTGCCGTTGGTGGTTCCCTGCCAGCGACGCTCGCCGCCGGCGCTCTGTGTTGCCGTCCCGTTCATGCAGCCGATTTCAGTTTTTGGAGGTTTTGCTTTCGATGTAGTCGCAGAACTGACGTAGAGTCACCACGCCTTGCATCTCTTCGGGTTTGATTTTAAAGCCGAATTTCTTTTCCACGATAACCACGATGTCGACGAAATCAAGCGAATCAATGCCCATGTCATCTTTCAGCCGGGCATCGTCGCTGATGGTCTCCTCCTCGATTTCGAGGTCATCGATCAGAAACTCTCTGACTTTCTCTTCAATTTCTTTTCTGTCCATATTATTATACTGATTGCTTTTTTCTTACCACAAGTATGCTGTGGCCCTGACCGAGATGGTCGTGAATCTCTTCAATCTCCAGTCCGGCGGCTTCGATGCAGCCGCTCAGGTCGGCGGTATTATACATTTTGCTGTTGCCGTTGGCAATAGCCGTGAAATAGAGACTGGTGAGAGTGAGACACATTGCCGCAGGCTCAAAACGCTGGCGGTCCCACAGAGTCTCCATTATATATATGCGTGTATTGTCGCCCATCGCCTCCGATGCCCGACAGAGAATGCCGGTGATCTGTTCCGGGCTGAAACAGTCGAGAAACTGACTCATCCATATGGCATCGGGAGCTTCTGTGCTCAGGGGGAAGCGGGTTTCGGGATCGAGCAGATCTATGCCGATACCGCTGATACGGTCGGCACCGTCGTGTCCGGCCACATTCTGCCGCATCATTTCAATCTGTCCGGGCAGATCGAGTACGGTCACACGCGCATCCGGTGAATAGCCCACACATTGGAGCGCCCACTTGCCAGTGTTGCCTCCGACATCGTAGAGAGTGCGCACGCCCTTGATGTCAAACAGTATTTTCAGAGCTTCGGGAAACGACGAATCACTATAGAAATGGTCGAATGCCAGCCAGCTGCGGCGCACATGTTCAGGAAGCTGCGACAGTCCCTCGTAGACCGTGGACCAGGGGCCGAGTTCACTGAGTCCGGCCGGACGCCCCTCTCTGAGAGCTTCCTCGAGATGAAACCAGCCACGATAGTTCACATCGTGATTGAAATCGATATTTACCCGGGTGGCGGGATCGTTGAGTAGAAACCACCCGGTTTTGGTGATGCTGTAACGGTCGGTATCGGTATCGACAATGACTGTCCCGATCGAAAGCGAAGCTTCCAGCAGGCATTTCACAGCATAGTCCGAGAGGCCGGTGCGCTCTACGATCTCTTCACGCGAAATTCCATCGAGTGCATCGCGAATCATATCGAGAATCCCGAATTTCACCATCAGCCGCGATGCCTGAAATACCGCCGGTCCCCATGCGATGAATTCGGCAAGACGCTGGGCTTCGCGGGCTGAAAGTGTGTCGCGGGTGTAACGCTCCTTGAGCGGTTGCGATAGTTCCATCACTGATTCTGGATTTTGCGGATTACAAGAGCCGAATTCGTGCCGCCGAATCCGAAAGAGTTGCTGAGGATAGTGTCGACAGGCATATCAACTGCCGCGGTGGCAATGTTCAGCCCCGCCGAATCTTCGTCAGTATTTTCCAAATTGATGTTGGGAGCCACGAAATTGTTGCGCATCATGATTATGGAATAGACAGCCTCGCTCGCTCCGGCCATCCAGCATTCGTGCCCGGTCATCCCCTTTGTGGATGAAATCAGTGCGCGGGTTCCGTCGAAAAGGCGGTGAAGCGCCCGCGCCTCATACATATCGCCCTGCCTGGTGGAAGTGGCGTGAGCGTTGATGTAGTCGATGTCGGCCGGCTCGACGCCGGCATCTTCCATGGCACGGCGCATGGCAGTGACGCTCCCCTCGTCGCTCGGGTCGGAAATTCCGGCGCCGTTGCTCGAGAAGCCATAACCAGTAACCTCGCAGAGGATGCGGGCGCCGCGGGCCACCGCGTGATCGTAATCCTCAAGGACGAGCGCGGCGGCTCCTCCCGAAGGCACAAGACCGTCGCGGTCGCGGTCGAAGGGACGGCTGGCTCGCGCAGGGTCATTCATGCGTGTGGAGAACACCCCTAACGCGTCGAACGACGCCATACAATAGAAATTGGTTTCCTGAGCGCCGCCGCAGAGCACCATATCCTGCAGACCCTGTTTGATCAGCATGTAACCCAGGCCTATCGAGTGGCTTCCGCTGGCACACGCGGCGCTCACGGTGAAATTCACACCGCGGAGATGGAAGATGGTGCTGAGGTTCATGTTTACGGTGGAATTCATCGACTGGAAAATATATCCGTAGCCGAGCATGGCCGAATCATGCTTCTCGTCCATAATTTTAGCCGTCTCGATGACCGGTTTGGCCGATGAATCATTACCGAATATACACCCCACTTCGTTGGTCCGAAGATAGGAATCGTCGACGCCTGCATCGGCAAAAGCCTGCCGCGCCGCCATATAGGCATACTGCGCCTCTTCCGACATCCCCGCACGGGTGTGGCGGTCGAGCATTGCTTTGGTGATTACAGGTGCGGGCACAATGCCCGTGAGAGCCGAACGGTAACCGTATTCCACTCTCTCCGGCTGCAAGCCGATTCCGCAGCGGCCGTTGTATAATGAATCTTTCACGGTGTCGACATCCGTGCCGATGCACGACCAGATGCCGATGCCTGTGATAACTACTCTTCTTTGTGACATAGTGAATGTAAGCTGTCTCAGGTGTATAGGCCGCCGTTGATGTTGATTACCTCACCGGTGATATAAGCAGACGCGTCGGAAGCAAGGAAAGCCACCAGTTCGGCCACCTCCTCGGGGCGCCCGAAACGTCCTGCGGGTATCATCTTCTCAAGTTCCTGGCGTGGCAGGTCGGCAGTCATATCTGTATCAATGAATCCGGGAGCAACTGCGTTGACAGTGACGCCGCGCGGTGCCACCTCCTGTGCCAGCGCTTTGGTAGCGCCAATCAAGGCGGCTTTAGCAGCGCTGTAGTTGGTCTGGCCCGGCATTCCCTTCACTCCGGAAAGGGATGCAATGTTGATTATGCGGCCTCCGCGCCTGCGGGGCATCATGTGTTTGAGCAATCGGCGGGTAACATGAAAAAAGCCTCCGAGAGTGGTGTCTATCACGCTGTTCCAGTCATCGTCGCTCAGCATAAACATCATGCCGTCGCGACGAATTCCGGCGTTGTTGACCAACACGGCCACATAATCGTCGGGATGCGCGTTCTCCCATTGGTCAAGAGCGCTCTCCGCTGCCTTTGGGTCAGAGGCATCAAAGGGGAGCAGCTCGGCGGCGCCCCCCTCTTGTTCTATCAGCGTGGCCACCTCGCGTGCGGCGGCTTCGTTGGAGAGATAGTTGATAATCACGGGATTGCCCTGCCGGGCGAGCCGCAAAGCAATGGCACGCCCTATGCCGCGTGATGCGCCGGTAACAAGGGTATATTTCATATCCGTGGGATTCGTAGAATTCTTTACTTTATCTTTTTTACAAAATTACTACTTTATCACCATGCAGATGCCAAAATTGCATTAATTTAACGCCTGTTTACAATATTTAACCCCTTGTTTATGTTTGCAATTTTTTTACAGATTCCAAGTGAAAAAGCAGTGTAATATTTGTTATAATGGCATAATTACTTTGCTCTAATTTTCACACTATGTCAACACACATCAACAACAGATCTCTCCGTCCGGGTCAGGATCCTCTCGGATATAAAGACAAACCGGTGCGCCGCCGTCGTCGCAGCAAAAACCGCAACAACCACAAGGGCATGCGGACGTTCGGTGCCATCATACTCAAAGGCGTGATGCCGTTATGCGTGATATGGTGGGCTTTCTCCCCTATGTTTACCAATGCCACCGGCTCTGATATTATAGCGGAAGAAGCTATTGCCGAAACGCCCGCCGACAGCGTGGTGGTAGTCACTGAAACCAACAGCACACCACAGGTTGAAGCTCCGGCCCCGAAAGCGGTTGACATACCGGCCACAACAACTCAAGAGGCCGCACCGTCCGACACAAAGCCCGAGCAGGCCGACATTGCCCGGCAGCCGGCAACAGATGTGGTGCATGTGGAGTCTCTTGACGAAATAAGCGCCGAAATCACGCCCGAAACTACGGTTGAAATCCCCGCCGACGCCCCTGTCATTGAGTGAGGCCATGGAGCTGCCCCGTTACAGCTGTTGACAAATTCCGTTAGTCGCTTGGCGAAATTAACGGAATTTGTTAACTTTGCAGCCATGTTAGGTATCTCTAAAGAAATTATCCACGCGCTGCCCGAGGTGCACTATCCCGGCCGTGTGATTCTTATAGATTCCGCAGCCAAGGCTAAAGATGCCGTGACTTACTTGAAAAAACAGCGTCAGATCGGATTCGACACCGAGACACGCCCCAGTTTCCAGAAAAACCACCGTTACAAAGTGTCGCTGGTGCAACTCTCCACCCCCGGCGAGTGCTTCCTGTTCCGCCTCAAGCAAATCGGAGGGATGGAAGGTCTCATGTCGATTTTCGAGGACCCGGAAATACAGAAAATCGGTCTTTCCCTGAAAGATGATTTTCACTCGCTGGCCAAGCTATGCCAGTTCACCCCGGCAGGTTTCGTAGAACTTCAGACATTTGTCAAGGACTTTGAAATCGCCGACAACAGTCTTCAGAAAATTTTCGCGCTGATTTTCAACAAGCGGATCTCAAAAAACCAGCGTCTCACCAACTGGGAGGCACCCGAACTTACCCTGAGCCAGCAGAACTACGCCGCAATCGACGCCTGGGCATGTGTAGAGATTTACAACCATCTGCGAGCCGGCAAATTTCATCCCGAACAGTGCCCCTACATCATCGACGATGCTACAGCTCTGATGCTCCAAAGCTCGGTGGGAATACACATGCCGCTGACACACCCTGTCGGCGACGAAGTCAACGGTCCGATTCTGCCCGACCCTCAGCCTGCCGGCAATTCGTCAAGCAAACCGGCGAAAGCCACACGGCGAAAAAAGAGCACAAAAGCGGCAGTCAACAAGTCTGCGAAAGCGACAAAGGAAGCCAAGACTCCCGCGAAGTCATCTAAAACAGCTCCGAAAAAATCCAAAGCGACTCCCAAAGTATCCAAACCTTCGCCCAAAGCTGCTAAAACAGCCACTGAAGGCAAAACAGAAGCCAAAACCCGCACTCGTCGCACAACCCGTCCGAAAAAAAACTCGCAAGAATGAAAAAACTGCTGCGCCTGTCATTGATCGTTCCGCTTCTTCTCGTCGTTTATCTCGGCGTGATGGTAGTGCTCGGCTGGGACAGTTACGTGGCAGGAGCCACATCCCCCCTGCTATATTTCGGAGGGACAGCTCTGGTGCTCTGCTGCATAATATTGTTACATCTACACCTTAAACATCGCGAATCGCTCCGCAAGGACAAGCAATAACCCCTCCTGCAGCCGGTTCGCCCGAATGAAAAAGAATATTGCATGAAAAGACTCACTAAATTTCCGGTGCTTGCACCGGCTCTCCTGTCTATGGCAATCACATCTGCAACGGTCGCACAGGCCGACAATCTGGTTTATCCCAAAGCCCCTGCCGACAACACTGTCGATGAGTATTTCGGCATAAAGGTGCCCGATCCATATCGTCCTCTCGAAAACGACACAGCCATGTCGACCCTCGAATGGGTGAAAGCCGAGAACGCCGTCACCAACGGCTACCTCTCGAAAATACCGTTCCGCAACGCCTTGCGCAACGAAATCGAGCAGTTTAACAACTATGCCCGGCGAGGTGCACCGTGGCGCTGGAAAGACGGACGCTATTATTTCTACAAGAACGACGGTCTGAAGAACCAGTCGGTGCTCTACCGCATGGACACCCTCGGCTCCGACCCCGCTGTCGTGCTCGACCCCAACACGCTGAGCGACGACGGCACAGTGGCACTGACCGGCCTCTCCATGTCACAGGATGGCAAGGAGATAGCCTATACCATATCGCGCAGCGGTTCCGACTGGACCGAAATATACGTCATCGACGCCAAAACGCTCAAACCCCTTCCCGACCACATCGAGTGGGGCAAATTCACCGGTGCTGTGTGGCGCACCGAAGGCATTAATGGCCGAAAGGGATTTTTCTACTCGGCATATCCCCGTCCCGAGGCAGGCAAGGAGTTTTCCAATGCCAACGAATACCACAATATCTATTTTCACGAACTTAACACCCCGCAAAGCGCCGACATCCTGGTCTATACCGACCCGAAGAATCCTCTTCACTTCCACTCTGCAGGCATCACTCACGACGAGCGCTGGCTGGTTGTATCGACCGGCGGACAGGGTGTGGGCAACGGCCTGATGATTAAGGACATGACCAAACCCGGTGCTGACTGGACGGTTATCGAGCCGACTCAGGAGGCTCTGGTCGACATTATCGACATCAAGGGCGACACGCTCTACCTTTTCACATCAAAAGACGCACCTAACAACCGTGTGGTGATGACTTCGGTCAACAACCCCGCTCCGGCCAACTGGAAGGATGTCATTCCCGAGAGAAAAGACGCCGTGCTCACCGCGGCGCAGGTAATCTACGGCAACCGCATGTTCATCAATTACGAAAAGGATGCATGCGACCATCCCGCACTCTACACCTACGACGGCAAAAAGATCCGCGACATCGCTCTCCCCACCTATGGTTCGGCCGGTTTCTCACTCTCGCGCGACTATCCCGACGCGTTCTACACCTTCACATCGTTCCTGTATCCCAGCACCGTCTACAGCTACGATCTCGCGTCGGGCAAATCCGATCTTTATTTCCGTCCCGAGATCAAAGGCTTCAACCCCGACAACTATGTCACCGAGCAGGTATTCTACCCATCGGCCGACGGCACCCGCGTGCCCATGTTCCTCACCTACCGCAAAGGGTTGAAAAAAGATGGCACAAACCCTGTATACCTCTACGGTTACGGCGGCTTCAACATCTCGCTTACCCCCTCGTTCTCGGCTAACCGACTGGTATGGCTTGACAATGGCGGCATCTATGCGCAGACCAATCTCCGCGGCGGCTCGGAATATGGCGAGGCATGGCACGAAGCCGGCACAAAGATGAAGAAACTCAACGTGTTCAACGACTTCATCGCTGCTGCTGAATATATGATACGAGAAGGATGGTCCAGCCCTCAGCGCATGGTCATCGAAGGTGGCAGCAACGGCGGTCTGCTTGTGGGCGCTGTGGCCAACATGCGCCCCGACCTGTTCAAGGTGGCAATACCCCGTGTAGGCGTAATGGACATGATGCGCTACCACAAATTCACTATCGGGTGGAACTGGGCGTCGGATTACGGCACATCGGCCGACTCGCCCGAGACGGCTCGCTATCTGCTCGGCTACTCTCCGATACACAACATCAAGAACGACGGCACGGTTTATCCCGCCATACTCGTCACTACCGCCGACCATGACGACCGCGTGGTGCCCGCGCACTCGTTCAAGTATGCGGCCATACTCCAGGCCTCCGACACCGGCAACGCCCCCAAACTCATCCGCATCGACTCCAAAGCAGGCCATGGCGCAGGCAAACCCATCGCCAAGGTCATCGACGAATACGCCGACCTCTATTCTTTCATCTTCTATAACTTAGGCATTACCCCGAAGGCTCAGTGAGGTCATCGCATTCGACAAGATGACCGCTTGACCGGCCAGGGCGCAGTGCAGTCCATTGAATGACAGTCAACAGCAAACTATATTTCCGGCTCGGAAGCTTCCTGAAAAGGGGGCTTCCGGCCGTTCTGTTTTCCATGCTGCTGCAAAGCTGTTTCACCGGCATAGAGTCAACCCCGAAAATCACCTACAAAGATGTGCGCAAAGAGCACATCGACTCTACGGCAGAAGAGCGGCTCGCGCAACAGTTCACCATGCCGCGTTTCCGCGACTGGCATCCCGGAAATCTTTTCCTTGTCACCGACGACAAGGCCTCACTCTCCTACACCCCTCTGCCGGGCGACACCGCATCGGTGCGCCGCGGCGACATTCTCGCCTACTGCGGCATCCGCAGCGTGCCATCCATTTTCGGCGGAAACAGTGCCGAACTGCTTTTCCTGAAAATGCCTTTGCAACGCGACACCATAGTGTATCGCTCAGGCGTGGAGGAACAGGAGTTGCGCACACGCAATTCGGCTGCATCTCCGTTTCTTGTGGATATGCAGGGGGTTGCCGCCACCTCCCTGCAGCTGTGCGGACGGGAGTTTTTCACACGCACCGAACGTTGGCTCGACTCCGCCGGGCGCGAAATCAAAGGGCGAAAATTCATAAAAGTCCGTATTGATTCCGTGCTCCCTGCCGACGAAAACTATCCGTTCCGCGTGTGCTTCACATCGGTCGAACGCCCCGGAGAAAAAGGTGCATTGCTTATGTCGGCAACAGTCACCGACGGCACCCCGGCACTCCGCGGTTTTGCCGATCTGTTTTACATCTCCGACCCCCGGCGACTCTATCCGCAGATCACCGACACAAACTGGGAATTAATCCGTCAAAGCAAACTCGCAACGGGCATGACCACGCAGGAGGCATCGCTGTCGATAGGTGCGCCGCGCGACCTTGAACGCGCCCACGACCGCCAGACAATCTACGAGCGATGGCTCTATCCCGGAGGCGTATACCTCATTTTTGAAGATGGGATATTAACCCGTACAAACCGCTGATCTCATCAGCAACCGGCAATAGCGAAACGCAATGAAACTTACATTTTTAGGCACAGGAACATCCACAGGGGTGCCGCAGCTGCGCTGCGGATGCCCCACATGCCGATCGGCCGATCCGCGCGACCGACGTCTGCGTGCATCGGCACTCATTGAAACGCCCAGCGGCCACCGTGTGCTCATCGACTGCGGCCCCGACTTCCACCAGCAGATGCTCCGCCACGGCAAGCGCAGCCCCGAGGATCATCTCGACGCGCTGTTGGTGACGCACCAGCACTACGACCATGTGGGAGGTCTCGACGATCTGCGCCCTTACTGCTACAATGAGCATGGACCGATCGATTTCCCTGTTTTCTGTCAGCCCGATGTGGCGCACGACCTGCGTGAACGCCTGCCCTACTCATTCTCCGACCATCCCTACCCCGGCGCTCCGCGTTACGATCTTCACGAGATTCATCCCATGCAACCGTTTGAAGTGTGCGGGCTGCAGATACTCCCAGTTCCCGTCAACCACTACCTCCTTGAAATCGTGGGATACAGAATCGGGAAACTCGGCTATATAACCGATGCTAAAAAGGTACCACACACTACAGTGGAGGCTCTGCGTGGCATCGACACACTCATCATCAACGCCCTGCGTCGGAAACCTCATATGTCGCACATGACACTTGAGGAGGCACTCGGGGTGATTGCCGAAATCGGTCCGAGGGTTGCCTATATCACCCACATCAGCCATGATATGGGGCTGTATACCGAAGTGGAGCCGACGCTACCACCCAACGTGCATCTTGCCGTGGATGACCGCACCATAAACATCCCCGACTGAACCACCTGACCTTCCCTCTCTTGTAACGCCATCTCTTTCCATCATAACTCTCTTACCATCTAACTTTTAGATTATGGCCGCCGAATTCGTTGAAGTGGTGCTTCCGCTCCCCCTGCTCACCACTTTCACCTACCGCATACCCGAGGAACTGCGCCAGCTGCCCATCGGCGTAGGCTTCAGAGTGATTGTGCCTTTCGGTCGGAAAAAATTCTACACCGGCATCGTCACAGGCCTGCCCCTGCAGGCGCCCGTCGGTTTCGAGATAAAGGATGTGGCCATGATTCTCGACGAAACGCCTGTGGTGCGTAACCCCCAGCTGAAACTGTGGGACTGGGTTGCCGACTACTACCTTTGCTCGGCCGGCGATGTCTATCGCGCAGCCGTGCCCCCGGGGCTTAAAATCGAGAGCGAGACGTATGTGGAAGCCAACCCAGATTTCGATCTGGAGGAATTTCCGTTGAAAAACGACCTTGAAGCTGAAATCCTAATGTATGCCCGGCATGAGAAGCGAGTTTCAGCACAGGACATCGAGAAAAAAATAGACCGGCGCGGCACCGCAGCGGCCGTCAACCGGCTCATCGCACGCGGCGTGCTGATAATCTCTGAAAAACTTGTAGAGCGCTACACAACTAAAAAGGTGCAGTGCCTGCGGCTCGCTCCATCGGTGACCGAGGCCGAAGCGTTTGCAGCCGTAGGGTCGGCAGCCCGGCAGCAGTCGCTGTTGCTGGCATTGATCGACGCCATGCGCCAGAACTCGGGCACTTCCCATCCCATAATGCGTCAGGCGCTGCTTGAGCGCGCCGGCGTGTCTCCCGCGATTCTCCAGGCAATGGTCAAGAAGGGTATCGTGGAACAATACAATGTGGAGATCAACCGCTTTCACTATGATGGAACGGAAACTTCTCCACTGCCCCGTCTGTCGGAGGCACAGCAGGATGCACTTGAGAAACTTCACCTCCTATGGAAAGAAAAGGATGTGAATCTGCTGCGGGGCGTCACCTCGTCAGGGAAAACCGAAATCTACATCCACCTTATCGCCGATGTGCTCCGCCGCGGCGACCAGGTGCTCTTCCTTGTGCCTGAAATAGCGCTTACCACACAGCTTACCCGACGTCTGCAAAAGGTTTTCGGCGAAAAAGTGGTGGTCTATCACTCCCGATTCTCCGACAACGAACGGGTCGACATATGGAAGAAACTGCTCCACTCTCATGAACCGTTAGTGGTGTTGGGTGCCCGCGTGTCGGTTTTTCTGCCATTTGCCCGGCTCGGGCTTGTGATAGTAGACGAGGAGCATGACAGCAGCTATAAACAGAGCGACCCTGCACCGCGCTATAATGCCCGCGATGTGGCCATGGTGCTTGCCCGCTTCCACAGCGCCAAAGTTCTCCTCGGGTCGGCTACTCCCTCCATCGAGACTTATTACAAGGCGAACCAGGGAAAATTCGGGCTGGTGGAACTGTTGCAGCGTTTCAGGCAGACCGAACTCCCTGAAATAGAAGTGGTAGACATGAAAGCTGCCCGCGCCGCCCGCGAACTCAAAGGGGGATTTGCCATCGCCACCATCCGCCGGGCCAACGAGGCTCTCAACGACGGAAAACAAGTGATATTCTTCCAGAACCGTCGCGGATATGCCCCGATGGTGCGTTGCCGGCAATGTGCATGGGTGCCGCGCTGCGAAAACTGCGACGTATCGCTCACCTATCACCGCTTTCTGCGTCAGCTGCAATGCCATTATTGCGGCTCAGTCTACCCGGTTCCCACAGTTTGTCCACAGTGCAAGGAACCGGCCATAGAGGAGATCGGTTACGGCACGGAGCGCGTGGAAGATGAGCTGGCAACGCTGCTTCCGGGAGCGTCGATGCTGCGCATGGACCTTGATTCCACACGCAACAAACACAGTTACGAGCAGATAATCGAAGATTTTTCCGATGGGAAAGCGCAGGTGCTCGTAGGCACCCAGATGGTATCGAAAGGTCTGGATTTCAAAAATGTCGCCACAGTGTGCGTGCTCAATGCCGATGCAGTGCTCAACTATCCCGATTTCCGGTCGGGCGAACGAGGATTCAATATGCTCGAACAGGTGTCGGGACGAGCCGGCCGTGCCGACGGCACACATGGCCGCGTGGTGGTTCAGACCTACGATCCCGAAAACCGCATACTGCAGTTCGTGCGCCGACATGACTACCGGGGTTTCTACGAATTTGAAATCGCGCAGCGTCAGCAGCGGTGGTATCCTCCGTTTGCCCGCGTCATCTACATATATCTGAAACACCGCGACCGGCAGACGCTAACCGCGATAGCCGACATCTATGCTACCCGTCTGCGGCAATTGCTCGGCGGACGTGTCTTCGGCCCTGACGAGCCGTCGGTGGCTCGCGTGCAGAATCTCTACATACGCCGTATAATGCTCAAAATCGAGGTCAACTCATCCGTTGCCAAAGTGCGCGACCTCCTCCGACAGGTCTATCTCGAGCTTCACTCCGACCCGCGGGCCCGCGCGCTGATTCTTTACTACGACGTTGACCCGCAGTGATTGGCATGACAATGATTTTGGAAAAAATTGCCGATTTTGTGGAATTTGTGCCAACATTTTGCGCCAATTAGTGGGATATAAATCTGAAATTTGTTAATTTTGTGGGTGATTTTACACCGAATGTTTGTGCAACACTTTTTGTCGTCACTTATCAACACAATGAATTTCAACCCCTTAAAGCAATTATGCATCATGGTTGCCGCAGTTTTGGCTCTGGCCTTTACTGCCGTTGATAGCGTGTCGGCCAAAACCGTAGACAAAAAGGGACAGACACGTTTCACTCTCTGTCTTGATCCCGGACACGGAGGCAAAGACTTCGGCTGTATAGGCGCCCGCACCAACGAGAAGACAATCGTGCTTCAGGTGGCTAAACGCCTCAACCGGCTTATCGAAAAGCACCTGAAGGATTACGTCGACGTGGTGCTCACCCGCAGCGACGACCGCTTCATCACCCTGCAGGGACGCGCCGAAGTGGCCAACCGCAACCACAGCGACCTGTTCGTGTCGATTCATGTCAACTCCGTGGCAAAATCCAACAAGCGCCGCAAATCCATAGCAGGCTGTCAGGTCTACACTCTCGGTCTCCACAAAACAGCTGAAAATCTCGCCGTGGCAAAGCGCGAGAACTCCGCCATGGAAATGGAATCGGACCATGAAGCGCGCTACGCCTCCTTCGATCCCAATTCTCTCGAGGGGGACATACTCATGGAATTCGCCCAAAGCCAGCGTCTTGACCGTAGCATCGAATTCGCCGACGCCGTGCACCGCAACCTTTCGTCGCATGCCGACCGCCAGCAGATGGGCGTGCGTCAGGCCGGATTCTGGGTGCTCTGGGCCACCTCGATGCCAGCCGTGCTTGTGGAACTCGATTTTATCTGTAACCCCGAATCCGAGCGCTTCATGGACAGCGACAACGGATGCGATAAAATGGCCGAAGCAATCTACAACGCATTCGGCAGCTATCTCAACACCTACGGCCCGTCGCTGCTCGGACGCGACGTCGACGTGAAATTGCTGTAAACGAAATCAGTCAAAAAATGAAAATTTATAAGAAAGAAGCTCTCATCGGCCTGCTGGTCATCGTGGCTCTCGCCATCCTCTACTTCGGCGTGGAATTTCTCAAGGGCGTAAACATCTTCAAGCCCGCAAACTACTACACCGCTTCCTACACCAACGTGGCCGGGCTTCAGACCTCAGCTCCGGTGATGCTCAACGGTTTCAAGGTCGGGCAGGTGCGCGACATCCGGTATGAATACGACAACCCCGGCCATGTGCAGGTGGAACTCAGCCTCGACCGCGAGCTGAAAGTGCCTATGGGATCCGTGGCAAAAATCGAATCAGATCTGCTGGGCACCGCCACTGTGGTGCTTCACTTCACCGATGCGAAAACCTACGAACCCCGCGGAGGCAAACTGATTGCCGAGACAGCCTCGGGAATGCTCGACGGAGTCAGCGCCGACCTTATGCCCAAAGTATCGGCCATGCTTCCCAAAGTCGACTCGCTGCTCACCAACGTCAACCTTCTCGTATCCGATCCGGCTCTCCGCCAGTCGGTGCAGCGCCTCGACATCATTACCCTCGAACTGGCAACCCTGATGCGCTCGGTCAACGGCACAGTGGCCAAACTCCCTCCCATCGTGCGCAACGTCGACTCTATCACCTCCAACGTCAGCGCCGTCACCTCCGATTTAGGCTATCTTTCTGGACAGCTGCGCAATCTTCCGGTCGACTCCCTGGTCAACGACCTCCAGGCTGTCACCGCCAATCTGCACGAGCTGACCGACCAGCTCAACAACCCCAACTCCACCCTCGGTGCTCTCACCACCGACAAAGCTCTCTATGACAACCTCAACGCAGCAGCAGCCTCGCTCGACTCCCTGCTCATCGACGTTAAGGCTCATCCCAAACGCTACATCTCAATAAAACTCCTGTAAAGACGCATCCTCCGCGGTGCCCTTTCCGAATATAGAAATTATCTTACTTTTCATAACAGCCAAAAATCGATACCTATGATTGTATCATTCAATGTCGACTATCGCACAAACTGGGGCGAATCGCTCTATCTGACCGCAGAGATTCCCCAGTTGGGAAAAGGCAACCATGCCAAAGCCCTCAAAATGGAACTTTACGGCGAACAGTCATGGAAAGCCACCATAGAGCTGCCCGACGACACGCCTGATTTCACTTACAGCTATTTCGTACGCCACGAAAACGGCTACGAAAAAGATGAATGGGGTCACGGACACCACTTCCACAAAGGCGAAGGTGTGAAATCCTATGAAATCTTCGACCGCTGGCAGGATCAGCCCTGGGACAAACCCTTCTACTCAGTGGTGTTCACCGACTGCGTGTGCCGCCGCGAAAACCGTGCCCTCTTTCCCGAAGTAACACCCGGCACGCTACTGCTGAGCTGCGACGCCCCCATGGTCGCTCCCGACGAAGTTGTCGCCGTCAGCGGCAGCAGCGACGCGCTCGGCAACTGGGATCCCGAGAAAGCTGTGGTGATGGCCGACACATATTTCCCCACCTGGGCCTGCGTGCTTCCTCTTGCAGGTCTCGACGAAAAAGTGGAATTCAAATTCCTCATCCTCAAAAAAGACACCCGCAAAGTTGTCTGCTGGGAAGGGTGCGACAACCGCAACATGGTGGTCGATCCCGCCACCAAAGGTGAGAACATGGTGGTTGCAGGCATGCGCTTTGTCAACCCCAAAGCGCCCTGGCGCGGTGCCGGCGTGGCCATCCCCGTTTTCTCGCTCCGCTCCGAGCAGGACTTCGGCGTAGGTGAGTTCCTCGACATCAAACTTATGGTGGACTGGGCTGCAAAGACCGGTCAGCGCTTCATACAGTTGCTTCCGGTCAACGACACCACCATGACCCACACCTGGACCGACTCATATCCCTATAACGCCAACTCAGCTTTCGCGCTTCATCCCATGTATCTCCACCTGCCGGCGCTCGGCCGCCTCAGCGACCCCGCCCGTCAGGAATATTACGACAATCTGGGTCGCGAGCTCAATGCCCTGCCCCAGATCGACTACGAGCGCGTCAACGAAGGCAAGAACGCTTTCACCCGCGAACTCTTCGCCGAAATCGGCGTCAAGGAGGTGAAGACCGCTTCCTTCAAGGCTTTCGTCAAGGAGAACGCATCATGGCTCACTCCGTATGCCGCTTTCTGCGTGCTGCGCGACCGCAACGGTTCGGCCGACTTCACAAAATGGGGCGAATTTGCCACATACGATCAGGAGGCCGTGACTAAATTTGTCAAAGAGAACAAAGAGGACATCAACTACGTTTACTGGATTCAGTATCATCTCGACAAACAGATGCGCGAGGCGCGCGACTACGCCCACGCTCATGGCGTGGCCATCAAAGGTGACATTCCCATCGGCATCTCCCGCACCAGCGTAGACGCATGGCTCTCTCCGCGTCTGTTCAATCTCGACTGCCAGGCCGGCGCTCCCCCGGATGACTTCTCCGTACTTGGGCAAAACTGGGGTCTGCCCACCTACAACTGGGAGGAGATGAATCGCGACGGCTTCGCATGGTGGAAGGCCCGTTTCCGCAAGATGGCCGAATATTTCGACGTTTACCGCATCGACCACGTGCTCGGCTTCTTCCGCATCTGGCAGATTCCCATGACTCAGCTCCACGGTCTGTTGGGTCTGTTTAATCCCGCCCTCCCCTTCCACCCCGACGAGTTGCGCAACAACTACGACTTCTGGCTCGATGCGGATCTTCAGACCACTCCTTATATCATGGATTACTTCCTGGGCGACTTCTTCGGCGAATACACTGACGAAGCCCGCGAACGTTTCCTTGTCGACGCCGGATATGGCCGCTACCGCCTCAAACCCGAATTCGCCACCCAGCGTCAGGTTGCCGAGTATTTCGCCACACAGGAGAAGAACGAAAAGAACGATCGCCTGTGCAACGCACTGCTCGGTCTCATCGATCAGGTGCTCTTCATCGAGGATCCCTACGAGAAAGGCAAATACCATCCCCGCATCTCGGCTCAGTACACCTATATATATCGTGCGCTCACCGACTACGAGCGCTGGTGCTTCGACCGCCTCTACAACGACTTCTACTACCACCGTCACAACGACTTCTGGTATGGCAAAGCCATGTGGAAGCTTCCCCCCATCATCAATGCCACCGACATGCTCACTTGTGCCGAGGACCTCGGCATGATTCCCGACTGCGTGCCTGCCGTGATGAGCGCACTCGAAATCCTCACTCTCGACATCCAGCGCATGCCCAAGGATCCCCGTGAAGAGTTCGGCAACCCGGCCCACTATCCCTACTACACCGTGTGCACCACATCCACACACGACATGGGCGGAATCCGTCAGTGGTGGGAGGCCGACCACGCCGTCACACAGCGCTACTTCAACCAGATGCTCCATCAGCCCGGCCAGGCTCCCTACTTCGCCGAGCCATGGGTTTGCGAGAACATCGTGAAACAGCACCTCGATTCTCCCGCAATGCTCTGCATCCTGCCTCTGCAGGACTGGCTCTCGATCGACGGCACAATACGTCGCGAGAACCCCTACGAGGAGCAGATCAACGAACCCGCCATCAACCCCCACTACTGGCGCTACCGCATGCACATTACTCTTGAGGATCTTCTCATAGAGCAACTCTACAACCAGCGCGTCACTGCGATGGTTGCCCAGTCGGGCCGCTGAAACACCGTCACTTAACAACACAGGAGATGTATCGCCAGCCGATACATCTCCTGTGTTGTTATTTTCCAGCTTTCAGACGCACCCACTGCAAAGCGCAGACTGTAATATATGATATACCGGCCACCAGTGCCACCGGCATAAACAGGTCGTAGCCTTTCGTGGCCATCTCCGTGACGAGAAACATCGCCATCAGCGGTGCTCGTATGGCGCCGGCGAGGATACCGGCCATCCCCATGAATATAAAGTCGGGGACATGCAGCTGAATTCCCGGTATTGTGTTGCAGAGAGCGGCATAAGCAAATCCCACCACACTTCCAACCATGATAGTGGGTGCGAAATCGCCCGATACACCACCTCCCGAGTTTGACGAAGATGTGGCGAACGGTTTAGCCAGCATAACGGCCAGTGCGAGCAACAGCAGCCACCATGGATGTGCGGCCGCCATCGGGAATATACCGCCCGCGGCAATCACACTATAATCTGTGTCGAGCAGTTTTCCCACCGACCCGTATCCTTCGCCATAAAGCATCGGGAACATAAACGCCAGCACGCCTGCGGTGACGCCCGCCACAAGTGCCCGCGTCCACACGTTGCGCATCTTCTCCAGATAGTTCCGCACAAAGGTCATAATAGCAGAGAAATATGTGGAATAGATGCCGCAGAACACTCCGAAAAGCAATATCAACGGGAAATTGCCCATAGAGATGGCCGCCTCGTGGTGAAAAGCAATGTCAGGTGTACAGCCCGAAAGCAGATATGCCGATACTGCCGAGGCAACGCATGCTAAAAACAGAGCCGCCACAGAGAATATATTCATTTCTATACAGAGCACCTCCACGGTAAACAGCACTCCTCCGATCGGAGCTTTGAATATTCCGGCAATACCTGCGCCCGCACCGATAGCCGTCATAACCCTCACCGCTCGCGGCGACAGCCCGAACTTCGACGCTATGTTGCTGCCGAGTGCCGCTCCGGTATATGCTATCGGGCCTTCCGAGCCGGCCGAACCGCCGAATCCCAAAGTGATTGTGGCGGCAATCATTGGCTGATAGGTCAGTGAAACAGGCAGATATGTGCGGTGCCGCACAAAGTCGTAGTTGATGCGCTCCACTCCATGGCTGATTTCGCGATGAAGCAGATATTGCTGATAGGCGCTAACCGCAAGGAATCCGGCCACAGGGAGCAGCAACAGCATCCAGTTGTGAGAGGTATCGCTGAAACCCGATGTGAGCCACCCGCTGAGAAGGGCTATACACCATTTGAGCAGAGCCGCGGCACTCCCAGTCACCACCCCCACAAACAGCGCCGTAAGCATAAGTGTCGCCCTTTCCGCCGCCGTCGAGCCGAGACGGCTCGAAGTGCGTTGTGCCGCTCCGGGAAAACGTTCGGCAAATGTCAGACCATAACCCTTTACATCCCATCGCCTTTCAGGAGGATACAGAAATCTCTGAAACGCGGAAAAGAGTCTCTTTTCGCGACTGGATTTTCCGGGTCCGGAGTTGTCCGACATAATATTATTTTCGGGTGTAGAGGTCACTTCACAGAGTTGAAACATTCATTATAAATAATAACCCCGCAGCCCCTCCGATAGTTTACAAAAAAACCGCTGCCACATCAATATCGGTGGCAGCGGTAGATAATCAGTTTTTACCAATGTCAAAATCAGGAACGACTTAACAGCAAGCGCAGAGAGAATTCGTCGGGATCAGCCATAACAAGGCGTCCTTCGGGATCGATTACAAATGTGCGAAGCCCTTTCTCCATTGCAAAAGCCTTGCAGATACGCTCTGCGTCGGCAGCCGAAGCCACACGGCTCTGTGTGCTTCCTTGAAGATTGTCGAGGCGGACAGTTTCCGCCATCATCTCCGGCGATTTGTCGAGATTCACCGACAATACTTCAACCTGTGTGTTGTTGCCGAGAGTGTAATTCCCGGCGGAAGTGCGAAATTCAATTTCAGCATCATTGCCGCTTTTGTCGCAAGCGGTGCTGTCGTCACTGACCATGGAGGCAATGCGGGTCTGATCCATACGCGAAACAGGGTCGGTCGAGGCCCAGAACGAAAGCACTACCCATTTACCCCGGTAAGCATCGAGCGAAATGCGCGAGCCCTGCTGCTCTACAACCACAGCGGGGGTCTCTTCGCCAAAGCGGGCGGTGCGGTGGTCATCGACGGCCGCAGAGACCGAGGTAAACAAAACGACGAGTCCGGCAATGAGAATCATTGTCTTCTTCATTACATTTTGTTGAGGTTCATAATTAAGGTTTCCGGGAAAAAATCCCTTTACGGGAGGAGAGTTTACACCGGTAACCTTGCCGATTTTCGGCCCGGTTGCCGCCTCTGCGGCATCCACTTATTTACTCTTTCGGGCACAAAGTTACCAAATAAAAACCATACAGCCAAATTTATCCGTTTAACACTCACCACTTTACGCATTTCAGCCAACAAAAAAGCGGGCGAGAGGCCTCTCTCGCCCGCTTTTTAAGCCCATCGTTAAAACATGTTAAGCAACATATTTTTATAGCATTTCAACGATCCATTTCAACGGTTCGGATACTGAACCTTGGCTCCTTCGGAGTCGGTTCCGGCCTTGCGGTGTCGGCGTCCGAAGAAGTGATCGAGAATCACGGCAAGGGCGCCGTCGCCGGTGACATTGCAGGCGGTGCCGAAGCTGTCCATGGCTATGTAGAGCGCTATCATCAGCGCTATCATCTCCTTGTCGAATCCCAAAATGGTGCTGAGCAACCCCAGCGATGCCATTATGGCTCCTCCGGGTATGCCCGGGGCCGCTATCATGGTGATTCCGAGCATTCCCACGAAATTGACAAACAGGCCGAGGTCATGAGGCTGGCCGTGCATCACGCAGATTGCCAGCGCACAGGCGGTGATTTTCAATGCCGAACCCGACATGTGGATCGTGGCGCATAGCGGCACGGTGAATCCGGCCACATCCTCGTCTACTCCGAGTTGCACTGTCTGTTTAAGTGTTACAGGAATAGTGGCGGCCGAGCTCTGCGTGCCTAATGCCGTGAAATATGCCGGAAGCATGGTGCGGAGCATTTTAAACGGATTCCTGCGGTTGAACAGTGACGCAAGGCCATACTGGAGCACGAGGATAAAGATATGCAGCAGAAATATCACGGCAATAACTTTCGCGAAAGTTACGAGCACGGTAGCCACCTGCCCCTGGACCGTCATATCAAGGAAGATGCCGAAGATATAGAATGGCAAAAGGGGAATTATCGCCACTGAGATGGTTTTAGACACGATGGTGCGCAATTCATCAAAAAATCCGCGCATGCTGTTGCTTTTGAGAAACGCGATGCCGAGGCCAAGCATGAACGACAGCACCAGCGCGGTCATCACTCCCATCAACGGAGGTATGTCGACCGTGAAATATGGCGCCACGGCAGCGGGATTGTCAACCGCGGCAACATTCTCCTCGCCGCCAATCAGCCACGGGAATGCCACCGCACCCGTGAGATATGCCAGCAACCCGGCGAAAAATGTTGCCATATAAGCCAGAACGGCCGTGGCGACCAACAGTTTACCTGCACGTGAGCCGACATCAGCTATTGCAGGAGTCACAAATCCCACTATAATCAACGGAATGATAAAGCCGAGAAACTGCGAGAAGATGGCATTGAACGTGGCGCAAATCCGGGCCAGCCACTCAGGCGCAATAAATCCTGTGAGAATACCTGCCGCAATGGCAATGATAATGCGGCCCAGAAGGCCTATCCTGAATTTTTTTGTCTTCATATTTCGGGTGGGTGCTCTGATTATCTCCTGTCAAATCAAGCGTTTCGTTTAAAAGGAATTATCCCGACAACAAATTTAAACAAAAGATCGCTCCCACACAACAGACCCGCCGTCATTATCGTTAATAATTAAGATACATCACTATTTTTTAACATGAGCAACAACAGTAATTCCACGAATTTCTGGACAAGGTTCGCAAATTTCATGCAGAACTATTTCGCCCTGAATCCCTACATCATCACACAGGCCGAAGCCGAGCAGTCAATCCGCGAAGGGGTGTCGTTTCGTGGCACAAACCTGTTCATCCTTGTGCTGGCCATCTTCATCGCGTCGCTCGGGCTTAACACCAACTCTACGGCAGTGATTATCGGCGCCATGCTCATCTCGCCGCTCATGGGGCCCATCATCGGACTCGGACTCGGAGTCGGCATCACCGATTTCGAGCTGATCAAACAGTCGTTCCGCAATCTGGTTATCGCCGCCATCTTTTCAGTGGCCGCCTCGTGCGTCTACTTCATCATATCGCCTGTGGCCGAAGGACACAGCGAACTGCTTGCGCGCACCTCACCTACAATCTACGATGTGCTCATCGCCATCTTCGGCGGCGGTGCCGGCATCGTGGCCATCTGTTCAAAAAACAAGGGAAACGTGATACCGGGCGTTGCCATCGCGACCGCCCTTATGCCCCCGCTCTGCACCGCCGGCTACGGTCTTGCCACGCTGCAGATGCACTATTTCCTCGGAGCCACCTATCTGTTCCTCATCAACTCCATCTTCATCTGTCTTGCCACATTCATCGGCGTAAAATATTTCAAATTCAAAGCAAAACCCACCGACAACCCTGCCCGCGCACACCGCATCCGCAGCTGGATCTACGCCATCGCCATCCTCGCCATCCTCCCCAGCATCTGGCTCACATATCTGATGTTCCGACAGAATACCTTCCAGCTCAATGCCGACCGATTTGTGGCTCAGGAGTGCAAATGGCCCGATACCCACGTGCTCTCATCCACCGAAAACTGGAATAAAACGGGAAAGACCATCAACCTAACTCTAATAGGCAAGGTGATGCCCCAGGACTCTCTGACCCTGGCTCTCACATCACGTTTGAAATTCTACGGCCTGCAGGGCACAAGTATAAAAATATTTCAGGGCGACATGTCGTCCGCACAGGCCAGCCAGATGCAACAGACATCATCCATGAAAGATGTGTTTGAAATTTCGCAGAACGCTCTTGCCGCCAAACAGACCGAAATCGACTCACTTCGCAACATCATCGCCCTCGACCGCGAGGCCATGGGCGGTGCCATCGACATCCTTCCGGAACTTAAAGTGGTGTTTCCGCATATCGAAAACATTGCCGTCACCCGCGCCGTCTTCGCAAATCTGAAAGACAACAGACTCGACACAGTCAACGTCGCAATGGTTTACGCCTCCGACCTCAGCCATTCGCAGCGCCGCGAACTCACACGTTATCTCGAGGCCCGTCTGCGCACCCGCTCCATCAAGGTGGTAAAAGTTGACAGAGATATTCCCTGACACGATACATTAAATGTAAGGGAATATGCACGGAGTGTGTCAGGGAGTCAGGGAAAAATTTGGATATTTCGCTGATTATTCGTACCTTTGCACTCCGAATGCTATCCAAATCTCGTTTCGGCCGGATCTCAACTCTCCTTTGGCCGGGTGAGTTGCGGTCATAAGGCCGGCTAATCATTTATTAATTAATCTTTTAGAAGTGGATACTTTAAGCTACAAAACAATCACCCCCAACGCCGCAAGCGTCGAAAAGGAATGGGTTGTCGTCGATGCCACCGATCAGGTGCTCGGCCGTTTCTGTTCCAAAGTCGCCAAAATTCTCCGCGGCAAGAACAAGCCCAGCTACTCCCCCAACGTGGAGTGCGGCGACAACGTCATCATCATCAACGCCGACAAGATCATCCTCACCGGCAATAAGATGACCGACAAAATCTATCTTCGTTACACCGGCTACCCCGGCGGTCAGCGCAAGTCGACCCCCGAAGTGCTGATGAAGAAATCTTACAACAAGCACCTCAAACCCGGCATGCACCCCCTCTTCCTCCACGTGATGAAGGGTATGCTTCCCAAAAACCGCCTCGGCCGTCAGCTCATCAAGAATGTGCACATCTACAACGGCGCGAACCATCCCCACGAGGCTCAGAACCCCAAGGTGCTTGACATCAACACCGTTAAATAATCCAGTTGCCCCAACTTAACAATCACAGAAACCTATTATGGAATCAGTTAATGCAGTAGGCCGCCGCAAGGCCGCCGTAGCCCGCGTTATTGTCAAGGAAGGCAACGGCGCCATCAACATCACCTGCAACCACGCCCGTCGCACCCTCGACAAGTACTTCCCCTCGTCGATTCTCCAGTACATCGTGCTCCAGCCCCTCAAGACTCTTGACTGCACCGACAAATACGACATCTCGGTCAACATCGACGGCGGCGGTTACAAAGGCCAGGCCGAGGCTCTCCGTCTCGCCATCGCCCGCGCTCTGGTGAAGATCAACCCCGAAGACAAGTCGGCTCTCCGCGCCGAAGGCTTCATGACCCGCGACCCCCGCGTTGTGGAACGCAAGAAACCCGGCCAGCCCAAAGCACGCAAACGCTTCCAGTTCTCGAAGCGCTAATCTGCTTTATCTTCCGCAATCCTTTCTCTCCCGCCCCCTCTCCCTCCGAGTTTAGTATCTAAATCCCCGGGATGGACCACGTTCCCTACCTTGGGATTGTAATCCAAAAGAACGTAAACACATCTTTTACAAAAAATGGCTACACCCACTTTTGATCAGCTCCTTGAAGCAGGTTGCCACTTCGGCCACCTCAAGCGCAAATGGAACCCCGCTATGGCTCCCTACATCTTCATGGAGCGCAATGGTATCCACATTCTCGATCTTTACAAGACTTCCGCCAAGCTCGAAGAAGCTGCCGAAGCTCTCAAACAGATAGCAAAACAGGGCAAGAAGGTTCTCTTCGTCGCCACAAAAAAACAGGCCAAACAAGTTACCGCCGACAAAGCTCAGAGCATAGGCATGCCCTACGTGATCGAGCGCTGGCCCGGCGGCATGCTCACCAACTTCCCCACCATCCGCAAGGCTGTCAAGAAGATGGCCAACATCGACAAGATGACCAAGGACGGCACTTTCGACAACCTCTCCAAGCGTGAGAAACTCCAGATCTCGCGTCAGCGCGCAAAACTCGACAAGACTCTCGGCTCCATCGCCGACCTCAACCGTCTCCCCTCCGCGCTCTTCGTTGTCGACGTGATGAAAGAGCACATCGCTGTTTCTGAAGCCAACCGCCTCGGCATCCCCGTGTTCGCTATGGTCGACACCAACTCCAACCCCAACGACGTAGACTTTGTGATCCCCGCCAACGACGACGCCAGCAAGTCGATCGAGCTTATCCTCGACACCATCTGCTCCGCAATGGCCGAAGGTCTCGAAGAGCGCAAGGTTGAAAAAGCCGACTCCAACGCAGCCGCTGCCGAAGGCGAAGCCGCTCCCCGCCAGCGTCGCCGCGCCGTTCGCAAGAACGACGACGCCGAAGCCGAAGCTCCCGCAGCTGAAGAAGCTCCTGCAGCCGAGGACGCACCCGCAGCCGAATAATCCGGCCGACAGCAATCAGGGAAGCCGCCCCGGCGGCTCCCCGCTTTTACCAATTTACACCAAACGCTTAAAATTACTACAGATATGGCAGTAACAATGGCAGAAATCACCAAGCTGCGCCACCTCACCTCGGCCGGCCTGATGGACTGCAAGAAAGCACTCGCAGAGACCAACGGCGACATCGAGGCCGCCGTGGAGATTCTCCGCAAGAAGGGCCAGGCTGTCGCAGCCAAGCGCGAAGACCGCGTGGCTGCCGAAGGCTGCGTGCTCGCCAAGCACGAAGGCAACTTCGCCGCTATCGTTTCGCTCCAGTGCGAGACTGACTTCGTTGCCAAGAACGAAGGTTTCGTCAACCTCACCAAGAAGCTCCTCGACCTGGCCATGGCCAACAAGTGCAAGAGCCTCGACGAGCTCAAAGCCGTCACTGTCGACGGCCGCACCGTAGCCGACCTCGTTATCGAGGAAGGCGGCAAGACCGGCGAAAAGACCGAAATCGGCGCTTACGAATATCTCGAGGCTCCCTCCACCACTTCTTACAACCACCTCGGCAACAAACTCGCCACCATCGCAGGTTTCAACCTCGAAGGCGTCGACGCTCAGGTCGGCAAGGACGTGGCCATGCAGGTTGCTTCCATGAACCCCATCGCCGTTGACCGCGACAGCGTGGCAAAATCGATTGTCGAGGCCGAATACAACGTGGCCGTAGAGAAGACCAAGGAAGAGCAGGTTAAGAAAGCTGTCGAAGCAGCTCTCAAGAAAGCCGGCATCAACCCCAACCTCGTCGACTCCGAAGACCACATCAGCTCCAACATCGCAAAGGGCTGGCTCACCGAAGAGGAAGCCGACAAGGCTCGCAAGATCGCCAAGGAAACCGCCGAAGCAAAGGCAGCAAACCTGCCCGAGCAGATGATCCAGAACATCGCCAACGGCCGTGTCAACAAGTTCTACAAGGAAAACTGCCTTATGGAACAGGAATTCATCAAAGACGGCAACCTCACAATCGGCAAATACCTCGAGCAGGCTCAGAAAGGCCTCGTGGTAGTTACCTTCAAACGTGTCAACCTCAACGAGGACTAATCGCCCGTAAACAAGGTAACGACATCGCCCGTAACGATGTCTGATTATCATTCTGATTATATAGCGGCGGATGCTCCGGTTCATTTCGGAACATCCGCCGCCGTTTTCAGCTGCCGTTTTCAGCTTTTTTCTGCAAATAACTGACTAAAGTGACTAAGTTTACAATTATTTTTGTAACTTTGAGGCAAATATAAACCCAAGGTTCAAGCAATTCAATACCTTCCATGAAATCAAGTGCAATAATTGCGGCAATGTTGATTGCCGGAGGTAGCGTGGCGACTGCTGCGATACCCCAGACACCGGCCGAGACCAAAAAGATGAATGCTTTCGTCGACGGCCTGTTGAAGAAAATGACTCTCGAAGAAAAACTCGGACAGCTTAATCTTCCCGCAGGCGGTGACCTTTCTACCGGTGATCCTCTGGGCAAGGATATAGTGCAGCTCGCTGCCTCAGGCCAGATCGGCGGCACTTTCAACATCAAGGGCGCCGAGAAATTCCACGCCTTGCAAAAGGCCGCTGTGGAGAAGACCCGTCTGGGCATTCCTCTGCTTTGCGGCATGGATGTGATTCACGGCTATGAGACCATATTCCCCATCCCCCTCGGTCTCTCTTGCTCGTGGGATATGGATGCCATCGAACGGTCGGCGCAGATTGCAGCCAGAGAGGCTACTGCCGGGGGCGTCAACTGGACTTTCAGCCCCATGGTCGACATCGCCCGCGATCCCCGCTGGGGCCGTGTGGCCGAAGGTGCCGGCGAAGATCCCTATCTCGGTTCGCAGATCGCACGTGCAATGGTCCGCGGCTATCAGGGCGACCTGACACGCGACGACCAGATGGCCGCCTGCGTGAAGCATTTCGCACTCTACGGTGCGTCGGAAGCCGGTCGCGACTATAACACAGTGGATATGAGCCGCCAGCGCATGTACAATGAATACCTCGCCCCCTACAAGGCCGCCGTGGATGAAGGCGCACTGTCGGTAATGACATCGTTCAACCTTGTCGACGGCATTCCCGCCACAGCCAACAAATGGCTCATCACCGATCTGCTCCGCGATCAGTGGGGCTTCGACGGTATGGTAGTCACAGACTACGGTTCAATCAACGAGATGCGCTCTCACGGCGTTGCCGAGCTTCCCGAGGCTTCGGCCATGGCGCTCAATGCCGGCACGGATATGGACATGTGTTCCGACGGTTTCCTGAAAACCCTTAAGGAATCACTTGCCAACGGGGCTGTCACCCAGACCCGCATTGACGATGCAGTGCGCAAAATTCTGGAAATAAAATACAAACTCGGTCTTTTTGACAATCCCTACAAATATGGCGACACCAAGCGCGAGGCCAAGGAAATCTACTCCGATGCAAACCGCGCCGAAGCCCGCAAAATTGCCGCCGAGACATTCGTGCTCCTGAAAAACGACAACAATCTCCTTCCCCTGAAACGTCAGGGCAAAATTGCCCTTATCGGGCCGCTCGCCGACAATGGCGCCAACCTCATAGGCACCTGGGCAATGGTGGCACGCAAAGACCGCGTGAAGACCCTCCGCCAGGCAATGAAGGATGCCGTAGGTAACAAAGCCGAAATCCTCTACGCCAAAGGCACCAACACATATTCCGATCCCGACCGCGAAGCTACCGGCTCGATTTACAACAATGCCATGCGCGACCCGCGCTCCGAACAGGAAATGCTTGACGAAGCTCTCAAAGTTGCGGCTCAGGCCGACGTCATCGTGGCAGCCCTCGGCGAAATGGGCGAGGACTCCGGCGAATCGTCATCGCGCTCCGACCTCAACCTGCCTGAAAATCAGCGCAAACTGCTTGAAGCACTTCTCGCAACAGGCAAACCCGTGGTTATGCTCAACTTCACCGGTCGTCCCACCCTCCTCACCTGGGAAAAAGATAACGTGCCGGCAATAATGAATGTGTGGTTCGGCGGTTCCGAAGCAGGCGATGCCATCTCCGACGTGATTTTCGGCGACGTAAGCCCTTCGGGCAAACTCACCATGTCGATCCCCTATTCGGTCGGCCAGATTCCAGTCTACTACAACCACATGAACACCGGCCGTCCAAAGGACGAAAACAATCCCAAGTTCCAGCAGTACACTTCCAACTATATGGATCTTCCCTCCAACGAGGCACTTTATCCCTTCGGTTATGGCCTGAGCTACACCACATTCGACTACACCGATTTCAAGCTCGACAACAGCACCCTCACCCCCGGCGGAGCCATCAACGCGTCGGTGAAAGTGACTAACACCGGCAACCGTCCCGCCGACGAAATTGTGCAGTTCTACACTCACGACCTGTTCGGTTCCATAGCCCGTCCTGTCAAAGAGCTGAAACATTTCGAACGCATATCGCTCAAACCCGGCGAATCGCGCACCGTCAACTTCCGTATCACCCCCGACAATCTCAAGTTCTACAATTCCAACCTCGAATATGTAGCCGAACCGGGTAAATTCGAAGTGATGGTAGGTCCCAACTCACGCGACCTCCAGCGCCTCCCCTTCACCCTCGCCAAATAACCATCCCATCGATACAGCAAATGCCGTGGAGCCTTTCTGACTCCACGGCATTGTTGTATATTATATAGTAAATTGTTGTTTATTATATAGTAAGAGGTATAGTATGCAGCCAAAATGCTGATTGGAACTTAGCCGCGATATTGCGGCAACAAAGGAACCGGGAACCGGGAGAAGAGTGTCTGCACTGCCTCGGCAATACTCTTGAGATTGCGGTATGCGCCATCGCCATTCATGATTGTGGCCACAGACGCCGAGTAGAGCGGCACTTTTGTGTCAATATTCACAAAATCCATGGTGAGAACGCCCTCGCGGTAAATGCCCGTAATAACCCGTGCATTGGAGTAATAATTGTTGTAATAACCTGCCGGCCAGTAAGGGCCGTAGTTGTAACGCGGCCACATGTAATAAGGATAGCATGGCCCGCTGTAGGGGAAATACCCTGCGGGCGGCACAAGCGGCTCGGTGGCCAGTTCCTTGTCGACAGTCACAGCTATATTAATCAGCAACGGCGACGAGGCATCCTCCGTGAAACCTCTCATGGTCATCTCCTGCCTGATAGCGGCCGCGATATTGTAATATGTCACCATCTGCATGCCCGGAGGCAGTTTTCCCATGTCGGGGGTTACGATACGAAAAGTTCGATACTGCGCCAGGTCGGCATTGTTGTAGACCTCGCTGTTGACAAGTGCGAAAGGAGAGCAGGCGGCCATCATCAGCATCACCGCGAGCAGACTGAGTATCTTTTTCATAATTAACGGATATTTCACTTATAATAACACAATAAAGAAGATGTTTGTTTCGTATTTCTTATGTGACAATGCGCACAGGCATTTCACCATCATGAAAAATTACATCTAATTATACCATTCCAAAACATACAATCCTACTTAACATTGACGATGAGGAATATCATGCACACTCTCTGCGTCGGCACCATTGTGGCCGGTTCTACCCTCGTTCCCAATTATCTCTGCGCACAGCAGACCGACAATCTGGCACGCGAAGCCGCAGGGGCAGTCGATGCCAAATATCTCGATTATCCCGTGTATCAGGGCAATGACCTCGAGCTGACCGTCGAAGGGAACAGCGCAAAGTTCCGTCTGTGGTCTCCGGCAGCACAGGCCGTGCGTCTGCGCATCTATGATCACGGTCGCGGCGGTCAGGCAGTAAAAACAATCGACATGACCCGCGCCGCACAGGGCACATGGACCGCGTCCATAGCCCCGGTGCCTTACGGCAAGTTCTACACTTTCCAGATTCTCGACAATGGCAAATGGCTCGCCGAAACACCGGGCATCTGGGCAAAAGCTGTGGGCGTAAACGGCGAACGTGCCGCCATCATTGATTTCGCCGCCACCGACCCCGAAGGGTGGAGCAGCGACAAAGGCCCCGAAGTAAAGGCCATCAACGACGTGGTTCTCTATGAGATGCACCACCGCGATTTCTCAGTCCACCCCAACTCGGGCATTGCCAACAAAGGTAAATTCCTGGCACTGACCGAAGAGGACACCCGCAACGCTTTCGGCGACAAAACCGGCATCGACCATCTCAAGGAGTTAGGCGTGACCCACGTGCACATCCTTCCCTCCTACGACTATAATTCGGTCGACGAGACCAATCTCCCCGCCAACCAGTATAACTGGGGCTACGACCCTCTGAACTACAACGCCCCCGAAGGCTCCTACTCGACCAATCCCTCCGATCCCGCATCGCGCGTAAAGGAGATGAAGCAGATGGTGCAGGCACTCCACAATGCCGGCATAGGCGTGGTGATGGATGTGGTCTACAACCACACCGCCGACAACGATGCATCAAACTTCTCGCTCACAGCGCCCGGCTATTTCTACCGCCACCGTGCCGACGACACCTACAGCGACGCATCGGCCTGCGGCAACGAAACCGCATCGGAACGCGAAATGATGCGCCGCTTCATCGTGGAGTCGGTGAAGAATTGGGCGAAAGAATACCACATCGATGGTTTCCGCTTTGACCTCATGGCCATTCACGACACCGAAACCATGAATCAGGTAGCCGCTGAACTCAAAAAGATCAATCCTTCGATTTTCATCTACGGCGAAGGCTGGACCGCCGGCGATTCTCCCCTGCCCGTTGCCAACCGCGCGCTGAAAGAGAATGTTGCCAAAATGGATGGCATCGCCGTCTTCTCCGACGACATCCGCGACGCCGTCAAAGGTCACTACTCCAACGCTGAGGACCGCGGTTTCGCCACCGGCAAACCGGGTCAGGAAGAGACCGTGAAAATCGGCATCGTGGCTTCCACCCCCCATCCTCAGGTCGACTACTCAAAAGGGTCCAACTCGAAGTTTGCCTACGCCAAGTCGCCTCGTGAAATCATCAACTACGTGAGCTGCCACGACGACCTCACACTCACCGACAAACTGGCAAAATCAATGCCCGGCAGCACTGAAGCCGAGCGTCAGCGCGCCGCCCGTCTGGCACAGACCATAGTATTCACTTCGCAGGGCACCCCATTCATGTTTGCCGGCGAGGAGGTATTCCGCAACAAGAAGGGTGTACACAATTCATTCAAGTCGCCCGACTCCATCAACGCCATCGACTGGAATCTCAAACACCTCAACGCCGAGCAGTTTAACTACTATAAGGAACTGATTGCCCTGCGCAAGGCTCATCCCGCATTCCGCATGACAACGGCCGACGACATCGCCCGCAATCTCAAGTTCGACAAGGTGAACACCCCCAACCTCATCTCCTATTCGCTGCTCAACAACGCCAACGGCGACAGCGCGAAGGAAATCAAACTGGTGTTTAACGGCGCCGACAATGCCGCCAGCGTGAAACTCCCCAAAGGCAACTGGCAGGTGATTGCTTATGATGGCAAACTCGACCATACAGGCCTCAAGGATGCCGAGGGCAAAGTGATGACCCTGCCCGGAGGCAACACCGAGGTTCCCGCCCGCTCGGCACTCATCCTTATCCGCTGACATTCACGTTCCCACCATACACAAAAATCCCGCCGAGGTCAATTCCCGGCGGGATTTTTGTGTAAGAGTTTGTTGAAATCAATGCGAGAGCCATGCTGAAATCGAGTCGCGCAACACAGAGTCACGTGGCGCGAGCGCCCATGACTGAAACTGATTGAGCGACACCGGCACCGAATAATCCAGCAGCGGATAGCTGCGGCCGAGAGCCGATGCTGTAGCGTGCGACACCACCGCCATGGGTATCTTACCGAGAGCGGTGAGCATCACAAGCTGTTCGGAGGAATAATCCTCATCCTCAATGATAATGATGGTGTCGCCGATTTCATGCGACAGATTCACCAGTCGCTGGCGGAACGGCGATCCCTTAGGGATGCAGATGCTGTGCCCGGCGATGTCGAACTGCGTAGGCGCATTCAACCGGTATGGCACACGCCGGCCGTTGATCTCCACCTCACCGTCGGCGGGGGTGACCGCCGCCACACTGTCGGGTAACGCCGTTGTATCGCGCAACTGCACGAGCACCTGACGGTCGAGCCCTACCGGGTCGACGAATATAAAACTTTCGCGCGTCTCGGCTGTGACCGGAATATCCCCTACCAACAGACGGCAGCGACCCGAAAGCAGCCACTCGACAGCATCCTCGGGCCGCGTGAATGGGTGGAATTTCACCGGCACACCATGTTCGCGGCATAGCTTCTTGATAAGGTCATAGTATTCGCCGGAGAGCGTATCTCCTGCCAGCGACATGCCGGTCGGAGAAATCTCGATTGCCACATTGAGTGTGTCACCGCCGGCAAACATGTCGGGGCGCTCCCCAATTCTCCCGGAGGAGCATTGGCGGGCGGCGAACATCAGTGCTATGGCGGCAACAAGGGCGGCCACGAGCACTCCTAAGCGCCCTTTTTTCATTTCAAGACGTTGCATAATCGTTTTAGAGCTTATTTTTCAGATTGTTACCGCTTCCTGCGCAATTCGTAAGCGCGGTCTATAAAACGCTTTCCCATCACAGGACGGTAGTGGGTGTTGTCATACCAGTTTGTGCTGTCGGCCACCTCCTGCCTGAACTCCCGCTGCAAATTCACATAGGATTCACCGAAAATATCACGCAGCCGATTTTCATCTTCGGGATCAAAGGTCTCGAGCTTTAGCGTGGGAGTGGCGATGACCGTGAGGTCGGCTCCTCTGCGGCGGCATATTTCTGCGATAGCCCGCAAATCAGCCTCCAGTGCGTCATCAATCAGTCGGGGAGCCTCGGCATAACTGTCGGATGGCGCCGGAGTGTATACTTTATGTCGGGAATAATATTCCGCCGGATTCACCGCTATAATGCTGTCGCTTATGGGCTGATACTCTTCGTTGAGAACCCTGTCCCATTCATATTCCTCTTCATAGAATACCGGGCAACCGGGGAAATTCACCGTCTCTCCCCGAAGAATCCATGGAAGATACGACGCATAGAACCCATAATCAGTCACACGCCTGAAATACCGGTAATGAAAACGTAGCAGCCCGCCGATGCCGCTCCGGTCGATTTCAGGAGGGATCATCGTGGCGAGGTTGTTTGGAGAATACTGCAACCTGAGCACGTGTGGAGTCAGGGGAATCAGCACATTCGAGATGGTGTCGGCATGGCGGTCGAGATACTCCAGAAACATGCGTGTATTATGCAGATTGAGATTGCCGGCATTGAAGTGGAAAGGTCTGGCGTCAGGCTGCAGATGGTGTTCCCATTCTTTCGCAGGAAGATTGATAGCCAGCGACGAGCCTACGATGAAAGAATTGTAGCGTTGCGACGGATAAAGATCTTCAAAAGTATGCAGAGTGAGCACATTGGAATTGAAACTCACGCGGTCGGTGTAATAGTTGGCGTGATGGCGAAGCACGCGGTAAGGGTCGAGCGCCACATACAGCACCACAAACGGAACAATCGGGAGCAACGCCATGAGCGCCACCCGCAGCAGCATGCCCGGTGCACCGGGTGCACGCCGTTCAGAACTGGAAATAGATGAATTGCGTGTCATTGGCGGCGGGAGGAAGCGTGAGGAAGCCGTAGGCAAGTATTACGAAATATATCAGATAATAGCAGACGAAGCGAAGCCGGCGCTGCCGTGGATAGGGACAGAGATCGATGCCGCAGTGACGCGTGTGCCACTCGCAGGCCAACAGCACAATTCCGCTGAACCAATAGAGCTGAAACCAGAATTCCTGTCGGAAAACAAGTGCCAGCACCACAGCCGATGCCGATGCGACCAGCAGGAAAAGAGGCCATGGTGCCACCCGCGGTAAAATCCCGCCCGCTCTCTTTCCGGTTTCATCGGAGAAAAAGGACATTTTAGTGAATATTGTCCATAGTGCCATGAAACCGATGTATATGATTGCGGAATATGGGAGAAGATAACGCAGGTTCCACTCCAGCGCCATACCCGGGGAGGGCTGACGGAAGAAGATTACCACACTGAGATATATCAGAAACATGCGGAGCACCTGCGGCAACTCCCGGAATGATGCCGGAGGTGCGCCCTTGTAGGATTTAACCCCGATGAGACGTTCGGCCATACACACCAGACCGCTGACCACGCCGAAAAGCACCAGATTCCAGGCGGCGCCATGCCAGAGTCCCGAGAGAGCGAAAACGATAAAGATATTGACATATGTCATCACCGGGCCGCGGCGCGAGCCGCCCAATGGAATGTAGACATATGATGTGAACCACCGCATCAGCGAAATGTGCCAGCGCTGCCAGAACTCCAGAAAACTCCTCGAGAAATATGGACGCCGGAAATTATCCATAAGCTCCACACCGAGGATACGTGCGGTGCCTTGGGCTATGTCGCAATAGCCCGAAAAATCGCAATAGACCTGAATGGCGAAAAGCACCGTGGCCAGATAGATAGAAATGCCCGAAGGATCATCCGCTCCATATATTTCCGACACCCACGACCCGGCCGGATCGGCAATAGCGATTTTCTTCAGCAGACCCCACAGGATTTGTCGCAGACCGCTCACCGCGCGCGGGTAATGCCAGTGGTGCGTGACGCTGAGTTGCGGCAAAAGGCGTGCGGCCTTTTCTATAGGGCCTGCTACAAGCTGCGGAAAATATGCGATGTAAGTGGCGAACAGCAGCGGATCGCGGGTGGCGGGCAATTCGCCGCGCCACACATCCACAGTATATCCTATGGCCTGAAAGGTATAGAACGATATGCCCACAGGGAGCAGGATATTAAGAAACACCCAGTCTACCTCCCAGCCCAGCCAGCTGAGCAGCCAGGCAATATTTTCGCCGAAGAAATTGCAGTATTTGAAGGCGCAGAGTATGCCTATATTGAGCACAATATTGGCTATTAGCGCAATCCTGCCGCTCCTGCCATGCTTCTCGACTACGATTCCTGTAAAGAACGACGTGACTGTGGTGAGCAATATCAATCCTAAAAAACGCCAGTCCCAGCACCCGTAAAACAGATAGCTGCCTGCGAGCACCAGCATATTCTGCCGCCACGCCCTGCGCATGAATGGCGCGAAATAGAGCAGCACGAGAAGCGCGAAGAATATTGCGAATTTCAGAGAGTTGAATTCCAAAGGAGCGTTGATGTGGTGACAGGTGCAAAGTTACGAATTTTTCAGCGCTCACAAGCCTTTGTGGCTCGAAAATAATAGCAGAGGCCGCGACCGGCATATGCGGCCTCGGCCTCTGTTATAGAGTAGGAATTAAGTGCTTGTTCAATAATGTAACATTAATTATTAAACAAGCTCTAAGTGCAGGGATTACTTGTCGGTGGCATCGGTCTCAGCATCCTGCTCAAGAATCTCGAGCATGCGGATGGCCGAAGCGGGGATGCGTGTGCCGGGGCCGAAGATGGCCGAAACACCTGCGCGATACAGGAAATCATAGTCCTGGGCGGGAATCACGCCGCCTGCAGTGACCATGATGTCGTCGCGGCCGAGTTTTTTCAGTTCCTCGATAACCTGAGGCACGAGAGTCTTGTGACCGGCGGCAAGAGAGCTGACGCCGAGGATATGGACGTCATTCTCAACAGCCTGACGGGCTGCTTCGGCGGGAGTTTGGAACAGAGGTCCCATGTCGACGTCGAAACCGCAGTCGGCATAACCGGTGGCAACAACCTTGGCGCCGCGGTCGTGACCGTCCTGGCCCATCTTGGCAATCATGATGCGGGGCTGACGGCCCTCGCGCTTGGCGAAATCCTCCACCATCTTGCGGGCGCGGAGGAAATCGGGATCGTTCTTTGTTTCTGAGGAGTACACGCCTGAAATAGTACGGATTACAGCTTTATAACGGCCTACGACTTCCTCGCAGGCATCGGAAATTTCGCCTAACGACGCACGCAGCCCGGCAGCTTTCACGGCAAGGTCGAGCAGATTGCCCTTTTTGGTGCGGACGCACTCGGTGATGTCGGCCAGCGCCTTCTTCACGGCAGCCTCATCGCGGTCCTTGCGGAGGTCTACCAGACGGGCAACCTGTTCATTACGCACCTCGGTATTGTCGATTTCGAGGATATCGATGGGATCCTCATGGTCGAGACGATATTTGTTGATACCCACGATGGTCTGACGGCCGGAGTCGATGCGGGCCTGGGTGCGGGCTGCAGCCTCCTCGATACGGAGTTTGGGCAGACCGGTCTCAATGGCCTTGGCCATACCGCCGAGCTTCTCGATTTCCTGGATGTGCTCCCATGCGCGGTGAGCGATTTCGTTGGTGAGCGATTCCACATAGTAGGAACCTGCCCAGGGGTCGATTTCGCGGCAGATCTGAGTTTCGTTCTGAATGTAGATCTGGGTGTTACGTGCGATACGTGCCGAGAAGTCGGTGGGAAGGGCGATAGCTTCGTCGAGGGCGTTGGTATGAAGCGACTGGGTGTGGCCGAGAGCAGCGCCCATGGCTTCGATACATGTACGGCCGACGTTGTTGAAGGGGTCCTGCTCGGTGAGCGACCAACCCGAAGTCTGCGAGTGAGTGCGCAGAGCCAGCGATTTGGGGTTCTTGGGGTTGAAGCGGCTCACAATCTTGGCCCAGAGCATGCGGGCGGCTCTCATCTTGGCAATCTCCATGAAGAAATTCATGCCGATGGCCCAGAAGAAGCTCAGACGGGGTGCGAAGGAGTCGATGTCCATGCCGGCATTGACACCGGCGCGGAGATATTCCAGACCGTCGGCGAGGGTATAGGCAAGCTCGATGTCGCAGGTTGCGCCTGCTTCCTGCATGTGATAGCCCGAGATGGAGATGGAGTTGAACTTGGGCATATTCTGCGAGGTGTACTCGAAGATGTCGGCGATGATGCGCATCGAGAACTCGGGCGGATAGATGTAGGTATTGCGCACCATGAACTCCTTAAGGATGTCGTTCTGGATGGTACCGGCCATCTCCTCGAGTTTAGCACCCTGTTCGAGACCGGCATTGATGTAGAAGGCAAGCACGGGAAGTACGGCGCCGTTCATGGTCATCGAGACCGACATCTTGTTCAGAGGAATGCCGTCGAAGAGCACTTTCATGTCCTCTACGGAGCAGATGGAAACACCGGCTTTGCCGACATCACCTACCACACGGGGATGGTCGGCGTCGTAGCCGCGGTGAGTAGCGAGGTCGAAGGCCACCGAAAGGCCTTTCTGACCCGACGCAAGGTTGCGGCGGTAGAAAGCGTTTGACTCGGCGGCTGTGGAGAAGCCTGCATACTGACGCACGGTCCAGGGACGGATGGCATACATGCCGCTGTAGGGTCCGCGCAGGAATGGGGGAAGACCGGCCACATAGTCGAGATGTTCCATGCCCTGGAGGTCATCCTTGGTGTAGACGGGCTTCACGGGAATCAGCTCCGGGGTGAGCCAGTCGGTGTCGGGATTGTGGGCCGGAGCAGTGGCCTGAGCGCCGAAGGCGTCGGTGAGGATATCTATGTTTTTGAAATCGGGTTTCATTGCTGTTTACTTTTTGAGGAGACGGCGGTTGAAGTCCTGGAGGGTCTGCAGCACGTTGCTCTTTACATGGATGAAATCGTTAATGCCGAGTGCCTTGAGGTCGTCGGTGCATGCGGGAGCGCCGGCCACTACGAATTCGGCGCGGCCGTCGAGCAGACGGAAAGCCTCGGGAGCGTATTCGGCGTATTCATCATCGGAGGAGCAGAGCACCACCACATCGGCCTTTTTGGCGATGGCGGCGTCAATGCCTTCCTGAACGGTCTTGAAACCGATGTTGTCGATAATTTCATAACCGGCGCAGCCGAAGAAGTTAGACGAGAACTGTGCGCGGGCAAGACGCATTGCCAGATTGCCGATTGTGAGCATGAACACCTTCGGACGGTTGCCCGATGCTTCGGTGGTCAGGCGCAGCAGCTCGAAATCAGATGCCATGCGGCGGGTGTTGAGAGCTTTCTCGGGGTTGGCGTTGCATGAGCAGCAGCATTTGTGCTCGCTGACGCCGGCAACGACTTCGGCGGGAGCGCCGGTGTCGTGCACTTTGCGGTTCTCCACATCGGCCGACGAGCCATCCTGAATCTTTTCGGCTGCCATCTCGTTGAAGTTGGGGAACTGGTTGGTGCCCAGCAGAATCTCTTTGCGGCGGGCCATGTCGTCGTGGCGTTTGGCAGCGGAAGCGTTGACGGCTTTCTGCACTTCGCCGGCATTTACGGCAGCGAAGAATCCGCCCAGCTCCTCGATTTCAAGGAAGAGCTTCCATGCCTCGCGGGCGATGGAGACGGTGAGGGTTTCAACATAATACGAGCCACCGGCGGGGTCGGCAACCTTGTCGAGGTGACTCTCCTCTTTGAGAAGAAGCTGTTGGTTGCGGGCGATGCGTTCCGAGAAATCGTCGGGCTGCTTGTAGGGAGCGTCAAAAGGTGTGACCGTGAGAGAGTCAACGCCTGCCAGAGCGGCCGACATGGCCTCGGTCTGGCTGCGGAGCAGATTCACGTGTGCGTCATAGAGGGTCTGGTTGAAGCGGGATGTGGTGGCATGGAGCGCCATCTTGCAATCCTTTTCCTCAATGGGCTTATACTGGTTGGCTATCTGCGCCCAAAGCATGCGGGCAGCGCGGAATTTTGCAAGCTCCATGAAATAGTTGGAACTTACACCCATATTGAATTTGATGCGGTCGGCGACGACAGCGGGTTTCACGCCGTTCTCGGTGAGAAGCGACATCCACTGCGCGCCCCAGGCCAGAGCATAGCCGAGTTCCTGATAGATATAGCAGCCGGCGTTGGATAGCACGTCGGAGTTGACGGCCAGACAGCGCAGACCGGGCACGTCGGCCACTGCATCGATGATGCCCATGGCTTCGGCAGCCACTGCCTTGGCGTCTATGTCGGCGCCATGTCGGAATGCACGTTTGAGGGGGTCGTAGTTGATCGAACCGTGAAACTCTTTCTCCACCCCGTGAGCCTTGATCCACTCTGCAAGAGCGGCGGTGAACTCAAACGCCTTGCCGGGGCAAACGTTGAAATTGATTTCCACGTCGCTCACCTTGATGTCTTTAAGGAGAGCGTCGACGGTGGCTACTGTAGGCTCTTTCACGGTGAACCCGAGCGAGTTGACACCCTTTCCGAGCACATCGAGCGCGATGCGGTTGGCTTCGGCGGGGTCAGTGGCGATAATGTCCTGACGGGTAAGCCATTCATTATTGTCGCGTGTGCCGCGAACATAGGGATACTCTCCGGGGAGGGTGTCGGTGGTTTTCAGTCCGGCAATATCCTCGCGGCGGTACATGGGCTGCACGGAGAAACCTTCATTGGTTCTCCACACCAGCTTTTTCTCGAAAGGCACGCCCTTGAGGTCGGCGTCGACTTTCGCTTTCCACTCGTCGTAGGAGACGGGGGGAAACTGGGTGAACAGTTTTTCTTTATTGTCTGCCATAAATTAAATGGTTTACATTAATGCTGATTTGGCTGGAGCAGGGCGGCGAAACGTCACGCCGCAAAGCTGTGTTTACGGCGAAGCGTGGCGCAACAGGTGCTCATGAATCTCAACATGGTAAAAGATTCCGTATTTCCAAAACAAGTTCTGTGACCGCAAAATTACTAAACTTTTGGCAATTACAAATAAATTGAGGAAAAAATTCTTTAAATCCTCAGCGATTCTTTGCCGTTTCTTTGGCTCGGAAATGAAAAATGTAGTATCTTTGTGACGCGGGCAGCTGTCAGCACACCCTTAAATCTTGAAAATATGGAATTCGACGATATAATCGAACTTTTTCACAACATTATCCATCAGACCGGCAGCATAGACATGGCTGAGGATGAATTCAAAAAAATGATCAGCGAGGATGACGACCTCCACAAGCGCTACCGACAATGGTGCCATGAGGTGGGCAGCTCCGAGCGTAATGGATTTCTCGATTTCTGCGACGAATTTCTCGCCGACCAGGATTCGAAATGGGATTCTCTTGACAACGACTACGACCGATGAACGACAACAACAGCCTCCCGTCTGCCGTGATGCCCCCGGAGTGGGACGAGCGTTTCGACGCCACTTTGATTTCATGGCCTCACGCCGCCACCGACTGGAACTATATGCTTCAGGAGGTTGACCGCTGCTACTGCTTCATGCTTGAGGCATTGCTGCGCGCCCGGCAGACGGTGGTGATTGTCACCCCCGAGCCTGAGCGTGTGCGCGGCGTGATCGACGCGTTCATGGCCGAGTTGGGCGACGACAACGCCCCGCGCCATCCCGGAGGATTCGATGCTCTGGCCGAAAGGGTGCTGATGGCCCGATGTGACACCAACGACACCTGGATCCGCGACTATGGTCCGCTGGCTATGCAGGAACCTGACAAGGATACCCTCACGGCTGTCAGCTGGAAATTTAACGGATGGGGGCTGAAATTCGCGGCCGACAAAGACAACCTCGTCACACTACAGCTCTACAAGAGCAAACTGCTGTGCGCCGACATGATCGCGCGCAAGAATTATGTGCTTGAAGGCGGCTCTGTGGAATCAGACGGCGAAGGAACCATCCTCACCACCGAAAGCTGCATGCTCTCCATCAACCGGAACGGGTTTTATAAACGTGCCGAGGTTGAGAAAGCGCTCGCCAACGGCATGGGGGCACAGAGGGTGCTGTGGCTGACACGTGGCGCCCTCGAGGGTGACGACACCGACGGACATATCGACACTCTTGCCCGCTTTGCACCCGGAAACGTGATTTTTTATGTAAAATCCTACAACGCGGAAGACCCCCATACGGCCGAGCTCGACGCCATGGAGCAAGAACTGCGCAGTTTCATCTCTCCGGCAGGTACACCCTACTCGTTGCTTGCTCTCCCCCTTCCCGATCCTGTATATGATGAAAACGGCGAGCGGCTCCCGGCCACATACGCCAATTTCCTAATCACTCCCCGTGCGGTGATCATGCCTGTCTACAATCAGCCCCGCAACGATTCCATGGCACGGCAGATGCTCTCCATAGCGTTTGCTGACCGGGAGATCATCACAGTCGACTGCTCGGCTCTGATTCGGCAGCACGGATCGCTTCATTGCGCCACCATGCAGATTCCCCGCAGCTGGCTCCCTCTCTGACACTTATTTATATCCTCTGACACTTATCTATATTAAGGTGTAACAGAATGAACGATACCAGATCCACCATAAAAGTAGCGTTGATTCAGCAGAGAAAGTCTGCCGACATCAATGAAAACCGCCGCCGTCTGGCCGCCGAAATCCGGTCAGCCGCCGCTCAGGGCGCCCAACTCATTGTAAACCAAGAATTACACGACTCACTCTATTTCTGTCAGACCGAGGATGTCGACACATTCGACCTCGCAGTCGGCATGGAGTCGGAGGCCGTGAAGTTCTACTCGGCATTGGCCCGGGAGTGCGGTGTGGTGATTGTCACTTCGCTTTTCGAACGGCGTGCGCCCGGCTTATATCACAATACAGCCGTGGTTTTTGACACAGACGGATCCGAGGCCGGACGTTACCGCAAGACCCACATACCCGACGACCCCGGATTCTACGAAAAATTCTACTTCACTCCCGGCGACCTCGGCATAAAGCCTGTCGACACTTCGCTGGGTCGTCTTGGCGTACTGGTATGTTGGGATCAGTGGTATCCCGAAGCAGCACGTCTGATGGCGCTGCAGGGTGCCCGGATGCTGATCTATCCTACCGCAATCGGCTGGCAGGACAATGACTCCGAAGATGAAAAAGAGCGTCAGCGCGAGGCATGGCGCACCGTGCAGCGCGGCCACGCCGTGGCCAACGGCATTCCCGTAGTCACAGTCAACCGCGTGGGGCATGAAAACGACCCGTCCGGTGTCACTGACGGCATCACATTCTGGGGATCGTCATTCGTGGCCGGTCCCCAGGGAGAACTGCTCTACGATGCGCCCAGCCACCAAGAAGCCACAGCCGTGGTCGACGTGGATCTGCAACGTTCGGAGAATGTGCGCCGCTGGTGGCCATTCCTCCGCGACCGGCGCATCGACCTCTACGGCGGCATCACGAGCCGCTATCTCGACTGAATTCCTCCGACCTTAAAGTTGTTTTAAATCCCCCTCGACAGCCATGGAAATCAAGTTACCTCCCGACATCAACGGAAATTCACTCCGATTGCCACAGGGCACCGGCAATCTCACAATCATCGGAGCCAACGGCGCGGGCAAGACCCGGTTCAGCAACTTTCTGGCCGATTCGCTCGGCGACAAGGCTTTCAGGCTGTCGGCTCTCAGGGGCATTTTCATCAATGGCGAGCCGATCGATCACCCAGGCACCATCGACCGCCTGTTTCTGAAAGCTTCCAAGTCACCGTCGTTTCTTACCAACGACGCAACCACACCATTCGAAAGGCTCATCGCGCTCATGCTCAACGAGGAAATCGCAGAGCTTGTGGCATTCAAGATGCATCGCCTCGAAGTGGAGTCGGGCGACCGCAAAGAAGCGCAGGTGCCGGTCACCAAACTCGACGAGATGATCGCACGGTGGGAAATGGTTTTCCCCAGAAATCAGATTCTGCGACAGGGAGGCAATCTGCTCTTCTCTCGCGAAGGACAGGCCGACCGGTATTCACAAGTGAAACTTTCGGCAGGCGAAAAAGCCGTACTATACTATTTCGGAGGTGTGCTCTACGCCCCCGAGGGAGCTGTAGTTTTCGTCGATTCCCCCGAGATGTTTCTGCATCCCTCGCTCCATCAGAAAATATGGGACACGATGGAGACCATGCGCCCCGACTGCCGGTTTGTCTACACCACCCACGACCTCGAATTCACAGCTACGAGGCAAAGCAACGCCCTGCTGTGGGTCAAGGGCTACGATGCCGGGAAAGAACTCTGGGACTATATGATCCTGCCTCGCGGCGGGGGCATATCCGATGAAATCTACATGGCCATCGCCGGTGCGCGCAAGCCTATGCTCTTTATCGAGGGGGATGCCTCGCACTCTATAGATGCCAAACTCTATCCACTCGTGTTCAGAGACTTCACAGTGAAATCTCTCGGTTCTTGCGACAAAGTGATCGAATCGACACGCACCTTCAACGATCAGAAATCGCTACACCATCTCGACGCCAGGGGCATTGTGGACCGAGATCGGCGCGACGACGGCGAAGTGGCATATCTCAGGGCTAAAAATATTTTCGTGCCCGAAGTTGCCGAGATCGAAAACATTCTGATGCTTGAAGAGGTGGTGCGGGCAGTGGCTTCGTTTTGCGGCAAAGATGAAGATCGGGTGTTCCGCTCGGTTAAAAAATCGATTCTCGGACAGTTCCGACACGAGCTGCGCAATCAGGCCATGCAACACACGCGTCATCGCATAAAACGTCTTCTGGAGCGTCGGGTCGATGGCAAATTCACCAATATCAACGCATTCGAGAGTCACCTCGACAACCTCGGCCGTGAACTTAATCCGCGCGGCATGTATGAGAAACTGTGCCGCGAGTTTAACCGCCTTGTTGCCATGGACAACTATGCCGGCATACTGAAAGTGTTCAACCAGAAATCGATGCTTCCGGTCTCCAACGTGTCTGAGCTGTGCGGACTCAACGGTTCAAAAGAAGCCTACATCAACCGGATCATAGCCATACTGCACCGCGACAACCCCTCCTCGCGACGCATACGCGCCGCCATCGTCCGCTGCTTCGGACTCCACAACCCCGACAATGCCAATGCAGCGGGCATCCCGAATCCTCAGGATGGCAGCATGCCCGATTGAAAAACAATGATTATTCCGAAATAAAGGGCGTCAATATCTCATTAAGACGTCCATATTCCACGAGGAAACCATCGTGACCGAAAGCCGAGTCTATCTCGAAGAACCGCGACCCGGGAATCATCGACGCCAGACGACGCATTTCGGGAGGAGTGAAAATAATGTCGGTTGAGATTCCGACTATAATGGTCTGCGCCTTAATCGAACGCAGGGCATTCTCCACGCCGCCACGGTCTCGGCCTACATCATGAGTGTCAAACGCATCGAGAATCGACACATATGAATAAGCGTTATAGCGGCGGCAAAGTTTCTCTCCCTGATATTGCTGGTAAGTGCAGGCGCGGTGGCTGAGCGGTACCACATCTGACACGGGGTCGTTCTGAGTGATATTGTAGCTTTCGGGGCCTCGGTACGAAAGGAGTCCGATGGCACGGGCCGTGGCCAATCCGGCCATAGCGGCATCATCGCGTCGCTGGCCCCATGTCCCGTCAGACTTAATGGCCATACGCTGTGTCTCGTCAATGGCGATGGTCCAGGGCGATGCTTTGGCATCAGTGGCGATCAGTATCAACCGGTTGAATCTGTCGGGTTCGCCGCAAGCCCATTCCAGAGCCTGAAACCCGCCTACCGAGCTGCCCACAAGAGCGTGAATGCGCCCGATGCCCAGATGACTGGCCAGCAGGGCGTGGGCACGCGCCATGTCGCGAATCGTAAGCTTTGGGAAATCGGCGTAATAAGGCTCGCCGGTGGCGGGATTGACGCTCAGAGGGCCGGTGCTGCCGTAGTGCGAGCCTATTATGTTGGCGCAGACAGTGAACCATTTGTCAGGGTCGAGGAAACAACCCTTTTCGACCGTGTGGGGCCACCAGTCGGCGACATCGCTGTTGGCTGTCAGCGCATGGCACACCCACACCACATTGTCGGCATCCTGGTTCCTGGTGCCGAAAGTGTGGTAAGCGATGGTCAGTTCGGGCAGCTCTCCACCAAGTTCCAGTGCAAACGGTTTGTCGTAATGAAAATACTGTATCATCGAAATTGTGTGCAAAATTATTAAAAATCGTGTACACTTGCAAGCGACTATACCTATTTTTCTGAACAAAAGATAAAATCTGTCGGCATTCATTTGATGATTCCAATTCTATTGCCTAATTTTGCATCAGCAACTGTTAAAATTATTTTAATAATTTCGACCGGTTGCGCTAAAGCCATGAATACATTCATCAAGTCAACTTTTTCCTCAGTACTGCTTACATTCTTCCTATTTGTAACATCGTGCTCGGGCACCGGCAAACCGGGTCAGGATCGGGAGCCGGCAGCCAACGCCGACTCTATCGGAAACGCCTCGGCCGCAGGCGCGCTTGTAGTCAGAACCGGCGGTTGTGCACATGACACCCGGGCTGCTATCGCGCGGCTCGACAGCGTGATCAGGCAACGCTCTGAAATCGAGAAGGAGAAACAGCTCGACATAATCAAGGCTCGCAAGCGCATAAATGCAGCCGAGAGCGACGAAGAGCGGTTCAACAACATGAAGCTCTACCTATATGAATACCGCAAATATAATCTCGACACATTGCTGACACTGGCACGGCAATGGGTGAAAATGGCTCAGGAAATAGGCAACGACTCAATGGTGTGGCGCGCCAGACTCATGGAAGCCGAAGGTCTGAAAGGAACGGGACAGTTCTTCGAGGCGCTACGAATGCTCGAATCTTTCCCCGACGAATGGAAAAAGGTGTTTCGGGCAAGATTGCTCAATCGCTATGTATCCATTTATTATTCATTGTCCGACATGGCTGTCAGCCCGACAGAGAAAGATTTGTACACCGCCCGGCTGAACGCCTACCGCGACACCATCATCAGGGAATCCGAGCCCGGTTCGCTTTCCTACTGGATGAACCTGATCGAATACCACAGCGCATTGGAGCCACCGGCCAAGACGCTGGCCGAAATAGACTCTATGCCCCGGAAAATTGTGGAGCAGGCCGATCCGGGTGTACTGGCATATTTGCGCGGACGCACCCTCGAACGTCTCGGACGACGCGACGAAGCTAAATATCATTACGCCATCGGCGCCGCTTTTGATCTCTGCTTGTCGGTGCGTAAGTATGAATCGCTTCAGGAACTTTCGCGTATGCTCTCGGAAGATGGTGACGACAGCCGCGCATACCGCTACATAATGATGTCGCTCGACGACATGCGCAACAGCAATGCACACGGACGCATGCGTCGGGTTGTGGAATATATGCCCATCGTGGCATCGGCATATTCAAGCGCGGAAGCATCGGCCAACCGCGTCCGCACCATCCAGCTCATGACAGTAACCGCACTGGCCATCGCGCTGGCAGTTGCCATTTTCTTCATCTACAAGAAAAACCGCCGTCTGGTCACCGAGCGCCGTCGCCTGCACTATAAAAATGAAGAGCTTGAGCAACTCCGCAACAAACTGAGCGAAGCCAACAACACTCTCGAAGAATCGGCAAAAGTAAAAGAGCGCTACCTCGGTTATCTGTTCAACATGTGTTCCGACTACATCGGTTCGCTCGACCGCTACCGACTTTCATTGCTCCAACGCGTAAAAGCAGGCAAAGTCAAGGACATCACAGAGATTCTTGCAGCCCCACAGGGCAATGAGCATCTCCAATCCTTCTTCAAGCAGTTCGACCAGATTTTTCTTGACATGTTCCCCGACTTCATCGAAAAGATCAACGCACTGCTCAACCCCGACTATCGCCTATCCCCAAAACCGGGCGAACTGCTGTCGCCCGAACTCCGCATCTATGCGCTCGTGCGTCTCGGCATCAGCGACTCCACACAGATAGCGGCATTCCTCCATTATTCTCCGCAGACGGTCTACAATTACCGTTTCCGTGTACGATCGCATTCGTCACTTCCCAAGGAGGATTTCGACGCGGCCATACGCGACCTATGACTCCGGACCGCGCCTGCAGCTCAGCGATGCAGCTTCTGAGACCGTATTATCGCTGGCAAATACAACTTTCATCTCTATACATGTTTACTTAATTGTTACTGCCAAGAACAGTAGCACATTGACTGTCTGCATATTGCAAAATCCAATAGTCTACTTTACAGCTTACACCCTATTTCATTCATCATAAAAAGATACTATCTTTGTAATGTAGAAAAAGGAAATACAGAACCGGGATTCACCCCCTCCATTTCTTTCTCTACAATGCGATAGCTCATATAAGACAAAGAACAGCGATTGTTCAGATTAGGTATAGTTAGTAAGGTATCATACAATCTTTCTTACATTCAAAAAAGATCTTCTGATAATTAAATTCACTAAAAACCCCGGCTCTTTGTGAAAACAGCCGGGGTTGATATTTCTATCCTATATGATCCATTAATGACCGGGGGTGAAACTTAACCGGGGAAACAAAGCAATGGGGTGAAAAAAGAAAAACAATGGGAGGATGGGGACACAAAAAAAGCGGCGCCATCCTGTGGATCGCGCCGCCGTTATAAAAGGGCAATGGGATTACTGCTGGAGCTTGAAGTTGATGGGAAGGGTGAACCATACGGACACTGCCTGGCCATTCATCTTACCGGGGATAAATTTAGGCAGGGTGCGAACTACACGCACTGCTTCTTTATCCAGGTCGGGGTCTTTGCCACGGAGCACCTGCACTTCACCAACCGAGCCATCTTTTTTCACAACAAACTTCACTACCACGCGACCCTGAATATTGTTCTCAGCCGCCATGGTGGGATATTTGATGTGGTTGGCTACGTACTTCATCAGTTCAGCTTCGCCACCGGGGAACTGGGGCATCTGCTCTACTGCGGTGAAGATTTCCTCCTTCTTGGGTTCGGGTTTCTTCTCCTCAACAATGATTTCGTCCTTGTGGGTGCGGACAACTTCGAGGTTGTCGGTACCCTGGTCGAATGTCGTTGCACCTGCCGCTGCGGTCGATTCTGCGACATCATCCTTTGAGGTGATGTCCTCAGTTACCTCATTGTCAGCTGCAATCTGGATTTCGGTATCCTTGATGGTGTTGAGGATTTCTTCGGGGAGAGCCTGTTCTTGCTCAGGCGCTTCTACGGCCTGAATTTCCTCTTCTGGAGCCTCTTCTTCGGGAACTTCTTCGGCCATCTGAGCCAGCTGCTGCTCGAGCTGAGCCTGAAGCTCTGCCTCGTGCTGCTTGGCACGGAAATCGTTGTACATTCCCAGGAAGTATGCGCCTACGAGGATAACTATGAGGCCTATGAGAGTGGCGAGGACAGCGCGATTGTGGCGTTTGTCGGAGTTGCGGCGCAACTGATATGCACCGAATTCCTTGTTTTTACCGTCAAAGATAATGTCGGTCCACTCTTTTGATGAAAGATCTACATCTTTTGCCATTTTGCTTTGTTAGTTGCGGGTTAATAAATATAGATTCATCATCACTACTTGCTGTCATGCTCGTGGGCTTTCTTGAAGTCGGGCGTATCGAAGACCATAGCCTTGTCAACGTCGGTAAGAGAGCCGATCTGGTAACGCGAGATCTGGTTGATCTGCATTTCATCGAGAGCGCTGATTACGCTTTCCCAGGATGCGCCTTCCATAGGTTTGATGATGACCACAGGACGTGTGAGCTTGTCATCATTACGGATTTTGCGGGCTTCTTCCTGGAATTGCTCTTCAGTGATCTTTTTGTTGCGCCAGTCCTGCTTTTTCTGCTCAACCTGCTGCAGAACCTCTTTGTTTCGGTCGTGGAGGATTTTGCGGATGCCGCGGAGCATGGCGCCTTCGTTACCTTCGAAGTGAGCTACCTCGATGTTCGACTGACCGGGACCTTGGTAATCGGGTTTACCGGTGTAGTAGTAGACGGTGTTGTCTTTGATACCGCCTTTGTCATCGTAGGAAGTGTCGAGGATGAGAGTGATTGCTTCAGATTCCTTGGCTTTCTGCAGCTCCTCGGTCTGGAGCTTCTCGTTGGTGGGAAGCGCGATCGAGAGGGTCTGCGACTTGATCATGGTGGTACACAGCATGAAGAACGTGATCAGAAGCATGTTCATGTCGACCATGGGGGTGAAGTCCACATGGATTGACATCTTTTTCTGGGCGCCTTTTTTCTTTTTGCCGCCGGAGGATTGTTCTATCTGTGCCATGATTAGTCAGCTTCGGTTTTAAGGGCAGTCATGACGGAGAATTTGTTCATCTTGATGGTCTGAAGGTTGTCGAGCACGGGGTGGATAGTTTCAAACTTCGTACCGCGGTCGGCCTTTACGGCAATACCTTCGCCCTTCTGGATGGCGTCACGAATGTTGGTGTCGGATGAAGAATAGATAGCACGCATCCAGATCTGGAACTCATTGGTCTCGAGCTTGTTCCCGTTCTCATCAACATAGGGTATGCCCTTGAAGGGGATACCGGCGTTGACGTTGTTGGGGTCACTGAGCCATTCGTCCTGCTTGGTCTGATCAAGCATCAGGAATTCGTGCATTTTGGCGAGAGGAACGCCGAAGGATGCGTTTTTAGCGAATTTCTCCATGTCCATGGGGGTGATTCCGGTTTTCTTGCCGGTGAATTTCTCATAATTGGCAGCAGCCGCTTTGAGAACTTCTTTGCGGAGAGGTTCGGAACCCCAGGTCTCTGCATTCTCAGGGTCAGCGTCGCCCGAGAGTGACAGGAACACTTGTCCCTTGGGGCTGACGAGGACATTGACAACGTTGGAGGTTGGCACCTTGATTTCAGAAACTGACGAGGGGGTGATCACGGTCACCGGCTCTTTCTGAAGGAAGGTAGAGGTCAACATGAAGAAAGTAAGCAAAAGAACGGTCACGTCACTCATCGCGGTCATGTCGATGAGCGTACTCTTTCTTTTAATTTTTACTTTTCCCATGATTTACTGTTTATCAAATATAGATTTGGATTTAATAGCCGAGTAATCAGGGGATTAGTGGGTGGCTGCGAAAGACTGAACGATAGAGAAGCCTACTTCGTCGATAGCGTAGGTGAGGTTGTCAATCTTGTTGGTGTAGAAGTTGTAGGAGATTACTGCGAAAGCACCGGTGGCGATACCGAAAGCGGTGTTCACAAGGGCCTCGGAAATACCGGTGGAGAGTTCGGTGGAGTCGGGGGCGCCGGAAGCGGAGAGGGCCTGGAACGACTTGATCATACCGAGCACAGTACCGAGCAGACCGACGAGGGTACCGAGAGTGGTGAGGGTAGCCACGATGGGGAGATTCTGCTGCAGAGAGGGCATCTCGATGGCGGTAGCCTCTTCAACTTCCTTCTGGATAGTAGCGATTTTCTGCTCTTTGGAGAGGACGGTGTTTTTGTCCATTTCCTCGTAGCGGTTGAGGGCGGCCGAAACGACAGCGGCTACAGAACCGCGCTGCTTCTTGCAGAGTTCCTGAGCGGCAGCGATGTTGTTGGTAGCAAGGCATTTCTTGACTTCTGTAACGAATTTAGCGATGGAGCCGTTGCCCTTGGCGCTCTTCAGTGCGATGGCACGTTCAACAGAGAGAACGATAACGGTGAGGAAGAGGGTCTGGAGGATAGGCACGATGATACCGCCTTTGAACACGGTGCCGACCAGATCGAGGGGATGAGCTTTAGCGAACTCCTCAGGTGCGAACCACATGGATGCGCCGGTGTAGCCTTCAGCGTCGAAGTGCGAGGGGTTACCGAAAACGAAGAGGAAGAGAATCACTGCGATGATGAAGCATGCAATGATTACCAGGAATGCGTTTTTGATACCACGCACGTTGCTGCCGGGCTTTACAGCGTTGCGCTGGGGAGCGTTAGGCTTCTGAGTTTCCATAACTTGATAGTACTTTTAAATTTGAATTTATTGAAGATTGATAGTTTTTTTGTATATGGGGCACCCGCCGGCAAGATAGCGGGAGCGATGTTTCATGAATCGTGAAGGCGCATTAAAAGTGTGCAAAACTACTCCATGGCAAAAGCTTTATGCAAAATTATGGATAGTTTTTTTAACTAACAAAATTTTTCTTTGTTTATTTTACTTTTTTATACTTTTCCCGCGAGGAATCACTGAGTGTTTCTGATGATTCTTCAGCGGATATTCCGGGCTCGGAAAGGGTGGCAACCTGAGCCGTCAGCCACGCCGTAGAGGAGTGAAATCGCTGTTTCAACGGCCGCTTTGCATTGAAAAGTATGCGATTCGGAAAATTTAGCGGATTTTTTTTGATTTATTAATAATGAGATACAAAAATTATCACTATCTTTGTGCACAAATTTGCAATTAAAGAAATATTTCCGTAATAAACCATCATATTTATAATGAGTATCGGAATCAAAATAAAGAAAGGACTCGACCTGCAGCTCGCCGGAGCGGTGGCCGACACCTCAGCCAAGCCCCGCGAGTGCCCCACAGCCACGGTGGCAATCGTCCCCGACGATTTCACAGGAATCATACCCCGCATGGAGTTGCGCGAGGGCGATCCCGTAGCCACCGGGCAGGCGCTTTTCCACAGCAAGACCGATGAAGACCTTAAGGTGGTAAGCCCCGCCGCGGGCACACTCAAGGCCGTGGTCCGGGGCGAACGGCGCAAAATCGAGCGCGTGATTGTTGAGGTCGACGGCGCCGATGCCGTGACATTCCCCGTGAAGGATGTCTTTGACAACGCCGATGCCGCGCGCCGGCTGCTGCTTCAGTCGGGACAGTGGGCTATGATGCGCCAGCGCCCCTTCGACATTGTGCCGGGAGCCGACGCACAGTTCCGCGACATCTTCGTCACCGGTTTTGATCTGGCTCCGCTTGCCGTGAGTCAGAAACATTTTTCCGACGCCGACACCGACGCACTGACCGCCGGAGTGAAACTGCTGGGACTTCTCACATCAGGCAACGTTTATGTCAGCCGCAACAAGGAGATGAAACTCCCCGACCTCCGCGGTGCGGTGATGGTCGACATCGACGGCCCCTACCCCGCCTCCAACGCCGGCACAATGATAGCCGCCGTAAAACCTGTAAACAAGGGGGAGACAGTGGCCACGCTGTCGCTCGCCACGCTCTGCCGCATCGGCAATCTGGCACTCACCGGGCGGCTCGACTGCTCGACCACTGTGGCTGTCACCGGTTCGGAAGTCAAGGAACCTTGCCTGATCAAGACTCTCATCGGCGCGGAAATCGCTCCGTTGATCAAAGGGAACATAGCAGAAGACAACAGCCATAAACGCATCATATCGGGCAACGTGCTCACAGGCGAGAAAGTCGCAGCCGACGGTTATCTTCGTGCTCCATACACACAGATCACCGTGATACCCGAGGGCGACGATGTCACCGAATTCATGGGATGGGCATCGCTCAGCCCTGCCAAGGAGAGCGTAAGCCCCTCGTTCCCCGGCCACTTCTCACGACGGCTGTTCAAGCCCGACGCCCGTCTGCTCGGCGGTCGCCGTGCAATGATCATGAGCGGACAATACGACAAAGTATTCCCGATGGACATCCTGCCCGAATACCTGCTGAAGGCGATCATCGCCAAAGACATCGACCGCATGGAGCAACTGGGCATTTATGAAGTGGCTCCCGAGGATTTCGCAGCCGCCGAATATGTCGACACATCGAAACTCGAGCTACAGAAAACCGTGCGCGAAGGTCTCGACTATCTCCGCAAGGAGCTTTCCTGACCCGGGCACGTCGCCCCCTCCAATGCTCAATATCCCCGATCAAGAATAAGCAATAACGATTTCACCACATCATAATTAAAAAAGTGAAAGCACTGAAAAAACTGATGGACAAGGCCCGTCCGGCATTCGAGCCGGGGGGCAAGCTCCACGCATTCCGTTCGGTCTACGACGGCATGGACACTTTTCTGTTCACGCCTTCCGAGACCTCGCGGTCGGGTGTGCATATCCATGACTCCATGGATTCCAAGCGCACCATGATTATTGTAGTACTGGCGCTGATGCCCTGCTTCCTCTTCGGCATGTACAACACCGGCTATCAGCACTGGCTGGCAGCCGGAGCCACATCGTTCCCCTTCTGGGAACTGATGCTTTATGGCTTCCTGGCTGTGCTGCCCACTCTGGTAGTGGCCTACGTGGTGGGCCTGGGCATCGAATTCATCGTGGCTCAATGGCGCGGTGAAGAGATCCAGGAGGGATTTCTCGTCACCGGCATTCTCATTCCCATGATATGCCCCGTGGAGACTCCCCTGTGGATGATAGCCGTTGCCACTGCATTCTCCGTGATTTTCGTCAAGGAGGTCTTTGGCGGCACAGGCTATAATATATTTAATGTGGCGCTGGTGACCCGCGCCTTCCTCTTCTTCGCCTATCCCGCTAAGATGAGCGGCGATCAGGTTTTCGTGGCCCACGGCTCAATGCTCGGCATCGGACCCGACCTCAGCGGAGCCGCCGACGCAGTGACCTGTGCCACTCCCCTCGGTCAGGTGGCCACTTCGGGCGCTACTTCGGCTGAAGCTGTCGGTCAGGCCATGACCACCGCCGGCGGACAGGCCATCGACCTGTGGCAGATGTTCTTAGGTCTCATTCCCGGATCGTTCGGCGAGACCTCCACACTCTGCATACTTTTCGGCGGTCTGCTGCTGTTGCTCACCGGCATCGCCAGCTGGAAAATCATGCTTTCGGCCTTTGCGGGCGGCGCAGTGATGTCGTTGATAGCCAACTGTTTCGCCACGCCCACATATCCGGCATCGTTCCTCACCGTCGGTGAGCAGCTCTGCCTTGGCGGTTTCGCTTTCGCAGTAGTGTTCATGGCCACCGACCCTGTCACATCGTGCCGCACCAGTCTGGGCAAATATATCTATGGCTTCCTGGTGGGCGTGGTGGCAATCATCATCCGCACCTACAACAACGGCTATCCCGAAGGCGCCATGCTGTCGGTGCTGCTGATGAACGCCCTTGCACCCCTTATCGACTATTGCGTTGTGGAGGCCAATGTGCGCCGCCGTCTCGCACGTGTGAAAACCGCTGAATAACAATTAAGATGATTAACAAGCAAAGCAACGTCTATACGATTGTCTACATCACCGTGATGGTAATCCTTGTCGGTGCAGTGCTGGCCTTCACCGCCATGGCGCTCAAGGACCGGCAGAACGACAATGCCCGCGCCGACAAGATGAGCCAGATACTCGCGTCGGTCCACATCACCTCCGACCGCGCCTCAGTGATAGACGATTACGGAAAATATATCACCCGCCAGATTGTGGTCAACGACAAAGGCGAGGAAGTGGAAGGCCCTGTGGCTTTCGACATAAATGTGGCCGAGGAGGCCAAGAAGCCTCAGGATCAGCGTATGCTCCCGGTATATGTCTGCGACCTCGGAGAAAACGGCACCAAATATATCCTGCCGCTGGCCGGCATGGGACTTTGGGGTCCCATCTGGGGCTATGTGGCCTTCGACAGCGATTGCAGCACCATCTACGGCGCGTTCTTCGACCATCAGGGCGAAACTCCCGGTCTGGGCGCCGAAATCACAAAACCGGCATTCACCGACCAGTTCGAGGGCAAGCACCTTTTCAAGGATGGGGACTTCTACCCTATCGAAGTGGTAAAACATGGCCAGGTGCCCCAGAACAGTGCAGTGGACTATGTCGACGGCATCTCGGGCGGCACAATCACATCGAAAGGTGTCAGCGCCATGTTCGGCAACTGTCTCGCACCCTACAAGGCATGGCTCGAGAACACTGCCCATTAAAAAGAGAACACAAGTCTTAAACGCCATATTCACCAAGTCATGGCTGACAAAACAAGCAACAAACAAGTATTCTTCAATCCTTTCTCCAAGGACAATCCGGTGATAGTGCAGGTGCTCGGCATCTGCTCCTGCCTGGCCGTAACCGCCAAACTCGAACCCGCCATAGTGATGGGTCTGTCGGTTATCGCCGTGCTCGCCTTCTCCAACGTCATAATCTCGCTTATCCGAAACACCATCCCCACCAACATCCGCATCATCGTGCAGTTGGTTGTGGTGGCCGCACTCGTCATCGTGGTCAACCAGCTGTTGCTGGCCTATGCCTACGACGTCTCGAAGCAGCTTTCGGTGTTTATCGGTCTGATTATCACCAACTGTATACTGATGGGACGTCTGGAAGCGTTCGCCATGGGCAACAAACCCTGGCCGTCGTTTCTCGACGGTGTGGGCAACGGCATCGGCTATGCCATAATCCTCGTCATCGTCGGTTTCTTCCGCGAACTGCTCGGCAGCGGCACACTGCTCGGTTTCCAGGTGATTCCCCAGAGCTTCTATGAAGCCGGTTACGAGAACAACGGCCTGATGATCCTCCCCCCCATGGCACTTATCGTAGTTGCATGCATCATCTGGGCGCACCGCAGCTATAACAAAGACCTCCAGGAGAAAAACTGATAAGTCACATCCCCTAAGCAACCTGCAAAGCAAATGGAAAATTTCAATCTTTTCATCCGGTCGATATTCGTCGACAACATGGTGTTTGCCTACTTCCTGGGAATGTGCTCTTTCCTGGCCGTCTCCAAGAATGTCAAGACCGCTTTCGGTCTGGGCATCGCCGTCACATTCATGCTCACAGTCACACTCCCCGTCAACTATCTGCTGGAAAACTACGTGCTCAAAGCCGGCGCCCTGAGCTGGCTCAGCCCCGATTTCGCCGAAGTTGACCTGAGCTTCCTCTCGCTGATAATGTTCATAGCCGTCATCGCATCGATGACCCAGTTGGTGGAGATGACAGTCGAGAAATACTCGCCGTCACTCTACGCCTCGCTCGGCATATTCCTGCCGCTGATTGCCGTAAACTGCGCCATACTCGGCGGTTCGCTCTTCATGCAGCAGCGCGGATTCTCCAACGTGTGGACCGCCACTTGCGCCGGTGCAGGCTGGGGCATAGGCTGGCTGCTTGCCATCACCGCCATCGCCGCCATCCGCGAGCGCGTGGCACAGTACAGCAACGTGCCCGCTCCTCTCCGCGGCATCGGCATCACATTTATCCTCTGCGCTCTAATGGGCATTGCCTTCATGAGCTTCCTGGGCATCAAAATCTAACCGTCAGACAATTCTCACCCAATGATATCACTTCAATCAACCCTCTGGCCCACAGTGCTCGGCGGTGTAGGAATCTTCCTGGTAATCACACTGCTGCTGGTTATCATACTGCTGGTGGCCAAGAAATACCTTGTCAGCTCGGGCAACGTCACAGTCACCATCAACAACGACAAGAAAGTGGAAGTTGCCGCGGGTCAGCCACTGCTCTCGGCCATGGCTGCTTCAAATGTATTCCTCCCCTCGGCCTGCGGCGGAAAAGGCTCCTGCGGACAATGCCGTGTGCAGGTCACAGCCGGCGGCGGCGAGATTCTCCCCACCGAAGCCGTTCACTTCACACGCAAGGAAATCAAGGACGACTGGCGTCTGGCCTGTCAGGTAAAGGTCAAAAACGACCTCGACATCAAGGTAGCCGCCTCGATTCTCGACATCAAGGAATATGAGTGCACCGTGATTTCCAACAAGAATGTGGCCACATTCATCAAGGAATTTATTGTGGAACTGCCCAAGGGCGAACACATGAACTTTATTCCCGGCTCATACGCCCAGATAAAGATCCCCCCCTTCAGCATCGACTACGACAAAGATATCGACAAGGCTTCGATCGGTCCGGAATATCTCCCGGCATGGGAAAAATTCGGTCTTTTCAGCCTCAAATGCGTCAACCCCGAGACCACGGTACGCGCCTATTCCATGGCCAACTATCCTGCCGAGGGAGATCGGTTCATGCTCACCGTGCGCATCGCCACTCCCCCGTTCAAACCGAAACCCCAGGTGGGCTTCCAGGATGTCAACCCCGGCATCGCCTCGAGCTATATCTTCACCCTCAAACCGGGCGACAAGGTGCTCATGAGCGGACCTTACGGCGATTTCCATCCTATATTCGATTCCAAGAACGAGATGATGTGGATTGGCGGCGGAGCCGGCATGGCTCCTCTCCGTGCTCAGATCATGCACATGACCAAGACACTCCACACCACCGACCGCAAGATGAACTTTTTCTATGGAGCACGCGCTCTCAACGAGGTGTTCTATCTCGACGATTTCCTCAAACTCGAGAAAGAGTTCCCCAACTTCAAGTTCCACCTTGCTCTCGACCGTCCCGATCCCGCTGCCGATGCGGCCGGTGTGAAATACACCCCCGGATTCGTGCATCAGGTGATCTACGACACCTATCTCAAAGATCATGAGTCACCCGAGGATATCGAATATTACATGTGCGGCCCCGGCCCCATGTCGGCTGCCGTCAACAAAATGCTCGATTCTCTCGGCGTACCGCCCGAGAATGTCCACTACGACAACTTCGGGGGATAAACAATTCCCTCAGTTTCACCACCCTGCCGATGATAATCCGGAGCTATAACACCGACATCCGCCGGCTCACCACTTTCGGGCTGCCCGCTTTCTGCGGCCGATACATCGAATTCGATGCCCCGGAGACAGATCTTCCGCTGCTCGACCGCAGCGGCGAATTGGCCGGTGCCCTGATGCTCGGCGGCGGCTCCAATCTGCTTTTCACCGCTCCGGCGCCATGGCTCACGGTGATTCATCCCACTGCCCGCACAATCAATTTCCTGCCCGCCATATCGCAACAATGGGTTGAAGTGGAGGTGCAGCCGGGCGTGGTTCTCGACGACCTTTGTGCCATCGCGGCCTCGCAGGGTTTATGGGGCATCGAGAATCTCTCGGGCATTCCGGGTGAAATCGGAGGCGCCACCGTTCAGAATGTCGGCGCATACGGCACTGAATTCAAGGATGTTGTGGTGTCAGTGACATGCTGGTCGGTCAGCCGCCACTGCTTCGTCACGCTCAGTGCCGCCGATTGCCGTTACGGCTACCGCGACTCTGTTTTCAAGCATCTCCCTACCTATGATGCACTGATTGTCAGCTCGGTGCGTCTGCGTCTCAGCCGTTTACCCCGTCCCAATCTCTCATATCGCGGACTGCTCTCGCACATGGCCACCCAGGCCGGGCTGCCCGCCGATGCGCCCGAAGCCGTAGTGGCGCGCATCTGCGCCATGCAATCGCCTTCGGCAATACGCGATGCCGTCCGTGCCATCCGCGACTCGAAACTCCCCGATCCCTCACAGACCGGCTCCGCAGGTTCATTCTTCAAGAATCCGGTGGTCACTCCCGCCGAAAAAGCGGACATCGAATCGCGCATCGCCGCGCTCAATGCCGCCGCCGGATATGAAGCCATCCCTCCCCTATCGGGACATATGCTCCCCGACGGACGCACCAAACTCTCGGCTGCATGGCTCATCGACAAAGCCGGTTGCAAACCCCTCGTATGCGGTGGTGCCGCGCTCTGGCCCCATCAGCCTCTGGTGATTGTCAACGCCACAGGCATGGCCACCGGCGCCGACGTCACAGGCCTTGAGCGGCTCGTAATCGACCGTGTCCGCGACACATTCGGCGTCACACTCTCACCTGAAGTAATACACATCTGACAGGCTCAGGCCTGACGATAATCCATAGACCCAGAAGAAAAACAATGTCGTCGTTTATCATCGAAGGAGGCTGCCCCCTCCACGGAGAAATCACCCCGCAGGGAGCCAAAAACGAGGCTCTTCAGGTAATCAGCGCCGTGCTGCTTACGCCGCGCCCCGTTGAAATCAGCAATGTGCCCGAAATCCGCGACGTGCGCAATCTCGTCACCATGCTTGAACTGATGGGTGTGAAAGTTACGCGCCACGAACCGGGACGATACACCTTCGAAGCCTCCGACATCAACACCGACTACATCTTCAGCGACGAATTCATCCGCCACAGCGCCTCGCTGCGCGGGTCGGTGCTTCTGGCCGGTCCGTTGCTCGCACGTCTGGGTAAAACTTACTTTCCCAAACCCGGAGGCGACAAAATCGGTCGCCGCAAGGTCGACACCCACATACAGGGCTTCCTGAATCTCGGCGCCGAATACGCTTATATTCCCGAAAAACGCGCATATCTGCTCACAGTGCCGCAGGGCCGGCGACTCAAAGGCTCCTACATGCTTCTCGACGAGGCATCAGTCACCGGCACCGCCAACGTTATAATGGCCGCCACAGCGGCAGAGGGTGAAACCACCATCTACAACGCAGCATGCGAGCCCTATGTGCAGCAACTTTGCCACCTGGTGGAACAGATGGGGTGCCGCATCGAGGGGATCGGTTCCAATCTGCTGCGCATCCACGGATTCGCCGGTCAGCCCGAAGGCGCCCGGCACCGCATCCTGCCCGACATGATCGAGGTAGGTTCGTTCATCGGCATGGCAGCCATCACCCGCAGCGCCATCACAATCAAGAACGTCAGCTACGACAACCTCGGCATAATTCCCGAAAGCCTCCGCCGCCTCGGCATCCGACTCGAACAGCGCGGCGACGACATCTTCGTACCCGCACAGGACAGCTATGTGATTGACACCGCCCTCGACGGCTCGATAATGACCATCGCCGACGCCCCCTGGCCCGGTCTCACACCCGACCTTCTGAGTGTGTTGCTCGTGGTGGCCACCCAGTGCCGAGGCTCGGTTCTGATTCATCAGAAAATGTTCGAGAGCCGCCTCTTCTTCGTCGACAACCTTATCGACATGGGAGCGCAGATAATCCTATGCGACCCGCACCGCGCTGTGGTCATCGGCCATGACCACAACTTCACCTTGAAAGCCAACAACATGACCTCGCCCGACATCCGCGCGGGCATCGCCCTTCTTCTGGCTGCGCTTTCAGCCAAAGGCAGAAGCAAAATCGACAACATCGAGCAGATCGACCGCGGATACGAAGACATCGACGGCCGCCTCAACCGTCTTGGCGCAAAAATCACCCGTCTGGAATAAACGTCCCCGTCTGTAGTCTCCCCCCCCGTCAAAATCAATCTTGTAAACCCGATACCATCACATATATCAAACGGAAATGATCACATTAATGATTGTATTGTTCGTAGTCGGCTATCTCTGCATAGCCCTCGAACATATCTTCAACATCAACAAGGCCACCTTTGCGCTGCTTATGGCCGGGCTCCTCTGGGGTGCCTACGCCATGATGGGACACGACGCAAACCTCAACAGTGACCTTGTGGAAGCCCTCGGCGACACCTGCGAAATCATCGTTTTCCTCATCGGCGCCATGACCATCGTGGAGTTGATCGACCGTTACGGAGGTTTCAACATCCTCGTGCGGCATATCCATGCCAAAAGCAAACGGGGACTCATGTGGGTGCTCACTTTCGTTGCCTTCTTCCTTTCGGCCATTCTCGACAACATGACCACCACCATCATCATGGTGATGATGCTGCGCCGAATGTTTGAGAACCAGAAAGAACGGTGGATGTTTGCATCTGTGATCGTTATCTCGGCCAACGCCGGCGGCGCATGGTCGCCCATCGGCGACATCACCACCATTATGCTGTGGATGAAGAATTATGTCAGCTCGCTCGACCTCATCGTCAACCTGCTCATCCCCTCACTCGTTTCCGTTATCGTGCCCTGCGCCATCGCCAGTCGCTTTGTCAGCGCCGGCCAGGTGGAACCTCTCAACGAGCAGGACCGCCGCGTTGGCTATCAGCTCTCGCGCTATCACCATGCCCTGTCGGTGTGGATTCTCGTGCTTGGTGTCGCCGGCCTGCTCTTCGTGCCGGTGTTCAAGGCCGTGACCCATCTGCCACCCTACATGGGCATCCTCATCTCGCTCGGCCTGCTTTGGCTCATCACCGAGATAATCGTATACCGCTATCGTCTCGACCGCCGCATGGAAGGCCGTGTGTCGCAGATTGTAAAGAGCATCGACATGTCGACCATACTCTTCTTCCTGGGCATCCTGCTGGCCGTGGCCGCCCTGCAGCAGGCCGGAATCCTGACCGACGTGGCCAACTGGCTCAACAAGCAATTCCACGACGTCTACATCATCAACGGCATCATCGGCGTGCTCTCCTCGATTGTCGACAACGTGCCTCTTGTGGCAGCATGCATGAACATGTATCCCGTGGCGACACCCGAAACCCTCTCCACCATCACCGATCCTGCCGCCCTGGAATATGCCCGTCTCTTCGTCGAGGATGGTCTATTCTGGCATCTTCTCACCTTCTGCGCCGGCGTTGGCGGTTCGCTGCTCATCATCGGATCCGCCGCAGGCGTAGTGGCCATGGGTATCGAAAAAATCCAGTTCATGTGGTACGTGAAACGCATCTCGTGGATGGTGCTGTTGGGTTATATTGCAGGCATAGCCTGCATATGGCTCGAGACATTCATCATCCCGGTGGGATTTTGCGAATAGTTCTGAGCTAACTTTTTTCCACGGCAGTTGTTATAATTGCATTAATCACTAAAACTTCATGCAATTATGAACGACCGAATACCCTACGAAGAGAAAAAAGAATTGCCCGACGAAATATTCGGACTGCCCGAACGTCGCGAATACCCCATGCCCGATGCCGCACATGTCCGTGCCGCTGAAGCATACTTCCGCTATTGCCCCGAAGATCTGAAACCAAAACTGGCCCGTGCCATTCTCACACGCGCTGAAGAATACAACGTGGAGGTGAAAAGCCCCACAATCTTCAGCTACGCCAGCGAATAAGCGGCTTATGCCGGAAAACAGGGAACCATAGATATTCCATCATATTAAAAAGCTATAAGACGCGGCACCTCCACTACGGATGTGCCGCGCTTTTTTTCCGCGCTTTTTTGGGCATAGGTGTCACTTTCACCCGAAAAAACTTTAAAAAATCTGCGATTTTTGGTAACTTTGCCACGGATTATGCCCGCATCACTGCTTTTCAGCGGGCCCACGGGCACCTCTCTTTCGAATCAGGCACCGGCACCGGCGCCATAAATTCGTTCCTTTCATCATGATAGCAGAAGAATACAAAGATATCGCTCCATACGACGACAGCGACTTTTCCCGGTACATGGAAGAGCTTATAGCCTCGCCCGGTTTCGAGAACGCAATCTCATATGTGCTTCCCGGCGCCGACTTCGGCCAACTCGCGCAGCAGCTGCGGAAAATTTCCAATAATGTTGACTTTCAGGAGCAGGTGATGATTCCCATCCTGGAGCAGCTCGAGCGGAAAACATCCGACGGCATCACATCATCAGGGCTTGACAACATTTCGGCCGGCGTGCCCGGCCTGTTCATGTCGAACCACCGCGATATCGTGCTCGATGCTTCATTCCTTGCATTGGCGGTTCACCGCCACGGCTTCCCCACCCACCAGGTGGCTCTTGGCGACAACCTGCTGATCTATGACTGGATCGAGCACCTCGTGCGCCTCAACAAAGGCATAATCGTAAAGCGCAACCTGCGTCTGACCAAGGCTCTGGAGGCTGCACGGCAACTATCAGGCTATATCCACTACTGCATCTCATGCAAAAAAGAATCGGTGTGGATAGCACAGCGCGAAGGGCGCGCGAAGGATTCAAACGACGTGACCCAGGAATCTGTACTGAAAATGCTCGCACTTGCCGGCGAGGCCGATGATGTGGCCTCACGGCTCATCGCGCTCAACATCATCCCTGTGGCCATCTCCTATGAATTCGACCCCAACGACTATCTCAAAGCCACCGAGTTCCTGGCAAAGCGCCGCGACCCCGAATTCAAGAAATCTCAGACCGACGACCTGCTGAGCATGGAGACCGGTCTGCTGAAATACAAAGGGCGCATCCATTTCCACATCTGCCCCTCAATCACCGACGGGCTTAAACCTCTGGCCGGAAGCACCGACAAAGTGAGCGTGTTCCACACCGCCGGCCGTCTGATCGACAGCGCCATCCATTCGGGCTACCGCATCTATCCTGTCAACTACTACGCCTTTGACCAAGTGGAAGGCACCGACCGCTTCGCCGGCGAATATACCGAGCTTCAGGCCCGGCAGTATGAATCATACTTCAACGGACAGCTCGATAAGGTGCGCCTCGACAACGTGACGCCTGAAGAGCGCGGCTTCATGCTCGACAAGATGCTCAACATGTATGCCAATCCCCTGCGCAATCAGCTGCAGGCTCTGAACAGGGAATGAGAGCGCCGCTGTTTCTCCTGATAGCCCTGCTGATCATCAACGCGGCTGTCGACTGGTATATTCTGTGGCAGATAAACCACCGATGCCGCCATGCGGCATTCTGGCGCCGCATACATCTGCCATCTGCTCTCATCTTCGCCTGCATTCTCGTCGCTGCCATACTGATTCCTACCCGCGGAGGAGGCAACGGCACACTGCTCACCAAAATGTGGCTGCTTTTTGGCTACCTCACGGTGTACGTGTCAAAAATGACGGGAGTGATTTTCGACCTTATCGCCTCGGTGCCACGCCTTTTCAACCGCCGACGCATCAAAGCGATCACCATCGCCGGCATTGTCATAGCGTGCGCGCTCTTTGCGGCAATGTGGTGGGGGGCGCTTTTCAACCGTTTCAACATCGACAACAGCGAGGTGACAGTGGAAATCGCCGGTCTTCCCGCCGAGTTCGACGGATACCGCATAGTGCAGTTCTCCGACCTACACACCGGCACCTACGGCAACGACACAGCCTACGTGGGCCGTCTGGTCGACAACATCAACGCCAGCCGCCCCGACCTGATAGTCTTCACAGGTGACATGGTCAACCGTGAATCGGCCGAAATGGAGCCTTTCGAACATGCGCTATCGCGTCTGCATGCTCCCGACGGTGTGCTTGCCATTCTCGGCAACCATGACTATGGCGATTACAAAAACTGGCCTTCACCTCGCCACAAATCGGCAAATATGGAAAGCCTTTACAACTCCTACCGCCGTACCGGCATAGAACTTATAAGAGACAGCACGGTATATCTGTCACGCGGGGGAGATTCCATAGCCGTTATTGGCGTGGAGAATATCGGCGATCCCCCATTCCCCACTTATGGATCTCTGCGACAGGCCTACCCCGATCTCTCCGACCAACGGGTGAAGATACTCCTGAGCCACAATCCGGCCCACTGGTGCGACTCCATCCGCGACAACGATGCCGTGGCGGTAGACCTTACACTTTCGGGCCACACCCACGCCATGCAGATAGAGGTGGCAGGCATATCACCATCGGCTCTCATATATGAAACCTGGGGCGGGCTCTACGCCGACAAAAATGAGCACCATCAGCTTTACGTGAATATCGGCGAAGGGTGCGTGGGATTTCCAATGCGTCTGGGCGCCACTCCCGAAGTCACCGTCATCATCCTGCGCCGTCGCGCAAACCACTGAAACCATGCAAAAACCCACCATACAGCAACGCATCGCGCAGGAACTGTCAATTCCCGAAGAGCGCGTAAGCAACACCCTTAAACTTCTTGCCGAAGGTGCCACCATCCCCTTCATCTCGCGTTATCGCAAAGAGGTGACCGGAGGTCTCGACGAAGTGGCGATTTTCAAGATAGCCGAACGATTCGACCAGCTCCGGGAACTGGCCGACCGGAAGATTTTCATTCTCCAGGCCATAGAGGCTCAAAACGCACTTACAACCGAGCTGCGTGAAAAAATTGAGAACACTTTCTCCCCCGCCGATCTCGAGGATCTCTACCTGCCATATAAGCCTAAACGCCGCACGCGCGCACAGGTCGCCCGTGAAAACGGACTCGAACCGCTGGCTAAAATCATCATGGCCCGCAATTGCGCCGACCCTGCGGCGGCGGCCACACGCTATCTCGGAGAGAATGTAGCCACCGCCGAAGATGCCCTCGCCGGAGCTGCCGACATCATTGCCGAGTGGGTGAGCGAAGACCGCCGATGCCGTCAACAGGTAAGAAACAGCTTTCAGCGTTTTGCACGTATCACCTCGAAAGTAGTAAAGACCAAAGAGGAGGAGGCGCAAAACTATAAATCATATTTCAACGTCGACGAACCGCTGCAACGCTGCTCGTCGCACCGCTATCTGGCCATGCGCCGTGGCGCTGCCGAAGGAGTGCTCAGAGTGGCCGTCGGCATCGACGACGACCGCGCAATCGAACGTCTGCAGCAGAATTTTGCTAAAAAAGGAGGTTCACCGGCATGCAACGCCATAGTCGACAATGCCGTGGCCGACGCATATCGTCGCCTCATCCGTCCATCCATTACCAACGAGACAGAGGCCGAAGCCAAACTGCGCGCCGACCAGGGCGCCATCGCCACCTTCGCGTCTAACCTGCAACAGCTGTTGTTGGGTGCACCCTTCGGTTCCCGGCGGGTAATGGGTGTCGATCCCGGTTTCCGCACCGGCTGCAAAATTGTGTGTCTCGACGCCAACGGCAACCTGCTGCACCACGATGTGATCTATCCCACACCTCCGCGCAACTATATCATCGACGCGCAAAAACGTGTGCTCATGCTTGTGGAACGCTTCCGCATCGAAGCCATAGCACTTGGCAACGGCACCGCAAGCCGTGAGACCGAGCGTTTCCTCCGTTCGCTCGAGTATCCCCATAAAGTGGAGATTTTCGTCGTAAGCGAAGATGGTGCCTCAGTCTACTCAGCCTCAAAAGTGGCCCGCGACGAATTTCCCGATCAGGATGTCACTGTGCGCGGAGCCGTGTCGATCGGCCGCCGTCTTCAGGACCCTCTGGCCGAACTTGTGAAAATCGACCCGAAGTCAATCGGAGTGGGTCAATACCAGCACGATGTGGACCAGATTATGCTCAAGAAGCAGCTCGACATGACCGTGGAATCATGTGTAAACTCCGTGGGCATCGACATCAACACCGCCTCTCGGCAACTCCTGAGCTATGTGTCGGGCATCGGCGACTCACTCGCCGCCAATATAGTGGAGTACCGCGCCACACATGGCGAATTCAGATCGCGGGAGGAGATTCTCGACGTGCCCCGTCTGGGACAGAAAGCCTATCAGCAGTGCGCGGGGTTCATGCGCGTGCGCAACAGCGCCAACATTCTTGACAACACCGCCGTGCATCCCGAACGTTATGCCGTGGTGGAGCGCATCTCGGCCGACTCGGGACACTCCCTTGAACAGCTTGTGAAAAACCCGGCGTTGCTCGACGAAATCGACCTCACCCGCTATGTCACCGACGACATGGGCCTTCCCACTCTCAACGACATCATAGCGGAACTGCGCAAACCGGGCCGCGACCCGCGCGAAAAAGCATCGGAATTCTCATTCGATGAATCAATTCACGAAATAGAAGATCTGCGCGAGGGGATGATATTGCCCGGCATCGTCAACAACATAACTGACTTCGGAGCGTTTATCGACCTTGGCATTCATGTCTCGGGACTAATACATATATCCCAGATTGGCGACCGTCGCGTCAAATCACCTTCCGAAGTTCTGAAACTGCGGCAGCAAATCAAGGTGAAAGTGCTGGCTGTCGACACCGGCCGCCGTCGCATATCGCTCACACTCCGGGGTGTCGAGCAATAAGGCTTTGGTGACCTATAAACTCAGTTCCGACATCCGGCTTATGCATTCCTATCTGATTTCACTCGGCAGCAACGCCCCCGATGCGCCTCAACAATTGCAACAGGCATTCCGGTGGCTTGCCTCCATCGGCACGCTGTGTAAAGTCTCCCACATTTATACCACTCCCGACATAAAGAATCCGCAGGCTCCACCCTATCACAACGCCGTGGCGCTTGTCGAGTGCGACCGCGAGCACGATGCCATGAATGCACTGACAAAAGAGTATGAGCACTCCATGCACCGCGAGCATGGCACAGGCAGAGTAATCATCGACCTCGATGTGGTGACCTGCGACAATGAAGTGCTCCGTCCGCGTGACTATACGGCAACCTACTTCGTGATCGGGCTGCATTCTCTGGCCGCACCCGACTTCTGACCCGGTCTCTTTCGCAACATTTCGTTGTCAAACCCTGTATAATAATATATTGAAGCCGAATCAAGCTTCGCAGCGAGCGTTTTGCGGCGGTCGCGGTATATTGCTTCCGAGAGAATCAGGGGATTGCCGCCAACAGCATCGGCCACGGCAAGAATGTCGCCCTTGAACCGGCGCGTCACAAGATATATGTCGGCCGGCCGAATGAAATCAAGATTTCTCACAAGCGAAATTTTCACACCGTCGACCATCCAGAAATCATCAGTCAGCATCACCCCCGGAATCTGTAGCGAATCCGACGCCACCATCTTTATCGCGGCTCCCCGGTGACCCAGATAGTCGGCAAGGCGGCGCTCGGCCTGCCGGCTTATCTCACCAAAATGTTTGGACGAATTATCGGTGATGATATATACATCGCGCCCCTCGCGATGGATGATATTGGATGAAAAATTAGTGATGTAGGCATAACTTTCGCGCTCAGGATAATCGGGCGATGTAAAGGAGGGCAGCACAAAAAACAGCATCATCGACGCAATGCCCGCAAACAGTAGAATTTTGCTTTGGCGCCGCCATGCGCCCCATATCAGCAACAACGACAGATAGAATACCGGAAGCAACCATCCTGAAAAATACACCTGCTGCGTCCATGTCCATCCGGGCATATCGCCGACCCTCTGCGCCACTGCGGTCATAAAATCGTAGAGCCGGTCGAGAAATCCTGTCAGCCACGCCGGACAGATTCCGAAACATCCTGAAATCAACAGCACGGTTCCTCCACACAGAAAAAAGGGCAGAATCAGCGACACCGGCACATTCGATGCCATAAACCACGCCGGGAAATTATGAAAATGCCATGAGGCCAACGGAGCCGTGGCCAGCACGGCAGCTGCAGGGAGTGCAATCAGAGAGACAATTGCCCGGAACCATCCCCGCCTCCCGAAAGGCAGACGCGCTGCGGCATCCAACACCGGCGGCATAAACAGCACGATGCCGGCCACACCAAGTACCGACAGCTGAAATCCGGGGCGGAAAAGCGACACCGGCGACACAAGTAATATCACCACCACTGCCGCACTAAGAGAATTTATCGAATTGGTCTTGCGCCAGCTCAGACGCGCGAACACTATCATCGAAGCCATGAACACCGACCGCACCACCGAGGGCGACATGCCGGTGATCAGCGCATATGCCCACAGAGCCGCAAGGGTGAGCAGCAACCGTGTGCGCCGCATCCCGGCCAATTGCAGTGGGAACATCAGAATAGCCACCAGGAGTGCAATAGTCGACACATGAGTGCCGCTGAGAGCCATCACATGTGCCAGCCCCGCCCGGGTATAAATCTCGCGAACCGCAGGGTCGATATTGTCCTCCCCGAGCAGCACGCCCTTCAGGAACTTAGCCGCCGACTGCGTCATCCCCGAATAATCAATAATATCAGAGAATCGCGTCCGCACTTCGTTGAGCCATCCCCTGAAACCGCCGGCAACCCGCGCGATCGCGAATTCACCGTCTGCCGGAGAGCACACCGCACCGAGCCGGTTGGAAACGGCATAGTTCAATCCATTGTATTCATCGGGCACGGAGGTCTCCCTCACCGGCGTATGGAGCACAGCACGGAAAATCACACGATCGCCGGGGACCACGGTGTATTGGTAATCATAAAGGCTCACACCGATTCTCATCCGGCCCGAACGGACCACACACTTCTGTAACGAAGAATAGTCGCGGACAGCAACCACTTCGCCGCTTACAATCGCTTCATGCCCGAGGAGCGAATCACCGTCCCGTCCACGCACCTCGACCGGCCAGTCGAGCATCATGGCTCCGCATCCGGCCAAAAACATCAGCGGACACACAGCCCAGCGCAGGCGCCGGAAAGCCATCAGAACCAAAACTGCCGTTGCCGCTACCGCCATGGCAATCCAGAGCCACACCGCTGTAACCCACCCCCACACCGGAGCACACGCACCGGCCAGCGCCACGCCGCAGCACATAGCACCGGCGGGAAGCAGCAGAGGCACACTCGCCATGGTCCATTCGGCTCGAAGATTCATATCTGGCGGTTTTTAATAAGCTCTTTTAGCAATATTATAAGCTTGTTTAGCAGTATTTAAGAGAGTTGCACGGCATCGGCAAACAAAGTTACACAAAAAAACGCTAACTTTGCAACCGCACTGTAACACTATCTTTGTTCGTAATCTAATATTACCGGCTTATGTTGACTGAAAAGAGAAGCAGTATGCTCCACGGAGTGCTGCTGATAGGACTTTTCTCATGTGCCGCCTTCTATATTGGCGAAGCACAGATTTTCAAACAGATTTCATTCTCGCCGATGATTATCGGCATCATTCTCGGCATGCTCTATGCCAACTCTCTGCGCAATCACCTGCCCGAGACATGGGTGCCAGGCATTCAGTTCTGCTCCAAGAAACTGCTGCGTCTGGGCATCATTCTCTACGGATTCCGCCTTACATTCCAGGATATACTCTCGGTGGGCACGGCGGCCATTATGGTCGACATCATCATTGTGGTGGTGACGATCCTCGGGGGTGTATGGCTCGGCAAACTGTTGAAAATGGATCGCGACATAGCGTTGCTTACATCCATCGGCAGCGGCATCTGCGGCGCGGCAGCCGTGCTCGGCGCCGAATCCACCATCCGGACCAAGCCCTACAAGACAGCGGTGGCAGTGGCCACAGTGGTTATTTTCGGTACGGTCTCCATGTTTCTCTACCCAATTGCCTACCGCGCGGGGTGGTTCGGACTGGATCCCGGTCAGATGGGCATATACACCGGAGCCACGCTGCATGAAGTGGCCCACACCGTCGGCGCCGGCAACGCCATGGGCGAGACCATATCAAACACGGCAATAATAGTGAAGATGATCCGCGTGATGTTGCTGGTGCCCGTGCTCCTGAGCCTCGGCTACTGGGTGGCGATGAAGTCGCGTAGTGACAGCAACGGCACTTCATCATCGGAAAAAGGCAAAGTGGCGGTACCCTGGTTTGCGTTCGGCTTCCTCGGAGTGATCTTCTTCAACTCCTTCAATCTGCTCCCCGCAGCCGCGGTCGACATCATCAACTATGTCGACACTTTCCTGCTCACCATGGCCATGGTGGCACTGGGCGCCGAAACATCCATTGACAAATTCAAAAAAGCGGGAGCCAAACCGTTTGTGCTTGCGGCGCTGCTCTATGTATGGCTCGTTGCCGGCGGCTGGGCGCTTGCCAAATATTTTGCGCCCATGTTCCTCTGACAAACCTCTCAACGGATCAGGCTACCGAGCCGACCGCCTCAGCGGTTCCATATATCCCACGACACAAACGCCTGGAGAAGAAGCATCTCCAGGCCGTTTTTTGTTTCGGCCCCATGCTCGGCTGCCCGTTTCATAAACATGGTGGTGTCGGGATTGTAGATAAGATCGTAGCAGAGATGGTCAGGCGTGAGAAACTCATAAGGGATGGCCGGGCACTCGTCGACATGGGGATACATCCCCACCGGAGTGGTGTTGACTATCACTTTATACTCGGCCATTATCTCAGGGGTGAGTTCCTCATAGGTGAGCGCGCCCGATTGCTTGCGCCGGCTCACGAGCCGCCATTCCACCCCTAAATTCTCCAGTCCTACGCGCACGGCTTTAGAAGCGCCGCCGGTGCCGAGAATCAGCGCCTTGCGACGCTTTTCATTGATGAGCGGCTCTATGGAGTCGGAAAAGCCCGCCACATCGCTGTTATGTCCCACCAACCGCACATTGTCGAGAATCTTGCCCTTTTTCGACGGCACAAACTTCACCACATTCACCGCACCGGCTCGGGCAGCCAGCGGATCGAGTTCGTCGATATAAGGTATGATCTGTTCCTTGTAGGGAATCGTCACATTCAGACCGGCCAGCAGAGGATTGGAACGCAACAGCTCCGGCAGACGGTCGATCGACGGAATCTCATAGTTGTCATAACGGGCGGGGATGCTTTCCGCCGCGAATTTCTTATTGAAAAAAGTGCGTGAAAAGGAGTGAATCAGCGGATAGCCGATCAGTCCGTAATATTTTTCTTCTTTTGCCATATTGCGATATTCTTGTTTTGACAGTTTCACAGACGGCCTTCGTCGCGATAAGAATAATAACCTGTCTGTCCTATAATGATATGGTCGAGCACCTGCACGTCGATAATCTTGAGCACATCGACAATGCGGCGCGTCAGCTGGTCGTCCTGCGGGCTCGGGCTTAGATTGCCCGAGGGATGATTGTGACAGAGAATTACGGCCGACGACAGCCTGTCGAGGGCGCTCTTTGCAATCAGACGGGGATCGACGGCAGTCATCGCCAGCCCTCCCTGACTCACCTTCTCTTTCCACTGCAGACGGTTGGAGCGATTGAGATGCAACACATAGAACACCTCATAGTTGAGCTGTTTGATCTGTGGGGCGATGCATTTATAGACCGCTTGCGAAGATGTAAGCTGCGGATCGCTCACCTGCATATCGGCGTGCACGCGTGCACCGAGCGCAAAAGCCGCAGCCAGAGTTGTGGCTTTGGCATCGCCAAGACCTTTGAATTTGTTTTTAAGTTCATGAATTGAAAGCCGCGACAGATGCGACAGGCGGTTGTCGCTTTCGCGCAGGATGTCGGCGCTCAATTCAAGCACCGATTTCCCTTTGATGCCAGTGTGGAGCAATATAGCCATAAGTTCGACTGTTTCAAGCGACTCGATGCCATATTTCATCGCTTTTTCGCGTGGCAGTTCGGTGGGATTGCTCTCTTTCCAGCTCGCTGCGGCAGCTGTCGTTTCTGCCTCAGACTGCTCAGCAAGTTCCGGTTGCCGCTCTATGGCTGTTACCAAGTTGCGGACAGGCGCGCTGCATGCTCCGGGGTCGCCGCCGGCCTCGAATATCATGTCGAGATTGTTGATATTGTCCTCCATCACACCGTTATTTACCTTTGCGCATGGCCACTTCCTCTGCTTCGTCGCGACCTTTGCCACATATGATTTTCAGAAAATATGCACGGATAAATCCACAACCGTAGCCGCCCAACTGTATCATTGCCGCCGGAACGGCTTTAAAGGCGATAACCGGGGAACCGGTCTGCCTGAGTGCCGAACTCCAGATGGCAAACAGATAGAGCACCAGAGGCAACAGCCACCACGGACTGACAAAGATGGCCAACAGAATCATGGCCACAACACCTATGACAAAGAGTGCGGGCAGACAGTGCACCGGCTTCATGGAATCGGGATAAAGCAGCTTGAGTGTGATGCGCGACATACCGAACACATACACCTGACGCCAGAACTTGCGGAAGTCGACCCGGCGCTTGTGATAGACAGGCAGATCGGGATAGAGGCCTATGGAGAAACCGGCCAGACGGATACGGGTCGACATGTCGATATCCTCGGAAAACATCTCTCTGAATCCACCTACTTTGTTGTAGACCTCGCGGGAGAATCCCATGTTGAATGTGCGGGGAGTGAATTTTTCAAGACTCACCTTGCCTCCGCGTATGCCGCCTGTGGTAAGGAACGACGTCATCGCAAAATTGATGGCTTTCTGCGTATCGGTGAATGAAGCATCGGCCGCATCGGGACCGCCGAAAGCATCATAGGGGTGCTCCGTGGTAAATTTCTTGAGTTTCAGGAAATAATCCTCGGGGATAACGCAGTCGGAGTCAAAAAAAATAAGATAATCGCCCCGGCTGCGCGCTATGCCGTAGTTTCGGGCTATGGAGCGACCCTCATTCTCTTTTGCAAAATATTTCACATCAAGACCGCGGGCGGCGAAACTGTCGGCCACTTCGCGGCATGGCACCGAGGATCCGTCCTCCACGATGATGACTTCAAAATTCATGATTCTCTGTCGGGCCAGACTTTCAAGCAGCTCGCGCACTTCGTCGGGACGGTTATAGACCGGCACTATCACAGAGAAAAATTCAGGTGCTTTGTTCATGGTCATGGGGACTGTCAGTCCATTCTTGTTTTGTAATCGTCGTAGCCGAACTCTCGCAGAATCTCATCGGTGCCGTCGCTGTGGCGGAACACTATTGCCGGGTGCGAGATGCCGTTGAACATATTGGTCTTCACGGTGGTGTAGTGGTTCATATCCTCAAGGGTCAGCCGCTCACCTTCGCGGAGTTCATGATCAAAGCGCCAGTCGCCCATGTAGTCGCCGCTAAGACAGGAGTTGCCGCCGAGGCGGTAAATATGGCTTCCGCTGTCGGAGGCTTCGGTGATTGAAGGCTGATAGGGCATTTCAAGAGTATCGGGCATGTGGCAGGCAAACGAGGCATCGATTATAGCCGTCTTTATTCCCTGATTCTCGACAACATCAACCACCGACGTAATAAGGTCGCCGGTGCGCCACGTGAAGGCACTGCCCGGTTCGAGTATCACTTTCAGCCAAGGGTAACGACTGCGGAATCCGCGCAGCAACTCCACAAGATGGGCAGTATCGTAGTCGGCGCGGGTCATCAGATGGCCTCCGCCGAAATTCACCCATTTCACCCGGGGAAGATAGCGGCCAAACTGCTCCTCGAACGCGGCGAGTACTTTGGCAAGGTCGTGGCTGCTCGATTCACAGAGCTGGTGGAAATGCAACCCTTCGACACCATCGGGCAGAGTGTCGCCTATCACGTCGGCCGTGACGCCGAAACGGCTGCCGGGAAGAGCGGGGTTATATATGTCCGTCTCGATGACGGAACATTGCGGATTTACGCGCAGTCCCGGCGACACCCTGTGGTGCGCGCCGTCGGCGGCCTCTGCATTGAAACGGTCGACATCGGCCCTGAAGCGGTTGAACTGGCTTATGGAGTTGAACGTGAGATGGCTGCTGCCACGGAGGTATTCACCTATGGTGGCGGGAGTGTAGGCCGGGCAGTAGGAATGGCCGAGACAGTGCAGTTCCTCGTTGCCGAGCCGCAGTTCGTTGAGCGACGAGGCTGTGAACCGCACGCCATATTCGCGCATCACGGGAAACGTTTTCCACAGCGCGTTGGCTTTGAACGCCATGATAATCTCCACACCGGCCTCCCGGGCCACACCGGTGATGAGATCGAGGTTGCGCCGCAGCTTGTCTTCGTATACTATATAGTATGGGGTGTTCATTGGAAATCGAAAGGAGTGTTCATTCAAGGATTTTAAAACGGGCGAAACGCAGTAACAATGTCTTGCGTTCGGCTCCCGCGAAAGTCACAGTGATTCTGGCGCCCGAATCGGGGGTCTCGACATTGTCGATGACTCCTTTGCCGAAACGCGAATGATAGATTCTCATCCCTCCGGCAAGTTCCTCGGGAGAGTGGATAGTGAAATCGGCCTCCATCCCGGTCTGGGCCGCTTTATTCCCGGCAGAGGCAGTGTCGCTCTTTGCCGGAGATTTCTGACCGGAAAAGCCGACCCACCGCGAGCTTGCGCTGCCGGCACTGCCGCGGAGGTCGGGATATGCCGGACGGCCCGACGGGTTGTGCACGGAATCGTCGACAGAAGAGTGAAACGAACTGCGGTACTGTCGGGCCGGGTCGATGCCGTGGTGCAGATCGTCGATGTCGGTACCCTGCACCATGCGCAGGTATTTGGGATCGATGTCGCGCAGAAAACGCGATGGACGTGTGAGCATGTTCTGACCGTTGCGGAAACGCGACGACGCATATGTGAGCATGCAGAACTCCTTGGCGCGGGTGATGGCCACATAGAGCAGTCGCCGCTCCTCCTCCACCGCAGCCGGCGAATCGGCAGCCATGGCCGAAGGAAACAGTTCCTCCTCCACTCCCACCACAATAACATTTTTGAACTCCAGACCCTTTGCCGCGTGGACAGTCATGAGGGTTATACGATCGGCAGAAGTGTCCTTTTCATCCTGATCGGTGGCAAGCGACACTTCGGCAAGAAAATCGGTCATAGTCACACCTTCGATATCCTCCTCGAGTCTCCCTGATACAAATTCCTCCACATTGCGTTGCAGTTCGAGCAAATTCTCCTGCTGCGATATGCTCTCGGGGGTCTTGTCGGTGATAAGCGATGTAAGCAACTGCGCTTTCATGTACACCTCACGACATAGGCGCGCGGCATCGGCGCCCGAAGCATTCAGTGAGTTGAACCCGCTGATCAGTTCGTAGAAACCTGCCAGTTTCTTTCGGGTACCCGAATTGATGTTCAGATCTCCCGGGTCGCATATCACACCCCAGATGCTCACCCCGCGCTCTATGGCGGCATGGACGAGCTTCTTCACGGTGGTGTCGCCGATGCCGCGTGCGGGATAATTGATCACGCGGCGCAAAGCCTCGTCGTCATTGGGGTTAGTCGACAGCCTGAAGTATGCTATGGCATCTTTTACCTCCTTGCGCTGATAGAACGACAGACCGCCATAGATGCGGTAGCTGAGCCGGCGCTTTCGCAGCGACTCCTCGAAGCGTCGGCTCTGCGCGTTGGTGCGGTAAAGAATGGCGAAATCGTTGAGCGAATCCTTGTTGGTCACCTGCAGACGCGCTATGCGGTCGGCCACAATCGAGGCTTCGTCAAAATCGCTGTAACAGCGGCACACCTCAAGGCGTGCGCCAAGGTCGTTTTTCGAGAACACCTCTTTGCGTATCTGCTCGGAATTCTTGTCGATCAGAGAATTGGCCGCCTGCACTATGTTTCGCGTAGAGCGGTAGTTCTGCTCCAGCTTGAATATTTTAAGGTCGGGATATGCCTTGCGGAGATTCAGGATGTTGCGGATGTTGGCGCCGCGGAACGAATATATGCTCTGGGCGTCGTCGCCCACCATGGTCAGGCACCGGCTCCCCTTGCACAGCTGCGACACTATGCAGTGCTGGGCAAAATTGGTGTCCTGATACTCGTCGACAAGGACATACCGGAAGTATTCGCCATAATGGCGCGCAAGCTCGGGGTGGTCGCGGAAAAGGACGTTGGTATAGAACAGCAGGTCGTCGAAATCCATTGCCCCGGCCACGCGGCACCGCGAGCGGTAAGTGCGGTATATATCTACAATCTGCGGGCGGCGGGCGCGTCTGTCAGCTTCCATCAGGTCGCGGTCCATGGCATACTGCTCCGGGGAAATCAAAGCGTTTTTCACCATGGATATGGCATTCTGCACCACCGAAGCCTTATAGACTTTGTCGTCGAGATTCATATCCTTGACAATCGACTTTATCAGGGCGCGGGAATCATCGGCATCGTAAATGGTGAATGAGGGCCGGAATCCTATCTTGTCGGCCTCCCGCCTTAGTATGCGTGAAAAAATCGAGTGAAAAGTGCCCATCCAGAGTTTCGACGCCACTTTCTCCCCTACCAGCTGCTCGATTCGCTCGCGCATTTCGCGGGCGGCTTTATTTGTGAAAGTCAGCGCCATTATGCGCCAGGGTTCCACTCCATGGGTTATGAGGTGGACAATCTTGTAAGTGAGTACACGCGTCTTGCCCGAGCCTGCGCCTGCAATCACAAGCTGAGGCCCGTCGAGATATTCCACGGCATCGCGCTGCTGGGGGTTGAGTTTAGATAGATAATCCTCCACTATGTGAATCAACGATTGGTAAAGTATAGCGGTTTCAGCTGCAACGGGCGGCTGACTTGGCGGCAAGCGAAGTGAAGAATGCGCGTGCTTCGGGCGACATCTTCACGTCGGCGATACTCTCAACGGCTTCACCGGCATAACGCTCGATGAGCTGCTGGGCACGGTCGCGCAGATTAAGATCGTCATAGATACGACGTATTTCCCGAATCTTGAGATAGTCGGTGAGTTTCTGATCGATCACACGCTGCATGCGTTCGGGTTCAGAGCCGAACGCATTGATCCAGAGCCATGTCTTCTTCTCGTTGATTATGTCGCCACCTATCTCCTTGCCAAACAGCGCCGGGTCGCCGTAGGTGTCGAGATTGTCATCCTGCAACTGGAATGCCAGACCGAGTTTTTCGCCGAAACGATACATTGCAGCAGCATCCTCCGCTGAAGCTCCGGCCATAATGGCTCCCATCTTGCAGGCGCAGGCCAAAAGCACCGAGGTTTTAAGTCTGATCATCTCGATATATTCATCGACCGTGACATCGCGGCGTCCCTCGAACTCCATGTCGAGCTGCTGGCCGGCGTAAACCTCCATGGCAGTGGTGTTGAACAGGTCGAGAACCTGTTCCAGACGCTGTCCGGCACCTTTCATAACCAGCATAGTGGCCAATGTGAGCATGGCGTCGCCCGAGAGAATCGCCACCGACTCGTTCCAGCGGCGATGAACCGTGGGACGGCCGCGGCGCACCTCCGCACGATCCATCACATCGTCGTGCAGAAGCGTGAAATTATGAAACATCTCTATGCCGGTGGCCTGATTGAGCGCAGCGACAGGGTCGCCGCCGAGGGCAGCGCACGACGCAAGCAGCAACAGCGGGCGCAACCGCTTGCCACCCCCGTCGAGAGTATATTGTACGGGAAGAAAAAGCCCTTTGGGACCGTCGCCGTAATCAATATCGGCAATAGCCCGCTCTATCAGTTCCGAGAAATAATCTTTATCAAACATCAGCTGGTTATTTTAAAAGCAAAATTACAAAGAAATCTTGTGTTTTTTGTAATTTTGCGCCGAAAAAACCTATTATATGGAAAATCTACCGCAAGACCCGTTTATGCTGCTCTGCTGGGTCAACACAAAGCTGCGCGACGAATACCCCTCACTGCAGCAGCTCGCCGACGATCTCGGCATCGACGCCACGGTCCTGGAGGCAAAGCTCCATGACGCCGGCTTCGATTACATGCAGTCAATCAATCAGTTCCGTTAATCCGACAGTTCTGTTTTCCAGCCGATGATCGACAGCCACACCCACCTCTATTGCTCGGAATTTCTCACTGAGGAACAGCCTCGTCATCCCAAGAAAGGGGTAATTCTTCCTCCGCCGGCCGCCACCCCCTGCGGCGGCGAGGATGCGGTGCGCCGCGCCATCGACGCCGGCGTCACTGAACTGATATTCCCCGCCAACGCCATCGACGAGATTGAGCCGATGAAAGCACTCGCCGCTAAATTCCCCTGGCAGGTGCATATGGCTATGGGAGTTCATCCCACTGAACTAACCGACAATCCCGATGCCGCGGTCGACACCATCACTCAGGAACTTGACTACAACCCCGGCAGCTACTGCGCGGTAGGAGAAATCGGCATTGATCTTTACTGGGATTCCTCCACACGCTCCGCCCAGATGAAAGCGTTCGACAGCCAGTGCCGGCTGGCGCTCCGCCACAATCTGCCCATTATCATACATTGCCGCAACGGTCTCGATGAAACGTTGGAGGTTCTCGGATCGCTGCCTGAGATACCACGGGGCGTGTTCCACAGTTTCGGAGGCACAGCAGACGACGTGGAGCGCATCCGGCGCACGGGCGACTTCTATTTCGGCATCAACGGCATTCTCACATTCAAAAACAGCGACTTACGGCAGGTGCTGCCGGTGATAGGCATCGACCGGATATTGCTCGAGACAGATTCCCCCTATCTGGCACCTGTGCCCTACCGTGGGCGCCGTAACGAATCGGCCTATCTGCCCGCGGTAGCAGCAGCCGTGGCCGACACCTTCGGCATAAGCCTCGCCGACGTCGACCGCATCACCACAGCCAACACCCGCACCCTCTTCCGCCTCTGACCGGCGAAGCTCAAAAAAATTCGGGGAGCGCGGTTACGTTTGGCTCCTTTTTTCGTATCTATGGTGTAGCAATGAAAACGGACAATCTGACATCCTCATTCTTAGAGCTTCGCGACAAGCTGCACCGAAGCGCGCTCGGGTTCCTCAAAAACGACGAGGATGCCAGAGATGCCTTACAGGACACGTTTTTCAACCTGTGGAGAAACGGAGGTGCCGAAACCGACACCGAAGCCCGCAACAAACTGTTTGCCGTGCTTAGGAATGTCTGTATCGACAGACTCCGCAAGCCTAAAACGCTTCCGTTGGAACAATCCGATTCCGACCGTCTGGAAGTTAAGGCATTCACGTTTGAGGACATGGATAAGTTCGAATCCTTGCTTACCACCGGTCTTACCGATGTTCAGAGACGGATATATTCACTCGTCACACATGACGGAAAAGAGTACGACCTGATTGCCGAAACTCTCGGCATATCGGTCGAAGCCGTGAGAATGCACATGAGCCGGGCAAGGAAAAAGATACGTGAAAACTACAAAAAGATCGACAAATGAAAGAGCATGACATAAAGTTGACATTGCAGGAAACCGAGCAGCTCTGCCGTCTGTATATGGACTGTAAACTGTCGGTGCTTGAAGAAACCGAGCTGCAGTATGTGCTTGGGAAATTGCCCTATTCCTCGCCTTGCATTGATGAGGTGCGAATGTTGATGGGTCTGTCATTGAAGCGGTCGATAATCCGTAAAACAGCTTCTCCCCCATATCTGCGTCGGATCCTGACTCTTACAATCGGCATGGCCGCCTCCATCGCTTTGCTTATTGGATTTTTCGGCTCTGGTTCCAAGAGCCATAATGCACCCGACAATTACATTGTAGCCTACGAAAACGGCCATCGGCTCAGCCGGCATCAGGCCGAGGCTGCCGTGGAGGCATCAATTGAAAAGGCGCAGGCACTAATGAACAGCGCGCGAGCTTTTCAGCAGGCCGAAATTGCAAAACAAGAATATCTTATTAACCTCTCAAACCGTTCAAAATGAAACGTTTCCTATTTATCGCCATAATCATGGTATCGGGCTTTGCCGCTTTGGCGAAAGCACCCAATCTCAATCTCGACAAACTTTTCGAAGATCCGTACAAGTCAAACAAGAGCGTAACTATCCAAATCTCTAAAAGCCAAGGAAAATATTTTCGGGGATTCTCTGTCCATGCCAACGCCGAGCTTGTAAAAAAAGTGGAACAGCTTTTCAGACAAGACTGCAAAATGGCGGCCGAGACACAGGACATAATCGAAGCCGGTGAAAAACAGTATTCTTCCATGAAAATCGTCAACAACAACCAGACCATACAAATCGGTCTCGGCTATGAGGGTCCTAACGGCTGTTATCTCTTCATAAGCGGACCCGCTTCTGCTTTCGAATAAACCTTCCCGCCAACTTCCATTGCCTTAAATCGACAAAGGGTAATATAACCATTTAATCATATCATGAACAGACTGAAGATGCTGCTCTTAGGAGCGGCGGCACTCCCTGTGTGCCTTTTCGCCCAGGAAACCAACGATACCGTATCCTCAATTTCGGACCGGGAACTTGATCTCAACGAAGTCGTCGTTGTGGCCCGGCGCCCGGTGTTGAAGCAGCAGGATGGCAAACTCGTTTATCTTGTAAAGAATGATCCTTATGCGAAAGGGCTTGATGGCGTGACCATTCTTGACCGCATCCCTCGTGTCTCCGTCAATAACGGAATTGTGTCGGTGGCCGGCAAAGGGAATGTCCGTTACATCATCGACGGCATACTGATGGAACTTGATGCCACGGCGATGGCTATGCGTCTTCAAAACCTGCGCGCCGAAGATATAGAGAAGATCGAATTGCTGATCACGCCACCGTCGCGGTATGCGGCCGAACCTAATGCCGTGTATATTTCGATTACCTTGCGTAATGAAACCCTCGGCACGAAAGGAAGCGTTTACGGCTCCCTGAACCATGGCAACAAACTGCGGGAATATTTCAGCGGGAGCATGAGCCATACCGCCGGTAAATGGGATATGTCGATTGACGCAAGTGTGTCGAACTACTATAACACCAACGACAAAGATATGGCGTATTCATTCTTTGACGGTTCCTCCTCACGCATATCCTCAACCCAGACCGAGTCGCATCTTTTTGATGCAGGCGTCAATGCTCTGTTCAGATATAAATTCACACCCGACATGAATCTCGGAGTGATTGCAAACTTTAATTATGAATCTGTATCAAACAACGGAACCAACTACACTGAATATGGAGAGGGTTACACCTCCTCGTCGCGATCTCACACTAAATCTAAACCTAATAATACGCTGACTATTACCGGTTTTTACGACTGGAAATTCGGCGCCAAAGGTGAATCCGTGCAGTTGACATATAATTATTTCAACCGTCACAGCCCCTCTTTGTCCGACATTACAACCACATACAGCAATGACACCGAAAATCATATCGTGAACGAAGACGGTAAAACTATTTATCGTTTTCATAGCGGGAAAGCCGATTTTAAACTGCCATACCGCCCGGCACAGATCGAAGCCGGCGTCGCTTATACCGATATTCTCAACAGTTCCTGCAACTTTCTGAATAAAACCACTGCAAATGGTTCCGGGCAACATGGCGAGTCAAATATTTTTGACTATTCGGAACGCATAGCTGCAGCCTACATCACAGCCTCACGCACTCTTGGCTCAGGATTCCGGGGTAAAATCGGTCTAAGATATGAATATACATTTACGAAAGGAGTACAGCAGTCGGCGGCCTACATCAGTCGTGACAGATACGGACATCTGTTCCCTACATTCAATCTTTCCTGGAACAAAGGCCGCATCGGCACCTTTAACATCAGTTACTCCATGGGCATGGAACGCCCCAACCTCTGGGAGTTGAATCCTTTTAAATATTATTCCACCACCGACGAGTATGCAGCCGGTAATCCGGCGCTCAAACCTACTGTTTATAACAATGCCGAAATAAACTATTACGGATTGGGCGGACTATATGCCGTGCTCTATACCTCATTCGCCTCTGACGCTATCGGCTACATACGTAGATTTGACGGGAACGGCACGATAAGCACACTGCCATATAATTGTCTGTCGACAAACAAGACAGGAATGTATGCCAGTTACAAACGCACGTTTTTTGACCGATGGGAAATGAAAATTGGCGGAGAGGTGTTTCGCTCGTATTCCCACAGCGATGTTTCTGATTTCAAGATCAGGCGCATGGAAGACTGGTCGGGCAAACTCGAGGTGTCGACCAACGTATTCCTTGACAGACCCAGGACACTGATATTCGCCATTCAGTACACCCACTTTTTCCCATGGCAGCAGAATTTGATCAATTATGAATCTTTCCAATTGTTCAACTGCTCGCTCCGCTACTCCCTGCTCCACAATCGCCTTAGGCTGCAATTGAAAGCTAACGATATTTTCGGATGGAACAAGACAAGATCCAAAGAACATTACGCCAATTATACCATACGACAGACGTTTAACGCCCATCCGGCCTACCTCCTTTTAGGAATAAGCTATCGGTTTGGTCGCGACAAAGTAAACAGCGTATGGCGCCCCTCCAAAGAAGACCAATCATCCCGCACCTAATAGAATTTCATACACCGACGTAAATATAAACACAGAAAGAGACTCCGGCAGTGATGTCGGAGTCTTCTTGGTTTCGGATGTAGCAAAACTTATGCCCCTAATCAATGTTTTCGGAATTTAAACACTCTTTATCCATTTTTTATATGTAATTTTGCATTGTTCAGGACATTTTTTACAAACACAACATGAAAGTTACTGAATATTCCGATAACCATCTCTTTACCGATATAAAGCAACTGATTGAAGCGACCAAGTTACACGTCGCGTCGACGGTTAATACCGCTATGACGCTGATGTATTGGAGAATCGGAGACCGCATTAACCGTGAAATCCTTAGAGGTAAGCGTGCTGCTTATGGCAAACAGATTATTATTCAGTTAGCACTAAACCTACAAACAGAATATGGAAGTGGTTCTTTCTCAGAAAAACATCTGAGACAGATGATGCGATTTGCTGAGGCTTTTCCCAGCGAAAAAATTGTATACACATTGTGTAGACAATTAACATGGTCGCATATAAGATTACTCGTGCCGATGGAAGACAAATTGCAGCGAGAGTTTTATGCCTCTATGGCCGCCGACCAACGGTGGTCTGTGAGAACATTGAAAACTAAAATCGACAGCATGCTGTATGAACGCACCGCCATTGCAAAACAACCTGAAGAAGTGATAATACACGATCTTGAGGCATTACGCAATGAGCGAAAAATGTCGGCGGACCTTGTTTTTCAAGATCCATACGTTTTAAATTTTCTCGGATTACATGACAAATATTCCGAAAAAGATCTTGAAAGCGCAATTTTAGCCGAACTTCAACGATTTATAACAGAATTAGGTAATGATTTTGCATTTTTAGCCAGACAAAAGCGCATAACAGTCGACGACGAAGATTATTACATCGATTTATTGTTCTACCACCGCCGATTACACTGTCTTGTTGCAATAGATCTGAAACTTGGGAAATTTAAGGCTGCATATAAAGGCCAAATGGATTTGTATCTGCGCTGGCTTGAAAAATACGATATGGCAGATGGCGAAAACAAACCCATAGGCTTGATTCTATGTGCCGGCAAAAATGAGGAACACATTGAGCTGATGCATCTTGACGACAGCAATATCCGTGTGGCCGACTATATGACAAAACTGCCTGATCGCAAATTACTTGAAGTAAAATTGCAACAAGCAATCGAACGCGCACACCATAGACTAACCGATTTTAATCACAGTTGATTTCACGGTATATTATCAGTATGACTTTACGAGCTAATGAAGATGGACAGCAGGCTTCGACCAAATCATTTGGATTGGATCGAAGCCTGCTTTCTTAGTGCGGATTGCGTGGTCAGTCGATGGTTGAGAGGGGCATCGCTACCTTTTTCATACTTGCAGACACCAGACCGGAGGTGAAGTTTAATGTGTAAGATTCAGGTTAAGTGATATTCCGTATGATGAATTGGTAGTAGGATATGCAGCGTTTGAAACCAGCGGCGTGTTGACCTGATGATCGAAGAATGCGCCGAGGGTGAGTTTTCGCGAAAGGATATATTGTGCGTTGAAATTGATGGTCATGGTGCGTGTGCCCGAAGTGGCCTGAGTGTAGTTGGTCTCGATGCGACGGATCAGAGCCTGAGTGTTTTGCAGCGAGAAGTCGGCTTTGAGTGTTAGGTCGTTGCTGACACCCGACTGCGACCCGCGCATTTTCAGCACGCTGTTGAAACCTATAATCTTATAGCCGCAGCCAACAGTAAGACCCGAGGATGTGGCCTCTACCACCTGCCCTGCCGAAGTGTTGAGCGTGAGTGTGCGCTGGTTCTTCCAGTCGATATTGAACTGGAGTTCGTTTTTGAGTGTGCCGGTGACACCGAAGAGCGGTGCGAAACGCTCGGTGATGGCCACGGTGGAGATATTGTAGGGCGACGAGGGCACCGGCATCTCAGTGTTGGTGTCGAGCACATAGCCCCTGTCGGGCGAACCCGACACAGGCAGCCAATTGAGATACGATGAATAGCTGCCAACCGAATAAGTGCACTGGTAGGCGTGACTTAGCTGAAAGCTCTTGAAAATGCTTTTGAGATTGCCTATGTTGATGAGACCGTCGTAGGTCAGGCGCCAGTTGGGCAACACCTGGGCGAACGAGGGGAACGGGTCGAGATACTGCTTCTTCGGATCGGTGCCGGTATAGGCCGACAGGAACGCAGGCACAAGCACATCCGACGATGTGGGCAACACAGTGCCGTTCTCGGGATTGAAAGGCTGTCCGCCAAGGGGATTGCCATCCATAAAACCTCCGCGCGGATAGGTGGTGCCGTTGTAAAGGCTGTTGTAGCGGTCGGCAATGACAGGGATATTGTCGAGCATCTTCTGGAAATGTTTGCTGAAATATCCGTCTTCAGCCGAAGATGAACCGAAAGCCGTGCCGATGGCGCAATGCGTCTTGGTGTAGGAACCGGAATATGTCACGGGCATATCGGCATACATGAACTGTATCTGCTTGCTGCGGTTGTCGGTGCGGTTCATGGTCAGCTGCAGCTTAAGCCCCTTGATGAATTCGAGATTAAGCTCGATATTCAGTTCATTGGCGTGCGACACCATGGCCGGCGAGGTCTGCCCGTCGTCGGTGATGAGCCAGCCGCGCTCTTTGGCTTTGTAGATGTAGCTCTCGTCCTCGAAACCGAAGGCGAAGCCCAGACCGGGCGACATGGCGCCGTAGCCTGTCGACTGACCGAAGATATCGCCGATATTGTTGCGGAAGAGCGGCAGCGACATTGTGGTGGTCTTTTTCCAGCGCACAGATGCCGAGCGCGGACTCATCATGAACCTCAGCGCATACTCGCCCATGTCGCGCCATATGCTGCGGTCCTCCTTCAGCACCTCGTTGATGGTGAACTTGATGCTGCCGTCGTGAGGCGTGAGAATCTCTATCTTGTTGTTGTCAAGCACCTTGTATTTGAACACAAACGGCTCGTGGGTGGATGGATTCTCGGCCAGCACCTTCACCTTGCGGGTACGCATGTTGTGCACGATGGTGGTGGTGGTGTCGGTGCGGAGATTGTAGGTCCTCTCGAATTTGCGCGGCTTTCTTTGAGTCTTGGGCTTGCCTACATTGTTGAATCGCTTGTCAATATCTTTCAGATACGGTATTTTCTTCCACAGACTCTCGAAGTTGATGCGACCGTCGACACTCAACGACGACTGCGACGCGATCTTGTTGCCGGTCTGCTCGCCGTCGATTTCGGCACCGCGGTCCCAGCGGTATGTGGAGTTGTAGGAGAAGTTGCCGGTGAGGAAGTCGAGCACGGGAATGCGGTTGAACGGGGCGCGGTAGGTGGCCACAAAACTCTGATTATAAGCCCATGGAGTGCCCAGCGACAGAATCGAGCTCCACACTGTGTCTTTCCACTGCTTGTATTCGTCGGGGAACAGCTTGCGGTTAACGGCACCGGCAGTCTCCTCGATTCGCGCCGAAGTGTTGGAGTTGAACGACAGCTGAATCGACTTGGTGAGATTCCATGTCACCTGCAGCTGACGGTCCCAGAGGAAATTTTTGCTGACCGACACGGGAAGCTGGAAGGAGTCGTCGAGTTCGGAGCGTGTCTGCATCTCGTAATAGTACCTCGACATATTCGTGAGGAACGAGAATGTGTTTGGCAGGTAGTTGAACTCCCACTCCTTGATGAATTTCAGATTTTTGTTTTTCGACTTGATCCAACTGAAAGGTTTCAGACCCTTGACCATGGGGGAATAGTTGTAGGCCAACGAGCCGCGGTAGTCGTTGGTGTTCTCATATTCGGTGGTGGGGTCGTTTTTCGACTGCTTGTTGAACGAGAAATTGAACGTGAAGTTCGAGGGATCCCAGGGCATGGGATGCTTGCTGGTGATGTCGAATTTCAGCCCCGAGATAGAGAAGCTTTTGATGGTGCTCCGCTCCTCGGCATAGGCCGAAATGGAGTCGCGCGCATGCTTGTCTACGGCATCGTCGAGCGCGTCTTTCAACAACACGTCTTTGTCGAGCGGATTGTATTTCGGAGTGGTTTTCTCGGTTGAATAGGAATAATAAATCGGGGCTTTAAGTTTGGCTTTCTCGGGCAGAAAACGTCCCAGATCGGCCTGCACAGCGAAATTATACTGATGATAATCATCCATGCGGCGCTCGTTGAGGCTCTGGTCCACCGACCCGAAACCGGCGGTCTCGACATGGGCGCCGAAATTGACAGTGGCCACATCGGAGATGCCTAAATTCACATTTGCCTTGGCCGCCCAGCCGCCCGACTCATCGAAATCGGTCACTTTCAGCTCGTTAACCCAAACGATACCGTTCTTCACGATATTTGAGTTGTTACGCACACCCACAAGTATCACGCGCACATCGCTCAGCGAGGGATTGCCCTTCACCGCCATGGTGTTGCGCTCGTTCTCGGGGTCACGGCCGGTATAGACCGAAGCGTAACCGATGCCGCTACCCTCATCCTTGGCGCGGTTGCGCTCCTTCTTCAGGTCGACAAGGCTGCTGAGCCTGATGTCCATGAAATTCTGCAGCGGCCACACTTTCTGCCGGTCGCTCTCCAGCCAGTTGTTATAACGGCCGTGAGGAGTGAGCACAAGAGGAATCTCGTATTCATAGTAGTTGGCCTTGACGTCGGAGCCGAGACGGATAAACATCGACAGCTCGCCGGAGCGGAGATTGGAGACATCGTCGATCAGACTCTCGGCGTGAACCCACATCTGCAGCCGCTTGTAGTTGCGCAGATCCTGCTGCGTGTCGCGATAGATGCCGCGGCCGTCGCCGGCCTTGAGGTCGGTGACTTTCAGCGAAAGCGACTGCTCGTTGAGCTGCGTCACCTGCGACTGACCCGGATCGACAATACGTGTCACGCCGGGAGGGAGCACATAGTTGACCGGTTCGCGGTCGGCATTCTCCTCGATGTTTACAACCGACACATCGAGCTGCCCCTCGGCAGGAGCGTCGCCGCGGTTGTTGAGATTGAAATCATAGTTGCGCCATTCGCCGCGCACCAGTTCGAGGGTGGCGAAACGCAAGTGCGTCACCTCCTTGAAGCCGGTCATGAACATACGTGCGAAACGTATGGTGGAGAAATCATTGATCGAGCCTATCTTCTTTTCATACTGCGACAGGGGGATGCGGAACTGATACCAGTCGACAGTCTGCTCCTTGCCGTCGCGGGTGTAGACGGTGGATGTCTGCTTGTCGGTGATGAAGTTCTTGCCGACAACAAGATCCTCGGGACGGATCGACACCTTATACTGGAAGTAGCGCTCGTATTCGTTGAGGGTGTTGTCCTGGTTGATATCCTCCACATCGGGCACCGAACGGGCGCTCTGATAAAGAGCATCCGACGCATCCTCGGGGGGAAGCGAGTTACCCTCCACACCGTTGTAGCGCTTGTAGCGTTCGAGAATCGAGAGGCGCTGCTCGTCGTAGTCATACCCGCGGAAGAAATGATAGTTGTCGCCGGCCGGGTCGTTGAAGGGCGAAAAGATGTCGGAAGTCATGCGCTCGATTGCCGCGGGAGAAAGTTTCTGACGCAGCGCGGCCAGATAGTCGGCGTATGATTTGAACGAGAACTCGTCGTCGTTGCGCAGACCGTCGAGACCCACATCCTGGAGCAGACGCGAGCCGTTGTTGGTGTCGAAGGCATAGGTGAGCGAGTTCTGACGCGACACGCGGCCCCACACAGTGTTCTCGAGCCACTCGTTGTTGCCGTCGACCGGTATGCCGTTTTCATAACTCTTCAGACCATCCTTGAGGATATCCTCCGACACTTCGCCGAAATTGAAATAGAGATCGCCGCCGTCGCGGTTGTTGTTGTTTTCGTCAAGAAACGGGTCGAGCATCCAGAATTCGATATACTCCACGTTGGCCTGCTGGAAATTGGTGTTGTCCATGCGGCGCATGATGCCGCCCCAGCGCTTTTCGGGACGCAGCAGATAGCCATCCTCGTCGATGTTTGTGGCGTCGAGGTTATATGGGCCGCGCTCCTTGGGGTAGAACGACAGGTTGAGGGTCTGAATCACCGACGACTCGCCATAGGTGAGTTCGCGCCCGGGGAAAATCTCCTGCGAGTTCACTTCGCGCACATAGGGATTGGAAAGCTGCTCGAGGTCGTTGCGGATATAGCCCGGGGCAAGCGACGAATTGCGGTCGGTGAACATGCGGTCGATGTAATACCAGTTGATCAGCGCGCGGTTCATGCCGTAGCGCACATCGTTGCTCAGGGCGGCCTCGGGGAAGAGCGCGTCGGGCGAATTGTCGTAAGGGGTCGACGCGAGGAACCACGAATAGGGCGAGCGCAGGTCGATGGCCGACTGCGACGACTCGAAATCGTCGACATACGAGCTGCCACGGTTGGAGCCCGCCTTCTGCTTGTGAGGCACGAGCATGGCATATTCGGCGGTAACCTGGAGGGTGGAGGGTGCCGTGGCGTTGACCGTGGGAATCTTGTTGAGCAGATTGGTCAGCCACATGAAGCGGGTGTTGTAGTTGAGGTTCAACCCCCACATGGTGTTGTTGATCGTCTCGTCGCCGATGTTCACCTTCTCGGTGAGGGCCTTCTCGGAGAAATGGAGCAGCGTACCCCCAAAGGTGAAATCCTTGTTGAAGGCATATTGCAGATCGAGTCCGAGCAGATTCTTGCGCTGGGTGGAGAATAGCGACTGGTTTTCGAGCGTCACAGAAATGCTCTGACCGGAATCGATGATGCTCTGGTTGGTGATGGTGACGATGCCCATCGAATAGTCGACGGTGTAGTCGGAATTCTCGACGAGTTGCACACCGCCGGCCATCACAATCACCGACCCGCGGGGCACGTTCATGGCGTTGAGTCGTATCTGCGACCCGGAGGATGCCTGATACGAGCCGGTCATCACAAATTTGTTTTTGTCGGCGAACTGACGCGCCACCACCAGCGTGGAGTCATACAGCTCGCGGTAGACATATTTCTCGGCCACTGCCGGGTCGTTGATTTTCTTAAAAAGATGCTCGCCGAAAGGTTCCGCCACAGGGAAAATCACCTTGCCGTTGGAGGGTGTGATGGTGTAATCCTCAATGAAGTCGAAGAAGCCGTCGGGGTTGCTCTGCTGGTTGTTGTCGAGGCGGTCGAGGTTCATCACCTGCAGCAGCGGAATGTTGGACATCGAGGGAATCGGCAGATAGTCGATGAGGGTGCCGGTGGTGTCGGAAAGATATTTGATGCGGAATTTGAAATTCTGTTTCTGCACCTGATATGCGCCCAGAGAGTAGACATTCTTCATCATCAGCCGCCAGATGGGGAGCTTGGGGTCGATGGTGGTGGATTTCAGCATCTTCACATAGAGCGACTCCGAGGTGGTGGTGATGTCGGACGAGAACTCACCCACCTGATAGACCTGGCCGTTGTAGGTGTACTCGAAGGCCACACCCAACACATCATCGGAATTGAGCTGCGCTTTCAGCGACACATAGCCGAGCGTGGAGTTCAACGAATATTCCGAGGAGTTGAGCAGACGGGCCGACTCCACTTTCTCATAGTCGCGACCACCCTCGATGCCAAAGGCGCGCAGAGGTTCCAGCGCCTGGGTGACGGTGTTGATCGAGCGGGCGCCGGGATATTCTGTTTTGATCGTCTGCAACAGATTGTTCGACTGGTTGGACGGCACCGGCACCCCGGGGTTGACCGACCAGTAGCTGTTGTTCAGACCCTCGGCCGTGCCTTCGCCCAGATCGGCGAAAGCCACGATGTTGCGCGACTGCTCATAGCGGCCACCCTTGTTGGTGACCCAGATTTCCACGCGTGTGATGTTGATGCCCGACGACACCAGCGGCAGACGCGAGGCAAATTTGTCGTAGTTGCTGTAGAAATAATGGCCGAGGAAAAAGTGGCGGTTCTGGTCATACTGGTCGGCGTTGACCGTGAACTCCGTGGCCTGCGCGCCACCCTTGGTGTTCACCGTCTTCGACTCGGAATTCTGCTGCGAGACCAGACCGGTCATGGTGAGTTTGCCGAACTGCAGCTTCGCCTTCACACCGAAGAGCGCCGTTGAGCCGCGGATGAGCGACGACCCGGTTGTCATCGACACATTGCCCGCCTCGATCGACTTCACAATGTCATCCTCCTTCCCTTCGTAGGCCAGTTTGATATTCTTGGAGTCGAAGTCAAAGGTGGCGTCGGTGTTGTAGGTCATGTTGAAGTTCATGCGGTCGCCGACGCTGGCGGCTATCGTGGCCTGGATTTTCTGGTCGAAGTCAAATAACGTTTTGCGGCGGTTCTTCACCGGCAGCGAGGGGTTGTCGCTCTTGTTCGACTTGATACCCATCTTAATCTGCACCGAGCCTTGGGTCTTGAGCGACACGCCGCCGGGTCCGAAGATTTTCTCCAGCGGACCGTAAGCAAAATTCATGTCGAAGATATTGAAAGGCTGTTTCTCGCGGTTTTCCACCTGCGCCATGTTGCGCTCCTGGTAATATTCCTGCATCATGCGGCGGAACTGCCAGTCGTTATACTGCTTCTCGCTGAGAATGAACGGGGTTGTGATCTCCGTATCCCCTACCATGGTGCGGAGCACGTAGGTGTTTGTCTCGGGGTCATATTCCGGCACGGTGACAATGTTGTCGGGGGTGGCAAGGTCGGCGGCAAACTGATCCTCCATGAGCCGTTCGTAGTTGGCGGGCACGGTCTGCTGCACCGGAAACGGCATCATGATGGAGTCGGCGGGGTTGGCCGGACCGGGCACCGTGACCTGCGGAGGGAACGGCGGCGGGGGCGTAAGCCGCCCCGACGCCGACGATGATCCGACGGCGGGAGTGTCGGCAAGCGAATACACGGCAGCGGCTGCCACTGCACATGCCGTGCATAGCATCCACACAATGCGGTGATATAGCTTGTTGCGAGTCAGAGTCTTAACGTTAAAACAATCGGGGCCGCGCCCGCTGTCAGAGCAGCGGGAACGACATCTTGATAGCCTGCTGCACAGTAAGCCCCGGATTCTCGGCGAAGAGCTTGTTGAGGGCCTTCTCGGCGGCAGCTCTGGGGTTGCCGAGAGTGACGAGGGCCGCAAGCGCGTCGTCGTAGGCTTCGCTGCGCGTTCCGGGCTGTTGTAATAACGAATCTTCCAGAGGTTTTATTTTGTCGCGGAGGTCCACAATTATGCGCTGGGCGGTTTTTCCGCCGATACCTTTCACCATTTTCAGGCGGCGCTCATCGCCGGTGCTGATCACCTGCTCCAGCTCGGCGGCCGTGATGCCCGAAAGTATCATCCGGGCGGAAGCGGCCCCCACGCCCGAAACCCCTATCAGATCGCGGAACAGTTCGCGCTCGCGCTTGGTGGCGAATCCGTAGAGCACCCAGGCATCCTCGCGGATCACCTCATGCACATAGAGGCGCGCCGTCGCAGCGCTCCCTGCCGAGGGTGCGGCCGACTTCTCGAGTTCGGAATAAGTGTTTAAAGTGATATTCAGCTCATAGCCCACGCCGTTGACATCGACAATGGCGGCCGTGGCGCTGAGTTCGGCCAAACGGCCATGTATATATTCAAGCATAACAGACTTTCTTGATTGTGTAACCGCAAATTTACTGCTTTTTTTAAGAATATTTCCAATATTAATGCTTAACTTTGTACAGAATCTTTTACCAAATCAACCCTCATAGCCATGAACAAGACCCTCGCTGTTGCCGCCCTGTCGGCAATTCTCGGCTCCTCGGCCATGCAGGCTGCCGTTCCCGCCATGCCTGTCACTGTGGGACACCGCACCGAAGCGCTTCCCGCCGACCTCTGGAGCTGCTCGCAGTGGATCGCCGTGCCGGGCGCTCCCGAAATCAAATCTTTAGTAAATGAGGACCATCAGCGTGCCGCCGACGGCGCCAGCTGGTTCGCCACCACGCTCAAAAACGACCGCAAGGTGAAGAAAGCCGTGTGGATGACCGCCGGCCTGGGCGTTTACCAGCTCTATGTCAACGGCAAACCGGTCGGCGAAGAAGTGCTCCGTCCCGGTTTCACCCACATCGATAAAACCCGCCGTTCATTCACCTACGATATCACCGACGCCATCAACCGCAAGTCCGGTGCCGAAAACACCTTGTCGGTGCAGTCGACGCCCGGATGGTGGGCCGACCGCATCGTCACCAGCGACAACCCCAACGGCATGAAGGGTGGCAAACCCGCATTCCGTTCGGTGGTTGAGATCACCTACGACGACGGCTCTACTGTCTGCGTCGGCACTGACCCCTCATGGAAAGCCGCCATCGCCGGCCCCGTGACACATGCAGGCATCTACGACGGCGAAGCCTACGACGACCGCATCCCCATGGGATATGAAACCATTTCAAACTTCGGCAACGCCGAACCCTACACCCGCTTCAACGGCGAGATCATCCCCTCGGCCGGCGGCGAGATCTACACCCGTCCCGACCTTATGCTCCAGCCGGTCGACGCCTACGTGTGGGAAGGTATCTCCGGTGCCGACGACACCCACTACGGCAAGGTGAACATCACCCGCCGCATTCCCTCAGGTAAGAAATTCACCGTAAAACCGGGCGAAACGCTTGTGGTTGACTTCGGCCAGAATGCCGCCGCCATCCCGGTGTTTGAATTCAGCGCGCCCGAAGGCACAAAACTCGAATGCTGTTTTGCCGAAATTCTGAACGACGGCAACGGTGCCCACTCCCGCGGCATGGACGGCCCCGAAGGCTCCGCCCACATGCGCAACCTCCGCATCTACGACAAAGGGATGCTCCGCCTCGACTACATCTTCGGCCACAACGGCAAGATGGTCACTTACAAACCCGACTGCACTTTCTACGGCTACCGCTACCTCTCCCTCACCGTCGACCGTCCCGTCACCATCAAATCGGTGGAGTCGCTCCCGGTAACCTCGATTGCCGCTGCCCACGAGATAGGTCGCATCACCACCGGCAACTCCGACATCAACAAACTCATCTCCAACACCCGCTGGGGTCAGCTCTCCAACTATCTGTCGGTGCCCACCGACTGTCCCCAGCGCAACGAACGCTTAGGCTGGACCGCCGACACACAGGTGTTCACCGAGACCGGCTCGTTCTTCGCCAACACCCGCGATTTCTTCCACAAATGGACCCGCGACCTGCGCGACAACCAGCACCCCGCGGGCGGCTACCCCGGCGTGGCTCCCGGTGGCATCTACGGCGCCAACCTCGACAACGAAACCAGCCGCCTCGGATGGTCAGACGCGGGAGTGATCGTCCCCTATGTCATCTGGAAACAGTTTGGCGACACCGCCATCGTCAACCAGAACTGGGAAGCGATGATGAAATATATGAAACTGCTCGACCGCACAGGCGCCGAACATGAGAATCTTATCCCCTACAACGGCGACTTCCAGTGGGGGGACTGGCTCAGCTACGAACCTCTCGAAAGCTGCGGCGGAGGCATCAACCACGTTGTCGACGGCAAAGTGCAGCACCGTCCCGAAGCCCGTGAATACTGGGCTTACCTGCAGGGTTGCTACTGGATTTCCAATGCAGAGATGATGGCCGAGATGGCCCGTGCGACAGGCCGCGACGACTCGCGCCTCACCTCCATGGCACAGCGCGCACGCGATTATGTAAAGGCGCGTCACCTCAACGACGACGGCACTTTCCGCTGCGACATCCTCAACACCATGCAGACTCCCGCCCTCTTCGCCATGCGCAACAAACTGGTGGAAGGCAAGAATCTCGAGGCAATGAAGCAGCGTCTGCGCGACAACTTCGCCAGCCACGGCAACTGCCTCCAGACCGGTTTCCTCGGCACTTCCATCCTGTTGCCGACACTCACCGAAAACGGCATGGTCGACATTGCCTATGAGCTACTGCTGCAGCGCAAGAATCCCAGCTGGCTCTACTCCGTGGACAACGGCGCCACCACCATCTGGGAGCGCTGGAACAGCTACACACTCGACAAAGGCATGGGCGAAGCCGGCATGAACTCGTTCAACCACTATGCCTACGGCGTTGTGTGCCAGTGGATCTGGAACACCATGGCCGGTATTCAGTCCGACCCCGCTCAACCCGGTTTCCGCCACATCATCATGAAACCGATTCCCGACAAACGCATCGGCTCGCTCAAGGCTGAATACGCATCCACCGCCGGTCTCATCAAAAGCGAATGGAAATACGACGGCGACCTCTGCACCTGGAACTTCACCATCCCCGAAGGCGCCACAGCCACCGTCACCCTCCCCGTCGACGGTGCCACTCCCAAGAAATACACCGCCGGCACCTACACCCTCACCTTCTGATCCGCATCGCGACTGAAATGTAGGGATGCATCCCGGTGTATCCGCCTCATCAGACAGAGGAAACGAATCCTGACACGAATACCGATAACTAAAAAAAGAGAATGTATCGCGCGATACATTCTCTTTTTTATTGGGGTGCCGACCGTGAGATCAGCTATGTAGGTAGGGTTTAACGGACGATGAGTTTGGCGCCGTTGGCGATATAGAGGCCTGCGGGGAGTTCTACCTCAGTGGTGCCGGCCTCAACCTGCTGCGATGCAACCTTGATGCCGCTGACGCTGTAGAATTCAACCAGTGCGGGAGCAACTGCGGTGACATAGGCGCAACCGGTTCCGGGGATGATATGCAGCCCATCGGCATCGGTGCTGACATTGTCAACACCCGAAGTCTTCCACGTGAATGTCATCTTGGCAGCCGGTTCGTCATAGCGCACATGGATCTGGCCTGCATAAGCCTGGAATCTCCAATAATCGTAAAGGAATAAATAGTTTCCATTATAGAACACCGGTTTTTCGACAACATCGTCGGCAGATACCAGTCTCACAGTGTTCATACCATCAGAAGTCGAGATGCAATCCCTACTGAACGACGGATTGTTATCATACAAGTTCCGTTGGAAATATCTGGATGTCTCACCATCTTCCTCAACGACAAATTCACCTTCGTAGACGCCCGGGGCTGTCTCTCTCAGCATATTTTCCGAGACCTGTTCAAATTCGTCGATACGCGGGTCGTAATTCGGGGTGATAAAGTAACCCTTCATTGACGAGGAGGAATGGATGGTAATCTTTCCTGTCTTATTGTCGATAAGGGCTACAAGACCCTTGGTTGCTGCCTCGGGAGCGATATGCCATTTTGCTGACGAGGCGGCTGTTGTGACAGCAGTGGCTTTGTCGGGGGAACCCACTGTGGTGAAATTGCCGGTCCATAATCCGTCTTCGTTAAAGGTAACGTTGGTGATTCCGTCTGCTACCGGTCGGATCACATTGCCGTTGGCGCTGATGAAGCTGAGATCATAACCTTCCGCTGAGGGGTTCTTAACGGTACCCGACCACACAAACGCATCCTCACGCGAATTTGAGGGAGTGCCTACGATACCGTTCAGATCAGCACTGCCATCGGCATAGCTTTCAATAAATTCGCCGAGATTAGCTTTAGGCAGCGACATCTGAAGGGTGCCGTCAAGAAGATCCACCTTAATATGAATCTTACCTTTGCCTTTCAACGGCTCGATCTTTATCTGATCACGATACTGAGTGCATACGAAGTTGACTTTCATGGTGCCGTCGACAAAATCCTTCGGCGTGAAAACGGCATATTGATTGTTGACATTTTTCCGTATACCGGAAATACCTATGGAAAAGTATGTCGGTGCAACAGATTTGTTGACCAGAATGGAAAAACCTTGCGACGGGGTATTCTCGTCAAAGTCCACATCACCTTCAAACAACAGGCCATCCGTGCCGATTCGTTTCAGGCCGATAAACTTCTCGGTGTCACCCACAATGTCAGACACATAGATCTGATCGATCGTGCGCAAATCAACGCAACGGTGAGTTGAAACAAACACTTTGCCACCGGTCCAGCCGTCACAAACGACCCGCTTGCCGTCCCAGCCATACCACATGTCTGGGGCAGCTGCCACCATATCATTAAACTCGATATTTTCGATTTCAGTATTCAATTTCATATCAAGGAAACCCTTCCTAAGAATAGAGAAATCAAACTTTCCGGCAGGTATATCGACAATCCCACCAGATGAACTGATGTGAAGATCCTTAAACTGCTCATAGTTTTCAAACGTGGGAAGCACATTGTCCGATACCTTACCTACGAGATAATTATGCGAGTAAATATCTCCTGTCTCGATATAGACTTTGCCGACATTGGTGTCAAGGACGATTGTTGCCGAAGTTACATCTTCGGGTACGCGGAACATGTTGCCACCCTTGGTATTGAGATCATTCTGATGGGTGTAAGTGGCCTCTCCGATGCCAAATTCGTCAACAGAGAAGCAGAAATCAGCCGAGGGTGCGCTCAAAGCATATGAGCCGGACCACTGAGGTTCATCTTCGGTTAGACCGAGAGACTTGGAGAACAGACGGAATCCTGAATCTACAAATACCGACACCGAAAAGACGCCATCTGCCTTTTCCTTCATCTGATAATACTTGTTATTGGAATATACCCAATAACCGTTTGTTTCGGTGGGATCGCCCTCCTGAATAGGCGAATCGGAGAAGTGCACCTGACCGCTGGCTTTGACACACATATACATTTTGCCACCGGCCCAGTCGGGGAATGTCCAGCAACCTTTACCTTCTACCCATGAGCCTGTATACTGGCCCGACGCGATAGAGCAATCAAGAGGAGCATCAATATCCTGGCTTCCTAATGAGCCTGTTTCCCATGAGCCAATCGACCTGTAGAAACGGAACAGGTCCTTAGAGGTTATCTCATATTCACCGTAATAGTTGCCGTCGGCTTTTTTCAGCAGAGGCATGGAACTGTCATTTATATCCCAGCCGTTGGGTGATCCTATAAGATAAATCTGCGCAGGGGTTATGGAGGGGTCATTTTCGTTGGTAAGGCTGACTACAGGGTTAGCTCCGGGAGTTACCGTCACCAGCAACGAGATGAACGAGTCATAGTAGTCGGGGATGCGCCACCAGCCTGCATTGTCGGCTGTAAGATTCGAAGCAGAGCTTTGGGCGTTGCCGGTAGCAAATCTCAGAGTCTTTTCAATTCCGGCAGCGGGGGCAATCACATTGTTGTTGCCACCCTTGGGTGCGAGTTTGCTGACTATGCGGAATGCTTTTCCTTTAAGACCGTAGACATAATTGCTGTATGTGCCGTCGGAGTTTTTCGTCAAGTTTGCGCACGAATTGCGGACAGCTGCCGACGCGCCGCTCCAGGGAACCGTTTCACCGGCTATCTCAACATAGTATTCATCTTTGTCGACATTCAGTTGCGATTTCTCGTTACCGACAACAGAAACGCCGGCGGGAAAATGCACAGTACCGTCGGCAAGCGAAACGGTTATTTCAACATCCTGAGCGAGAGCTTCCGAAAGAGTTACGTTACCGGCCATACCGGATTGGGAAAGATACAGTATGGTGGAATTGTCGGCTTGAGTCTCTTTGACATCCAGAGAACCGAGAGGATCAGCATCCCACGAGGCACCCAATGTGAATTTGAATTCCTTAGCGCCAGCGGGAAGCGTGAATGTCACTTCATTGTCGACCGGAGTGGCAGTGAGACATGTGCCGAAACTCCAACCGCAAAAATTACCCACGGCGCATAATGTATTGGCATCAATGGGGCGCCACATCTTCGTGATGTCATCGCAATCGAAAGAAACTGCGTAATTACTTAATCCGGCAACCATACCTCCCGACCAGCCGGGCCATGTGACAGGCTGTCCCATGGTTTCTGATTTCTCAAAATCATAGATATCCAACGGGCTTCCGGCAACCACCTCCTGACCGACTGGAGGATTGATCCATTGGCGGTTTGCAAGATCATAGAAGCGAACATTCAGATCGCCGGCCTCAACATATTCCTTTAGGTTTTCCAGACTTGAAAATTTATCAAGCGTGTCAAAAGTCGGGGCTACATTGGTGTTGATCAACGCAAGTCGATGCGAGCTTCTGATAAGATAGAGACGTTTTGTGTTCAGATCAAGGTGAATGAAATATTCACCTGCAGGGACTTGCCAGTCAGCAACATTTTCATTCTTTGGAATAGTATTGGCCACCAGCACATTGTCGGTGAAATAAACGTCGGAATTACCGAGTTTCTTAACGGGGAATTGCCAATCCGCACCGGCGGGCATGATCAGATTCATGTATTGCGACACGGATGGGCTCGCACCGTCGGGAAGATCCGCCAGCTCGGTGTAACATCTGAACCGCCCGTAATTGAGTGATACAACACCTTCGTAGATTTTGCTTCCGGGAGAAGTCTCTGCAAGCCGGAAATCATTGAAGTAGTCGGCATTCTCAACTACGGGATAGTTAGAATAGTTAGAAGCCAAATTAACGTAGACATAGCCGTTGGAGTCGGCGTATGCTGTCGCTGCTGAGAAGCAGAGCAGAGCTGCAGCGGCCGCTCTGCGTAGCAATCGGGTAAATAGTTTACTCATTGGCGTTAAGTGTTTGGTTAAAGATATATGATAAAGAATGATTTCAGATTTAATGATTGAGGATAGATGGTGTATTATTGATTTAGGATAGAGGTGTATTTCAGGTATAGAATGACAAGTATGCTAAATAATTGCAAAGATAGTGAAATATAACCCCCGTTTTACCCCCCCTGTTAAAATTTGTTAAATTCTTAAAATATTACGCCCGGCACCGCACAGGCGGCGTCGGGCGTATGTTTCAGTCGTAACCGAGTGAGTGAGAATCACTCGGCGGACGATTTGCTATTGTCGGGAACGATCAGATGTGGAGATCCTTGCGGATGAGGTCGATTTTGGCCTTGGCGGCTTCCTCGGCTTTGTGGTAGTCGGCGCGGTCGGTGAGTTCGCCGCGGACTTCCATATAGAATTTGATTTTAGGCTCGGTGCCCGAGGGACGTACCGAAATCTTCGAGCCATCCTCCGTGAAGTACTGGAGCACATTGGAGGTGACGGGGAAGTCGAGTTTCTTCACCTCGTTGCACTTCTTGCAGGTCTCGTTGAGGCTGAGGTAGTCCTTGATGCAGACCACGGGCGAGCCGGCGAGGGTCTTGGGGGGATTCTCGCGGAACTCTTTCATCATGGCCTGGATTTCGTCGGCACCGGTTTTGCCGGGACGGACAACCGACACGCCCATCTCGTGGGAGTAGCCATATTTGAGGTAGATGTCCTGAAGCATCTCCATGAACGACATGTTTTTCTCCTTGGCCCATGCGAGGCATTCGGCCATAAGGGAGATTGCCGACACGGAGTCCTTGTCGCGGCAGAATGTTTCGGCCAGGAAGCCGTAGCTCTCCTCACCGCCGCCGAGGTAGCGGCCTACGCCTTCATTCTCGCGGATTACGGATGCAATCCACTTGAAGCCGGTGTAGCAATCAAACATCTTGATGTTGTTCTTGTCGGCGATGCGCTTGATGGTCTCGGTGGTCACGATTGTCTTCACCACATACTCCTTGCCGGTGAGGCGACCCAGTTCGGCGTTGCGGGTCATGAGATAGTTGAGAAGGATGAGACAGATCTGGTTGCCGTTGACGAGAACATATTCGCCATCGGTGTCACGGATGACGCAGCCGATGCGGTCGGCGTCGGGATCCGATGCCACCACCAGGTCGGCCTCCACCTCTTTGGCTTTGGCTACAGCCATGGCCATGGCCGATGCATTCTCGGGGTTGGGAGAATCAACGGTGGGGAAGTTGCCGTCGGGGATATCCTGTTCGGGCACGTGGATGATGTTGGTGAAACCGTAGTTCTGAAGCGACTGGGGCACGAGTTTCACGCCGGTGCCATGGATGGGAGTGTAGACAATCTTCAGATCCTTGTGGCGCTCGATGATTTCGGGCGAGAGCGAAAGGCCCTTGATGTCGCTGAGGAAAGCGTCGTCGACCTCTTTGCCTATGATCTGGATGAGGTCGGGGTTACCCTCGAACTTGATGTCGGCCACATTCTTGATGCGGTTGACATGGTTGATGATGTTCACATCGTGGGGAGCGATGATCTGGGCGCCGTCGGCCCAGTAGGCTTTATAGCCGTTGTACTCCTTGGGGTTGTGCGATGCGGTGATGTTCACGCCGCTCTGGCATCCGAGGTGACGGATGGCATAGGAGAGTTCGGGCGTGGGGCGGAAGCTGTCGAAGAGATAAGCCTTGATGCCGTTGGCCGACATGATGTTGGCCACGATTTCGGCGAATTCGCGCGAGTGGTTGCGCACGTCGTGACCCACGGCCACCGAGATCTGCGGCATGTCGGCGAAAGCCTCCTTGAGGTAGTTGGCCAGACCCTGGGTGGCAGCGCCGACAGTGTATTTGTTCATGCGGTTGGTGCCGGGGCCCATGATGCCGCGCAGACCGCCTGTGCCGAATTCAAGATCGCGGTAGAAAGCCTCGATAAGCGGGGTTTTGTCCTCGGCATCGAGCATCTGCTTCACCTGGGCGCGGGTTGTCTCGTCATATTGATCGGAGAGCCACACCTGTGCTCTCTCTTTCACATCTTTAAGGAGTTGTTCCTGGTTTTCCATATTATATGTAATGTGTGTTGTTTGTTGCGATTATTGTACCTATGCTGTCGGCGATTGGCCGGAAACACTCAACGCGAGGCGTAGAGAGCCTCGGCGGCACCGGAAGCCACAGCCTGACGATAGGCCATGAGACCGTCGGCATTCAGCTCCACTTCGCGGAAACCGCCGTCGGGGGTGATCATCTTCACGTGGGTGTCGTCAATGAAAGTCATGAATTTCACAGGTTCGCTGCCGTCGGTCGAAACGCTCCACGAGCGGTCTTCGCTGTCGAAATCGAGACGCACCTTCGAACCGTCGTTCTCCGATGTGACGGTGTAGCCCTTGCCGTCGCAGTCCACATAGTAGCGGCCGTCGGCGCCGTCGATCACGGTGCGGCCCTGTGCCACTGGATTGCTGCCGCTCCAGAACTCGATGGAGTTGAGCACCAGCACGTCGGCCAGGCATGTCACCTCATAGACGGGGATGATCCAGAAGGCGAAGAACACCAGTTCGTTGACAAATTTGTTACCTACCTGTTCGTTCCATGAGAGGAGCTTGTTGGTGAGACCGAATGAACCGATGCACGATGTGAGAGTCATTGAGGCCATCAGGGCCAGCACCACACTCACTTTGAGAAAATGCTTTTTCATTGTTTATAGGGTATGTTTCGTTATTCCGATCTTAATGTTTCGTTATTCCGATTTTATAGGTATAAAATGATTTTGCGGCGATGCCTCTGGGTTGTCATTCAAGCGGGAGCGCCTTCTTGAACTGACCGTAGAGGCTCATCACTTTTCTGACATAGGCCACTGTGTGACGTCCTCCGAAATATCCGTAACGACACACCGGGTCGGTGTAGTAATCGGGGTTGGCTTTCAGCAGCAGCGCCTGCTCCACGTTGCCGTCCCATATCTGCGGGTTCTGCCCGTGCTTCTTTGCGAGGGCTATGGCGTCGTAGATGTGGGCGATGCCCGAATTATATGCAGCCACCACAAATTTAAGCCTTTCGGCGGGGTCGTCGACATAGCGCGAGAGCGATTTGTCGAGCGAGGAGATCATGCGCGAGGCAGCTTCGATGTTGAGCTTCGGATCCTCTATATCCTCAATGGCGAGTCCGTAGGCTCGCGCTGAGCCGGGCATTATCTGCATCACGCCGCGGGCGCCGGCCCACGACACCTGCGACGGATCGAAACCGCTCTCGGCATATCCGATGGCCGCAAGCAGACGCCAGTCCTGACGGGCTTTGCCGCCGGTAGCACGGAAAATGCGGTCGTAGGGCGAAATCACGCCTGATGAGAGATCGATGCGATGGGCTGCCCTGTAGGCGCTGTCGCCATCCTTGCTAAGCTCGAAATAGCGTTTGAGCAACTCGGCCTGACGCCGGCGGGGATTCTCCTGGGCAAACCATGCATCGACCGAATCGGCGAGCCACTGACGCCCCGGGGCGACACCCCACGATGATTTCTGCGGGAAACTGAGGGCGAGCGACACGTCGAGGTCGCGGTAATATGTCTTGTTGATGCGGGCGATGTCGCTGTCGACCACCGTGAGGGGGATCTCCCCCTCCGAAACCATGCTCACGAGATCTTCGGTGATGAGGGTGTCGCGGTTTACGGTGTGGATGCGGATGCCTCCGCCAAGCTCGTCGTCGAGGTTGTGGAGTCTGAACTCATATTTCGAGCCACCCTCCACATACACGTCGCGCCCCACCAGCTGTGTCTCGTCGGTGATGGCGGGTTTGCCGTTGACGAGCGGCTGCACCAGCACCTGCGTGTTGACATATTCGGGACCGCAGGCGAGCACCTGCTGCCTGAATTCGGCGGTGACGGGTATCTCGTAGGCCGCGAGGTCGATTATCCCGGAATCGAGCAGTTCGAGCAGCCGGGGCAGCGATGGTGCCACCGTGAGCGCCACTGCCATCCCCTTGTCCTCGGCCATCTGGGTGACGAGACTGTAATCGTAGCCCATCTTCTGGTCGCGGTAGAGGAAATAGGAGGTCGGGGAATAGAGCGTGCCGACACGGAGCGTGTCGGGCAGACGGTGGGTTTCGGGCGTTTCCGGGCGGGCTTTGCGTGAGCCGGAGCAGCCTGCGAGAGTCCCCGCAAGCAGCAGGAACATAACGGCGGCTAAGAGAGTGAGGTGACGGCTCATGCTCGGATTCGGAATAATGGGAAAGATTCAGGGGGAATCAGTATTCGTAGGTGCCATTCTCACCGATGATGGTGAGCCGGTTGGCCTCGGCATCCTCCACGCGGCCGACCACGCGGGCACCGATGCCGAAGGAGGCGGCAATGGCAATCACGCGCTCGACATCGGCCGGAGCCACATAGATCTCCATGCGGTGGCCCATGTTGAACACTTTGTACATCTCGCGCCAGTCGGTGCCGCTCTGCTCCTGAATGAGGCGGAACAGCGGGGGCACGGGGAAGAGGTTATCCTTGATCACATGCTTGTTTTTGACGAAGTGGAGCACCTTGGTCTGGGCGCCTCCGGTGCAATGCACCATGCCGTGGATGGCAGGACGCATCTCGCTGAGCAGTTTCTTGATGACGGGGGCGTAGGTGCGTGTGGGCGAAAGCACCAGCCGGCCGGCATCGATGGGCGAACCTTCCACTTTGTCGGTGAGGCCCACGTTGCCGCTGTAGGCAAGTTCGGCGGGCATTGCGCTGTCGTATGTCTCGGGGTATTTCTCCCCTACCGCATGGCAGAACACATCGTGACGGGCCGAGGTGAGACCGTTCGAACCCATGCCGCCGTTGTATTCATCCTCGTAGGTGGCCTGTCCAAACGACTCGAGACCTACGATCACGTCGCCTCCGCTGATGTGGGCGTTGTTCACCACATCGGCGCGGCGCATACGGCATGTGACGGTGGAGTCAACAATGATGGTGCGCACAAGATCGCCGACGTCGGCTGTCTCGCCGCCTGTGCTGTAGATGCTCACGCCGAGATCACGCATGCGTGCCAGCAGCTCCTCGGTGCCGTTGATGATGGCGGCGATGACCTCGCCGGGAATCAGCTGTTTGTTGCGGCCGATTGTTGAGGAGACAAGTATGTTGTCGGTGGCGCCCACGCAAAGCAGGTCGTCAATGTTCATGATCAGGGCGTCCTGGGCGATACCGCGCCACACCGAGAGGTCGCCGGTCTCGCGCCAGTAAGCGTATGCCAGTGACGATTTGGTGCCGGCGCCGTCGGCGTGCATGATGTTGCACCACTCGGGATCGCCGCCGAGAATGTCGGGGATAATCTTGCAGAATGCCTGGGGGAAAATGCCTTTGTCGACATTCTTGATGGCGTTGTGCACATCTTCTTTAGCCGCGCTGACGCCGCGCATCATATATCTTTCGCTGGAAGTCATATTTATGTGATATGGATATGTTTCAGTTGATTATCGGATATCTGGAACCTGAGGTTGCGGTGGTCACCCCTTCATGGCTATCTGCCATACGCCAACCATAAGCATATAGGCCAGCACGGCGGGAATCACCAGCAGCAGTGAATCTATGCGGTCGAGGATGCCGCCGTGACCGGGGAGCACATGCCCCGAATCCTTGACGCCCAGGGTGCGTTTGATCAGCGATTCCACCAGGTCGCCCCATGTGCCGAACACGCTCACCACGGCTCCGAGTCCGAGCATCTGAAACAAGCCCATGCCGGGGAAGTATTCGCCGAAACAGGTTTTGAGAATGGCGGCGGCGACAAGGCAGAAGATGAGGCCGCCGAAGAATCCCTCCCACGATTTTTTCGGGGATATGCGTTCAAACAGGCGGTGGCGTCCGAACAACGACCCTACGCAGAATGCGCCCGTGTCGTTGAGCCAGATGAGCACAAACACAGCCAGCACAAACACGTGGTTGCTGAGGTTATAGACCCATGCGAGCAGACACAGAGGCAGAGCCACATAGATCTGTCCCATGAATGAGTGGGCGAAATGGTCGAGGGCGTTGCCATCCTGGATATAGAGCTGCGCCACGAGGCGTGCGAGCAGATATACGATATATGCGAAAACGAATGTGTCGAGCCGCCATGTGCCGATGAATCCGGCAATATCGCAGTTGACACAGAGCACCGACCCTGCCGAAATCACAATGATGGCGCCGAGGATGTCGAGCAACTGGATGGCGTTTGACTGGTGATCGCGGTTGGTAATGCGGTTGAATTCATTTACGCCGAGCACTCCCAGCAGCAGTGTCAGCAGCCAGAACCAAAAACGGCCGCAGAAGATAGCAGCCACTATCACAGCCACATACAGCAGTCCGGTAAGAGCACGTGTAACTACATTTTTCATTATTCCGTGAAATTCGGGTTTTATCCTGCAAATTTAGCAAAAATCACCGTTCCCACAAAATTATCGGGAACCGACGGTAAAACGGAGTGCGAGAGGACCTCCCGAAGCATCGATGGTGAAGGGGATGCCTTGGTCGCGGAGGCTGACGACGAAATGGCAGTAGGCAATGCCCATATCGGTGGGTGTGAAGCGCCGGCGGTCGCGTGTGCAGCGGAATGCTACAACGGTAGAGCCGTCGGGACGCTCGTCAACGGTCGCGCGCCAAGGCTGGGAGTTGGAGGATGATGGCGCCCTTCTCACGGCCTGGAGGGCGCGGCCTACCGGGCTATCGGGATCGACATGACCTTTCCCGTCGACCGTGCGAAACATGAAGCCGAAGGCTCGGCGGTGATCGGCACGGCAGCTATGGCGCAGCAAACGCTCCGACAACCTGCGCTTGGGTGTGCCGTGTCCCACGGGCGAAACAATCTCGACCTCGCGGTCGCCGCAGTCGCCCATCGTTTCGGCGAAGCGGCTTCGGCGGAATGTGCCTCCGAGCCAGCAGGTGCCGAGGTTTGCGGCGGTGGCGGCGAGGATGAGTTGCTCAAACATGTATCCGGCCTGCACCTGGGCCTCGACACCGGGTGCCACGGCCATAATCATATAGAGACGGGCGCCGGTGATGACGCCGTAGGTGCCCATGCGGCCTTCGACATCGCGGCCGTCAACGATTTTCACCGCGGGGAGGGGTGCGTCGGGGAAAAGCGGCTCGAGCCGATCTACCACCGACTGCAGGCGTGCGAGAGTGTCGCGGTCAAGTTTCAGGCCGTTGTAGGTGCGGACCGAACGGCGCAGGAATATGGCTTCGGATAAGGTCATTTTTTAATGAAATCAAGCGCCCGGAGCCGCAAAAGGCTCCGAGCACTTGTTTACGTGATTATTGTATAACGCTTTAATTGTATAACGTTTCGACAGTCAGTAGGGCATCACTGGGCTTCGCCGGATGCTGTTGTCTTGAGGGTCTCGATATATTTCTGAAGTTCGGGCGAGGGATTGATCTGATAGAAGCGCTCGAACATCTTGAGTGCCTCGGCCACATTACCGTGGGTGACATAGTAGTTGCCCAGACGGCCAAGCACCTGAGTGTAGATACCCTTGCGGTTCTCGAGGTTCTCGGGATCGGAATCGAGAGCTGCGAGCAGATCGAGATCGGCCTTTGCCACATCTTCGGTCATTTCGTTGTTGTTGGCAACCTGGAGGATACGCGAGCGGTAGTTGAGCACCAGAGGATGACCGGGGGTGCGCTCGACAACGTCGTTGATGATGGCCACAGCCTTGTCGGAGTTAGCTTTCCACTCGGGATTCTCCTCTTTCTGCTGGGCCTGTGCGAGTGCGTTGTAGCGGAGCGCGAGGGTGAGCAGGTCGTTGGCATCGGCTTCATCGCCGGCGGCATCGACATATTTCTGCATGGTCTCTACAGCCTTGTCGAACTTAAGGGCGTGATTGTAGGCCGAGGAGAGGTCCTTCAGCAGTGCGATCTTGGTAGGATCCACAGCTACAGCCTTCTCATACATCGCAAGGGCCTCGTCGCTCTTGCCCATGTCGGTGAGCAGGTCGCCATACTGGGTGAAGTCCTGAGCGTTGAGTTGCGCCTTGGGGTTGTTGAGGAGGGTTTCGGCAGCCTGCACGGCGGCGATAGTGTCGCCCATGGCTTTCTTGTTGTAGAACTGCATACGCTCCATATAGAAGTTGCCGGGATCTTTGGTCAGAATCTCTGTGGCGAGGTCGAAGCTCTCGGGATAGCGCTGAGCAAAGTAGAGCAGACCGGCGAGACGCTGTTTGTCTTTCTGGAACGAGTTGGGGTTCTTGATGTAGTCCTCATACTGCTTGGCTGCCAAGGTGAGCTGGTTGTTGTCGTAGAGTTTCTCGGCAAGTTCGCGCTGAACCAGAGCGGAGTTGGGCTGGTATGTGAGGAGCTTTTTGAGCATCTCGATGGCGCCGCGGGGGTTGACCTTGAAGATTACGCGAGCATATTTCACGTATGCTTCGGGGTGGGCGTCGGGATTCTGCTTTGCGCTGTGGTCAAAGGTTGCGGCCATGTCGTACATGCCGGCCGACTGACCTACATCGGTACCTGCCAGCAGGTCACCTTCAAGAATGTAGGGAGCGGGAGCGTCCTTGAATTTCTTTTTGAGTTCCTTGAGATCCTTGTCGATCTGGTTGGCGTAGGTGGTGGGGTTGGCTTCGAAATAGGCGCGGGGAATCTCGGTGAGGAGGTCGGCATCCTTCTTGGCAAGCTTTTTGGCCTGTTTGAAATAGTCTTCAGCAGCCTTGGGGTCGTTGTTGGCCAGGGCGAGAGCGCCGAGACCTACATAGTTGTAGCCGTTATCGGCATTGGCCTGCACACCTTTGTCAAACAGCTCCTTGGCTTTAGCCTTGTTGCCGTTGCGCAGAGCAATCTGGCCGAGATAGTAGTAGGCGGTTGCCTTGTCGGTGCTCGGCTGGCCGATGGTATTGTTCAGAATAATGGCAGCTTCCTCGGGCTGGTCGGCACGGAAATATTCCACACCGTCCATGTAGCCCTCGGCCGCCATTGTCATGGCACTGCCGATCAGAAATGAGAACAGAAGTTTAAATTTCATTTTGTGGTATATTAGCATTAAATTTTTTACTTTTTCGCATTGCGCGTCACTCTGCAATCTCCACCTGCCGGTGGCTGACCAGTGCAGGCAGCACTCCGGTTGTCTGCATCAGTTTCTGTCCCTGGAACGAGGTGACGAAGGTGAAGAATCCGTTGGCCAGCGAACCGGCGGGACCTGTATTCACCATATAGATCGACCGGTAGAGCGGATAAGTGCCGTCGAAGATATACGCCTGATAGGGTTTTACAGCCACCAGCGACGAATCGCGGCGCACAGGGAGCACCTTCACCTCCTGAGTGAAGACGGTGGAGGTGGTATCGTCGCGTTCAAGCGAATGGCGTTTTTCCTCCACTGTCATGTCGGAGGTGCGCATATCTGTCGAAATCCAGCTGACTCCTACAAGTCCTATGGCGTTGCGGCGCTCCTTCACGGCGTTGAACACGCCGGGGATGGTGTTGGCAGAATAGACGTTGGCAGGGAATTTCTGTCCGGCCATAAGGGAATCGGACATATATTTGACCACACTCGAGCCGCTGTGGTCGAAAATCACCTGGATCTTGCCGAGTTTCGAGGGCCAGATGTCGTTCCATTCCGTCACCTTGCCGGTGAGAATTTCACGCAACTCCCCTACCGAGATATTTTCCACCGGATTTTCGGGGTTGACGATAACGGCTATCGCATCCACTGCAATCTTCTTTGTCTTGGCCACACGTTTGCGGCTTTTGAGATATTTCACCTGGTCGATGCTGAGTTCATGCGACAGCACTGCCAGACGGGCGTTGCCTTTGACCACGGAGTCGATCACAGCGCTTTCGTCGATATAGGCAGCCAGAATCGAAGCCGCCGGATAGTCATATTCGAAGACCTCAATTTCCTCTTCCATAATGTTCTGGAATGTGGCGTCGCAGGCCATCACCACAGTCCCCGAGGTCTGGGTGTTGCCCGTGGGAGCCTTGCGCTTGCCTCCCTTCGACTGGCAGGAAACCGCGGCGACAGCCATCAGCACAAGAATCAGAAATGGTATGAATCTTCCTTTGTTCATTTCCGCAAAGTTACGTAATTTTTCTTTTTTTCGCGAAAAAAACGGCATTTTCTTTTTTAATGCCTCATCTCCGCGGGTTTACAGCGAGGAATCGATGCCGAAGAACTGACGGATCGCACGCCATATGCCATAGAGCACAAACGCAATACCGCCGATCCAGCGCAGCCACTGCCATATGCCGGGTCCCCAGTCGAAGAAATTGATGAGCAGGAGCACACCCATGCCCACATACACAATAATCATGATGATGCCGAATATCACGCGCATCACCGAAGGAACGTCCGCGGCACGACGGGTGCCCGATTCTTCATCGCGGCCGTGCAGTTGGTTGTTATTCGGATTCATAGTATAAACAGTTGAATAGATTAGTCAATGTGTATAAATTCAACGTTATGGCTGGGGCGAAAGTTCGTTGACGTCTGTTCGCGGGTATAAAATTAGACAATTTCCATGAACCCGTGGTCAAGTGTCGTTGAAAATTAATTTTCGTTAACACCGGAACCGCTTTTACCATTCAATATTTTCACTAATTTTGACGTTGAAATAAGTGCTTGTTTAAAGCTTGTTTAATAATTGTGCCCTGATAAATATATGCTCGCACCACTCGCCGAAAGACTTCGCCCGAAGACACTGGAAGATTACATTGGCCAGCAACATCTGGTAGGTCCCGGTCAGATTATCCGCAGGATGATTGACTCGGGCAATGTGAGTTCGTTCATTCTCTGGGGACCGCCCGGAGTGGGTAAAACCACTCTCGCGAAAATCATCGCCAACACCACCGACAGCCCTTTCTACACGCTGTCGGCTGTCAGCGCCGGCGTCAAGGAGGTGCGCGAGGTGATTCAGCGCTGCAAGGCCGATACCCAAAGCATGTTCTCGAAAGGGCGACCCATCCTTTTCATCGACGAGATTCATCGTTTCAGCAAATCACAGCAGGATAGTCTGTTAGGCGCCGTAGAGGATGGCACCGTGACACTTATAGGCGCCACCACCGAAAATCCTTCGTTTGAGGTAATCCGCCCATTGCTGTCGCGCGCGCAAGTCTACACGCTCCGACCACTCGAAGCACCTGAGCTGCAGACGCTGCTCGACCGTGCCCTTGCCACCGACGAGGTGCTTTCAGCCAAAGAGGTGCGCGTGGAACAGACCACCGCCCTGTTCCGTTTCTCGGGGGGCGATGCCCGCAAACTGCTCAACATCCTCGATCTGCTCGACCGCTCCACACCTTTTGGGCAACCTCTGGTAATCAACGACAAAGAGATCACCGAAAGGCTACAGGAAAATCCCGCCGCCTACGACAAGCAGGGCGACATGCACTACGATATAATCTCGGCGTTCATCAAGAGCATACGCGGCAGCGACCCCGATGCCGCCATCTATTGGCTGGCGAGAATGATAGCCGGAGGCGAGGATCCCGAATTCATTGCCCGGCGACTGGTAATCGTAGCCGCCGAAGATATAGGCCTCGCCAATCCCAACGCCCTGTTGCTGGCCAATGCAACTTTCGATACTATCCGCAAAATCGGAATGCCCGAAGGGCGTATTCCGCTGGCCGAATGCGTGGTCTATCTGGCGGCTTCGGCCAAAAGCAATTCGGCATACATGGCCATCGACGCCGCTTTGGCCGAGGTGGCGCGTTCGGGCGACCTCCCGGTTCCCCTTCACATCCGCAACGCGCCCACATCGCTTATGAAAAAGATGGGTTATGGCGCCGATTATAAATATGCCCACGATTACCCGGGCAACTTCGTCGTGCAGCAGTTTCGTCCCGACGCTATCCGCGACATGCGTTTCTGGCACCCCTGCTCCAACCCGGCAGAGGATCGCATGGTGGCCCTCCAGGCATCGCGCTGGGGCACTCCCGATTCAGGCCAGGGGCAATAGTCAGCCGGGCGTCCTTCCCACGCATACATTTTTCCACCAAAATCAGCCAATCACCGCCAAATATTCCGGTTTTGGCATGAATTTGCAGCAAAGAATCATCTGTCGGGTGAATTTAAATGCAAAAAACGTCAAAGCGGACATTTTTTCACAGGAAAGTTTGTAAAATCGTGATAGATTTGGTAACTTTGCCACCCCTACGGAAACCGACGCGGCGCCATGACCGTTGCCGGCAATCCGCAACCCAAACTCAAACGAATTAACAATCAGCGCATTCCGCTCTCTCCCGCAAAAAACAAACTCATATTAAGAAAAATGAAGAAGCACAACTTCTATGCCGGCCCTTCGATCATGAGCCAGTACACCATCAAGAACACTGCCGACGCAGTGATTGATTTCGCCAACACCGGTCTCTCCATTCTCGAAGTCTCACACCGCTCCAAGGAGTTCCAGGCAGTGATGGACGAAGCTCAGGCGCTCGTTAAAGAGCTCCTCAACGTGCCCGAAGGCTACAGCGTGCTATTCCTCGGCGGCGGTGCATCGCTCCAGTTCGCCATGGTTCCCTACAACCTGCTCAAAAAGAAAGCCGCTTATCTCGACACCGGCGTGTGGGCCCACAAAGCCATCAAGGAAGCAAAACTCTTCGGTGACGTCGACGTCGTAGCTTCTTCCGAAGACAAGAACTACACCTACATTCCCCGCGGTTTCGAAATTCCCGCCGATGCCGACTACTTCCATTTCACCACCAACAACACCATCTACGGCACCGAAATCCGCAAAGACCCCGACACCACCGTACGTCTGGTAGCCGACATGTCGTCCGACATCTTCTCACGCCCCATCGACGTAGCAAAATATGACATCATCTATGCCGGCGCTCAGAAAAATCTCGCCCCCGCCGGCGCTACTCTGGTGATCGTTCGCGACGAGGCTGTCCAGAACCCCTCGCGCCCCATCCCCACCATGCTGAACTACAAGACCCACATCGACAAAGGATCAATGTTCAACACTCCTCCCGTGCTCCCCATCTTCTCCGCCATGCAGACTCTGCGCTACTACAAGCAGCTCGGCGGCGTGGAAGCCATCGAGAAACTCGACATCGAAAAGGCCGGTGTGCTCTACGACGCCATCGACAATTCGCGCATCTTCAAGGCAACCGTGCCCGACGCAGCCGACCGTTCGATCATGAACGTATGCTTCGTGCTCAAACCCGAATATGCCGAGCTGGAGAAACCGTTCATGGAATTCGCCACCTCAAAAGGCATCGTAGGCATCAAGGGTCACCGCTCGGTAGGCGGCTTCCGCGCTTCGCTCTATAACGCTCTGCCCCTCGAAAGCGTGCTGGTGCTCACCCAGGCAATGAAGGAATTTGAAAACAAAATCTGATTTCTCCCTCCAAATTCAATCCGCATCATGAAAGTACTTGTAGCAACCGAAAAGCCTTTTGCCAAAGTTGCCGTCGACGGCATCCGCAAAGTCACCGACGAAGCTGGCTATGAACTGGCTCTTCTGGAAAAATACACCTCGAAGCAGCAGCTTCTCGACGCCGTGAAGGATGTCGACGCCCTCATCATCCGCAGCGACAAAATCGACGAAGAGGTTCTTGCCGCAGCTCCCCAACTGAAAATTGTGGTTCGCGCAGGTGCCGGTTACGACAACGTCGACCTCGCCGCCGCCACCGCCCACAATGTGTGCGTGGAGAACACTCCCGGACAGAACTCCAACGCTGTGGCCGAACTCGTGTTCGGCATGACCGTGATGGCAGTCCGCAACATGTATAACGGCACCTCGGGCACAGAGCTGAAAGGCAAAAAACTCGGCATCCACGCCTTCGGTCAGGTAGGCCGCAACGTGGCTCGCATCGCCAAAGGCTTCGGCATGGAAGTCTCAGCTCTCGATCCCTACTGCCCCGCCGAAGTCATCACCGCCGCCGGCGTACAGCCCATCACCGACATCAAGGAACTTTACAGCGGCAACGACATCGTTTCGCTCCATATCCCCGCCACCGCCGAGACCAAGGGTTCTGTAGGCTACGACCTCATCACTCTTCTTCCCAAAAACGGCGTGCTGGTCAACACAGCCCGCAAGGAAGTGATGGACGAGGAAGGCCTCCGCAAGGCTCTCGCCGACCGCCCCGACATCAAGTACGTGGCCGACGTGAAACCCGACAACGCTCCCGTGCTTGAAGAGGAATTCGCAGGCCGCGTGTTCTTCACTCCCAAGAAAATGGGAGCGCAGACCGCCGAAGCCAACATCAACGCCGGCATCGCAGCCGCCCGTCAGATTGTGGAATTCCTCCGCGACGGCAAAGCACCCTTCCGCGTAAACAAATAACGCCTTAACAAACAAAGCGCTACAGTAACATAGCATCCGGGGCCGTCGGGAACAACTCCCTGCGGCCCCGTCTTTTCCTCAAAACAGCGACAGCCATGAGCACTCCCGCGTATCCGGTCCCCGTACTGCTACAGCTCCCCCACATCACCGATGCCAGGGGTGGCCTTACTTTCGTGCAGACTCCCCCCGAGGGCAACAATGCCGAAGAAGCTGTGCCCGACTCTGCCAAAGGGCAGTTATGTTTTCCGCTGGCACGCATATTCTATCTTTACGACGTGCCCGAAGGGGGCACACGAGGAGCGCACGCCCATCTCACCGAGCAGCAGATACTCATTGCCGTGGCCGGAGCATTCGATGTGGAGGTATACGACGGCAGCAACCGTCGCACCTATCATCTCGACCGTCCTGACGCAGGGCTGTATGTGCCACCCCACTATTGGCGGGAGCTTTCCAACTTCACTCCCGGAGCTGTGTGTCTGACTCTATCCAGCATCCCGTTCGATCCCGACGACTATCTCGGCTCCCCCGAAGAATATGCCGAATTCCTGGCCTCGCGCCGTAAAAAATAATTTGTCGGAATGCGGATTATTCACTAAATTTGCATCCGCAAAGCCATTCAGGCACATGTGCCCATAGTTCAATGGATAGAATAACGGATTCCGGTTCCGTCGATTAGGGTTCGACTCCCTATGGGCATACTCCCGCAGCGACTCCCCTGTCTAAGGGCGTCGCTGTTTTTTTATCTTTCTCCCTACAAACAATTTATGAATTATTAAGCATCGGGATGCGGTGAAGTCATTGGGTTTTAAGCAAAAAATTCGTAACTTTGCAAGTTAACATTCCCCGCCCGATGAAACAACACATTCTCAGGCTTTTTGCCATCTTCGCCATTGCGGCAGGTGTCGGCATCCCGACGCTTTCCGCTCAGATCTCTTTCTCAGGCAACGCCCTGCCCCCAGTGACCGACACCCCCGATGCCGTGACCGGGCTGAAGGCCGTTTACACCCTGCAGTCGACCGCCGGTGTTACCGTGAACTACACCGCCGGAGGCGCCTCGGCAGCCGGCGTGAAATGGCAGAAATACTCTAATCTCGGCGGAGGATATGCACAGGATGTGCCGTCGACATTTTCGGGGAATGTGAGTTCCGTGGCGCTTACCGGCGACGATGCCGGATACATAATTGACGACGGAGGCACGCGCACCTGCATCTGGGTGGTCAATTACGCCAACCATCCGTGTCGCCTCGAGTCACTTTCGGTTTCGCCCGAGCAGGACTGTCTATCGGCGTCGCTGATCTTCACCGGCTCGGCTGACAAAATCACATATTACACCGTCAACGGCGTGCCCCGCACCCTATCCCGCGATCTTATTCTCAAATACAACACTCTCGCGTTCAACGCCGAAAGCAATAGCTACGAGCAGACTCCTCAACAGCAACATGAAGATTTCATCACCGGTGAGATCCATATCCCCGCGCCTCTTTGCAGCACCGACTTCACCCTGTCGGGCGACCGTTTTCTCAACGCATGGGGCAGAGACGTGTCCGTGACTTCATCAACCTACACCGCCCGTGCCGTGGAAGCTGTGACATCGGCCGTGCAGGAAAAACGCGACAATGACAATGAGCAGAAAACCGACGGCGACGGCTCTGCTCTCGGAGGAAGCGCTCCGGTCACAGTCACTTTCGAAGCGCAGGTAACCGACGCTGCCATCTACCACGAGTGGCAGTTTGCTTTCGACCCATCGTTTGACATTATCGACATGCGCAACTCCGAACTATCGGTCACGCGTACTTTCAATGAATACGGCACGGTTTACGCCCGCTTTATCTGCGGAGATGACTCAGGCGAATGCACCTGGACATCGGAGACATATACCATCGCCGTCGGCGAATCACGACTCGAATGCCCCAATGCTTTCTCACCCGGTTCATCCGAGGGGGTTAACGACGAATGGAAAGTCTCATACAAGTCAATCGTGAAATTCGACTGCCACATCTTCAACCGATGGGGGCAGGAAATGGCCCATCTCACCGACCCGTCGCAGGGCTGGGATGGACGTTATGGAGGCAAACTCGTGAAATCGGGAGTCTTCTTTTATGTGATTAAGGCCGAAGGAGCCGACGGCAAGAAGTATAAACTCTCGGGCGACATCAACGTGCTCCATATGAAGCGAGAGAACAATCTCCCTAAGAATTAAGCGCTTTAATAATTACAGGCATTGAAACAAAACATCATACAAGGCAACTCTGAGACTTCCGCCGCAACTCCGGGGAGAACCCTGTCGGTGGTTGGCGCCAGAGTCAACAATCTGAAAAATATCGACGTGGACATTCCCCGCGGCACGCTCGCCGTCATCACCGGTCTGAGCGGCTCCGGCAAGTCCTCGCTGGCCTTCGACACCATCTTCGCCGAGGGGCAGCGCCGCTATATCGAAACTTTCTCCTCTTACGCCCGCAACATGCTGGGCAACATGGAGCGTCCCGACGTCGACAAAATCTCCGGGCTATCTCCCGTTATCGCCATAGAGCAGAAGACCATCAACCGCAACCCGCGAAGCACCATCGGCACCACCACCGAGGTCTACGATTATCTGCGTCTGCTTTTCGCCCGCGCCGGCGAGGCACGCAGCTACATCTCAGGCGAGCCCATGGTGAAACACACGCCTGAAAAGATTGTGGAGATGATTCTCGAGAAGTACGACGGGCACAAGGTCTACATGCTCTCCCCCCTTGTCCACAACCGCAAGGGCCACTATCGCGACCTTTTCGAGAACCTGATGAAAAAGGGATTCCTGCATGTCCGCGTCGACGGCGAGATAAAGGAACTAACCGGAGGTATGCGTGTTGACCGTTACCGCAACCACTCGATAGAACTTGTGGTCGACAAGCTTAAAGTCAACGCCAAGGACCGCAAGCGTCTGCTCGACTCCGTGACGCGCACTCTTTCCCACGGCAACAAGCAGATGATGGTCTATGACCTTGAATCGGAGCAGGTGCGCCACTACTCTCAGTCGCTCATGGACCCGGTGAGCGGGCTTTCGTATCGAGAACCGGCACCGCATAATTTTTCGTTCAACTCGCCGTTGGGAGCCTGCCCGTGCTGCAAGGGTCTGGGCACGGTAAACATAATCGACCTCGACAAAATCATTCCCGACAACTCCCTGTCGATTCATGCCGGAGGCATCGTGCCGTTAGGGAAATACTCCAACACCATGATATTCTGGCAGGTGCAGGCCATCTGCGAGAAATATGGCGCCACACTCAAAACGCCCTTGCGCGACCTTCCCGAGCAGGCTCTCGACGACATCCTCAACGGCACTGACGACCGCCTGAACATTCGTTCGGAGGGCAACTCCTTCTCGCAACTCTATCTCGGGTTTGACGGGCTGCTGAAATATATCGAACTGCAGCAGGACGAAAACGCCGGAGCCGGTGCCAACCGATGGAGCGGTCAGTTCTTTACCCGCAAAGTGTGTCCCGAATGCGAGGGCACCCGCCTCAACAAGGAGGCTCTGCACTTCTTCATCGACGGCAAAAACATTGCGGAGCTGAGCGCTATGGACATAGAAGAGCTGCTCCGATGGACCGACAATCTCGAGGAGCGACTCGACCCGCGCCAGCAGGTTATCGCCCGCGAAATTATCAAGGAAATCCGCTCCCGTCTGTCATTTATGGTCGACGTAGGGCTGGGCTATCTGTCGCTGTCGCGCGCCTCGGCCACGCTGTCGGGAGGCGAAAGCCAGCGCATAAGACTTGCCACTCAGCTCGGCTCCGAGCTGGTGAATGTGCTCTATATCCTCGACGAACCTTCAATCGGTCTGCATCAGCGCGACAATCACAGACTGATAAATTCGCTTAAACGTCTGCGCGACGCCCGCAACTCCATTATCGTAGTGGAGCATGACAAAGACATGATGCTCCAGGCCGACTATATTGTCGACATCGGTCCGAAGGCAGGCCGCAAGGGGGGGCGTGTAGTGTTTCAGGGCACTCCCGAGGAGATGCTCGGCACTGAAACCCTTACAGCCCAATATCTCAACGGCACCAAATCAATAGCCGTGCCCGCCCGACGCCGCCCCGGCAACGGCCTTAAGCTGAAGCTTACCGGGTGCACCGGCCATAATCTACAGGATGTGGACTTCACTTTGCCCTTGGGCACGTTCACATGCGTGTGCGGCGTGTCGGGTTCCGGCAAGTCTTCGCTCGTCAACGGCACTCTGCAGCCTATTCTTTCCCAGAAATTCTACCGCTCGGCCGAAGAGCCGCTCCCCTATCGCGCAATCGAGGGGATAGAGCATATCGACAAGGTTGTGACCGTTGACCAGACTCCTTTGGGGCGCACTCCGCGATCCAACCCGGCCACATACACCGGCGTATTTTCCGACATCCGCAGCCTCTTTGTAGCGCTCCCGGAAGCAAAAATCCGCGGCTATAAACCTGGGCGTTTTTCGTTCAATGTCAAAGGGGGCCGATGCGAGACATGCAAGGGAAACGGCTACAAGACAATCGAGATGAATTTTCTTCCCGACGTGCTGGTGCCCTGCGAGGATTGCGGAGGTCGACGTTACAACCGCGAGACTCTCGAGGTGCGTTTCAAAGGGAAAAGCATCGCCGACGTTCTCGACATGACCATCAATCAGGCTGTGGAGTTCTTCGAACATCAGCCCGTGATTCTCAGAAAGCTTAAAGTGCTTCAGGATGTGGGTCTTGGCTATATCAAGCTCGGCCAGCCATCCTCGACTCTTTCCGGAGGAGAAAACCAGCGCGTGAAGCTGGCCACAGAGCTGGCCAAACGCGACACCGGGCGAACCCTTTTCATTCTCGATGAACCCACCACAGGATTGCATTTCGAGGACATCGACACTCTGTTGGGAGTGCTCAACCGACTGGTTGACCGTGGCAACACCGTATTGGTGATCGAGCACAACCTCGACGTGGTCAAAACCGCCGACTTCGTAATCGACATGGGGCCGGAGGGTGGCAGTGGCGGAGGTCGCATCATTGCCGCAGGGACACCCGAGGAGGTGGCTGCGACCGACTCGCCCACTGCATCTTTCATCCGCGAGGAACTCGCCACGGATTGACACATTGGCGCCCCGCAGTCAAAAGGCTGACTGCGGGACGCCTGTGTATGTGCAACAATTATCTGACAATCGTTTTGTGGCCGTTTACAATGTATATGCCGGGGGCCAGGCCGTCGGTTGAATCGGAATGGCTGCGCACCATGGCGCCAGTGATGCTGTAAATCGGGCCATCTGTCGGAGTTTCGTCAGCAACGGCGCTCTCAACGCCTGTCACGTATGTTCCCTCCACCATCACCTGCTTTTTGGGATAGCTGAAATAAACTATCGCCACGGGCTGCGAGGCACTAAAATCCTGCACACGCCAGGCATTGCTGGTGCTTCCGTTAAATGTCTGGTAATCGAGCCACTGATTGGCCGGCGCGTCCACCCTGTTTGACGAAGGGGAATATCTGGGCGAGCTGTTCACAATATCCCAGTTATCGCCGAGCTTGGTCACAAAGCTGAATTCCGCCGTGCCTGTAAACTCTACTATGAACTGATAGGTGCCCGGTTCACCTTCGATGGGGGTTCCCACAATGCCGTAATCAGGAGTCCAGGAATGGTCTTTTATCTGTCCTACCAGAATGGGGACTATATAGGTGGTTATCGAGCCGTCGGCCGAACTCGAAAGTGTGGTGCCGTTAATGGTTGTGGTCACTGTAATCGAGAGCGCGGTGGTGGCTCCTTCAGCGAGATTCTCCAGACCGAAACTTCCTTTTGTTTCTGTGATTTCAAGATGCTGGGTCTGGGGTTGACCATTTTTATCTTTATAGGTCAATGTGACTGAATACTCCTGACCGGGCTCAGCCGTCGACGGAGGTGTGATAGTGAAGAACACATCCCCTTTGTCCACGCCGGTGGCATTTGATTCCAGAGAGATAGCCAGAGCCGGAGTCGGCGAGCCGGTCACACAGCGCAGTTTCATTTTATCAGGCCAGAAATCAAACACCACATTATACATCACGCGGCCATCCTGTGCCTGCATATCCTTGCCGGGGTGCTGAAGATTGAGATCGACACCCTCGGTGATACCCGACTGGCCGTTCTCGGCAGCACCGTAGATATATGGGTCTTGGTTGCTACCTCCCTGCTGGTATTGACTCGAGTAGATTTTAAAATTTTTGTCCAGCTTTGGAAGGGTTAGTGTATAGCACTCCATTGTCGCGTTCCATGAGAACCAATATTTCTGATTGTCGCCATGAAAATCAAGATAATAATCCTGATCAGTCTGGGCAGCCACATTCATTATTGATATAATGGCTGTGAGAAGAAGCAAAGCAAATTTTTTCATCGGAATAAATAGTTATAGTTAATAGGTCGTCATGATTTACGGAAAGCGTAACAATGTCAGCGAGGCTCCTGTCCGAATCGGTTCGGGCCGGGCTGACCGGCATTGGCCGCAAGGATCAGAAACCATATCTCCCCTATCACGGGAACAAGCCAGATGAATATCCAGCCTCCGCCCTTGCCGATGTCGTGCATGCGGCGAACTCCCACCGAAATAGCAGGGAGCACCAGCACCACCCCCGTCAACCAACTGAGGATCGAAACCAGCATCGGACGGCCGTTGTCATCCCCTAATATATCACCGAGAAGATATATGAAAATATACAATATAAGAATTAACAGTGCGAAATACCAGAATTCCGACCGTGACGCACGACCGTTGAAATCAAGGAATTTCACAAACACGCTGCCGACCGACTGAGAGAATGTCATCTTTATTAATTGATTAGATATTTTTTTAAATATAAACACTCCACCGTGCGCATTGTTCTGTGATCTCCTCAATTATGAGGGTGGCGCCGTCTGTCATCTGCATTGTCTATGGGGGTAAATTAGGGGGACAAAGCCTCTGAAAGTAGTTTATTCGGAGTATATTGTTTAACTTTGTGGATGCAATGAGTTCACGTAACAATTATTTTATCTTTCTTCCTTACATCCTTCTGCTGCTTCTGTTACCGGCATGTTCCGGCCGCAAATCCAATCCGGAATCTTTCTGGGATACAGGTTTCCCTGAAACAGACAGCATACTTACGCTCATCGACAGCCTCGAGAACCCGGCGTCATACGGCGGGAGCGATGTTATCGACTTCGACCGTCTGTACCTCTTATATCAGTCGATCGACAGCATCCACAGCAGCCGCACCGACAGCGTCTCGCAGTCGCTCACTCTATTTGCACGTGCTGCAGCCAGCGATGAAGCCGACTTCAACGACATCAAGGCATATGCCCTCGATTCTGCCGCCCTCAGCCTTCTCGACTCCGCTGCCACACCTTATTTTTACAACCGGCTGGCTTACGAAAAGGCATTTCTGAATCCCGACATCACCTCAGAGACCGGCGTACTCTACAACGCCGTAGCCTATTTCAGTTCCATAAACGACAGTATCCTCGTCACCGATGCCCTATACGCCCTTAACGAAGCATATGCCAACATCTGGGACGAGGCAACCATGAACCAGTGCTACAACGACATTATCCGTTTCAGCAAGGCCGCCAACAATCAGCTGCGTAGTCTCATGAAATTCAACATCCTCATGGACAAACGCGCAAACGACTCCGTCGCCTACGCGGCCAGCATCGACTCTATCCGCCACGACAAAGCATTCTTCGACAGCGCACCCACCGTAGGCGTTGTCATCTATTCCGACATATACCGACTGACAGGCGAGGAAGCCGCCCTCGACACAGCAGCCGCATACATGCAGAGTATTCGCTTTTATCATGAATGTAAACGCGTTTACGCATCACAGCGACTCCGGTGCGAAATGAGCAACAACTCCCCCGCCGACTCGCTCCGGGCGTTGGCTTATATGCTCACCCCCGGAATGGAATATCCCGGCACAATAGAAATCGAAACTCTTCCAATCCTCCGCGACTACTACACATATTGCGGCAACAGCGACAGCGCCGCAATCGTGCAGGCCATGCTCTCCGAACTCACCACCAAAGCCAAGGCATACAAAGCCGCAACCGAGATGACCCGCATGAACATGGAGCGGCATCTCGAACGCGCCCTCGCCAACCGCGACATACACTCCTCCAAATCACGCAGAACATGGCTCTGGATCTCAGCCATCACATTCATCATAATCCTCCTCGGAGCAGCGACACTGATCGCACGGCTCAACCGCCGCAAACGTCAATGCGAGGAATCACTCGGCAAAGAACTCGAACTCGCCCGTCGGCGCATCACAATAGCAAAACTCCAGGAAGTAGAAAAAGGACAAAGCGAAGATGACTGGGAACGATTCCAGGCCGTCTTCGTGGAAATGCACCCCGACTTCCCCGAAAACCTACGCCGGGCATGCCCAGCACTCACCAAAGGCGACATACGCATGTGCGCCCTCCTGAGCATGGACATGGACACCAAACACATCGCCCGCATCCTCGGCATCAACCCCGAATCCGTCAAAAAACACCGCCAGCGCCTACGCGCCAAATTCGGCATCCCTCCCGGCGTCGACTGGCCCCAATTCCTCTCCCGCTTCTGATCACCCGCCAACAGCAAACAAATAAATAAACAAACAAACAACACCCCCCAAAAACATCAAAAAACATAAATAAGATACCGTCCAAACAAAAAAGCGGCAAAAAATTTGCACAACTAAAAAAAAGTCCCTACCTTTGCACTGCTTTTGAGGAAGAACCCTCGGAGCCGTCCCGATTAAAACCGGGCACGAAACCAAAGGAGATTCGCTAGCTCAGCTGGTAGAGCACAACACTTTTAATGTTGGGGTCGTGGGTTCGAGCCCCACGCGGATCACTGAAGGGTCATCTTAGGATGGCCCTTTTTTGTGTCCGTAACTGCCACTGCGTCAGCGTTTAGCAATTTAGTAACGCTTTGATTTGGAACAATTTAGCACTACTGCTGTTTTCAGTCCGTAGCCCATTGTAGCATTTGTTAGTTTCGATTTAGCACATTACCTTTGGTACAAATTTCGTGGATGTACCACAAAAATGTACCACAAATGTACCGGCATTTCACCAAAATATCTGTCACCCTCGGCACCCCCGTTTTCGCTATGGTGTCAGGGCGTCGCTTCTGGAGGCAAAACGTTGGTTTCTACTATTTTGTGCTAAATCGTTCCAAAAGATTCAGGGGTGGCAACACCGCGCTGACGGAAGGCGTTAAGATGGTGTGTGGTACACCTGTGGTACATTTCCCGAGCCGTGTGGTACACGCTTTTTCGTGTACCACAACCCCACCGAAAACAATGTATCACCCTTAATACCATTAGATTATGGCAGGAATACCGCAAATCAAAGTAATTTTCGACCGCCGCAAGAAGGCTTCGGCAGTCACGACGGGCACCGTGGAGATAGAGGTGTCCTACAACCGCGAGCGCGTCCGGCTCTCCACCGGTGTCGCAGTCCTCAAGCAGCAGTGGAGCGGAAGGGAGGTTGTCAACCATCCCGAGGCCGACAGGCTCAACGAACAGATCCGCCGCGTTTACGACGGTCTGCACGAAAAGATGGCGACCATCGCCTCCAAGAAGGGCGAGTACGACCTTTCCCTTCTCAAGAAGGTGAAGAAGACAAAGGTGCAGGGCTCGTCGGGCGGCTTCCTCGACTGGCTCGAAGAGCGCATCTACATGAGGCCGGTGACCGAATCGACACGCCGCCAGCACCTCGTCATGCTCAAATGTCTGCGCGAGTTCGGGCTTATCCGCTTCTTCTGCGACCTGACACCGAAGAACATCCGCCTGTGGGATGACTTCATTCGCAAGCGCGTGACGGCCCAGTCGTCGGTCCACGGCTACCACAAGAGGTTGAAGCCCTACATCATAGAGGCAATCCAGTTCGAGAAGCTGGAGTCCAATCCCTACGACGGCATGAGGATTTCCCGGGGCAAGTCGGAGGGGATAAAGTTTCTCACCGAGGAGGAGCGCGACCGGGTGGAAGCCCTGGAGCTGTACGGCATGACAGAGAAGGTGCGCGATATGTTCATCTTCTCCTGCTACACGGGGCTCGCCTACTCCGACCTCGTGAAGATCAAGAAATCCGACGTGTTCATGCAGGGAGAGGATTACTGCATACGCGACAAACGCCTGAAAACCGGTATGCCGTACACCATTGTGCTGCTCCCCAAAGCCATAGCCATACTGCGCAAGTATGACTACAATCTCAATCTGATGAGCAACCAGAAGTGCAACGACCAGCTCAAACTGATAGCGAGCATGGCGAAGTTGCACATCAACCTGACAATGCACGTCGGCCGCCATACCTTCGCAACCTGGGCCTTGACAAAGGGCGTGGGTATCGAGACAGTGAGCAAGATGCTCGCCCACTCCAACGTGACGATGACCGAGAAATACGCCCAGGTTCTCCAGACAAGCGTCATCCAGGGCTTTGACAAGCTGAAATAGTAATCAGATATATTCAACAATAAAATGCCGTCACTTCTTCCGGGAGGTGGCGGCTTTCTTGCTTTCGGCCAGCTCGGTGCGCAGTCTCTCGATTTCGCCGGCCTGTTCCTCGACTCTTTTCTCCAGACGCTCGACACGCCCGGCCAGCGGGCCTGTCAGCTCCGTTATGCTCTTTATTATATCAGCCATGCTGCCGAGGATATAGGAAAAGCGGTCCATCTGGGGCATGGCTGTTTCCGCTTCCTGAAACTGGCGTGGGTTCTCGTCCATCATCACACCCTCGCCTTTCCATATCCAGTCGTATCTCAGGGCCGGATAAATACCGCACAGGCTCTTGACAAAACGCTCCGACACGTTTGTCTTCCCGGTAATCACCTGCGACAACGCGCTCGGGTTGTAGCCCATTCTTTCGGCTATGGCGCGGTTGGAAGTGAACAGCCTGTTGTCCTTAAGCCATTCCATAGCCTGTCTTATCCTGTTTCTTATGTCGTCCATATCATTGTGTTTATAATTTATAATCAATTCGATTAGATATTTCCAATAATAACAATCCAAACAATCATTTAGCACGATTGGTTTGTTAGTGATAATACAATCAACTAATTTCGATTAATCATTTCTAACCGCAAAGATAATCATTTTTCTAAATATGACTAATGGTTACTAAGCGAAAAATAAGGACAGCACTAAAAAACAATAAGATTATGAGCGATGACAGACGCATAGCCATGAGGCTTACAAAAATCGAGAACACCCTTGAGGAGATACGGCGGACTATAACGGGGCCGGAGCCCGCCGACCGTCCGATAACGGTAAACGAGGCCGCCGAGATAATGCACTGCCCGGCACAGCGGGTGCGCGACTCGATACGAGACGGCACCCTGAAGGCCGAGCGCAACGGACGGCGGTACTATCTGTCATTATATGACGTGATGGCCCGTGCCGGATACCGTACCCTTGAAAAAAAACGACAGACCTGATTCATTTTATAAATAAGGACAAAGCTATGACTACAAATGAAATAAAGGCGATGGACGCAAGATGCCTGAACGAATACCTGTCCACACTGCCAAACACCGACCACCGTTTCTTCGTGTCGGCCGTGGTGGAAGCCTGCGGCAACGGCATAAAGAGAAAGACCTTCTACAACTGGAAGGCGGGATGCTGCTGCATACCCTCCTTCTGCAAGGCGGAGATCGAGAGGCTTGCCGGGCGCACGGTTTTCCCAAAGGAGCTGTATATTGACGGCGATGGCTTGGTGGCACAATCAAACCATCCCGGCGATGAACCGGAAATATCCTGACACCGGTCTTATACCGGCAACAACTGTGAACCCCTGTAATAGAGATGAACCGTTCATGGATACCCGTATTACACCTTCTGCGCGATGTGGAATGGCTCTATTCCGAGAGCCGGATGGTGCATCTCTGGCTGGAGATACTTTTCCGGGTGCGCAGGTCAAGGGAGACATACCCGGTCAAGGGTACGGTAATAGAGGTGCGGCCCGGTCAGTTCGTTGCCTCCACAAGAAAGCTCGCCGCCGCCATAGGCGCGGACAAGGACACCGTGGGGCGTTATCTGCGGATATTCGAGTCGCAGAAATGGATAGAGAGGCAGGAGATCGGCAACGCCACACTCTACACCATACTCGTAATGGAGCAGATACCGGCTTTCTCCATATTCTCCGAGCCGGGAAACTCCATAGTCGGCACCTGTTCCACCACGTCTGCCGCCACGATCGGGGACACTTCTTCCGACACCTTTGGGGACACTTTTGGGGACATATATTATATAGATAAAAATATAAATAATAATTCTCTCCCCCACGCGCGCGAGGAAGAAGTTTTTGAAATTTTCAAAAATGACGCCACCGCGCTCGAAGAGATAGCCGAAGCCCTCCGCTGCGGAAAATCGAGGCTTGATGAAATGCTGCCCGATTTTTTCAACGAGTGCCGGATAAAGAAAAAGCAGCACCCGACCGTGCAGGAGTGCAAGGATCATTTTTTCAACTGGGCCCGCGCCCGATTAAAACAAGAACAACAGAATGGCATACCCCAAGCGAATAGACCCGGCGGAAGCCGTAAGGGAAATCAGAGAGGCCGCAGAACGCCGGTCAAGCCGGATTGCGGACTTATCGAGGATTAGCGAGTACAAGGCGCTGTTCGTACGATGCGCCAAGGCCGTGTGCCCGGGCTTCACCATACGCGAGGAGCTTAAACCCGCCTACAACGACATCGTTCACTGGGCCGTCATGGACTATGACGGCAACCTCGACCCCGACAAGGGGCTGATGCTCTGGGGCGACATAGGCACCGGGAAGTCAACGATGCTGCGTATCGTAAGGGAGTTCTGCGCCATTGTCAGGCCGCCGGACAAAATAGGCAGATACTACTTCCGGATTGACAACGTGATCGACGTGTGCGCCGACTATGCCGACGAGTCGATATACGGCGGCTACCGCGGCATAAGGCATTACATCGACAGCCCGCGCCAGGCGTTTGACGAGCTTGGGAGCGAGACAGTGCCGACTGGCCGCTACGGTAATTTCGAGAACGTGATGCAGTACATCTTTCAGTCGCGCTATGACAACCGCCACTACCAGTTTACCCACGCCACAACCAACCTGACCGTGGAGCAGATCAAGGACGTGTACGACGAGAGGATATACGACCGCTTCAAGGAAATGTTCAATTTCGTCGCCCTCCGTGGCAGGACATTCCGAAAGAACACTCAAAAAAATTTATAGACATGGAACCTAAGCAAAGATTAAGCACTACAGACTGGGAGGAACGCGCATACGGACTTGCCGTGTCGCTGTTTCTCCATGACATACGCCGCTGCGACTCCGCAATGCCGGAGTGCCGTCTGGAGCAGTGGCCATCACATATCCGCGTTGCGGCTGAAATGGCGGTGGAGGCTGCGCTGGCATTTGTGTCCGAATACAGAAAATCGGTAAGGCCGGAAAACATGGAGGACACCTGCAATGCTCCCTGACTGGAAGAGGATAGTCCCCGAGGCATTGTATTCGGTGATGGCCGCGAGAAAACTGCTCGGAATCAGCCACACCACGATTTACGAGTATATGAAGCTGTCGCCCCCGGTACTCCCGTACCGCCGCTCGGAAAACGGCTGGCACAGGCTTATACTCGGGAGCGACATAATACATCTTCGCGACCACCCGCAGGTGAAGCGTGGTCGCAGGCGCAAGGACAAGTGAACATGGAGGATTATAGCCCTGCGGCGGCGCAAGGGGCTGTAATCCCGGTTCAGTTCCAGATATGCCACGGCGGGTTGCGACGTTCCGGGGAGGCTATGGTCTCCGACAGCTCAACGACGAGAAGCCATGCCTCGGCACGCATATCGTCCATTTCCGCCAATGCCCTCGCTTCAAGGCTCGCCCCGGCTCCCGACAGCTCGCGCCATTGCCGGGCAAAGGCGGCGGGTTGGAAAGCGTCGATGAACGACAGTATCTCATCGAGCAGCGTCACCGGGTTGCCGCCTGTCATGTCCGCACAGAAGCAGAACGGCACACCGCTCCGTGTCTTTCGCCGGAAATCGAAAGCCGTGCAGTCAGCGTCAATCACGCTGACGGTCACGCTCCAGCCGCATTTGGCGGCTATATCTATGATGGTCTGTAACAGCATATCTCAAAGCATGGTTATGTCTGCCACAACCGATAAGGCTGTGGCAGACGGGGTTATATTCCTGAACGGGGCTATTTCTCCGCAAGGTCGAAATCGGTTTCTTCAAGGGAGGCAAGAAGGTCAAGCACCATGTCCTCCGCGTCCTCCATGTCGGCCACTATGTCGCGGATATGGTATGGCGCGCCATTCCTCCCGTGGCCGTCATCGCCTATCCATAGATATGCCTCCTCGTCGGGGTCGAAGCCCTCATAATACTCCCTTACCGACTTTATCAGATTGTCGGGGTCGCCGTCTTTCATTTCGGCCGAAAAGTTGAAATCCTGCCCTGCATTGGTGTATTGCGAGAATTCAAACAGCCATATATCGGCCTTTCGGTTCTTGGAAGCGTGGACGCTCCAGCCCTTTGCCTCGGCACATTCGGTTATGCGGTCTATCGTGTCTTTAATATCCATGTCTATGTCGGATTGTGTCAGCCGTGGCATGGTCGCCACGGCTGACGGGTTACAGGTCATTCATCGGGGCGGTCATGCAGTCTTGAGAGAAGCGACTGTAAACGACTGTCGGGTATCTCCCTCAGTGGGCGTGGCTTGAAATACGGCACCTCCGTGACTTGGAGTATTCCGTAACCCTTGCTGCGGCAGTCAATCTCTATTTCGGCAAGTTCGTTGAGCGAAACATAGCCGTATTCGTCCTCGGCGAGTCCCACGACAATGCAGAACATTATTGTGTCGTCGCCCTCCCTGCTCCCTTCAAGCACAAACCACCGGGCATTGCCTATGGTGAATATGGCCACGCATACGGCGTCCTTGCCCTTGCCGTCCTGGGAGTAAAGGGGGAAGCCCTTGAAGGCTTCCTCCAGTCTTGGTGTCATAAGTCTGTTCATATTCAGTCAAATTCTATTTCATCCTCGTAAGGTTCTATGGTCGCTCCGCTGCTCAGTTCTATGATATAGCGGTAGCCGCTGCGCCCCACTATTGTGCCTCGGCGGTAGCCGCGCCACGGCTCTTTGAGTTCACACTGCCTCCCGTATTCGGGGAAATCGGTATCGTACATATCAGTCGTTGTTTGTGAGTTCGTCATAAGCGGTATCGAAGATAAGTCCGGTGTCTATGAGGTGTCCGTAAGCCTCGGCAGCGAGGCGCGAGGCCCACTCGTTGCGGTCGTCATAGCGTCCGCGTCGGTAGTTGTAGGCAAGGGCTTTCATATAGTCCATGAACACCTTGAACGCCTGCTGCTGGAGATAGCGGTGCATGGTTGCCATCGCCATGCCTGTCTTTTCAGTGCTGCTCACTTTGCCGTTGACAAAGTTCTCGAAGGCCTTTACAAACTCCTTGTCGCCCTCGGCAATCTTAATGAAATCAATGTCTGTGTTCATATCGTCTGGAATTTAGATGGTTGCCTGATTGTAGATTTGTGGTTCCGGCGACACATTATAAATATAGTCGCCACAACGCACCAAAAGACAGTGCTGTCCGTAATACAGCTTCTTCATACCACGCACACTCCCTGTCTTGTGGAAATTCGGGTAGCGGCTTATGTCTGCCCGCTTCCCTTCTTCGATTGTCATTCTTTTTACTCGCATGGTCTTGAAATGTCTGATTTGTTAATTTTTTCCCTTTTGTGAAGCTCTTTTGATCTTTCCCGGCAGGGCTGGCCGTTTTTCGTGCAAGTGAACCACTGCGGCCGAAAGGGAGGATAAGGCAAGGGTGAAGCCAGCGGCCAGACCGGGATACCCAAATTTTGGAGGCATGAGAAAATTTGCGGAGGCTCACGGTCGCCGACGCCGGCCTCAAACGCAGTGGCCCTTGCTGTTCCTTCCGGACGCAGTAACTTCGCACGCCAAAACGACAATCCTGCCGGAACTCAACAGACACAGGATAAAGCCTCGACAACATTGAGTATGCCTTTAGGCTCCGATTATTACCTTATTACCGGTTTTCAAAGGACCGGGCTTTTATATACTTGGAATGTTCTGACAATCACCATTTAGCATGAAAACCCTGAAGGATCGTTTAGGCAGTATCTGTAAAAATTTGTAAATTTGCAGTCTTTTATGGCCTTTGTATTAATTACATCAAGCAATTAATGGAATACGATATAGACGAAAACAGCGGGAATACCGTTGAAGATATGACAGTCGAACACGATTGTCACCATAACATCGAAGAATTGCCGGAACTCTTCGATGAAGAATCGGTTGACGATTTCATCGCCAGCCTTAATGACTGGGATTGATATGGCACAGTTTAACGCATTTGAAGAAGCGATAGATTTCTCTTTCTGGAAAGAGCTATGCGAGAAGCATGGTGAGCTGCACCATTATCGGCGCGGTGAGTATTTCGCATATACCGGTGAGGCAGTCAAGCGAGTCGGTTGGATTGTTTCCGGAGGCTTCAAGCACTCGCTGATCGACAATTCCGGTAAGGCGAAAACCGTCGGATTTGTTTTCAATGATTCTGTCCTTGCCAATTACATCAGCGTAATGCTTGACAAAAAGATTCCGACAGACATTATTGCATTGGAGGATTCCGATGTGCTGGTCATACCAACCTCTATGATTCGTGAGCGGCTGATGTCTGACCCGACTCTCCATATCAGGTTTCTGGATGCCTTGTTTGAACAGGCATACGGACATGTTCTTAACGATTACCGCTCCACTCCGGAGCAACGCTATCGACAGCTGCTTGCTCGTTATCCCCGATTATTTGAACTCGTTTCCCTTGGAGAGATAGCCACCTACCTCAATATATCTCGCCGACAGCTCCATAGAATCCGCGAAACAGTTGCCGGGTACACTCCTGACGAAGAAAAATTTGGGAATTAAAGCTATAAAAGGCTGTTTTATTGGTTGATTGTGCCATTTGTCACAGCTTTTGTCGTTTATACGAAGTAACTTTGCAACATACTTTTCTCTCTAAGCAATTAATTAACAAAAAAGAGTATTGTATGCAAAGAAATAATAAGATATTGGGTATAGTCGCCCTTTGTTGCCTGTCGGTTACGGCCTGTAGCGATGACAACACGGTTTCCAACGAACCGACCCAGATAAGGGCTTATGAAACTGATGCCGAGGTTCTTTCTCAGTTTGTCGAGGTGGATAGCCGTACAGGTCTGTTCTCCATCAATCCGAACAAAAAGGTCACGGCAACCGATTACGTTGTAAACCGCTCTCGGGAACAACTGGCAGAGGTAAGTTCCATAAACCTAACCCGCTTTGAGGGTGAGATGGAGCAGGCGAACAATCTGATAAAGGCTTATGCGAAAGCCGGAAATGTCAGCGTGGTTTACACTACGCGCACATCAGGCTTGGTGAGGAACAATGTGGTAGGAACAATAAGCCTGTCAAAATCTCAGCCATACAGCAAAGAAGGGATAACAGAGGCCCGGCTGTTGGTATCAGGCGAAGATATATGCAGGACGGGATTCTATTCATTGGGGAATAACCGGCTCACAATAAGTTCCGGCAACACATCCATGTTCTACGTGGCACAGATTTCGTTCGTCGCATCTGATGAAACCGACAGAGGTACAATCCTTTTGGCCGGATTAGGAAGAAACTCGTTGCCTTACAGTTATTCTCTGTCATTGCCGGAGGTCAACGGAGAGTATCTTAACATACAAGGCAAATCCTTCATCGGGAACGGCAGCGTAACAGTAGAAATTTCGGAATGAAACAAATACAGCTTCTCATATCTATATTAACCTTTGTGTTTCTCGCATCGTGCGAGGAACGCACGGGCTATTATGATACCGACCAGAAAGAAATTATCTCCTGTATTACCGGCGTTGAATGGAAGCAGACCTATGAACATATGTCCGGCTTTGAACCGACAGAGTGTAACGAAGAAGGCTGGGTATATAAATTCAATGCCAACGGTACCGGCTCTTATAAATGGGTGAATTGGAACGACGGCACAAAAAACGGTGAACCGATATATTTTCGCTGGACTTTCACCACGGATAACTTTTCAGTGATTTACATTGACAAATCGGAACGCTTCTGGCTCATAGACAGGCTTACGCCCTCTGAATTAACGGTGACGAGCGCAATGCAGGATCCTGTTCTTTATCCAAACACCGATAAGACCGTTTACAAATTTATTGCAATCGAATAATACGAATATAAAACGAATCAGATACGATATATTCTATTTTTTCATTACTAAAACAGATTCTTCGTGTGAATGCCGAGAATCTGATTTGTTTTCATATATGGGCGTTTAGGATAGTTTTCCATACCGGCGGCTTTTGTGAGGCTACGAGCAGAAGCCGCCCCGAACGGAGAGTGTCGGAGCGGAAATATTGAGGATTATAATTGTGGTATCGGGAGCCACAAAACATTATCGCGGTAAGGTTTGGCGATTGTCAAAGGGTCGAATTTTATCAGCTCATAGGAGGCGATATTAAGTTTCTCATCAATAATCGCGAGAGCTATGATGTCGCCTTTCTCCGGCATATTTTCATCGCTAAACCTGTTCCAGCCTTTCAGCGGATTGGCGTCAGCCCACTCCGCGCCCTCGATAAAGCAGTACATATTGGGAACGCGGTACTCGCTGTCCTTATACCGCTCGGCGGCTTCATTTCGTATTTTCTCTTTTCGGTTCATGGAAATGTCGTGTTATGCTCCCTGCGCCTATCGCAGCGCAGGGAGCGGTTGGTAAATCAGTCTATGTCAACTCCTATAAAGTGTTCATCATCAATCAGCAGATAGTAGTAGCCGTTGCCACAGCCGCGATACTCCTTGCTCAGTCCGGCTTTGATGTCGCCTTTGCGATAATATCCGTCGTCCTTGTCGGCTATCTCTATCCATAGGGTGCCGTCATAGCCCCGGAAGTCGAACCTGCCGGAATGGTAGGTGCGCCTTTCGGCAAGTGACTTGCGAAATTCCTCTGCCTGCCACGGCGCATAACGCTCAACGGCTTTGAGGGAGATAATCTCACCGTCTATGCGTGTGCCGGTGGTAAGGTTGTTTTCATAACAGCCCTTTGTCGGGTCTGCCATGAGGCATTTGTGCACAAAAGCCGAGGGGAATGTGGCACGCGAGGCGTAACGCCTAAACTTTTCCACCAGATTTGTTTCAGGCTTCTCCACTTTCACTACTCCGAGCCAGTTGGCTACGGTTGACTGCGGTATGATGTAGCCGCGTCTGCGTGAACGTCGGGCGAACTCACATATATAGCCCTGTGTGGAGAAAAACAGGCGTCTGCGTTCCCTGCCCTCGCTGGTGGTGATGTCGTAAAGACCCGAATTGCGGTCGATGATGGTTGCTACTGCTTGATAGTCCATGTCTTTGAGGTGTTTGAGTTTGTTTTTCGCTTCGCGCAATTCACTCACGCTCGGCATAGAGAAGCAAGCTACTCTCTGCGCTTACTTACTCGTTCATTTCCCTTTAGGCTTGAAGCTCCGGGCTTCATCCGCAGTGGTATGTTTTTTGTGCATACACCACGGCGGACCGCCGGGGCGGATTAGACAAGTGTGAAGTCTGAGGGCAAGCGCGGGATACCCAAATTTTGGAGGCACGAGAAAATTTGTGGAGGCTCACGGGCGCGGAACTCCGACCTCAAGCGCGGCGTCACTTGTCGTTCCGCCCGTCCGCCGTAGCTTCGCACACAAAATCGCCGCCGCAGGTGAAGCCCGCAGGGTTTTCAAACAAAAAGTATATCCGGCGACCCCGACCGGCAGGTTGCGGCAGGCCGGATGCCGTTCACAGCATCGGGGCTGCGGTGTTCCGGGCATTATGCGCAGATCAAGTCGGAAGCCGCCTTCACGGGGCTTCGGTCTTGTGGCGCGGCCGGTTTACACACGAAAGGCTATATGTGATGTCGGTGTGCCTCCCGGCTCACGGACATGGCATATAGCCCGGATTTATCAGGTATTCGGGAGGGAGCGGAGGCAATGCAAGGTAGTGAGGCGTGATGCGCTCCACGCGCCCACACCTCGCTCCGCTTTGCCTCGGCTTCAGTCCGGCAGGTTCCCCGAAGATTACCTTGTCACTACGAAAAATGTGGTACTCTTATGAATAAAAAGGATTGAGCTGATTTACATTATAGTATAGCTATTAGGGGTGAGAATATCTATGATATGCTCGGTTGTCTTTATGGCAAAATGCCGGACTTTGAGGGCATCGCCATATAGCACCTTCATACCGGATTGCATTAGCCGGTTATAATATTCGGAGTTTTCAACCTCGTATAACGGTGCTATACCTGCACCATCCAGTATATCGCTTATTCTGAAATGTTCCAAAGTTACGCGATACGCGAACACTTCTTTGAAATCAATCCTTACTATCCCTTTGTTATCGAACCGTTCCAACTCGACAATAAGATCCGTCGCATTGTAATCTATTGAATTGACCGAACACTCGCAGTCAATCATCCGTATAGGATTACATATTTCGTGATTAGCCATATAGTTATTCTTTCTGTTCATTTGCTTCAGCAATTTTTTGAATACCCCAAAACAACAAAAGAAGTATAAGCTGTATTATTGGAAAAACAATCATGCAAAATGCCCAACCCCAACCATTGGCATCCTGTCCTGATATACTTATATACACAGAATAAATGGAATACAAACCAACAATTATTAAATTTGTCAGTGCCCCGCTTTGATGTTTCTTTTTATATAGAGTCAAAGCTAACATTAAAGGTTGGCTTGCTCCGAAAACACACATTATGCCTATAAATTTACTATAGATTGCCATGTAAACACAAGATGATAACATCAATAGTTCAACGACAATCCATGTTATCCAAAATCTCTTATCAGTCAGTTTCATAGTCTATCGGGAACTTAGTCGTTGACAAATCTACACCACCACGAAAGGCAACATCTATCAGGGTGGCTTTAGTGAAATCCACATAGTGTAGCCGTCCTTTATTGGAAATCCAATAATTGAGCCAATTTATGTAATAACCGCCTTTATATTGAGGGCCGCAGAATACGCAACCGGAAATTTCTCCGACGAAACTGCAACGGGTAAAAGATGCAGCAATAAAGGCAGAACGAAAATCGCAGTTAATGAATGAACAATCGAAAAAGTCCGCGATACCGAAGTTGCGTAGTTTCACTCGCTCGAATGTGCAATTACGATAAACCGTTTTACGGGGCATTACCAGAGTAGTGGAACCCATATAGAAATGCTGTAACTTTCCTCTTTTGAAAACACAGCCTATGAAACGGCACCCTCTTGCCATAATATCGGTAAAGTCGCAGTTATCAAAATCACACCGCTTAAAAGTTTTTTTAGTCCACCATTCAGCCAAGCCTCCGTTGCAAAAAGAAGCCTTCTTAAATATTTGATTGCTATAATGTTTGCTTGTTAGTTTCATGGGCGAAGATACAATCCGTTTCTGGTTACAATTTCAACAACCTGATTTTTTGGCACGGCAGTATGAACATGCATATAATAGTCGTAGCCAAACTTGACAAGGAAATTATGTGTCTTGTTGGAGAATACAGCCCAACAACATTCTCGCAGGCATAGGCGAAGATAGTCCGGACAGTCCTTTAGTGAGATTCTTAATCCTTGTCGGATTGTCTTTGCTCTTTCAATAAGGCCATGATTCAGTTTGTGACCCTTAACTGAATTTACAATATCCTTTGAATCACCCTCCATGTAACTCACTATAAGATATGAACAACCAGCCAATTTTGCTAAATCAATAGCCGTATCAATATATCGGTTCTCCGCTTCAATATACTCATCGGCTGTGAGTATTCCATCTGCAAACGATTTGCCAATATCAGAGATTGAAGTCCACTCGTTATGAATGTAGCATCCTTCAGCATCATAGAACTGCGGACGATATTTTGAAATAGAATAGTCCCTGTCGGTATCGCCGATAATCATATCCAGCCATTTAATATGCTCATTAACTTGTTTGATCGAAAAATCGCTATATAGCCCACGCCTTCTTATGGACTTATGTGTTTGGAATAAATCTCGTGCCTCAAGATTATTGCCTTCTTGCTGATAAATGACAGCCCTCATATATCTACTATCGTTTAGCAGAGATTCAGCCCATCTTTTCCCTTCGCCATGCTTATAATCAGCGAGAAAAGCCACATCGCAGGCTATGATTGAATTAAACATCTCAGCTGCTTCTTCCAATTTATCATTTGCAGATAATGCACAGCCATAAATATATCTTACCCAATAATCATCAGGAGCTAACTGATATGACTCTTGTGCATAAGTTAATGCTTCGATATATTTCCTTAATTGATAACAGGCACTTGACAGTTCAGCCATGAAATAATATTCATCGGGGTAAGCCGATAACAATTTCAAAAGGAATGACCGCAAATGACTGAAGTCACCAGTCCGCTTTAACCGATTGATTTTCGATTGGATTTTTGTAATATCGTAATTATTCATATTCTTATTCAGCGGGTCTTACTTGCCAACAATTCAATCGGCGGTTCAATATATCACAAATCTCCTTCCCTTTCATTGTCAGATTGTGAACGGGTATATTTTCTATCGCTCCAATCTCATTGAAATTGAAGTTCATTATATTTTGTTTCAAATCGGATGCTCCGTCAAACTTATGTATCAGTGGAGCTGTCTTATAGTCCACCGCAATCATTTTAGACGAGTGAATCTTTACTAATCGAAACTTTTTAACATCTGCGTAATTGATAGTATGATAATCACCATTGCGCTGTTTATAAATTCCCAATCTATCTGCATAGATTATTAAAAACGGAATGCGGCGAATCCGTTTATGTGACGCCATAGCAAAGAAAAGCGCACTGGCACCTCCAAAAAATATCATATTCAGCAAACCACCAAAGATTTTCGTTGGCCATTTAGTACTTGGATTTATTATAATCAAATATCCGACAATAGCAAAAGCCAAGCAACAGATGGCATAAAACGTATTTTTCCATACGCTTTGGTAGATTCTTATCTCGGAGTTTTTATCGGTCAGTTTCATGATTATCGAGGAGTTTTCGGGTTTCACTTACGATGTCGTATATAGAATCATTGCCAACGTCAAATGTCAGCGCTTGATTGGAATCCCAATCAAGCCATTTATCGGATGCCAATTTAGTAGGGACTACACTGATTTTATCGTCGTCCTGATTTACAAATACGAAGGTCGAATGGAGGTGAAGCTGTCGCCATGAGCGTTGTTTCATTGCCTTGATTAGTTCCGATGATTTTAGCTCCTTATATTCTTCGCGATTACTGGCTAAGAAAACTTCGCCAAAAGCATTATTGAATTCTATATCATCACAATCAATTGGCGCAAACTTTATAGGATAATTCATATTGTAGCCGAAGCCGGTCTTGCCATAACCCGTAACGAATATATATTCTTTTGAGGTACGATAAATCCCACATGCCCTTTGCACTTTGGTTTCCACCGGGGCATCAGCTTTGTACTGCCTGCTTATCTTCCGCCAACGGATAATCGCAAGAATTACAACAAGAATGACAAATGCAGAAACGAATCCATACGAAGGGCCGTCGTAATACTCGAACACCGTCATATTGTTTTCGGGATTGTCTTTCTGATACACCACGCCTATGCTGTCGCCAACGGCAAAACCATTGGCATGCATACCACCATTATATGTAATACCATTCACTGTAAAGCTGTAATGTATTATAGGGCCACTGTTGCCTATGTAGCCGATATTTGAAATTACAGTTGATGTATGTTCCGGACTTGCCGACAGAGCATTATATTTGCGATTCTGGAAATACTGACCTACAATGAGAAAAGGCACGAGAATCAGCAGCATAGCACCGAATGGCAAGTGCCTCTCACCCCGCCGTCCAAAGAAAAACCGATATGTCTTGTTGTCTGATTTCATGCAAATTAACTATAACTTTAATCCTCATTTTCAAGGGTATCGCATATGTCACGATAAAGTCTATTAAAGAATTTAAATTCAGCATTGTCAGAGCACTTGCCCTCTATGACAAGCATACAATCATCATCATAGAGCATGGAGAAGTCATTGAAATCTATTTTCAACTTATATATTGAAAAATCTTCTCTGTCCGGAATACTCCTGAAAAACTCAATAAGCGAGTGTGGATTAGTAATCGGTACGGATACGATTTCAGAGATATTATTGTCGGATGACTGAATATAGGTCGGTTCATCCGGTTCTGTATTGAAAATTCCGAAGCAATAATTGGATAGTCTTTTTATTGGCATCGTTCCAAAAACTTTATCCAGTGCAAAGAAATCAACTCCGAGAAATTTCATACTTACCCGGCCATCCTTATATTCGATAGTTATATCATAATTCATACTCAAGCGTTTTTATGATTGAACTTCATTATCATAATGGCTGACACCGTGAACACAATCACAGCACCGATAACGGCACAAAGACTCGCCACTGCTATAGTTTCAAGGTCGCTGGATTTATTATTAAACCATAGGAAACCTTGATATTGATTAGTCCATATAGCCGAAAACATCAGATTAGAGCAGCCAATAAATAAAGAAACAATGTCGTTGGAATACCTAAATATCGCATATCCCAATATCAGTTGGAATATTGGCAAAGCCATACAAACGTAGGCTCCCCAGCTATAAAATGCTGCGCAATACAGAATTTGAATATATGTAGCGACACAAACTATGAAGATTGGAATTCTAGCCTTATAATTGCCTTGGTTTCCTTTAACCAACAATGCCAAACTTACAAGTATGGCTAAAAATAACGCGATTACCAACGAAATTTTCATACTGATTTCATCCGCATTAGCTTTGGGAACTACGTATAACATTATTATTGCTTCTATAAGAAGCAATCCGACCATATATAGGTTATTTTGCCACCGCTTCATGACTGTCATTTTATTGGAGCCGGTCTAACAGCTTCGTTTGGCATCATGTTTTCAAGCATATACCTGACGGAAGTAGAGTACAAGTTCTGTATGACCACATCCGGCACATAAGAAATAGTAATATAGTCATTAGAGGGTGCAGCAAGTTGTTTCATCTGGGTTGGAGCGAAAGCCCAATCATTAATTGTCAATACAATGCAATTATGCTTTATGCGAAATTTTCTAAATTCCATTGAAAGGTCATCGGATTCTCCTTGATGTAGTGAAAAGCTGATTGCCGGTTTTCCTGATGGATCTTTAACCATACAGGCATGTCCGATATGAGCGACAAATTTAGAGTCTGATTCTACGACTGCTGCTAAAAGAGCCATACCCTGTTTGTCATTTTCAAACAATCCAAACATCCACTCATATCCGTGTGGTAAATCTATAGATGATAGATTGCTTTTGATTTGCGAGATTTCCTCCAACGATATATCCAAATAGTAACATAAAATCCAATTCCCTTGAAACATAGTTTCTTTTGGAGTGTCTAATAGTGCTTCCACAATCATGTCAATGTCATCTTGAGGAAATGTAAAGACATTTGCAACCGGGTAGGCAGTCACATCCCAGTGAACTGCATACAGGTTTTCATAATCATATTTCAGTGTATCATGACGGCAATTATCATTGGCTTTCATTGGAATAGCCAATACTGCAAGGAGCAATGTTACAATCGACTCAGCTAAAAACTTGCCTATCTTATTTCGTTGGTTCATGCTTTCTCTATAATTATACTTTGTGAACCGTCTTCCAATGAATTGTATTCATCCAAATGTATATGAGTGCCGGGAGGCACATTTGCTTGCGCTAAATTGAGAAGATGGTTTGCCATTGATAACAATCCTTCCCGATTAGCAGACATAGTTACTTCGCTATCATCGCTTGAAACCTTTATCGAAAATCCCGGGTACCAACAGAGTTGTAACCCAATATTTCTATCATATTTCGGCACATCTATTTCCATGACATCTGCAATTATTTTGTTGGAAAAGTCTGCTCCATAACGCTGATTATCTCATCAAGTCGTGAGAAGTAGTCTATTACATTTGGCTCATGTCTATTAGCCATTTTCTGGACTTGCGCCAAGACTAATTCTTTAACTGCCGGATAATCTTCAGGTGACACAATGCGTGTTAGAGTAAGATACTTAAACGCCCAGTCTGCTCCGACATCTGGTAACGCCCTCTTACCCTCCAATCTGGGTATAATCTCACGGTCAAACATATCACGCAATGACGTGTATGCTTGAAAGACTATGCCGGAACAGTCGGCAAGCGTGACACATAGTTTTGAGTAGTCGCACTCAAGATTGGCTTCTGAAATCGTAAACTTATCCCGTCTGCCAAGCATATTCCCGGTAAATCCAACAGAAGGATTGTCCTGCTGGGTCTGCCGTGATTTGACATTATATGGCTCAAACCATTTTAACAGGATGTCAAAACGAACCATATAGATAGGATAGACGATAAGCACTCCGCCTTTAGTCCAATGGTCCAATTCGATATGCCGCCTTAAGCCTTCCACTTGTTGAATGAAAGAGTAGTCACGTTTGCGAAACTTAAATCCTTTGAGAAAAGGCTCAGCCTTTAGCCGCTCAACTACGGTTAAAAATAATTCTCTGTTTGTCATGGGTCATTGGTAGTTTTCAAGTTCAACGGATAAGTCTTCGGCAAAATTATTTATGCTGATTACTTTGCCATAGTCATTTTCAGCGACCGGAAAGACACCTATTGGCATTCCCGTTTCACAAAGATAATCAACAAGTTTGTCAGAAAACTCTTCCAAATCCAATTTTGAGCAATTACATTTATGTCCTTTCCTCATGCATGAGACATATTTCTCCGCATACTCCTTAAATGGCCACACAGGAAATAGCCTTATGTCTCCATCCTGAATACACATATAGCTATCATCATCAGATGACAGATACCATATATAACCGCTATCCGCAATCCGTTTCAGCGAATAAGTGTATCTGACATCCGGTGATTGGGTCAACATGCTGTCTATTTCTTTATCGGTCAGTTGCATATAACATCTATTTTTTCTTTTTGACAAAGGGATACGCCTCTCCCCAAGCTTTCTCTTTTATGGTATAGATATAGCTCTTATCTTCAAATGTTTCGTCATCAATCTGTCGGAATGTCGAGGCATCAATGTCATCAAGTAGTTTACGAACATAGTACACATTATCATTGTCAGCTGCTATATGACCATGATAATAGAATTTGGCATTTTCTACATCCAATGAGTCTTTAAGGAAAGGCTTACCCCAAAGAAACAACATGTTATTGATCCGGTATTTGCCTACACCAATCTCCTCAAACCGCAGCACATCTATGTCTTTGAGTATTATTGAATCATAGTAGATAATATTCCTGCCATTACGGAAATATTGATAACCGACCTCAATGGGTCTTTGTAAGGAATCGATACGGTGTAAATCCCACTTTCGGGTTACATCATTATATTGCGTTTTATAAAGAAAAACTTTATCAATGAACCAGTCTTCGCCATAAATTTCAAAACTGTTTCTATCCACATCAATTCTTTGGTCGTAATGATAAACAAAATTCTTGTCGCGCATCCATTCATCTTGAAGTTCGTCAAGTCTGTAGATAAAATATTCGGCAGTTTCGACATCTATGCCGCTGTGTGAGGGTCTTATATAATCCTTATCGTTTGAAGAATCCCGTATATAGACTTTGTCCTTATCTACTGCAATGCCATACTGATTTATATGAAATGAGTTTACATCCGTGTTTTTAACTATCTCATCGTCATGCCATACGTGATTGGTATCTTTTGCCCATCCCTCGCCTAATACCTTAAAGGTTTGCTCATCCACATCATCCAGATATCCCCAACTACCATGATTGAACAATGCGGGCGCATTTTCGACAGAGATATAATATATCCCAAAGATGTTCTTGTAGTAGGTATAGTAATTGCTGTCAACCTTGCTTCCGCGCGGTATCGGAAATCCCAAAAACAAAAGCATACCAAAGTATAAGCCTATTAATGAGGCTATGACAATTACTATTTTAGACGATTTTCTTACACCTTGTCTTTTCATTGCTTGCCTCCTTTCAGCTTTTCAAAGAAAGTTCTGACTTCTTTGGGTGTGAGATTGCCGACAGAATCTATGGGATAAGGCAATTCGATGATTCCGTTATTGATAATAGTAACCCGCAGACTGTCGCCATCAAGACGATCAATAGTATTATAATTTATAGAATCCTCATAATTAATACTATAGAAATCATAATTTATTTCGGCGAAGTTGTCCGGGAAAACGAATGTCCCATGATAATAATCCCTGAACAAAGGTTGTGCTTGATATATGCTATCAATCAACTCGGTTATATCTTCCGCATATTGATGATATTTCATGGAGTCAAGCGGCAAAACCCATGAAACCTGTGCGCCTCCACTGTTTAACCCATAAAAACAGCCCCTCAGAGTATCGACTTTGAAACAGTCTATTTTACCATCGTCATAATCATTTATTCTAACAGATTTAGCCATAGGTCGAATAAATAGACCCTCTTTTTTACCTAAAGCATAGTGTGGCGCGGCCATCATTAAACCGCGTGTGTGATAGAGTACGTAATCACCATCTTCTGCATCTATATTATGTCTTCCGACATAAAAGAGCAATGGTAATACAAAAATTGCCGGTATAGCTGAAAGCCAGAAATCGATTCTTAACCACCATTTCAGTAGTTTTGGTTTTTCAAGCCCACGGCTGAGTGGAAGGGCAAGCAATCCGAGAATATAGCCGCCAACCATCAGCCAGTTAAGCAAATTCCATCGCCATATCAGTCCATTATTCGTGACAGCAAGCATTATGTAGATAATTGGCAGGAGCGCGAGTTGCACCCACACCATCCAAAGTACTATCTTATATCGGAGAGAGGTTTTCATATCTTTGCTTTTGGTATTAGGGTGATTGATTCAAGTTTGGCGATATTGGGTGAAATCGGCTTGATTGTCAGACTAACATCGTACTGCTCAGGAAGTAGCTTTACATTCGGGTAGTTGTTGAGATTGTAACTTCTCCAAAATGGAGTTCCGTTATAACGGAAACATACCTCAGCTATTCGACTTGTTGAATATCCCTTTAGGGAAGTTATCAAGGTTGTTGGAACAATTGACTGCGCCTTTATATTCCAATAAATAAAAATCGCAAGGGAAACTGAAAGACCGCCAATGGCAATAGATTTCAGATACTTTTCATATTGGAATTTCCGAGATATAATAAAACAACCGATTGCAATAAGCCATACGGCAATCATCAGGAAATCATATATCCGACTGGAGATAAGAAATCCTCTTGAAATCCATAACACTGCACTCATAAGCGCGATAATCGCCCATAGAGAATAGTCAATCGACCGTGAACGTGTCGACTGATATATTCCCTTGCCTATGCCATAGGCAATAGCGATTATTACTATGTAGCACAGTGTCGTTTCCATATTGTCATGTTAGTATTTCAAGCATACGCTTCTTAAGTTTCTTATAGTTGGCATATAACGCGAATCGTAGAAACAGGAAATCAATCAAAACAAAAGGTATAAATATCAATAGCTTTGCTATGCCCACAGCGATTCCATTTGTAAAACAAGATGATAACACAAGCATAAATATAAATAGCAATCCCATATTCCATACGGCCATCATAACCAATACAAACTCACTCATACCAACCGCCAAATGAACACGACATTTATCTTTTCCAACTTGCTCTACAATGCTGACTGCATCGGAGGCAAAGGAATTAAAATAATATGTATTCAGAGCTATGCGGAATCCATTTTGCCACACTGTACCGCGAAATTCTCCTTTCTTGCCATAGTTCGTCCTGTCACATGAAATAATGGTAGTAGAAGATATAAACGATAAGAGTTCATCCCGGCTCACATTCACTACAATATCGCGTTTGAAAAAGGCAATCATTTTCGACCTCCTTTCCGATTTATCAGCCAAAGTAATCTGCCCCAAAACAGCACATTGCCACCCACAAGCATAATGTTGGTAATTCTGTCTGGAGAATCGAAACAGAATATCAGACTGAACATGAACAGAAAGACTATTACAGCCGATGCTATTGCTTTGCCAATATGCTCCATAGTTATTTCTTTTTGTGTTTGAACTTGATGGTTTTCTTGGCGTTGCGCTTGGGATATTTGACCTTGATTATCACAGGGTCGTCGTAGCCATCTGCCTCAATACGGAGTGTAGCTTCTTTTAACGGCTTGCCTTCTTCATCAGTTAAACCATAATCATAATCCCAGAATATTCGACATGGATGTTTTTCATCAAAGTATTCCGGTGATAAAAATCGGGAATCTTCTTCGTTGTCATCGTCTATCCATATTCGTTCAATATACAAATCATCTTTGTCAATGCGGTTGCCTTCCTCATCAATCACATTGAGGTCGAGATAATGATTTATTTCTTTTTTCACAGAAATAGCACCTCCAAGAACAAGTACGTCGCCCGTTAATACCGACTCGTCTGCTTCAAGCACAATATCTAAATTATCGGACCATCGCTTGATTAGCACTTTCAGAATATGATATCCGGGAAATGACACTTCCAATGTATCTCCGGGTGCAACTTCTATTTCAAAATCACCTTCAATACCTGATGCACAACCCTTATTGTTTCGTAAATTGATTATAGTTGCTCCTATTATTGGTTCACGTTGCATTACCCCATTGTTCTTTACCATTTCTGATACTGCTCCTTTCACCAAAAATGTATCAATTACGGCATGGACGGCAATATCTCCCATAGGGAGCGACACATCCGGATCAGACATCTGCGCGGAAACCGTGTTTGGGGTCAGCAACGCGAACGAAGCCGCCGAGATTCCGGCGAGGGCGATGGCTTTACCCCTGCGCTGACGTGAGCGGAGCTGCTGCTCCAAATAGCGGACTTCCGCCTCGCATTTGGGGCATGTGCCGAGGCAGTCGCCCTTGTAACGACACTCCGACGTTACAAACTCAATATCGTTCGCCTCGGCAATTTGCCGACGAATCTCTTTCAGTATCTTGCAGGTCTGTTTTCCTCGTGCCATAATCAATAGCGGTTAGGGTCAAAACTTATTGGCAAATTCATATATACATTAACTTTCCTGCCTTCATGTTGCCCCGGGATGAAATCAGGAAACAGTCTTATAACCCTCAGGACTTCTCTGTCAAGAGCAGAATCCATACCTCTGACTATCTGTGGGTCGCACACATGGCCTAATGTGTCAACATAAAACCTTACTCTGACACTTCCTTGAAAACAACCAACCATTTCTTTCGGATATTTGAGATTGTCGCCAATGAATTTCAACAATGCTGCCTGCCCTCCCGGATACTCCGGCATTTGCTCCACTACTTGATATATTTTGTTCTCGTCATTATCATCATCTTCCATTGGGATTTCGCCTTGAGTTACAACAACCTCCGTTTCGTTGTTAATCTCGCCATCTTTAACACCGTTGTTAATACACACAACAGAATCTTCAATCATCGGCAATTCGCCTACCTCGATTGTGTCAGTAACCTCAATCTGCTCGACTGATGTCTCTGGTTCGCCTTGCAATGTATAGCTCGATTGATTTGACGATGTGCCGCTGCATCCCGACATGAGAATCATACCCGCCGAGATACCGGCGAGGGCTACGGCTTTTCCGGAGAGGGAGCGGGTGCGGAGCTGTTGCTCCAAGTAGCGCACCTCGGCCTCGCATTTGGGGCACGTGCCGAGGCAGTCGCCCTTGTAGCGACACTCCGAAGTGGCGAACTCGATGCCGTTTGCCTCGGCTATCTGCCGGCGTATCTCTTTCAATATCTTGCAGGTCTGCTTTCCTTGTGCCATAGTCAGTGTTTGCGGATTTGATAGGTGAATAAGTCGAATCGGGAAAAGCCGAGCTGTTCAAGCGCGGCGCGGCTTGCCTCGCGGTCGGCATCAGTGTTGAACTCCGGTATCAGCGGTATGCGGACGATGCAATCGCTTTGCCGCCCGCTGTTGGCTATCAGTCGGAGATTGGAGAGGACAATGGAGTTTCCCCGCCCGGTATAGTTGCGGTAAATCTCAGGATTCATGTCCTTGATGTCGATAATCAGAGTATTTACCACAGGGAGCAAGGACGCGATATTGTCTGTCGGAACATTTAGCGATGTTTCAAGATTGATTTGCCAGCTATCGCCGCACAGCTCGCGGAAACGTCGGATAAAACCGGGTTGCAGACACGGTTCTCCTCCACCGAATGTCACACCGCCATTGGTGGCGAGGAAATAAAGCTCGTCAATGCGAGTCTCGGTATAGAGCTTTTCCGGCGAATACTCACGGAAACGTCCGCCGTCGCCTAACGACTGCGGGTTAAGACAATAGCGACAACATAGCGGACAGCCATGAAAAGCCACAAGCGTGGTGACGCCATCGCCGTCAGTCGATAGGCGATGCCGCGCAATGCCGATTATCTTAGCCCGTTGCAGTTCCATGAGGGTCTATTATCTGTAATATCGCAAAATTAGTAAAAAAAATGGCACAAGCCGAAATTCCAGTGCATGAAATTTCTCAGAAAGTGTTAAATTTGCAGTATGACAACAGCACAAGCATTCTGGGAATTCCTGCCCGCAGGGTTGGATGAGCTTTTTGAAATGGTCGATTTCAAGAAGACCGACGCGTCGTATGATATATGGCTCGATGAGAAGAAACTCCGTTCGGAAGAAGACAAACGCAACGACAATATCGTGGCCCGAGGCTATACGGATTACTTTGTGATACAGGACTTTCCCATGCGTGGACGTCCTGTATACCTGCATATGCGCAAGAACAAATGGTGGGATAAGGAGACCAATGAGATATTCAGCTATTCGCTGGAACTACCCAACGCCGACGGGACACGACTCAGCCGTGAGTTCGTGGATTTTTTAAAATACGAAGGTTGAGAATACAGCTCTGTCGATAAAGCACATTGCTGAGATGTACTGCGTCAACGGCAAGCATTACGCTGATTTATACCGTAATAAGCTGAGCGGATATCATGAGTGGCGCGAGTCGGAGCTTGGATGCGGATTCTATTTCAACGCCGCCAACATCGGACCGTACATGAGCCTTGACGAGACATGCCTGAGCAACGGCGAGGTGTGGACGTTCCTCACCAACAAGGACGGCCACGGCGGCAAGGGCACTCTGGCGGCAGCAATACCCGGCACAAAGAGCGACGAGATAATCTCCATCCTCATATCGGCAATGGACAAATCGGTCAGACGCAGCGTAAAAGAGGTCACATGTGACCTGTCGCCGTCAATGATGCTCATCGCCGCCGAAGTCTTCTATAATGCCCATGTGGTCAACGACCGTTTCCACGTGCAGCAGGTCTACAACGAGGCCGTCGACGAAATCCGCATCGACATACGCCGTCAGCTGATTGCGCAGGACAACGCACGTGACAAGTCCGAACCGGTTCCGACATATTCAAACGGCGAGACCATGCGTCAGATACTGGCACGCAGCAAGCACACGCTGATGATGTCTGCCAACAGATGAACTGACATTCAGAAACACCGCGTCAACATACTGTTCAAACACTATCCCATCCTCCGTCAGGCATATAACCTTGCGATGAGCCTCCGCAGCATATTCAACCAAAAAATATCGCCCACAAGGGCAATGAAGAAAATGAATGACTGGTACGGAAAGGTACTCGCTCTGGACAATCACAGCTTCAGATCCGTTATCAAGACTTTCAAGAACCACGCTCCGACAATACTCAACTATTTCCGTCGGCGTGCCACCAACGCCTCGGCAGAGGCTTTCAACTCCAAAGTGAAAATCTTCCGTGCCCAGATGAGAGGTGTCCGTGATAGAAATTTCTTCATCTTCCGTCTGGTCAAACTCTACGCCTGATTTTTAACACTTCGCGATGCTACATTTTAACATATGCACCGTGTTTTCGGCTTGACCCAAAAAAATCAACACTCGCTATAACAAACTCCCCATTAAAGCGTGGAAAATCAGCTCGCAAGCGAATAAATCCTCCCAAATATAGGTGATTTCTCATGTAATCCATAAATTTCCGGCAACACCGGGGATTATTTCCCAATCCGGCGGCTTTTGGTCGTGTACGAGCAAAAGCCGCCCCGCGCCTTTCGGCTTGGGGTGGCTCGCTCAAACATTTACCTATGGTTTAGGCGGCAGCTTCTTCGGTGTCGTTGATTTCTTCGGGTGCTTCCTCGGCAGGGGCAGCCACAATTTCCTCGGCAGGGTCGGTCACGGTTTCCTCCGGCTCATCGGCTTCGGGAGTGTCGGGAATGTCGGCGGTTTCGGGAGTCTCGGGTTCGGCCTCCGGCTGTTCGGCAGGTTCGAGTTGCGCGATGCGTTCTTCAAGTTTTTTGTGACGCTTCTCGTAAACCTCGTTGTACTGGCTCTCGATTGCCGCGAACTCGTCCGGCATGTGCTTCTTGGCGAAAGCAAAAAGGAGGCCGGATATTGCGTTTGTGCGGTATGCTCCCTGAAAGTTGTCTATCAGGAAATCCCTGCGGATAATCGCCTTGGTCTTGGCGTTGAGCTTGGCGATGATTGCCATTTTCTCCTTGTCAGTGAGTGGAGCGTATGCCTCGCGCTCGGTCAGCCCCACGGCCTCGTAATGCTCCCTGCGGAGCGATGAGAGCAGGAAGAAATATATCATCTTTTCTTCCTCGTTGGTGAATTTGGCGTCGGTGATGTCAACCTTTTTGATTTGCTCCTTTGTAGCGGCGATTGTATTCTCAACGGCTATCTCCCTGTTGCGCACGTCCTTTGCCTTTAGGTCGGCTATTATCGCGGTGGCGGCACTGCCGCCCTCACGCTGTTTTACGGGCACATCCTTGTAGCCGAGGGTCACGTCATTGCGCCCGACACATATACAGAGGGTTATTTCTCCCGCCTCGCTCTTTGAGAGCAGTTCGGCTCGTTCAGTGTAATACTCCTGCATTTCTTCTTGATAGTCCTGCTCCATATCTGCGTATTCCTCGTCGGTATCATCTTCCTCCCTCTGCGGCGCGTCGGGTTCAGTCGGGAAGCGTTTGGGATAATCGCTCACGGTCTCTACTTCATATCCCATTTCGGCAAGGCGCGAGGCAACGGCCTCGTTGGTGTCATATTGGTACTGGCAGAAATTGGCCTCGGGGTGTACGGCAAGCATGGCAACGGCCTTTTCGGTGATATATGCCGTGTGCTTCTCTTTGAGGCATGAGGATTTTGCGCATTTTCCCTCGTAGCCCTCTTCCACGAAAAGAAGCAGGTTGCAGGTGTTGTGGGGGCATGAGGCGCAGGCTGACTTGTCAAAGCTGTAACGGCACAGCTCGGTTGTAAAGTCGCGCTCTATCATCTGCGCCACCTTTGAGGCGGTCATGCCTCGCCAACTGTTATATGGCAGACCGTCTTTGAGGTGCTTTTCGTAAACCTCAAGCTGAATGTCCTCACCGTAGCGGCATATCTCGGAAGCCACGCTCACGGTGATGTCATCCGTGTCAAGGAGTGAGGCTATTTCGGGTATGAGGGTTGTGAGTTTCATTCGGGTGCGGATATAGGTCTCGCTCTTTCCCACCTGCACGGCGAGCGACTGCGTGTCGTAGCGACCGCTCTCTATAAGGTTGCGGAAAGCCACGGCTTCCTCCATTGGGGCGATGTCCTGTCGTTGCAGGTTCTCGGTAATAGCCATTTCCTCTGCCTCCTTGTCGGAAAGCGTGTCAAATATAACAGCCGGAATATACTCCCTCCCTGCCATGAGCGAGGCTCGGTAACGTCTTTCGCCAAAGACTATCTCGTAGCGGTCGGTGCCGGGTATCGGACGCACACCGACAGGCTGTAACACCCCCTGCTGACGGATAGAGTCGGCAAGTTCGGTGAGGGTCTGCTCATCGAAGTTCTTACGGGGGTTGAAGCCGCTCGGCTGAACGAGCGAGAGGGCGATTGCGGTTGCGTTGACTGCGTTGCTGGCGTTGGTGTGGTTTGCTGCTTCCATAATTAAAATGGTTTTAATGTTTGAGAAATGTTTGTTTTTTGTTTTTCTCCCTTTTGTCTGAAGCCTTGCGGCTTCTCGCGTCCGGGTGATTTTTTCGATACAATCAGGACGGAGGGCACAGGTGGCGCAAGGCAAGCGTGGCAAGCGAAAAAATACGGAATACCCGATTTGGCACAAATCGCGGAAGGCTGCCGGATTTTTTCACGCAGCCAAGCCGCAGGCGGTCGCTTGCCGCCGTCACCGCCAGCCGTAACTTTGTAACGAAAAATACACGGGCGCGAAAGCCTCGGGCCGACATAAGAGAGAATCCCCATGCTCGCGCACAGGGATTCCCGGATAGCAAAGAAATTGTCCTATTGTTGAAATGGCAGTGTCACAGTAAAATGGAAGCCGCAGTGATGAATGCCCCTGCCGGAACTTACAGTCAGCTGTCCTGACTTTTGCCGGAGGCCGACACCTCCAGCGACAGCTTGCGAAACCGCTTTAGCAGCGGCTCCAGATCAAGCGAGGCGCGACGGGCGCGAAGCCCCGCCGCCTTGTTACCCTTGTCGAGCTGCGACGAGGCGTCCTTCATAAACGAGGTGGTGAGTGTTTCGATTTGATTAAGAAGATCCTTCATAAGCGAATATTTGGTTAAAGTGGTTAATAGTGTTTACGGGTTGGTTGAATGATGAATATTGTCTTACAGCAGCGGTATCTCGAAAGAGCTTACCACGCATTGCGCGTCGCGGTCGGTGATAAACCAGTATTCCGAGCGGTATGGAGTGCCGCTCTCCGATACGGCCTCGTACTCTATCTTGACCTTCCATCCGCTGAACGGCTTTCGGGGAGCGTCCGGAGCATCTATCGACATCAGGGAACGCATGGCCGACATCGAGGACATCGGCCTCTCTACAAGCTCCCGGAGGGCGGGATTGTCAAAGTCCATGCTGCCGAGGTCACCGGTCTGCGACATCACTTTCTCGTTCACCTTCATCATAGACACGGCTATCGCCATCTTCTCCTCGTCGTCGATGTAGCAGCGTCCGAAAACGCTGTCCGGCTCACTGACGGCGACCACCTTCACCGATTCCGGATTGTCAACCGAGGCATAGAGGGCGGTCTGCGCCACGCGCACGGCTTTCTTCTGCGGCTTCTCGCGCCAGCACAGCGCCATAGCAATAAGTCCCCATACCAATGCGCCCGATACAAGCAGCACGGCAAGTTTTGTTCCCGGCCTCATACCTTGATAACCTTTGTCTTGTCGGGTGATAGGCCGAGCTTGCGGCGGTATATCGCGCCGTTCTCGCCGTACATCTCTATCTCGCGTGAGGTAACGCCGTCGGCGCATATCTCGCGCACGTCGTCGAGCGTCATCAGGTGGCCTCCGATGTTGCGCCATATCACGAAATCGCAGGGATTCCCCTCCTGACGGTAGTTAGAGCAGTTGAACGCCTTGGCTCCGACACGGATCTCTCCGCCGCACCGGGGGCAACGCGCCACCACCGACTCCATAGATATAACCCCGTCGTCGCCCATGACAAGCACCGTCGGAAATGCCTTCCACTCCTTGGTGGCGAAGCCGTCGAGCAATATGCTCCGTTTCTCAAGCAGCTCCGCAATCTCGTCATCGGACATCTTGCGGTTGCCGATCACTCCGTTTATAAAGAGGCCGCATTTGCCGTCCTCCCCGGTATTGTTCTCGCAGCGGTAGCCCTTGCAGGTCTTAACCACGTTGCCGCCGCACACCGGGCAGCGGCCGATAATCTTTGTCTCGTTATCCATATTGAAATGTAAAAATTTTGATTGTCTTCAACTGTATTATCGTTATCTGTATTTGATGGTGTTCCACTCCCACACGAGGTTTTCGGCGATAGCCTTTCCCGACATCACCGAGGCCCAGCCGTCCGGGTCGAGAGAAAACCAGAGGTCGTTCCATGAGAGCGTGCGCACTTGCCATGCCAGCAGCCACAGGTCGGTGTTTATCGTTTCGAGGCGCGTAACTACCTCGTTGGCGATATAGTACCGCTCGGCGGAGTTGAGCAGGTTGACCTTATGTTTCTCCTTGCTGCCGTCGGCTCCCGTCACAGTGTAGCTCCCGGAGGTCACGAGCTGTTTCATAAAGGGATATAGGGCAGCCATCTGGGTCGCAGCGTCGGTCAGCTCGTCCGACACCAGCAGGGCTATCGCCGTGCCTTTGAGGTGGCCCGGCACCGATTTCCGCAGCAGGTCGCAATTTTTCGGAATCTCCGTCAGCACCAGCTCCCCGGCGCGCTTGATCTGGTAGAGGTTCTGCATCGCGCCCTGGGCGTTGGAAAGATACTCCAGCATCTTGTTCTCAACGGAGTGAACACGGTCGAGGGCGACGGTAACGGCAGCCTCGGCGGCTATTATCCGCTCCTGGGTGGTCTTGCGCTTCTTATGTATGCTTTTCAGCTCTGCGGTCTGCGCTATCACCGCCGCCGTGAGCGTCGGGTCGGTCTGCTGCGCTGCTATCTCCGCTCCCGGAACCGACAGGAGGGAGAAAGCTGCAAAAGCAATGATCTTACGGGGTATGGTTTTCATCGGTCAGTCACATTTTAATGCCGGAATTGCGTCTTTCGGCAAGGTTATCGTCACGTTCATGCTTGGTAGACATTATCTTAGGCTCGGTGCGCCTGCCTAAAAGACAGTCGTTCCAGTCCTTGAAATCCTTTGGAGGCTGCCACTGCCCCATACGGTAGCGCACCGGGATATGGGTGCCCACCTGCGTGTATATGGAGCGTTCCGGCGACACATCGAAGCTCTTTCCTTTCGCCTCCACCATAAGCCCGGCATCGGTCTTGGTGATTTTCAGCGGAATATCCTCCACCAGTGCCATGAGGCGCAGGCCGTTGACACGCCCGGCAAGGTCGTTGTCGAAGCAGTCATAGGCCCGTGCGTTCGGAAAACGCTCCATCACCCCCTGCACCTGACGGTCGGAGAATGTGCCGCCGAGCGACACGAGGGCGATGTTCTCTCCCAGCCGAGTGCGGTTGATCTGGAAGAAGGCCATAGCGTCGAAGGCCGATTCACAGAAGAACACATGGCGCACAAGCCCGTTCCTGCCGTGCGAGAGGTCGGCCACCCATGCCGCCGTGGAAGAGTCGGTGCCCGCCGCCTTCGACTTGTAGCCCCCCGTGCCCCGGATCTCGTAGCCTCTTACCTTTTCACTGTCGGCGGCGGTATAGGGGAAGCCTATGTTGAAGCCGTTGAAATTCTCGTTGCGGCGGTCTGACACAAGGGAGATAAAGGGGGCGAGCGCCCTGACCGTTTCCGCAGAGAGTCCGCGCTGCGAGAACAGGCGGGGAATCCGGTCGGGGTCTATCGGACGGACGCTGTAACGCTTCGGGTCGAACACCTGCGGGGCGCACGCCTCGCGTACATATTCGCGCTCCTTGCCGTAGCCGGGTTCCGGCATATTGGCGAACTGCGCCATAACCCTGGCTATGCGCTGCCACTCGTTCTGCCCGGAGGCGTTGAACGAGCTGAGATTTTCGCGTATGAAGCTCACCACGTCACCCTTGGAGCCGTCGCGCCGGAAAAATGTCTGCGAGGCCTTGTCGCGGCGGTTGCTGACAATTATGGTGTCGCGCTTGTCGCCGCCCTCGCCCAGCACAAGCTCTATGTAGCGTCCGACCCCTGCCTTGCGGTCGAGGCGGTAGCCCAGCGAGTAGGCAACATCGTCGATGCCGACGCGCGCCTTCAACGCCTTGAAATCTATCCTGTAGTCACCCGGAGCCATATCTATGCGATTGAGAGTGACTTGGATGCCTTGCGGTCTATGCCGGCAATCTCCGACTCGTAATGCTTGCGTATGGCGCTGCCGAGAAATGCGTGCTTCTCGCGGTCGTCCGTGAGTTGGAAATACATACGGGCTGTTGACCGCTCAATCGGTTTCATTCCGAGATCGACTCCGTTGTAGGAGGCGCGTATGGCGAACCCGCCGGAGCGGGTCTTCACTATGGAGGCGTTCTTGAAAGGGCATATCTCATCCTCCAAAGGCGGCACCCACGGGTCGTTCTTGGCGAGATACGGCTGCTCGCCCAGGGCGAGACGCTGTGCGTCCACCCTGTCGAGTATCATTTCCGAAGCCTTGTTCACGTCGGCCATCACCGACACTATGAATTTCGGCTCCTGCTTCAGCACCGTAATCCAGGAATCGAGGTAGGCGGCCGAGTTGTCCGTCACCCTCGCGTCGAAGCCCATCGAGTGTGAGATCATCGCGGCGGTAAGCTCCGCCACCAGCTCCTCCTTGGCATATTTCGGGTCGCCGAATTTCGCCCCGGCCTCACGGTTCAGCCTTTCGGGTGTCATCGTCGAGTGGGCCATCTCGTGGAGCATGGTCGAATAGAACTCCATGCCGTCGCGGTATATCTCCTCCGGCGTCGCGCCCGTGTTGAACTGCGCCTTCATAGGAAGCACCACCACGTCGCGGGAGGGGGAATAGTAGGCGCCCTCCTCCTTGCGGTCGGCCTGTATGGGGCAGAGCCAAGTCTGCTGCGCCACCATGTTGTCGAGGGCGGAGTGTGCGTACATCCCTTGCGTGTCGCGTATCTCCGGCACCTTGAAGCGGTCAAGTAGCTTCTGCATACGCTCCGGCTGCACCTCGCGGAAATTGGTCTGGTCGAGGTTATACACCGGGAACGCCTTGATGAACGGTATCACGTCGAGTTTTTTCCGTTCATCCTGTGACATGGCCCGGTACTCGTCGGAGCTTATCTTCTTTCCGTCCTTGTCGCGCACCAGCATATCCCAATATATTACTGGAAAGGCCTTCTCGCCTTTGAGGACGTGCGCCTTGAAGTTGTGCGCCTGCTTGAAGGTCAGGAAAACCGGAAGCTCGTAGCCGTGCATGGCCGAATGGAGCTGGAGGAAGAAGGAGTTTGAGCCGGAGTAGTTGCGCCCGGTCACGTTCTGGGGCAGGCCGACGGAGGACGCGCCACCGATCCAGCCCTGCCGCCAGTCCGAGGCCTTCATACGCTCCATGCGCTCTATCATCATCTGCGCGAAGCGGTCGAGGGCCTGCTGCCCGGAACTGTTGTAACCGTCAGTTCCAGATGCCATAGGTCTCGTCGTCTATGAGCTGGCGCTCCATCATGTCTATCTCTGTCTCGTCGTAATAGAACTCCGCCGACTCGTCAGACGGCTCTATGCCGTGCTGCTCGCACCATTCGAGGTATGACTCGGCGTTGTCGCTCTCCAGCATGAAGCGGAGGTGTCCTATCTGTCCGTCCTGGAGGAGCTGCACAAGCTCGTCGTATTCTAATCTTGCCATTATGGTATTCTGTTATGGGTTATCGTTAGGGATTACATTTTCATGGAGGCCGACTTCTCCATCGACAGCGGCGCGGCCAGCTTCGCCGCTATCTCCTGTCCGAGATACTTGGCGGCTATCTGCTCGCGGGTCGCGCTCTTGGCCTTGAAGAGCGAATAGCCGTCATCGAAGGAGATCTCCTGTTTCGATGTGCGCCCGCGTCCTTCGCCGAGGTCGGCCGACACGCGCCACCTGCCGTCCGAGCGGTCTTTGGCGACGCGGACACCCTTGGGGTCTATCCCTTCGGGGAGCCGGAACTGCGCGTAGTGGGAAGGCAGGTGCAGACGCTCGCCGAAGTTGCGCTCAACGAGCTGGCCGGGCGTCATAACGCGGTCGAAGTAGGCGTTGAGGTCTTCGCGCGAGGCCGGTGTTGACATCTTCTTGTCGCCAACCTGCGCGTAGAACTTGTACCTGCCGTAGTCGGCGCGGGTCTCGTCGGTCTCCTTATACACGTTGAACTTGTCAACGGTCAGCGGGCCGGACGGCCCGGCAAGTCCGTTGGGATATTTGAAGGCCTCCTCCGGCACCCTCGGCATTAGCTTTGTCGGGTAGTAACGCTGCATGAGTTCCGGCACGGTGACCTCTTTCTTCTCATAGGCGGCTACATCGGCGGGATCCATCTTCTGCGGCTTAAGCTGCTCGCCGTTGATACGGGCTGTGAAATACCAGTCCTGCGGGTTGACATTGCTTTGGTAGGCGTGGCCGTGCGTCACCTTGTCGCCGTTGACTGTCACCATCTGAGGTTCACGAGGCTTGCGCTCTGCCGCAGCCTCGCCCTGTGCGGCTGACTGCGATTCGCCTTTCTTTTCCTTCGGGGTTTCGCCGTCGGACGATACCCTGTCGGTCTTTGCCGGCTCCTCCTGGGGAGCCTTCTCTTTCTTTTTCTTTGGCATATCTTTTTCTTTATGGGTTGGTTCCTTTCTCTGTCGGGAATCTTCTAATCCCTCTTGTTCCTTCTTCTTCCGTTCAGGCTCTTCAAGCTGCTCGCAGATGGCGATCCTCAATCCGGATCTTACCAGTTTAGGCAGATATGTGTCGAGTGCCTTATCCGGGAACGAGGCGTTTGCCACGGTTTCACCATGGGCGGTCTTTATGTACCGTTTATCTATGCCGAGTATTGAGCAGGCCTTGTCGGCATCCTCCCGGTATGTCTGATAGGTGTCGCCGATTCGGAAAAGGAGTATGGCATCAGGATGTTTCCTCTTCATCTCGGTGAACTGACTTGTCAGTTTTTCCTCCATGACGGTTCCTTGGGGATTTTGCGATTGTCCGGATTCTCGGCTTCTGATCTCATCGGCTTTTCGTAGGATTTCGCGGCGACTGTGGGCGAGGATCATGTTCTCTGTATCCTGAGCGTAGTGAATGAAAGGCTCGATGCCGTCATAACCGGGAAAGTTGCTTATTCGTTGCTCCTCCCGGTCAATCCACTGGCGTATCCGGTCGGCCCTGCCATCGTAGTTACCCTTGAGCAGTGAGGCTTTCGACTGTATTCGGTTGGTAAGGGGATTGTAAAATGACTCTCCGCCAATAACCTTGTCAGCAATTTTGAGCGACACATTGAACAATTCCATGACCCATCCACGCTCTTCCGCCGTTTGGATGTCCTCAGGTGACTCTTTCATCGTCAGAGTTTTATCCCGGACTGCTTATGCTCCTTATGCGTTGGATCAAGCCTTATGGCGCGTTCCTTGGAATCATGCTCGACCACCTTCTGATACTCCCAGCGGTTCTTGTCAGTCATTACCAGACCGATATATTCGGGATGGAGGTCGTCATAGCGGAGCTTCTGCTGACGCTCCCATTCCTTCATGTCACCCTGTACCACCCTGAATCCCTGCGGCTCCCTGAGGTCGATGCCGACGGTGACTTTCTCGCCGCCCACGTTGAGTTCCATAGGCTTGCCCTCGCGCACCTGCTGCTTCTGCTGCGTGCCGAGTTCGATGTCATTCACCTTCTCCATGTCCTTGAGCCTCTGCTCAATCTGAACTTCGGTCACACGGCGATGGATTATGGATTTCGTTTCCGGGTCGAGCTGGAGATAGCGGCGTGTCTTCTCGCCGTCAATATCGACGGTCTTTTGCAGCACGTCGCCATGACGGAGCGCGTCTATCTCCTGCTGTGACAGCCGGAGTTCATTGCTCCTTTCAGTGGAAAGCTCACGCTGCACCGGGTAGGCTATCAGTGTCGGGTTGCCGTCCCTGTCGGCTGCGAGCTGGAGTTTGAGGGGTAGTGTCAGTACGGTGCCATTGCCGGTGTTAAGCGATACCTGCAACAGCGGTGTCACCTCCCCGTCCATGAGCTTGCGCCTCACGTCCTGCGGAAGCCTGTCGGCCTGCTCCCTGTCGATGCCTAACAGCGCGAGTTTGTCATAAGGCAGGGAGGGTTGCTGATTTTTGTTCGGAATTTCCATATCAATAGATAAGTGGTTGTAAATTTGCGGCGTAACCGCTTGTCGGTGCCAAAATTATCCCTATATGATTGCTAAATCTGAAATTCCGAACATTTTTGTTGTCTGCGCCTGTGCGTTTTTCTGTCCTCAGTATGCCACAGCACAGTTCCACACCATTACAAAAGACTCCCCGGTGACGGCAGAAACGAGCAAAATCATCACGCAAAAAGCTGAAAACAAAGACGATGTGGCTCAGCCGATGGAATTGGGAGGGCATAATGCCGTCAAAGAGGCTGACACCGCCCCGAACATCGTAAATGCACACGGTGTCACCGGATCAAAGTCGCAGCGCAAGCATATACACAGCGATGACAGCCTTCCGAAACTTACGGTTCCCAACCTTGTCGCAGAGATCAGGCGGAACGGAATCAAGTACCCGAAGATAGTGCTGGCCCAGGCGATTCTTGAAACCGGATGGTTCAAGTCATCGGTATGCCGCAACAAGCACAACCTTTTCGGGCTTACCAATCCCAGGACGGGCGAATACTACGAGTTCACCCACTGGACGGAGAGCGTAAAAGCCTACTATACCAAGGTGCAGTACCGCTATAAGGGAGGAAACTATCTGCTGTGGCTGAAAAACATCGGCTATGCCGAGGATCCGGGATACATCCGCGCCGTTATCCGGGTGCTTCGGATGCTATAATGTACTAAATCCCGATTTGGAGTGTCAGCAATGCGGCTTTTTCAAATTAAATTCGTAACTTTGCATTTGTAAATCATATGATAGCCAAGAGGTAAGTACAGTTCGTCCTTTGCTATTGTAATTGTTTAATCATACACTGAATGGAAGGAAACGGAACATTCCTTAGTGATAAAATCAAGAGATTAACAAGCCTTGGTGAATCTGCGCAGATTGAGTTCAAATCTGCTAAAGGTGGTTTCCCCGGTAGTTTTTGGGAGAGCTATTCTGCTTTCGCAAATACTAATGGTGGAGTTATCATACTTGGAGTAGTCGAGAAGAACAATAAATTTCATTTCGATGGGCTTGATGAAGCGACTATTGTTAAATACAAAAAGATATTTTGGGATTGTGCTCATAACCGGGGTAAGATCAGTGCCTGCCTTCCCCGTGAATCAGATATAATCACGGAGAATATTGATGGCTCTTATATTCTTATCTGCAATATACCGAGAGCTAATTATGAAATAAGACCAGTATATGTCGGTTCCAACCCTTTTGGAAATACGTATCGCAGGAATCATGAGGGTGACTACCTATGTACCGATACGGAAGTCCGTCGGATGTTTGCCGATGCCGAGCATGACCGGCACTCGCAGGATGCCCGTATTTTATGCGGATTTAACTTTGAACGTGATATAGACAAAGAATCGTTCAGACAATATAGGCAGACCTTTGCCACCCTACAGCCCACCCATCCCTGGACCTCCATAAGCGATATGGATTTTATGAAAAAAATCGGGGCGTATGCAGTCGATTTTGAAACAGGCAAAGAAGGACTTACATTTGCCGGACTGCTGATGTTCGGCAAGTATGAGAGTATAACAAATGTAGCGGCAGATCCCTCTTACTTTGTCGATTATAGAGAAATAATTGGAGCTGAAGATTCAAGAATGAGATGGACTAATAGAATTTATCCGGACGGTCTGTGGGAAGCCAATCTCTATCAGTTCTATGTAAGAGTCTATAACCGCATGATCCAGTCGCTCCCACGACCATTCATGATTAAGGACGGAATACGTCAGGAAGAGACACCCGCACATGACGCAATAAGGGAGGCACTTATAAACTGTATAATACACAGCGATATAAATGCTATGGGCAATATAGTTGTCGAGCATACCGATGATAAGTTTGTTTTCAAGAATCCCGGTATGATGCTCGTCTCAAAACAACAGTACTTCAAGGGAGGACGAAGCATTTGCCGTAATCCGGTGCTCCAAAATATCTTTATGCGTCTTGGCGGTGCGGAAAAAGCCGGAAGTGGAGTTGATAAGATTGTAGGAGGATGGAATTTCCTTGGCTTACCCGGTCCGACTGTTGAAGAAGAAACACGCCCGGATTATGTAGTTCTTACCTTAACACTTAAAAATTGCACCCCACAAGATACCCCACAAGATACCCCACAAGATACCCCACAAGATACCAATAAAGCACTCCGTAAAGAGCAAAAGGTAAAGCTGTTATTAGAATTTTGCAAAGAACCTAAATCCTTAATGGAGATAATGAAACATTTAGGATTGAAAGATAGAAAAAGTTTTATTGAGGGATATATTACCCCCTTACTATCTGCTGGCAATCTGGCAATGACGGAACCAGATAAACCTACGAGTGGTAATCAGAGGTATATTACGGCAGCGAAACCAACTTATTGAAATGACGTAGAAAGTATCGGTAATTTTGCAAAAAATTACCGATACTTTGCTTTACATGGAATCTCTGTTAGAGATACAGGTATGTAGCAATCAACAGCAAGTGAACGGGATAGACCGTATAGAAGGCGTATTTGGCGGTGTTGCCCCGGACGAAACCCCTCGTGCCGTCGTATAGGAAGATGACTCCGGAGGCAAGCATGGCTCCAGCTACGCCGTAGTGTGCCATGAGGGGAAAGGTGAAGATAATCTGTAACAAGGCCTGTGAGGGGAAATGCGTCGATGAACGCTCCAGCCACGGACGCATGGTGCCGTGCCGGAGAATATAGAAAAGAAAAATCATCAGCACGCCCCGCCAGTCATAGTCCGATCCGAACCACCATGCAAGAGCGGCCACGCATGATACTCCGGCGAATGACAGCGGCCCGTGTTCGCAAAGCCGGTCGAACACCGCGAGAGCCGCCACGCCCAGGGCGAGCGTGAACATCACGTTATGCGTGCCGTCGGCCCCGTTGAGCATATACCACGGTATCTCGCTCACCATCCCGGCAAATATCAGTATCAAAAAATATCTCATCCTGTCGCGGCTGTGGGCGAAGCCCTCCGCCACAAGGAAAGCGAACACCGGGAACGCTATACGCCCTAAGGAGCGGAACACGCCGTAAAGCGGCGCGTCCGGCTCCATCAGGAAATATGCGCAGTGGTCGGCCACCATCGAGAGGACGGCGATAACCTTCAACGCGCTGCCGCTTGCCCGGAGGGAAAGGGGTATGCTGAATGAGGCGGTGTTATTCATAGGCGATAATGTCAGGCTTTGAGTGTCACTGTATTCCGAGAAGTTCCTTGACCATATCCTCCACCTCCCGGTTCACACGCTTGAAATTGCGGTTGAGCATAATCTCCTTCTCGCGCTCGTCGGCGAAAGTGTAGATTTTCGGAAGCTCCACATAGTGGGATTCCTCCTCCTTAATCCGAGCCATATCGAAATTGGTCTTGCAGAAATACTTGGTGGTCTTGAACTCCTCCGACTGCTCGATGTCGAAATGCGACAGCATACTCTTGTCAGTTGCCGTGAAGTCACGCGCCGCCTGACCCGCGAGCCAGCCCGTCGCCATGTCAGCTATCTTGGCTGCCGGAACGAGATAGTCCATCTTTTCGGAGATTGATGTAGATACCTTGGAGTCGTTGATGGTTATGGAGGTTGATGTCTGCTTTGCCTTTCCGAACACGTCGTTCTGCGCCCATTCGAGGGTTTCCTTGTTTCGTGCCGCGCCCATGAATATATTGCCGCAGGTGGTGATGATTTTCTGCATACCCACCTTGCCGTAATCGGCCTCCAACTGCGGAAGTTCCTGAAATCCCAAAGTCACGGCTACCTTGTTGCTTCGCGCCGTGCCGATGAGCCGGTCTATCTTGTGGAAATACAGGGTCGGCAGCTCGTCAACGATAATGCTCACCGGGATATTCCCCTTGGAATTGACGCGGGTAATCAGGCGGTTCAGCACAAGGGCGTTGAGCGAGCCAATCACCTGCTCCTTCTCCGGGTCGTTGGCAATCACGAGATAGCTCGGATTCGCCGGGTCTGAAATCTTCAGGTCGAAATCGTCACCGGTGAACACCCAGTAGGCCTCCGGCGACACGAGCCTTGCGGCATTGACGCGCAGAGTACCCACCATACCCTCAAGCTGGTCGTTGGCCTTGTTCTCGTATGCCGATTTGAAGGGGGCCATCAGCGAGGCTATCTTGTCATCCATCATCAGAATGTCGAACACCTCCGAATACTTGCGTCCGAGGAACGACAGCACATGGGGCATATCGGAAAACTCACCCGTCACGGCGTCCGGCTCCACCTCGTTCCCGGCCTCGTCCTCGTACCAGCAGCGGTCTATAAGTATCAGCTTGCCGAGGCGGTCTATATAGGAGAATCCGTTAAGGTCAACAAACATCCTGTCCTCGTCGGTCGATACATCGTTGCCATTGGAGTCCACGAAGTCCAGAATCACCACCCCGTTTTCATCTATGGCGTTGTAGTCGTCCCAGTTGCGTATCACTATCTCCAGCTTCTTCCCCTCATGGGATATAAAGCGTTTCAGCCTTTTCCCTTTGAGAAAGCCTGTCGGATGGAAATTCACGAAGAAATATATTATGGCCGCAAGAAAGTTCTCGGCCGAGTTGGTGAAGAACGCCTCCGAGCCGCCCTTCTTCTCGCCCCCGCCCTTGTTGAGCGAGGCAAGCAGCGTCGCCGCTGTTTCCGAAGCCGCCGCGAGGTCGGGTATATACTTGCGCTGAATCGGGTTGATCCGGTTTGAATACTCCACGTTGGTAAAGTTTACCTGACGGAATCCGCAGTTTGCAGGCAGGTGGCCGTAGTGTTGATTCTTGCAGTATTGGTAGAAAAGCGTCTTTGCCAATGTGGGCCACTTGTAATCATACACCATCATGGCAAACCCTTTCCGGGAGTGCTGCCGTATGAATGGGTCAATGATTCCGAAAGACTTGCCGGAGCCGGGAGTGCCCAGCACTATCGTGCCACGGAAAGGATTGATAATGTTGATCCAGCCGTTGTGCATACGTCTCTTGTGGTAGTATATCATCGGGATATTCACCGAATAGGGTGTTTCCGCGATTTTCTCCGACTGCCGGAACGATTCGTTCTCGAAATTGAACCTGTCCTCGCCGACCCTGTGGTTATAGTATTTGGCGATTCCGTCAAGGCCCTGATGCACGAGCATGGTGCCGACAACCGAGCAGAAGGCATAGACAATGCGGTTGGCAGGAAATCCAAATATCGACACGCCCCACTCCCCGGCATGAAAGATGAAGCACAGGGCGACAAGCGTAAGCCCGGCCAGCACAGGGTATATCACCATAGTCCTGAGATTGAACTTCAAAGCCTTCTTAGCCTTGGTGCCGATACACACGACGCATATACATATCAGCTCAGCCACCTTGCAACCGGCCACGGAACTGAACACCTTGAAGCGTCCGAGCAGGTCGATGATGAACTGCGTCACACGGTTGTCCGCCGTTATCGGAAGATTCATCACTATCTCGATTATCAGGAAGATGTAGATGCAGCTACGGAAATAGTTATACATCTGCTGCTGTTCCTTGGTTTCCTCAAAAGCCATAACGCATTAATTTTTGTCGATTAGACCGCGTGACCTCATTTCACGGTAAACGCTCTGAAGAAGGGATTTGGCCCCCTCATATTCTACGGGCACACTGTAAACCTCCTTTATAAGAATTCCGATATTGCCAAAATACTTAGCATAAAATTCGCAGATAGTGGAACTCGCGTCCAAAAGATCCACGAGGTCTTTATCTGATATTTCCTTGAATTTAACGAAAAGTGCCATGTCAAAAAGGAATTTTAAGACCGATTAAGAGGCCGTTTCGGAACGTGTCGCCATGCAGGAAATTCACGTTGTTTTTCTGTATGATTGAGAACTCGCACCCGTTTTGGAACACATAGTTGTATTCAAAGCCTCCCTCCAGGCCGATGAAAAACCTGCGCTCCACCGCTCCGAACTGCGGGCCGAAGCGGAAACGGAAGTTGCCGTTTTTATAGCGGCGCAGACGGTGCTTGTAGATCAGGCCGCCGTTCCAATAATACCCTTTCCAGAACTGACCGGGGCCGGATTTCCAATGATTGCCGATTTCTCCATAGACCTCCACGGCGTTGCCGTAGGTGAATGAACGCTCGTAGCCGACGGTGGCGTCGAGCGTCGAGGGAAAGAGGAATCCGGCGTTAACGGTGAGCTTGCTGTCCTGCGCCGATGCCCCGAGAGAGGCGACGGCGCATATAATGGCGAGAATAATCTTCTTCATAATGATTCGGTATTACTTGTAGATGTGGGGAGTATAGGAGTAAGGCAGGTTCCTGAGTATGTCGGAGTCAAAACCGTCGGCATTGAGAATGTCGTCATACTCTATCGTGAGCGTGATTACACGCCCGCTTATCTGGTTCTCCGAAATCTCGATACGAAGCACCTTCTCGTCCGGGAATGTCAGCTTGTCAAGCACAAGCACGTTGCGGTAGTTCTTTTTGAACTTCCGCGCGAGGTTGAGCGAGTATGCCGGGGTCAGCTCCACGGTCTGCGAGTTGGTAGCCTTGACCTCCTTCTTGTCGATGAGCTTCACGCGCACCTCGGCGATGTCGTAGGGAATCTTAGTCCTGTTCTGGAGGGAGTAGTCTATGAAGAAATAGTCGCCCACCGAATAGATATTGTTGACAATCGCCTTCATGCCATGAGCCTTTGACACGATCTGGTTGTATCTGCGTCCGCTGCCATATACAGCCCAGGCATAGCGGGCCATCTCCGATTGCGGCATGGAAACCTCCGGATTGATGTACGAGTCCATGCCCGAATAAGGAACGCGATGGATGGATGCCGCACGGGAAGGGGTGGCGGTATATACCACGTCGTACTGCGCGAGGTGACGCTCACCGATGAGTGTCAGCGTACCCATCAGCTCACCCTCCCGATAGCCGGAGGGGAGCGAGTCGGATTCGATGAAAGGCTTTACGCGCACTATGTTGTCGGCGCACTGGTTGCCGATAATCTTGGTTGTGGAAAGATCCACCATCTTTATGTTCTCCGGCATGACGATGTGGGTGGTGACATCGGAGTTGACATAGATTTTCTCTTTGGCCGAAGCCTGCGATGCGACGGCGCACAGCGCAACGACCGCGATAATGATTCTGTTATTCATAAGGGTATGTTGTTTGTATTTCAATAAGCCTCGTCGGAGTTGATGAGATATACTATCGTGTTGTATTTGATTTTCGCCTTGTTCTTGCGGATGTTGGCCGACACAGCGGAAGTGGCCGAGTTATACATATTCTGTAAAGCCTGAAGTGCGATAGCCTCGCCGGATATTCCGGAGCCGTAGCCGCTCTCCGATTCAAAGCTGATGTTCTGCTGCACCGTGCTTGCCCCGGCCTCCTTCATAAAGTCACGGAAGGCGGATTCGGGAACATAGAAGCCCTCCATGCCGTCGTTGTCGAACACCGACAGGTTGACTTTCAGGAATTTTCCTCCCACGAGTATTGATGTTATGGCGGCGCGGACGCGCTGCTGCCCGAACCCTGTCACCGTTCCGTAGAGATATGTGCCTTTCGGAAGCCTCACATCATGTATCGTCACATCGTCAAGTAGCTTGAAGCGGAGCCTCGTGCCCTCGTGCGCCTTGGTGGTCTTGTCGATCATGGCGCGTATGAGCGGAGCGTCGGCGTTTTCAGCGATGCCGGACACGGTGTTGAATTTGTCGGCGTTGGTGTCACGCGATTTAAGCACAAGCAAGGGGCGGTTCCTCTCGCGCTCCGCAGCCTTAGCCCTGGCGATGGAGTCTGCCCGGTGCTTCTTTTCCTCTTCCTCCGCGTCGTGCTGTCCGATACCTAACCCGGCTTCGATGGCCTTCTGCCTCTCGTAGCTGCGCTGCTGTATCGCCTCAATATCGCGGACATACTCACTTCTCGGATCAAGGGCCGGTTCATGGTCGGCTGGATTGTAGCCGTCGCCGTAGGCGTAGGAATTGATATGCCGCCGTGATTCGGCAAGCGACCGCTCCAGTTCCTCAAGTTCCTGCTGCTGGCGCATACGCTCGGCCTCGGCAGCGTCGATGCGGTCTAACTCGTCATCGGAATAACCGTGTTCCAGGGCCTCGCGCTCCTCCTGCTCCTCGCCGAGCGCGCCCACCGCTGTGAAGGCGTCCTCGTCGCCGAACCGTCGCGACATCTCGAACATCTTGTCACCGGGTGCCTCCGCGTTTGCCTCCGGCAGTGTCGAGTTGATACGGTCGGTCGCCACGGCCTGTCTGTCGTCACCGCCGCCTCCGAAAGTCTGCATTACGAAGTATATCAGGAAGCAGAGCGGAACGAATATCGCCGCCGGAAAGATATACTTCGGCTGTTTGAAATTAATCTTTTTCATTATCGTGTTGTTTGAGTGATTCTACAATCTTTTCGAGCTGCCTGTAACGCCTTATTATCCCTATGGAATCGGCGTGTGTCTTTCGCGGAATCGCCATCAGCGAGTCCAGCTCGTGCTTCACGGCCTGCCCGTCGCCCGTAATCTCCAGCAGCCTCCTGCGTTGCGCATCCTTGTTGGCCTGTATGGTGCGGAAGCCGCTGAAGATAGGTTCCACCTTGGCGATTGAGTGAAGATTCGGGTCTTTCGATTCCATACGCGCCCCGGCAACAATTATGTCGCACACAAGTATCAAAACCAGCGTGCCGACGACGTAGCCGAAAGTGCGTCTGGGGTGGCGTGTGGCCCAGGAGTTCGCCTTGCGGATTCTCGCCGCCAGACGGTAGCGTGTACCTATGGCACCCATTTTCGGACGGAGCCATGAGCTGACGGCGTTACCTGCCTTGTTAATGCCGCCGCGTATAGTTTTTCTTAATGATTTCATAACCGTTGTCAATAATCGAGGTCTTTGTTTTCGAGAGTGCGCCAGTTGGTTATCATAAGGCCGTGGGGATTGTTCTGTGTCCTCGGCACGTTCTCGATGGAGCCGGAGGTGAGCATCGAGCGCCGGAGGTCGCGTGTGCGCCTCTTGATAATCTGCGTGCCGTAGTAGTTGAAGCGGCGTGTATGCTCGTCGAACTGTATCGAGTCGCAGATTATGGTGCATACGGCTGACGACGATATTATATCTGAATAAAATCCGTTCTCGTCAAGGGCCTGCTTCTGCTTCAATGCCGTGCCGTCGGCCATATACATGGCTTTGCCGACAGTCCACTTGATATAGTCGTTGTCAGGCGGCAGGTTGAAAAAATATTGGTGGAAATTTTCAATATATCCATGCTTAGCATTGATTATCAACGGGTAACAAATTGTTATTTTTGAGTGGGTAACAAAACAGCCCCGACGGAGGTGTTTTATCGGCATTGTTGGGAATGTATCGGAACAGAGCATATTTAGGCTGATCATTGTTTTTGTTACTTGTACAATCATTACCATTTGAATTTGCGTGAGAGGTAAACGATGGCTGCAGTGGAGACAAGCCAGAAGAAGAAAGTCGTCCCGATTATGCCTGGCAGTGTTTCCGATACATTGGGCTGACAGGAGGCATAGACTACCAATGCAAAGAATATGAGCAGCCATATCAGCGTGTCAAATGCCTCATAGAACACAATACTTGGAAGGGAAACTCGTTGCCTGTTGTCAATCCGGTCAACCGTGGGCTTGACCCCGGCGATGAAAGATCTCGTCATTTCGCTGACGGTCTTCTTCATGCCGTCGTTTACCGAAGATGAGAATTTTTGAGCGTCCAGTTTCAACAGTGCATTATCCAATGCTTCTATAATGTTTGGAGCCTCCTTTACGAAGATTCGGATCTGTCCGGCAAGATTGTTTTGCGCGGCGATTTCGTTCTGTCGCAGTTCATCGTTCCTTTCGTCAGCCCCGGCTTTGTTGACCTCCGATATGTCGAATTTTTTGAGTGCCATAATTCGTGCTTATCTTCTGAATCCTCGTTTTCTTACAATTCCTATCTTGGAGCGGACTGCCTCGGCACAACGACGGGCACGGGCGATCTCTTCCTCCAGGTCGTCGCGCTTCCTCGGAAGGTCGTTGCCCGATGACCCACCGCCACCTGAAACGTGGGCCGGTGCGTTGAGAAACGCCATATAGCCCATAGCCACGGCGAAATGGTAGCACGCTTCGTTGATAAGGTCGACCCAGTTGTCCACCTCGTTGCTGTCGAACTCGTTATCAAACATCTGCATGACCTGTTCGGGGATAAAACGGGTGTAGGAATTGCCTTCATGCTCGAAATTGACTCGCCGGGTATCAGGTCTGTAAGCGGTATAGTCGGGTCGATTATAGTATTCCTCGCTGTCGGCTTTTGTCTGCTGTCCATGCGTCGGGTGCAGTTTATTCCATGTTGCTTCAAGTTTGGATGCCATGAGGTTGCGACCCTTGCCTAACTCGGATGCCTTGAACTTCGCATTTCCTTTTTTCAGTATATATCCTCGGATTACGCCTTTCTCATCAGTCCTTACCTTGAAACTATATCCTTTCGCCTCAAGCCGGGCGAAATAATCGTCAATCGACCATTCACTCATTCTGTACAGGACATCGAGACAGTCGCGGCTGACAGACTGACGGTTTATGTCGTGGATATTGGCCGCTGTCTGCCAGCCCCGTTTTCTCGCGACACGTTCCGCCGCCCGTTGTGCCCGCAAATGGATGTTGCTGTCGTTGTTGATGTTTCCGTCTTCGTCAAGACGGCTCACTATCGCGTGGAGGTGCGGAGTCCCGCTGTCGGATTCAAGGTGCAGCCACACGGTTGACTTGCTTCCTGCGAGATTGGTTCTTGGAGAGAGCAAGCGGCCTTTCCTGTCTTTCATCTCCTGACGGTCAAACTCCGTGACGAAATCCTGCCAGAGCTGTTTCCAGTCCTCCGGCGTGAAATCACGTGTATGTTCCACCGCCGGGCTTATCTCTATCCTTATGAGGTTGTTCTTCATTCGTGGACGGCACAAGGAGTCCAGCTTTACCGAGTTCCATATCCCCAAAGGGTCTATGCCGGGAGGGAGAAGGCTGTCGCAGATGTGAAATATATTCTCCGGGTGCTTCTTGTTCGCCGACACGCCTGTTATGTAGTTCAGCGCGTTTATGCCGTGCGATATTGATTTGGCTTTCGCTATCATGTTTTCAGTTGTCTTTATTCTTTCTGGTTGTCCTTATCCTGATTCTGCCGCTGCTCGTAACGACGTTAATAAACTCGGTGACGGCATTGGTAATAGGCACTACCTGCTTGTACCAGTCGAGCATGAACGACACCTTTTGGAAAAGCCGTATTCTCTCGTCATGCCCCATTCCGGCGAGTGCATTGGCGAAGTTGAGAATGTCCAAGCGGCATCCGTCAAGGTTGCGCAGCAATGCCTTTTCCTCGGTCGTCAGTGCCGACGGCGGCTCATAGCCGAGTGCCCTATGCCTCATGTAGTCGCTTGGAGTCAGTCCGCATCCTCCGGCCATTTCGTGTATCTTCCGACGCTCGGCGGCTGTCATCTTTGTGGTGACTGTGCAGGAGCGCACGGCCTCCGGCGGCAGCTTCTTTCGCTTTGTCTTTCCGGCGTTCTTGTCGGGGCTGTTATCTGTATGATTCATATAAGCGGATATTCGGTGATATGTAAAACTGATTATCGGGTGCGAGCCTGCGAGCGGCCATGACCCTGACCGCAGGGAGGGCGAGGCGTTTTGGTGCAACCGGGCGGAGCCGGGTGTAACACCAAAACATATCTCGCAACACTTCTCAAAAACTACGGTCTCCCTGCATGTAATCACGGTGGTTCATGGCACATCCGGCGTGGCTCTCAATCTGCGAAGAATCCGTTGGCTATAATCTCTCCAGCCTGGTTTTCCCAGCCTGTTATGCAGGTGAATGAAAGGGCTGACCCGATACGGGAGTTGAATATCCTGACCAATCCCGCAGCCTCCATCCTCGCGAGGATATTGTGCATCTTCTTCCGTCCGAGATTCCATTTGTCGGCGAGGCTGATTTCCGAGAACTGCGCCTGTCCCGGCTTGAGATTGAACGGTCTGCGGTATCCGGCATCATATCCGGGTGTGGTTCTCATGTCTTTCAGCAGACCGCTGAAGATTGCAATGTTCCGGATTTCGTTGCCGTCGGTATCTGTGGTTGTTCCCGACAGCCATTCGACGGCTTCCACTGTCAGCCTGAAGCTGACGGATGAAAAGGGATAGGTGTTTTTACGTTCCATGTTCCTGATTATCATACGATGTTTTTATTCTGTGGTTGTTCCCCGGATTTGATTGCCGGTGTCGGGATTATAATCGGGAGGCCCAAAAGATTCCTGTTCTTGTTCCTCCATGATATAATCACAGCCTGCAATAATTTTCAAATCCTCCCGACGCAATCCCCTTTATACTGTCGGACTGTATTGCCGAAGTCATCTGTCATTGTTATAAAAGGCACAATGAAGGGCAGGGAATGAATGTCGGATATGATATTGTCTATTTCCCTGTCGGAGCGTTTACTGCCGGCTGTCCTGTTTTGGGATTACTGTCAGGATGCTCTCTTTTCGGAAGATTGCTTACAACGTTCTCGATGGCTTTTGAATCGGACGAGATTGTAAGCAGCGCGGTGGTAATGTTGATTATCTCGTCCTTGCCGACATAGCGCGACACAGATTTCATCAGCTCCAGTGCCCGCGCCTGTCGATGTGCCCGTACACTGTCGGTTCCGGTGGCTTCCTTGTCGCATCCGAAATTGAGATAGCGGTTGACATTGGTGCGGTCATACTGCGGCATGGTCTCCACGGTCATTTTCCCGGCGGCTATTCCCAGCATGGCGCGCAGAGCATCGGCTTCGTATGGGGTACACTCCTGAAGGAACTCCATTATGATTTGTATCTTCTTCTGATTCCCGGATTTTGAGTCCTTTGATTTGGTCTCTGTCGGTTTTCCCGGCTTGATACCCGGCGTTGTGTTGATGTCTGTTGGCATAATCGTAATTATTAGGTGAATCACATAGGTTTCTTGTTCGCATGATAGCGGGTGGCTTCGGCTTCGATTTCGTCCTGCGACGATATGCGGACGCTCTTGAGATATGCGTCAAGGTCGTCCGGGTCGAAGAAGCAGAGTTTGCCGCTCGGCTTATACATGGGGATTACGCGCCGCATCATCATCTTGCGGAAGTACGACAGGGAGAAGCCGAGATAGTCGGCAGCCTCCTGCGAGTTGAGTAGTTTTCGTTTTGTCTGCATCGGCAATGACATTTTTAAGTTGATATTTTTTGACTTTGGAATGTGCTGATTGATAGACTTGTCAGCCTTTAAGTTCCGATGCAAAATTACAGCCGTTCCCATGTGGTGCAATGTGGCGGTCATGGGGAATGGTTAAAAATGGCAAACGCACTATGCGCTGAATTTCAGCCGCATAGTGCGTCATTAAGATGGATATGTCTGTTACAAATGGGGAGAAACCGGATTGTTACGGGGTTCTTCGCCTTGAACGCCATCCCTCTATGGCTTCATCAATGGATTTCCTATAGTTTTGGTTGTCCCCGGTGGCATAGTCTGCGCAGATGTCGGAGCGGTGTTTGTCGTAGTATGTCCTGGCGATACCGCACTGTTGGAGGAACAACCGCGTCCATGTCTCTGCCTCGCTTCTCGGACTGATGTTCCGCGCCACGGCATAGACCATGTAGCACACCCGCAGTTTCTCTTTCGGCAACAGGGCAATGGATTTTGTCGTTTCCCTCACGTTAAGGAAATTGGCAAAATCGAGAGGGGTACAGTTCTCAAACTGGCTGTCGTTGCATACATCGTGTATCGCCATGCACAATCCCAATTCGACAATATCACGCCATTTGGCGGTTTCAAACAGGTGGTTTCCATTCATTGGCTTTCCCCTTTCTCCATGCGGTCAAGGTCGTTGAGAATGCTACCCGCTATGCCGTTCAGCTTGGCAGCGAGAGCGTACAGGTGCGAGGCTTTGAGGGAGAATACATCCCCGGCACGCCGGTTCTCTCGTTCATATTCGGCATAAATCCTCTTTACCTCGGTCTGCCGATTGTCATGCTCAGCCTTTGCCGCCTCGCACCCTTTCTCTGCCTCGGCATACTCCTTTGAGTCGAGAGGCAGATAGTCAAGGCGGTTGTTCAGCTCGCAATACCGCTTCCAGTATGGATTAAGCTCTGCGGAAGCCTTTTGGAACAGGGAATGATAATATCGGGAATGTTCGTTTGCAATCTCCCGGAAATCAATGCTGTCAAGCAGCCCTATATTATTAAGGAGTGTCGCGGTCTCGGCTTTGAGGGAAAGAGCAACCATCCTCAATCCTGCCGGATCATCCCCGGCCATCACCTCCGCATCAGCTATAAGCGCGTTGGTGTCCTGAAAATCGTAATAGAACTGAGCAAGCGCATACGCCTGTTCAAAAGACATCGTGCCATTTGAACAATAGGCTACTATTCTGTTGACCTCTTTGAGCCGAGGTATTATATTTGTCATAGCTTTATTCATTGAATTACATGAGCTATACATGAAAGACAGTCATTTAGTAGGTTGATATTCAAGGCATGTATAATAAAAAAGCTACTTTATTCATTGAAATATAGCTGATTCATTACATGAATATGCCAAATTATTTCAACACCTTCCACAGTCCTTTTCGGTCGCTGCCAAGACGGATAATGATTCCAGCACCTTTCAGGTGTTCTATGTGTTTCTGAATCGCGGACTGGGATATGCCTACTGTTTCGGCAAGCTCCCGACGAGAGATTTCCGGCTTCTTTCGCATAGCCTCGACAATCTTGGCTCTCGTTTCCTCTCCCTGGTTCTGACCACCAGTTCTGACCACCTCGTTCTGACCACCTTTACCCAATGTATCATCCTGAGTGTCAGTATTGAGGTTTTCCATAGCTCCATTTATCTGACCACCTTTCTGACCACTTTTCAGTAATGGCAACGGGTAGGTAACAGTCGATGATGTTATGTCGCTTTCAAAATCAACTTCAAGACCTGTGAGTTTTGTCCAACGCATTATCTTGTCAATGCCATATCCGGCATTTTCGCCTTGTCGTGCGTAGCGGAAGAAGGCTATGATATTGGGATTGCGTGGCACCGATTTTACCTTACCGGGCTTGTCAGAGATACGCACGGCGAAGCGTCCGGGATTTTGGAATTCGATTCTGTCATTGAATACCCTTATCGTCGAGTGCATCGGACTGAAATAGTCTGCATGAGCGAGAAGATTTACAAGCCCCTCCCTGAGACAATACAACTGGGAATTATCTTCCGGCGAAAAACCGTCCGGCCCCGCCATAAACGGATTATCAACATACAGGCGTAGCCGTTGTAGAAGCACCTTGAAATACTCCCAGATGTTTTCCTGTTCCGGCATACGGTAGGTATAGCGGCAGTCAGCATCAGAATATGTTGTGCCCGGAATCTCGATATAGTCAATCCAGAAATGAGGTACATATTTCTGCACGACATCTCCTTTGCCAAGCATCAGAAGGCCGCCGTAAGTCAGCTTGCCACGGCTGATTATTCCGGCCTTTACACAGAAATCTTCATCATCGAGGTCATTATATCGAAAATCGGGGTTGTAGTCCTTGATGCGTCGGCGGTATGTCTGGAGTGACTGCGTGTTCAAGTCCTTGAAGCCCGTACCGTCCACCTCCATTTCCGATTTCATGCCGAAGGTCTTTTCACGCATCAGTATGTCAATCTCTATGTCGGTGGCACGTTGGTCACCGCTGCCGACACGTACAAAAGTGTTGTTCAGGTTATTCCCGAAATAGACTGGCTTATTGGCCGACACCGGAATATGAAAAGCGAGAACAGGTTTGCCGTCAAAATCAAGAAGCTGTGCGGTGGCAAGGATAGGCACGTTGAACTTGGAGACGGATCGCAGGGTGCTGATTATATCCTGTTCCATCTTTTCCGCTTTTTCGAGGCCTATAATCTCGTATGTTGATACGCTCCTTACCTTTGTTTCCCTGACACCGAGGATTATCCAGCCTCCGGTTGTGTTAGAAAATGCGCTGACTGTCTCCCACATGGATTTGGGAATACCGCCGGACGCCTCCTTGACCTCGAAGTCGTCCCATTCTATATCGTTTAGCCTGTCGAGCAGTTCCTCTTTTGTCATTTCATCTTTGTTTAGAGTGCAAAAATACGAAAATTTTGCCAATAATCCGTTGAATCCCAAAGATTATGGTTAACTTTGCATATGGCAACACTCTATAAGATATTGATTCTGTGTGTTGGCTTTGCTCTCTACTGTAACCTATGGGCGCAAAGCCTATCGTTCTTGTTCTGCCGGAAAGGAGGTAAGCAATGGAACTTATTTATCGGGCGAAATGGTAAAATGACAAACTTATGACAACAATGGATAATTCAACCGTTCCGCCTCCATATATCCCTAAACGACAGGTGTTTTTTCAATGTAAGGTGGATAATAGAATGTACAAATGGCCTATCATAATGTTGTGCATATTTGATGTCATTGTATTTTTCATGGCTCCTACTATTCTACTGGGCTTGATTTCCATTCTTTGGGTTTCTCCCCCGTTTCTGATAGTTGTACTGTTGTCCCGATATTTATGGAGAAAAATGACTTATACCATAGATGACAAAGTATTACGTTTATCGGCTCCTTTGAAATCATTAGCTATAAATATTGATAGCCTCAGGAAAATTCGGCGTGGAAAATTCTGGGTTGAAAGAGGTCGAAATTACGCGGCGACTTACATCAAGCTCCGTATCATCTACGACAGAAGCAGCTATGTATATGTATCACCTGAAGATGAGGAATTATTTGTTAACACGCTGCAAGCCATCAATCCCAATATCGAATATAGCAGTGAGCGAGGCTTGTAATCGTAGGCAATATGGGCGAAATGCGATGAATAAGAAGAATAATCACCGTTCAAGACTGATTTTCACGGAGATTTGGGACATTTGTCACATCCAATGTCGATTATTCTTTGTAAATTTACGACATTACAGATAATAGACTCACATGAAACTACTAAGAGGCTTATTCTACCAGTATTATTGGTGGCAGATGCGACAGGAACAAGATGGATTCTACGTTCCTCTGTTGGCTGTGTTATGTATTTTGTGTCCGTTTTTTGGAATAATCGGTTTTTTAATAATTTCGGCTGATGTTACAGATATTATTGATTTGAAGAAATATGATGTAAAAATGATTATTTCAGCCCTGTTCATTCTTGGACTCACCTTTCTATGGTGGTTGATTTTACGAAAGAAACGATATAAAGCGATAATCTGCTGGCATGATGTCTACAATATTTCTGTGTATCAATGGCTCGCGGTGATATATCCAATTCTATCTGCGATACTTCTCTTTATTGGACTGTACATCGGTTATCTACATAATTCGGCAGCGATACCCCAATAATTGTCAGCGTATGAATCACCACATCAATAAGTTTCAGCGGCAAGGATTCATAATCCTGATGATATGCTCGGCGATAATGTTTGGCATAGGAATTTATATGTTTGTGGCTGATTTCAATTCGACAAGCATAGTAACGGGATGGAGATTCAATCCTTCCGAGCAAACTATATCATGGCAAACTCCGGTATTCGGAGCTATCGTCATGTTCATATTGGGTATTCTGGTTAAAATAGATAAGCCCACACTACCGAAGATGGATGTTCAAGGCAAACGCACATTTATTTTTGAAAAGGCTGCGGATTTTCTTCAGGAAAATGATTTCAGGAAGCGTGGCAATCATTTCTACAAGGACAACGGCTCGGTAGGTTATTGCGTGAACATTCAGAATGACAAATGGAATAATACCAATCAAATCCGCTTCACATTGAATGTCGGTATATTTACAGATGCCTTTTGGCTTGAATGTGAGGATTTCAAGAATACCGGGATTATCCCAACTTTCCCTAAGGAATATGATTGTGCTATCCGGGAGAGAATCGGCGACTTACTTCCGGTCAAAGCGGATAAATGGTACTGCATTACCTCCGGCACAGATGTCATAAAACTATGGAGCGAAATAGAGTGCGACCTCACCGAATATATACTGCCATTCATTGCCCGTTACAATACCGAGTCTGATGTCATACCCAACCAATGTATCTATCGGAAAGGAGGCAAGCAATGAAATGGTTGGGTAGAATAATAGCATATTCAATCGCTGTCGGCTTCGTTCTGTTTATCGGATTGATTATTGTCGCTACTTATCTGATGGGATATAATGTGGCAACAAAAAATGGAGAACTTGCAAACAGAGATAAAATAATCGAGCGCATAGAATCTTTCCAGTCGGCAAACGGACATTTGCCTGAATCCATGTCGGAAGTGGGCTTCAAGCAGATAGGCGGCGGAGAATACTATTACAAAGGAATTATATTTGACTATGTCAAGTTCAACAATAAAGAATACATTGTCGAGTATACCTCTGAGGATGGTATTCTCACGCAATATATAAACATTGAACACCGTTGGACTGAAGAACCAGATATTTGCCTGATAGAAATGCCCGTAAACGCAGACACGGTAGCTGCAATAAACAGAATTTCCAAATTTGAGCAGGATTATAATGTTCCTCCATTGATAGACAGCATATCCTTTAATCAGTCACGGATATGTCCGATTGGTGATTACTCCGGACAGCCTGACTCTATTGCATACATTCGTTATCTATACAAAGATGGCAGTACCCGATGCGAGGGATGGGTTGCATACTTCGATGATCCGGAAGATGACCTCAGCAATCAATTCGGTGAATGGAAATACTACGATGAAGAAGGCAACTGCTATCGCAAATTCTGGAACTATAAAGAAAATGACAAACTGATATATGAAACTGACTGATAAACGATTCTTGCTTTGGGAGATTGTGCTGACATTGGCGTTGTCTGCAATGCCCTTGATAATGTATGGCGAAAACATCAGCGTAATTATGCTGATAGTAGTGTCGTATGGTGTTGTCGCAGCTATAGGGGCAATATCCTTTTCCAAAATCCCGGTTTTTGCTACATTTATATTGATATTCTTTGCAGCAAATGCCGCATATATCATAGACTTAATCATTATTGATATGTTTAGGCTAATCAAAATGGAGTCTTATCCTTTGATCGTTGGACAAATATATTTGTTCCCAATCTGTGTGTTTGCAAATGCTATGATTTGTACTATTGGAGGTATTATTTTCCGCAATATCAATAAACGATCAAAAGGAGTTAACCGATGAAACCGCAGGATGAATATATTGCAAAAGAGGCGTTTACGTTTCCTCTTTTTTGCCTTGTTTGTCTGTCTTTCAATACTTATTGGGGCTGTACTGACGGGTGGCCTGTCGGTGCTATAATCGGCACATCGTTTTTCGGAATAATCACATTGGTGTATATTTTCAAATATCTCCGCTTCGGACGTGACTTTCTTAGAATAGACGCCGATGGTATTTCATATAAGGGATGGAGCAAAACCACTTCGCTGAAATGGTCTGAAATATCGAAATGCACCGTTTGTTATATACAGTCCTACGCGGGTGTCCTATTTTACAGAGAGTTAGACATATTGTCGTTATCTGAAACTAAAAGCCAAAAGAGTATTTCGGTCAGGCTGTCCGGGAAATATTGCCGTAACAAAAGCGTTATTGAAGCAATCAAGAGATTCGGCGGCACAGGTGTATTCGACGAGCAATCTTCCCATAGTCAAAACAAGTATTTGGCAGGAATCCTTTTAGTGGTATTTATAAGTATAATCCTCATTTTTGCAATTTCAATGATAAAGGAAACGTAAGCAATGAAAAACCGAATGTTATATATTTTTGCCATTGCGGGCAATTTCTTGTTGTTGATTTACGCCGTTATCTTGATTGTCGGAATTAACGGCGGTTGGCTTGATCGTGAATTGTGGCTGTATTCCGATGTGGCTAAAGTTGCACAGCTCCTGCTCATGGCATCGGCGATGGGATTGTTGTTTGCCAACATTCGTATTAGTCTGGAACAATACGGTGGCAGGTATCTGTCATTGGTTTTATGTGGAAATTTCTTTATCAATCCCTTCCTGAGTTTATATTTCCTGAGTGGTAAAGCGGACAACAAACAGACATCAACGGCATTTTCAAAGCGCAATGTATATCTATTCCTTCGCAATGTGCAGATATTTTGGCTGCTATACACATTCGCGGCAGTGTTTTATACCCCGCTGATTGAGTCACAAATTGGCGATATATTTTATCTCGGATTGATAATTGCGGTAATCGCCTTTACACAGAAGAACATTTCAATTGCCGTAAGGCATGACACTCCCGGCTATATATTGATGAATGTATGCCTATTCTTCATTTACGCACCATTCTATTCACGTCGCGTACTTAAAAATAATTGGTTATGAAAGAGCCGAGGGAATTTCAGTGTGTAATTGACCGCAAGAAGAAAAGCGGAGATTTTAAGAGTCTTCGCCTCTATCTTCGTAGGTTATTATCAGTGATGCCGGGCGATTATTATCTTTTAGCTGAGTTGTCATCGGCCTGCTATCAATTGGGGAAATATAATGAATCCTTAACTTATGCAAACCAAGCGCATCAATTAGCTCCTAATGATTATTGGGTTAGATACATCTATGGCTGCGCATTATTAGCTAACGACAAGTTAGATAAAGCCGCTAAAATGTTTGACTCCATTATTGCTTGTAATGTGGATTTTCTTGCATACTACGAACACGGCGAGGGAACACGGTGGGCGGAATCTCTATTGAACGATAGCCGTTATATGAGAGCTGCTGTTTATGAGCAAGAGTGCTATCATCTTGAGGCGCGTAAAATGTTCTTGCTTCACAAGAGTCTGCGAAAACGTGGATTATACAGCGACTTTTCGATGCGACAAGTCACTACTGTCCACTAAAAA
>DAAN01000016.1 GCA_001701135.1 Bacteroidales bacterium H3
ACGCCCGCATCCGTTCGGTGCTCCGCAAGGCTCAGGAGCAGGGCTTCGCCGCATCGGCCTATGCCGCCGTGGTGCCCAACGACAAGGAGATAGCCCTCATCCAGACTCTTGCCGATTTCCCCGCCACAGTGCAGGAAGCAGGCCGCACCTACTCCCCCGCGCTTATCGCCAACTACACCTACGAGCTGGTGAAACAATACAACCAGTTCTATCACGACTATTCCATCCTGCGCGAGGAGGATGCCGCGGTGCGCTCGCTGCGACTGGCTCTCTGCGCCACGGTGGCCCGCACGGTTCGCCTTGCCATGGGGCTTCTCGGTATCAGTGTGCCCGAACGCATGTAGCCCGCGCCGCCTTGTCCGACAGGCGTTAAACTTTTCCGGCCGCCGGATGTCTTATATAATATATTGACGAATCATAAAATAATGTACAATAACAACTACTCCGCACAGGATTCGTGGCAGCATATGCCCGATCCCAACACTCTCGACATGAAAGTGTCGGCCGTGATGAAACAGGTCTATGTGAAGATGTTCCTGGCGCTGCTCGTTTCGGCAGCCGCCGCTGTGGGCGTCGCATTCATGGCACCCGAAATGGCAGCGACCCTCTTCACCAACCGCTGGATCTACTGGGGTCTTGCCCTGGTTGAGCTGGGACTGGTGTTCTGGATTTCGGCGCGTCTGGGCAAAATGAGCCCGGGCATGTCGACCGCCCTGTTCTTCCTTTTTGCAATAGTCAACGGGCTTACGCTCTCGATCATCTTCCTGGCATTCTCGTTTGCCTCGATATTCAAGACCTTCCTGATCACGGCGGCCGTGTTCGGCGCCATGAGCGTCTATGGCTACTTCACCAGCCGCGACCTCACAAAAATCGGTTCCTTCCTGGTGATGGCGCTCTTCGGCCTCATCATCTGCTGCGTGATCAACATCTTCTGGGCCAACAGCACCTTTGAATGGATCGTGAGCGGTCTGGGCGTGCTGATTTTCATCGGCCTTACCGCATGGGACACCCAGAAAATCAAGCAAATGGCCTCGATGAACATGGGTATGCCCAACGGCAGCCTCGCCACCTGGGGCGCCCTCTCGCTCTACCTCGACTTTATCAACCTCTTCATCTATCTGCTCCGTTTCTTCGGAAACTCCCGCAACTAATCTCCATCGGGATACATCTCCTGAACAACCGTCCGCGACGGCTATTTTTTAGGCTATACGTGTCGTCGCGGACCGTTGTATCTACAATAAACCTGAACTTGCTTACGTTATTTTTAGTGACATTCTTTAAAAAATATTAAAAACACACAAAATATGAAAGTTTGTTTCATGGGGCTCGGTTATATCGGTCTGCCCACGGCAATAATTGCTGCAAAACACGGAATTAATGTCACGGGCGTGGATATCAATCCCGATGTAGTGGCCAAAACCAACGCCGGCGAGCTTCACATAGTGGAGCCGGGTCTGGGCGACATGCTCCGGGACGTGATCCAAGCCGGCAGCCTGCGCGCCGTCACCAAGCCCGAAGTGAGCGATGCTTACTTTATTGTAGTGCCCACACCCTTCAAAGGCAATCACCAACCTGATGTCTCGTTTGTCGAGGCAGCTACACGCGCCGTCATCCCCGTGCTGAAGGAAGGCGATCTCTACGTCATCGAATCCACTTCCCCCGTGGGCACCACCGAGGCTATGGCTGAAATCATTTTCAACGAACGCCCCGAGCTGAAAGGCAAAATTTATATCGCATATTGCCCCGAGCGTGTACTCCCCGGCAACATCATCCACGAGCTGGTACACAATGACCGCGTGATAGGCGGCTTGGACGAGGCCTCCACTCGCAAGGCCATGGACTTTTATTCCAAATTTGTCCAGGGTACTCTCCATCCCACCAACGCCCGCACTGCCGAGATGTGTAAGCTGACCGAGAACTCCTCACGTGATGTCCAGATAGCCTTTGCCAACGAACTCTCTTTCATCTGCGACCACGCCGGCATTAACGTCTGGGAGTTGATCGACCTGGCCAATAAACACCCCCGCGTCAACATCCTGCGGCCCGGATGCGGCGTCGGCGGCCACTGCATAGCCGTTGACCCTTATTTCATCACCGCCGATTTCCCCGGCGAATCCAAACTCATTGCCACTGCCCGTACCGTCAACAACTACAAAGCCGAGTGGTGTGCCGAGAAGGTCAAAAACGCCATGCTCCGTTTCGAGCTTGACCACGGCCGCAAACCCGTGGTAGCCATGATGGGCGTAGCCTTTAAACCCGATATCGATGACCTGCGCGAGTCCCCCGCCAAATATATAATCTCCAAGGTGATGCAGAAATGCAACAACGCCGATATCCTGGTGGTGGAACCCAACATCGAGCAGCACAACGTATTCAAGCTCACACCCTACCGCGAAGCCTATGACCGGGCCGATATCGTGGTATTCCTTACCGCACATACGCCCTTCAAGTCACTGGAGTGGCGCGACGACAAGGTCATTCTGGATTTCTGCGGCATCTTCAAGAAATGATGGAGACTCGAACACGCACCCTGAACGGTATCACGGTCAACGGCTTTCGCTCCTGGGATGAAATCCTGGATCATGTGGATCGTGACCGCCGCATATACGTGGCCATCAATGCCGAGAAAATCATTGCCGCACCTGACAAGGTGCGCGATATGATCAACCGCAACGTCGGTTATTGCGACGGCATCGGCGCGGTCAAGGCTCTGCGTCGTAAGGGCCTGCGTGATGTAGTGCGCTTGCCCGGATGTGAACTTTGGCTCAAAATCATCGACCGATACCACTCGTCGTGGCGATTTTATCTCATCGGCGCCTCTCCCGAGGTTCATGAGGCAACAGTGAAAAAGCTGCGTGAAGAATACCCTGACATTCAGTTCGCGGGACATCGCGACGGCTATATCCGCGACGACGCGGCCCGGCAGACTCTGATAGCCGATGTGGCCGCCAAGCGCCCCGACGCCGTCTTTGTGGCCATGGGTTCACCTAAGCAGGAATTGCTCATGACCGAAATGCAGGCACGCCATCATGCTGTATACGTGGGCTTGGGCGGCAGTTACGACGTATATACAGGCGCCGTGAAACGCGCGCCCAAGATGTGGCGTCGCCTCAATCTGGAATTCATGTACCGCCTGGTGCGTCAGCCCTCCAGATGGCGCCGACAGCTCAATTACATACCGTTCCTATTCCGTCTTTACACCGGACGTCTCTGACAGAATTATGAAAACAATAATGCTCGTGTTCGGGACACGCCCCGAAGCTATCAAAATGGCACCCCTGGTGCAGGAATTCCAACGTCACCCCGACCGCTACAAGACCGTGGTGTGCGTCACAGGGCAGCATCGACAAATGCTGGACCAGGTGCTCCAGCTCTTTGAAATCGTTCCCGATTACGACCTTGACATCATGAAACAGGGCCAGGATCTCTATGACGTCACCTCACGCATTCTCATAGGCATGCGCGACGTCCTCAAAGAGGAGCGTCCCGACCTGCTGCTGGTACACGGCGACACCTCCACCTCCACTGCCGCGGCTCTGAGCGCTTTTTACGCACAGGTGCCCGTGGGACACGTGGAGGCCGGTCTGCGCACATACGATATTTACAGCCCGTGGCCCGAAGAGATGAACCGCCAGATCACCGGACGCCTGGCCTCACTGCATTTCGCACCAACCGACCTGAGCCGCAATAATCTTCTCGGCGAGAAGGTTGCAGATGACAATATTGAGGTGACCGGGAACACTGTCATCGACGCTCTGCACCGTGTCGTGGACAAAATAGAGAAGGATCCCGCGCTTGAGCGCGAGTTGGCCGATCACATCCGTCAGGCCGGATACGATCTCGGACGTCTTGACGCCGGTCGACGCATGGTTCTGATCACCGGTCACCGCCGTGAGAATTTCGGCGAAGGATTCATGAACATATGCTACGCCATCAAGGATCTGGCCGAGAAATACCCCCAGGTGGATTTCGTATATCCCATGCACCTCAATCCCAACGTGCGGCGCCCCATCAACGAGGTTTTCGGAAACATCTCGCACGGCAACGCATTTTTCATCGAGCCGCTGGAATACCTCTATTTCGTCTATATGATGAAACGCGCACACCTGATCCTCACCGATAGCGGGGGCATCCAGGAGGAAGCCCCCTCGCTGGGCAAACCGGTACTGGTGATGCGTGAGGTGACCGAGCGTCCCGAGGCTCTGCAGGCCGGCACCATCAAGCTGGTCGGCACCGACCGGGAACGTATCATCACCGAGGCATCACGTTACCTCGACGATGACGAGTATTATACAGCGAGCCAGCGCATAGCCAATCCCTACGGCGACGGTCACGCCTGTGAGCGTATCGTTTCCCGCGTGGACCGTTTCTTTGCCTGAAAGACTTTCCGGTCTCAGCCATGCAGCGCGTCGCGGTAGTCGCGAAGAAAGCGGAAAAGCACGCGCAATCCTACGATAAGACCCACAACTGCGCCGGCGCATATCCCGTAGAACAGATATATGTCGGCATGGACATCGTAGGCCATTACGGCGCACCAGAATATTGCAAACGGCATGGCCACCGCCAGCCACAACAGGTGGATTTTCCGACATTTGAGTGTACGTTCAAGCACCTCGGCTACCGGCATCGCCGACAGATCTATCGCCTTGATGGAATTGGCCAGGAAATGGTCGGTGGCGGCCGCTGCCATCAACAGTATCACATATCCGGCGATGATCCATGGCGAGCTGATGCCCCCGTTGCGCAATGCAAGCGGTCCGACCAACGCCATCACAACGCTCAGCCTTGAAAAGCGGCGGTATTGGTCGCCAAGGCGTTGCAGCGCTGTGCGTCGGTTGCTTTCGGGGCACCCGTCATTCTCTGTGTTGATGCTCTTTTTGGCTGAATCCCAGCTCGATTTCATTTCATCTATCTTCATAAGTAAATGTTCAAAAATATTTTTATTACCCCATTTATTTTAAACTAACTCTTATTCATCTGTTGCTATGGCAGCCAATCGCTCCTTGGCGCGTTTGAGCCTCGACGCCACCGCATTGCGGCTCAGACCGGTCACCTCAGCGATTTCGTCATACGGCTTTTCATCGAGCCACATCATGATCACCGATTTGTCGAGGGGCGACAACCGGGAAATCAACCGGTACATCAATTCATAACGTTCGACCTCCGTAGCCGTCGAGTCCTCGAAAAGTTCGCGGTAGAACTCATTGTGCGCCTCGGCCTGCCGCTCTCCGCTCTTCATCTTCCGGCGGGAACTGATGCAGGAATTGAGTGTGACCCTGTAGACCCAGGTCGACAAATTGCTGTCGCGCCGGAAGCTGCCGATGCCCCGCCATATATTGAGCAGCGCATCCTGTCGCAGATCCTCAAAATCCTCCTTGGAACCGGCAAACGAAAGGCATATCATCGCAATCAGATTGCTCTGATTGCGTGTAATCTCACGAAAACACACTTCGGCCGCTCTCCGGCTTTCAGCGTCGGCCGACACCATCGCCATTATGCGTGCGGCAAACATCCGCACTTTCACCGACAGCGGCACCGACACCGGTAGATTTATTGTAAATGACATATCAGAGAATTGTTGTGATTGTGGAACGGCGGTTTTCCGCAGATTTCACAATATTAGACGCCGTCATCGGTTGAAAGTGTCACCATTTCGGGGGTGAAAATGTGAACAAAGGTTATATTTTGCAATTATAGAGTTAACGTATGTTAACGGGGGGGGTAATTTTTTGTTGTAAATTTGCACATCCTTTTTTTCCGCGACCGGATTCACTCCGTCAGGCGCAATATTTTCCTGATTAGAGACAATTCTTTCCAATTCACTAATCCTAAAATAGTATAACCTCAATCAACCCTTATGCAAAAACTATTACTCATTTTTGCATGGATACTCTCCGTGTCGTTGCCCGCGTTGGCGCAGAGCACCGAAGAGCCTATCGAAGGCACAAAGGGCGGTGTGACATATATTATTAAAAATATTACAATTCCCGGTCAGTCTACGAAGACCGCCATGGCTGTGGTGAAATCTATTGCTACGGGCATTAGCGAACTCACGTTTTATACACCTTCATTGTGTTCACAGAACAAATGACGATGAGGCCCCGGCTTTCGAAAAGCCGGGGCCTCTAATCGGTTATATGTCAGGAATGATTATTTCTTGGGGGCGGGAGCGTTGTCGTCGGGAGTGGGCTGGGCGTCGATAACCTCAACTTCGAAGATGAGGGTCTCGTTGGGGCCGATAAGGCCGCCGGCACCGTTGTCGCCGTAAGCGAGTTCGCCGGGGATAACCACGGTGTATTTGCCACCTTTACCTACGAGGGTGAGGGCTTCGTTGAAGCCGGGGATGAAGGCGTTGGCGCGGGCAAGGTAGGGATTTTCCTTGGTCTGGTCAAACACTTTGCCGTCGGTCTTCATGCCTTTGTAGCGGATGGAGACTTTGTCGGTGGGTTTCACTTTCTTGGCGTCGCCGGGATTGTCGATTTTGTAGACGATGCCGCTGGGAGCCTGGGTGTAGCCCTCTTTCTTTACTTTTTCGATGTAGGCCTTGCCGGCTGCGGTGTTATCCTTGTATTCCTTGGATTCGCGTAAGCGGGCAGCCTGCTTCTCCTGCATGCGCTGCTGGAGTTTGTCGGCTATGGTCTGATAGTTGGCGTAGTATACGTCGGGAGTGCTGACGGAATCCTGCATGAACACATTTTCGAATGCCTTGTAGATTACGTCGGGATCAAGCGATATGCCTTCGCGGTTGAGACCGTTGACAGGCTGCATGAGCTGCATGCCTATCTGCATGCCCTGGAAGTAGGCCATCTTTGAGGTGTCGGCCATGAGAACGGCCTTTACGCCCTCGAGGAACTCTTTTTTGCTCATCTTGGCGTAGGTGGCGGAGTCCATCTGGTGCTTAAGTCCATCGAACGACTGGTTCTGCTGCATGCCGACGAATTCGCCGAGAGCCACGGCCAGAGAGTCGTTGAAAGGTTTGTCGGCGTCAGCGGAGCTGTCCGACTTGTTGCATGAGGTGAGGGCGCCGAGGGTGAGGGCGGCCACACCGAGAGAAAGAATAAATTTTCTCATTGTCAAATGATTGTTAGTTACTTATTGGTTATTTTTTTTGATAATGTCGAGCAAGGTGACGGTGAAATCGAGGGCGGCGCCTGGAGGAATCACGCCGCCGCCGGCACCGCGGTCGCCATAGCCTAAGGCCGGGGGGATAAAGAGCCGGTAGGTGCCTCCCGGGCGCATCATCTGCAACCCTTCGGAGAACCCTTTGACCACACCGTTGACGGGGAGGTCGATGGGCTTTTCGGTCTCGTCGAATATGGTGCCGTCGGCCAGGGCGCCTTTGTAGGTCACGCGCACGGTGTCGTCGGCTTTGGGGGAGTCTCCCTCACCCTCGCTGATGACCTCGAAGAGGAGCCCCGAGGGGCATTTGATCACACCTTCGCGCGCGCCCTCTTTATCCAGAAAAGCGAGCTGCGACTCGGGCGAGAGGGCTGCGGGAGCGGGATACATCTTCTGCATCTCGGATTCGAGATAATGATTGGCGGTCTCGCGGTCGAAGCCGAAAGTGTTTCCTTCCATGGCTTCGGCAAGGGCGCTGACATAGCTGTCGGGAGTCAGGGGAAACCCCATCCCCACCATGTTGTCGAAGCGCTCGAAGTTGGCTATGGCCATGCGCACGCCCGCATAGTAGGGGGAATCCTCTTTGCGGATGTCGAATGCGTGGCGGATGCCGTCGATGAAACGGCTCACGGCTGTTGAATCGCCGGGAAATCGGTTGGCGATGTCGGGTTTGAGGTAAAATGCCATCACTGTGGCATATGCGCGGTTTATTGAGTCGGCTTCCGCGCGACTGATGAAAATGTGGCCTGCCGCCACCGAATCGGCCGGGGCGACCGCTGTCGTCGACCGGTCGGCTTTCTGGCCGTTGGCAACAGGCTCAGCGGCCGTGGCGATCGCAGGGAGCGCCACGGCTGCGGCCAATAATATGCTTTGAATGCGATTCATTCCTGCGTCAGGCTTCGGCTTTGTAGACCTTAAGCAACTCGACGTCGAAGAGAAGAGTCTGGTTGGGGCCGATGGGGCCGCCGGGGGTGCCGGAGGGACCGTAGGCAAGCTGCGAGGGGATGAAGAGGCGCCATTTGTCACCTTCGCGCATGAGCTGGAGAGCCTCCACCCATCCGGGAATCACCTGGGTAACGCCGAATGTGGCGGGTACGCCGCGGTCGACCGACGAGTCGAACTTGGTGCCGTCGAGCAGAGTGCCGGTGTAGTGCACTTCCACCTGGTCTTTGGCTTCGGGCGAGATGCCTGTGCCCTCTTTGAGCACTTCATACTGCAGGCCTGAGGGGAGAGTCTTCACCTCGGGGCGTTTGCCGTTCTTTTCGAGATACTCTTTGCCCTCGCGTTCGTTCACCTCGGCCATCTTGGAGGCTTCGGCGCGCTGTTTCTCCTCCATGGCGGAGAAGAATTTCTGTATTTCAGCCTTGGCCTCGTCGTAGGTCATCTTGGGCTGGCTGCCGTTGAACACTGCGGCAACACCGTCGGCGAAGTCGCCCACATTGAGTTCCTGAATGCCGGAGGCACGGAAATTGTTGCCCATGCTCAGTCCCAGGGCGTAGCTGATGCGGTCTAAATTGTTGTTATCCATTATTTTACGAATATTAATAGTTGAAACGGGAGTGCCGAGTCTGCAATCCGGGCTTCAACATGCAAAGTTACGGTAAATACTTATAAATGTTAAGTTTTTTTTCACAAAAAAAATTAAAACTCCGGTCGCCGCCTCTCCGCGGCACACCTTACAATATAACACTTCTCCACAGCGTTATGTTCCCTTGTGTTTATTTCTTTGCTGCTTTGGCATTTAGAGCCTTGATGGTATCGAGATAGGCGTGTTCTACCGGCGAAAGCTCACGTATCTGGAATTTCCGGTATTCTTCACGCGCTTTATCCATAGCCTGCTGGTGGCTGACGGTGCCGGGTCCGTTGAGCAGAGCCTCGCCTGTGGAGGAGAGAATGGTGTCGAGTTGCCGCACATAATCGCTCATGTACACAGGGCGGCGTTTCATTGCCTGAATCTCGGCAAAATCGAAATAACCCGAAACGAGATTATTCAAAATTTTCAATTCGTTTTCGCTCAGATAATTCTTGGCGATCTGCGCATCGCGAAGTGTGGGATGATCACCCTTGAACGAAGTGAGACCCATCATCGGGGCATCGGCATCGGCGCGTTTGAAAATCAACTCCGAGGCAGTGTGGCCATGCGCGGCGAAATGGAGTTTGTTTTGAACAATCTTGAAGAACTTGACGGAGGTTTCCGAGCGGGGATCATAATCTACGGCGGTGGCATATAAATCGAGAACCTGCCGATACATCACCTTTTCCGACGAGCGGATATCGCGAATGCGGTCGAGCAGTTCGTGCCAATAGGCTCCTCCGCCATTGCCCTTAATTCGCTCGTCATCAATGGTGAATCCCTTGATTATATATTCCTTAAGTCGCTCGGTGGCCCATCGGCGGAAGTGGGTGGCGATTACCGAACGTATCCTGTAGCCCAGCGAAATAATCATATCGAGGTTGTAGAACGTCACATTATAGGATTTGCCGTCAGCCGCAGTTGTTCGGAATTTCCGAACAACTGACTCTTTGTCAAGTTCGGCATCTTCAAAAATATGCTTAATGTGCTCGCTTACATTTGCTTTACTGGTGGCATATAACTCGCAAAGTTGCTGTTGCGACAGCCACACGGTCTCGCCGGTGAATTTCACTTCAATGCGGGTTCCGCCGTCAGCGCCGCTATAGATGATTATTTCGTTCTGATCTTCCATCACTACAAAATTAACGAATTTTTTTGATTTTAAAAACCCTATGAATAGGAATGTGGGGAGAAATTTTTGCGGGTGGGGCGCGGATGTTTCAGGAAATTGTGGTAAATTTGTTGTTTGAATAGAAGTATACACGATGGAATCCAATGTCAACATATCGGATAGCAGTGGCCGCAAGCCGCTGATAGGGCTTACACTGCAGGGACTCAGGGAGGTGGCCGCGCGGTGCGGCATGCCGGCTTTCGCCGCCAAGCAGATGGCACGCCGGCTCTATGTGAACCGCACCGACAGCATCGCCGGCATGACCGAGCTGTCGAAAGCGGCCCGCGAAAAGCTTGAGGCGCACTATTGCGTGGGGCTTCATGCCCCTCTGGCCAGCAGCGAGAGTGCCGACGGCACGGTGAAATATCTCTTTCCGGGCGTAGGCGGTCGCAATGTTGAGGCTGTCTATATCCCCGACGGCGACCGCGCCACGCTGTGCGTGTCGTCGCAGGCCGGGTGCAAGATGAACTGTTCGTTCTGCATGACAGGCCGACAGGGATTCCATGGCAATCTCTCCGCCGCCGACATCATCAATCAGGTGCTCTCGGTGCCCGCGAGCGAAACGCTTACCAATCTGGTATTCATGGGCATGGGCGAACCGATGGACAATCTGCCCGCCGTGCTCGACGCAATCGAGGTGCTGACTGCCCCGTGGGGCATGGCCTGGAGCCCGAAGCGCATCACCGTAAGCTCGATAGGCAAGCTGCGCGAACTCAAGACACTCATAGAGACGACGCGCGTGCACATCGCCATCTCGCTCCATTCTCCATATCCGGGCGAGCGCGCCCGGCTCATGCCGGTGGAAAAGGCCTACCCGCTGTCGGCCGTCATCGAATTGCTGAGAAATTACGACTTCGCCCACCAGCGGCGTCTGTCGTTTGAATATATAATGTTCCGCGGCGTCAACGACGATGCCCGCCATGCCCGCGAGCTGGCAAAGGTACTCCGCGGTCTCGACTGCCGCGTAAATCTAATCCGTTTTCACGCTATCCCCGGCAGCCCGCTGCTCCCATGCTCCACGGCGCAGATGGAGCGGTTTCGCGACCAGCTGAATGCCGACGGCATCACGGCCACTATCCGTGCCTCGCGCGGCGAGGACATCATGGCCGCCTGCGGCATGCTTGCCGGCAAGGAGGGTGAAAACAAAGAGCTTTAAATCCGGTCAATTATGAAACTTAAGATTGTTTTCCTTACAGTGCTTATGCTCCTGGGGTGTGTCACCGCCGGAGCCGAAAAGAAGGAGAATGCGGGCAAGCCCTGCATGGAGTTTCCCGTCATGGTCTGGGACTTCGGCACCATCGAGGAGAGCCGCGGTCCGGTAAGCCACTCGTTTGAGGTGATCAACAGCGGCGATGCCCCCCTCGTCATCCTCAACGCCTCGGCGTCGTGTGGCTGCACCCGTCCCGAATATCCCAAAAAGCCAATTCAGGCAGGGAAGAAAGACCGTATAAAAGTCACCTACAACCCTGCTGGTCGCCCCGGCGAGTTTACCAAGAATGTGACCGTGCGTTCCAACGATAAACGTCACAAGCGCGTGACCCTGAAAATCAAGGGGTTTGTCAATCCCGCCAAGAAATGATGCCGCGGCCGTCACAACCCGGTTGATATAACTATTCTGAAAAGTATCAAATGAAATCTACCCATATAGTTGCCGCGCTCTGCGCTCTCTTTGCACTGGCAGGGCTGACCGCCCGCGCCGACGTGCGCTGGGTGCAGACGGTGTGGAATTTCGGAGCCTTCGACGAGGAGGATGGCAAAGTATCGGCGATTTTCCGCTTTATCAACGAGGGAGACAGGCCTGTGAGCATATCCACCGTGTCGTCGTCGTGTGGCTGCACCGTGCCTGAATATTCCCGTGAGCCTGTTGCTCCCGGCGCCGACGGTGAAGTCACGGCCGTGTTCAACCCCTATGGACGTCCGGGCCGCTTCTCCAAATATCTCCGCGTGAAGATGAGCGACGGAAAGTTGCACGAGCTGAAAGTGGAGGGTGTGGTCATCGGCGCCCGCAACACCGTGAGGTCGCGTTTCCCCGTAGCGGATGGACCCTTGAACCTGCGCAGCAAAATGATAACCTTCGGTTCAGTGAAACGCGGCAGCCTGAAATCGCAATATATCGAGGTGTACAATTCCTCCGACCGGCCCGTGGCTCCCTCGTGGAGCAATGTGCCGCCATTTCTGCGCGTCACTGCCGCCCACGACACCGTGCCGCCGGGCGAGCAGGGGGTCTACTCCTTTGTTTTCGCTCCCCGCAACGACACCCCCTACGGACTCGTCACCGATTCCATCCGGTTTGACGTGCCCGGTCAGCCGCCGCTCAGCATCGAGATTGCGGCCATCGTGGAGGAGGATTTCTCAAAGCTCACCGAGAAGCAACGGCGCAACGCTCCAGTGGCCTCGCTGTCGGAGACAACCCTCGACTTCGGCTCTTTTTCGCCCGATGCAGGCGCTATAAGCCGCACCTTCAAAATCACCAACCGCGGCAATGACCCTCTGCTGCTACGCAGGATCTACACCGCCGACTCCGGATTCACCATAGATGTTTCCGCCGATAAAGTGAAGAAAGGGAAATCCGCTACCGTCACTGTCACATTCGACCCCTCTCATTTCAAGGCGCCTCTGCTCAACGGCCGTCTGCTGGTAATCACCAACGACCCGTCGGAACAGATGACCGCCGTGCGCCTCGTAGGCACGCCGCAATAACCCTCCCGCGCGATACCACCCTCGTGCAATAACCAATCACAGCCAATCACACATTCCCGCCCATGGCACGCGACCTACTCAACCGGTATATCTGGATTGTCGACACCATCCGCCGATACGGACGCATCTCGCGCCGCGAACTCGACCGGCTGTGGTCGCTCTGTCCCTACGCCAACGGCGAGACCCGCATCCCGCGCCGCACGTTCTATAACTACCGTCAGGCCATCGAGGAACTTTTCTCCGTGTCGATAGCCTGCGACCCAGGCACCTACGAATATTATATAGAGGATGCCGAGGGACCGGCCGGAGAGCAGATCACCGACTGGCTGCTCAATGCCGAGGCCACCAGCAATGTGTTGCAAAGCTCGCGCGACATCGCCTCCCGGATTATGCTCGAGGAGGTGCCATCGGCGCGTCAGCATCTGTCGTCGATGATGGAGGCCGTGCGCGACAGCCGTGCCGTGCTCTTCGACTATCATCCTTATTCGCGCGTCAACCCCAGCCGCGATGTGGAGATCGAGCCATGGTTTCTGCGCATCTACCGCCAGATATGGTATGTGACCGGGCGCGAGGTATCGTCGGGGCGCGACAAAACCTATGCACTCGACCGCATCAGCAATCTGCGCATCCTCGACCGCCGGTTTGATCTCCCCGACAACGCCGACCCGCACACCTATTTCCGCGACTATTACGGAATAATGGTGAACCAGGCCGAGGCGCGCACAGTGGTGTTGCGCGTGCAGGCCCGTCAGGCCAAATATCTGAGAGCGCTCCCTCTGCATCCCTCGCAGCGCGAGGAGGTCAACGACGGCTATTCGCGTTTCACCTATCGTCTCTGTCTCACCGGCGACCTTGTGTCGGAAATCATTTCGATGGGCTCCGACGTGGTGGTGGAATCGCCCAAAGAACTGCGTGCGATGGTGGTGACGCGCCTTCGCGACACCATCGCCAACTATCCCTGAATATCAACGATTAACCCCAAGATATAGACTATGTCAGACAAAATAAAGGTGGGTATCACCCACGGCGACTACAACGGCATCGGCTACGAGCTGATACTGAAAATACTCGACGACGGCCGTCTGGCCGAACTCTGCACCCCCGTGATCTACGGCTCGGCCAAGATCGCCGCCAACTACCGCAAGCAGCTCGGTCTGCAGGGTCAGCAGCTGCAGCAGGTGAAAAGTGCCGACCAGGCAGCCGACAACCAGGCAAGCATCATTAATGTAATAGGCGAGGATGCCAAGGTGGAAACCGGAAATGCCTCCCGGGAAGCGGGCAAAGCGGCGTTCGACGCACTCGAACGTGCCGTGGCCGATTTGCGCGAGGGAAAGATCGATGTTCTGGTCACCGCTCCCATCAACAAGGCCACCATCCACAGTGAGCTGTTCCCCTTCCCCGGCCACACCGAATATCTCGAAACCTCGCTCGGCGAAGGCTCAAAGGCCTTGATGATACTTTTCAGCGGCGATCTGCGAGTGGCGCTCGTCACCATCCATGTCCCGGTCAGCAAGGTTGCCGAGCAACTCACCACCGAGGCTATCGTAGAGAAAATCAAGCAGTTCGACGCATCGCTCAACAAGGATTTCAACATTGTGAAGCCGCGCATCGCAGTGCTCTCTCTCAATCCCCATTCAGGCGACAACGGTCTCATCGGCAACGAAGAGAAGGAGATAATCATACCCGCCATAGAAGAGGCCCGTGCACAGAAAATCCACGCTTTCGGTCCCTATGCCGCCGACGGCTTTTTCGGTTCGGGCAACTATAAGAAATTTGACGGCGTCCTTGCCATGTATCACGACCAGGGTCTGGCTCCCTTCAAGGCGCTGGCAGGCACCGGCGGCGTGAATTTCACCGCCGGACTCCCCATCGTGCGCACCTCGCCCGACCACGGTACCGGCTATGACATCGCCGGCCAGAACCTTGCCGACCCCGAGTCGATGCGTCAGGCCATCTACGCGGCCATCGACATCCACCGCAACCGTCGGCTCTGGGCCGAGCGCACCGCCAATCCCCTGCGCAGGCAGTATGTCGACAAGTCGAAAGACAACGTAGTCCTCGACCTCACCAAAGATAAATAGGGGTGTGTCATAATGGCTCCTACCATCTGAACCATTCTGACAACACCCTCCCATCCGGGTATAATTAGCGCTGTGTCAAAATGCTTGACACAGCGCTAACAAAGTTTGGGACAGGCTGGCCGCAGCGGTCAGTTGACACGGCAGGCGGGCGCGAGAAGCGAGAGCCTGTCGGTGGCACGGGTGACAGAGGTGTAGAGCCACCGGTAGAAGTCGGTGGTGCGGTATGCCTCCGGGGGGATGTAGCCCATGTCGACAAATACCGATTGCCACTGGCCTCCCTGGGCTTTGTGGCAGGTGACCGCGTAGGCAAACTTAACCTGGAGTGCGTTGAAATAGGGGCACTTCTTCAATGCCTCGCGCTGCGCTGTGACTGACCCGTCGGCGCACCCCGCCTCCAGGAGTGTGCGCCGTCCGATGGTCTCGATCTTCTCCCGAGGCAGACCCGCGGTGTCGGCCGTGAGTGAGTCGAGCACGATTTTGGCGGTGATGGATGTGGCGGATTCGGGGAGATATAGCTGCACGTCGGCAAAGAGCGTCATGTCGCGCGGTTCGGTGGAGAGGATTTCCTCCACAATGGCAATCTCGCCGTTGGCCAGAAATTCGGGCACGGGATTATCGGGCGTGTCGGAGGGGTCTTCGATGCGGCGCAGACGTTCGCGGCGCGTCCAATAATAGTTGTTTTTCGCCACAATCAGCCGGTCGCCTTTGCCGAGTATCTCCTCCCGGTCGAAAATCTGCCTGCGGATGGCGAGATTGAAGTCGACGGCGCGGCGGTTGGAGCGTGTAATCATTATGGTCTGCTCCTCGCCATATTCGGCAAACGACTGCCCCAGAGCATCTTCGAGATCTTCGGGCAGCACCACCTCCACATCGTCGTAGGGGGTGGCGGTGAGCTGCGGCTCGGGCAGCTGCGGCATGGCCATGGCCCGGCGCAGCCAGGTGGCGTTGGCAAGGATGCCCGAGCGCGACGCCTGGCGCACTGTGCGCGTGATGATTGCGCGCATCACTTTCAACCCCATCTGTTTGAACACGGCAGCCGACATTGCAGGCGACTCCGAGCTGCCTACGGGGGGGAGCTGGGCGGTGTCGCCAAGGAGTATCAGCCGGCAGTTTGTGCCGGTGTAGACATACATCACAAGGTCGCGCAGCAGATCCATGCCGCCATCGTTACCCTCGCCGATCATCGACGCCTCGTCGACGATGAAGATGGTGTTGACGTGCTGATTGCGGTTGATGCGCTGCCCCGAGGTAGATCCGTCGGCTGCGAACGACCCGGAAGTGTAGATTTTGCGGTGGATAGTGTAGGCGGGCAGCCCGGTGAAACCCGAGAGCACCTTGGCGGCGCGGCCCGTGGAGGCAAGAAGCACTGTGGGCACGTTCACTTTGGCCAGGGCGCGCACCAGAGCGCCCATCACCGAGGTCTTGCCCGTGCCGGCATAGCCGTTGAGGATGAACACAGTGTCGGAGGGGATATCGCCCCGGCAGAAACGGGCCAGAGCGGCCGTGAGCTTGATCTGCTGGTCGGTAGGCTCGAAAGGCATTTCCTCGAGCACGAGCTGCCCGAAACCGAGAGTGTCCAATTTCAGAAAAGAATGGTTTTCGCTTATGTGGCGGTTCCCGCTGATATTATTTTATCGACCACTCGGCGCCGTCGCGGGTGTCCTTCACGGCGAAACCGAGCTGAGCCATCCGGTCGCGGATGAGGTCGGATGTGGCCCAGTCTTTTTTTGCCTTCGCCTCGCCACGCACTTGCAGCAGCAGGTCCACGGCGCCGCGATAAGGTCCCATGTTCACACCGGCGCCCCCCTGCTGCTCGTCGACCAGCCCGAGGATGTCGGTCATGAAATCCTTGAAAAGGGCTTTGAGCGCCTCGATGTCGGCTTCGGTGGCGCGGGCGGCTCCGTCGTGAATCTTATTGACGAGCGACACGGCCTCGAACAGATGGGCGATGACGATGGGGGTGTTGAGGTCGTCGTCGAGCGCTTCCCGGCATGCGTCGGCGATGCGGGCGATCTCGTCGGCCACGTCGCCGGATTCCGAGGGTTTCAGAGTGTCGAGGCGGCGCTGTCCCTGCATGAGTTTCTCCAGAGCTTTCTCCGACGCCTGAAGCGCCTCGTTGGAGAAATCGACCGTGGAGCGGTAGTGCGCCATGAGGATAAACAGGCGGATGGTCATGGGGGAATAGGCCTTCTCCAGCTTGGGATGCGAGCCGGTGAAGAATTCGTCGAGGGTGATGAAGTTGCCCAGCGACTTACCCATCTTCTGCCCGTTGATGGTGATCATGTTGTTGTGCATCCAGTAGTGCACCGAATCCTTTCCGTTGCGCGCCACGGTCTGCGCTATCTCGCATTCGTGGTGGGGGAATTTGAGGTCGATGCCACCGCCGTGGATGTCGAATTCCTGCCCTAAGTATTTCTCGCTCATGGTGGAGCACTCGAGGTGCCAGCCGGGGAAGCCGTCGCTCCAGGGCGATGGCCACCGCATGATATGCTCGGGCGATGCTTTCTTCCAGAGAGCGAAGTCGGCGGGATTGCGTTTCTCGCTCTGCCCGTCGAGAGCGCGGGTCTCGCTGAGGAGCTCCTCGATGTTGCGCCCGGAGAGTTTGCCGTAGTGGTGGGCGGCATTGTATTTGGGCACATCGAAGTAGACCGACCCGTTGCTCTCGTAGGCAAACCCGGCGTCGAGGATGGCTTTCACATACTCGATCTGCTCGATGATATGCCCTGAGGCATGAGGCTCGATCGAGGGGGGGAGCACGTTGAGGCGCTCCATGGCCGAGTGGTAGCGGTTGAGGTAGTACTGCACAACCTCCATAGGCTCGAGTTGCTCGAGCCTTGCCTTTTTGGCGATCTTGTCCTCTCCCTCGTCGGCGTCGTGCTCGAGATGGCCCACGTCGGTGATGTTGCGCACGTAGCGCACCTTGTAGCCCAGCCAGGTGAGGTAGCGGAAAAGGATGTCGAAGGTGATGGCGGGGCGGGCGTGCCCTAAATGGGCATCGCCGTAGACCGTCGGACCGCAGACATACATTCCCACCCTGCCCTCATGGATGGGACGGAAAAGCGATTTGATACGCGAGAGCGAGTTGTAGATCTGGAGATTGTTCGGTTTCATAGATGCGGCAGGAATTTAACAGCCTGTGGAGTGGTTTGCCCTGGGAGTGGATTGCCCTGGGAGTGGATTGCCGGGCTTTAAGCCTTGAAGGGGGTGTCGGGGGCACCGTTGCGGGCCACCTTGCGTTCGATTTCGCCAAAGGTGTTCTCATACTTCTGGATGTTGTCGCGCAGGGCGAAGAGAAGGTTTTTGGCGTTTTCGGGAGTCATGATCACGCGAGTGTTCACACGGGCCTGAGGCATGTTGGGCGACACGGCAATGAAGTCGAGGAAGAATTCATTGGGGGTGTGTGCGATTACAGCCAGATTGGCGTAGTTGCCCGAAGCGATTTCGGGGGTCAGTTCGATTTTGATTTCCTGTTGTTTGTTATCTGCCATGACAGTATATTTTTATTAAAAAGGTTAACTTCGGTTGGAGTCTGATAGGTAGACTTCGGTTTTGTAGAATGCAAAATTAGCAAATAAAATCCCAACTGCCAACCTATCGCCGCTAAATAATCCAAAAAACTGAATAACGGATCAAAAGGTAACCGGTCAGAATCCCGACCGATGGCTTATTCGGCGGGATGGAGGAGGATATCGGCCAGACGGGCCACGCCGCGTGTGGCCGGCAGGGGGATTACATGGACGTTGGCCGGGACGGCGGCGGGGTTGGGGTCGATATAGTAGACCGGGGTGCCGGGGCGCACGCACTGCAGGAGCCCGGCGGCGGGATATACATTGAGCGAGGTGCCGATGACCACAAAGATGTCGGCCTCCTGAGCGAGTTCGACGGCGGGAGTGATGTTGGGCACGGCTTCCTGGAAAAAGACTATGTGGGGACGCACCTTGTGGCCTTCGATTTCGGTCTCGGTGGTGGTCTGGAAATAGGGATCGGTGGGGTGGAGGGTCCACACTTTTGTCTCGTCGTCGAGGGCGCGCACTTTGTTCAGCTCGCCGTGGAGGTGCAGCACATGTTTCGAACCGGCGCGTTCGTGCAGGTCGTCGACATTCTGGGTGATAATGTAGACGTCGAACTCTTTCTCGAGATCTACCAGCCCGAGGTGGCCTGCGTTGGGACGGGCGTTGACAAGTTCGCGGCGGCGGGCGTTATAGAATTCGTGAATCAGCGCCGGGTTGCGCAGAAAGCCTTCGTGAGAGGCCACTTCCATCACGTCGTATTTCTCCCACATGCCGCCTGCATCGCGGAAAGTGTTGATGCCGCTTTCGGCGCTCATGCCGGCGCCGGTGGAGATGACGAGTTTCTTTTTCATAGATTCCGAGGGTTTAAAGTGTTAGGGTTTAGCGGTAACTCATGGTCGAGACGATGGTGTCGGCGAGGTAGTAGACCGAGAGGTCGCTCAGAAGCATCAGGGCTATGATGATCCATGATAGGGTGGTGCGCCTGCCCCAGCATTGCCATGCGATAAACGCCGACAGGCAGGTGTAGATGGGGAAGAGCCATCCGAGGCCGCGGACCACGGTATCGGCCGAGGCCACGAGCAATCCGGCGAATGGGAGCATGAGGCCCGGAATGGCCAGAATCACGATGATAATCCATACCCACCAGGGCATAGGGATGCGTGGGGTATCGGCCGTTTCTTTCATAAGTTGCTGTTCAGGATTATGTAACAACCGCGGGGAAATGTCGGTTGTGAAAAAAGTTTATTTTTTCTTTTTAGCGTCGAGATAGGCTTTGACGGTTTCGTGGATGCCGCGGGCGAGAGGGTAGCTGGTGCTGAAACCGAAGTCGCGGCGCGCGTCGGAGATGTCGGCGCGCCAGTTGCGCTGTTTCATGATGCGGAATTTGTCGCGGTTGAGGGTCGAGGGCCGTGCGGTGAAATGCCCGATTTTCTCGGCGACAAACGATGCCACCCATGTGAGCCACAGGGGGAGTCGGACGGGGATCACCCATTTTTTTCCAAGCTCGCGACGCACGATTTCGCGGAATTCCTTCTGGGTGTAGGGCCGTTCCTCGGCGATGATGTAGATGTGTCCTTCGGCCGCCGGCGATGCCAGGGCGTCAAACATGGCGTCGACGAGATCTTTGACATAAATGAAAGTGAGATCCTGACGGCGGAAACCCACGCCGAAGTCGAAGTGACGGTCGATCGACTCGATCATCATCAGATAGTCTTTTTCGTGTGGGCCGTAGACGCCCGTGGGGCGGAAAATGGTGTAGGGGATGCCGCTCTGATATTGCAGATATTGCTCGGCCTTGATTTTCGAAAGACCGTAGCGCGTGTTGGGCTGCGGGGGCGTGCTGACCGACAGAGGGGTGTAGTTGACTTCATCGCCCGGTCCGACAGCCGAGAGCGACGACATGAACAGCAGGCGCCGGGGCACCCGTCCCGAGCTTTTCAGGGCCTCAGTGAAGCGGCGCAGATATTCGAAGTTGATGAGGTTGAACTCGGGGAAGGTGGGGGCCTTGGTGGCGCCGAGGTTGTAGATTATATAGTCCCATGGGCCGTCGGCCGCCAGAGCGTCGTGAAGCGCCTGAGGGTCGTCGTAGTCGAGGACGAGAAACGACAGGGCCGGATCGGCGAGATAGCGTCTCGAGGTGGTGGCGCGCACCCCGGCGGTGACTTTCATGCCGCGGCGCAGACCTTCGGCGCAGATGAATCCGCCGATGAATCCGCCGGCGCCCACCACAAGCAGCGAGCGTCCGGCAAGCGTGCGGGGGGTGTTGTCGGAGTCAGACATTTTGACTGGAGAATTTGTTGATGGCTTTCTGATAGCTTTGCCATATGCCGTCGGCCATGTTGTCGTCGTTGAAGCGGGCGACCCACTGACGGCCTTCGCGGGCAATTTTTTCGCGAACACGGGGGTAGTCGCAAAGTTCCTTGGCGACGTAGATGAATTCGTTGACGTTGTCGGGCGACACCACCGGCGCCGAGGGGCCTGCCGCCTCCTCCAGGCATGAACCGGAAGCGATGATGACCGGAGTGCCCACGCTGAGGCTCTCGATTACGGGAATGCCGAAGCCTTCGTAGCGCGAGGTGTAGCTCGAGCAGACTGCGCCGGCGTAGAGAGCCGGGAAGTCGGCGAAGTCGGCGTTGGAAATCATGTGTATTCGCTCCCCGAGGTGATATTGCTCGACGTAGCGGGCGATGGTGTGGGTGTAGGGGGTGCGACCGCCCACGAGCACCATGTCGAGATCGCGGGGGAGGCCATGGAGGGCGCGGACTGCCTGCAGCTGGTTCTTGCGCTCCTCGATGGTGCCCACGGCGATGATGTAAGGGCGGTCGAGACCATATTTTTTCTTTACGGCTTCGATGGTCTCGTCGGAGGGGCGGGTGTGGAACTGCCTGTGACAACCCTGATACACCACGTCGATTTTATCGGCGGGGATGTCGTAAAGCTCCATCACATCGCGGCGTGTGCGATCCGAGATGGCTATTACGCGTGTGGCCTCGCGGGCCGCGAAGCGGAATTTGCGGTCGTATATCGCGCGGTCGATCTGCGAATAATATTGCGGGAACCGGCGGAAGATGACATCGTGGATGGTCACCACCGTGGGGATGCCGGCGCGGGCGATGTTGACCGGCAGCTCGCCCGACAGGCCGTGAAAGAGGTCGACATGGTCGGCTATCAGCTGGCGCGTGACACCGTGGCTGCGCCACATCGATCTGAGGTGGCGTCCGCGCCAGGTGTCGGGTGTGGTCAGATCGACGTTGCAGAGGTCGAACAGCGCCCTCAGCCGGGGCTGGAATTTCAGACGCGGGGCATAGAGCCGGAAAAGGTCGTCGGGGTGCCGCTGCGCGAGCACCTCGATGACAAGGCGTGAGTAGTTGCCCAGACCCGTGTTGTTTTCAACAGCTCTTTTGCCGTCGTAACCGATAAGCATAGGCAGACTGGTTATTGCTGTTCGGGATTTTTCTGCAGGGGAATGGTGCGCATGATTGAGTTGTCGAGCGAGATCAGGGTCTCGGTGCCGGTGACTCCGTGGATCATCTGTATCTTTTTGTTGAGCAGCTCCATGAGGTGGTCGTTGTCGCGCACGAAGAGCTTGATGAGCATGGTGTAGGGGCCGGTGGTGAAGTGGCACTCGATGACTTCGGGGATTTTCTCGATTTCAGGCACTACATCCTTGTACATGGCGCCGCGCTCAAGGTTCACTCCGATGTAGGTGCAGGTGGAATAGCCAAGCAGTTTGGGGTCTACGGTGTAGCCCGAGCCGGTGATGATGCCCAGCTCGATCATGCGCTGGATGCGCTGGTGGATGGCAGCTCGTGAAACACCGCATTCCTGGGCGATGTCTTTCGATGGTATGCGTGCATTGTGCATTACAATCGACAGGATTTGCCTGTCGAGATTGTCGATCATAGATAGTTTGTCCATGATAAATGATGTGTACGTAGATTTTTACCACAAATATACGAAATATTTTGGTAAAAAGTGGCAAAATGCCATAAAAGATACAAAAATCGGCGATTTTTGCTAATTTAGATCCTCGAGAATCAGTTCTGCGGCGCGTTTCGGTGCGGAATCTCCTGCGAGCCGGCGGCGCATGCGTTCGTAGCCGTCGAGCATGATCCGGCGCCCCGGCGCTCCGGGTATGATGTCGGCCAGAGCGTGTGAAATTTCATCGGGATTGACATGGTGGATGAGCAGTTCGGGCACCACTTCGTTGGCAAACCGGGGGCCGTTGAGGCCGTTGGCTATGAGATTGGGGAGGGAGACGTGGGGGCACTTGAGAGCATGGCTCATGAGGCTGTAGAACCAGCGGCGGCCGTTGGAGCGGTAGCACACCACCTGGGGCGTGCCGAGCAGAGCGCATTCGAGAGTGGCGGTGCCCGAGGTGACAAGGGCGGCCACGGCATTGCGCATCAGTGCGAACGATACATCGCGCACCAGAGGCATGTGCGATATTTTCTGCGCGAGTTGCGGGTCGCTTTTCAGCGGCAGATTTTTGTAGAAGCTGTTCTCTATGCCCGGAGCGGCGGCTATCACGGGCTGGAGCGAGGGGAACCGGAGGGCTGCCCGGGCCATGACGGGGAGGTTGCCCTTGATTTCGCCCCGGCGGCTTCCCGGCACAATGGCGAGGATGGGGCGGTTTGGGTCGAGTCCCTGCTCCATGCAGAAGCGGCCATGATCGGGGAGTGAGGGGATGGCGGCGTCGATTTCAGCTGCCGAGGGGTTGCCCACATACTCGGCCCTGAGCTGTTTGTCGCGGAAATATTCCACCTCGAAGGGGAGGATGGTGAGCACCATGCGACAGTAGCGGCGCATCGCCTTGACGCGCCACTCTTTCCATGCCCACACTTTTGGGGAAATGTAATAGTAGACGGGGATGCCGAGCGACCGGGCGAACGCGGCCAGGCGCAGGTTGAACGACGGATAATCCACAAGAATCAGCGCGTCGGGGCGGGCGGCGGCTATGGCTTCGCGGGCGGTGGCGAGGTTGCGGCGCACGTCGGGGAGGTGGCGGATCACTTCGGCGAATCCCATATACGCCATGTGGCGGTAGTGGATGAGGGGGGCATGCCCGGCGGCCTCGGCCATGAGATCGCCTCCGAGGAAAGTGAATTCGGCTCCGCCGGCGCTCTGGCGGCGCAGCTCGCGGATGAGACCGGCGGCATGGATGTCGCCTGAGGCCTCACCGGCCGATACGAAGAATTTCAGCGGGGCATGTGGTGTCATGGAATGGAGTCGCAGTGGTTGTCAGTGTCGGAGCAGCATGAGTGGCACGCAGTGCGGGGAGCGTTGAAGCGCGCCAGAAACGGGCCGGCTTCGAGGGGATATGCCTCGGTGTCGAGCGTGGCTCCGTTGTCGCACCCTACGATCCACGATTCAGGGAGGGTGGTGCAGAGATGCTGATATTTGATGTAATTGGGGTCATGGGTCTCCGGGGTGCCGAAGGCTGCGTAGAGTGCGATCATGGCGGCTTTACCGCGGGCAATGGAGTCGGCGAGGGCTTCGTCGGCCATCAGTGAGTCGATTTTGGCGCTGCATTCCTCGCAGTCGGGGTCGAAGAGTAGCAGGTTGATCGGCGTGCCGGGCGCAAGCGATCGGGCCACGGCAAGTACCGAGGTGGAGTCGCCCCCGCGGGTGACAAACGGTATGTCGCAGGCCGGTGCCTGTGCCATCAGAGCCGTGGCGGCCATGAGCGGTATCAGCAGGGTGAGCAGTCGCATGCGTTGAGTGGTTTCCGGGTGGTTGAGATTGAAGTCGGTCAGATTTCGATGCGCATCCCCTCCTGGCCGAGAATGGTGTCGGGGAAGATGGCCCGTGCCTCGGCAAGGTGCTGCGACTCATCTTTGTAGGCACGCGAGTAGTGGCCCAAGAGGAGACGGCCTGCCCCTGCCTCGCGGGCAATGGTTGCCGCCTGCGACGCCGTGGAGTGGAACCGCTCGTGAGCCTTGACGGCGGCATCGTCGGCGTAGGTGGCCTCATGATAGAGGAGGTCTACACCGCGGATCGCGGGCACTATCGAGGGGTCGAAGATGGTGTCGGAGCAGTAGGCATAGCTGGCCGAGCGGTCGGGAGGGGTGGTGAGACGGTCGTTGGAGATCACGGTGCCGTCGTCGCGGACAAAGTCGGCGCCCTCCTTGATGGCTTTGATCTGCGACACGGGCACGTTGAAAAACTTTGCCGCGTCGCCGATGAGGTGGCGGGCCTTGGGCTTTTCGCGGAGGATGAACCCCACGGTGGGCACCCTGTGGCGCAGCGGAAATGTCTCCACCGTGAGGCTGCGGGTCTCGAGCGCCACTTCACCTCCCTTGGGGTCGAGGATGTTGAATTGCAGGTCGTAGCCCGGTTCGCGGCAGAAATATGATGCCATGGTGCGGAAAATGTCGGCACCTTCGGCAAAGGTGTGGATTGTGAGGGTGCCCCCCATTTTGTGGAGCGCCAGGGTGGAGAGCAGCCCGGGCAGGCCGAGGCAGTGGTCGCCGTGGAGGTGCGAGATGAAGATATGGCGCAGATGGGTCAGGGGGAGCCCCTGAAGCATCATCGAGCGCTGGGCGCCCTCGCCGCAGTCGATCATTATCAGCTCGCGGTTGTGCGCAATCACCTGGCATGAAGGCAGATGTCTGCGCGACGGGGTGGCCGAGCCGCAGCCCAGCACATTGAGAATAAGATTGCTTTTGTACGCCATAGTTTTTTCGTGCCCCGCAAAGGTAATGAAATTTTTGTAACAAGCTGCTCAATGGTGAGGAAAGTTTCCGATTTCAGGTAAAAATGGGTTTATTTAGCGAAAAATTTCGTTAATGCTTGTAAAGGAGCCGAAAAATGAGTAATTTTGCTGCTCCTAAGCAACTGGAGAAATCTCCCGCAGACTCCCTCCGGCACACAACCATGAAACACCCCGTTGCGGCGGGCTTGCGTTTTATTCGGAATCAAGAAATCAAACTCAATAACACAACATCAAAAACAACAACACTTATGTGGTTAACATCCTCATCCATAGGTAGGAAGTTTATCATGTGCCTTACCGGCGCCTTCCTGATCCTATTCGTGACGTTCCATGTGCTGATGAACGGTGTGGCTATCTTCTGGCCCACTGCCTACAACATGGTATGTGAGTTTCTTGGCGCAAACTGGTATGCCCTGATCGGCACCGGCGTGCTGGCTCTGGGTTTCATTCTTCACATCGTCTATGCCACCTGGCTGACCGTGCAGAACCGCAAGGCCCGCGGCCACGAGCGCTACGAAGTCACCTCGCGTCCCCCGCAGGTTGAATGGTCGTCGAAAAACATGCTGGTTCTCGGCATCGTGATTCTGGCCTTCCTGGTGCTTCACCTTGTGCAGTTCTGGTCCAAGATGCAGTGGGCCGAGATCACCGGCCATGAAGTGGTGGATCCCGCCACAGGCGCAGTGGTTCCCGCCGCCGCCGGCACCTGGTTCCTCCAGATGGCTTTCTCCAACGGCATTTTCCTGGCTGCCTATCTGATCGGCTTCATCGCCCTGTGGTTCCACATGACCCACGGTTTCTGGTCGATGTTCCAGAGCTGCGGATGGAACGGTCGCACATGGATGCCCCGTCTGAAATGCATCGGCAACTGGTGGGCCACCATCGTGTGCCTCCTCTTTGCCGCCGAAGCCATCGTGTTCACCGTGCAGGCTCACCGCAATGTCTACACCGAGTGCCCCGCGCTGCAGCAGCAGTACATTGAAATGTATATGAGCCACGACGGCGAGGGTGCCTTTGTCTGCCCCGAGGCCGCCATGGTATGCGAGAACGCAGGCTGCACCGAGAATGCCGACTGCGCCGCCTGCCCTCAGGCCGAGGTAGTTGAAACAACCACAATTGTAACCGAATAAACCACAACTCAGATATGGCAGATCTCAAAAAACTTGAGGGTATGATCGATTCTACCCCCATCATGAAGGACTTCGCCGACATCGAGTCGTCGAAACTTCCCGAATACCAGATTGACAGCAAGATCCCCGAAGGTCCCGTAGCTGATAAGTGGACCAACTACAAGGCTCATCAGAAACTTGTAAACCCCGCCAACAAGCGTCACCTCTCGGTGATTGTGGTCGGCACTGGTCTGGCAGGCGCTTCGGCCGCCTCCACCCTCGGCGAACTGGGCTTCAACGTGCTCAACTTCTGCATCCAGGACTCGCCCCGCCGCGCCCACTCAATCGCCGCACAGGGCGGTATCAACGCCGCCAAGGATTACCAGAACGACGGTGACTCGGTTTATCGTCTCTTCTACGACACGGTGAAGGGCGGCGACTTCCGCTCACGCGAGGCCAACGTTTATCGTCTGGCCGAAGTGTCGTCGAACATCATCGACCAGTGCGTGGCACAGGGTGTGCCCTTCGCCCGTGAATACGGCGGCCTGCTGGCCAACCGCTCGTTTGGCGGCGCCCAGGTATCCCGCACATTCTACGCCAAAGGCCAGACCGGCCAGCAGCTGCTGCTCGGCGCCTACTCGTCGCTCAACCGCCAGATTGAAAAGGGCACCGTGAAGAGCTATGTACGCCGCGAGATGCTCGACATCGTCATCGTCGACGGCCGTGCACGCGGTGTGATCATGCGCAACCTCGTCACCGGCGAACTCGAGCGCTACTCGGCCCATGCCGTGGTGCTCGCCACCGGCGGTTATGGCCGTGCATTCTTCCTCTCGACCAACGCTATGGGCTGCAACGGCTCGGCTGCCATCCAGGCATTCCGCAAAGGCGCCTACCTGGCCAACCTCGCATTCACCCAGATTCACCCCACCTGCATCCCCGTCCATGGCGAGGATCAGTCGAAGCTCACCCTCATGAGCGAATCGCTCCGTAACGACGGCCGCATCTGGGTGCCCAAGAAGAAAGAGGATGCCGAGGCCATCCGCGCCGGCAAAAAGAAACCCACCGACATCCCCGACGAGGACCGCGACTTCTATCTGGAGCGCCGCTACCCCGCTTTCGGTAACCTCTGCCCCCGCGACATCGCATCGCGTGCCGCCAAGGAGCGCTGCGACGCAGGCTACGGCGTGGGCACCGGCAATGCCGTGTATCTCGATTTCAAATATGCCATCGACCGTCTGGGCAAGGATGTGGTTGCCGACCGCTACGGCAACCTCTTCGACATGTACCAGATGATTTCCGACGACAATCCCTATGAGACTCCCATGATGATTTTCCCCGCCTCGCACTACACCATGGGCGGCATCTGGGTAGACTACGAGCTGCAGACCTCGATCAAGGGTCTTTTCGCCATCGGCGAATGCAACTTCTCGGACCACGGTGCAAACCGTCTGGGCGCATCGGCTCTGATGCAGGGTCTGGCCGACGGCTATTTCGTGCTTCCCTACACCATGCAGAACTATCTGAGCGATCAGATCAAGGTGAAGGCTCCCGAGACATCGGCTCCCGAGTTCGACGAGGCAGAGAAGGGTGTGCGCGAACGCATCGCCCGCCTCATGGCCATCAAGGGCAAGCAGAGCCCCGACCAGCTCCACAAGAAGCTGGGCCACGTGATGTGGAATCTCGTGGGTATGGGCCGCACCCTCCAGAGCCTGGTGAAGGCTATCGACGAAATTGCCAAAATCAAAAAGGAATTCTACGCCGACCTCCGCATCGTGGGCAACGCCGACGACCTCAACACCGAGCTTGAAAAGGCTCTGCGCCTCGAAGACTTCCTCGAAATCTCCCGCATGATGGCTATCGACGCCCTCCACCGCAACGAATCGTGCGGCGCCCACTTCCGCGAGGAGTACCAGACCGCCGACGGCGAGGCCGCCCGCGACGACAAGGACTACATGTATGTGGGCTGCTGGAAGTTCACAGGCGAGGATGAGAAGCCTATCCTTCTCAAGGAGCCTCTCGAATACGAGGCAATCAAGGTCCAGACCCGTAACTACAAATCGTAAACTTCCCACGTTGAACCAGATAACCCGTATCATTTATGGAAACAACAATTAGCGTAAACCTCAAGATTTGGCGTCAGCGTGGGCCCAAGGAACCCGGCAAGTTCGTCAAATACCATCTCGATAACGTATCCACCGGTTCGTCGTTCCTCGAAATGCTCGATATGCTCAACCAGCAGCTCGTGGACAACAACGAGGAGCCGGTAGTGTTCGACAACGACTGCCGCGAAGGCATCTGCGGCATGTGCTCGCTCTACATCAACGGCCATCCCCACGGCCCCGTGCAGGGTATCACCACCTGCCAGCTGCACATGCGCAAGTTCCACGACGGCGACGAGATCACCATCGAACCCTGGCGTTCGGCTGCTTTCCCCGTGATCCGCGACCTTATGGTCGACCGTCACGCATTCGATAAAATCCAGCAGGCCGGCGGCTATGTGTCGTTCAACTGCGGCGGTGCTCCCGATGCCAACAACCTCCCCATCTCGAAAGAGGTGGCTGACGAGGCCATGGACTCCGCCACCTGCATCGGCTGCGGCGCCTGCGTGGCTGCCTGCAAGAACGGCTCGGCCATGCTCTTCGTTTCGGCCAAGGTGAGCCAGTTTGCCCTGCTGCCCCAGGGCCAGGTGGAACGTGCCCGCCGCGCCCGCGCCATGGTGCGCAAGATGGACGAATTAGGCTTCGGCAACTGCACCAACACCGGTGCGTGTGCCGCCGAGTGCCCCAAGAACATCAGCCTGTCGAATATCGCGCGTCTCAACCGCGAATTCATCAAGGCCAAGTTCGCCGATTAAGAGCCTGCAAAGCAAGCGCTTAATCTCCGTCACACATAAGCGATAAATACAGCGGTGCTCCGGTTTCATTGCCGGGGCACCGCTTCGTTATCCTGTTTTTGTCAAGATTACGTACAATTTCAGACCAGCGCGGCGATCTGCGGGGGTGTGAGCGAGTTGGCGCGCAGCAGCTCGTCGGCGTTGTAGCGGTCGACGAATTCCTTGCGGAGGCCGAGCACATGGATGGCGGGGATGCCTTTCTCCTTCATGAGATCGGCAGCTTTTTGATGTCGGCGGGCGATTTTATTGAGTCAAGTTCGATCATTATATTATATAGGTGTTTGGGGTGGCCGCATTATTATCAACAGACAAATTTACCTATTTTCCCTCAACGGCACTACTAAAAAATATTAAACGTGAACCGATGGATATGAATTGGAGACATCGGTAGTGTAGGCGGCGGCGACCCGTCGTGCGATTATTCCTCATGTTGAACACAGCGGGTGCCCGGCGCGTTTTAATTTACACCGATGTTTCAACTATGACACTCCCGACTATGACACTCCCGACGATGATATTGCTGGCGTCGAAACAGCCCGACGCATCCTCTCTGGCCAAGGCGGCCGGGGAAACCTTGATCCCAAGCCATGATTTCGCCGTGGCGATGCTGCGCGTGGTCGATACTCTGCTCGGCTGGCTCGGTATCTCGAAAACGGGTTGGGTGGAGGAGGTGCTCTATACCGCTCTGGTGCTCGGCCTGTCGTTTCTCGCCGGCATGATCATTCGTTATCTGACGGTGATAGGGATCCGCAAACTCGTGGAGCTGCGCCACAGCGAGACGTCGAAGGAGCTGCTCGAGCTGCACACATTCTCCAAATGCTCCCATTTCATCCCGCCGCTGATGTTTATCTGTCTGATTCCATTCGCGTTCACCCACGACCACCACATGCTCGAATGGATTCTGCGCTTCTCTGCGGTGTATCTCATCTGCACTCTGGGCATCGCCCTGTGTGCCATTCTGCAATATGTGTGGGTGCACTTCGACCGTCACGACAATGAGAAAAACCTTCCTCTGAAAGGTGTCTACAACATCGGGCGGGGAATCGTATGGCTGGTCATACTGATAGTGTGCGTGTCGATTCTTCTCGATAAATCCCCGCTGACTCTGCTGGCCGGACTGGGTGCATTCGCTGCTGCCCTGATGCTCATTTTCAAGGACTCGATTCTCGGATTCGTGGCGGGCATACAGCTCTCCAACAATGATATGCTGCGTGTGGGCGACTGGATCTGCGTCCCCTCAACCATCGCCAACGGCATCGTCATCGACGTGACACTCACCGTGGTTAAGGTGCAGAATTTCGACAATACCATTGTGATGTTGCCGCCCTATACCCTCGTGTCGACATCCTTCCAGAACTGGCGCGGGATGTCGGCTTCGGGCTACCGGCTCTTCAACCGCTCGGTCTACATCGATCAGCAGACAATCCGCACGGCCACCCCGCAGCTTCTCGACTCTGTCCGCGCCAAATATCCCGAGATGGCTGAATATATCGACTCGCGACTGGCAGCGCGGCAGCGCGGCGAAGGGAACCAGTATAACCCCTCCACGCAGCCCAACGGCACCATCGACACCAACCTCGGCCTCTTCCGTGCTTACGTCACAACCTACCTCCTGCACCATCCGCAGGTGGGTGTCGGGCTCGACCTCCTTGTCAAACTCGATGCCGCCAACGAATTCGGGCAGCCGCTCAATATCTATTTTTACTCCAAGATCACGGCCTGGACCGCCTACGCTGCCCTCGGCTCAGAAATCTACGAACACATCGCCGTATCATCACCCGATTTCGGACTCCGCCTCTACAACGCCCCCGACGGCAACCGCTATTCCTTCATTCCCGCCTCTGGGGCCACCCCCGCCCCGGCACCCATCGCCGCTCCGACGTCCACCCCAGCCTGAGCCGCTCCCGCCGTCTAAAAAACCTGCACAAACCGGCCATGGTGTGTGCAAAATTATTAACACATTAATTAACATTAACATTTTATTAGCAATTTTGAATCTTCACCCCTTGGCAACACCTCCGAAAATGTGTAACTTTGTCATCGGTTGAAGCAGACATCCCGCGCGATGCCGCTCTAGAATGGAAAAAGAGAGCTATGCTTAAGAAAATTTGCCTTATTATCATACTCATGACTTCTACTGCTGTGACTGCCGCAGCACGGAAGCATGCGCCGGTGAAAAAGGCAAAAACCGAAACAAAGCACAGCCCCGCCAACCACGATGCCATCGCCGCAAAACTCGCTGCCGGAGAGCACACGCTCGCCAAAATCGAGATGACAAACCCCTTCGGCATCGTCCCCGCCGCCGGCATGGAGATGCTTGGCGTTTCCGACATCCTCGAAGAGGAAATCAGCGATCAGGACAACAGCGAACTCGTAGCCGACATGCTCAGCTACGCCCGCAAATTCTTAGGCGTACGCTACGTCCGCGGAGGCAAAAGCCCCAAAGGATTCGACTGCTCGGGCTTCACATCCTACGTCTTCGGCCAGTTCGGAGTAAACCTCTCGCGAAGCTCGCGTGAGCAGTACACTCAGGGCACAAGCATCAACCGCCCCGAAGTGCAGCCCGGCGACCTCCTCTTCTTCAAAGGACGCTCCAGAAAAGCCCGCGGAGTAGGCCACGTGGCAATCGCCATCGACGCCAACCCGGCGACAGGCGAAATCACCTTCATCCATGCCTCCTCGTCGGCCGGAATCGCCATCGACCGCCTCTCCGCCCCATACTACGCCGCCCGATACCTCGGAGCACGCCGCGTAGTAGGCAAATGACCACTCACAACCACGGAATAAACAAAAGATCAACATAAACTCCATCCTTCTTACCACCCTTATTGGGAATCACCATCAAAACTACAAGGCTGTCCGGCAACACCGCGACAGCCTTTTTAATACACATCCCACATAGATGAAACCCACAACATAAAAAATATACAATCCGCAATAATAAAACCCACACAAAAGCGTTAAAGTGAAAGCAACCACCCGACGTGCACCCGAGCGCCACGCACCAAAGGACGTCGCAACATACCGCAACAAAAAAATAACATCACACAAATATGTATTGGACACTTGAATTAGCCTCAAAACTCGAAGACGCGCCATGGCCCGCCACCCGTGAAGAACTCATCGACTACGCCCAGCGTTCCGGAGCGCCCCTCGAAGTCATCGAGAACCTCCAGGAGATGGAAGACGAAGGCGAAACCTACGAATGCATCGAAGACATCTGGCCCGACTACCCCTCCAAAGAAGACTTCTTCTTCAACGAGGACGAGTATTAAGCCTCTGAAATTCACATAAAATACTGATTACCAGCCATATAAACAATCAGAATTTGTTTGTATGGCTGGTGTTTTATGGTCTGAAATAGCCTAATTTGTTTGTGTAAAATACAATATTTGCCCCGATTTTTCCGTTTTGTTTGTATATAATTCACTACCTTTGCAGACATGTGGGAATATCGTAAAAATACAAACAAATAACGGTCTATGGGAAGGACAAAGAGATTATACCCTTTAGGGAAATACCGTCTGAGGACGCCGAAAAATCCGGATAAGAACAAGGCTTATCCGGTGGATATAGAATATACTTGGAACCGTAAGGTAATCCGACGCACTACCAATATCTTTGTGAAGATTGCAGACTGGAATCAGAATCTTCATGCAGGGCGTGGTGGTGTCCGTCCCTCCTATGGCTCGGAGTCCAAGCGAATCAACAGTGTATTACTTGCCAGAGTTGAAAGGACTGACTCGTTGCTTGCAGAGTTCGCCCAGAACAATCCGCACCAGATAACGGAAGAAGTTATAGACGGCTTCCTTCTTGAAAAACCAGTTGCCGTGAGAAAAGACAACGGCAAGGACTTTGTTGAGTTTGTTACTGACAGGCTGGATTCCGAATACTCCCGAAATCGTATCGGTCGCAGCCGCTATGAAAACGGGAAAAGCGGCATGAATATGTTTAAGGAGTTTCTGCGTTCCAAAGAGCGTGGAACCTATAAATCCGATGGTATCTATCTCGGAGAGATTTCTATTGAACTTCTTGAAGAATACATAGAATGGCGCCGTGAGATAAAACAGAACAGCGACCACACCATAAATCACGCACTGACACCTATTCTAAAAGCCTGTGCCTATGCCGCAGAACTGCACATTTTAGATGCGGCGTTAAATGCGAGAATACAGGATATGCGTATTGCCGTCAAACCTAATCTTTCGGGCGACGAATCTTCTTATGACGGAAAGAGCCTTTCACAAGAGGAGTTAGCAAAGCTGATAGAATATTACCATAATTGTAAGGAACCTCGTCGAAAGGAATATATTGAAATGTTCCTTTTCGCCTTTCATGCCTGTGGTCTCCGTGTCGTAGATATTATGACGCTCCAATGGACAAATGTCGATTTGAAGAAAAAGGAGTTGCGAAAGGTGATGATTAAGACTGGTAAACGCCATATAATCCCATTGTCAGAACCTGCTATCGAATTACTTGAAACATGGAAGGAGAAAAACGGTGAGTCAAAATTTGTCTTCAACCTTGTAAAAGAGAATCTGGATATAGATGATGATGAGGCATTATATAAAGTCAGAAATACGGCGACAAGAAGCATTAACCAATCCTTGACTGTTGTGGGAGAGGAATTGGGGCTTAATTTCCCGCTTACTATGCACGTTGCGAGGCATACATTCGCCGTCTATGCCTTGAATGAAGGACTTTCTATGTCAGTTGTCAGTCGCCTTCTCGGTCATGGAAGTACGGATATAACGGAGAAAGTATATGCTCGTTTTCTTCCTGAAACTCTGTCCACTGAACTTAATCGACTATCTGGACTTTCCTCGTTTAGATTATAAACATATCATCCATAAAAAACAGTTGACCCAATTGTGAGTCAACTGTTTTTTTATATAGAGGATAATGGAGTGGCAAAAGCCTCATAATGGAACCGACTGAGGAAAAGATCAACATCAGCTTGGGAGTACCAGTATTTGTCTCCACATCTGGAATAGCCAAGAAATCCCTTATCGCGGAGCATTTTAAGATACTTGTGTTTGATATTGAGTAATTCCATTATCCCCTGATTGTCATATACCCTGTTTTTATGGGAGTTATCCTCAGACTTTCCTTGTTTTTCGAGTATAAAGAGTATTCTATTAAGAACATCTCTATCTGTTGATTCACGTCTGACGCTTGCCATAGACTTCTCTTTGAGACATTAAATGGAAACAGGGTAATACCTTGTGCTTATATTTGTAGCACACTTCGCGCGGTGGAAACATAGAATCTCCACGGATTACAGATATTCTATTCATCTTTTTACGGGTTTAGTGGGTAATTTTGCAGGATATGACGGTGGCGGCCCATATTCCGGACTATGAGCTGCCGGTATCAATATCCATTGTGGCAGGGATTTTTGAAAAGCATCACAAGTATATCAAAGGATGATGCTTTTGAACGTGTAACCACCGATGCTGTATAAAAGATTATTGATTGTCAGCATGTTCTCAACTTTTCCACAAAGTTTCCCGACATTTCCCAACTTGGAAATTTGTCGGAAACAAACAGCTATATTCCGGTTGTTTCTATATCGAATCCGATACGGTACGGAGCTGTCTATCCGACAACCGACAGGGCATTATCAGGATACAGGTCATGACATATCCTGCTATTCCTTAAACCCTGCCATACCGGATTTATCCCTATTTTTTAGTGGCACCGACCATTATGCCAATCCGCTGTAACGGACTGGCAAGCTGACCTCTATGCCTTTTTGCAGGATAAATATGGAGGCTACGCCAAATCTTAACGTGTCTTAAAAAAACAGGGAACTACCTGAGGAATACCTCAGCAGGGTTCCGGCTTATGGCGAACTTTGCGGCATAACACTAAATCCGAAAAATATGAAAACAAAAATGCTCACAGACTTCGCCGATACGATACGCGAATACAAGGAAATTCTGACAATGGCCATCGTCTTCCGATTGATGCACCACTTATATAACAATCATAGCCGATGAGGACTGAGGAATACAGGACACTTGTCGGGCTTATCAGGGAACTGGCATCGGAGGTCAGGAATATCAAGACAGGCCTTGACAGCAAGATCGACCATGTAGCGAAGAAGGTAACGGAGGCTTTTCAAGGCTTCGGCATCCTTGACCCGGACGAAGAAACCTGGACGGAGCAGCAGGTCTGCGAAAGATACCACGTTTCAAGACGCACGATGTACGAGCATCGTATCAACGGCCGGATACCCTTCATAAGGAACGGCAGCGGGAAGAACTGCAAGATCCTTTACCGGAAGGCTGATGTGATAGAGTTCTTCTCTTTGCAGAACGCATGACACACCTACAACAAACAAATAATCCCGCGCCATTTCGGTGGCGCAAGTATCAACCCCCAAAACACTTTTTAATTTATGGCAAAAGACCAGAACTTAGAAGAAGTGCTTATCGCCCGCAACAACGACACCGGGCAGGTAGGCGCGGTGACCGGACTCAACGAGGACGGCACACCAAAGATGACCGATGTCAAATCGGCGAAACTCTCAGACCTCGTGAAATTTTCCAAAGGCCAGAACCCGCTGGAGGCTTTCCTCTCCAACTTCGTCCGCCAGTGCAAGAACCCGACGACCTTCGGATTCTTCCGAGTACCAGCCGACCGCTACGATACGGTAGGCACCGTAATCGGAGACCTCGCAAAAGACCCCGTGGCAAACGCCGAAATGTTGAAGAACAACAAGGTCGAGCTTCCGCAGGCTGCGCAGGACAACAAGCAGGAGGCGGCACAGACGGCTGAACAGCCCAAGCAGTCGCCGGCAGGCTCACCGCAGGAGGAACAGCAGGCACAATCCAACGCTCAGGCGTCCGCAAAGGATACCAGACACTCCGCCATCGACGAGAGCAAAATCGACTGGGCGAACCTCAAGGAGAAATGGGGCATCGACCGCGACGAACTGGAAAAGTCCGGAGACCTCCGCGAAATGCTCTACAACCGCAAGTCAAGGGTTGTCACCGTCACCCCGACATTCGCCGGAGAGAAATTCCCCATCGACGCGCGACTGTCATTCCGAACCGATGCAGACGGCAATGTCAAGGTGGTGCCGCACTTCATCCACCGTGAGCCTAAACTCGACCAGAAATTCGAGGGCTACGAGTTCAGCAAGGAGGACAAGGCGGCTCTCCGCGAGACAGGCAATCTCGGCAAAGTCGTTGAACTGACCGGCAAGAACGGCGAGAAAGTGCCGTCATATGTCAGCATCGACCGCTATACCAACGAAATCGTCTCCGTGCCAGTCAAGGATGTTTTTGTACGCGACACCGTGGGCCAGACCAAACTGACGGTCGCCGAGATCATGCAGCTCAAGGAAGGTAAGGCACTTCCTCCGAAAGAGATAACCGACAAGAACGGCAAGACCTACAACGTGGTGCTTCAGGTGTCGGCAGACCGCAAGGGCATCGAGTTCGTACCCGGCGCGATCAGAAAGCAGGAACAGGCGCAGTCGCAGACACAGACGCAAAGCGGCACCACGAATCAGCAGCAGTCGTCGTGGCTCACGAAGGACGGCAAGATAAAGCCCCTTACCAAATGGGCGAAAATCCCTCTTACCGAACAGCAGCAGAAAGACTACGCCGAGGGCCGCGTGGCGGAACTTACCAACCGCCTCGACGACAAGGGGCAGCCATGCACGGTGTATCTCTGGTTCAACCCTGAGAAACAGCGTCCGAACACATCGCTCAACGACCCCCGCGTGAAGGTAGCCGAGGAATCCAGAACACAGAAGGCTGTCAACACCGACGGCAAGACCAACGAGGCGACAAAGCACGTCGCGGAGCCGCTCCAGAAGTATCAGACGGCTCCCAAGAACGAGAGCCAGATGCGCCAGCAGCGCAAGCCCAAAGGCCCGAAGATGTAATCTTCAAAAGCAGGGATAAGACCCTGCACCTCGAAACGGCATCCCGGAGAGTCCGGAATCTCCGGTGCTATTTCAAAAACCACTAATCCAGAAATATCCACCCAAATAAAAAAAGCAAAAATGAAACAGAAAAATCTCATAACCGTCGTGACAGACCATCAGATCACAGCGGACACAATCGCCAGAGCCATCGGCGCGAATGAAAAACACGAGGGTTACTACCTCGGTAACGGCTATGCCGTGACATGGACAAACGGACAGCTCGTGGAGGCGACCTTCTCACCGCAGGAGAGTTTCGTCCTTTCGACCACTATGGATAGCCGCCTCGCATACGCACATAACTTCAAGTTCGCCATGCGCAACTACGATGAGCTTGTCGGCTACAAGAAATCAGACGAGGACATCCGACAGCTCGGCACAATCAAGGCCCTGTGGAAGATGAGCCTGACGGTCGTGAACGCCATGCGTCCCGACATTACCGGAGACCTTGACTTCCTGAGCATCTACTACTTCATCGGCTGTCCCGTGGATACGCGCCGTGCATGGCTCCCCGTGCTGACAAAGAAAGCCATCGTCCATGCCGTGAACCACGGGCCTCAGAACCGCAAGGAATACGAAAAATGGCTGGAGGAATCCATCTACAACGTCATCGTACAGTGCGCCGAGGAAAACGCCGAACTGAAAGGCTCGCCCGCAGTGGAGGAAATATCCGTCGCCGACGCCGCCAAAGACGCGGAATGTGCCGGCGTACCCGCCCCGGCTCCCGGAGAACAGCGCGAGGGAGACAACTATATCGGAGTGATTACCGACCGCTACCCCCTGTTCAACCTCCCGGCCCTGATGATTCAGGCTGCCTGTGAGCTGGACTACACCCACGAAAAGACGATACTGACCGCATACCGCCTGTATGCCAAGAAACTCATATCATATCCCGCCGTGTTGCAGAACACCGTTCCCGGCGGAGTGTGGAAAGCGATGCTCCGCAATATGGAGATGCTGCGCTACAACAGCAGGTGGGGCCGCTCTGTGGGCGAAGGCAAGCCCTCCAAGTGCCACAACTTCCGCAACGGCGAGAACGTCTATAACGGATTCGGCATCGTCACCACCGGGCTGCATCCCACGGATCTCAGCCGCGACGAGGAAAAGCTCTACAACCTCATAGTCAAGCGCGTTATCGACGCCTTCGCCCCCGATAGCTACGGCAACGGGCGCAAGTCCAAAGGCGGCAAAATGAATCGCCGCCACAAGAACAGGAAGAACAAAGGGTACAAGGCAAAAACGGTTAAAACCGCCTGAACCCGCTTGAAACCGGCACCGAAAACCCATTACAATCCCTCCCGTGTCAGGATAATTTATTATCTTTGCGCTTGATTCGACGTCATTATGTTTTTTGTTTCATTTTTGACGCGGATTTAGTGGTTGGACATCGGGAGGGATACCCGGTGTCCTTTTTCATTGTGCCGTTGCACCATGAAACAAAAGGGCATCGGCAAACCAATCCGAATTCCCCGATGAAACATAACATAGAACTGCCGGAGGCGGACTTTTTCCAAGTCTATCTCCGAGGTCATCTTATTGACCACCATTTTCCCCAGAGAAACAATAAAAATTTCATAGAAACACGCTCGGATGACGCTTACGACACATTCGTAACGGCGCGTCTGGAGGGCAAGCCCGTTCCGATTGCCCGTGAACTGGCGATGCGCACACTCCTTGCCGGACTGTATGTGTCGCGCTACGACATAATATATAATGTGGTGGAGGAAAACCTCTGGCTGCGTCTGCCGCCGGAGTATATGCCGGATTTCGCCGTGCATCTTCTCGGACAGAAACCTGTCAGCGAGATACTCGACCGCTACGGGGTCAACGGCGACTTCCTTGACAGGGAGACACACCAGCCGATGCTGACAGAACTGCTCGGAACAATAACCGAAATACTGGACGGCTATGGCTTATAACCGCCTCCGTACCATGCGCGACAACATTGAGGCGATAAGGCTCGTCCTGCGTCTCGGCGTGGCTGGACGCACTGCGCAAAATGCCGAAGAACGCGAGATATTGCGAAAGTATGCCGGTTTCGGAGGACTGAAATGTGTCCTCAATGATGCCAATGACTTAGAAGACGCTGCCAAGTGGAGCAAAACGGATATTGAACTGTTCGCCCCGACTGTTGAACTGCGCCGATTGATTCACGACTATTCAAAGGACGACAAGGAGTTTGCAGGGTACATGGATTCGCTGAAAGCCTCCGTTCTGACTGCTTTCTATACTCCGGCACCCGTCATTGACGCCATATCCGGCTCTCTTAAACAGTCGGGGATAGAGGTGCGGAGTTTCCTTGAACCGTCTGCCGGACAAGGAGCGTTTATAGATTCCTTCCTGCGTAATGATATGTATCCCGGTACGGAGGTGCTGGCTTACGAGAAGGATTTGCTTACGGGCAAAATCCTGTCTGCCCTGCATCCCTCAATCCTGACCCGAATAGAAGGCTTTGAGAAAATTGAGCGCGATTTCGACGGCTATTTCGATGTGGCCGCCTCAAATATTCCTTTCGGGGACTTTGCGGTTGCCGACCCCACGTATGCCGTGAGCAAGGTGATTGCCTATCGTCAATCGACAAAGGCTATACACAACTACTTCTTTCTCAAAGCACTCGACCAAGTGCGTGAGGGAGGATTGGTTGCCTTCATCGCCTCTCAGGGTGTGATGAACGGAGTCTCTCCTTTCATAAGAATGGAGATGGTAAAGCGTGCCGACCTTGTGGCGGCTCTGCGTCTGCCTAACAACACTTTCAGCGACAACGCCGGAACGGATGCTGGCAGTGATTTGATTATTCTGCAAAAGCATACAGGCAAGAAAACGCTGTCGGCTGACGAGGAATTTTTCATCCAGTCGATTGTTGACCGTGGTACTAAGGTGCCGGGCAACAAATACTTGATGGCGTTTCCGCAGAATGTTATCTGCACCGATGCGAGAGTTGGTACCGACCCATACGGCAAACCGGCTATCATCTATAAGCATGAAGGCGGCGTTGATGGCATTGCCCATGATTTGCGGACTGCGCTCGAAGATTCGTTGCGTCTGCGCCTTAATCTGGAATTGTATAATTCCAACGGTATCAAACCGCCAACGTCTGACCCTGTTAAGCCGACACCTACGCCAACGCCGGAGGTAAAGACAGAGACGCCGAAAGAAAAGCCTATTGCACAGAAGATTGAGCAGAGGAACGAGCCGCTGTTGAAACAGTATCAGGAGATGAAAAAGAAACATCCCGATGCGATTCTGCTGTTCCGTGTCGGAGATTTCTATGAGATTTTCGGCAAGGATGCGGTACAGGCTTCAGAGGTACTCGGCATAACGCTGACCCGTAGGCAGAGCGGCGTTGACAGTCGCATCGAGCTGGCGGGTTTCCCGCATCATGCTCTTGACACCTATCTGCCCAAACTCGTGCGGGCCGGGCATCGTGTGGCTATATGTGAGCAGTTGGAAGACCCGAAACTCAAAAAGACTCCCAAGCAGAAGGTTGTCGAGACGGTTACGCCCAACCAGCGTCCGAAAGCGGAGCCTAAACCCGTAGAACCACCGAAAGCGAAAGCTGCGCCTGTCGAGCCTCCAAAGGTTGAGCCTAAGCCCGAACCCAGCAAGGAGATTGAGACCGACGGCAGACCGGATTATTCCGATAATCCCGACCCTCGGTTGTTTGCCTACAATCTTTTCGGCGAACTGGAGCCTATCCAGCAGAAGAACAACCGCCGTCAGCAAATGGCGAAGCCGGAAGAAAAGCCGAAACCGGCCAATCCTTCGACCGAGGTAAAGCCTGTTAAGGCGACTGGATTCCGTAAGCTCACCGACAAGGAGTTGAAATTTTACGGTTCCCTTAACTGGGATGATAACCCGCCCATCAACGGCTTTTATGAAGCCATGATGTCGATTGCCCATGCCCAGATTGCAGAACGTGAGAGGTTGGCAGCGGAAAAGGCTTCGCAGAAAGCGGCAGAAGGAGCCGGTATCGCTCCCGGAGAAACGTACATCGAAAAGACCGAAGGCGATTTCATCCCCGGTGGCAGTCCCCGTCAGCCGAAAGTCACGGCAATACCTATCGAGCCGAAAACTCCTGAGCGCGATATGTCGCCCCGTCCTTTCTCGGAGGATATTCAGTTTTTCCATCATAATGGCTCTATGGTCGTGGACGGCGGTCAGCTCGGTTTCTTGTCCGATGTGCGCAAGAACGGAGCCACATTCACACCTTTGGCTGTCAAGCCGGAACAGGAGAAACGAGCCATGCTGTATGTTACCCTTTCGGAAACATACCAGAAACTCTACAACTATGAGGCCGAGACGCATGAGGCAAGTGCTGAATTGCGCGAACACCTCAATCAGTATTACGATGAGTTTGTAGCCAAGTATGGCAACCTCAACAAGAAGCAGAACGCGAAATTCATTCTGATGGACGCCAATGGACGTGATGCTCTGGCTCTGGAGCGCGGCGAGAACGACCGTTTTGTCAAGGCCGATATTTTCGACCATCCCGTTTCATTCTCCATTGACGAGGTTACTTCGGTAGATACTCCTATGGAGGCACTGACAGCATCGCTCAACAAATACGGCGAAGTCAATCTCGAATATATGTCGTCACTTGTGGATATGGACGAGGACACCCTCACCCAAAACCTCGAAGGACACATATATTATAATCCCCTTGTGGAGAACTACGAGATTAAAGACCGATTCATCGCCGGAAATGTCGTTGCCAAAGCCGAGGCTGTCAGGGCGTGGATTGAGCGTGAGGAAGAACGGATAAAGGACTTTCCCGGTTATGACGGCATAGAGCCGTATATCGCTATGTCGCAGGATTCCCTCAAAGCGTTGGAGGAAGCCCGGCCCCGCCGCATCGAGTTCGACGAGCTGGATTTCAATTTCGGAGAACGTTGGATTCCGACCGGCATTTACTCGGCTTATATGAGCCATCTCTATGAGACCGAGATAAGGATTGCCTATTCGTCCTCGCTTGACGAGTATTCGGCAGACGCTCCCCGGAAGAACATGAAAATCTGGGAGGAATTCTGTGTAAGAGGTTATTACCGTGTCTATGATGGCATGAGCCTTCTTAAACACGCGCTGCATAATACCGTGCCGGACATAAAGAAGTCAATCGGCAAGGACGATGACGGCCACGACATAAAGGTGCCGGACAACGAGGCGATACAGCTTGCCAATACCAAGATTGACGAGATACGAAATGGATTCAGTGAATGGCTGGAAGCCCAGTCACCGGAGTTCAAGGAAAAACTCGTTGACCTCTATAACGACAAGTTCAACTGCTTTGTGCGTCCGCAGTATGATGGTTCGCATCAGACATTCCCGGATCTGAACATGAAAATCCTCGGAGACCGCTACGGTATCAGCTCCATTTATCAGTCGCAGAAGGACTGTATATGGATGCTGAAACAGAACGGCGGCGGTATTTGCGATTTCGAGGTGGGGTGCGGTAAAACGCTGATAATGTGTATTGCAGCGCATGAGATGAAGCGTCTCGGACTCGCCCACAAGCCGATGATTATCGGTCTGAAAGCCAATGTCGCCGAGATAGCCATGACCTATCAGTCAGCCTATCCCAATGCCAGAATCCTGTTCGCCGACGAAAAGAGTTTCAAGGCCGACAAGCGTGTGGATTTCTTCAACAATATCAAGAACAACGACTATGATTGTGTTATCATGTCGCACGACCAGTTCGGAAAGATACCCCAATCGCCGGAAATGCAGCAGCAGATTCTTCAGGCTGAACTTGATACCGTTGAGGAAAATCTCGAAGTGGTGAAGCAACAGGGACATGATGTGTCGCGTGGTATGCTCAAAGGTCTTATCAAGCGTAAGGAGAACCTTACTGCCAAGATTGCCACCATACAGTATCAGATGGAGCAGAACAAGGACAGTGTCGTGGATTTCAAGCAGATGGGCATCGACCATATATTTGTGGACGAGAGTCACCAGTTCAAGAACCTTATGTTCAACACCCGGCATGACCGAGTGGCGGGACTGGGCAACAGCGAGGGAAGCCAGAGGGCACTCAATCTGTTGTATGCCATACGCACCATTCAGGAGCGGACAGGCAAGGATTTGGGAGCTACTTTTCTCAGTGGCACAACCATATCCAACAGTCTGACGGAGCTGTATCTGCTGTTCAAGTATCTTCGTCCGAATGAGCTTGAAAGGCAGGATATCCGGTGCTTCGATGCTTGGGCGGCAATCTTCGCCAAAAAGACGACGGATTACGAGTTCAACGTGACCAATCACATTGTGGCCAAGGAGCGTTTCCGCTACTTCATCAAGGTACCGGAATTAGCGGCGTTTTATAACGAAATCACGGATTATAGGACTGCGGAGGATGTCGGCGTTGACCGTCCTCACAAGAACGAGATTCTTCACAATATCCCGCCGACACCTGCGCAGGAGGCTTTCATCGAGAAACTGATGAAGTTTGCCGAGAGTGGCGACGCAACAATACTCGGCAGGGCGCCACTGTCCGACACCGAGGAAAAGGCAAAGATGCTCATTGCCACTGACTATGCCCGAAAGATGGCTCTCGATATGCGCATGATTGACCCCAATGCAGAGGATGACCCGAACAACAAGGCGAGTCATTGCGCCCAGATGATAGCGGAGTATTACAGGAAATACGACGCTCATAAAGGCACACAGTTTGTTTTCAGCGATCTGGGAACATTCAAGCCCGGCGAATGGAATGTCTATTCAGAAATCAAGCGAAAACTGATTGAGGACTATGGTATTCCGGCGCATGAGATCCGGTTTATACAGGAGTGTAAGACGGAACGAAGCCGAAAGGCTGTCATTCAGGCTATGAATGACGGCGATGTCCGTGTTCTCTTTGGCTCGACAAGTATGCTCGGAACAGGCGTGAACGCTCAACGCAGGGCTGTTGCGGTCCATGAGCTTGAATGCCCCTGGCGCCCAAGCGATCTGGAGCAGCGTGAGGGACGCGCTATCCGTGCCGGTAACGAGGTTGCCAAACTTTATGCCGACAACAAGGTGGATGTAATCATCTATGCCGTGGAGAAGTCATTAGACTCTTACAAGTTCAATCTTCTGCATTGCAAGGCAACCTTCATCGACCAGCTCAAATCCGGCGCACTCGGAGCGAGAACTATCGACGAGGGCGCAATGGACGAGAAGAACGGCATGAATTTCTCGGAATACATGGCTATCCTCAGCGGTAACACAGATCTTCTCGAAAAAGCTAAGCTCGATAAGCGCATTGCCGCATTGGAGAGTGAGCGCAAATCCTTTAATAAGGGAATCGGCGATTCACGTTTCCGACTCCAGACCATCAGCCACGACATTGCCAACAACGAAGCGGCGATTGAGAGGATGAAAGCCGACCATGCCCGGTATGAGGCGGTTGTTCAGCGTGATAAGGACGGTAATCCCGTCAACAGCCTCACAATCGACACCTGCAATCTCTCCGACGAAAAAAACATGGGCATACATCTTCAGGGTATGGCACAACGTACCGATACCCATGGGCAATATCAGCGCATCGGCGAGGTCTATGGCTTCCCGATCAGCATTATATCGGAGCGGACGGTCGTTGACGGCAGAGAAGGCGTCCAGAACCGCTTTGTTGTCGAAGGCAACTACAAGTACAAGTTCAACAACGGCTTCATCGCTATGTCGGACCCCCATGCCGCCTGCATGAACTTCGTCAACGCATTGGAGAAGATACCCGGCATAATTGCCCAGTATGAGGAACGTACTGTCAAACTCAAAGCCGATGTTCCGACACTCGAAGGCATCGTGTCAAAAACATGGGGCAAGGAGGATGAACTGAAGGCGTTGAAATCCGAACTTGCCGCCCTCGACCGCAAGATTACCGCTGAACTTGCGCCGAAGCACGATGAAAAGGATGGCGAAGAAGTAAAGCGGGATGAGCAGCAACAGCAATCACAGCGAGTCGAGAATCCGGCTCAATCCTCCAGCTCAAAGGAGTCAATGGTGGCGGAACCTAATGCTCGTTATTCTCAATCGTCTATAAAATCTATCACATCCCGACCATCTTCGCCTAATTTCAAAAGGCTTTGAGAAGAAAAAAACGGACGTTGATGAAAATACAACGTCCGTTTTATTTTTAATCCAAAAATTAATTGTAACTTTGTAAGCGAATAGCAATGGCGGTTGGTGACGACCACCGCTTCAACATATTGCATTCGTATTGACTCGTAAAGGGAAACTGCTAATTTTCATTGATAGACGAGGACATACGGAGCAATCGTGTCGTATTTTTACGCAAATACGGCACGGTCTGCATACGTCCGTCTATCAGCCTTTAGCAGTGGCTCCTTTACAGGTGTATGCAGATTCGTGCCTTTTTATAATATCGGCAGGAGTTTGCATTACAAAAATGTAAACTCCTGCCTGTTATATGAAGCCACAAGAAAAAGCTGCCGGTACGAAAGATCGAATATTGACAAGGATATTGCCCCTCTTCCTTGTAAACAATTATGAGTCCATAACCATAGGTCTGATGGAGGATGCGACTCGTATGACAAGGGGGACCATATACCGTTACTTTGACAACAAGGAAGACATCTTCAAGCAGGCACTATTCCGCTATTATGACTCACCGCAAAACGTGCTGTTTGCCATACAACCGGAGAAGCACAATCTGACCGAGTATTGGAAACTGAAGATACAACAGCTTGAATGCGCCTACTCTTATCTGAGGGAATACGGCATACTTGTTGATATGCTCGCAATATCGCACTACATTGAGATACAGGGAATGCGCATTATCCCATCGTTTAGTGAAATGATAGCATCACACAAACACAGGAATCTCAAATATTGGTCATTGGTTCTCAGGAACACGCCTGACATTTCCTTGAACATTAAAAGAATCTCATATTTGAGAGTTGGGCAAATATACCACGGCCTCTTCCTGCAATTATGTTCAAACTATCCTAAGGGGAAGTTAAGTTTACCACCCATCAAATTTCCGTAATTTGAGCAAATAATTAGTTAAGCAGCATAAAGTTTTTGTCAGTAAGGACTCTATGCGCTGTTTCAGCATACTTTTCAAGATATACGTGTTCCGGCACATAGGGTGGAGTGAACATCTTGTCAAGTCCATGGTTGATGAGCCACCTCATAATCGGTTTACCCGACCAAAATCCATAATAAATGTTCTCTACCATAGCTCCTGACATTACTTTAGGGTAATAGCTCATTTGTCCGAAATCGATATATGACTTACCTCTTGTTTCCGCCTCCTTGACAGTTCTGAAGATGGTGTTGAGATATAAAACTTTGGAGTCATCATCTTTGTACCTGAAGCCCATATATAGAGGAATTAGATTGTTCTCATTCTCCAAAATTATGACCATTACCCGAATTTCATCGATGTCGTTGTCTCTTGCAACAAGGAAAAATGAGCCTTCCCCCAGCAAATCATTTGTAGCTTCGAAGAATTTTTCATTAAGAAATTCAAACTTGATTTTAGCTTTGTCAAGAACTTTCCGATAGAGATGTGTGAATTCCTTAACCGGCTCTCCACCATAATCATTTATAATTTCCCAATGAAAAGACCGGTAAGCTGTCGGTGAGGCACG
>DAAN01000020.1 GCA_001701135.1 Bacteroidales bacterium H3
TTACCGCCAACGAAAAGATGGTTCACGACTACGTGGCCAAATGCTTCAAGGCCCGTTCAGAGAATCCCGCCCTGTGGCGCGGATCCGTAAGCCGCAAAACCGAAGGCAAGGCCGAGATCATCACGAAGACCGACTCGCAGACCGGCAACACAGTCGTTGTAATCTTCTCATCTGAAGACTACAACTACAATGTCGCAGGCGCCGGTTACGACCTGATCAACGATTGCGAAGTTCGGGGTAACGTGGCTGTCAAGGCATGGGTTCCCGCCTTCATCCGCACCTCACCTCAATAATACCCATCATAGGTCATTTTAAAAGTCATTCGATTGCGGCGATGCCGAGTTGAATGACTTTTTTTTGTTTTCGATGCCGTCAACCACAACAAATATTACAAAAAATAATATCAGCGAGACTTCAGAATATCTAGGGAAAATAGGCGGTATGTGAAGAAAATTTCGTAAATTTGCGCCCGAATATCCTAAAAGAACTATTCAGGGAAATGAAAATCATACGAAAGGTCGACGAGCTGAAAAATGCCGTCGCCAGCTTCAAGGCCGAGGGTCGCTCGGTGGGTCTGGTACCCACGATGGGCGCCCTGCATGCCGGCCACATCTCTCTGGTCGACCGCGCCCGCCGCGAGAACGACGCAGTTGTGGTGAGCGTGTTTGTCAACCCCACTCAGTTCAACAATGTCACCGACCTCCAGACCTACCCGCGCACCGAGGAGGCTGATTGCAGCAAGCTCGAAGCCGCAGGTGTTGATATAGCATTCATCCCCACCGTCGAGGAGATGTATCCGCAACCCGACACCCGCCAGTTTGATCTCGGCGAAGTTGCCGCCGTGATGGAAGGCCCCATGCGTCCCGGCCATTTCAACGGTGTGGCACAGGTGGTGAGCAAGCTCTTCAGCTTTGTAAACCCCGACCGTGCATATTTCGGCGAGAAGGATTTTCAGCAGATCGCCGTGATCCGCCGCATGGTGGAGATCGAGAAATTCTCCATCGAGATTGTCGACTGCCCCATATGCCGCGAAGCCGACGGGCTGGCTCTGAGCAGCCGCAACGTGCGTCTTACTCCCGAAAACCGCGCACAGGCTCCCATGATTCACAAAACGCTCCTCGAGAGCGTGGACTGGGCCGACACACTCCCGCTCGACGAGACCCGCCGCAAGGTTGTAGAACAGCTCAACGCCATCCCCTGCATGGAGGTGGAGTATTACGAAATTGTCGATCCGCTGACCATGCAGCCTCTTCAGAGCTGGGACACCCCCCACACCGGCAACGCCGTGGGATGCATCACCTGCTATTGCGGCGATGTGCGCCTGATCGACAATATCAAATACAGACGCTGATCATATTTCTCTTAATACTGAAGAAGAAAGATGAACGTTGAAATAATGAAATCCAAAATCCACCGCGTCACCGTCACTGAGGCTGACCTTAATTATATAGGCAGCATCACTATCGACGAGGACCTGATGGATGCCGCCGACATTCTGCCAAACGAGCATGTCTACATCGTGGACAACAACAACGGCGAGCGCTTCGAGACCTACGCCATTCCCGGCAAACGAGGTTCGGGCGTGATATGCCTCAACGGAGCCGCCGCCCGCAAAGTGCAGAAAGGCGACATAATTATCATAATGGCCTACGGCACCATGCCTTACGAGGAAGCACGCAATTTCACCCCGCGCGTGATCTTCCCCGACACGGCCACCAACCGACTCTAACTCCCATACATCCCCGCATATGTTTGAGAATCTTAGTGAGAAACTCGAGAGAAGTTTCAAAGTACTGAAAGGTCAGGGCAAAATCACCGAAATCAACGTTGCCGAGACCATGAAGGAGGTGCGTCGCGCCCTCCTCGACGCCGACGTCAACTACAAGGTGGCGAAATCCTTCACCGACACCGTCAAGCAGAAAGCCCTCGGCCAGAATGTGATCAATGCCATCAAGCCTCAGGAACTGATGGTCAAGATCGTTCACGACGAGCTGGCCACGCTCATGGGTGGCGACACCGCTGCCGTGAATCTCTCGGGTAATCCCACGGTGATTCTCATGTCGGGTCTGCAGGGTTCCGGTAAAACCACTTTCTCGGGCAAGCTCGCACGCAAGCTGAAAAGCGAGAAGGGTCGCCGGCCTCTGCTGGTGGCTTGCGACGTATACCGTCCCGCCGCCATCGAGCAGCTGAAAGTGCTCGCTGAGCAGATCGACGTGCCGGTCTACACCGAGGAAGGGAGCAAAAACCCCGTTGAAATCGCCCGCCACGCCATCGACTATGCCAGGCAGAACCATCTCGACCTGGTAATTGTCGACACCGCAGGCCGTCTGGCCGTCGACGAGCAGATGATGGATGAAATCGAAGCCATCAAAAATGCCATCAAACCACAGGAAACTCTCTTTGTGGTCGACGCCATGACAGGTCAGGATGCTGTAAACACCGCCCGCGAGTTTAACGAACGTCTCGACTTCGACGGCGTTGTGCTCACCAAGCTCGACGGCGACACCCGCGGCGGCGCGGCACTCTCGATCCGCACCGTGGTCACCAAGCCTATCAAATTCGTCGGCACGGGCGAGAAACTCGATGCCCTCGACCTCTTCCACCCCGCCCGTATGGCCGACCGAATCCTCGGCATGGGCGACATCGTTTCTCTCGTGGAAAAGGCTCAGCAGCAGTTCGACGAGAAGCAGGCACAGGAACTTCAGCGCAAAATCCAGCGCAATCAGTTTAACTTCAACGACTTCCTGACCCAGATTCATCAGATAAAGAAGATGGGCAACCTTAAAGATCTCGCTTCAATGATTCCGGGTCTGGGCAAAGCCATCAAGGATGTCGACATCGACGACAACGCATTCAAAGGCATTGAAGCCATAATCAGCTCCATGACTGCCGTAGAGCGCGAGAAGCCCGAAATCATCAACGCAAGCCGCCGCAAACGCATTGCCGCCGGCTCGGGAACCACCGTGCAGGAGGTCAACCGACTGCTCACCCAGTTTGAGCAGACCCGCAAGATGATGAAGGCCGCCACACAGATCAAGAACCCCATGAAGATGATGCGCGCCATGCGAGGCCGCCGATAAATCCCCCCGAATTCCCACCACGGGCCGGGCTTCTCTCCGGCTCCCAAACAATAACCAGCAGTGACTAAGATTGACGGAAAACAGACGGCCGCCGACATCAAGGCCGAAATCGCCGCCGAAGTGGCTCAGATGATAGAGCGCGGCGAAAAGCGTCCCCACCTTGCAGCCATCCTCGTAGGGCACGACGGCGGCAGCGAAACCTACGTTGCCTCCAAAGTAAAAGCCTGCGAGGAATGCGGTTTCAAATCCACACTTATCCGTTTTGAGGATAACGTGGACGAGCAGACTCTCCTCGACGCCGTCGATGGTCTCAACAATGATCCCGACGTTGACGGTTTCATTGTGCAGCTCCCCCTGCCCCGCCACATTTCGGAGCAGAAAGTTATCGAGGCAATCGACTACCGCAAGGATGTCGACGGGTTCCACCCCATCAATGTCGGCCGTCAGTCGATCGGACTGCCCTGCTTCCACAGCGCAACCCCCGCCGGCATACTCACTCTGCTCGAGCGTTACAACATCCCAACCAAGGGTGCCAACTGTGTGGTGCTCGGCCGCAGCAACATCGTGGGCAAACCTGTGGCCACCCTGCTGATGCAGAAAGGGTATCCCGGCGACGCCACCGTCACCGTGTGCCACCGCGCCACCCGCAATCTCAAGGAGATATGCCGCGAAGCCGACATAATCATTGCCGCCATGGGCGTGCCCGGATTCGTTACCGCCGACATGGTGAAAGAGGGCGCCACCGTCATTGACGTCGGTACCACCCGCGTGCCCGACGCCACCCGCAAAAGCGGCTTCCGCCTGCGTGGCGACGTGGAGTTTGACGAAGTGGCACCCAAGTGCGCCTTTATCACCCCTGTGCCGGGCGGTGTCGGTCCCATGACCATTGTGTCGCTTATGCGCAACACACTTCTCGCCGGCAAAAAGGCCATCTACAAGTAATTCCGCCGACGAATCCCAAAGGACTTTACGGCAACATACCGGTAACCTCAAAGGGTAATGAACTGCATAGTCGCCTCAGCCGTAGCTTTCTGTCTGGCCGTCACCACGCCCGACGAGGCTTCGATTGTTTTCGCAGGCGATGCCATGATGCACACCGGCCAGCTCGAAGCCGCCCGCAGGGGCAACGGAGTGTATGATTATTCCTACTGCTTCTCTGACATAGCTCCCTACGTCAGCTCCGCCGACTATGCCGTGGTGAATCTGGAGACGCCCGTCAGCTATCCACCCTATTCGGGTTACCCCACGTTCAACGCCCCCGCATCTTATCCACAGGCACTCTCGGCCGCCGGCTTCGACCTCTTTCTCACAGCCAACAACCACACCCTCGACCGCAGCGAAAAGGGGCTGAAACGCACCGTGGCTCTGCTCGACTCGCTCGGCTACGCTCACATCGGCACCTACACCAATCCATCGGAGCGCGCCGGGCGTATGCCTTTCGTCGCTAACATCAAGGGATTCAAAGTCGGTTTTCTTAACTACACCTATGGCACCAACGGCTTCTCGGTCAAAGGCGATGCCGTTGTCGACTATATCGACTCCACTCTGATCGCCGCCGACATAGCTGCCGCCCGACGCAAAGGCGCCGAGATTATAGTGGCCGCAATGCACTGGGGCGAGGAATACACCCTCACGCCGGTGGCATCAGAGAAAAAATGGGCACGCTTTCTCGAGAACAAGGGCGTGGACATAATCATGGGGGGCCACCCCCATGTGGTGCAGCCAATGGCATTCCGAAAGGGGGCCAAAACCGGCCGGCCAATGTTTCTGACATATTCCCACGGCAATTTCATCTCCAACATGATGACCGCCGACACGCGCGGAGGGGTGATGACCCGCGTCACACTCTCGCGCGACAGCCTCGGGCTGGCCTACATCAAAGAGGCTCGCTACAGACTCATATTCACCGAACCGCCCACCGACGGCACCTTCAAACCCGAACCGTCGCATTCCGATCTTCCGGCCTCCGCACTCTACCGGTTTTCCCGCGAAAACTATCGCGTGCTTCATGCCGACTCAGTCGGGGGCGCCTACCGCGACCGCGCCCGCAAATTCGCATCCACCGCCCGCGCTCTGTTCACCCGCCACAATGTTGGCGACATCCTTCCGGAATAACACTTTGAATCCCGGCAGAAAATCTACGGCGGCCTTCCCCTGAGGAAGAGTGAGGAGAATGGCCGTTGCACTTCTGATAGGAATCTTTGAGGAATCTTTGGCAGCCTTTGGCAGCAAAACACGCAAAAAAAAATACAGGAATTTGTTTGGTATTTCAAAAAATTGTCGTACCTTTGCACCGTCTTTGAAAGGAACGCCGCAGGCAACATGCCACGGCAAAGCATCAAAGCAGATAAATGGTGAGATTAGCTCAGTTGGTTAGAGCGTCGGATTGTGGTTCCGAAGGTCGAGGGTTCGAGACCCTCATTTCACCCCAAAGCTCCCAAGGCTAGAACATGGCTCCCCTCCGGGGAGCTTTTTTTTACGCCAAAACCAAACTTTTGCGCGCTGCTGAGCGTATTATTATAATCAACTTAATCTTACAACTAAAATGAAACTTCTCTCAATTGCAGCATGTGCAGCCGCTATCGTGGCTCTTGCATCATGCGGATCTAAAAAAGAAACCACACAGGACCAGCAGGCAGCAGCTGATAGCACAATCGTCAGCCTTAACGGCACCTACAACGTCTACACCATCAATATCAACGATTCTGTCTCCATCGAGCCGGCCCAGGCCACTCCCGGCGAACTCTCGTCGATGACATTCAGCGACGGCCATTACACTGTGCAGACCAACTGCAATACAATTCAGGGTGATTTCACCCAGAAAGGTGACTCAATCCACTTCTCCGACGGTCTGAAAACCATGATGGCATGCCCCAACACTGAGGCCGAAGATCTCATGGTGCAGGTACTGCCCCAGATCAACAAAGTGGTAGTGCTCAACGACACCGTGACACGTCTCGATTCCGACGGCCCCGCCTATATCGTCCTCACCCCCGCGAAGTAATTCGACCTTATTATGCCAATTAGACCAATTAGACCAATTAGACCAATTGGTCTAATTGAGGCTTAAACGGTAATCTGTCCCCTTTATTTCCTGAAAAAAATTTGCAGACGTGCAACCTACAATGTAAATTTGTAGTCTAATCACAAACAACTATCTGCAATTGACTTCTATGGAACAGCAAGATTACAATCAGAACTACAACCAGCAGGGATATAACCAACAGGGTTACAGCCAGCAGCAAGGCTATCAACAGCAGGGTTATCAGCAGGCTTATAACCAGCAGTACAACCAGCAACAGGGCTATCAGCAGCAGGGCTATCAGCAGTCCTACACCCGTCCCTATGTTGAATCAACCATCAACAACGCATTTAACTGCGGTCCCGAAGGGAAGAGCCGTGGCATCTTCTGCCTTCTCGCCCTTGTTGCAGGCTCTATCGGCCTACACTATTTCTACATCAACAAGGTAACAGCCGCCATCCTCACCATCGTGCTCACGATTGTCACCTGCGGCTGCTGGGCCATTATCCCCATCCTCCAGGGCATCATCATCCTCTGGAACCACACCAACGAGGAATTCGACCGCAAATTTGTCGCCTCCAACTCCTCGTTCCCCCTCTTCTGATTTCGCGGCCGACGGCCTTTACATCACAAAAAACAGAACGGAGATGTATCCACCTTCAACGGTAAGATACATCTCCGTTTTATTGTGTCGACATCACAATCCGGAGTGCCAGAGACATCGAAGTGTCAGAGACGAAAACCGGATTACATGTTCATGCCGCCGTCAACCTGGATCACCTGACCGGTGACGTAGGATGACATGTCGGATGCGAGGAAGGTAGCCACGTTGGCGATATCCTCTGTCTGGCCGGCGCGACGCAGGGGGATCTTGAGTTCCCATTCCTTGCGGATCTCTTCGGGAAGAGCGGCGGTCATTGCAGTTTCGATGAAACCGGGTGCGATGGCGTTGGCACGGATGCCGCGCGAACCCACCTCCTGGGCGATCGATTTGGCAAGAGCGATAAGGCCTGCCTTGGAAGCGGCGTAGTTGGACTGGCCGGCGTTGCCGTGCACACCTACCACCGATGCCATGTTGATGATTGATCCGTGGCGCTGACGGAGCATGATGGGAAGCACGGCGTGGATGAAGTTGAACGCGCTCTTGAGGTTGACGTTGATAACGGCGTCCCACTGGGCTTCGGTCATACGCATCATCAGACCGTCCTTTGTGATGCCGGCGTTGTTGACCAGGATGTCGATGGAGCCGAAATCTTTGTGGATTTCCTTGACAACCTCTTCGGTCTGGGCGAAATCGGCGGCATTCGAGGCATAACCCTTGGCTTTTACGCCTAAGGCAACGAGTTCCTCCTCGGTTTTTTTGCCGTTCTCATCGATTACAAGGTCGGTGAAAGCTATGTTGGCGCCTTCCTTGGCAAAACGGAGAGCGATTTCTTTGCCGATGCCACGGGCGGCGCCGGTGATAATCGCTGTTTTTCCTTCAAGTAATTTCATAATTCAGTGATATTTATGATTTACGGGCGGCTATGCCGCATATAATAAAATCGAGAATAGCTTCCTGTGCACGGGCACGGTCAGTGCCGGCATCCTCCAGATTGGGGAGCAGATCGGGCGCATCGATTCCCTGCATAAGGGTCACCAAAAGAGGCAGCATACGGCGGCTTTGCTCCTGCGAGAAATCGCCCGAAACAACGCCCTGGCTCAGTATTTCGCGAAGGATCTCCATCTCCTTCCGAGCGGCCAGACGGCGCGTCTTCTTGGCGCTGGTCATATCGAGACGCATCAGCGGCAGCAGCGTTTCCTGCAGACCTCGGCGTTGCGGAGGGCAGGTGAGGATGGAGAACCGTGCCGAGAGAAATTCGCGCAACTTATCCACCGGAGCAAGATCGCTGCCGAGTATCTGCCGCTGACGGCTGACAATCTGCTCGCTTTCGCGCTCGATCACCGCCTGGTGGATCTCGCGCTTGTTCTTGAAATAGGTGTATATTGTGCGGCGCCCCTTATCCGAGGCATTGGCAATGTCGAGCATCGTGGTATTCTCCACCCCCTGATGTGCAAACAGCTGGCGTGCAACCTCGATAAGTTTGTCGCGCGTCTTCATAGCCATCCCTTTCGGGGCGTCATGCCTTTCGTTCATTGCCATATTTATGATAACGGAGATTGTGTCGCCGCTTGCGTCTGCAAAGTTACGGAAATTTATTCATTTATCAGTCCATTTGTCAAAAAATCTGAAAAACCACCCTGCAAGCAACCATATATTGTCACTATTTGTTAACTTTGCAAGTAAACCGCGGCAGTCGGTGCCGCATTCCCGTTGCATATCGATGAAAACATCATATTATCGTTTACTTACTCTCCTCTGTTTTATAGCGATCGGCTGCGCTGTCTCGGCAGAATCCGTCATACGGTTTCCCCGCGACCGCGCATCGGTTGTGGCCGTGGTGGTCCGCGACCTGGCCACCGGCAAAGACATCGTCAGCCAGAATCCCCACAAGTCCATGCTGCCCGCCAGCACCATGAAATGCGTCACCACAGCAGCGGCTATAGAGGCCCGGCTCGACACCGCCCGGTTCTACACCGAGGTATTCACCCGCGGTCCCATAGTCGACGGGGTGCTCGCCGGAGATCTCGTGATCCGAGGTGCCGGTGACCCCACTACCGACTCCCGCCATTTCGATTCAGGCGTCGCATTCCTCAGCGAGATTGCCGACTCCGTGCAGCAGCAGGGAATCCGAAACATTCTCGGACGGGTTGTTGTCGACAACACTCTTTTCCCTGACAACGGCCCCAACGACCGATGGGAACTGGCCGACCTACGCTACGAGTATGGCACCGGCCTCTATTCGCTCAACTATCTCGACAATGCCCGCGGAGGACGTTCGATGCGTGATCCCGAAGGCACATTCTCCGCAGCCCTCACCGACACACTGCAACTTAGAGGCATCCCCGTTGAACAGCGCAAACTCGACGGTGATCCGGAGGGATTCCCCCTGTCACCCCTGCTGACTCACCTGTCGCCCCGCGGCAACGAAATAATGACCAGCCTGATGCACCGCAGCGACAATATGTTTGCCGAAGGCATACTGCGCATGCAGGCTCCCGGCGACGATCTCGACACGGCAATCAAGCGCGAATGCCAAATCTTAACCGACAAGGGGATAGATCTCGACGTCAGCAACATATACGACGGATCGGGTCTCTCCCGCGAAAACCGTCTTACCGCACGAGTCCTGACCGACGTGCTTGCTTCGATGGCCTCCACCTCAGGAAAATCCGAAAGCTACATATCCCTGTTCCCGCTTGCCGGGGAGGAGGGCACCGTGAAAAGCCTGCTTAAAGACACACCTCTGGCAGGCAAAATGGCGCTGAAAAGCGGCAGTATGAACGGCGTGCTGTGTTACGCCGGCTACAAACTTGATGACAACAGCAAGCCTACACATGCCGTAGTGATTTTTGTCAACAATTTCAAATGCCGGAGCAGCTACGTGCGTGACTCAATCGGAAAATTTCTGTGTCGTCAGTTTCTATAATACTTATGAATCCTACAATCGACATATGAATCCTACAATCGACAGAATGCTTGAGCTTACGGCCGACATTGCCGACGAGCTTTTGAAAATAAAAGATTCGGGGCGCGATGCCCTCCCCGCTGAGCTTAAGCTCAACATAATCTCATTGGCCGAAATAGCATCGGGCACTCCCGATGCCGCGCCCGAACCCGAACCTGTCCCGGATCCGGAACCCATTCGGGAATCTGAACCCGTTCCCGAGCCGGAACCAATTACTTCAACAGAAGAAGTTGAGGAAACCACTATCGCCGAGGTAGCAGCAAGCGCCGAATTCGAGGAGGAGGAGGACGCCGACATCAACCCTGAACCTGAGCCGGAATCCATTCAGCTCCCCACTCCCGAACCGGAACCGGAGCCGGAGCCTGTTTCCGAACCGGAACCGCAACCGGCATCCGAGTCTCAATCTGTGCCTGCCTCGGAAACCGTATCGGAGCCTGAACCGGAGCCTGAACCGGAACCGCAACCTGAAGTTGTGTCGGAGTCACAGCCCGAACCGGAGAACAAAGCGTTCCGTATTGCCCCGTCGGCGCTGCGGCAGGCTTTTTCCATCAACGACGCATTCCTCTTCCGTCGGGAAATATTCGGAGGCTCCAAAGAAAGTTTCGACGAAGCTCTCGCACACATGGCGAACCTCAATTCACGCCGTGCCCTTCAGGAATATCTTGTCGAGGATCTGGGGCTGAATCTCAACGAATCGCCCGGGCGTGAGTTTTATGACACTCTTGAAGTTTTTTTCTGATTTATTGCTATAAATTAAAAAAAGTCGCTAACTTCGCAACCGAGAGCAATCGTATATTCCGAATATGAACAACAGCAACAAAGCAGCCGGAAAGCTCTTCGTGGTGCCTACACCGGTGGGCAACCTTGCCGACATGGCGCCAAGAGCAGTAGAGACTCTTCGCCGGGCCGACCTGATCCTTGCCGAGGATACGCGCACAAGTTCCGTGGTAATGCGCCATTTCGACATCGGCACTCCCCTGCTTTCGCATCATAAGTTCAACGAACACGAAACGGTAGAGCCCATTGTGGAGCGTCTGCTCGGCGGCGAGACCATAGCTCTTGTATCCGACGCCGGCACGCCTGCCATATCCGACCCGGGGTTCATGCTCGTGCGTGCATGCCGTCGCGCGGGGGTGGAAGTAGAGACACTCCCCGGTCCCACGGCTTTTGTGCCCGCACTGGTCAATTCGGGGCTGCCTTGCGAACGATTCTGCTTCGAAGGTTTCCTTCCTCCCAAAAAGGGAAGAGCCACACGTCTGGCGCAACTTGCCGAAGATGAACGCACATTCATCATCTACGAGTCGCCCTTGCGGCTGCTCAAAACATTAAAGGAACTGGCCGCAGCGTGCGGTTCCGACCGCGACGCATCAGTCTCGCGCGAGATTTCAAAGCTCTACAACTCCACCCACAACGGCACTCTCGGAGAGCTTGTAAAATATTTCTCCGAGAACTCTCCGCGCGGTGAAATTGTTATAGTAATTGCGGGCAACAAAGCTGAAAAAGGTGCCCGCAAAGTTCACCACAACAAATACCGCAACGCCGACTCCTGTAACGCATCGGACGAAGCGGACGAAACAATTTAAGACCAACGCTTTTAACTATTTAAATTATGAAATTCTACAAAGTAGCCCTCGCAGCTCTGGCAGCCATGTCGCTCACCACAGCCTGCAAGAAAACCGGCAACTCGGGTGCTCCCACCACTTCCGATTCTCTGCAGGTGGCGCTTGCCAATCAGGATTCGCTTCTCGTGATTCTAAATGACATCACCGAAGGCATGACCCAGATCAAACAGATGGAAAATCTCCTCTCGTCGGGCGGCATGGGCGCCGAAACTCCTGACCAGCGCCGACAGATCCGCGAGGACATGATGCAGATCCAGCAGGCTCTGGAGCAGCGCCGCCAGCGCCTCGAAGAACTCGAGAAGCAGCTCGCTGCTTCCAACCAGAACAATGTGTCGCTGCAGCGCGCAATCAAAAACCTCAAAACCCAGATTGCCCAGCAGGAATCCACCATCAAGACTCTTGAAGGCCAGCTCGCCGACGCCAACGTCCAGATTGAAGGCCTCAACCAGACTGTGACCACCTTAGGAGAAGAAAAAGACTCCCTGACCAACGCCGTGAACGCTGAAACATCAGCTCGCGCAGAGGCCGAACGCCGCGCAACCGAGCTTGCCGATCAGATGAACACCTGCTACTTCGCGCTCGGCACCGGCAAGGAACTCAAAGAGCACAACCTCATGTCGTCGGGTTTCCTCCGCAAAACTAAAGTGCTCCCCCAGAATTTCGATCAGGGCTACTTCACCAAAGGTGATAAGCGCACATTACGCACCATCAACCTCGGCTCGAAGAAAGCAAAGGTCATGACAAACCAGCCCACCGACTCATATGAGATCGTTGAAGGTGCCAACGGCGTGAAGATTCTCAAAATCACAAACCCCAACCGTTTCTGGAACCAGAGCAACTTCCTCGTGGTCAAAACCGACTGATCAGATTAAATATATAACCATTCAGTTGATACCGATTTGGGCGCTGTGTCAAAATGCTTGACACAGCGCTTTTTCTATCCGGATGGGAGGGTGCTGTCAGAATGGTTCAGATGGTAGGAGCCTGGAGGTGAGGCTGATGGGAGCAATCTGGAGATTGTGACCGAGGCCGAACCCTTCAAGCGACGACCCAGATGAGCCATTATGACACACCCTCTTTTTTTGCAATAGATTTCTACAATGTACCCGAAATATATGATGTCGCCAATAAAATATACTCTGAATATATCCCGAATAATCCTCAAATAATTTGACCTTACGAAATATATTTGTAAATTTGCATGTAGATTCTATTTCAATCTTATCTTACTTCATCTATTTTATTAACAACATGAAAAAATTATTGCTTGCAGCGGCCCTCACCATGGTCTCTGCACCCGCATGGGCCGACGGCGACGCAGCCACCATCACATCATCGCCGTCACCGGCTATCGCCGGGCAACCCGTGACGGTAACCATAAAAACCACCGCGTGGAGCGGAGACGTCTATGTCTACTCCTGGGTTGTCATCGACAACGAGACAAAACACGCAGCAGAGTGGAGTCAGACCAACACCGACCAATACAAAATGGGAGGTTCCAACGGCACCTACACTTTCACTGTCTCCGACATGAAAAGTTTCTGGCATCTTTCCGACGACCAATTGAAAAAACTTACCAAACTCAATTTCATCGCCAAAAGCGCAAGCGGCTCGCAGACTGCCGACCTCAGCATCGACTGCTCGCAGGAAGCCCCGCAGCGATATGGCGGTGGCCAGGGCACACAGAGCGCTCCATGGAAAATTGCCACTGCCGCACACCTCTCCGAGCTGGCCTCAACATCAGACGACTGGGCAGCCGGGAAATATTTCACTCTTGAAAACGACGTCGACGCCTCGTCGCTGACCAAACCGATCGGCTCCGCCTCAACCCCTTTCAAAGGCTCGTTTGACGGCAACGGCCACTGCATCAGCGGCCTCAGCCTCAAAAGCAATGCCTGGGGAGAACCCACGGCACTCTTCGGCGTCATCGACGGCGGCACTGTCAGCGATCTCGGTGTGACAGCCGCCACAATCGAGGGCACCGACCACTCCGCAATACTTGTGGGCAAACTCGTTTCAGGTACAGTGACACGCTGCTTCACCACAGGTTCCGTAAAATCGCAATGGGTATGCGCTGGCGGTCTCGCAGGTGAAAATGTCGCCGGAAAGATTGCCGAATGCTATTCCACCGCTTCAGTAACCAACACTGCCGACTATGCCACAGGCGGCCTCGTAGGCAAGAATGCCGGCTCAATCAGTAACTGCTACGCCACCGGCGACGTAAACGGCTACAACTTCGTAGGCGGACTCGCCGGAGCCAACTATGGCCGCATCACATCCTCCATTGCCGTGAATTCATCAGTGACATCCACCCACAGCTTCGCTGCTCACTTTGCAGGCAACGACAACAGCGAGAATGTCACATCAGGTGCTTATTCATGGTCAAACATGCCTGTCATCAGCTCCCACGAGGCATTCGGCCACAAAGCCGCTGTAACCGATGCCGTCAATTTCAACAATCTCAACGCTTTCAAGCAGATTCTGCCCTGGTCATTCTCCGACACATGGGAATGGAAAGAGGTTACAAATGCCGGCAAAAAGACAGCCGCACCGCTTCTTCGCGGCATTTCGGGTCAGTCACCTTCATTTCCTGTCGACATCTTCTCCGGCCTACAGACTGTAGCCGCCGACAAAGATGGTCAGGCAACCGTGATTGCCGGACCCAACCCCACCGACGGTCCCCTCTCGGTTAGTTCTTCGGCTGAAATCGCAGGCATACGCATCTACAGCCTCAACGGGTCAATGGTGCTCGGCAAACCCGGCAACGGCACCACCGACATCGATCTCGACCTGAGCGCACTCCCCGCAGGTCTCTATATCCTCGAGGTGCAGACCTCCGGCGCACCCTCTACCATTGTGAAAATCATCCGCAAATAACCCTTGAAGTATACCACAGAAATGAAAAAGCACTTTTCGATGATCCGCGGCCTGAGGTCGCTTTGCGCGGCTCTGCTTCTCGGAGCAGGTTCCACCGCAGCCTTCGCCGCTGTCAACAGCGGCAACGCATCGCTCTCCGCGCTTGAAATCAAAGTCAGCGGCGAGAACATCGCAACCAATTTCTCAGCCGACAATACCACTCTCGCCATCGATTACGACGGCGTGCTTCCCACCTACGCATCCTTCTCGGCCGCTCCCGTGGCTTCCGACGGCGTGGTCACCATCTCGCTCAACGGCACCGAGCTGACCAACCACTCGATGGGACAGCTCGTCGACGGTTCAACCGTCAAGTTCAACGTGAAATCGGGGAGCGCCTCCAAGACCTATACCGTCACCGTCAAGAAACCCACACCTCCCCAGCCCGACCACCGCACAATCCATTTCAAAGGCGGATGGTCGAATACACCCTATGTCTACATCTACTCCGGCACCAACACCGAGCATGCAGGCAAATGGCCCGGCAAAACCATGACCTCGGAATCGGACGGCTGGTACTCCTACGTGCTTCCCGACGAAGCCGGCAAGGATGCCATGGTTATCTTCAACACCGGTGAGAACGGCTCGGAACGCTATCCAGCCGACCAGGAACCGGGCATCAAGATGGATTTTCAGGGCTACGAAGGCTGGTATCTGCTCAAGGACAAGAAATGGTATGACCAGAACCCCGAAGGTCCGCAGAAACCCGCCATCAGCGTATCCCCCGCCGGCGGTAAAGTAAAAGGCACCGCCTCGATCGCCATCTCCTTCGGCCATGATCCAAGCTCTGTCTCCGGCACATTCAACGGCCGGACCCTCCAGCTGTCGACCTCCGGCTCGACAGTCTCTGTCAGCGACTACCTCAACGACGGTCAGACCGGCACTCTGAGCATCACAGCCACCAACACAGTAGGCACTACTACTTTCTCAGCTGAGTACACCCGCGACGATTCCACACCCGTCACCACTGTCACAGGCGACTGGCGCGAACTCTCGATCTATCAGATCATGGTCGGCTCGTTCCAGCACGGC
>DAAN01000027.1 GCA_001701135.1 Bacteroidales bacterium H3
CAATTTTTGTCATGTACTAAAATGAATCCACTATGGAAACCGACAATTTTTTTGAATTATGAAACGCACATCCAGAACACTCGAAGAAATGCTTGACCCGATTTCTGCAAACGTTCAAGCAGAGGTTGACCTCTCTTTTGATATATCCGAACGCATTGATGCGCTTATGCGACAACGGGGCTTATCGAAGAAACAATTTGCAGATGCACTCGGACACAGACCAAGCGAAATTACCAAATGGCTGAGCGGTCAGCACAACTTCACCATCGCCACACTCTCAATGCTCTCGTCATTCTTCGGACAACCGATTGTTACAGTCAGTTAATCTCTTGTTTCGCCTTATTCAATCCATTTTATTGCCAAAGGCAGAACCGTTCAAACAGTGTATGGCGCTTTTTGTAAATTTGCGAGATTAACAATTATAAGCAATGCGACTTCACCTGATAATTGTTGTTGTGACTTGTGTGTCGTTGTGTACTGCCTGTAAAGATCATTCCCATGATGACAGATTGTCTCCCCGCGAAGAATTAGATGAGCTTATCGACATGGTGCCCGGTACGGTAGGAACAAGAAGTCTCAACCCTTTTCGCCAACATCTCGAAATGGGTATATTATTATTGTAAAGATAGCTGAAAGTAAAATGATTGTCAGCTGTTAAAGCGCATGGAAGTGGGCTGAGATAGATCCTCTGACACTGATTGCGGGTAATGTCATCATAAAGTTTGTGTGTCTGCGTCTGTTTATCATTTACGCACAGTAGAGAGGGGCGGCACTGAAGCTTAGTGTCGAGGACCGATTCAGGAGATTCGAGGAGGCTGCTGTCATCTGGCCGGTGGCGGGGTTTAGTCTGTTTATTTAAGTCGCCGTCAGTGTCTTTGTCCTCATCTGGGAAAAAGGTTATGGTGGTTTCGAAGATAGGGTCGTCGCCGTGCTCTTTTGCTTCGACTAACATAACCCAGCAAACGAAAAGCGTGAATATCACAAATCCGTATCCGACTATTTGAGCGATGATTCCTAATGCTTGATCAATGATTTCTTCCATAACGAACCAGAAATATTTCTTTCGCAAATATAACCAAATAGAAATAACGATCCAAAGAAAGTCGCTGTTATTTTGTTATTTCCGCTTTTTACCGTGAAGACGGCGTGCCGGAGGAAAAACGGGATAGAGTTTCCGTAAAATCAAAATAAAACTTTGTGTGAAAAAGTTGCTTATTGAATGCTTCGTGAAAAAATATAAATCCTCTGTAACTCAAGGAGCTACAGAGGATTTAAAGTACCCGGACCCGGGCTCGAACCGGGATGGATTGCTCCAACGGTGTTTGAGACCGTCGCGTCTACCGATTCCGCCATCCGGGCATTTGAAGTAAGGAATCTATGTTGATTTGTTCTTAGCCTTTAAGAGGTGCTGCGAACTTGCCTTGACGGTATTGCGGGTGCAAAGTTAGAAAGTTTCCCGTTAATTGGCAAATGTCGGCTATAAAATATCAGCGGGTGAGGACGATTTTTTTGTCGGAGGCGATGCGGCGCATGTTCAGGATTGCATAGCGCATGCGCCCCAGGGCGGTGTTGATGCTCACGCCGGTGGCTTCCGCGATTTCTTTGAACGACATGTTGCGGTAGAAGCGCATGTCGAGTACTTCGCGCTGTGCTTCGGGTAGCGATGCCATGATGCGTTTAACATCGGTGTGTATTTGCGAGGTGACGAGAATGTCTTCTACGTTTTCGTCGGCGAGTTCGCGTCGGTTCAGCACGTCGGTCTCTTCCTGGTCAGCCGAGACGGTGTTTTCGCTTTTGGTCTGACGGAAGAAGTCGATTATAAGGTTATGGGCAATGCGGGTGATCCATGCAGAGAATTTGCCGGAGTCGGTGTATCGGTTCTGCTTGATGGTTGCGATTGCCTTGACGAAAGTCTCCTGAAAGATGTCGTCTGCAACATCTTTGTTTTTGACGATGTTGAATATGTAGTTGAACACACGGTTTTGATGTCTGCGCAGCAGGGTGTCGAAAGCTTCGTTGTTCCCGTTGGCGTAGGCATTGACCAGCATTTCGTCGGTCATCCGATTTAGTTTTTGCATTTTCAGTAGTGAGATTTGATTAGGTAGAGCTAAAATCGATAGGCGAGTAGGTTAAGTTGAGTGATATAGGTTTAGTATTAAAAGTGACCCGGATCTGCCGGGATAGGTTGATGGATGATTGTCTGGTTTATTTTTTTCTAATACAAAGGTAGTGGTTTTCTTTGATATGACCAAAAGTTTGTGCTTAAAAGTGCGGATCTTTAAAGATTATTTGCGTTTCGCGGGCAATAATGGAGTGGCGGAGCCGTTGCAGTATGGCCTGAGCCATCCGGGATGGAATGACCGGATGGTGAAATGTGAAAAATTGGAAAAATAGGGGCCGGGAGTCATACTAAACGGCTTCCCAATGCGTTATAAAGATGTAATCATTCTTCACATTATCTACGCCCTAACTTAACATGTCAGGCCTATGAAAGATAATTCTACTCCTATTTTACCTCTTACTCCCTCTCCAATGAACAGAGCTGCTAAATGCTCGCGCGGCGGTAGTGATCTTACTCCGCGCCGGCAGACTCTCGCGCTGCTCCGACAGTTTGCCCGGGCCTACAGCTGCGTTACGACCCTGCCGCCCACGCTTGGCGCCATTGTTGCAAACTGATCGGGAGTCATAATGTACTTTCCCGATTGCTGCCGAAGGGGCAGGGAATCAGGCTCCCTCCTCTTCGGCTTCGATTTTAGAACGCGCTCATAGAGCTTTTTCTGACGTTGTGAATGGCTTCAGAGCCGATTTGATGCACAAAAATGTTAAAATAGGGTGAATTAATTGACAAAAGTTAAGAAATAAGGGGATTTTTCGCTAACTTTGCTGCTCCAATAGAAGTTTCACCGGTTTAAGCGGAAGGCCCGGGCGGTCGCCGCCAACCATTTTTTTGAACATTAATCTATGTTAAGGATTGCAATTCAGGCAAAGGGAAGACTCAACGAAGACTGCGTGACGCTGATGAACGACAGCGGAATAACCATATCAGGCGGTAGCCGCAAACTTATGGCTCATGCCAAAGGGTTTCCGATGGACGTGCTCTATCTGCGCGACGACGACATCCCGCAGGCCGTTGAGATGGGAGTGGCCGATATAGGCATCGTAGGTCTCAATGAGCTTGAGGAGAAGGGCGCCGAAGTCGATGTGATCATGGAGCTTGGGTTCGGCGAGTGCCGCATTTCGCTGGCAGTGCCCCGCGAGGCTGACTATCAGGGCCTCGAATGGTTCAATGGCCGCCGGATTGCCACCAGCTATCCCCGCATACTCCGCCGTTTTCTCGACAATAACGGCATCAATGCCGAGATTCACGAAATTGCCGGTTCGGTTGAGGTCGCTCCTGCCGTAGGGATGGCCGACGCCATATTCGACATAGTCTCGAGCGGCGGCACTCTGGTGCAGAATGGCCTTGTGGAGGTCGAGCAGGTGCTTTATTCACAGGCCGTACTTATCGGCAACCGCAATCTCGACGAGTCAAAACTCGCCGACCTTAAGAAACTGCAATTCCGTTTCTCGTCGAACATCGACTCCCGCGACATGAAATATGTGCTGATGAATCTCCCCGCGGCGTCGGTCGACAAGGCCGTGGCTATGCTCCCGGGCATGAAAAGCCCCACGCTGCTGCCGCTGGCCGAGGAGGGATGGTTCTCGCTCCACGCCGTCATCGCCAAGGATGAACTTTGGGAGAAAGTGGAGATGCTCAAAAGTGTCGGCGCCGAGGATATCCTTGTGCTTCAGGTAGAAAATATCATCCGTTGAAAACAGCATAGTCAATGGAAACCGTAATAAATCCCCCGCGGCAGCAATGGGCTTCGCTCGTGCGCCGCAACATCACCGACGCCGCCACTGTGGCCGAAGCTGTCGATGCCATCATTGAGCGCGTCAGCGCTGAAGGCGACGCCGCCCTGCGTGACTATGCGCTGAAATTCGACGGCAGCCATATCGATGCTCTCGAGGTTTCGCAGGAGGAGATTGCCGCTGCCGGCGATGCTGTCAGCTCCGACGTAAAGAGGGCCATCGCAACCGGCATTGCCAACATCGAGGCGTTTCATGCCGCCCAGCTTCCGCACGAGGTGAAGGTCGAGACCATGCCGGGTGTCACCTGTGTGCAACGCGCGGTGCCTCTGCAGCGTGTAGGTCTATATATCCCCGGCGGACAGGCACCGCTCTTCTCCACAGTGATGATGCTGGCCGTGCCGGCCCGCATCGCCGGATGCCCCGAGGTCATCCTTTGCACACCGCAGAGTCACGACCGCCCCATAGCGCCCGAAATCCTGTATACAGCCCGTGAATGCGGCGTCAGCAGGATATATCGTGTCGGCGGCGCGCAGGCCATAGCCGCCATGGCTGTCGGCACAGATTCCATCGCACGAGTCGATAAAATCTTCGGCCCCGGCAACCGCTTCGTCACCCGCGCCAAGCAGGTGCTGTCGCAGCGTGTGGCCATCGACATGCCTGCCGGGCCCAGCGAAGTGCTGGTGATGGCCGACGATAGCTGCAACCCCATGTTTGTGGCCGCCGACATGCTCTCGCAGGCCGAACACGGGCCCGACAGCCAGGCCATCTGCGTGTGCTCCTCGACAGAAACCGCCGCCGCCGTGCGCGATGCCGTGGAGCTGCTCAAAAAGCGCCTGTCGCGCACCGATTCCATCGAGAAATCACTGTCGCACAGCCGTATAATCGTGCTCCCCTCCACCGACGACATGATCTCGTTTGTCAACAGCTACGGCCCCGAACACCTGATCATCTCCATGCACTCCCCCTGGGAGGTGGCTGCGCGTATCACCGCCGCCGGGTCGGTATTTATCGGCAATTATTCACCCGAAAGCGCCGGGGATTATGCCTCCGGCACCAATCACACCCTCCCCACCAACGGCTGGGCGCACTCGTTCAGCGGCGTGAATATCGACAGCTTCATGCGCAAAATCACATATCAGCAGCTCACTCCTGCCGGACTGACATCGCTCGAGCCGGCCATCGTGGCCATGGCCCGTGCCGAAGGACTCGACGCCCACGCCCTGGCTGCCGAGATCCGCATCACCGATCAACCGGAATAACATCTCTGAATCATCGCATTATGAACCGGAAAAATCCGCTACAATATGTGCGCCCCAACATCCTCGCGCTTGAGCCTTACAGCACCGCGCGCGACGAATTCACAGGAGGCGACATATCGGTCTGGGTCGACGCCAACGAAAATCCATTCAACAATGGCGTGAACCGGTACCCCGACCCCCATCACCGGAAACTCAAAGAGGTAGTCGCTTCGCTGAAAGGCTTTCCCGCCTCACAGATATTTCTCGGAGGAGCCGGCAGTGACGAGGCCATAGACCTCACATTCAGGATTTTCTGTACACCGGACAAAGATAACGCCATAGCCATCTCGCCCAGCTACGGAGTCTACCGCGTGTCGGCTGCGATCAACGATATTGAGTTGCGCGAGGTGCGCCTCAACGACGATTTCTCCCTCCCCGTCGATCGCCTTCTCGAGGCTGCCGACTCCCGTTCGAAACTCATGTGGATCTGTTCACCTAACAATCCCACCGCCAACGCATTCGCACGCGCCGATCTGTTGCGCCTGTGCGACGAATTCGACGGGATGGTTGTTGTCGACGAGGCCTATGTGGATTTTTCGGAGGAAGGCTCGCTCCGCGACTGCATAGCCGCTCACCCCAATCTCATCATACTTCAGACTTTTTCCAAAGCCTGGGGAATGGCCGGGCTGCGTTTCGGAATGGCGTTTGCCACCGCCGAAATCATAGCCATTTATAATAATGTGAAATATCCCTACAACATCAATGGCCCAACGCAGGACGCACTGATAGAGCGCATTACCGCCACTGCCCCCGAAGTAGGGCGCATGGTTGATGAAATCACTGCCGACCGGCGGATGCTTTCCGACGGCTTGAGCCGGTGTGCGTGTGTGAAACATGTCTATCCCTCCGACGCAAATTTCCTGCTGGTGAAAGTGACCGATGCCGGCGCCATTTATGATTATCTTATAGCCAACGGCGTGATAGTGCGCAACCGCTCCTCGCAGCCCGGATGTGCCGACTGCCTGCGAATCACCGTGGGCACGCATGATGAGAATCTTCGCATTCTCGATCTGATGCGCGCCTATGGTATGTAATCGACCGGATGTCCTCGTGTAGGTAACATTTATCATTAAATTAGCTCAAAGTTGAAAAAAGCCATATTCATTGACCGCGACGGCACAATCATCGCCGAACCCGCCGACGAACAGATCGACTCGCTGGAGAAGCTCGAGTTCGTGCCCGGAGCCATCTCGGCTCTGCGGATGCTTGCAGGAAAGGGCTACGAGCTGGTGATGGTCTCCAATCAGGATGGCCTCGGCACCGATTCGTTTCCCGAGGATACATTCTGGCCCGCCCACAACAAGATGCTCGCCACCCTGGCCGGCGAGGGTGTGTGTTTCGACGATCAGCTCATCGACCGCTCGTTCCCGGCCGACAATGCACCCACGCGCAAGCCACGCACCGGCATGCTCGGAAAATATATGGATGGCAGCTATGACCTTGCCGCCTGCTATGTGATCGGCGACCGCCATACCGATGTGGAGCTGGCCCGCAATCTCGGCGCACGCGGCATCTTCCTGGGAAAGCCCGACGACGCGCCCGAAGGCACGCATCTGGCCACTACCGACTGGCATGAGATCGCCCGCCACATACTCACGGGCGACCGCACCGCCACTGTGAGTCGGCATACATCGGAAACCTCGATCGACGTAACCGTCGACCTCGATACTGCCGAAGGGTCGGCTGTCGACAGCGGTCTGAAATTCTTCGACCACATGCTCTGGCAGATACCGCACCATGCGGGAATCCGTCTCGACCTGGTATGCCGCGGTGACCTTGAAGTCGACGAACACCATTCGATGGAGGATGTGGCTATCGCCCTTGGCGAGGCCCTTACCCTGGCTTTGGGGGATAAACGCGGCATTGAACGATATGGCTTCGTGCTCCCCATGGACGAAAGCCGCGCCATGGTTCTCATTGATCTGGGCGGTCGCGCCGACTTCGACTGGGATGTGCCCTTTACCCGCGAATATGTGGGAGACACACCCACCGAGATGTACCGCCATTTCTTCCACACGCTCTGCGTGGCCATGAAATGCAACCTCCACATACAGGCACGCGGCGAGAACAACCATCACCTCATCGAAGGGGTGTTCAAGGCATTTGCCCGCGCACTGCGCATGGCTGTTCGTCGCGATCCGTTCTCATATTCACTCCCCTCAAGCAAAGGCATCCTATGATAGCTATAATCGATTACGACATGGGCAACATCCGCTCCGTGGAAAATGCCCTGCACCGGCTCGGCGCCGAGTATAAGCTGACCGCCGACCCGGCTGAAATCCGCAAGGCCGACCGCGTGATTCTTCCCGGCGTGGGCCACTGCGGCCAGGCTGTAGAGAATCTGCGCGAGCGCGGACTGGTGGATGTGATCAAGGATCTGCGGCGCCCCGTGCTCGGCATCTGTGTGGGCATGCAGGCCATGTGTCGCCACACCGAGGAGGGGGATGCCGACGGTCTCGGCATCTTCGACGCGCGCGTCACCCGATTCGACGATTCCCTCGGACTCAAAGTGCCCCACATGGGTTGGAATCAGATTTCAAATCTCGACAGCAAGTTGCTGCGCGACATCCGCGGCGGCGAATATGTCTATTTTGTCCACAGCTATTACGCCTCGCTCGGGCCCGACACCATTGCCACCACCACCTATGGCTCCGTGATGTTCTCGGCAGCACTGAAATATGAAAACTTCTACGGCACCCAGTTCCACCCCGAAAAAAGTGGCGATGCCGGTAGCCGGATTCTTTCCAATTTCTTGAAACTCTGATCAATATGTCTACAGTTGTAATTCCCGCCATTGACATAATCCAGGGGCGCTGCGTGCGTCTGAGCCAGGGCGACTACGCCAGCAAGACGGTCTACGATGTAGACCCCTGCGACATGGTCCGCCGCTTTGTCGACGCCGGATTTCCCCGTGTACATGTCGTGGACCTCGATGGCGCCAAGGCCGCCAGCCCGCAGAACCTTGCCACGCTTGAGAAAGTGGCCTCCGTGCCGGGCGCACGCATTGAATGGGGCGGCGGTATCAAGGATTCCCAGGCTCTCACCGACATCTTCTCGGCCGGCGCGTCGTATGCGGTGGTCGGATCCATAGCGGCCCGGCAACCCGATGTCATGGCCCGATGGATCAGGGAATACGGACCCGGCCGCATGATTCTCGGTGCAGATGTCCGCAATGGCCGCGTGGCCGTCAGCGGATGGCAGGAGGAGATGCAGCTAACCATAGAGGATCTGATACTGAGGCTTCTGCCCGATGGTCTCACACAGGCTATCTGCACCGAAATCTCACGCGACGGCATGCTTGCAGGCTCTGCCGTGGAACTCTACCGGCAACTGATGGAGCGTTTCCCGCAGGTGATTTTCACTTCGTCGGGTGGCATAGGCTCGTTAGCCGATGTGGAGGAGGTGGCCGCCGCAGGTGTTCCACGCGTGATTGTCGGAAAAGCGCTCTACGAAGGCCGCGTTACACTTGAACAGCTTCGCCCCTTTGCCGGCGATGCCGTCTGATAAACTGAAAATCAATACGCAATGTTAGCAAAACGCATAATACCCTGTCTCGACGTAAAGGATGGCCGCACCGTGAAGGGTGTCAATTTCGAGGGGCTGGCCGATGTCGGCGACGCCGTGGAGCTGGGCGCCCATTATGCCCGCGAGGGTGCCGACGAACTGGTGTTTCTCGACATCAGCGCATCGCGCGAAGGACGTGGCACATTCACCCGTCTGGTCGAACGCATAGCCGACCGCATCAACATCCCTTTCACCGTGGGAGGTGGCATCTCGACGGTCGACGACGCGGCGCGCCTGCTCGATGCGGGTGCCGATAAAATCACCGTCAACAGCGCGGCTGTGGCCCGTCCGGAGCTGATTTCCGAAATCGCTTCGCGCTATGGCTCGCAGTTTGTGGTGGCAGCTATCGATGCCAAACTCACCGACGACGGCATCTGGCACGTTACCACCCATGGCGGATCGCGCTTCTCCGATCGCGAACTTTTCAGCTGGGCGGCTGAAGTGCAGGAGCGTGGCGCCGGCGAAATCATGTTCACGTCGATGAACCATGACGGCACGCGCTCGGGCTATCCCTGCGACGTGTTCGCCCGGTTGGCCGACGGTCTTTCCATCCCGGTTATCGCATCGGGCGGTGCCGGGAGCGTGGACGACATTGCCGACGTGCTCGACCGGGGCAAAGCCAATGCCGCCCTTGCCGCTTCGATCTTCCATTACGGAGAAATCTCGATAGGGGAGCTGAAACGCCGGCTGGCAGAAAAAGGAATTGCGGTGCGCCTGCCCGGCTGATCTCCGATATGCCGCAATACACTTACACAATCTTTCACCAGAAACAATCAGATGAACAACATATCTTTTGACGATTTCAAACTCGACAAATGCGCCGACGGCCTTCTCCCGGTGATCGTGCAGGACGCCGGCACTCTGCGCGTGCTCATGCTCGGCTACATGAACCGCGAGGCTTTTGACAAAACCGTGGCCACCGGCAACGTCACTTTCTGGAGCCGCACACGCAACCAGCTGTGGACGAAAGGGGAAACTTCGGGACATTTCCTGAAACTTGTGGAGATGTATGTCGACTGCGATGCCGACACTCTGCTGGTGAAAGCCGACCCCATTGGCCCCACATGCCACCGGGGTACCACATCTTGCTTCGACACGCCCGAGTCGGAGGGTTTCGTGCGCTCGCTTGCAAATGTAATCAAAGGGCGTCATGAAGCCATGCCCGAGGGATCTTATACCACAAAATTATTCATCAAGGGACCCAAAATCATCTCTAAAAAAGTGGGCGAGGAGTGTGTGGAATCAATTATCGAGGCTGTTGACGGCAACCGCGACCGGTTTGTCTACGAAGCCTGCGACCTGATCTATCACTATCTGGTGCTTCTGGAGCAGATGGGCGTGACGCTGCCCGAGCTTGAGCGGGAGTTGCTCAAACGTCACTGACGAGGGTCGATTAAGCGCTGGATCAGAGTGTGTTCTGGAACGCCGTGGGCGACATGCCCGTGAGATTCTTGAAATATTTGCCGAACGATGACTGGTTGGGGAAATTAAGCTCGTAGGAGATCTGCTGCACGTTTTTGCCTGAATAGCGCAACATGTTCTTGGCCTCCTGAATCACATACTGGTCGATCCATTCGCCGGCCGATTTGCCTGTCGATTCCTTGATGATGAGCGACAGATATTTCGGCGATATAAACATTTTCTCGGCATAGAAGCTGATGGCACGCTCGGCTTTATGGTATTCGCGCACCAGGCGCAGGAATGTCTGCGCATAGGTGAGTTTGCGTGTGTGTGCTTTCCCGCCGGCCGACTGCTCGGCCGCTTCCTCGCCATAGGCCATAATCTGATAGCTTGCGGCCGATGTGAGCGCGCGGGCTATGTAGCGGCTGTAGTTGTTGTCGTGGACGGCATTGAGGTGCAGCAGCTGAAAATAATGCAGAAGCAGTTTCACCCTCTCCGGATCAAGTTCGAGTACAAGATTCACGCGGGCAAACAGCGATGTGTTGATGGCGTTGAGGTCTATGTTGATGTCGTGGATAAAACGGTTGGATAGGAACAGCAGATAGGCTTCCAGCTCCTCGCCCTCCCAGCTGATGGGTTTGAACACAGTGTCGGGGGGCACGAAGAGCAGCGAGTTGGGGCGGGCTGTGACTTCATCGAGATTGATGAGCATTCTCACCGTGCCTTTCACGCACAGACACATGGTCATGCCGTCGAACCGACGCGCCACGGGGGCGTCGATCATGGGGCTAAGACCTGTAACGCGGGTTAGGATGTAATCCTCGCCCAAATGAGTGTAGCCTTCGGAAATCTCGCGAATGGCTTTGAGTTCAGAAAACTGTATTTTCGATTCCGGGAAAGGTGGCTTGTGTTTCATTTCGCTTGATTTTTCCGGTATTTGATCGCCGGGACGCGGTTGTGGCGGTCGATAGCTATAAGGATGAATACCACGATGCCTCCGACAATAAACATCAGGGTCTGGGAGGCTATCACGGTGTTGCCGAAGGCGGTGGCCTCGGTTATGAAGGCTGTGTGTGTGGCCGAGTGAACCGAAGCGGTCACTGCCGCGGGGGCAAATAGCGTCAGGCCGAAGTTCACTGCCATCTGATAGGGGCCGATGCCTCCGTTTGAAGGGATGGCCATGGATAGGGTGGTAAGCATATAGCATATGAGCACCACTATGATGCCGTTGCTTTCATAGAGCGAGCGGGTCAGCGGAAAAGCCTGAAACGACACATACATCTGCATGAAATAGGCTGTCCAGAGCACCGCGGTGAGCAGCAGCCAACGACCTTTGCCTTTCATGCGGGCTATGGCGGCGAAGCCCTCCCATATGCCCGAGAAAAAGCTGCGCACCCGGCCGATGAATTTGCCGCGGCCATATCGCAGCAGAGCTATGAAAAGCAGCAGGCATGCCACTCCCGCGCCCCAGAAGAGGGGTGAGGAGAGCAGTGCCGACATCTTGTTGTAAAAGTCGGGATATGTGGCGAAAAATTTCTGAAACGGCTCGGCGGCGAATCCAATGGTGATCAGCAGCAGCAACAGCACGGTGAGCGTGTCGGCCAGACGGTCGGCGATCATCGACCCGAAAACCTCGGAGAAGGGCGCGTCCTGCCGATAGGCGATATAGCCCGAGCGCCACACTTCGCCCAGACGGGGAAACAGCACATTGAACGCGTAAGTGCCCAATATCGAATAGAAAAGAATGTGCAGGGGTGGGCGCACGCCGATGGCCTTGAGCTGGATGCCCCAGCGGGCGGCGCGCACTATCAGCGGGATGAAGCCTATGAGGATACTAAGACCGATATAGCGGAAATCGCACTCCTCGCGGATGATGCGCCACATCTCGGGAAGATCCACGTCGCGGAAGAGGGCGAAGCAGAGTCCAACGCTGATAAGGAGAGGCACGCCGAATTTCAGCAGTTTGCTCAGGAGAGAGCCTCCGCCGAGTGCACCCTGTCGGGGTGGCGTTTCGCCCGGTTGTGTCGGCTGTGAGCCCGGTGCCGTAGCTATTTTATTTTCGGATGAATTCATAAAATCTTGAACATTGATAAGTAACTGGTCGAAATTATTTTAATGTTTATTCGAGGAAAATTTTTAGAAGATTTTACTCGATGAAGAAGGAGTGTAGCGAGCTACACGACTGATGAAGAGAGAAAAAGATTCAAAAATTTTCCCGAAGAAACATTGAAATAAATTGACCGGTTAGTATAAAATAATTTTGAACAGTTACTTATGACTTGGAGCTTATCATTAAACAAGTTCTTAACGGCGGTTGCGGAAAAATTCTTTCATCAGTGCCGCGCACTCCTCGCCGAGAACACCCTCGGTGACTGTAGCACGGGGATGAAACGGGCTGACACCCGGCTCGGCGGCCATGAAGCTGCGGTAGCCCCGCTTGGGATCGGCCGCGCCGAACACCACGCGCCCGATCTGGCTCCAGCCGATGGCGCCTGCGCACATCAGACACGGCTCCACGGTCACGTAGAGTGTGGCTTCGGGCATATATTTCCCACCGAGAGTCTGTGCGGCTGCTGTCAGAGCCAGCATCTCGGCGTGGGCGGTGACATCGGAGAGCTGCTCGGTGAGGTTGTGCCCCTTTCCGATGATTTTTCCTCCGCACACCGCCACGGCGCCAACAGGAATCTCGCCGAGGTCGAAGGCACGCCGCGCTTCGGCCAAAGCTACGTTCATGAATCTTTCGTCGTCGGTCATACTGTCGGCAAAGTTACAAAAAAAGCATAACAGAAAAAGAATTTTTTACCAGGATGCTTGTCGATTTCGGCATAAATGTATAATTTTGGAACAAATAAAATACTTCTTACCTATACCATCCGTTTCATTACCTATACCATACATTTCAGAAATGCAAAACAAATTAGCCATATACAGAAACGACCCATGGCTCGAGCCATACGCTCCTGCCATCGACGGGCGCCACGAGGATGCCATCCGCAAGGCCGCCGATCTCACCAGCGCCTCAGGCAATCTGGTCGACTTTGCCAACGCACATAAATATTTCGGTCTCCACCGGGTTTCGCCCCGCGGCGGATGGGTGTTTCGCGAATGGGCGCCCAATGCCTCGGCAATCACACTGATCGGCGACTTTTCCGACTGGCAGGAGAGGCTCGAGTATGCACTCCAGCCCTTAGGCAATGGCGTTTGGGAGGTGAAGCTCCCTGCAAAGGCCCTCAGCCACGGTCAACTCTACAAGATGCGCGTGCACTGGCCCGGCGGCGAGGGCGACCGCATTCCGGCCTATGCCACCCGAGTGGTGCAGGACGATGTAACCAAAATCTTCTCCGCTCAGGTGTGGAATCCCGCGCCATACAAATGGGAGGTGAAGAAATTTGTGCCCGACACCCGTCCGCTGCTCATCTACGAATGCCATGTAGGCATGGCACAGCAGGAGGAGAAGGTCGGCACATACGCCGAGTTCCGCGACAAGATTCTCCCCCGCATCGCCGCCGACGGCTACAACGCCATCCAGGTTATGGCCATTCAGGAGCATCCTTATTACGGCTCGTTCGGCTACCATGTGTCGTCGTTCTACGCCCCGTCGTCGCGCTTCGGCACCCCCGAGGAGCTAAAGAGCATGATCGACCGCGCCCATGAATTAGGCCTTGCCGTGATCATGGACATAGTCCACAGCCATGCCGTCAAAAACGAAAACGAGGGTCTGGGCCGTCTCGACGGCACCCGCGACCTCTATTTCTATCCCGGCGGCCGCGGCGAGCACCCCGCATGGGATTCCTACTGCTTTGACTACGGCAAAAACGAGGTGCTCCACTTCCTGCTGTCGAACTGTAAATACTGGCTCGAGGAGTTCCGCTTCGACGGCTTCCGTTTCGACGGCGTCACCTCCATGCTTTATTATGACCATGGTCTGGGCAAAGCTTTCGGCGGTTACGGCGACTACTACGACGGCAATCAGGACACCAACGCCATCACATATCTCACCCTGGCCAACCAGCTGATTCATGATGTGAATCCCCACGCCATCACCATCGCCGAGGAGATGAGCGGCATGCCCGGTCTGGCCATCAAGTTTGCCGACGGCGGCATAGGTTTCGACTACCGTATGGCAATGGGTATCCCCGACTACTGGATCAAGACCCTCAAGGAGAAAAAAGATGAGGACTGGCACCCCACCTCCATTTTCTGGGAGCTGACCAACCGCCGCTACGAGGAGAAGACTATATCGTATGTCGAGAGCCACGACCAGGCGCTCGTCGGAGACAAGACTGTGATCTTCCGCCTTATCGACAAGGAGATGTACTGGCACATGATGGTGGGCGACACCAATCCGCTGGTCACCCGCGGCATCGCACTCCATAAAATGATCCGTCTGGTCACGCTCGCCACCATCAACGGTGGCTACCTCAACTTCATGGGCAACGAGTTCGGCCATCCCGAGTGGATCGACTTCCCCCGCGAAGGCAACGGCTGGAGCTATAAATATGCCCGCCGCCAGTGGGATCTTGTAGACCGCGAAGACCTTCAGTATAAGTTCCTGAACGCTTTCGACAACGCCATGATGGAGCTTGTTGCCGGCGTGAACAATTTCCAGGCGCTCCCCGTGGAGAAGCTATGGGAGAAGGACGATGACCAGGTGCTGGCATTCGGTCGCGGCGACCTGATTTTCGTGTTCAATTTCTCACCCGTGAAATCCTACAGCGACTACGGCTTCCTGGCTCCGATAGGGAAATACAAGGTGGTGCTTTCGTCCGACGCGCCTCAGTATGGCGGCTTCGGCAACATCGATGAGTCGGTAGAGCATCTTACTCAGTTTGATCCTCTCTATCAGCCCATGGGCAAGGAGTGGCTGAAACTCTATCTGCCCGCCCGCTCGGCCCAGGTGCTTCGCCTCATGCGCGAGCCCGCCCCCTCCAAAAAGCAGCCTGCTAAGAAACCTGCCGCAAAAAAGTCAGCCACTAAAAAGTGACGCCGACTGAGAAGTAATCAGTCTACAGGCTACACAAAATAATAATTGCCGCCCGGAGTTTCAGCCCGGGCGGCAATCTGTTTATATGTGGTTGCAATCGATTTCGTCGGTTCGACGAAAGTTATTGCTGCGCGTCGGCAAGCATCATGCGGCGCCATTTGAAGTAGCCGAAGAATGCTATCACGGTGTAGATGGCATAGAGGGTGGCGTAGAAATAAATACCTTTGTAGATGTAGAGACCTACGCAAACGACATCGACGAGCACCCAGCACCACCATTGCTCTATGATTTTACGGGCGAGCATCCATGTGGCCACGATGCTCAGGGCGGTGGTGAAGGCATCATAGACCACCACGGTGGAGTTGGTGAACGTGAGCATATAGCCGATGGCAGCCCACAGCAGCACCGTCGTCCCCGCGCACCCTAAAAGGGTGAGCGGCGCTGCATGGTGGATGTCAAGCTGCGGTTTCTCCTTGACTTTGCTGCCGCGACTGCGGCGCGTCCATGCCCAGTAGCCGTAAATGGCCATGATGAAATAATATATGTTCATGGAGAAGTCGGCATACAGCCCTTTGCGGAAATAAATCCACATGGATATGGCGGGCATGATGATACCCACGAGCCACATGTGGGCGTTGGCATGGTACTCCCACCAGAGATAAAGCACGCCGATTGCAAATCCGGCAATTTCAAGTGTCAGGTCCCAGTTCATGCTGTTGTGTAAGAGATGATTTGCGTTGGGGAATAATAGATGTAGGTCAGAACCTGAGGGCCACTGTGCCCATCACATTGAGGGGGGCCTGAGCGGAATAGCCCGAATAACGGTAGATCTCCTTTTCGCCGCGGTCATTTACTTCGTATCCGGCGCCGGTGTAGCCGTTGTTGCAATATTTCTCGTTGAAAATATTGTAGATGGCGAAACCCACGCGAAGCGATTTCACCGAGGGGATATTGAGGAATTCATAGGCCAGCCGCAGGTCGGTGACGAAATAAGCGTCGAGCCGTGCCGAGGCGGTGCGGGCGTTGTTCATATACTGGCTTGATATGTAACGGCTGTCGACCGAAGCCTCGAAACCGCGATAGCGGAAGTTCAGCGAATTGTGGAGGATGAAGTCGGGCGAGAACGCGATGGGAGTGTCGCCGCAGTCGATAATCAGGGGCGTGGTAGACGGGTCCTCCCATTCATAGATATATTCCTTGAAATCCTTGATGCGGTTGCGCGAGAGCGTGGCGTTGATCTGCCAGTCGAACCAGCCGACGGGGCGCAGCGAGCCCTGCAGCTCAATGCCCATGCGGTAGCTCGAGGGCACGTTCACGCTCAGCGGGTTGCCGGTGTCGGAGAGCTGGCCGGTGGTGACGAGCTGATCCTTGTAGTCCATGTAATAGAGGTTGATCCCCGCCGAGAATATGCGGTGCGAGAATGTGTAGCCCAATTCATAGTCGAAGAGGCGTTCGGCTTTGGGATAGATCCGCGGATCGCCGTCGGTGAAGTTGTCGCGGACAGGCTCTTTGTGGGCCACGCTCCATGATGCGAATGCGCGGTGGGCGCCCTCGTTATAGACAAAGCCTGCCTTGGGGTTGAAGAAATCCCAGTCGCGGTGCAGGTCAATTCGGGCCAGCGCGTCGGTGGCGTCGTCCCAGTTGTCGGTGAGACCGCCGATGGAGTAATGGATATGGCGGTACTGAAGATCGGCGAACGCCGATAGGCCGCGCCACAGGCTGATATCCGTGCGGGCGAAGATGTTGGAGTCGAATTTGTGACCGTTGTTGCGGTAATATTCCTGCAGAGGGTTTATCGCGCCGATATAGTTGCGCACCCATGCCACCTGACCGTAGTGGCGGCCGACAAACCAGTTGGCTGCCCCGCCCAGAGTGGCGTTGATGCGGTTGGAGGCGTAGCGCAGGCTGGCGGTGAACCCACCGAAGTCATTGGCGTTGAACTTCTTGCGCACAAGGTCGCTGCGCTTTACCAGTTCCCCGTCGGGCGATGTGAACGGTGCAAGGCCGTATTCAACAAGCTTCCGGTTTGTTTTGAGCTGGTTGTAATATCCGTCGCCGCGGGTATAGTGGCCTGCCACGTTGAGGTGCCATCGCTCGGCCAGACGCTGATAGATGAGCAGTTGCAGATGGTGCTGCACGAAATTGTCGTATTGGTCAGGGTAATATGCACGGTTGCCTTGATCGTCGATATACTCGCCGCAAGGGTTGTAGCGGCGGCCATATTTCTCCATATCCTCTTTCGAAGCATAGTCCCAGGCCATATAAGTGCGCTCCTTGCCTCCGAAGCCGAGCAGACGCACCTGTGTGCCGCTGTTCTGGTAGGCGATCTGCCCCATGTAGCTCCATAGTTTCGACCATGCGCGGTCAATGTAGCCGTCGGAACCGATGTGGCTCAGGCGGGCGTCGACGCTCCAGTGGCCGTTGATTAGCCCGGAGTGCACTTTCAGACTTTCGCGGTTGGCGTTGTATGAGCCATATGCGCCGCTGAATTCGGCGCCTGATTCCTGCGAAGGAGCGTCGGTGACCATATTGATCGATGCGCCGAAAGCGCCTGCGCCGTTGGTGGAGGTGCCTGCGCCGCGCTGCACCTGGATGTCGCGCAGCGACGATGCCAGGTCGGGCATGTTCACCCAGTATACGCGCGAACTTTCCGAATCGTTGATGGGGATGCCGTTGGCTGTGACATTGATACGCGATGCGTCGGAGCCGCGCACGCTCAGCGACGAGTAGCCTATGCCGCCGCCGGCGTCGCCGGTCATGATCACCGAAGGCATCATTTCGAGCAGCGACGGTATGTCGCGCCCGTCGTTGATTTCTCTTATCTGTGCCGCGGAGATGTTGGAGTAGGCGGCCGGGGTGCGTGAGTCGGCACGATTGGCCACCACATCCACGGCTTTGAGGTTTACACTGAGCGAGTCGGGGGTGTACTCGCCTGAGGTTTCGGCGGCAAGGGCCGTCGCGGGCATGGCTGCAAGCATGCCGCACACCGCAGCGGCAGCGCCGCAGCGGATGATGATTTGTTTAACCATACTGTTTAATTTCACTACGCCGGTATTACCCGGATCAGGTTCAAAGGGTATTATCTCAGCTCCCGCTCTCGGGAGCACCCCTATTAATCATATGTTGTAGTTCCGAAGCCGGCGGTGTCGGCTCAGGAGGTTGCGTCAGTACCAGCTGACGCCGTTGGAGGTAGAGGAGCGTTTGTCATATTTGAGGTCGGAGAGGAGCGACGATTTCACGGCGATGTGGAAATTGTAGCTCTTGTATGGACCTACCGGAATCACCGAGGCGCGCATGGTGAAACAGTGCATGTCGCGCTCGATGTTGACATTCATGTATGCGATTTTGTGCATCTGGAAATCGTAGGAGGCCGAAGCGGAGATGTTCCAGTTTTTTGTGGGACGGATGTTGCCCGACAGCGAGAGGTTCTGTGTGATGCGTCCGTTGTATTCCAGCTTCTGATAGTTGAAATCGCCGTAGCCGTAGTTGATGGAGTAGTTGATGGATAGGCTCCACGGCACCACCCACGGTACATATCCGTCGGGATCGAGCTGAAGTTCGCTGTCGGACCCTCCCTCTTCATCTTCATAGTCGCGTCTCCCCCGGTTGCCTGCCGGGTTGTCGAACGACGAGTTGCCTTTGTCGTCGGTGCCCGACCCGTCCTTCTTCTTGTCGTTCTTCTTTTTGCTGAAAGTGTTGTTGTTGATCGTGTAGGAGAACGATGTGCCGGTCGACTGGAGTCGGCCGATACCCTTGCCTGCCTTCCAGCGGGGGATGTTGACGCGCACGGGCTGTCCGGCCGAGTTGAGCTGATAGGTGTAGGTGTCCCAGGTGGCCGAGAGGCTGAGGTTGAACTGCTTGGTCAGTCGCAGCAGCAGCGAGGTGTTGATGTTTGACCAGTTCATGGAGTCGGCTGCGAAGTTGTAGCTCTCCGAGATGGTGAAATTCTCGATCAGCGACACTTTTTTCTCGCCTATGGAGTCGTTGGTCTTCACTTTCATCTCGAGGTTGTTGGCCAGCGAGAAGGTGAGAGCTCCGGTTTTTCCCTCGCCGGGCACGCCGAAGAGGCTGTTGGGGAAGAGGGAATATTTGCGACGTTGCGCGCCGCCGTTGGGGTCGACATAGGAGTAGCTGCCGTAGTAGCCGAACCATGGCGACGAGAAGTCGGGAGCGTAGCTGAACGAAAGCGTGGGGGTCATCACATGGCGGATCATCTTCACTTTGTCGCCAAGGAAGGGGAGGGGCTGGAAGAAACCGTATATTTTGGTGTCGAGCGAAACGGTGGTGTTGAAGTCCCATACGTTGTAGAAGTTGTAGGTGGTATCGCAGACTTCGGCTGCGGCCACCGGATCCCATTGCCGGCGCACCTTGGTGGTGTACATGCGGTCGGTGAGATTGATCGACGGGGTGATGTTGAGATATTTGAAGAGCTGAAAGGTGGCCGACACGGGCACGTTGTGCTTGAAGCCGTTGCGCCAGTCCTTGATCAGCGATTTCTTGAAGAACACATCCTGCTGGGCGGTGAGGGAATTCTGGAATACACCCTGATACGACATTCTAATTTTCTCATACCAGCGTTCGCTGCCCACGGCTTTCTTGCGCTTGAAGGGGTTGGTCTGCCCCATGGAGATGTTGAGATTGGGAAACGACACCGACAGAGTGGAATCCTGCGTGCGCTGCGACACATTGAGCGATGTCGACATCTGCCATTTCGAGTTGGGGAAGCGGTATGAGAGGTTCACCGTGGAGCTTTTGGTGTTCTCGGTGAATGAGCTGGAATAGTAGCTTGAAACGGAGCTGCGCGAATAGCCCGATGTGGTGAAATTGACCGATGCCGAAAGGGTCATGTTGGGGTTGGCCTTGGCATCCTGCGAGTGGCTCCAGAGCACCTGAAAGTTTGTGCCTGTCGAGTAGTCGGGATCGCCCTTCTCACCGTTGATGGTCTTGATGAAGTTCACGTCGAAGTGACCGTTGTACTTGTAGCGCTTGTTGTAGGTCGACTGCGCCGACAGCCCCCATGACCCCTTGGTGTATATCTCGCCGGTAAGGGCAAGGTCCACATAATCGTTGATGGCGAAATAGTAGCCGCCGTCCGACAGGTAGAAGCCGCGGTTGTAGTCGTCGCCGAATGTGGGCACAATCACGCCCGAGGCATATTTGTCGGTGAAAGGGAAATAGCCGAAGGGTACGGCCAACGGCAGCGGCAGTCCCTCAAGCACCATATAGGCGGGGCCGGTGACGATGTTTTTCTTCGGGCGCACCTTGGCACGGGTGAGCTGGAGATAGAAATGGGGATGATCGTGGTTGTCGCATGTGGTGTAGCGGCCGTTTTCCACATAATAGTCCTCCCCCTCGCTCTTCTTTGTGTTTCCGCCGGTGAGGAATCCCTCGCCCTGCTCGGTGATCACGTTGGTGATATAGCCGCGCTTGCTCTTGAAATTGTAGCGCATGGTGCCGGAATTGTAGGCGGTGCCCCCCTCCTCGAATACGGGGGAGCCGATCACCGTGCCGGTCGAGTCTTCGGTGCCCACGGCGTAGACCTCCGATTTGTCCATGTCGAGTTCGATGTCGGCGGCGGTGAGTTTCAGGTTGCCGTAGTCGATGTTGCCGTCGCCATACATATATGTGGTGTTGCGGCCTATCATCACCATCGAGTCTTTCGACGAGAACACCACCTGATTGTCGAGATCGACTTTGGTGCGGCGGATGCGCGAGCCGCGGATGGTGTCGGCGATATAGTTGAGCGAGGAGTCGCGCCCTACGGGGCGTTTGCTGCCGGTGCGCAATTTCGGCATAGAGTCGGAGAAGTCTTCATAGATTTCTCCGAGCGAGTCTGCGATGCCCTCATGCATTTCCCCGAGCGAGTCGATGATATTGACAATGCTGTCAGCGCTGTCGGAAACGGCGTGATAATCAACTGTTTCTGAAAGCGTGTCAATTGCGCGCAATTGGTCTTTTCCGTCGGGTACAGCCATGTTGGCAGCGACGAAAAACGCTATCAATAAGAAGATTATATATAATTGTGACCGTTTCAAAGAAATGTCTTGTCGGAGAAAGTGCCCTGAGGCGCTTGCGCTTAATTGCGTTGCAAAGTTACTACTTTCCCCGCAATTTCCATCTTCCCGATGTTAAAATCTGAACCTCATGCACTGTTTTTTAGCTGATTTTCGCTATATTTGCAGTTGAAGGCGGACGCCTGTAGCCCGTCGGCAACAGTTTTCCCCGCCTTCTCCATGTTATGAATCAACAGCGCGACACTCCGATTTTGATAGGCTCATTCGCCACACTGCAGTTGGCGGAACTTGCCGCAGGGCTTCTCCGCAACAACGGTATCCCTTGCGAGGTGACTAACAGCACCATCGCGTCGGTGCTCCCTCTGACCGAAACGTGGACGCCGCTGCAACTGCTGGTGCCCGGTTCGATGGCCGACAGGGCCGCCGCGCTCCTGCGTGAGCACGGCGATATAGAGTGATGCTATAGAAAAATGGAGATGTGTCGGGTGATTGACACATCTCCATCGGAATATAATGATAAACGTGGTAGCTACGTAGGGATCACTGCTTGTTTTCGCAAGTAACGTCGCGGCTGATTTTCGAGATAAGACCCGAAAGCACGCTGCCGGGACCTACGGAGATGAACTCGGTGGCGCCGTCGGCGATCATGTTCTGAACCGACTGGGTCCAGCGCACGGGTGCGGTGAGCTGGGCGATGAGGTTCTGCTTGATCTCTTCGGGATCGGTGTGGGGACGGGCGTCGACATTCTGGTAGACGGGGCAAACGGGGGTGGAGAACTCGGTGGCGGCGATGGCCTCGGCGAGTTCCTGACGGGCAGGTTCCATCATGGGGGAGTGGAATCCGCCGCCCACTTTGAGCACGAGGGCGCGTTTTGCGCCGGCGGCCTTGGCTGCCTCGCAGGCTGCGTTGACAGCCTCTACTTCACCTGAAATCACCACCTGGCCGGGGCAGTTGTAGTTGGCGGCGACAACAACGCCGTCGATGCCGTTGCAGATTTCCTCTACTTTCTCATCAGGGAGGGCAAGCACTGCGGCCATGGTCGAGGGTTTGATCTCGCATGCTTTCTGCATGGCGCGGGCACGGGCCGACACCAGTTTCAGGGCATCCTCAAATTTGAGCGCGCCGGCTGCGGTGAGTGCCGAGAACTCGCCGAGCGAGTGGCCGGCCACCATGGCGGGTTTGAATTCCTCGCCGAGTGTCTTGGCCAGTATCACCGAGTGGAGGAACACGGCAGGCTGTGTCACCTTAGTCTGCTTGAGGTCATCCTCGGTGCCGTCAAACATGAGGTCGGTAATGCGGAATCCGAGAATATCGTTTGCTTTTTCAAACATCTCCTTTGCTTCGGCCGAACCTTCGTAGAGGTCTTTACCCATGCCTACGAACTGTGCGCCCTGGCCGGGAAACACGAATGCTTTCATAATAATGCGGTAGTAATTGGTCGGCGCAGCCCGGCGGCTTGGCCCGGAGCGCCTTGACTTTGTAAAAAATGTTTAAATCGGCGGCAAAGTTACTAATTTTTTTCGAAATAACCTCGCGGTTTCCATTAAAAGCCGTATCTTTGCGCATAACCAATTCATGTCTAATTTCTGAAAACCTTAATAACTATGATATCTTTATTTAGTATGCCCGGCGGTTCTGAATGGATTATCATCGCCCTGGTGGTGCTTCTCCTTTTTGGCGGCAAAAAGATTCCCGAACTGATGAGAGGCCTCGGCAAGGGAGTGCGCAGCTTCAAATCGGGTCTCAACGAGGCTACCGACGAAATCAAAAAGGCTGCCGACGAGGCCGAGTCCGATCCTCAGGCCAAACACTGACTGATTCTCTTCGGTCCCGACGGTCTGTTGCCGCTGCCGCTACACCGGCTGCGCGACCTTTTACGAACTCTTAAGAGTCTATTGTCACATAAATTCTAAAAAATCCTATCTGATTTTGGCATCCCGGGAAATGACATTTTGGGAACATCTCGATGCCCTGCGCGGAGTGCTGTTCAAAATGGCGGTCACCATCGCTGTGGCGGCCGTGGCCATGTTCTGCATGATGCACCGCATCTTCGACGACATCGTAATGGCGCCGTGCCGCGGATCGTTCCCCCTCTACGGCCTGTTTGACGCCCTGTCGGCGCTCACCGGCGACAGCGCGGGCGGCACGGCCGACTTCCATGTGTCGCTGATCAACACCCAGCTCGCGTCGCAGTTCTTTATCCACCTGTCGCTGTCGTTCCAGCTGGCTCTTGTAGTGACATTCCCGCTCCTTATATATGAACTGTGGACGTTTGTGTCGCCCGGGCTTTATCCCGGCGAGAAACGCCATGCCACCTCGGCCTTCATTTTCGGCAACATGCTCTTTTATATGGGTATGGCCACGGCCTATTTCCTTATTTTCCCCCTTACGCTCCATTTTCTGGCCACCTACCAGCTTTCGCCCGACATTCCCAATACCATCACACTCGACTCGTATATCGACAATTTCGTGTCGATGCTGCTGATCATGGGCGTGACATTCGAAATACCGCTGCTCACATGGGTGCTTGGCCGGTTCGGCATCGTCAACCGCAGTTTCTTCTCGAAATTCCGCCGTCATGCGGTGGTGGTGCTGGTTATCGCCGCGGCAATCATCACCCCCACATCCGACCCCTTCACTCTTGCGGCGGTGTTCCTGCCGCTCTATCTTCTCTGGGAGCTGTCGGCGCGGTTGACTCCCCGGCCTGAGGTTGCCGACGTCCAGACTGTGTGATCCCTACAGCGTAATCTCTGCTGAATGATTCCTGTTGCGTGATCCCTTTCAGTTTGCCTCCTCGGGAAACTTGCGGTAATATTCCTCCAGAAGGTTTCGGATGTTGAAATAGTAGGTTTCGGTGGTCGCTTTCCCCTTGTCGTTTTTCTTCTCTACCTCGATCTCGTCGTAGTAGGGTTCGCGGTACTGCTGGTTCTTCACCACGGCTTGCTGAAAGTTGACTATGTCGTATTCGTGCCGGGGGTTGATCACGTACCAGGCGTGCTCCTCGTCGGCGCCTGTGCCTGAGGATATTATGGCCTGCAACAGGTGGTTGAGGCGATACTGCCAGATAGCTGCGCGGTTTACCTTGCCGCGGGCGCGGAGAGCATAGATGAGAAAATTCATCTGCTGGAGGTCGAAAGGATTGTCGGCCAGCGCCTCGTCGGCGTAGGCGATGATGGAGTCGAGTTCCGCGCGCGTGTGCGTATTCTTATAATATAGGCTCTCGTTTTTCGTCGATGCCTCGTTGTGGCGGTAGGGGTTGAAATCTTCCTGAAAGAGATACCCGTAATAGAGATGACGGTAGTCGTCGTTGTTCATCACGGTTTCGTTCTGGGTGTATCGTTTGAACAGCTTGGGGTAATAATAGGGCGATTTGGGATTCGCGACATCGGCACGGATTGCCTCGAGGTCGGGTGCCTGCACCTTCACGCTGTTTTTCTGTCGGGCGTTGGGGTTGGCGGTGATTGCGCCTGCCACAAGCAGCAGGGCTGATATGAGGAAGAATAATTTTTTCATAGATTTCAGGAACCATGGTGCCCGGTCGCGGGCATAAATTCTACCATTGACAACAAATTTACTCATTATTCTGAAAATGCCGGCCGCAGCCGCATTCCATTTATAAAAAATTATGTTTTTTTTGCTCTATTTTTGATGGCTGAAAAGGGTCTGACGGTTGATGTTGTAACTAAAATGTAATTATAAAACATGCTTCTTGGTCAAAAATATGCCCAATTAAGGAATTTTTTCACTTATTTAGTGGGTAGTTTTATGAACTTTTTGTAATTTTGCGCTCGGAAAGTAGGAATTGCTTCACCCCGCAGGCTTTCTTCCGTCCCGGGCGCATCCCAAATCCATCTTAATTCAGAATATTCAATATTTAACAATTTACAATTATGTCAGAAATCGCAGATCGCGTAAAAGCTATCATCGTCGACAAGCTCGGCGTAGATGAGAACCAGGTTACTGAAAACGCTGCATTCACCACCGACCTCGGTGCTGATAGCCTCGACACCGTAGAACTCATCATGGAGTTCGAGAAAGAATTCGGCATCTCCATCCCCGATGACCAGGCTGAAAAAATCGCCACTGTAGGTGACGCTATCGCTTACATCGAAAATGCTAAGAAGTAATCGCGAGTTTCTGGCATTCATCACTTGCTGATTAATCATTCTCCCTCTCCGATATGAAGCTTTCGCTTCGATAATAAATACAATGCGTCCTTCCATCGGGCGCATTGCGTTTATTATTACAAGCTCTAAGCCGTAGGCCGGCTCAGCACGCCCCTGATGCTTAGAAGCGGCATTTAACCAGATACATCTTATTTTTTTCAATGGAACTTAAAAGAGTAGTAGTAACCGGCATGGGCGCCCTCACTCCCATCGGCAACGATGTTGCCACCTCGTGGGAAAATGCCGTGAACGGCGTTTCCGGAGCCGGCCCCATTACCCACTTCGACGCCTCATTGTTCAAAACCCAGTTTGCCTGCGAGGTGAAGGGTTTCAACGGCGCCGACCATTTCGACCGCAAGAAACTCCGTCAGCTCGACCTCTACGCACAGTATGCCGTGGTGGCTGCCCGTCAGGCTGTGGCAGATGCCGGTCTGAAAGATGACGAGAAACTCAACCGCAACCGCGTGGGCGTGATCGTAGCCGCAGGTATCGGCGGCCTCCACACTTTCGAGGAGGAAGCCGGATATTATGCCATGAATCAGGCCAACGGACCCAAGTATAACCCCTTCTTCATCCCCAAGATGATCGCCGACATCGCGTCGGGCCACATCTCCATGGAGTTTGAGTATCATGGTCCCAACTACGGCGTGGTTTCGGCTTGCGCCTCTTCCAACAACGCCATTATCGACGCCTTCAACCTCATCCGTCTCGGCAAAGCTGACGTGATGGTGACAGGCGGTGCCGAGGCTGCCGTCTATCCCGCAGGTGTGGGCGGTTTCAACTCCATGCACGCCCTGTCGACCCGCAACGACTCCCCCGAGACCGCATCGCGTCCCTTCTCCAAGAGCCGCGACGGATTCGTCATCGGCGAAGGTTCGACTGTCCTCATCCTCGAGGAACTCGAGCACGCCAAGGCCCGCGGCGCGAAGATCTACGCCGAGGTTGCCGGCGGCGGCATGTCGGCCGATGCCTACCACCTCACCGCCACCCATCCCGAGGGTCTCGGCGCCATCCTTTCGATGGAGAATGCTCTCGAGGATGCCGGCATGAAGCCCGAAGACATCGACTACATCAACGTGCACGGCACCTCCACCCCCGTGGGTGACCTTTCGGAAGTGAAAGCTATCCAGAAGGTGTTTGGCCCCGCAGCCTATAAGCTCAACATCTCCTCCACTAAGTCAATGACCGGTCACCTGTTGGGTGCCACCGGCGCTATGGAGGCAATGTTCTGCGTGATGTCGATTGTCAACGACACCGTGCCCCCCACCATCAACCATGAGGAGGGCGACGAAGATGACGAAATCGACTACACACTCAACTTCACCTTCAACAAGGCTCAGCACCGTCCCGTGCGTGCTGCCCTGAGCAACTCCTTCGGTTTCGGTGGCCACAACGCCACCATCATCCTCAAGAAATACGAAGAAGGTAAATAACAGACCAATTTTATAATATTTCGGAACGTTCCTGTTTCTCCGGAGTTTCCGAGATGTTAGAATCTTAATAAACAGCAGAGCCGGAAAAGCGATTTTCCCGGCTCTGCTGTTTGTGTTCTATAACATATTTAATAATTATTAACTAATCGGGAGGGAGTAAAATGAGGTGAATTTATCTACATTTGCATTGAAATACTTTCATTTATCTAACCCAGAGTCACCTCTATTCACTTATCACACCTTTTGAACTCCTGCCGCAGTGAAGTCTCATTGAACTTCTGTCACAGGGGAGTCTTATCCAAAAGGCAATTTTTTCCGGCCGTTGAACCGGCTCATCACAGAGTACACAACCTATTCAGCATGAAGCGTTCTATTCTCCTGACAGCATTTATCCTTACGGCATGCTTTTTCGCATTTATTTCTACCGCCGCAGAGCATTGGGTAAAGTTTGACAACAGTGTAAGAAACTTTGAAAAACCCACCGTCTGGGCATGGATTGATGCACCAGGCACCCCGAACTGCAATGCCAACGGCACCTGGCCCGGCGATGCGATGACTCTGGGTGAAGATGGTCTATGGTATTGGGAACTCCCTGCCGGGAAAAAGGTGCCCGATATGATCATCATATCTGATGGTGGTGGTTCCCAATCAGGTAATCAGAAGTATTTTGATCGGGCTACATGTTTCTATACAGTCAGCCAAAATGACAAGGGGGAAGATGTGTTTTCATTTAAACAGGTAGTGAAATCGGACGAGCCGGTTGACGTCACTATTTATTATTACGACAAAAGCGAGAGAGGGAACATGTATGACCCGCATGCCTATTTGTGGTCGGGCACCGAAGCGATTAATTGTGGCGAATACGTGAATGCTCCCCGCATGCAGCAGACAGGAAAATATGTGCTCGAAAACGGGGTATATTATCCGGTCTACAGCTATTCGTTTACAACGGATTATGTGCCCACCGGCGTGATCCTGTGGGGCTCGATAAACATGATAGATTTCATGGGTGCGGACGGTAAGATACCTTCAAGGGCAAAGTATACCTCCGATGCCGACGGCGTGTTTGTAAACGGCGGTTTCTATTACAGTGACAGTAACACGCCCAAAGAAGGAATGACACTGGTCGACAAACCTGTGTCGGGCGAGCCGGTGCGCCCGTCGGCGCTTTACTATAGCGTGAAACTCGACCTCGAAAGGGAAGGCCGATATAATGCCGACGGCACGGTGCAGCCTCCCTATTGCGATATTTACAACTCCGAGACCGGCGAACACATGTATGCCGATGAGTCGAAGCGCCTGATGACGAAAATCGACGAATATGAGCCGGGCGACGGAAGTATCACCGACCGTTACGCCATCTGGAAGTACGACATTGATCCCGATGTGGCAGACCGCTATGATGCCGCTGATTTCTATTACTATACATCAGGAGGTTCCAGAATCGCGTGCCGCACCGACCGCTTTGCCAACGCCGGCGCCTCCCTGTCGGATTCTTATCTGCCAGGCTACGACAAAGCGAACTGGACCAAATATATCTATGCCACTGCCAGCGCCGCATTCTTAGGCAACGAACATGGATATGCTGCCCAGAGCTATATCACTTTTGACGAGTTCATGCGGCAGCACCGCGAATCGGTGGATCGCGGCGGCCGCGACCGCCTATTCTTCATCGGCGAGGGTGAGGGTTTCAAATATTTCGACAGTGAGGACAATCAGCATGATTTCACCGACGATTTCCGCTCTCTCCCCTGGATCGAGAACGAAAACGGCTGTTTCTTCCTGCCTGTTCTTCCGGGTGCCGACACCAATATAACAGCCACTACCAAAAAGGAACCCAATCCTACCGGCAACCGTTTCAAGATGTCGTGGATCGATGTGGCTTCGTGTGCCAATGCCGAAAACGCGGTGGTCACCGACCCGAATTTCCGCGCCCGCTGCTGGGCTACTTTCGATCTCGGCCTTATCGGCATACATGAACCTTTATACCGTGCGGAGAGTGCTGCCAAACCTGATGAACGAACCACCTACGAGCGCAAAATCGGCGCCGGAGGCACCACGTTCATGACGCTCAACAAGTCGATCCGCTACATGAACTACTGTCAGGCGCACTGGGATCTGCCCAAAAGCGACCGGAAACACTGGCTGATTGTCGACACACATGCAGCCGATCCAGCGGTGGATCCCACCCATGATTGCCGCACGGTCACCATCGCTCCTTTCGATCCGCACCCCTCGGTGAAAATCACCTATAAACAGGTGGCGCAGGGCACAGTGGGGGAGGGTGTTCTCACCGACATCGCCGTCACTCAGGAAGATCTCAAGGGTAGCGAGGTCAATGGCCATGTCTCACTCGACAATGTGAATTATTCCGAGGCCGAAGCTGATATATATGCCGCCACCGACGATCAGCTGAGCGATGCCGATTTCTCCCGCACTTATGAACTGCAGGTCAATAATGAGACTTATGCCACTGTCAATGGAACTCAGAAAGGGGTGAAACTGCAATATTTCCCGCTCGACAACGAGGACAATCTCTCGCTCTGCGCCCGTTACACCGACAATGCCACCCGATACTCGTTTCATTCCCGACCCGGCAAGTGTGAGCTGAATCCTGTGGAGTGCACTTTCACCGCTCCCGAAATCAGAGACCTCGAGGCTGTATATGTGTTCGAGCGCTGGGATTCGGCAGCCAAGAAAGGGCATTTCGGCGTGATGATAAAGAATTTCAACGTGAATTTTGCCCCCGGAGACCTGAACTCCTATGCCGACTTCAGGGTGGCCCTGGCCGAAGACAACACCGATCTCACCGGTCGCGCTGTGTTCTATACATCCGCCATGAAGATGGTTCAGCAGGATGCACTCAAGGATGTGGCACCGTGGAATCCCGGCGACAACTGGTCTGAGTCGCTTTTCAATGAAGCCAATTCTGTCCCCGTCTATCTTCCCGATATGGTGCAGGCTGCCTCGCAGACCGATTTGCCCGAACTGCAACTGAGTGTAGTGGCCCGTGCGGTCTATCCTTTCCTCTATGACAAGGATGCTCATTCCGACCTCCTGGATGATCCCTCGGTGACAACTTCCGTGCCGTCGGCTTCTCGCCGCGTCTATGCCGACGCCGTCCGCCAACTGATGCTGCACAACACCATCCTCGAGACTCCGATGGAGGCTGTCGCCTACCCCTCGTCGGTGGTCAGCTCGATAGAGGAGGCCCTCGCCGACGGCAACGAATCGCCCGCTGAATATTACAATCTTTCGGGAATGCGTGTAGGTGTCAATCCTCCTCCGGGCGTCTATATCCGCCGCCGTGGCACAGTGGTTGACAAGGTGGTCATAAGGTAGTGACAAAATATTGCTTCAAGAGTCGGTATTTCGGGGAATTTTCGTACCTTTGCACCCGAATTAACATTTTTGATAATTGAAGTAAGTTTAGCTATGGATTTCTTTAACTGGGAGATTCTGTGCCCGGGCAACACTTCGCTGGCATCGACACTGGTGCTTATGTCGTTTGTGATTGCCTCCGGCATCTTCATCGGGAAGCTGAAGATGTTCGGAGTGTCGCTGGGTGTCACCTTTGTGCTTTTCATGGGTATCGTGATGGGGCATTTCGGCTATGTAGTAGAGCCTGAGGTGCTGAAATTCATCAGAGAGTTCGGCCTGATTCTGTTTATCTTCGCAATCGGTCTGCAGGTCGGCCCGGCATTCTTCTCGTCATTCAAGAAAGGCGGCGTGAGGCTCAATCTCCTTGCCGTGCTTGGAATCCTGCTGAACGTGGCAATCACAGTGGCCATCTATTATATCGACGGTCAGACGAGTATCACCGCCCTTGTGGGCGTGATGTCGGGTGCCGTGACCAACACTCCCGGTCTGGCCGCCGCCCAGCAGTCGCTCACCGGCGACCCCGCGGCCGTCGGTCAGGCTGTCAATACAATGTCGATGGGCTATGCCGCCGCATATCCTCTGGGTGTGCTCGGCATCATCACCTCGATACTGTTGCTGAAACTGATCTTCCGTATCAAGACAGAGAATGAGGTGCATCAGCTCGAACAGGAAGCCGAGGATGCCACCGCCAAACCCTATATCACCACTATCAAGGTAACCAACGAGCTGATCAACGGAAAGAATATGATTCAGCTCCACTCCATCATTCACTCCGATTTCGTGGTGTCGCGAATGATGCAGCAGGATGGCCAGATCATAATTCCCCGCTCGTCCACCCAGATTCGTGTGGGCGATGTGCTCTTTGTGGTCATGAGCGCTACCGACCTCGACGCTTTCATGAGCGTGGTCGGCCCCGAGGTGCCCATGGATCAGGAGAAGTGGGACGAAATCTCCCCCTCGTCGGTGGTTTCCCGCCGTATTGTGATCACCAACAACAACTATAATGGCAAGCTCATAGGCGACCTTAACCTACACCGGGGCTACAATCTGAACTGCACCCGCGTGAACCGTGCCGGTGTGGATCTTCTGGCCACGGCATCGCTGCGCCTGCAGATCGGCGACCGCATGACCGTGGTGGGCGACCTCAACGACATCGACCGTCTCTCGTCAAAGCTCGGCAATTCGCTCAAACGTCTCAACACCCCCAACCTCATCACCATCTTTGTGGGCATCCTCTTCGGTATCATCGTCGGATCGATCAATGTGGGCTTCGGCATGAAACTGGGTCTGGCCGGCGGCCCGCTGGTGGTTGCGATCTTCCTGAGCAAATTCGGCTACCGTTTCCGTCTGGTCACCCACACATCCTCGTCGGCGTCGCTGATGCTCCGCGAACTGGGCATATGCATGTTCCTCGCGGCGGTCGGCATAGGTGCCGGCAGCGGTTTCGCTGAGACTGTGTTCAACGAGACCGGCATGTGGTGGGTGATCTACGGCTTTATCATCACCTTCGTGCCGCTGATGATCGTCGGTCTTATCGCCCGCGGTGTCTACAAGATCAATTACCTCACAATTATGGGTATGATGTCGGGCGGTTATACCGATCCCCCCGCCCTCGCTTATGCCAACCAGTCGAGCGGCACCGACGCCCCCGCCGTGGCCTACTCCACGGTCTATCCGCTGTCGATGTTCCTCCGTGTGGTGGCAGCTCAGGCCCTGATACTGACATTCATGTAGCCCATGGATTCCGGCAGCTCTCTTTCTCCAACTTTTCCTCATTGACCGTTTATGAATGAATTCATCGGCATTCTCCGCCGTTTCGTACCTCCGTATAAACGCTATCTGGCGCTGAGTATATTCTTCAATATACTTTCGGCGGTGCTCACCCTTTTCTCTTTCGCCATGATCATCCCCATCCTGGAGATGCTCTTCAAGGTGAAGGAGGCCAGCTTCCACTATATGCACCTTGGCGAAGCCTCGCTCAAGGATGTGGCGTTCAATAACTTCTATTACTACACTCAGGAGGCTATCGGCTCATTCGGCCCGGCATTGACGCTGGCGCTGCTGGCTTTGGCGCTGGTGGTGATGACGGCACTGAAGACGGGCGCCACATACATGGCGTCGTACTTCGTGATTCCCATGCGTAGCGGCATTGTGCGCGACATCCGCAACCATGTGTTTGACAAAATGGTGCATCTGCCCATCGGTTTCTTCACCAACGAACGCAAGGGCGACGTGATGGCCCGCATGACCGGCGATGTCGGCGAAATCGAGAACTCCATCATGGCTTCGCTCGACATGATGTTCAAGAATCCCATCATGATTGTGGTGTTTCTCGGTACCATGGTGATGATTTCGTGGCAGCTGACTGTGTTTGTGCTCATTCTGCTACCCCTTGCCGGTCTGGTGATGGGTAAGGTCGGCAAGAGTCTCAAGCGTTCGTCGCTTGAGCAGCAGAACCAGTGGGGATTGTTGCTGTCGAACATCGAGGAGTGTCTCGGAGGCCTGCGCATCATCAAGGCTTTTAACGCCGAGGAGAAGATGGAGACACGCTTCCACCGCGAGAATCAGATCTTTTTCAAACTGAGCAACCGCATTGCCCGCCGTCAGTCGCTGGCTCACCCTATGAGCGAGTTTCTCGGCACTGTGGCCATTGCCATCGTGCTGTGGTTTGGCGGCGCCCTGATTCTGTCGGGCGCCTCGTCGATGAACGCTGCGTCGTTCATCTACTACATGGTGATTTTCTACTCCATCATCAATCCCGCCAAGGAGTTGTCGAAAGCCATGTACTCCATTCAGAAAGGATTGGCCTCCATGCAGCGCGTCGATAAGATTCTCAACGCACAGAACCCCATCAAGGACCCGAAGAATCCCCGGCATATCTCCTCCCTGAGAGGGGAAATCAATTACGATAATGTCACCTTTGCCTATGGTGAGGAACCTGTGGTGCGCGATGTGTCGCTGCATGTGCCGGCAGGTGCTACTGTGGCGCTGGTAGGGCAGTCGGGATCCGGCAAATCCACCATGGCCGATCTGCTTCCGCGTTTCTATGATGTTAATGCCGGAGCCATCACCATCGACGGCATAGATATACGCGAACTCCCGGTCCACGAGTTGCGATCTTTTATGGGCAACGTGAACCAGGAGGCGATTCTTTTCAACGACACATTTTTCAACAATATATCGTTCGGCGTGGAGGGTGCCACGCTCGAGCAGGTGCGTCAGGCCGCGAAAGTGGCCAACGCCGACGAGTTTATCATGGCGTCGGAAAATGGCTACGACACCTCGATCGGCGATCGCGGCTGCCGGCTTTCGGGCGGTCAGCGTCAGCGCGTGTCAATCGCCCGTGCGATCCTTAAGAACCCGCCGGTGCTGATTCTCGACGAGGCGACATCGGCTCTCGATTCCGAGAGCGAGAAGCTGGTGCAGGAGGCGCTTGAACGTCTCATGAAGGGACGCACAACGCTGGTGATTGCCCACAGGCTCTCCACCATCCGCAATGCCGATCTTATCTGCGTGATGAGCGAAGGCCGCATTATTGAGCGCGGAACCCACAGCGAGTTGCTCGCTCTCAACGGCCATTACGCCCATCTGGTTCAGATGCAGAATCTCTGAGCCGAGGTCGTCAAATGGAGTGATTGCTCTGCTTTCGCTCAGGAATTTTCGAGGATTTTGGCAACAAGGAGGTCGGCCTGCTGCACGCCTACGGTGCGCCATATAGCTTCGCCGTTACGGAAAAGAATAAGTGTAGGCACTGACTGTACATGATAGTGTGCTGCAAGCTCGGCATTGCGGTCGATGTCCACTTTTATTATGGAGCCTTTGTCACCGATTTTCTGTTTTACCTGCTCGAGGATGGGTGCCTGCATTTTGCAGGGACCACACCAGGTGGCGAAGAAGTCAACGAGGGTTGGAGTAGCTGATTTGATGATTTCGTTAAAGTCGTTCATGATTTCACGTTTTTATAGGTTATCTCCTATGTTATATTTTGCGTTATTCTAAATTCTATTGTCTATATTATAACGGCTCAGGGGTGCTGATGGTTCGGCATCCCTTTCTATTGGCCTGAAAAGAGCACCGAGGCGCCTAAAAGCCGGTCGTGGCGGTCGCCCGGAGCGCGGTAATATACGAGCACCAGATATTCGTTTACGGTCTCGTAGTGGTTTCCCTCCACGGTGGCCGTTGACGCAGGAACCGTAGAGAAACCTTCGGGTGTTACAGCTCCTTTCGGGAGAGTCAGATACTGATAGTTGTAGGCGCCCTGTTTCAGCGGAATGAGTTTTTCGTATCGGCCGAGTTCGGCATTGTAATCCATGCGTGAGCGGCTGTTGAACCGACGCTGCATGAAATCGCCGTCGAGATACACATCCTCGTCGGGAAGCGCGAGCATGTCAAGTGTGAAAAGCACCAGAGGGTAATCGGCTTCGACATCGGATTCATCTGACGAATATTCGCGGATAAAGTAACGGCCATGTTGAGTCTGGTCGTAGCGATAGGGACGGCGGGCACGGGGAAGATCCGTGTTAAGTATATGGTAGTAGTTTGGTGCATGGTATTCGATATGGTCGGTGCCCATTCCGGGATAGAGATTTGACACAGTCTCCATGCGCCTGTATTCGTTTCCGGCAGTGAAAATCAGAGAGGGGAGATGCTCATAAATCAGCCGTGAGCTCATGCGGCGTGTGGGGTGGACGAGCGTGCGGATGTCATCGTTACGATAGTTCTGCGACACTACGATGCGCAGATCGGTATTCGGGTCGCGTATTGCCGTGTTGCGGGTGTCGACAGTCAGCGACAGCTGCTGATGTGAGTCGTTGAAGTCGACATCGGTGCGTGAGTTAACCGTGCCGCCTACGGTCACGGCGTTTTCGGTCACCATAAAACGTTGTTGCAGCACTGTGCGGTCGGGGGCATCCTCGGGATAAACCCTCAGAAGATAGTTGCCCGACAGACGGAACCGGTATTCGCTGTTGGGCAGTGTGATTGTGTAGTGGATATAGTGCGTTGTTGTCGCCCGGGAGAAGGCATATTGCTCCACCTCGTCGTAGTTGAAGTTGTCAAACACCTCGGAATCGGTGAGTTGCGACGGAGTCCAGTCGGCGTTGCAGTAAAGGATGGTGTAACGGAGATATGTGCGCTCATCGCCCAACTGGTCGAAACCGATCGTGAGGGTGTTTGGCGAGTCGATATTGAGAATTGGCGGAGCCAGCCTGTCGCCGTCGATCTGCACGGTCAAGGAGCGGAAATCAGGGTCGAAGATGCCGGTGCGCGTGTCGACGGGCGCGCCGGCGGGTGTGTCGGCGGGTGTGTCGGCGACTGCACGCAGAGCTATGACGACTGCCAGAAAGGCGAATGTCAGAAGTTTCTTCATAGGCTTGACATTACCAGACGATGGGCGTGGCGCCATGTGCCTGAAGATAGGCGTTGGCGCGCGAGAAGTGATGATTGCCGAAGAATCCGCGGTGAGCGGACAGAGGGGAGGGGTGGGGAGAGGTGAGAATCAAGTGGCGTGATTGATCAATCAGCTCCGATTTGCGGATGGCATATGAACCCCACAGAATAAACACAAGATGTTCACGTCGGTCAGACAGGCGCTTGATCACTGCATCGGTGAACTGTTCCCAGCCATGTCCCTGATGCGACCCTGCGCGGTTGGCCGCCACGGTGAGTGTGGCGTTGAGCATGAGCACTCCCTGTCGTGCCCAGCGCGATAGATCTCCGTCGACCGGCATTGGAGCACCTGTGTCGGCCGATACTTCCTTGAATATGTTGAGCAGCGACGGCGGGAACCTTACGCCGGGATTGACCGAGAAACTGAGGCCATTGGCCTGCCCGGGTCCATGGTAGGGATCCTGTCCGAGAATCACGACTTTTACCTCGGGAAACGGACATGCGTCGAAGGCAGCGAAGATGCGCGAGGCAGGGGGATAGACCTCGCCAGCGGCATATTCCTTACGGGTGAATGCAGCTGTGGCTGCAAACGCGGCTCCGTCGAAAATATCGGCTAATTCGCGTATCCACGATTCTTCGATTCGCACTTCCATATCCTATGCGGTTGTAAAAAAATTCGATTAAATATTACTCAATCTCTTTATTACTCAATCTCTTTATTACTCAATCTCTTTATTACTCAATCTCTTTATTACTCAATCTCTTATTGTCGAATCTGCGCTCTTGAAAAGGGAGCAGGCCCGCTCGCCGAAAGGCGGGCAGGCCTGCCATATGGGATATTTGATGAATGTCAAATATTTTTATCCAAGACGATTGCCCGGATTATTTTTCCATAATGGTGACGCAGCGGTCGAGGGTGAGCACTTTGTCGCCGAGGTCAACGCGGTTGCCGTCGTTGGTGGTAGCCTCGAGCTGGCTTTCGGGAACGCCGTAGCGGAGAAGCTGCTTCTTCACACCGTTTACACGGTTTTTGCGGAGACGCTTGTTGATGGCGTCGGTGCCGGTGTAGTTGTCAGCCCAGCCGGTGAGCACGTAGTCCTTCTTGGTCTCTTTCATCACGTTTGCAACAGACTTGAGGACCTTGCGGTCAACAGAGGTAAGAGAGGAAACGTTGCAGGGATAGTAGATGGTAGCAAGGGGAGCTTCGGGTACTTTCTCAACAACTTTTTCAACGGGACGGTTGAGGCAGTTGCGGAGCTGGTTCTCGAGGTCGGCGATGCGGGCATCGGCTTCAGCAAGACGGGCGCGGTATTCGTCGCAGTTCTCGGCAGGAGGACAAACGGGCACGATGGGAGCGCTCCAGTCAGTCTTGTTGAATTTGTAGGTGGCGGTGAGGAGGGCTTCACCGATGAACTGGGTGCGACCCCATTCATCCTGGTGGTTGGAGATTGCCTGGCCGCGGAGGTCGAGACCGAGAGCGAAGTGACGGGTGATGTTGAATTCCTGGGTGATACCGCAGCGGATGCCGATCACACGGTCGTCCTGGTTTTTCCATTTAACATCGCCGTTGCTTTCGAGGAATTTGGCGAATGTCCAGTAGAAACCACCACCGGCATAGAAGTATGCGTTGTAAACGCGGCCGGGACGGTAGCCACACCACCAGTTGGTGAGGTTGATCATTACGTCAAAGGCGGGACCAGCATAGTTGACTTTGGTCTTGTAGTACTGGCCGTGCTTGATGGGCTCCCAGGGAATTGCGCCGAGCAGAGCGTTGTCAACATCGGCAAGACCCTTTACTGTGAGGAATTCACCACCGAGACGGGCGCCGATGATAGGCGAGAACCATTTGCCGATGTAGAGACCGGCTGCGGGAGCGGTACGATCCCAGAACTTGCGGTGTGAGTCGTCTCGTGTGAAACCGACAGAGATACCACCTTCAGCCTGGATAAACCAGTTGTCGGAGAACTTGTTGATAAGATAGCCCTGTGAGGGATCTTCAACGTAAGTTACCTCCTGAGCGTTCTGAGCAACTGCGGTGCCTGCAAGCATTGCACAACCGAGTGCTAAAAGTAAACTCTTTTTCATAGATAAGTAAACGTTGGGATATTTGAATTGTTAGATAATTTCTTTTGACATCTTACGCTTGACAGCTGCGCAAAACGTGAACTTCCGCAGCTATTTGGGTGCTAAGTTACGCAATTTTTTTGATTATTTCACAATATTAACGTAAAAGTGCGAAAAAAAGTTGAAAAATATGCGAAATAGAGTAAGTTTTTGCCCCATTCAGGGCAAAAACCGATAAATTCAGCCGGAAATCAGATGCGACCGATGAACCTGAGCACCTCGCGGGTGATGTTGTCTGGGGTGAACCCGAACTTTTCATCGAGCACCTTGTAGGGAGCTGAGGCGCCGAAGCGGTCGAGGCCGTAGACCATGCCCTGCGGACCTACCACCGCACGGAGGGTGGATGGCAGGCCGGCGGTGAGGCCGAAGACGGGCACCCCGGCGGGGATCACCGAGCGACGGTATTCCTCGTCCTGATTCAGGAAAAGGCCAATCGACGGAACAGACACTACGCGGCATGGCACGCCTCCGGCGATGAGCTGGTCGGCGACGTTGCAAAGCAGCGATACCTCCGAGCCGTTGGCCACAAGCACTACCTTGGGGTGAGGTGTGTCGAGCACCACATATCCGCCGCGGCGTGCGCCCTGGGCTTCTTCCCAGCGGTTTTCGGTGGCTGCGGGGATATCCTTGACATCCTGACGCGAGAAAATCAGTCCGGTGGGAGTGCTCTGGTTCTCCATCGCCATCTCCCAGGCTACTGTGGTCTCCACTGCGTCGGCCGGACGGAGCACAAGCATCGAGGGCTGTCCCGAGAGGTTTTTAAGCTCTTCGAGCAGACGGATCTGCTGTTCCTGCTCCACAGGTTCGTGTGTGGGGCCGTCCTCGCCAACGCGGAATGCGTCGTGGCTCCAGATGTATTTCACGGGGAGCTGCATCAGGGCTGCCATGCGGATTGCGGGTTTCATGTAGTCGGAGAAGACAAAGAATGTGCCGCAGGCTGCGATGAGGCCGCCGTGAAGTGCGATGCCGTTCATTACGGATGCCATGGTCAGCTCTGCCACGCCGGCCTGGAGGAAGGCGCCTGTGAAGTCACCGTTGACCAGCGGATGGGTTTTCTTGAGGAATCCGTCGGTTTTGTCGGAGTTGCAGAGGTCGGCCGACGACACGATCATGTTGCCGACTTTCTCGGCCAGGACGCTGAGCACTGCCGATGAGGCGTTGCGGGTGGCGATGTCGGCCTTCTGGACGATGGCTGAGTAGTCGATGTCGGGCAGTTTGCCGGCGATATAGTCTTTGAGTGTCTGAGCTTTTTCGGGGTTTGCTGCCGCCCACTCGGCCTCGGCCTTGTGGCGCTTGGCCACAATCTCGCGGAGCTGTGCGTTGCGGTCGTCATAGAGCTTCTGCACGTCGGCGGGAATAGCCCATGGATTTTCGGGGTCGCCGCCGAGATTGCGCACGGTCATGGCATAGTCGGCGCCCGATTTGCTCAGGGGCTGTCCGTGAGTGGAGCACTGGTTTTCGAAGTTTTCACCGGCAGCGGTGACTGCGCCGAGACCCATCACGGTGTTGCCGATGATGAGTGTGGGGCGCTTGGTCTCGGCCTGGGCGGCGGTTATTGCCGAAGCGATTTCGTCGGCATTGTTGCCGTTGATTTCGATCACGTTCCAGTTCCACGCGCGGTATTTGGCGGCTATATCCTCGTCGGTCACTTCGTTGACCATGGTGGAGAGCTGCACGCGGTTGGCGTCGTAGAACATGATGAGGTTGCTCAGCCCGAGGAAGCCGGCGAGGCGGCCGGCACCCTGGCTGATTTCCTCCTGGATGCCGCCGTCGGAGATGAAAGCATAAGTCTTATGGGCAACCACGTCGCCGAAACGGGCCTGCAGGAAACGCTCGCCGATGGCGCAGCCTACGGCCATGGTGTGACCCTGGCCGAGAGGGCCTGAGGTGTTTTCCACGCCGCGGGCGGGGTTGAGCTCGGGATGACCCGGGGTCACTGAGCCCCACTGGCGGAACTGCTGCAACTCCTCAATGGTGTATTTCCCTGTGAGCGCGAGTACCGAATAAAGCATCGGCGACATATGACCGGGGTCGAGAAAGAAACGGTCGCGGGCAATCCAGGTGGGGTCGTCGGGGTCGGTGACGAGGAACTGCGAGTAGAGCACGTTGACGAAGTCGGCGCCTCCCATGGAACCTCCCGGGTGGCCTGATTTCGCTTTTTCAACCATAGAAGCGGCCAGCACACGGATCGTGTCGGCTGCGCGGTCAATGACTTTTTTGTCCATAAATTAGCTATGTCGGTTTATCATCGGAGGGCGGCGTCGCCGCCCTCCGGGATTCAGTTTAAGTTCAGATTGCGTCGGGAACCTGCTGGTTTTCATCGACAGGAATGTCTTTGTTGACATTCTTCGAGCCGATGAGACCGTAGAACAGGAGGAAGGCAAGACAGCCGGCGATGAGCCAGTAGGAGGTCATGTAGCCTGCGTCCTTGGCGATCACCTGCTGAAGCAGAGGAATCACGCCGCCGCCAAACACCATCATCATGAAGATGCCCGATGCCTGGGCGGTGTATTTGCCGAGACCTTCGACAGCGAGGTTGAAGATGCCGCCCCACATCACCGAAGTGCAGAGACCGCAAAGAATGAGCAGGTAGGCGCTGACGGGCACCACGGCCTGCACATATTCGCCGGCCACGCAGTCTTCGGGGCCGTAGATGAATTCAGGCACGGGCAGAGTGCACTGGGGAGAGGTGAAGATGGCGCCGACAACGAGGAGGATGGCCACGGTGGCCACTACAATCAGCTGTGTGCGCGACGACACTGCGCCTGAGATGAACGACGAGCAGAAGCGGCCCAGAAGCATCAGCAGCCAGTAGATGGCCACGATGGCTCCGGCGATGGCCGATGCGGCACCGGTGACGCCCGCACCTGTGGCGCTCTGGTCCGAGAGCCAGAAGAGCATGGTGCCGGGGATGCCTACCTCGATGCCCACGTAGATGAAGATGCCTATGGCGCCGAGCACGAAGTGACGGAACGACCAGGGCGAGTGTTCATATTTGATTTTGCGGTTGCCTTTGGCGATTCCAGGTTCAGGAATGGAGACAAACGAGATGACGATGAACGAGGCCACGAACACGCCGATGGCAATCCAGAGCAGGGGCTGCACGTCGGTCATCGAGGTCTGGGGAGTGAGCTGGCCGATAAGTGCGCCCACGAAGAAGGGGGTGAGAGTGGCGGCCATGGAGTTGGCTGTGCCGCCGCCCTGGAGGAGCTGGTTGCCTTTGTTGCCGCCTCCGCCGAGGAGGTTGAGCATGGGGTTGACCACGGTGTTGAGCATGCACACGCAGAAGCCGCAGATGAACGCGCCCAGCAGGTAGATGATAAAGTTGACGGAGACCACATAGTCTTTCACGGTCTCTACGCCGTTTTCAATCACGGTGCTGTGCATTTCGAATACGTTGGTGCCGGCTCCGACGAAGCTCGAGAGCCACTGTACCAGCAGACCAAGAACACCGATAGCCATGGCCCAGAGAGCGGTTTTCTTGTATCCGATTTTCTGAAGGAGTTTGCCGGCGGGGATGCCCATGAAGAGGTATGCAAGGAAGTTCATCATGTTGCCGAGCATGCCGAGCACGGAGTTCCCTTCGAACTTGAAGCCCCAGATGGTGCCGATGGGGGCTGCGAGATTGGTTACGAATGCAATCATCGCGAATAGGAAAAACATCGCGATGATGGCGATTAAATTGCTGTTTCCCTTTTGGGTAGTTGATTTAGGGTTCGCCATTGGAAAAAATAGTGAGATGTTAGGTTTGTTAAAAGAGGGTTGCGCGGGCGCGTGTCCCCGATTAGTTATAATTTGTGCAAATTTAATAAAAAATTTGAAAGGGAGCAATTAATGTGTTACTAATTCGATATTTTGATCGGTCTCACTGCCGCTCGCCGAAAATCATTGTGCCCACACGTACCAGTGTGGACCCTTCGGCAACGGCAATAGGGTAGTCGTGGCTCATGCCCATAGACACGGTGGTGAAACCGCGCAATTCGGGATGCAGCGAGGCGATGCGATCGAAAATACCGCGGATTGCGGCGAAATCGGCGGCGATGCGCGTGCGGTCGCCGGTGTTCGACGCCATGCCCATGACACCGCATATATGGGTGGCCTGCAGCGACTCGTAGCGCCGGTCGGCAAACCATTGTAGCAGCTCGTCGGGCAGAAAGCCGAATTTGGTCTCCTCACGGGCCACATGCACCTGCATCAGCACCGGCTGCACGATGCCCTGTTTAAGAGCCTCGCGGTCGATTTCCTGAAGAAGACGGTCGGAATCGACGCTCTCTATCATGGCGGGGCGCAGGCGCAGCAGTTGCTTTACTTTATTGGTCTGCAGATGGCCTATGAAGTGCCACTGCCAGTCGGTGTTGCCGAGCACAGCCACTTTCTGCGCCAGTTCCTGCACACGGCTTTCGCCGAAACGGAGCTGACCGGCGTCGAAAGCCTCGCGGAGTGCTTCCACGGGGTGGAATTTGGAGACTGCCACAAGCTCGACCCCCTCGGGAAGCGAGTCGGTCACCTGCCGCAGCCGTGATGCTATAGTGCCCATAGAACTGAAATTGTAAATCAGCCCGATGCTCGGGTGGATAATTACTCTTTTTTCTCTTTGTCGGAGGAGAGATCGGCGGAATAGACCTCCATGTAGGCAGTCTCGTTGATCGACACGATGGCGTAGTCGGCCATCGACGATTTCATCGAGTTTACAAAATTCTCGAAAGCGTTGCGGAAATTGTAAGCTTCGACAAGAACCTGCGATATGGAGCGTTTCTCGGCGGCGGTTTTTTCGTCGATTGTGATGAATGCCACTTTCACCAGATACCAGCGGGCTTCGTCGGTGGAAAGCACATACGAGGGAGTTTCGCCCGAGATGGGGATGATCTCGGCTATCTTGGTGCTTTTGGAGGATGACACTGAATAGTCGCCCGAGATGTATGCCTCAAGCTCTTTTGTGGTTCGTGCCACGGCTTCGGTGATCGAGAGGGCGTCGCAGAGATAGGCTTCGGTGACTTTTTTCATCGAGCCGTTCTCCTGCATTTTATCGTAACGGACTTTGCATTCAAACCAGCAGGCCATATTTTTTGTTATTTTAAAAGAAAATCCCGGAGAGATTTTGTTATTAATGTAAATTATGTTAACTTCGCTTTTGCAGAGCCACGGTGTGGCTTCCGGTGGCGAAACAGGTGCAAAGTTACTCTGAAATTTCATTCCGTGCAACTTAAAATTGCGTTTCGCAGCAAAATTCGATGCACCTTATATTTGATGCACCTTATATTTAATGTGTGACCCTGAAAAATGAGAGCCTCCCGAAAATCAGAAAGCGACACTCCGCCTGCCGCAAAAGATTCCGAATGCTCCCGGCAAAGTCTGTTCCGCCGGGTGTGTGATCTTTATGTGGGCGGTTTCCGCGAGATGACCGTGGGCCGACGGCTGTGGGCTCTTATTCTGATCAAGCTCGCCATTCTGTTTCTTGTGTTCCGTCTGTTTTTCTTTCCCGATCACCTGAAGGAGGATTACGACAACGACGCCGATCGCGCCCGTGCGGTGCGCACATCGCTTACAACCCGCTGATAACAACCATCCATACACATTAAAACACTCCATAAAACACTCCGTCATGAATGATCTCCTAAGTACGGTCGACTGGTCAAGAGGACAATTTGCGCTCACGGCGATTGTCCACTGGCTTTTCGTGCCGCTGACAATCGGCCTGTCGCTGATTGTCGCCATCATGGAAACTATCTATCTGCGCACCCGCAAGGAGCGCTGGAAACAGCTCACCAAATTCTGGATGCTCCTGTTCGGCATCAATTTCGCCTGCGGTGTGGCCACAGGTATCATTCTTGAGTTTGAGTTCGGCACCAACTGGTCGAACTACTCATGGTTTGTGGGCGACATCTTCGGCGCTCCGCTGGCCATCGAAGGTATAGCCGCATTCTTCCTTGAGTCGACTTTCGTAGCGGTGATGTTTTTCGGCTGGAAGAGAGTCAGCCCCGGTTTCCATCTTGCCGCCACATGGCTCACTGCCATAGGCGTGTGCCTTTCGGCATTCTGGATTCTGGTGGCCAACGCATGGATGCAATATCCGGTGGGTATGGAATTCGACCCGGCCCAGATGCGCAATGTGATGACCGATTTCGGAGCAGTGGCTTTCTCGCCCGTGGCGTTGAACAAGTTCTTCCATGCCGTGTCGAGCGGCTGGGTGCTTGGCGCAGTGTTTGTGGTGGGCGTAAGCTGCTGGTTTCTGCATAAGAAGAGCAACGTGGAGTTTGCACGCAGTTCCATGACCGTAGCCTCGTGGGTCGGCCTTGCCGGCATCCTGCTGACACTGTATACCGGCGACGGGTCGGCAGTGCAGGTCAGTGAGAAACAGCCTATGAAACTGGCCGCCATGGAGGGTCTCTACGACGGCGGCTGCGGTGTCGGCCTTGTAGGCGTGGGCATCCTGCGACCCGGCATGGAGCCGGGCAGCGACCAGGATCCCATGCTGTGGGACATCAGATTCCCCAAAATGCTTTCCCTGCTGGCCAAACATGATCCCGACGCATTTGTGCCGGGCATCAACGACCTGATTGAGGGACGCGAAATCACCCCCGACGGACAGGTGGTGAAAACCATCTCCTATGCCGAAAAAATCGAAGCCGGCAAACGCGCCCAGGAAGCTCTCATGCTCTATGGCATAGCATCCGAGATCGGCGACAGCACCGGCATGGCCGAGGCGCAAAAGGCGCTGAAAGCCGATTTTCAATATTTCGGCTACGGCTATCTCGACTCTCCCGAGCAGGCGGTGCCCGACGTGCCTCTGGTGTTCTACAGCTTCCGCGTGATGGTTGCCTCGGGCGGCTATCTTCTGATATTTTTCATTGTCATGCTTTTCCTGTGCCATAAGAAGCCTAAAGTGCTTGAAAACCGCTGGCTGATATTCTTCGGCCTGCTCACCATACCTGTGGTGTGGCTCGCCAGCGAAGCCGGGTGGGTTACAGCCGAGATGGGCCGTCAGCCATGGACCATAGAGAGCATTCTGCCCACACATGCGGCCGTCAGTGCCATCCCGACCTCATCGGTAATTGTCACCTTCGTGATGTTCGTGGTTGTGTTTACCGGCCTGCTTGCAGCCGAAATTTCAATCATGTGTCGTGAAATCGGCAAAGCCACCCGTCGCGACATCCTCGCACCCGCCGAGGCAACCACTGCTAACAATTAATAATAAGAAACAATGGAAGCATTACAGATATACTGGTGGTTCGTCATCGCACTCCTTGGCGGCCTCCTTGTGTTCCTGCTTTTTGTGCAGGGCGGTCAGACAATGATTATGGGCACGCGCTCCCCTGAGCGCAAGACCATGATGGTGAACGCCCTCGGCCGCAAATGGGAATTGACATTCACCACTTTGGTGGTGTTTGGCGGCGCGTTTTTCGCATCGTTTCCCCTTTATTATTCCACGAGTTTCGGCGGCGCCTACTGGCTGTGGATGCTCATATTGCTCAGTTTCATCCTGCAGGCCATAAGCTATGAATTCCGCTCCAAACCGTCGAACGTGTTCGGTACGCAGACTTATGATATGTTTCTGTGGATAAACGGATTTGTGGGATGTGTGCTGCTCGGCTGTGCTGTAGGCATGCAATTTTTCGGCGCCGATTTCATGGTGTGTCGCGGCAGCATCCTCGATGGGAGCGCCCCCGTGATTTCGGTGTGGAATCCGCAGCATGGCTGGGACATTATTTTCAATTTCCGTTGCCTGCTGCTCGGTTTTGCGGTATATTTTCTGGCGCGCACACTCGCTGCCATGTTCTTCATCCGCAATATCCGCGACCCGCATGAGGAGCAGTTCACCGACGGCATGCGTAAGAAGGTGCTTGTCAACGGCATAGTGTTCGTGCTCTTTTTCCTGGGCTTTGTGGCCGCGCTGATACTTGCCAAAGGTTACACCCACGACCAGAATGGCCAAGTGGGACCCCAGCCGATGCGATATTTCTATAACATGATTGACCTGTGGTGGCTCGGCGCAACATTTGTTGTCGGTGTGCTGCTGGCGCTTTATGCGGTGCTTCGCGGCGCACTCGACCGCCGGTTTGCTCCCAAAGCATTCTGGTGGGCCGCCGTGGCGGTGGTGATGGTCGTCACCTCGCTGCTGTGTGCCAACGGTTACAACGACACCGCCTTCCTGCCGTCGCACAGCCATCCCGGCAGCTCGCTGTTCATCACCAACGCCTCGTCGTCGGAGTTTACGCTCCGCGTGATGGCATGGGTGACAGTGCTGCTCCCCGTGGTCATCGGCTATATCGCCTATGTGTGGTACAAGATGACGCGGCCTGCCATCACTCCCGGCGAAATGGCCGAAGCCACAGAAAAATACTGATTGGACTCCGCCGCGAGGTCATCGGAGGCGGGCACGTTTACTTTGCGCATAAAATATGAAAAAATTAGTTTTCTGGATAATGATGATCGCGGCGGTCGCGGTCTCGACGGGCTTTGCCGCCGAGGCCGTGGCCTCTGCCGAACGCCGGCAGGAGGAGGCCCGTGCTGACTCCCTCTTTGAAGTGGCGGTCGAGATAATCAAGAAGTATGAGACGATGCACCATCCGCGCCACTGGCCCCTGGTGGGCTATGGCCACAAGGTGCTGCCCGGCGAGAAATTCGACCGTAAGACAACTCTCACGGAGAGCAGGGCCGATGCCTTGCTACGCAGCGATCTGCGCAAGAACATGCGCGTTTTCAGGCAGTTTGGCCGTGATTCAATGATTCTCGGCGTGCTTGCCTACAACATTGGTATGGGCAATGTGATGCGCTCGTCGATAGTGAAGAAACTCCGTGAAGGCGACCGAGACATTCGTGACATCTACATCTCTTACAACCGTTACCGTGGCAAGACCCACAGACAGATAAAGCGGCGCCGCATCGAGGAATTCGATAGGCTTTTTATCACCGACACGCATATTGCAAACACCGCTAACACAGTCAAGGAAAATGATTAAAAAAGTTTATATCTCAGCTATAATGTCCGCCGCACTCCCGATGATGGCGGCATGCACGGGGCGTACCAATGTTCCGGCAGGGGAGGAGCAAGTCAAGATCAACGACTATCCCAAGGAGGTGCGTCAGGTGGTCGAAGCTATCTCCAAGGGGGATTCAATCCGTTTTGCCCGTCTGGTATGCTATCCGTTGAGCCGACCTTATCCGCTCCACAACATAGAGAATCAGGACAGGATGCGCGCATATTACAGCACTATGGTCGACGATTCCCTCACGTCGGTTGTCCGCAAATCGCTGCCCGACGACTGGCAGGAATATGGATGGCGCGGGTGGTCGCTCGACGATGGCCGCTATATCTGGACCGACGACAGCATCTACGCCGTTCCCTATACCTCTCAGCGCGAGCTGCACATGCTCGATTCGCTGATCAAAGCCGATTTGGCCACACTTCCTCCCGATCTCCGCAAGGGGGGGTGGCGTCCGGTGACTTGCTTCGTGGAGGCCGACGGCACGCAGGTGTTCCGCATCGACCGCACCAGTGCAAAAGATGGCCGCCCGATCTACAGAATGCTCACCTATGACAACTTCAGCGCCCTCGAAGGTCAGGCCAGCCACAATATGGAGGGATATATGGAAGCCGAAGGGTCAGCAATGAACATCACCTATACATTCAGGGGTGACGACGGCACCACCTACACACTCGAGCCGGAGCCATCCGACGACAGCGATGCCACGATTCTGATCTCCGGGCCGTCCCACCCCGATTCACAGATTTCGGTAAGACCGGCTTACTGGCTCGATCTGGTAAAGAAATGATCTTAAGAGCTTAAAGTTTGGGAATCATCGACGTTAATGTTTAAAAGCTCTTAATATTGAAAACGCAGGCCGGTTGAATTTGGCGGTGTGGAGAAAAGTTTGTAATTTAGCAGTCCGGAATTCAACACGATGGCTGACAACGTTACAGCAGATTCTCTCAGAAAAGCGATAAAGCGCGGCGACGTGCCCCCCGTGATTCTGCTTCATGGCGAGGAAGGGTTCTATACCGACCTTATCGCCAGGGAAGTGGAGACGCTGGTGGCGCCCGAAGACCGCGATTTCGACCTCACGCTGCTCTATGCTACCGACACGGAGCCTGCGGCAGTGATCGAGGCCGCGCGCCGCTATCCCATGATGTCGTCCCGGCAGGTGGTGATAGTGCGCGAGCTTCAGGAGGGGTGTAAGCCGAGGTTTACGACCACGGCTTATCTCAATGCGCTTGCCCCCTATGTGAGGAATCCGTCAGACTCCACAGTGCTGTGTCTATGTTGCCGCGGCGCGCAGGCCAAAGGCGCCGAGTTCACCAAAGCTCTGAAAGAGGGGAATGGTGTGGCGCTGGAGTCGAAGAAACTCAACGAGCGTGTGGTGGCCCAGACAGTGGCCGATTTCATCGCCGGACGCGGACTCACCGCCGACCCCAAGGCGCTGGCCATGCTCTGCGAATTTGTCGGCACGGATCTGTCGCGCCTGTATAACGAAGTGGACAAACTCACGGTGACTCTCGGTCCTCAGGCACGCGTCACCCCCGAGGCGGTCGAACGCAACATTGGAGTGTCGAAAGAGTATAACAATTTCGAATTCACCTCTGCGCTGGCCGCCCACAACTCCGCCCGGGTGTTCAAGATTCTGCGCCGGTTTGCCGCCGATCCCAAAAGCAACCCTCCCCAAGTGCTGGTTGTGAACATGTTCAATCTGTTCTCCAATCTGCTGGTGGCACATTATTGCCACGACAAGAGCGACCGCGCGCTCATGCAGGAGCTTGGGTTCAGATTTCCCGTGCAGCTCACCGACATAAAGAACGCCATGCGCTGGTGCAACGCATGGACCACTATAGAAATCATCTCGCTTCTGAGAGAGTTTGACAGCGCCTCCAAGGGCAACGGCTCGCGTCAGGATCCCTTCGCGCTGCTCACCGACCTCTGTTTCCACATCCTTAATCCTTTGGGCGCCGCGGGTGTGAGATGGTAGACCCCTGATTTTGTAATTTGCTATGATGAAAATACTCAGTCTGATATATCGATGCCGCCACGCCGCACTTCGCTGTGCGGTGGTTACGGCTGTATGTTTCCCCGCCCCCGCCTCCATGGCACAGAGTGTGGAGGAGGCCAACGCCCTTGCCCAGGATGGCAACATCGAAGGTGCTATTGCAATGCTTCGGAGCGTCACCGACGCCAATCCCTCCGACAACGGAGCTGCCCTCGCTCTGGGCGAGATGCTGTGGAACGCCGGCCGCGACGCCGAGGCCGAGCAGACCTACACCGCTCTCCGTGCCAAAGGAGAGCGCAAAGCCACTCTGGAACTTGCAAGAATGGCTATGCTGAACTATCGGCTTGACGAGGCCCGCGAGTTGCTGGATGCCTATCGCAAGTCGCTTGTCAAAGGACGGAAAAAAATTGCCGAAGATGAATCGGGCGATTTCGAAGAACAGCTTGAGAAGATCAGCACCATGCTCGACCGGGTGCAGAACATCGAGGTGATCGACTCGGTGGATGTCGACGCCGTAGAGTTCTTCCGCCATTATCCCCTGTCGTCGGCCGCAGGCACGCTCGGAGGCCGGGAGATGCTCCCCGACGGCACTGCGTCGGGCGACATGACAACGGCGCATATCACCGAAAGCGGAGGCCGCATGGTGTGGTCTGCTCCCGACAGTGCCGGCAACTACCGCCTATATGGTTCATCGGCGCTCCTCGGCAACGAATGGGAGGCGCCGAAGGCTCTCGGCGAAGAATTGGCAGAAAACGGCGATGCCCTCTATCCGTTCCTCATGCCCGACGGTATCACACTCTATTATGCAAGCGACGGCGACGACTCGCTCGGCGGTTTCGATATTTTCCAGACCCGTGAGGGAGAGGATGGCTATCTGCAGCCCACCAACATCGGGATGCCTTATAATTCACCGTTCAATGACTATATGCTCGCCGTGGACGAATACACCGGCGCCGGCTGGTTCGCTTCCGACCGCAACCGCATCCCCGGCAAGGTGACCATCTACACCTTTATCCCGCAGGAGATGCGTGTGAATGTGGATGTCGACAATCCCCGGCTTGCTCCGCTGGCTCGACTTTCAAGTATCGGCATGACGCAGAAGCCCGATGCCGACTATTCGGAGCTTCGCCGCGACATAGCAGTAAATGCCCGGCGCGCCGCGCGTGCTCCCCGGCGGGAGTTTCAGCTCGCCATGCCCGGCGGCAAGGTCTATACCTCCATGTCGCAGTTCCGTTCGCGTGAGGCTGCCGCCGCAATGAAGATCTATCTTGAAGAGAATGCCAAATTCAACCGTGTGCTGCGTCAGCTCGATGCTCTGCGTGACGGTTATGCTCGCGGCGACCGCTCGCAGGCCTCTCTCATCACCTCTCTTGAGAGCAAGCTCGATGCTGCGCGTGCCGAGTTGCAGACTCTCCGCAACCGCGTTGTAACTCTCGAGCAGAACCATTGACATAGCGCTCGCAGGCTCCCTCCTCTTATCATCACGTTCTCATCATCGCACTTTTTGACAGAAACAAGCACTAAACCAATAGATTCATGACCACATTTCTCATAGCGCTGGCATTGCTCGTCGGTGGCTATTTCATCTATGGCAAGATTGCCGAACGGATTTTCGGCATCGACGCCGGGCGCAAAACGCCTGCCTACACCCACTCCGACGGGGTGGATTTCGTGCCTATGGCCACATGGAAAGTGTTCCTCATACAATTTCTCAACATCGCCGGCATCGGCCCGATTTTCGGCGCAATCATGGGCGCGATGTTTGGTCCGGCGGCATTCCTGTGGATTGTTTTCGGCACCATATTTGCCGGCGCTGTCCATGATTTCATCTCGGCGATGATTTCCATGCGCAGCAACGGCGCATCGCTCCCCGAAATAGTCGGTGACGAGCTTGGCACGACTGTAAAGAATGTGATGCGAGTGTTCACGCTCGTGCTTCTGGTGCTTGTAGGTGCCGTGTTTGTGCTCACCCCCTCGCAGGTTATCGCCTCGATGACGCCCGAATGGTTTGACGCCCGCATCTGCGCGTTGCTCATCTTCGCTTATTACATCGCCGCCACCATGCTCCCCATCGACAAGGTGATAGGCCGCATTTACCCGGTTTTCGGAGCTGCTTTGCTCTTTATGGCCGTGGCATTGATGGGGTATCTGCTTTTCGGCGGTGTGGAGATTCCCGACGGCATGGCCGACGGACTGTTCAACCGCCGCCCCGATGCCGCTTCGGGCACTCATCCGTTGTTTCCGATGCTCTGCATCTCCATTGCCTGCGGCGCTATCTCGGGTTTCCATGCCACACAGTCGCCCATGATGGCCAAATGCCTGAAAAGCGAACGTCTGGCCCGCCCGGTTTTCTATGGCGCCATGGTCACTGAGGGTGTTGTGGCGCTTATCTGGGCTGCTGCGGCGATTGCATTCACCGGCGGTTACGGTCAGCTCGCCGACTATATGGCGCAGCCGAGCCACGCCCCCGGCACACTGGTTACCGATCTGTCGTTCGGGTGGTTAGGCATCGCAGGCGGCGCGTTGGCGCTGCTCGGCGTTGTCGCGGCGCCCATCTCTACCGGCGACACCGCTCTCCGCTCAGCCCGTCTGATTCTGGCCGACGCCTTCCGCATGGAGCAGAAAAAATTCAGCAACCGTCTGATCCTCTGCGTCCCTGTCTTTGTGATCACATTCGTGCTGATGCTCATTGATTTTGATGTGCTGTGGCGCTATTTCGCCTGGTGCAATCAGACCTTGGCCGTGTTCACCCTATGGGCTTGCACCGTGTGGCTGGCACGTCATGGAAAATTCTATATGCTCACACTCGTGCCCGCTTTGTTCATGCAGGTGGTGACGGTGTCCTACATCCTCCTGGCGCCGGTGCCCGAAGGGTTCGGTCTTGATCATGAGCTGTCGTTCTGGCTCGCCGCCGGGTCGTGCGCGCTCTGTCTGGGTCTTTTCGCCCGGTATCTTACCAAACTTCCCTCCAATGGACTTCCTGAAAGAGACGAACGGATCGAAGCTGTATAACTTCCACTCGCACACCGAGTTCTGCGACGGGCGCGCCACCATGGAGGCGTTTGCACGAGAGGCGGTGCGCTGTGGCTTCACCCACTACGGTTTCTCACCCCACAGCCCCATCCCCATCGAGTCGCCCTGCAACATGCACGCCGACAAAGTGAGCCGCTACCTCGTGGAAGTGGAGCGAATCAGGGCCGCATACGGCGACCGTGTGAAATTCTACGCCTCGATGGAGGTGGATTATCTTAGAGGGGAGTTTGGCCCGTCGCACTCGTTCATTCAGAAGCTGCCTCTCGACTATGTGATAGGCTCGGTGCACTTCGTGCCCACCCGCGACGGACGTTTTGTCGACTGTGACGGTCGTTATGAGACTTTCCGCAGGCGTCTCAACGATTATTTCCATGACGACATCCGCTACGTGGTCGAGACATTCTTCGCATCCACAATAGAAATGATAGAGGCGGGAGGGTTCGACATAATCGGCCATTTCGATAAAATCGGTCTCAACGCATCATATTATAAGCCCGGTATAGAGCAGGAACCATGGTACCGCGCGTTGGCGGCGGATGTTATAGACGCGATTGCTGCGCACAATGTCGCCGACCCCTGGCGCCCGATCACTGTGGAAATCAACACCAAAGCCTACGCCGATCACAACGGGCGAATCTTCCCGTCGCCCGAACTTTGGGGGCAACTGCGGCGTGCTGGAATCCCGCTTATCGTCAATTCCGACGCCCATGTGCCGGCTCTGATCAATGCCTCGCGCTTCATCGCCATGGAGATGCTTGAGCAGGAACCCGCAGGGGTAGCGGAACCTGTAGGAACAACAGAACCTGTAGGACAACTGAACCTGTAGGACAACTGAACCTGTAGGAACAACAGAACCTGTCGGAAATTTAACCGGGGAATGATACTTTTCCTTTCTTTGCGTGTTTATAAAGGTAAACACCAAAGAAAATGAAAAACAACAGAATCAAACCTATCGACGATGTGCGCGTGGTGCTGGAGTATAACGGCAAAGAGAAAGACGCATATCAAGGCTCGGGCTTTCACACAGTTGAGGAAGCTGTCGAAGCAGCTTATGACAGCACCGACAAGGGGCACCTCGATATTGAGGATTATGTATTTCTGGTAAAGAACCTCTCTACCGGCACCGAAGCACGTTATCGCGTCAATGCCGGAGGAAATGTAAAAGTGCTCCCCGAGGAGGGCGTGGCGCCTGTCCCTGAATGATTATGGAATAAACTGCCACTGAATGAGATTATGGAAGGAATCAGATATATGACATCGAAACGCAAAGGACTCACTTCGCTTTGGTGGCTTCCCATGATTACCGGACTTGCAGCCATAGGTCTGGGAGTGTGGAGTTTTATCAATCCTGCCGAAACATTGCAGCTTTTCGCATTAGTGTTTGCGATAGCGCTTTGCGTGGCCGGCGGCATGAATCTGATGTTCGCCTGCTTTTCGGGAGGCGCCCCCAACTGGGGCTGGGCGCTGGTGATGTCGCTTATCGAGATAGGCTGCGGCGTGTGGATGCTCTGCATGCCCACCCCCATGATGACGGTGGCATTCATTTATGTTGTCGGCATCTGGATACTTATAGCTGCCGTAAACTCCATAGGTGAGGCCGGCATGTTGGCCGCTTTCTCGCCCGGGTGGGCTGTATTCATGATACTTATGCTGATAGCCGCTGTGGTTTTCGCAGTGATCTTCCTCACCAATCCCATTGCTGGGGGTGTGGCCGTGTGGCTGTGGCTTGGTATTTCACTGTGTGCCTTTGGCGTCTACCGTATCATTCTTGCCATTGCCCTCAGGCGCGTCAACCGCTTTACCCGAGGCATGCTTTGAAAAGGATGCCCTTAAAGGAATGCTTCGAATGTCTGCCCTCAGTCTTTGTTGACTAAGGCGAGGCCGGTGTGGATGGCGCTTTCGTTGGCGGGAATGAGTTTGTGATGCCGCTCGGGGAGAGCCTTGTAGAGGCCGCGGATCACGGCTTCGACAGGCACGTCGGGACGTTTGCCGAGCAGCGCGCCAAGGAGTATCATGTTGTAGCTTTTGGGCTGTCCGCTCTCGATGCAGGCTTCCATAGCTTCGACCGGAACCACAGTGATGTCGGTGCGGGTGGGAGCGTGGTGGATGCCGTAGGGGTCGTAAATGAGAAGGCCGCCGGGCTTCACGCGGCTCTCGAATTTGTCGAGACTCTGCTGATTGAGGATTACAGCCGTGTCGTAGCTGTCGAGGATAGGCGAGGAAATAGGCTCGTCGGAAAGAATGACGGTTACGTTGGCGGTGCCTCCCCGCTGCTCAGGGCCGTAGGAGGGCATCCAGGTGACTTCGAGATCGTTTTCGAGAGCTGCGTAGGCGAGGATCTTACCCATTGAGAGCACCCCCTGTCCGCCGAAGCCGGCTATGATGATTTCGTCTTTCATTGCATGGAGTGTTTACTGAGGTTTTGCGGCGTCGGTAGCGGTGTCCTTGAGGTCGCCCATGGGGTATTGTGCGAACATATTCTCCTCCATCCATTTGTTGGCTTTTTCCGGAGTCATTTTCCATCCCGACGAGCAGGTGGAGACCACTTCGACAAACGATGTGCCGCGCTTTTCCATAGCGTTGCGGAATGCTTTTTTAAGCGCTGCCTTGGTTTTTCGCACGGCCTGGACGGTGTGGACGGCCTGACGGGTCACGTAGCAGGTGCCGTCGAGGAGGGCGACCACGTTGGCCACATGGAGGGGGAAGCCGTTGATGTCGGAGCGGCGACCGTAGGGCGATGTGGCGGTTTTGGCGCCAAGTATCGTAGTTGGCGACATCTGGCCGCCGGTCATGCCGTATATGCCGTTGTTTATAAGTATTATGACGATGTTTTCGCCGCGGGTGCAGGCGTGGATTGTCTCGGCGGTGCCGATGGCGGCAAGGTCGCCGTCGCCCTGATAGGTGAATACCACATTTTCGGGCCAGAGGCGGCTCACGGCTGTGGCCACTGCGGGGGCGCGGCCATGGGCGGCCTCGATCCAGTCGATGTCGATGTAGTTATATGCGAATACGGCGCATCCGACGGGGGCGACACCCACGGTGTTGCCTTCGATGCCCATCTCCTTTATTACTTCAGCCACGAGTTTGTGCACCACGCCGTGGGAGCATCCGGGGCAATAGTGCATGTTGTTTTCGTCGAGTAGCTCGGGGCGGCTGTAGACTTTGTTTTCGGGGCGTATGATTTCCTGACGTGTCATTTTCTTCCCTCCTTGGCTTCGTTGTTGTCGATAAATTCGCGATGGAAAGCTTCGAGGACTTCGGCGGGGCTGGGGACTATGCCGCCGAGTCGGCCGAAGTGACGCACGGGCACCGAGTCGTTCACGGCCAGACGCACATCTTCGATCATCTGCCCGGCATTGATTTCCACGCAGAGAATACCTTTGACATTTTTAGCTGCCTCGCGGATGGCGTCGTCGGGGAATGGCCAGAGGGTGATGGGGCGTATCAGCCCGACTTTGTAGCCCTCCTTGCGGGCGTCCTCCATGGCTTTGTCGCAGATGCGGGCGATGGAGCCGAAAGCTACGATAAGGTAGTCGGCGTCGTCGGTGTGACGGGCCTCGTAGCGCACCTCGTTCTTGCGTATTTCGGCATAGGTGCGCTGGTATCGCAGATTGTTTGTCTCCATCACCGAGGAGTCAAGCTCGAGCGAGGTGGCGATATTGCGGTGTGCGCGCTCCCCTTTGCCTGTGACGGCCCATGGGCATTGGCGCCGGATCTCTTCGGCGGTGCGGCGCGGACGCTGCTCGGGAAGCACCACTTTTTCCATCATCTGGCCCACGATGCCGTCGGCGAGAATCATGGCGGGGGTGCGGTATTTAAACGAGAGGTCGAAACCGAGAGCCACGAAATCGGCCATCTCCTGCACGGTAGAGGGCGCGAGCACTATCAGGTGATAGTCGCCGTGACCGCCCCCCTTGGTGGCCTGGAAGTAATCGGCCTGCGAGGGATGGATGGTGCCGAGACCGGGGCCGCCGCGCATCACGTTGACAATCAGCGCGGGCAGCTCGGCGGCTGCCATATAGCTTATGCCCTCCTGCATCAGGCTTATGCCGGGTGAGGAGGATGAGGTCATCACGGCTTTGCCGGTGGCGGCGCCGCCATAGACCATGTTGATCGACGCTATCTCTGATTCGGCCTGAAGCACCACCATGCCGGTGGTTTCCCAGGGCATCTGGGCTTCGAGAGTTTCGAGCACTTCGCTCTGAGGTGTAATGGGGTATCCGAAGTAACCGTCGCAGCCGTAACGAATGGCAGCCAAGGCGATGGCTTCGTTGCCCTTCATGAGTTTTACGTTTTCTTTCATCTGATATGAGGGTTACTTTTCAACTAAACGGTATACTTCGATACAGGCATCGGGGCAGACAGTGGCGCAGGCGGCGCAGCCGATGCAGGCATCTTCGTCCGAGGCGTAAGCATAATGATAACCGCGGTCGTTGACCTGCTTGGGCTGCAGCGACAGGCAGTTGCATGGACAGGCCACCACGCACAGGTCGCAGCCTTTGCAGCGCTCTTGGTCGATGATTACAGCTCCGTGAATTTTAGGCATAATAGTAGTTTTTGGGCTTGGAGATGAGTAGAGAAGCGGTTGCTGTTGCGTTTATTGGCAAAGTTATAATTATTTCTGCAAGCTGCAAAATAAAAATTATAATTTTTTACCCTTGATAGCGAAATATTGAAACGGATTATCGTCGCTGTCATTGGCATTTGCTAACATAACGGAGCAGAAAACAACGGATTTCAGCCAAGCCTGTCGGTCGGCGCCGTTGACCTCGAGGGCGTTGACGCCTCTGCTGACGAGAGCACCCCCGTGGTCGGCAGGAGCCACCAGAAGTGTCGTGAGGGGAGCTTCGGCGCCGTCTGGGATGAATTTCGCGCCTGACCGCTGGGCAAGAGAGGCGCCCCGACGGTAGTCGCCGCCGGGAATCGAGAATGAGACGGCAAACCCCGCGGCGGCAAGTTCGGCCACGGCGTCGGCCATGGCATCGGTCGATGCATCGGCTACATGCAATCCGCAGGGTGTGAATTTCAGAAGCCATTGACCGGGGACGGTGCCCCGCGGCGTTAGCTTCCGGCGGTAGACCGGGCGGTCGTTGCCCGCCCGGTGCTCCGCCATTTTCTTTTCGAGATAGTTGTCGGCCATCAGTTTCCGAATCTCAGGGTTGTGTAATAGCCGCCGTAGTTGGAGTTGAACTCAAGGGTGACAAAGCGGTTGCCGTTGCCGAACCATGTGGCCGATACCACACCGCCGCTGTTGACCGTGCTGACCGGCATGCCGTATTGGCTGCAGAAGGTGTTATAGAGCGAGTTGTAGCGGCTCATGTCGTAGTAGGTCTGCGGATAAGTGAAAGTAGAGCCGCAGAGCATGCCGTTGTTGTAGTACATCGCGGCATCGGGCCAGTAATAGTTCATCTGCGGCACATTGTTGAGGTATACCACATTGTCGCCATATCCGGTGACAGTGTAGCCCTGATTGAGCAGCGAGTTGACGGTGACGGCCATGGTGGTGCCGAGAGCCACGCCCAGAATGGTGCCGAACGACGGACCGATGTAGCGGGGGGCGGGACGCCATGCACGCGGCGGCAGCGGGCGGTGCCAGCTGTTGAAGAAGGGCACCGGATGGCGATAGCCGGGACGCAGGTGAGGCGGACGTGCCGAGGGTCTGGGCCGGGGAGGTGCGGGACGGTGATGACCGGGGCGATTGTAGCCGGGGCGGTCATAACCCGGACGATGGTTGCCGGGACGGTTATTTCCGGGTCTGTTATGATCCGGACGGTTGTTGCCTGGTCTGTTGTGGTCAGGCCGGTTGTTACCCGGGCGGTTGTTCCCGGGTCTGTTGTGGTCGGGTCTGTTGTTGCCCGGGCGGTTGCCGGGATTGTTGGGTCGGTTGCCGGGACGGTTATTTCCCTGATTTCCGGGTCGGTTGTTATGGCTTGGAGAGGCGGGACGCCGGTTTTGCGACTGAGATGGTGAATCCTGGTTGCTGAAATGGCTGTTGCGGCCGCGGCTCTGTGCTGCGGCGGGAGTGACAGGAAGCGAAAGCATCGCAAGTGCCATAATAAAAGCGGTGACACTTTTCAGTAATTTTTTCATGACACTTATCAAGGTTTTATGGTTTGACAAAAATTGCATTTTCTACTTTAGATAATCAAACACAAGGCGGGTTTAACCGTTTATTTCTGAAAAATTACTAATTTTGCACCTTTGATAGAAATTGAGTATGGCCGGAAGTTTATGGGTATGTTTTTTCCGGATTTTAGATTGAAAATGCAATGAGAAAGTCTATTCTGTTTTTCGCGTCGGCTATGCTGGCGCTGGCTGTATCGTTCACTTCGTGCGGCGATAAAGCCGATGCTGACCGCAAAGTGGAGAAACTTGTGGAGTATATGCAGGCCGACGGTTTCCGGGAGGAAATTGCCGGCACCGAACTGTTTACCGGTTCGGAGGTGACTGTCAATGATTCAGTGGTGGAACTGACCCTGAACACCATCGAGGGTATCCGCATCAATGCCCTGCCTGCCCAACTGCTGGCGGCCCAGCAGGAGGGGTTGCGCCAGACTCTGATTCAGAATTATCGTCAGGCTCTTCCCGAAGATAAAATATGTCGCGAAGGCTTTGAAGGTCTCCGCGACAAGAATATGGCGTTGAAAATCACCTTGCGCGACACGCAGGGCAATTGCGCTTCGGCTAAGATAGAGCCTAAAGAGGTGCTTTCGTCCGATGCTATTTGATGAGGGCTGCGACAGCGTTGTCGAATTCGCTACGGTCCATATAGCCTGACGTGGAAGTGGTGGTGCCGTCGGGCTGTACGTAGACCACGGTGGGAATAGACTGGATGTTGTATTGCGCTGCAAGCCGGGGATTCTGATCCACGTCGATGCTGTAGAATGCGGCTTTGCCATTATATTTGGCGGCCACGGCGTGGAAATTGGGGGCGAACTGGCGGCAGGGGCCGCACCAGGTGGCGTTGAAATCGAGCACACGCAGTTTGCCGTCGGCAGGCGGGATGGCCACGTCGCCGGTGATTTCCACTACGGCGGGAGCCTCGGTGGCCGACTCGGTGGGTGTGGCTTTGTCGGCGGCGGCATCAGAGCCTGATTCCTTTGCTGATTTCGAGCAGGATACTAACGAGATGGCAGCCGCTGCCGCCATTATTGAAATAATTGATCGGATTCTCATGTTTCTGACATTTTGATTAGTGTGCAAATATAATGATTTTTTCGGTAGTCCCGGCAAGATTGATGAATATTTTTGTAATTTTGCATTCTGAATTTCAGAACCAATGACAACTCTCGACGTTTTAATTATAGTTGTGGCCGCTGCCGCCGCCATTGTAGGATGGTGGAAAGGTGTGATAGTGCAGGCCGGATCGGTCGGTGCCGTTGTGGCCGCAGTGCTGCTCAGCCGGATCGGCGGCGACGCGCTCGCCCGGGTGATCGCAGGCGACGGCGAAATATCGACTGTCGATGTGATTCTGGCCAAAGTGATACTTTTCATCGCCGGCTACCTGGGCGTGAGAGTGTTGGCCCGGCTGTTCAAGAAAGCCACCCATGCCGTGAAGCTGGGCATTTTCGACCGACTTGGAGGCGTGGCGTTCTCGCTTTTCGAGTGGATGCTGCTGTTGAGTCTATTTCTCAATCTGTGGCTCGTGATCAAGCCTGATACCAGCATTGCCTCGTTGTCGACTATCGGTCATGGCAGTGTGGCGCTGTTTATCGTCGACCTTGCGCCGGCGGTGCTCGGATGGGCGCTTGATTTCAGTTCTTAAACAAGCTATTAATCTGACTTATGGATAACGCTAAAAAGCCCTCCCGCACGGAGGATTCAGAAATATTGGACGACGTCACCGGCGGAGACTACAAATATGGCTTCGTCACCGACATCGACACCGAGGTGATACCGGTGGGGCTTAACGAGGAAGTGGTGCGTCTGATTTCAGCCAAGAAACATGAGCCTGAATGGCTCCTCGAGTTCCGACTGAAAGCCTATCGCCACTGGCTCACGCTCACCCCTCCGAAGTGGGGACACCTGAAGATGCCCGATATTGACTTCCAGGCAATCAGCTATTATGCCGCGCCGGTGAAAAAACAGGATCCCAAGAGCATCGATGAAGTCGACCCCGAGCTGTTGCGCACGTTTGACCGTCTGGGCATACCTCTGCAGGAGCAGAAAGTGCTCGCCGGCATGGCCGTCGACGCCGTGATGGACTCGGTTTCGGTGAAGACAACCCACCGCGAGGCTCTTGCCGAAAAGGGCATCATATTCTGCTCCATATCCGAGGCTGTGAAGGATTATCCCGACCTTGTGAAAAAATATCTCGGCTCGGTTGTGTCATATAAAGACAATTTCTATGCCGCGCTCAACTCGGCTGTTTTTTCCGACGGATCGTTTGTGTATATACCCAAAGGTGTCCGCTGCCCTATGGAGCTGTCGACATATTTCCGCATCAACGCCGCCGGCACAGGGCAATTCGAACGCACGCTCATCGTGGCCGACGACGATTCCTATGTCAGCTATCTCGAGGGGTGCACGGCGCCTATGCGCGACGAGAACCAACTCCATGCCGCTATTGTGGAAATCGTGGTCGAGGAGCGTGCCGAGGTGAAATATTCCACGGTGCAGAACTGGTATGCCGGCGATGCCGAGGGGCGCGGCGGCATCTATAACCTCGTCACCAAGCGTGGCCTCTGCCGCGGCGACTATTCCAAACTGTCGTGGACGCAGGTGGAGACCGGCTCGGCCATAACATGGAAATATCCGTCGTGCGTGCTGGCAGGCCGCGGTTCCACCGGTGAATTCTACTCTGTGGCTGTGACACGTAATTATCAGCAGGCCGATACCGGCACCAAAATGATACATCTGGCGCCCGACACCCGCTCGACCATAGTGTCGAAAGGAATATCGGCAGGCCACAGCGAAAACTCATATCGCGGACTTGTGAAGGTGACCCCGGCGGCCACCGGCGCCCGCAATCACACCCAGTGTGATTCGCTGCTGCTCGGCGACAACTGCGGCGCCCACACATTCCCTTATGTCGACGTGATGAACCCGACGGCTGTTGTGGAACATGAGGCCACCACCTCTAAAATCTCGGAGGATCAGCTGTTTTACTGCAATCAGCGCGGCATCCCCACAGAAGATGCAGTGGGGCTGATCGTCAACGGCTACGCCCGCGAGGTGATGAACAAACTGCCAATGGAATTTGCCGTCGAGGCCCAGCGCCTGCTTCAGATCACGCTGGAAGGGTCGATCGGCTGACATTCACTTCAAAATCATTCAAGTAAAAAACATTCAGGCTCTAAAAAACATTCAGGCTTATGAGCGACGAAATATTGCTGAAGGTCAGCGACCTTCGTGCCAAAGTAGAGGAGAAGGAAATCCTCAAAGGCATCAACCTCACTGTGCGCCCTGGCGAGGTGCATGCCATCATGGGTCCTAACGGCTCGGGTAAGTCAACCCTTTCGGGTGTGCTCGCCGGCGATCCCCGCTACACTGTCACCGGGGGCGCGGCCGAGTTTCACGGCATCGACCTGCTGAGCCTCTCGCCCGAAGACCGCAGCCATGAGGGGCTTTTCCTCTCGTTTCAGTACCCCGTGGAGATCCCCGGGGTGTCGATGGTGAATTTCATGCGCGCGGCGGTCAATGCCAAGCGCGAATATTTCCACGAGGCGCCCATGTCGGCCTCGGAGTTCCTGAAACTTATGCGCCAGAAACGCGCCGTGGTTGAACTCGACAACAAACTGGCCTCGCGTTCGGTCAACGAGGGTTTTTCGGGCGGCGAGAAAAAGCGCAACGAGATATTCCAGATGGCGGTGCTCGAGCCGCGGCTGTCGATACTCGACGAAACTGATTCGGGTCTTGACATCGACGCCCTGCGAATAGTGGCAGGGGGTGTCAACAAACTCAAGACCGACCGCAACGCCACAATTGTAATCACCCACTATCAGCGTCTGCTCGACTATATCAAGCCCGATTTCGTGCATGTGCTCTACAAGGGGCGCATAGTGCGCACGGGCGGTCCCGAGCTGGCTCTCGAACTTGAGGAGCGCGGCTACGACTGGATCAAGGATGAGGAAGACGCCGCAACCAACAATCTCTGATATGGCGGCTCTTGACCAATATACCGAACTGTTCAGGCATGAGCGCCCGGCGCTCGACAGCCACTCGCCCGAGGTATTGCGCGCGCTGCGCGACCGCGCCATAGCCTTTCTGGACGAAGCAGGCCGTCTGCCCATGAAATGCGACGAGGGTTTTGAAAAAACCTCGGTCGAGGAGATGTTTGCGCCCGATCTGGGGGTGAACGTCAATCGTGTCAACATCCCCGTGGATGTGGCGGCATCGTTTCGCTGCGGTGTGCCCAATATCTCCACGTTGCTTGGCGTGGTGGTCAACGACCGTTTCGTGCCGTCGGCCGCTCTCTCGGCAAATCTGCCGGCGGGTGTCACATTCTGTGCGCTTTCCGAAGCCCCGTCGAATATGCTGCCTCAGTGGCTCGGGGCGTGTGCAGGCCCTTATAACGCGGGCCTGGCTTTCAACTCGCTGCTGCTGCAGGATGGCGTGCTGATTCATGTGGCCGCAGGCGTGAAGGTGCCGAAACCGCTGCAGATCGTGAACATTTTTTCATCTCCGGCACCTCTGCTGGCCATGCGCCGCATTGTCGTGGTGGCTGAACAGGGGAGCGAGGTGTGCGTGATCAAATGCGACCATACCCAGACGCCCGATGTGAAGTTCGGTGCCTCGGAGGTTGTGGAAATTCTCGCCGGAGAAGACTCGCGCGTGGAGTGGTACGACATAGAGGAGTCCACTCCCGGGACAGCCCGCTGGAGCCAGCTGCGGATAGGGCAGAAAGCGCATTCGCAGGTGAATGTGTGCACTGCCACGCTCTCCAACGGCGTCACCCGCAATGAATATTATGTGGATATCGACGGTGAAGGGTGTGAGACGCGTCTGGCCGGATGCGCCATAGGCGGAGGCAGCCAGCATATCGACAACAACTCCTATGTGACGCACCGCGGAGACCGCGGACACAGCGACCAGCTTTTCAAATATGTGCTCGAGGATAACGCCACAGGTGCGTTCGAGGGGTGCATAGAGGTGGCTCATGGTGCCCGTTTCAATGAGGCGTACCAGAGCAACCGCAATATTCTCGCCTCGGAAGGCGCGAGGATGCACACCAAGCCGCAGCTGCTGATTTATAACGACGACGTGAAATGCTCGCATGGCGCTGCCACCGGACAGCTCGACGAATCGGCGCTTTTCTATATGCGTCAGCGCGGCATACCTCTTGCCGAGGCGCGCAAGATGCTCATGCAGGCTTTTATGGTTGATGTTGTCGACAGAATCGAGCACGAGACTCTGCGCGACCGTCTGCGCCATATGCTCGAGCTGCGATTTTCGGGCAACTGTCAGACAGCGGGTTGTGCCCGCTGCCACAATGCCTGATTCATTATTAAACAAGATCTGAAACAAGTACTAAACAAGCTCTTAACCAGCTCAAAGCAAGGTCTATGTTAGATACCGCCCTGATCCGCAAGGATTTCCCCATACTTTCCCGCAAGATTTACGGCAAACCGCTCGTGTATCTCGACAACACCGCCACGTCGCAGACACCGCGTTGCGTGGTTGAGGCTGTGGAGCGGATGTATTTCGAACATAAAGCCAATGTGCACCGGGGCGTGTTCTACCTGTCGCAGGAGGCTACCGACCTTATGGAGGCTTCGCGCGACCGTGTGGCCCGCTATATCAACGCCCCGTCGCGCGACGAGGTGATTTTCACCCGTGGCACCACCGAGGGGCTAAACCTTGTGGCTTCCTCGCTGGGGCAGCTGCTCGACGATGGTGACGAAATCATCCTCACAGTCATGGAGCATCATGCCAATATAGTCCCCTGGCAGCTGCTTCAGCAGCGCAAACGGGTAGCAATCAAGGTTGTGCCTATTCTTGCAGATGGTTCTCTCGATCTGGATGTCTATCGCTCGCTGTTTTCCGACCGCACGCGTGTCGTGTCGTTCTGCCACGTGTCGAATGTTCTCGGCACGGTCAATCCTGTCAAGGAGATGGTTGAGGAGGCTCACCGCCACGGCTGTGTGGCTGTGGTCGACGGCGCCCAGGCGTCACCCCATCTTAAAATAGACGTGCAGGATCTCGGATGTGATTTCTATGCTTTCTCGTCGCACAAAATGTATGGTCCCACAGGAATCGGAGTGCTGTGGGGCAAGCGCGAATGGCTCGACAGGATTCCTCCGTATCAGGGTGGCGGCGAGATGATCAAACATGTTTCGTTCGAAGGCACGACTTTTGAGGAGCCTCCGTTGAAATTCGAGGCCGGTACCCCCGATTTTGTAGGTATCGCGGCATTGCCGGTGGCTCTTGACTATATAGATGGAATCGGATTGGAGAATATCGAGGCGCACGAGCTGGAGCTGATGCGTTATTGCCAGGCCGAGATGATGAAGATGCCCGGAATGCGAATTTTCGGAACCACGGACGATAAGGCGCCTGTGATTTCTTTTCTCGTGGGGCATGCCCACCACTACGATACCGGCATGCTGCTCGACAAATTAGGTGTGGCGGTGCGGACCGGCCACCATTGCGCGCAGCCGCTGATGACGTCGCTGGGTATCGAGGGCACAGTGCGTGCCTCGTTCGCCCTTTACAATACGATGGAGGAGGTCGATGCCTTTCTGGCGGCTCTGCGCCGCATAATTCCCATGCTCTCCTGACAGGATTGCTTCTGATTCGGCAGACAAGAGATTGATGACTGAGGGAATTTGGAGTCGGCTGTCGGAATCCTTATTTCAGACGGAAAAGGTAACCGAGAGTTACTAATATCGACGAGCCGCGCGAGGATGAGAACTCATCGCTGCGCGATGAGGGGAATATGTTGCCCAGACCATAGTAGTAGCGCCCTTCAAGGGTGATGCTGTGGCGCCGCCGGATCACGAATTCCACGCCGGCGCCGGCTGTTATGCCGTAGTCAAACCGGTTTTTGATTTTCAGTGAGAGCTGCTCGTAGCGGCGGTTTTTGGGAAACGAGGGGAGCGTGGCCGCCTCGGTATAATTGAAGTTGGCTTTGATGCCGTCGGAAATCATATAGCCTACCTGCGGACCAAGATTTATGAATCCCTTGACCGTCCGCGATCCGAAAAATATGTGGGTCATAACCGGTAGCTCGATATATGTGAGGCGGTGCTGATATTCCAGCGGGTGTTCCTCGAAGTTCTCTTTCCAGCCACGCTGAGTGAGGTTTAGCTCTGCCACCAGACCCACATGGCGCTCTTCGGCATATCGGAATGAAAAGCCCATTGTGATTCCCTGTAGCATGGTCTCCTTGACCGAGGGGTAAAAAGACTGCTGGGAAAGGGTGACGCCGGCGTGGCCGCCCACGTGAACGTGTGGCACGTAATGGCGTTGAGCCTTGGCCTCGGGAGCGGCGAACAGGGTGATCAGCAGCAGAGCCGTGAGGGTATGGAAGATGTTGCGGAGCATTATGTGCCTGGGAAATAATCAGTTTTATGCGCCGGAGTGCTATTTGAGGGTTTTCTCGAGATAGCCGCCGGGGTTGTAGGTGATGATGAAAATAGCGTTGTTGTAATATCCGCCGCCGTCGGGAGCCTGCTCCAGACGGATGCCGCTCTGGATGCCGTTGTAATCGGTGGGATAGCGGCCTGTGTCGGCATGTTCGCGCAGAGCTTTGATAGCCATCAGGCCGGTGTCATAGCCGAGAATGCCGAGCACGGGCATCTGGCGGCTCATCAGATCTTCGCCGTAGGTGCTGCGGAACGAATTGTTGACCATGTGGGCGGCGGTGTCGTGGTCGGTAGGGAAATAGCGGGAGTAGATGGTGCTGGTGATGTCGCAGATGTCGGTGTAGTGCTCGCCGCGGAATGTGGCCCATTCGGGATAACCGAAAAGCTGGACGGCAGAGGGTTCGAGAACGGCTCTTTCCTTGAAATTACGAAGCGACTGCCTGATGCGGTTGAATTCATCGCTGCTGCCCGATTCAGGAATCAGCACATAGGATTGGCTGTTGGGGTCGAGGGCCTCGAGATCATCGTCGGTGAGATAGTGGTTGAATGTGACGGTCTGCCATGTGCGTCCTGCTTCGGTGAGTGCTTTCTGCAGTGCTTGTGTGAATTCCTTTTTGTCGGCGCGGCCACCTTCACGCTCCAGAAAGACCGGTGTGGCCGAGGGAAATTTTTCGAGGAAACCTTTGATTGCTCCTTCATACATACGGTCGTGGGGAGTGTTGATCTGGATTACATTTCCGTCGGTGATATATGAATCATCTTTCACGGCGAACACATTGATAATGCGTGTGTAGGGATCGGCTCCGGCCACGATTTCATGCAGCTGCGTCGGGGAATCGGGGGCGATAATCAGATTCATATGCGCCATTTCGGGACGGTGCATGATGGAGCGTACCGAGTCGGTGCTCCCCGCGGTGTCGTAGGCATGAATTTTTACCGGCACTTCGTTCTGGCCGTTCTCTTTGGCTCCGGCAAGGAGAAATCCTTTGTAGAATTCGGTGTAGAGCTGTGTGGCACGGCTCATGCGGCTTTCATTGAGCTGGAAGGGGAGCAGCAGGGCGATGTTGAGCGCATCGGGACGCACCGGCGCGAAAAGAGTGTCGGTGGCGCTGATCACTTCCTTAAGGGTTTCGCCGGCAGGGGCGGATTGGGCTTCGGTCAATGGCCCTACGGGAGCTGTGGCGGCCACTGTGGCATTCGCCTGTGCTTTGTATGAGGGTGATGATTTTTCGATTTTCTTCTCGGCTGCCTTTATGACTGCTTTCTCGGTTTCGGGCGATACCTTGGCTGTGCTCCCTTTGAGACGCAGGCACATGCCTGAACGCAGACCGTCGGCGGCGGCCGGATTCAGAGCCATCAGCTCGTCGACCGACATGGAGTATTTTCGTGAAATGCCATAGACGCTTTCTCCTTTCTGCACTACATGAATGGCCGGAGTGATGTCATCGGCGGGGGCAGACGCACCGGTTGCCGCGGGAACCGCATCGGTGTTTTCTTTGGCTAAAGAGGTGGGGAAAAAGAGGCGCATGCGGGGTTTCACGCCGTCGGCCACGCCGGGATTGTTGGCGCGTATATCCTCTACGGTCACACCGAGTTTTTCTGCGATGGAGTAGATGTTGTCACCCGACTGTGCGTCGTAATAATATAGAGTCTTGCCGTTGACGCGGATTGTAGGGAGCTGAGCCACTATGCCGGCGGAGAGGTCGGCTGCTGCTGCCACAGCGAGAGTGAGAAGCGACAGAGCAACCCGCCTGACGTTGTAGAGAAATTTCATTTCAAGCGTATTTGTTTCGGAGAAATAGACTGCGCTATTTGGTGGCAAAGTTACCTATTTTCCCCGAAACAGCCAAACTATTCGATGATTGCGCCGAGGAATAGACATATAATAGACGCCTGTGGCCTGCACGGAGAGTTGCGGTAGACGCGTGTCCGGCATTTTTTTATCAGTCAGTTTTGGATTTATTGTGGAAGAAAGTCGAGGGAGACGGGGTCGAAATTGACCGCGCGGTCGGGAAAGAGGCGTGCGAGGTGACCTGAGGCGATAAGTGAGGCAGGCGGGCCTGCGATGAATGAATGATGTGGACCGGATGTTGAGGCGTCGGAACCGGCCGAGGGTTCGAGGAGCCAGAGACGTGATGCCAGACGGAGTGCCGAGGAGACATCGTGGGTGGAGAATATGATGATTTTGTCCTCCTCCCGCGCCAGAGTCGCCAGCAGTTGCAGGGTTTCAAGACGCGAGGCCACGTCGAGAAAAGCGGTGGGCTCGTCGAGCAACATCACGGGCGTCTCCTGTGCCAGGGCGCGGGCTATCATCACTTTCTGCCGTTCGCCGTCGGAAAGTGTCGCCACCTGCCGGTGGGCGAATGGTGTCATGCCTGTGGAGGCGATGGCCTCGCGGGTTATCCGTCGGTCACGCTCCGACAGACGTCCGAAAAATCCGGTGTGAGGCTGCCGCCCGAGCGACACCAGTTCGGTTACCGTCAGCGCTCCGGCCAAAGTGTTGCCGGTGGCCACGATGCTCACCGTCAGTGCCATTTCCCGTCGGGATAGTCCGGCAATGTCTGTTCCGGCTATCTTCACATCGCCGGCAAGTGGTTTCAGCCGGCCTGCAATGCTGCGGAGGAGCGTGGATTTCCCTGCGCCGTTTTCGCCGAGGAATGCCACAAGGCTCCCGCTCTCCACGCTGTCGTTTACCTCAGAGTAGAGCGGACGGCCATTATAGCCTACGGCTATATTTTCGAGTTTCAGCAGCGGCTCTTTCATCTGAAATAGTTTAGACGGTTTCGGTTGACGATTACGTAGATTATCACCGGCACGGAGAGGAGCGGCGTGATGGCATTGACCGGGAGTGCGGATCCCGAGCCGGCCATCACAGAGATGGCGGCGCATAGAACGCCGGAAAATGCTCCCCAGATGAGGGTGGCGGGGAGGAGCCGGCTATGGTCGGATGTGCCGGTGGTTAGCCTGGCTACATGGGGAATCACAAGACCGAGGAACCCGATGGGACCGCAGAAGGCGGTGACGGCGGCTGTCAGCACTCCCGATATCACCAGAAGCCATACGCGTGTCGCTTTTATGTTCACTCCCATCGATTCGGCGTAATCGTTGCCGAGGAGCATGGCGTTGAGGGGTTTGATCATGAGAAAAGACCCGGCGGTGAAGATTGCGATGACCGGACCGAAGACTGCGAGGTCGCCGAGCGTGACTCCGGCAAAGCTCCCCAATCCCCAGATTACGAATGAGTGCACACCCTCCTGAGTGGCGTAGAAACTCAGAAGCGAGATGGCTGATGACGCCAGATAACCTAAAAGGATGCCTGTGATGAGGAGCATGGCGGTGCCGCGCACGATCCGCGAAAAAAAGAGCAGGAGCAGCAGCATCACTGCCGAACCGGCGAGGGCGCCGGTCATCGCACCGGCATACCGACCTAATCCCATGGCGGTGCCTCCGCTGAGTGTGAGCAGCACAAGAGCCACTCCGAGCGATGCGCCGGTGGAGATGCCGAGTATAGATGGCCCTGCCAGCGGATTGTTGAAAGCCGTTTGCAGCAGCAGTCCGGCTACTGCGAGCGCCATGCCCGTGAGGAGGGCGCAGGAGGCCATGGGTAGACGCAGATCCACCACGATTGCCCGCGAAATCTCGTCGCTGTTGCCCCGCAGCGCGTTCCATACGTCGCAGGCGGGGATGTCGGCGGTGCCGAAGAATAGCAGCACCACAAAGAGCACTGCGGTCAGCAGCGCCACGACTGTCGGGACGAGGATTTGTCGGGGTGTGATATTCATTGCCAGAACAGGAGTATCGAGGATATGAGGTGGGGCGCGGTGCGCACGGTGACAGCTTTCGGGAGGGGTGAGGGGTCGGAGATGCAGATAGCGCCTGCCGAACCGGTGTCGATCACCCGGCCGCCATGTCCGTAGATGGCATAATGGAGATCGCCGGTGGCGTATGGGTCGTCGCAACGCGACAGTTCGGCTGCGATTCTCACCTCGTATTGCGTGAAACCGGCGCAGCATGCTCCGGCACATTTCACGCCGAGACGGCGTTCGTTTGAACGGTTGACGGTGATCAGCGATGTGATGAAATCGCGCTTGCGGTTGTCGGACCACCGGGCATCCCAGCATGTGGTGTCGGCTGATGGTGAGAGGGTGTAACAGGTCTCGGGTTCGGCTGCGGTCGCAGCTCCGGCGTCGGCAGCGGTTGTGGCGCCGGCGGTGTAATCGTCGGATAGGGGTGCCGCGGGGATCTCGTCGGTAAGCTCCATCGCGTAGGCAAACGACCGGAAAAGATAGCTGACAAACCGGGGGCGGAATGCGGTGAGCGCGGCAAAATCGCGGGCCAGTTCATCGGTCTCGCCTAATGTGCGCGCCGCGCAGAGCCTGCGGTAGAATCCCGACATGGATAGCACCTGAAACAGGAACCGCAGTTGGGGCGTGGCATCGAACGCATCGTCGGCTCCGAGGTTCACGAGCAGCTGCGCGAATGGCAGAGGGGTGCCCCCGGTGTGCTTCCTGAGTATTTCCGGAAAAGATGTGTGCATGGCGGTGTCGGGCTATAGGGTTGTCTGATAGAGTGCTAAATCCAAGCACTCTCTAAAGAAAAAACCGGACAAATTTAAAGAGAACTTTAAACTTATCCGGTTAAGGTTTTTTTATCCGAACGATTACTTGCGGATACCAAGCTCCTTCTGGGCGATGATGGCGCGGTAGCGGTTGATGTCCTTCCTGATGAGGTAATCAAGGAGGCGGCGACGCTTACCAACGAGAGCCTTAAGAGCGCGGGCAGTTGTATGATCTTTGTGATTTGACTTGAGGTGTTCAGTCAAATGAGCAATACGGACCGAGAACAATGCAATCTGTGCTTCAGGTGAGCCAGTGTCAGTCTTACCCTTACCGTATTTCTCGAAGATCTCGATTTTTTCGTCAGAATTCAGATGCATTCTTTCAGAGATTTTTGAGAAGTGAGTAAAAATTATATTTAAAAGCGGTGCAAAGTTACGCATAAATTCCGTAACTCCAAAACATTACCGCTGTTTTTTACGATGTCGGATCAATCGTCGGGCGATCGCCGGGCGAGAGATGCTCTGTTGTGGATCAATCGTCGAGCGACAGACGCTCTTTCGCGGGGTTGCGCCAGTGGATGCGGCCTTCGATATACTCCTGAGTGGCGATGAGGGTGGGCTTGGGGAGTTTCTCGTAGTAGCGCGAGATTTCAATCTGCTCGCGGTTCTCCGAAACTTCCTCCAGAGTATCGTTGATCGAAGCGAATTCCTGGAGTTTTTTGTCGAGGTCGTGCTTCATTTCGCCTGCGATCTGGTTGGCGCGTTTGGCGATGATGGCCACTGTTTCGTAGACATTGCCGGTATCCTTGCAAAGATCCATCATGTCGCGGGTGACGGTGTTGAGCGGGGCGTTTGTCTTTTTGTAGTCCATTATTATATGGTGTGTTTGATTGACGTGATTGACGGGGGAGCGGTGGCGGCGTTTTCGGCGCCGGACCTAATCCTTGACATATTTATGCGCGATTTTGAGGATGTTGTCGGCCTCTTCGCGGAATTTCGAGTCGGGGTAGTTGTTGGTGAAAGAATAATATTCGTCGATGACGTCGCGGAAACGTTCGGGTTTGCGCTCGTCGACCGAGAGATTGGCTTCCTGGAAGCGGGCTTTCAGCACCAGCATCTCGAGTTGTTCCTTATATTTGGAATAGGGATATTCCTTGATGGCATTGCGGGCGGTGACTACGCAGCTCTCGTAGTTGTTGCCCATGTAGGTGCCCAGATTGTAGTAAAGCTGGGCGTTCTGCAGCTCTTTGAGTGTGAGTTTGTCCTGCAGCTCGAAGATGGCTTCCTGAGCCGACTGCACTTTGTCGGAGCGAGGGAAGTAGTCAAGAAAACCCTGAAGTTCCTCGATGCCTTTCACGGTCTCCGACTGGTCGAGCTCGGCCTCGGGGGAGTCGAGATAGTAGGCATAGCCGGTGTAGTATCGCGCAGGTTCGGCATACTTCCCTTTGGGGTAGCGCTGATAGTAGGATTTGAAATATGTGGCGGCATCGGGGTATTCCTTGTTCATATAGTGGCTCATGCCGAGCAGGTAGAGCGACTCTTCGGCTTTCTCCTGCCCCTTGAACACGGTGACCACATCCTTGAGCAGAGTGTAGGACTGCACATATTTCTTCTGCTCGAAGGCCCGCTTGGCGTAGTCGAATTTATAGTTGGGGTCGGAACTCTTCAGCGCTTTCTGGTATTCGCCGCACGACGACAGCGCAAGCAAACCCACAAAAGCTCCGAGGAGCCACGACACGATGTTTTTCGGCATAATTATACTGTTTATACAATGGCGCGCCTGAACAGGTGCACATTCAATCGTGCAAAGGTAGGGATTTTTTTCGGATTTTTCATGATTGATGAGTGTAAATTTGTCGATGACAACAGATTTTACATTATATTTGGTGTCTCAGGGCATTATTTGGAGGTAAATGAGGAGAAAATTGCAGGAATTTCGCTAATTTTGCGAGATAATTCGCCAAGTGCATCATGACTGACAGAGACGACTTTTATCCCCGCCGCGATGACTCCTACAACCGGCGCAACAATATTGATTTTACTCGCGACGATGACCGCTACAGGGATGACGACCGATATCGCGACGATGACCGATATCGCGACGATGACCGCTACCGCGACGACGAACGAGACGGTTATCGTGCCGGTTATCGCGACGGCTACCGCGACAGCGATCCCGGGCGCCGCGAACCTTCCTATCCCCGTCATTCAGGATCCGATAATATGACAGGCAAAACACGCAACTTCGCACGCCGCCATCCGGTGCTGATGAATCTTCTGCTGGCTATTCTGGCAGGCATAGTGTTTATTTATATAGCCTTGTGGTTCCTTGACTTCTGGACTTTTCACGGCGAGGAGCGGGCTGTGCCCGATGTGAAAGGGCAAAGCCTCAGCACTGCCCAGAGCAATATTGCCAACGCCGGCCTTGTGGCGGTGGTCAGCGATTCCATCTACGAGTCGTTTGCCCGCCCCGGTACTGTGGTGGAGCAGACTCCGATTCCCAACGCAAAGGTGAAGAAGGATGGTTCGGTCTATCTTACGATTGTGGCGTTCTCACCTAAAATGGTTACCATCCCTGATTTTTATGATGTGTCGGAACGTCAGGCTCGTTCTATGCTCAACGGTCTGGGTATTACCCAGATACGTGTCGACTACGTGATGTCGGAATTCGACGGTCTGGTGCTTGGCGCCCGCTTCAACGGTGTTATGCTCCGTCCCGGAGCCAAGGTGCCGGTGTCGGCGGTCATTACTCTTGAAGTGGGCAGTAACACTGGCATGGGTGCCACCGACATGGACCAGGTGACCGATACTGCGGCAATCGATAACGTCATCGAAACACTTGATCTGGAATGACAACCGAAGTCGTGATCCCCACAGTTGATGAATTGTGCGACGCTGAACCTGATGACAGCATAGGCGACGGCACTCTTTACGAGCATTACCGTTTCACTGCCGATGCCGGGCAACAACTGCTGCGTGTCGACAAATTCCTTGTGGAGCATATGCCCAAAGCGTCGCGCAACCGCATTCAGCAGGCTGCGGCCGCGGGGTGTATTCTTGTCAACGGCAAGGCTGCGAAGTCGAATTACCGCGTGAAGCCGGGTGATACGGTGCAGGTGGTGATGGATCGACCGCGCTACGACACCGAGATTCTGCCCGAAAATATTCCTCTTGATATTGTATATGAGGATGACGACGTGCTTGTGGTGAACAAGCCCGCCGGGCTGGTGGTGCATCCCGGTCACGGAAACTGGACCGGCACGCTGGTCAACGCGCTGGCCTGGCACCTGCGCGACAATCCCGACTATGATGTCAACGATCCGCGTCTGGGATTGGTGCATCGCATAGACAAAGATACCTCGGGCCTGCTGGTAGTGGCGAAGACCCCCGACGCCAAGACGCATCTGGGACGCCAGTTCTTCAACAAAACCACCCGGCGTGAATATCGCGCGCTGGTGTGGGGTATCCCTGACCCGGCTGCCGGACGTATCGAAGGCAATATCGGCCGATCGCTTAAAGACAGGTTGCAGATGGCGGTGTTTCCGGCAGATTCAGAACAGGGCAAACATGCCGTCACACATTACGAGATTGTAGAGACTTTTGCACATGTATCATTGGTGAAGTGTGTGCTTGAGACCGGTCGCACGCATCAGATCCGCGTGCATATGAAGCATATAGGACATCCGCTTTTCAACGACGCACGCTATGGCGGCGATCAGGTGCTCCGCGGCACCACAGCGGCGAGCTACCGTCAGTTTGTGCGCAACTGTTTCGACACCTGTCCGCGTCAGGCATTGCATGCGCGCACGCTCGGGTTCGTGCACCCGCGCACCGGTCGGGAGATGTTTTTCGAAGCTCCCGTTCCGGCCGATATGACGGCCTTGATCGAAAAATGGAGGGCTTACGCCGAATCGCACTGAACATAGCCGGGAGCTGAGGCGTTTCTTTAGGTAGAATCTAAAAAACGCAACTATGGCTAAAATTACTTATCTTTCAAATATGGGTTTCGCAGTCGAAACTCCCGACGTGCTGTTGGTTTTCGATGATTACAACGATCCGGCCCACACGGTTGTCAAAGCGCTCGAACACAATCCCGCCCTCCCTGTGGTCTTCCTTGTTTCGGATCATCGCCGTTTCAACAAAGCAATTTTCAACTTAGGTCAGAATCATAAACGCCAGTATCTTCTGGCCAACAATTGTCCCGGGGTAGCCGACAGTGACATGCCTACACAGTATATGGCTCCCGGCGATCAGGTGGAAAATCTTCTCGGAGGTGTCTCGGTAAAGGCTTTCGCTTCGGATGATTCAGGACTTGTCTATGTGGTGACTACCAAGGATGGCGCCGTGATCATGCATGGCGGTTCACTGTCTCCCGTTTCCGAAGAGCATTTCGCCACTGCCCTCAACCGCATCAAAGCCTCGGTGCCGCAGATCGATCTTGCCTTTGTCGCTGTAGACGAGCGACTTGGCAAAAATGCCACAGCAGGCATCAAGAAGGCTGTCGAGACACTCGAGATTGCCAATGCCGTACCCATGGGTTTCGAAGGCGAGCATTCCGATGCTTGCCGCTTTGATCAGTATGATCTGCCCTCCGGTGTGTCCACGCGCTTCCACTGCATTCACACTCCCGGTGAAGGGGTGCGTCTTAAACTAAATGCAGCCGAGGCTCACGCCTGAATTCCGCCCTGTTCCTAAAAGAAAACTTTTAAGTTACAAGAAAACTCCTGAGGTTTATTGAAAACTTCGGGAGTTTTCTATCATTCATTCTAACTCTTTGTAATCACAAAATCTCAGCGTTGCTAATCGGATTCGAGCCGAAGAAATTTGTTCATCCGAGATATGCAGCGTTTTTTCTGATCAAGATTTGGATGTATATACAGATTGAGTGTTGTCGCAACATTCGAGTGTCCGAGTATTACACTTACGGTTTTATAGTCGCATCCGCTTTCGATACATCTGGTGGCGAATGTATGACGCAATCCATGGAACACTATTGACGGGATTTCAAGCCGTTTAAGAATCCGACTGAAAGTCTCTCGGTATGTGCGAGGCTCTTTCGCCTTAGACCCTTCGCCTACCACGTACTTTTCTACCCTCTGCTGTTTTTTCACCACATTCAAGGCCTTGAAGAGAAGCGGAGAGATGGGAATTTCACGATTTGAATTCCGGGTCTTGGGGGTAGAAACGTATTGTTCTGTTACCATTAGGTCGCAATTGTAAATTCGTCCTGCAGTGCCCGCTACTGTAATAATACGGCGTACCATATCCACATCCTTCCATTGAAGGGCGCACACTTCTCCTATGCGCAAGCCGCAGCACAGAGCAATCATTATTCCTATATTCTGTAATGTCGGAGCGGAAGCAATAGCGTTCAGCAGTTTTTTGTGATCTGGTAATGACAGCACAGGCAAAACGCGTGCGGCTGTATCCGAGGGATATTCGATATCCCACGAAGGCATTTCAAACATTCCTCTCTTTGCCCCGAAACGACCGACGGACTTAAGCACGGCGATAATGTCATGGACAGTTTTCTTGCTCAGTCCTGTCTCAAGTTTGCCGAATGCAAATTGCTGTACTTCTGCCTCTGATATGGATACGGAATCGGCGAAAACGGGCATGATGTGAGTTTTTAGAATAAGGGCATAGGCGCAGTATGTCGAGTGTTTGACTACGCTGCGCCTGTTTTCTTTCCATAGTTCTGCTATTGCGCGGAAAGTAGATAAGTTGTGCATACTTTGTGATTTTTATGATTCACAAGATATGCGCTGTCTTATTTCAACGGTTGCCTTTAGCCCGGTTGTGGTGCTTACAGAGCATCTGACAGTTTGAGATGTCAGTCGCACCCCCTTTGCTCCATGCAGTGACATGGTCGGCATCCATTTCGTTCAACTTCCATATCTTGTTTGCGTTGGCGTCATGGCCTATGGCACAGAAGGGACAGTTGGACTTGCCTGCGGCTTTTGCCTGTTCGGTCTGGCGGGCATAGACGACTCGTTTTGTCGCTTCGTCGAAGATGCGGATATCCAGAAGCTTTGTGTCGGTCTCTCCTCCTAAAAGAAACTCAAACACACCGCGTCGATTCTTCACATACGGGTCGGCATACAACTCCGCCACCCGCTGTTTCATCTGAGCCGGGTTATATGGCTGTGTATGATATTTTTCGTAAAGTTCGCCCCACGGAAGCCCGCGCATCTCATTTTCAACGAAAGGAAATACCGTCCGTACCCAATCTATGACGGAATTGAAATAATTGACGAGTTCAGTGATGTCGGAGCTGTAGCGGTGGTCGCGCATATATTCCTCTGCTTTGCCACGGCTGACCCATTCAAGTGCTGTGGCAAGAAAGTCCTGTCGGTTTACCGCTCCGCTGATATATGCGCTCCATTTTTGCACTTTCGATGACTGAGAATTGCTGAACTCTGCCTTTGCCGCAGTGACAAAAGGTCCTGAATATACAGCGTTGAGTAATTCTTGGTCATTGAGTGGTACTCCGGCGATATTGATAGTGCGGAACCATTCCTTTATTTCTTGCTCTGTGCCTTCACATTCATATATTAGAAGTTTTGCATTAATGAATTTTTCACGCAACTCTTTCGGCAGGCTTTCAAGACTTTGCGGCAAGCCTTGATTATCTTTCCAACTAAGTTTTCCGGCACCATTGTAGAAGCGTCCGAGAGATGTGATGCGCTGCTGGCCGTCAAGCACTTCAAAACGACCATCGGCAGTTTTGACGAAATAAATAACTCCGAGTGGATAACCTTTAAGCACAGAGTCAATCACCGCTACATCGCGTTTGCCATCGGCATAGATATAGTTACGTTGGTATTCCGGCTGAATTGTAAGGCGTCCTCCCATTCCGAAAAGCCCTTTGGCTTCATATTCGTTATAGACAAATCCGTCGCATATGTCGGCGACTGTCCATTCTGTATGCAGTTTTGTTTCCATATTCTTTTTAGTAGTTTAGTTGAAATATTAGGG
>DAAN01000013.1 GCA_001701135.1 Bacteroidales bacterium H3
CGGGTCATCAGCATGTCGTCGTGGTGCGGCGGGCGTGCGGCATAGGCGCCCGAGGGGAGCCGCTCGTACCAGTCGAATTCGTCGCAGGCGTCGGCGCTGCGCTCGGTGTAGAGGCCGTCGCGCACGGCGGCTATCAGCCGCGTTATTATCAGCTGCTTGGTCTGCCGGTTGGTGTGGAAACCGGGTATGCTCCCCGACAGCCCGGTCACGGCCGCCTGCCGGGGCATCCCGCCCGCTGCCGCCGGACGCCGGTAGAGGTTGGGATAATGCTCGTAAAGTTCGTTGAGGATCAGCGCCCCCTGGGCGTAGGGTGCCTCGGCATTATGGCCGCGTCCCGACTCCAGGGTGTTGCTCTCGAACACGAGGCAGGCACGGTTGAAGTAGGCGGCGATGCGTGCCGCTTTCCACACCAGCAGGTCGTGATCGATGTGGCCGCGCCACTGCGCCACCACCTCGGGGCGGTCGCCGCGGCGCAGCACTAAGATCACACTCCAGTCGGCGGTATCGCTCAGACCGCCGACATCCACCGCCGCCACATATGTGGCATCCTCCTCGGGAAACTGCCACACATGCAGCCCGCCCGTGGGGTCGGCGGCAAACCGCAACCCGGCGAGCGACTGCGGGCCGGTGGCGGCGCCGGTGTCCGACACAACTTCGCCGATGGCCACAGGTTCGCGGCAATCCTGCCGCAGCCGCTTCACCCCCGCGGGGGCGAACACAGTCGACGACGTGCAGGCAAACGCCTCCTCGGCCGTAGAGGGGAACTCGCTCTTCATCTTGGCGTGCTCCTTCATCTCGCGCCGCCGGCGGTGGTACCAGTGGATCTGCTCGAGGGTGAGCCGGGTGTCGGTCCATAGGGCGAGTTCGTAGGCATCAAGACTCTCCCACAGCCGGCGGGCGTCGGCCTCGCAGGCAAACGGGAGCGAATATTTGCCGATCTCGTGCCAGGGCACAAACACGGCGCGATTGTCCGAGCGGCCCGAACTTGCCCGCAGCCACTCCTCGTGGAAAAAGGAGCCGACGCCGTCGGCGGTGCTCTCCATCACTATCATGGTCATGGGAGCCAGAGCCACCGAGCAGTAGATGGCGCGCACAGCGTTCCACGGGTCGAGCCCGCGGGTGGATTTCCAGAACCCCACCTCGGTGAGGTGGACCAGGGCGGCGTCGGCGCCGCGCACGGCGTTGGGGTTGGTGGATGCGGCAAGATAGATGCGGTTGTCGCGCCCCTGCAGCTCGAGGATGCCGCGCGAGGTTTTCAGCCGCGGCGGCGTCTCCCCCTCCCACAGCTCGGGAGGATAGTTGAGGAGCATGTCGGCGTAGAGGTTGAGCACCACCTGGGTGCCGGTGCGCTCGGCGCCGCACACAATGGCGTGGCAATGGTCGCGCAGACAGGTCTGGATCCATGCCATGTAAAGCTCGGTGACGGTGCTTCCGCCCCACTGGCGCGCCTTGAGGATGATCATGCGCATGGGGCGCGATGCGCGGCGGTCCTCCTCGAGCATCGCCACCACGCGCCGCTGCGGGCGGTTGAGGATGAAGGGCACCAGGCGCCCCGTCTCCTTGTCCTTGATGCGGCAGCAGCGCGCCGCCCAGTATTCGAAATCGTAGCGGCAGCGCAGGCGCGCCCACCCCGTGGCGTCGGTAACGCGGGTAAAAAGCGGGTCGGCGGTCATCTCGCGCGGCACATGTTCCACGCCGTCGGTCCAGGGGTAGGGACCCGCAGGCACGCGCTCGCCCGAACTGCGGTCGCCGCGCACGGGGTCGAAGCTCTCGGCCTGCCGCCGCAGGGCGCAACGGCGGCGGTTCTCTTCCATAATGTCGTTGAAATTATCCATGGCGCAGGGTCAGATAAAGATTTCGGGTAAGATGGAGAGGTCGGCGGTGGCCTCTACGGCATAGTCGGCGGTGAGGAAGCGGCGGCGGGGCACCATAAGCGGCTGGGTGACGGGGGCGTTGAGTTCGCCGTCGATGCTCATGGCGAGCATCACCACCGGCTCCTCACTCCCCGAGTCGCCCGAAAGGCGCACCGTGCCTGTGACCTGCGAGGCAAAGAGATTGACGCGCAGCATCGAGGGGGTGAAAGTGGTGTCGTAGCGCCGGATGAGCCGCACCGGCAGAGTGCCCGGGCGGGCGTCGGCCGATATGCGCCATGTGCCGCGGGGACCGCACGCTATCAGTTCCCCTTGCCACAGGGCGAAGGCGAAGGGGTTCACCGCGTCGGAAAATTCGGCGTCGCCCGCGCAGTTCATCACGGGTATCTCGGCGCCGAAACTCTCGCGCCCGTCGGCGGCGATGCGGACAATGGAGCGGCCGCCGGTGGCCACCCAGTATTCGCGCCCGGCGGGGTCGTAGCCGAGTGTGGCCGTGGCTCCCGCCGCCACGGTGCCGGGGATGTCGGCAAGGTGGCAGAGGGTGCGTGCCCGCTGCCCCGAAATCACCACGAGCTCATCCCCGGCGATAGCCGCGATGGCCGCTCCCGCGCTGTCGGAAGCGTGACACACGGCAAGGGGGGAGCGCACAGGCCGGCGGTCGACCCGCGAGGTGGCGCGGAAACTCCCCTCGGCGTCGACTGTAGCTAATGTGACCCCTTCTTCGCTGAAAAAGAGGAGTTTGGTACGTGAGAAATCCCACCCGGAGTGTCCCCGCGGAGAGGGCGCCACGGCGCATATCCCGCTGCGGGCTATGCGCCGCTGCGACAGGGTGCGCCGCATGTCGGCCGAAATGTGGATTTCGGCCACTCCCTGCTCTACGGTGGCAGGGGTGACGGTTGAGGAGGGGGGAGCGTAGACGGTGGCGGCAGGGGGGAGGAACGGCTCGAGGCCGGGCGACGCCCACACCGCCAGCGATGCGCCGGGCACGGCGGCGAGGGGGTAGAGGCCCGAACGGTGCCCGTCGGCACCGGTGAGGTCGATGGCGATCTCCACGGCATCGGCCGAGGGGTAGGAGAGCATCGGCGCGAACGCCTCGGGGGCGTGGCCGGTGCCGTGGATTTCGCGGCATACCACGGTGTCGCCCCCTGCCGAGGCGATTTTCACCGAGATGGCGCAGCGCCAGTCGCCGGTGGCCGAGTCGGAGCGGCGCGTGATGAAGCTTTCGGGCGCCCAACCCCGGAATGTTTCGGTGCGGGGATTGCAGAGCACGGTGATGTTGTCGAGCTGCAGCGCAGCGGAGTAGGTGCGGCGGCCGGGAGCCACCTCCCCGGCGGCGGGGGCCGGGGTACCCTCCGCGGTGGTATCGACGGTGACGGTGTTCCCCTCCGGTGCTATTCCTCCGGCAAAGGGGTAGCTGTATTCGGCCACGGTGCGCATGGAGGCGGCGGCCAGGGCGCACCCCAATCGGCGGAAACGCGCGCGGCTCACGCCGGTGTGGTCGCCCAGACCGGGCACGCGCGAGGTGACGGTGGAGACGCCGCTAACCCTGTCACGCACTATGCCGTGCACGGCCAGGGTGGAGCGGTCGGCGGGCGTGAGCTGATCCGAGACCTCCACCACGAGCCGTGCGGCCAGCCGGTTCCAGGGCGCGGGGAGCGCGGCGGGGGCGTTGAACCCGATTCGGAAGGCTGTTGCCGAGAGCGACGAGCCGGTGAGCGACGCCATGGAGTCGGCCGATGACTGCACCACGGCGTCGGTGGCGTTGACGCCCGAGGCGGGCGCCACCATCACTGTGGGACCGGTGGAGAGGGTGTTGCCGGCGGCGTCGAGCACGCGGCAGCGCGCCAGCAGGGGCTGGAAGCATGCGCCGAGGGTGCGGGCCTGCGACTCGAGGGCGTCGTAGGCATGGAGCAGCGCGTCGGTGAGTGTGCGGGCGTCGGTGGCTGTGAGCTGCGACCCGGCGTTGCCCGATGATGTTCCCGAGAGTTTCACCGGCGCCACGGCCTGCTGCAGGGGGATGTGGCCTGTGGCGAAAAGACGGATTTCGGGCAGCTCGGGCATGTAGCCGCAGGGTGTGAGCTTCAGGTCGGAGCCGTAGGTGTAATAGTAGTCGGGGTGATGCCGCAGCAGCAGACGCACCACGCCGGGGGTGTCGGTCACGGCCATTACAGGCTCGGCACCGACCCGCCCGATAGTGCGGATTTCGGTGCCGTCCCAGGTGTAGATGAGTGTTTTGTCGGCGACAAGCAGTGTGAGTGTGCGGCCGTCGCCGTAGGGTTCGAACGAGCAGAGGGGGAGCAGGCTGCGGACGCCGATTCTCTGCGGGGTGCGCGCGCGGCGGAGCATCTGCGGCACTTCGGGGTCGCGGCGGAGGTTCACGCCGGAGAATGTGAGCAGACGCGGTTGGGATTTTTTCATAGCTATAGTTGCGGTTTAGGTTTTTGCCGCAAAGATAGCTCGGGAGAGGGCCTGCGCGTATGCGAAATTGTTACACCGCCGGGGTCAACGCCCCGTGGCACAGCGGGTTACACCGCCGGGGTGGCAGCGGGCGCGCCGTCGGCGATGCTGTTGGCGATTTCCACCGCCTTGGATATGTGGGAGCAGACATGGTCCTCGCCCACGAGATCGGCTATGCCGGCATGTTCGAGGGTCTCGCGCACGGTGTCGCGCACGCCCGAGAGCACCACATGGATGCCATCCTCCTGCGAGGAGCGGATAAGGATTTCGAGGTTGTGGATGGCGGTGGAGTCGATGAAGGGCACTTTGCGCATGCGCAAGATGCGCACCAGCGGCTGCTCCGAGGGGGTGGTGCGCATCATTTCGTCGAATTTGGTGGCCACGCCGAAGAAGAAGGGGCCGTCGATTTCGTAGACCTGCACGCCGGGGCGCACGTCGAGCACCTCGTGGTGCACGTCGTCGAGGTCGCTGCCCTCGGCCACGTCGAGCTGCTCGGAGTAGACTTTGATCTGGGTGTTCTCCATCACGCGGCGCAGGAAGAGCACCACGGCCAGGAGCATGCCGATCTCGATGGCGATGGTGAGGTCGAGCACCACGGTGAGCAGGAAGGTGACGATGAGCACCGAGATGTCGCCCTTGGGGGCTTTCATCAGACCGACGATGGTGCGCCAGCCGCTCATGTTGTAGGCCACCACGATAAGCACGGCGGCCAGGCATGCCATGGGCACGAGTTTGATCAGCGGCATGGCGCAGATGAAGATTATCAGCAGCACCACGGCGTGGATGATGCCCGCCACGGGGGTGCGGCCGCCGTTGGTGATGTTGGTCATGGTGCGGGCTATGGCGCCGGTGACGGGGATGCCGCCGAAGAAGGGCACCAGGATGTTGGCCATGCCCTGGCCGATCAGTTCGGTGTTTGTGCGGGTGTGCGAGCCGGTGACACCGTCGGCCACGGTGGCCGACAGCAGCGACTCGATGGCGCCGAGCATGGCGATGGTGAACGCCGAGGGGAGCAGGGCGTTGACGGTGTCCCAGTCGAGCGAGAAGCCGTGCAGCGCCGGCATGGCGGCGCGCAGGTCGGTGAAGCGCGAGCCGATGGTGGGGATGTCGGCGATGATGCCCTGCGAGGTCATTGCCCACACTGCCGTTGTCATCACCACGATGGCGATGAGGGCGCCGGGAAGCCGCTTCGACACCTTGGGGGTGAGGATGATGATGGCAAGGGTGGTAAGACCCACGGCGAGCGTGGTGGGGTCGATCAGATGCAGGTTGCGCAGATACATCCCCATCTTGGGGAGGAATTCGGATGGGAGACCGCTGAGGCCGAGCCCTAAGAAGTCGTTGATCTGAGTGGAGAAGATGGTAAGGGCGATACCTGCCGTGAAACCGATGACGATGGGGTAGGGGATAAACTTGATGACGGTGCCGAGCCTGAACAGACCCATCAGCACCAGTATCAGTCCCGCCATAAGGGTGGCCACGGCGAGACCCTCGACGCCGAAACGCGCTATGATGCCGTAGACGATGACGATGAAAGCGCCCGTGGGGCCGCCGATCTGCACCGAGTTGCCGCCGAATGCCGAGACCATAAAACCGCCTAAGATGGCGGTGATCAGACCCACGGCGGGGCTTACGCCCGATGCGATGGCGAATGCGATGGCAAGGGGGAGCGCCACGATGCCCACCACCACACCGGCGGTGAGGTCGGCCTGGAACTTCTGCGCGTTGTAATGCCGCAGAGCCGACCACAGCTTCGGCCGGAATTCAATTTTACCAGTTATTGACATAATACCTTAGAAAAATACCGATAATAAATCGGGAAACCAATCAGATGTATGAATTACACCTTAATTATATAGCACTTTTGAGAGTGTATAGCACTTTTTGAGATTCCTCACAGAATTTCGCTGCAAATTTACAAATTTTTTAACAAACAACAAGGCGGTGTGTCGGAATACGAGATTCTGACACACCGCCTGGGGGTATGATTTGGGGGCACCGTCAGCGGGGGAGGGTGCCGCAGATGTCAGCGATTATTTTCTGACAACCTTGATTGCCTCGTGGCAGTCGGGCACGACGATGTAGACGCCGGCGCCGAAATCGGCGAGGCTCACGGTGGCGTTACCGCCGACGGCGGCTACGGATGCGAGCTTGTGGCCGGCGGTGTCGAACAGGTCGACACGGGTGAGCCGCGGAGAAGCGACAATTACCGTGGTGTTGTCGACGAAGCCGAAGGTGAAGTCGTCGGGATTGAGGTTGGCAGCGTCGATCGAGCTGTATTTGCCCTTTTCGAAATCGATATGCGACACCTCGGAACGGGGAATGTCCAGATCCTCAAGCTCCTGGGCGCTGACAACAATCTTGTCATCTGCGAAATTGATCACGGGCTTGTCGGGAAGGGCATAGCGGTGGACGGCGCCATCCATCTTGTTGATCTTGACGAAGGTGACGATATCGTCGGCCTGCTGGGCCTTGATTCCGTCGCACAGCGCCATCGAAAGGAGCGCCACACAGAGTGTGAAAAGTATTTTTTTCATTGCAGTCAGATAACTGTTCAAATTTGTTTAAATCATCAGCGGATAGCCACCTTGCGGCTGCAAGCCACACTGCTGCCCTCCACTTTTACTAAAAAGACTCCGTTGCCCCAGGCGGAAGCGTCGACCGATGTCAACGTCCCCTCTGTCGGGAACGAACCCAGCAGGGAGCCGGAGATGTTGTAGACCGAGATCACACCGCCGGGGATGTCGTTCTGCGACGCAACCCACAGGGTCGCTCCTTCGGCCCACACGCGGATCCCTTCGGAATCGCTGTCGGCTGTCGGAACATCGATGCCTGCCGACTCGACGGCACCCTTTACGCAGGCCGCCGTGTTGACTAAGCCGGCGCCGTAGGTGTTGTTGGGAAGCGCGCCCATATAGTCTTCGGTGTTGGCCGTGGCGACAATTATCTCGCGAGCCTTCTCGGGAGTCAGGGCGGGGTTTGCCTCGAGCATGAGGGCGACAGTGCCGGCCACGAAAGGCGACGACATGGAAGTGCCGATATTGTAGGCGTAATAGTAGCGTTTCCCGTCAACTTGGGTGAGACCGTTGGTGTTGTAGTTTATCTGGTCAAGGGTAGCGCCGGCCATCGTGTAGTAGTACTTGTTGATGGATGACACAACCGGGTTGCCTGCGGCAAGGATATGAGGCACCACGCGCCCGTCGGCCGTGGGACCGTAGCTCGAGAAGACCGAATGGTGTCCCTGCTCATAGTCGGGCACATCAGCCATATCGGAATATCCTCCGGAGTTCCAGTCGATGCGGTTACGCGAATCAAACGAGCCGACCGAGATAATGCGGCGGGCGGTGCCGCCGATTTCACCTACTGTGCCCTCGTGCGTACCGTCGGTCCATCCCCGTTTTTCATTCGAGGAGAACTCGTTCATACTGTAGTTCCACATGTCGACGGTCTGGCCCTCCTCACCTTCGACAAACACTGCGACAAGGCGCCCGTCGGCAGCCTCTTCCACCTCGCATTTCACAGTGACGTGGGGCTGACCGTTGATGGGGTTGTGCTCCGCGTCCATGATAACCGAAGTGGTGACGCCGCATTCGTCGATGAAGAATGATTTTACGACGGCATCCCCCTCGACCGAGGTGTCGACCTGCGGGGTCTGGGCGATGATGTTGCCTTTCAGAGAGTTGACCACACACAGTTTTACTTTCAGATCGGAGGCGTTCTTGCCCCAGATCTCAAGGTAATGGATATTGTGGGAGGTCTCGGGGGCCTGGGTGAGCATCGTCTTGAGCAGTTTGTCGTCGGCGGTGAAGGTTTCCTGAGCGTGAAGTCGGACTTTGCCTTCGTTGCCACAGGCCCCGACGATGATACGTCCCGGACCTACGGCCGCGTCGATGGTCTTGTCGAGAAGCGATGTGCCGTTATGGGGACCGATATGGTCGCCGAGGCTCATGTTTATCACACAAGGCTTGCCAACTTTGTCGGCGTAATCAAAGATATATTTGATGCCGTCGGCGATGCCGACGCTGTTTTGCTGGTCGAGGCTGACAAAGACGATGTCGGCTTCAGGAGCCACGCCGTAATACTGCGAACGCTTGTCGCCGCCGGCGGCTGTGCCCATCGTGTGGCATCCGTGCAGCTCCTGGGCGGAGTCGTAGGCCGCCTGGCTGAGCATCTCGGGATCGGTTATCTCCGCTCCGTAGCCGAAGCCTTCTGGGGGTGTGCCGCGCATCGACCGCTGGTTCCAGACAGCCTTGATGCGGGTCTTCCCTTCGGCATCGCGGAACGCCACATGGTCATACTCCACACCGATGTCGATAAGCCCGACCACCACTCCCTTGCCTGTGAAAGGACGAGGGAGGGTGTTGTCGGTGTTCTTATGCACGATGTCAACACCTGCGACATTGCGGGAATAGTCGTTGAGAAGATTGACCCGATTGCCGAGCGAGATATATCTCACCCCGTCGACAGCCCCCGCTTCCGCAAGGGCGTCGACCGGAATGGAGACAGAGTAGAACAATCCGTCATGATTATGCCGGAACACCACGCCGAGGGCCTCAAGGGGTGCTATCGCCTTCTCGTCGTCGAGCATGACGTAGGCGCCGACAACCTGTGAGTCGTCAACCGAGGCCGTCCGGTTTCTGGTGTCGAACTTAATGGCAGGCATACCTTGACTGCGGCCGGCCAGCAGCATCCTCGCATTGGGAGCTAAAGTCCGTCCGGAGGCGGAAACCGCCGCCAGTCCCAGCGCAACAGCCAATATGCCTGAAAGGTATCTGTTCATTGGTCGTGGTTATTGTTAGAGTCAGCTGCACTCCCCTGTGAAGTTGATGACAGCGCGCTCGGGGGTGCCGCCGTTGCTTGAGGTCATAGGATTATAATAGAGATTAGTGACATTGGCCTTGACAGTGATGGTTCCGTCGCCGTTCTCGATAACCTGCATTGTGCCGGTCAGTCCTCTGGGGCGGGATTCGCCGTTGGGGCCGGCAACCTGGATGCCCTCATATCTGAATGTGAAATCAGGAGATCCGGCGTTATCCTCGGCGGCGGCAAAATTGATTTCCTTACCGATTAATTCAGGCTTCATCTCGATCTCACACTTCATGCTCCAATGGTCGTCGTCGAACTGCACTGCATATTTGGAGCGGCCGGTGTAATTGCTGTGGGTCTTCTTGAAGCTTGGAATAGCTGTTTTATTGGTAAGCTCTCCGTCCAGATTGTAATACCAGACTTCATTCTTCGGGCCGGGGGTGGGGAAAAGAGCCTCGAGGTCATCCACATCGGCAGGCGAGCCTTTGTAGGACGCGCGGACAGCGAATCCGTCGTCAAAGGTGGCGTCAAGTTCCATGGTCACCACGCCCTTGGCTGTGATGGAGGTGGAGAGGGTGCCCTCGGTGACAACCTCTTTGGGTGCGGAAATCTCGCCGTCGGTCACTTCATAAAGTCTTACTTTGGCAGAGGTCACATCGCCGGCGAGGTTTATGTTTTCTTTGTAGAGGCCGGCGTTGGTCATCTCCACGTCGACAAAGTATTGTCCATCTTTGAGACCGACAACCTCGGTGGCGTTTTCGGCGGTGCCGAACAGCAGCTGCACGTTGGCGCCGTCAGCCTCGGGGGCATAGCGGAAAAGAGTTGCGATATTCTCGGCGCGGTAGAGTTCGTTGCCGTCGGCGCCTGTGATGAGGAAACCGATTGTCTCATCGTGGGAGCCGAACGATACTTTGTTGATTTCGTTGACGTTGTAGACAACTGTCTTGCCCGAGTTCAGCTCTACGGTCATTGTTTCTACGGTCTCGGTGTAGGCATAGGCCGAAGTGGCCATAGCCACGGTGCCGAGAGCAAGTAAAATGTTCTTTGCTTTCATTTTCTTATACTGAAATTATTTCAAAATTACTTTAAATGCTTTGTCTTTCACTGCAAGCACATAAACGCCCGAAGCGAGAGCCGATGCGTCGAGCCCGAAGGCGGCATCGCCCGACATGACTGCGCGGCCGTTCATGTCGAAAAGTGTGACAGCTGCGTCACCGCCGTTGACCACGATGATACGGCGGCCATTGACGATGGCCGAGACACCGCCGTCGGCGTCGGCCGAGACAGACTCTACGCCGGCGAGTTCTTTCTCGAGAGCCTCGCGGTCATACTGCAGTTCGACCGGTTTGTTGTTCCAGAGTCCGCGGATAGCGTAACCGGCGTCGTCGTAGAGATTGATCTCGAATGTGTAGTTGGAATAATCCGTTGTCTCTACTTTGACGGATCCCGATTCCACAGGAGCGAAGAGGTCATAGACATAGGTGAGATCCTTCTGGAAATGACGGTAGCTCGAACCGCCGTCGACATCCGACCATCCCTGACCGATGGTTATGGGTTCGTATGTGCCGCCGGAATTCAGCTCGTTTTCGTTCCAGCGGTTGGGCACAACGGTGTAGACTCCGGGCGCCACAACTGCCGAGTTCTTGGGAACGAAGAATTCGATGCGCATGAGGTCAGCGGCAACGCCGGGGTCGGAGTCTTTGCCGGCGGGCGAACCGAGGTCGAGGACGAATGCGCGGCAACCGGCTTTCTCGCCCATATGCCACATGCGGCCCTTCTCGAGATAGTCGAGGTCGAGGTCCACGTCATCCGTGAGGTTGGAGACAGCCGAGGGGATATACGCGTTGGAAAAATCATAAAGGATATTGCCCGAAAGCTCGGCGGTGACATGATAGCCAAAGTCGGTGTAGGCGTCGAGGTGGCCGGTCAGCTGTTTGGTGGCGGGGTCGAACGAGATGGTCAGGGTTCCTGACTGGAGGTAGCCGTAGACATATTCCCCGCCATTCTCGCGGATGCGGATGAAAGAGCCGAAAGGCATTGAAATATATTCCGAGCCCATCGAGTATTCGATTTCGCGGCATGGATACCATGTGTTGCGTTCGAAAGTCTTGGCGTCGACATAGGTGCCACCCTCGATGCAGTAGGTGGTCCTGTTCATGCGCTTGTGGGCGATCATCATCGCAAGGTTGATGCCGTCGCCGACGAGGCTGCCGGTTGTCTGGTCAAACTTCTCGGAGTAGAGATTCAGGTAGGTGACGCCATTGTTGGAGTAGTCGGTGACTCCGTAGTAGTAGGCGATACCGCCCTTGTCAAGATTGAGATTGAGAAGGTCTTTCTTGAGCATAGGGAAGCTTGCAGGCTTTTCGTTGACATTTACAATCGGCAGACGGCCTACATATTTCAGATCCAGGGGGTCCTTGGTGAAGGGGTCGACAGCCGTGGCGGTCACGGTGTAAACGCCGTCATTGTCTACGGAGACAACTACCGGCGACTCTATCGCGGCGGTTTTGGGTTTGCCGGCGATGTAGAGTTGCACCTTCGACTCATCGGGATTGACGGTGAACTTTGTCATCGCGTCGGATGACTCGTAGGTACCCGGCTGCAGAGCCAGCGGATCGGAGGGAAGGTTGTAGAGGTCGAGCACGACGATATAGCCCGCGTCGAGCTTTACACTGCCCGTCTTGTTGTCATAACGCGCTGATTCACTGTCCGACAATACGAGATAGTAGTTCGGGGTGTCATACGACTTGTCGTCATAGAGGCCGACGACCTCATACGACAGATTCAGAGTGTTGGCTGCCCAAGCGGCTGAAGAGGCCGTCACGGCAAGCAACATAGCAAGTAGAAGTTTTCTCATATAAATAAATGTGGATTGATTTATCTTCAATATTTATTGTGGATTGATTTATCTGTCAGGCGATGGAAGGGTCAGGTGAAAAATTGTGATTGATTGATCTGTATTACCGTATTGGCAAGCCAAAATTTTTTAAATGTCTGGTACGATTTTTTTTAAATGCTACAAAGTTACACAATATTTAACCATTTGTCTTGTTTATTTTGTTAAATATGTTTAAAGTGATTGTTAGAACTTGTTTAATATAAAATATTGCCGATAAGATTGCATATCCTAAACCTGATTTGATGCGATTGTCCTGACAGACAAACACTAAATTTTGTGATGTCGGGAAGATTGCGTAACTTTGCATGAATTTTTCTCTTACCCGCCAATGAACATTTCTTACAACTGGTTAAAAGAATATATCGACTTCGATCTCTCGCCGGCCGAGCTGACCCAGGCGCTAACATCGCTGGGTCTGGAGTGCGACACTTATGAGGAGGTGGAGTCAATCCGCGGAGGTCTCCGCGGCGTGGTCATCGGGAAGGTGCTCACATGCATCGACCATCCCGACAGCGACCACCTGCACATCACCACCGTAGACCTGGGTCTCGAGGCCCCCGTGCAGATTGTCTGCGGCGCCCCGAATGTGGCCGCCGGACAGACCGTGGTGGTAGCCACCGTTGGCGCCACGCTCTATCCCGTCGGCGAGGAGAAGGGTTTCCAGATCAAGAAATCGAAAATCCGCGGCGTGGAATCGCTCGGCATGATCTGTGCCGAGGATGAGATAGGCGTGGGCAACGCTCACGACGGTATCATCGTCATCGACCGCGAGGTGCGCCCCGGCACCCCCGCAGCCGAATACTACAACCTGCAGAGCGACTACGTGCTCGAGGTTGACCTCACCCCCAACCGCATCGATGGCGCCAGCCACTACGGCGTGGCCCGCGACCTGAGCGCATGGCTGGCGCGCCACGGCAAGGATGGCCATCTGCGCCGCCCCTCGACCTCAGCTTTCGCCGTGGAGAGCGAAACCGGCGCGCTGCAGGTGGAGGTCGACGACCGCGAGGGCGCTCCCCGCTACAGCGGCGTCACCATCCGCGGCGTCAAGGTGGCCGAGTCGCCACAGTGGCTCAAAGACCGTCTGGCGGCAATCGGCATGCGCCCCATCAACAATGTGGTCGACATCACCAACTTCATACTTCACGGCATGGGCCAGCCCCTGCATGCCTTCGACCTCAACCGGGTGGAGGGTGGCAAAATTGTGGTGCGCACATGCCCCGCGGGCACTAAATTCACCACTCTCGACGGCGTGGAACGCACGCTCCACGAGGCCGATCTGATGATCTGCGACGCCGTGAAACCGATGTGCATCGCCGGCGTGTTCGGCGGTCTCGACTCGGGCGTCACCGACACCACCACCGACATCTTCATCGAGAGCGCCTGCTTCAACCCCACCCGCGTGCGCAAGACAGCCCGGCGCCACTCGCTGCAGACCGACGCCTCGTTCCGCTACGAGCGCGGCTGCGACATCAACGCCACCATCTACTGCCTGCAGCTTGCGGCCCTGATGGTCAAGGAGCTGGCCGGCGGCGAAATCTGCGGTCCCGTGGTCGACATCTATCCCGATCCCGTGCCCTGTTTCCCCGTGCAGCTCGACTACGGCTACACCCGCTCGCTCATCGGCAAGGATATCCCCGTGGAGGAGATCAACGCCATCCTCGCCTCGCTCGAAATCGGAGTGGAGATGAAGAATGCCGACGGTAACCCCACGGCCGATCCCGCCGCAGCCTGCTCGGCTTCGCTCAAGGTGCCCACCTACCGCTTCGACGTGCGCCGTCCCTGCGACGTGGTGGAGGACATCCTCCGCGTCTACGGCTACAACAACGTGGAAATCAGCGACCGGGTGCACTCGTCGCTCCAGTATAAGAGCCTCTGCGATCAGGACGACCATCTGCGCCGCATCATCTCGGAGCAGCTCACCGCTGTGGGTTTCAACGAAATCCTCAACAACTCGCTCACGGCCGAGGGATATTACACCGACATGAAGTGCTATCCCGCCGACCGCTGCGTGAAACTGCTCAATCCCCTCTCGACCGACCTCGACGTGATGCGTCAGACGCTCCTCTTCGGCGGTCTGGAATCCATAGCCCACAACATCAACCGCAAGGCTCCCGACCTGGCGATGTATGAGTTCGGCAACACCTACTCGTTCGATCCGGCAGCCGAAAGCACCGCCGAAGCTCCCCTGAAGCCTTTCGCGCAGCAGAGCCGTCTGGCCATCTGGCTCACCGGCAACTCCCGCACCGGCAACTGGGCGCGCCCCGCAGAGGAGTCGACCTATTTCGACCTCAAGGTCGCCGTGGCCAATATTCTGGCCCGTCTTGGTCTTGAATCGCAGGGTCTGAAACTCACCACCATCCCCGCCGCCGACACCCCCGACATCTTCGCCGCGGCCCAGCAGCTGACAACACGCAACGGCAAGGTGCTCGGCCACATGGGCATCGTCTCCAACAAGATGCTTGCCAAGGCGGCCATAAAGCAGCCCGTGTTCTTCGCCGAACTCGAGTGGGCCGATCTGGTGCGCATGGCCGTGAAAGTCATCACCGAATTCACGCCCCTGCCCAAGACGCAGCCCGTGCACCGCGACCTGGCCCTGCTGGTCGACAGCAGCGTCACTTTCGACGCCATCGCCGCCGTGGTTCGCCAGACCGAGCGCAAGCTGCTCCGCGACGTGGGCCTCTTCGACGTCTACGAGGGAAAGAACCTCCCCGAGGGGAAGAAGAGCTACGCCATCAGCATCACCCTGCAGGATGTCGAAAAGACCCTGCAGGATGCCGTCATCGAAAAGACGATGAACCGCATCATCGACCAGCTCCGCCGCAACGTAGGCGCCGAGCTGCGCTGAGCCTCCCCGCCCGGCACCCCCTCCTACTCCACCGATCAAACAATTTAGCTAAAATCAGATATACACCACTCCCATGGGAAGAGCATTTGAATACCGCAAAGCCCGCAAGCTCAAACGCTGGGGCAACATGTCGAAAACTTTCACCCGCATAGGCAAGGAAATCACCATCGCCGTGAAGGCTTCGGGTCCCGAGCCTGCCAACAACCCCCGTCTGCGCGCCCTCATCCAGACCGCCCGCTCGGAGAACATGCCCAAGGACACCATCGAGCGCGCCATCAAAAAGGCCACCGAAAAGGATGCCAAGGACTACAAGGAGCTGACCTACGAGGGATACGGCCCCCACGGAATCGCTATCTTCGTTGAAGCCGCCACCGACAACAACACCCGCACCGTGTCGAACGTGCGCTCCTACTTCACAAAGCATGGCGGCACCCTCGGCACCCAAGGCTCGCTCACATTCCTGTTCGACCACAAGGTGGTGCTCAAAATCGCCGCCAAACCCGAAGTGTCGCTCGAAGACCTCGAACTTGAGCTGATCGACTGCGGCGTGGAGGAGGTCGAGGCCGACGACGAGGGCGCAGTGATCCTCACCGGCGTGTTCGAAGATTACTCCAATATCCAGAAATATCTCGAGGAGAACGGTTTCGAGATCCTCTCCACCGAATTCGTGCGCGTGCCCAACGACCTCAAGGAGGTTACTCCCGAGCAGCGCGAGAGCATCGACAAGCTCCTTGAAAAACTCGAGGAGGATGACGACGTCACCCAGGTCTTCCACAACATGAAGGAGGATGAGGCCGAGGCCTGACGCCCCCTCTCATGCCACAATAATTATGGAATTAAGGAGGTTAAAAACCTCCTCTCCACACAGCCCCCATACGTCTGTGAGGCGTGGGGCGAGGCCTATGGAGCGGCGGTTTTTAACCGCCGTTTTTTTTATGCGTTTTGCAATTAAGATACACAGGCCTATGCTTTTTTGCTGTTGGCGTTGCGGTTTTTCGGCGGAAAAGCTGTAAATTTGCACTTACAGCTTGTTTCGTGTCAAATCCTGAAACATGTTCTATACCAAATCTTACCGATAGGGCGCTAAATGAATATTGCACAAAGTTCCGCGTGGCGCTGGATGCGCCGTTATATCTCTCTGCCGCTGATCATAGCGGTGGCGTTCATTGTGTTCATTGTGTTCTTCAACGAGAACTCCCTGGCCAAGAAGCAGGAGTATCAGGAGACCATCGACTCCCTGCGCGCCGAAATCAAGGCCAACAACGACACCATGCTCTATTATCACCGCCTCAACACCTCGCTCTCCAACGATCCCCGCGAGCTGGAGCGAATCGTGCGCGAAAACTATCACATGCAGCGCCCCAACGAGGATGTTTACGTCTTCGAATGATTTAACTCCCACTATATCTGAAATTTGAATATCCGATTATGAATTATACCCGCGAAGAACTGCTCGGCAAGCCGCCACGCACCGCCATGGTGATTATCTCCACCGTGGGGCTGCTGGTGATCGCCCTGGGCACGCTGCTCCCCATTTTCTATATCCGCCTGGGCATCGACGTGATGGGCTGGTGGAAATTTGTCTATGCCGGGGGAGCGCTCTGTTTCCTCATCGGCAAACTGTTTTCGCCCTACACGGGCAAGCACCCCCGCATAAAGCGTCTCTACCGCATCGAGGCGTGGTCGGCGGTGTTTTTCTGCGTGGCGGCCTTCTTCCTGTTCTGGAACGACGGAGAGCTGCGCGATGTGTGGGCGTTCACCCTGGCGGGTGGCGTGCTGCTGGTGTTTACCAACATCGCCATCCCCATCGTGGCGCGCAAAGCGCTGAAAGCCAATTCCGATTCCAACTCCAACTCCAATTCCAACGAAAAGTCAGATAAACAATGAAAATAGCCCTCATAGGATACGGCAAAATGGGCCATGCCGTAGAAAAAATCGCTCTCGAGCGCGGCCACTCCATTGTGTGTCATATCGACCAGGGCGAGGAGGCGCTGATGGACACCCCCGAGTTCCGCAGCGCCGACGTGGCCATCGAGTTCACCACCCCCGCCACAGCTGTCGACAACTACCGCCGCTGCCTTGCCGCAGGCGTGCCCCTGGTTTCCGGCACCACCGGCTGGCTCAGCCGCCGCGCCGAGGTGGAGAAGATGGTGGCCGACTCGGGCCTGGCAATGTTCTGGACCTCGAATTTCTCTATCGGCGTGTCGCTCTTTCAGGAGATATGCCGCCGCGCCGAGAATGTGATGAAGGATTATCCCGAATACACCCCCTGCCTGAGCGAGATTCACCACGTGCACAAACTCGACCACCCCTCGGGCACCGCCGTCACCACCGCCGAAAACCTCATCAAGGCCTCCGAGGGGCGTCTGACCGCCTGGACCGAGGATCCCGCCGAGTATAATGCCGACCATTCGCGCCTGCTGGTCAACCACGAGCGCATCGGCGAGGTGCCCGGCACCCATACCGTCATCTGGACGTCGGCTGTCGACACCATCTCGCTGGAGCACCGCGCGTTCTCGCGCGAGGGGTTTGCCTTCGGCGCCGTGCGTGCCGCCGAGTGGCTCGTCGCCGCCGACCGCAAAGGCATGTTCTCCATGCCCGACCTTCTCGGTTTCTGACCCTGCGGGAAGGCGGTTTCACCTCGCCTTCTGATAAATAATAGCCCCGTTATACCCCATAATACAAAGATAAATACTAAATTTGCATAAATATTTTGATGCACATCAGCTGTATGGCGAAAGAACGTTTTGAAATGGTGGCCAAGACCTTCCAGGGGCTGGAAGAGGTTCTTGCTGAAGAGTTGCGCGGCCTTGGCGCGGAAAATGTGGAGCCGGGCAAGCGCATGGTGTCGTTCGAGGGTGACCTCGAAATGCTTTACCGCGCGAATCTGAGCTGCCGCACGGCGCTGCGGATTCTAAAACCCGTGTATAAATTCACCGCCCGCGACACCGACGAGCTTTATGAATACACCAAGGAATTCGACTGGGGGTCGCTGATGACGCCTGATTCCACTTTCGCCATCGACACGGTGGTCTACAGCGACGAGTTCACCCACTCGCGCTTCGTCACCTACCGCATTAAAGACGCCATAGTCGACTGGTTTAAAGACCGCTACGGCGACGATGTGCGCCCCGGCGTGCGCCTGCAGGATGCCGATGTGATGATCAACGTGCACATCGCCGGCGACCGCGTCACACTATCGCTCGACTCGTCGGGCGAGTCGCTCCACAAGCGCGGCTACCGCGTGGCGCAGACCGAAGCCCCCATCAACGAGGTGCTCGCCGCCGGCATCATCCTCCGCAGCGGCTGGAGGGGCGATTCCCCGCTGGTCGACCCCATGTGCGGCTCGGGCACATTCCTCATCGAGGCCGCCCTGATCGCCCGCAACATCTCGCCGGGCATCTACCGCCGCCATTTCTCGTTTGAAAACTGGAAGGATTTCGACGCCGAGTTGTTTGACCGTCTCTACAACGACGACTCGGGCGAGCGCGAGTTCAATTATAAAATCTACGGCGCCGACATCTCGCCGAAAGCCACCGAAATTGCCGCCCGCAACATCCGCAGTGCCGGCGTAGGCCGCTATATCGAATTGGAAACCAAGCCGTTGTCGGCATGGACCGAGGCGCCTGCCGACGGTGTGCTCGTCACCAATCCCCCCTACGGCGAACGCATCTCGGTGGAGGATATGGAAGGCCTTTACGAACTTCTCGGTTCCAAACTCAAAAACGTATTCAAGGGTTATCACGCCTGGATTATAGGCTACAAGGAGGAATATTTCCACCGCATCGGCCTCTCCGCTTCGGAAAAGATACCCGTGCTCAATGGCGCTCTGGAGTGTCAGCTGCGCGAATATATCATCTTTGAGGGTGACTACCGCACCTTCCGCCGCGAAGGTGGCCGCCTGCGCGAGGCCGAGGAGAAGCGCCGAGAGCGTCTCGACGACCTCCACGACAGCCGCAAACGCCTCGAACGGCGTGAACGCCGCAAGTTCGACCATGAGCGCGGTGGCCGTTTCGACCGCAAGCCTCGCCCCGACGGCGAGGAGCGCCCCTTCAGCGAGAAGCGCCGCGAACGCCGCCGCGACCTGGCCGGCAAACCGCGCAACAAACTCGAGGAGCGCTATCGCCCCACAGGTCACCGCGACGAAAGTTTCCGTCCGCGGCGCAAGCCCGACACCGATGCGGCTCCCGTGCGTCCAGTGTCGGACAACCCTCTGGCACAGCGCCGCAACCCCGCCGCCCTCCGCTCCATCACCGGCAAACAACCCTCGCTCGGAGGTCCCGTGATGCGTGTGCGCAAGGGGTGGAAAAAACCGGGCGACTCCACTGAGTCCAATAGCTGAAATAGCTGAGATAGCGCCTACCGAAAACTAACACAATCACACCATAGCACATGAACATTCTGCTTCTTGGCAGCGGAGGCCGCGAATCGGCCCTCGCGTGGAAAATGAGCCGGAGCACACTCTGCTCCAACCTTTTCATCGCTCCCGGCAACGGCGGCACAGGCCGCTATGGCCGTAATCTCGACATCAGTCCCACCGATTTCCTTGCGGTGCTTAAGGCCGTGACCGACAACGACATCGACATGGTGGTTGTAGGCAACGAAGACCCTCTGGTGGCCGGCATCACCGATTTCATGGCCAAGGAGGCGCCCGAGGTGCTCGTCGTGGGTCCCACGAAAGCCGGCGCGCGTCTTGAAGGGAGCAAGGATTTTGCCAAACAGTTCATGGAAGCCGAGGGAATCCCCACGGCCCGCTACCGCTCTTTCACCGCCGACACTCTTGCCGAGGGGCAGGCTTTTCTTGAAACCCTGCAGCCCCCCTATGTGCTCAAGGCCGACGGTCTGGCAGCCGGCAAGGGCGTGCTGATTCTCGACTCGCTCGACGAAGCCAAGAAAGAACTTGCCGAGATGCTCTCGGGCATGTTCGGCGCATCGTCGGCAACAGTGGTGATCGAGGAATTCCTCAGCGGCATCGAGTGCTCGGTGTTTGTGCTCACCGACGGCAACGGCGGCTACCGCGTGCTCCCCGTGGCCAAGGATTACAAACGCATCCTCGAGGGTGACAAAGGCCCCAACACCGGCGGCATGGGTGCCGTAAGTCCCGTGCCTTTCGCCGACGCCGAATTCATGCGCAAGGTCGACGAACGCATCATCCGCCCCACCGTCGAGGGTCTGCGCCGCCGCGGCATCGACTATAAAGGCTTCATCTTCCTGGGTCTGATCAACGTAGGCGGCGAGCCGATGGTGATCGAATACAATGTGCGCATGGGCGACCCCGAGACCGAAGTGGTGATGCTCCGCATCGCCTCCGACCTTGTGCCCCTGCTGGCCGCCGCAGCCCGCGGCAACCTCGGCGACATGCCTCTGGAGCAGGATCCCCGCGCCGCCGCCACCGTGATGCTCGTGTCGGGCGGTTACCCCGGCTCCTATGCCAAGGGGAAGACAATCACAGGCGCCGATGCAGCCGACTCCGACCCCAACACCATTATCTTCCATGCCGGCACCGCCCTGCGCGACGGTCAGCTCGTCACCTCGGGAGGCCGCGTGATGGCTCTCAGCAGCTATGGCGACACTCTGCAGCAGGCTCTCGGCCGCAGCTATGCCATGGCCGACAAAGTCGATTTCGACGGCAAGACATTCCGCCGCGACATCGGCAACGAATTTGTCTAAGAGCCTGTTAAATAATAAATATTGCCGATAGGGTCGCATATTCCGGGACTGCGCCGCGCCGATGACTGAAAAAGATATATCGCTGTTTTTGCACAAGCGCGGTTTCGCCGTGCTGATGCTCATGCTGGTGGCTCTGCTGGCATGGGTAGCCTTTGTCAACGGCCGCGTGGAGCCTCTTGGCAGCCCCATCGGTGTAGGCGTGCCGGCGGCGCGCACCTGGATTTCCCTGCCCTTCTACTCGCTGCTGGCGTCGGTGCTCTCCACCGCCGCCATCGGCGTGCTGATAATATGGATCAACCGCGCTTTCAATGTGCTGCGCAGCCTTACGCTGCTTGTGGCGGCGATGTTCTTCGCAATGCAGGCCGGTCTGCCTTCGGTGCTGGACTGCTTCTACGGCGGCGACCTTATGGGTGTCCTCGTGGCCGTGTGCGTGGGTCTGCTATTCAGCTGCTACGGCAACGACCGCTGTCAGCGCAGCGTCTACCTGATATTTCTGATCATCACGGCTGCCGGTTTCACCGATATGTCGTTTCTGCTTTATCTGCCCGTGTTCTTCGTGGGATGCGTGCAGATGCGTGTGATGAGTCTGCGCACATTCCTGGCAGCTGCCATGGGTGTGATCACTCCACCCTGGATCATTTTCGGTCTGGGTCTGCTCAACCCCGCCACCGACCTCCACTGGCCCCGTCTGGTGATGGCATGGAAAATGTTTGACAATCCCGAGGTGGTGCAGGCGCTCATATGCACCGGGTTCACCATAGCCGTGGCCATCTTCTTCACCGTGGCCAACCTGCTCAAGATTCTCAGCTACAATTCGCAGGTACGTGCCTACAACGGCTTCCTCACACTCTCGCTGATAGCCACGGCGCTCTTCACGGCGCTCAATTTCAACAACTTCTCGTTCTACGTGCCGCTGCTCAACTGCCTCACGGCCTATCAGATAGCCCACTTCTTCACCTACCGGCGCACCCGCCGCAGCTACATCCCCATACTGCTCCTCATCCTTGCCTATCTCGGCTTCTATGCCTGGAGCCTGCTATATTAGTCAATCTCTCATCCTGTCCTGCCGTCATGAAAAAAATCGTAATCGACCGATATATCCCCTACGATGATGACCCCTTCGGGGGTATAGCCCGTCTGGTGCCCCTCGACCCTTCGGAAATAACCCCCGAAGCCGTGCGCGACGCCGATGCCATGGTGGTGCGCACCCGCACCCGCTGCGACCGGCGTCTGCTCGAAGGTTCAGCCGTGAAATTCATCGCCACGGCCACCATCGGCACCGACCATTTCGACCGTCAGTATCTCGCATCGGCCGGCATCGGCACCGCTTCGGCGCCCGGTTGCAATGCACCCGCCGTGGCGCAGTATGTCTATGCGTCGATCTTCGGCGCAGGTCTTGGTCAGCCCGGCATGCGGCTCGGGGTGGTAGGTCTGGGTCATGTCGGCTCCATCGTGGCGCAGTGGGCGCGCTCTCTTGGCATAGAGGTGCTTGCCTGCGACCCTCCCCGCGAGATTGCCGACCACGGATGGGACGCCTCCGCGCCCCTGCAGCCGGGTGACAGCCCCTTCGTCACCCTCGACGAGATAGCCGCCCGGGCCGATGTCGTTACGTTCCACACACCACTCACACTCGACGGACCTCACGCCACCCGCCATCTCTTCGACCGCGATTTTCTCAGCCGCGGTCCTAAAGCCATGGTGATCAATGCGGCGCGCGGTCCCGTGGCCGACAATGCGGAGCTTACGCGGGCACTCCTCCGGGGCGCCGTGCGCCATGCCGCCGTCGATTGCTGGGAAGGGGAGCCGCGAATATCGCGCGACCTGCTCGCGCGTGCCGACATCGCCACACCCCACATCGCCGGATACTCCATCGAAGGGAAGCGCCGCGCCACTGCCGTCGCCTTCAACGCCCTGCTGGAGCATTTCGGCTCGGAGCGCCGCGTCGATCCCGGCGTGCCCCTGCAGGCTCCCGGCTCGGTCACTCGCGACGACATCATTGCCTCGTACGATCCTTTCGCCGACACCGAGGCGCTGCGCCGCTTGCCCGACGATTTCGAGCGCCTGCGCAACACATATAATCTCCGCCACGAGGTGCCCGCCAAGCCATAAACCCTCAACTCTCAACTCTCAACCCTCAACTGTCAACGCACCACAGCCATGAAATATGTAATCACCATCGGACGCCAGTTTGGCAGCGGAGGCCGCGAACTCGGCCGTCTGCTCGCCAAGGAATTCGGCATTGACTATTACGATAAGGAGCTGCTGCTCGAAGCCGCCCGCAAGGCGGGTGTCGACCCATCGTTTTTCGAGCGCAACGACGAGCGTTTCCCCTCAGTGGCCACCGGCGGCATCTCTTTCACGATGGGCATGAGCGCCATGCCGTGGTACAACCCTTCGAGCATATCCGACGCGTCGATCTACCGCGACATGTCGGAGGTGATACGTTCGCTGGCCGACCGCGGCCCCTGCGTGATCGTGGGCCGTTCGGCCGACTATGTGCTCCGCAACCACCCCGTTCCCTCCATAAACCTGTTCATCCATGCCGACATGGAGGATTGCGCCCGACGCATCATGGAGCGCGGCGACAAATTCGATATCAATGCCGCCCGTGCGCTCGCCGAGAAAACCAACCGTCTGCGCGCGGGATACTACAATTTCTATACCGATAAAAAGTGGGGCGACGCCGCTTCCTACCATCTCACACTCAGTTCATCGGAACTGTCGATGGAAGCCATGGCCGACGTGATCGCCACCTACATCCGCTGTCGTCTTGGCTTCGACCCCCGTTTGAAAGCGTAAAAATTTGTCTTGAAAATCAAAGCTAAATCATTTTTTGTGCCAGTGTCCGGTTTTGGAATGGCCTTCCCATTTTATGCCTAAATTCTTTAGATGACGTTCAATCGTTTTCTTATTGACAGATAACTGATTCGCTATATCTTCCCGCTTGATGCACGGATTCAATGTTATTATCTGTATAATCCTTTCATTTAAGTTTTGGGCGACATTTTGGGCGACATTTTGAGCGACATTTTGGGCGACATTACCCCCTGAGTTATCCTTGGGAGTATTAGAGCCACCCTTAGCCGGTCGTTTGAAGGTAACGTAGACGAAGGCTCCGTCCCAACGCCACGTCGGTTCCTCGACGCCTTGATCGCGGCAGGCTTCGATAATTCGGCGGATGCCGCTGCCCCAGTTTTCAAGAAAGGTCGAGCGGTAGAGTGCCTGCGCCATGTTGCGGTTGTAGGGGAATGATTCATGTGACTCCTTGATATTCTCAGGTGTTATCTTTGGTGGAAGGATTCCCGGGTTGGCGATCTCCACGCGGTCATCATAGACTGCGATACTGATTGTGAGGTTTGCTTTCTCCCATTGGCGATGACACAAAGCGTTAATCAAGGCTTCTCTTAATGCACTGACGGGCACTTCAAGACGCTCCTCTCTCATAAGGCTTTTGTTTGTTATTTTTCCACTGAGATTGAGATGCTTGAAAAGAAATGCCATCCCTGCGTCAAGGAGGTCAAAGAAATTCCCTTCGGCACGTTGATTGTCGATGAATTCAAGTTTATCGTTGCCGAGGAAACGAGCCAGCCTTAACTGAAAATTATCATAAAGGTAGATATTGTTTGAGAATAGCATGGCGGCTCCGTTGGTCGGTACTCCATTTACTGTCAGTTTCCATTTTGTCAACGTGTCCTCAATCGGAGCGGTCAGTGCAGATTCAGGGATTCGTCCTCCCTCTACACCAAGCCTTATACAACCCAATATCCTATCCCGGTTCAGATCAGAAAGACTTACACCTTTTGCAGGAAATGATTCCCATGAAAAAGAATGAGGCTCATGTACGCGAATGCGCTCATCGTACATGTCGCGCGGCATTATCTTGGTAGTGCTTTCAATCTTGTAGTAGGGTCTGCCTCTGAAAGTATATGGTTGTTTACCCCATTCCCAGCTATCAAAATGAAAGGCGATGACCTTATTGCCGGGATATTCCGGAACATCAATATATATTGGCTGTATGTCGTATGCAGGTTCAATTCCTGCCAAAGCCTGAGAAATCTCTATTTTTGTTGCATCAGTCACTTGCTGGCCGACAATCTTCAACGACTTAGGTGCGATGCCGAAAATCAGCCAGCCTCCATCGGTATTGAGAAACGCACACGCCGCGTGCATACCGTCCTTTAGTTCGCCGGTAGTCTTTTTCAGCTCCAGAGTCCGAGACTCATCAGGAGTAATCAAAGCCTTTATATCGTCAATCGTCATGATGAAATGTAATAATTAGGCTTTATGAATATTGGCGCGCGGTCAGTCAGAGGTGGCTGAGGCAGCGGTCGATGATTACTTTCGGAGCGATGCCGCGGAGGCAGAAATGGTCGCCGCGGCGGCAGGGACGGTTGCCGAACACCGAGCAGGGGCGGCACGTCATCGGCAGCTGCACTATGTCCTCCTCATGCTGCCTCCACCCCTTGAATCCGCAATAGGGGTGTGTGGCGCCCCAGATGCTCACCACCGGCGTCATCGTCAGCGACGCCAGATGCATGTTGGCCGAATCCATCGACAGCATCACGTCGAGATGACTTATTAGAGCCAGTTCCACCGGGAACCCTAATCGGCGTCCGGCCAGCGATGTCACCCCGGGATAGCGCTCGGCCCAGCCGTCGAGCGTCAGTTGCTCGCTGTCGCCCCCGCCGAAAAGAAATATGCGGGTGGAGGGGCGCTGCGACAGTGCCTCCACCACCTGTTCCATCATTTCGGGCGGATATATCTTCCCCTCATGTTTTGCAAAAGGTGCAATCCCTATCCATCTTTCCCCCGCAGCCTTGGGGGGCGTCACGGCGGCGAAGAGCGCCGGATCGGCTTTCCCTGTGGGCGTGCCGGCATAAAGCCCGTCGAAACGGCTCTCCACGGGTAGCCCGAGGCGGTGAAACGCCTGGCGGTAGCGCGACCGCTGCGATGTCAGCGGCAGAAGCACCTTGTTGCGGGCACGCGTCAGCGCCCGTTTGCCCCGCCGTCCTTTGTGTATTACGGCCACGGGAATCCCCCGCAGGCGCGCCATCATGGTCAGCACTTTGGAGCGCAGCACATCGTGCAGATCGATCAGACCGTCGAAAGGAAACTGCTCTCTGACATTACGGAAAAGACGCCCGAGCCCTCCCAGACCCGCGAACTCGTTGAGATCCACGCCGATTATCTGTAGATTTTCGGGCGGATTCACAAACATCGGCACCATTGAGCGACGCGTCAGCAGCGCGAACCGCACCTGCGGATAGCAGCGGCAGGCGCTGTAGAGCACCGGCACCGTCATTGCCACATCGCCTAAGGCGGAAAAGCGCACCGCCAGCACGCGGCTCAGCGACCGGGGATTGTTGAGCGGCCCTGCGGACTGTGCGCCGCTGCCGTTTTCGGGGGTAGGGTTCATATCTGCAAATTTAAAGATTAAATTCCATATTACCAAATGCGCGGACGGGAGCCGGCAAAAACAAAAAGGCCGGGCAGTTGCCAAGCAAAAACGGCCCCGGTGGAAACCGGAGCCGTCGTTACGGTTGGATGCGGTGGTTAGCGAATGATGACCTTGGTCACTTTGTCGCCGCGGCGGCACAGGTAGATGCCTGCCTCGGGGTTGGCCACGCGCACACCCTGAAGTGTGAAATATTCGACAGAAGCGTCGGTGTCAGCCACCACTGCGTCAATGCCCGATGCGGGGGCGATCTTGAAGCTGTAGTCCTTGCCGCCGTTGTTGTCCCACTGGCTGCCGGTGTTGGTCACGAATTTTATCTGGCTTACCTTCTGAGCGTCGTTATTGAACGGGCCGATCGTCACCTCATACTTACCCTCGCTGTTGAGGGTGAAGGGGGTGCGGGCGGCCTTGCCGTCGGTGTAGTACTGCGAGCCGGCGGGGAGATAAGCCTCTATGGGCTTCGCGAAATCGTTCACACCCCAGTGGAGGATGAGGCCGGCGGTGCCGTTGACAGCGGTGATGGTGATCACGTCGTTGACGGTGGGGTTCGCAGGCGAGATGATGTAGGAGCCGAGCACTTCAGGCTGATCGGGATCGATGGGGGTGGAACCCTCGCCGTCGCCCACATACACGTGGAGAATCATCGAGCGCGACACATTGCCTTTGGTGTCGGTGGCTTCGATAAAGTAGTCGACAAGCACATCCTTCAGACCTTTCACCTCGGCCGAATATTCCTCGGCCTTATGGGCGGGCTGGGGGTTGGTGATAGAGGGGATGCTCTTGGCGGTCATGTCGATTTCCTGCCAGGGACCTACTTCATCGCCGCCGGCGTAGGTTTCGTTCTGGTTAGATGTCAGCGGGTTCACACCATCCTTGTCTACGCGGTATTTGAGTTTCACCGAACTGAGGCCGCTGAGGTCGTAGACATAGCTCCATACGGTGAAGTCGCAAGGTTTTACGATTTCCCATTCCTCTGCGCCGGGGTTGTAGGGCTCGCGCTGGGGATGGTAGATCGAAGGACCGGTCTGGTCAGTTCCGGCGGCGACGATGGCCGAAACTTTCTCCACGGCGAGGTTGGCGGCGGTAGCGGGCTTGGAGTCCCACTCCTCGGTGCCGTCCCAGTACCAGTAGCAGCTGGTCTCGCCGCACATCAGCTCGTTCCAGGCATCGCTGACGGCGCTGTTGCCGGGTGCCATGGCGGCTGCGGTCTTCACGTGGTTTGATGCGGCGGTGATGATGCCCCAGCTGTTATGGTCGGGGCTATAAGGCTCTGTGGCGCCTGCATAGGCTCCCTTGTCGCCGTTCCATTTGAGAAATTCGGGATCGGCGCCGGCACCCCACCAGCTGCCGCTCTCCACATGGATGATGTCGTTGTCGGCAGGGGGGAATTTGTCGAGATAATCCTGAATGGTGGTGCACTCGAAGCGTTCGGGATTGGCTTTAAGCCAGTCAACGAAGTTTTGGAAGTTGGAGCCGTAGTAGCTTGCCGAGCCGCCGCCGTGGTTGTCGCCATCGTGGTGCAGGACCACGAGGATAGGATGCTCGGGATCGTTATTGTAAGGCTCGAGCTGGCTGATGCACATCTCATACTGCAGTGCGCCGAAACCGCCGCGACCATCCTCGTTGCCGAACACCAGCGAGGTAGGTACGGCGATCATTCTGTATTCGCGGCCATCGACGGGATCAACATATTTCATCCAGTGGGGGCGGTGACCCCATCCGCCCGAAATCTGCCCGGGGCAGTAGAGGCCGGTTACGTGCACCCAGTCGCCGGGATTGGGGTTCTGCACGTCGGCCTTGTTGGGCTCTACCATCGAGAAGCCTTTAACCCAGGGGAAACCCTGGGTGGTGCGGTCGAAATGCGAGTTGTCGACCATCACCCACTCCAGCCCCTCCTTGACCAGCGCGGGAATCATATGCTCCTCAAATGCGTTTTCGGGAGGGAAGATACCTTTGGAATATGACATGCCCGGGAAGTTCTCGGCGAAGCAGGTGCGGTGTTTCTGTATCTGCTTGCGTGCGTCCTCCTCGTCGATAAGTGCCATCAGCGGATGGTAATAGCCGAAGCCCACCATGTCGAGGCGGGGATTCCCCATGTCGGTTTTCTTGGAGATGTAGTCGGTCCAGTTCTGTTTCCAGTTATGGAAGTGGCTGGTTTCTTTCTCGATCACGTTGAGGTTCTCGACCAGCGAGCCGGAGAACGATACCTGCGCACCTCCGGGTAGTCCGGCGGCAATGAGTTTGTCGACAGCCTGCGCGGGCCAGTTGGTGTAGGCTCCTGTTCGCGAGGTGAATACGTCGAGTAGATCATAACTCAGCGAACCTCCCTGGTGTGTCTCCATCACGGTTTCGCCCGGAGTGTAGATGGGCTGGTGCATGTGCCACTGGAAGGCGATGTAGATTTTGGGCTGCGCGGCCGAAACAGTCATGCCGGCCAAAAGAGCAATCCCTAAGATCGCTTTTTTCATGGAATAATGTAAAATTGGTTGATAAGAGAATATAAGAAAGATAGATGAATGTATTTCACATGCAAAATTACAAAAAATCCGGCGGTTTCCGTTATTGTATCCCAAATTCTTGGGCGTATGGACAAAAAACGGCGGTTAAAAACCGCCGTCCCATAGGGTTATTTTGTTTTGGCGTAGAGGACGGGGTTGGTGTCGGCGTCGTTATACATCTTCATCTGGCGGTAGACTTTCATGTATTTGCGGCCGGCGGCGATGTCGTCGAGGAGGGTGTCGATGGCCTGCGAGAGGTCGTCGCGCTGCTCGAGGAGCACGGCGAGCTTGGCGCGGCAGCGGTCGAGGTGGGCGGCTGTGGCGTCGGTGCGCTCGGTCTCGGCTTTCATGTGGAAGATTTTCACGGCGAGGATGGAGAGGCGGTCGAGCGCCCAGGCGGGGCTTTCGGTGTTGATCTGCGCGGAGGCCTGGGGGGTCACGCCGCTGTAGAGGTCGCGGAAGTATGTGTCGAGATCCTCGACGCGGTCGGTGCGGTCCTGGTTTGAGGCGTCGATGCGGTGTTTGAGTTCCATGCCGGCGGCGGGGTCGATCTGCGGGTCGCGGATGAGGTCCTCCATGTGCCACTGTGCCACGTCAATCCAGTTTTTGGCGTAGAGGAGCGCTTCGATTGAGCCTGCGGGGAATGGAGCGGGCACGGGGGCGTCGATTGAGTCGGTGACATGATAGTCGGCTGTGGCGCGGTCGAAGACGCTGTTGCAGCGCCAGGCGAAAGAGTTGTTGTGGTCGGTCATATTTTTTTGTGTTATTTTCGTTTTCGCTTGGATTGCTATAATAGCTGTTGTAGCTAAGATGGCTTTTTAGAGAGGATTATACGAGGCACTCGAGCAGGGGAATGTAGATGGCGCGGTAGGCGTCGGTCATGCGCGCCATGGAGTAGCGGCGCCGCACGGTGTCGAGTGCCAGGGTGACGCGGATGAGCGCCTGCTGATAGTTGTCGGCGATGCACCCGATGGCTTTGGCGCACTCTTCAGGCTTAGGGGCGAAAAGCTCGCCAAGGCGCCCATTCTCCACGATTTCGGCGGGACCGCCCGAATTGGAGACGGCCACGGGGAGGGCGGCGGCCATCCCTTCGGCCACGGTGAGGCCGAAACCCTCGTAGCGCGAGGGGTGCACCATGATGTCGTAGTCGGCAAGGTGCTCATAGATCCATTGGCGCGAGCGTTTGCCCAGGAATGTGACGCGCTGCTCCACGCCCATGCTGCGTGCCATCTGCCGCAGCGGCTCCAGATCGTCGCCCTCGCCGATGAGGTGGAGGGTGAATCGCTCGGGGAGCATCGACAAAGCCCTGATAAGGATGTCCTGCCCTTTTTTGCTGTAGAGCAGACGCGCCACCTGCACCAGTTTCACCTCCCCTTCGGGCTGACTGAATGGGCGGCGGCGGATGGCCTCGGTCTCGATGCCGTTGAGCACCGTGGTGATATTGAGCTTGGGAGCGCGGGCGAGCATGTCGGCTTTCACCGCGTCGCTGATGGCGATATATTTCATCGAGGGGCGCAGCCAGCGGTGTGAGATGCCCTCGTCGTGGATGGTGAACACCATCTTGTGGTCGAGGCCGCGGATCACGCCGGGAGCGTTGGCGTTGTGGCAGTGGATCACGTCGGGACGTAGACGCCGCACGCGGCGGTTGACTTTCAGGAGCAGAAGCAGGCGGTTGCCTCCCTGGCGTAGCCCCAGCCGCTCCACTTTCACGCGCGGGTCGAAGGTGGCGAGCAACGTCTCGTCGACCACGTCGTTGATGATCATGAGCGTTACATCGTCGGTTTCGGCCTGCCGGCGGGTGAGGTCGGCGAGCATGGTCTCTATGCCGCCGTAGTTGAGCGAGAAGAGCACATGGAGGATGCGCATGGGTCAGAACACGATTTCGTTAGCCGGGGGTTCGGGCGTGCGGGGCGTTGCGGGCGTCGCTGGTGTTGCGGGCGAGGGAGCTGCTGTTCCGGCAGTGCCGGGGGCTGTCGCCGGTACCGGCGAACCTGCCGGTGTTGAGGCCTGACGGCGCAGGCTGTCGACGGTGCGCTTGTCGCGGTTGAGGGCGGGGGTTGACTCGAATGTCTCGAGGATGGCCTCGTCGTCGAACTGCTCGGGGGTGAGCACGATGTAGCGGTTGGATTCGCGCTCGCGCTCGATCACCTCCACTTTCTCGGCGCCGTAGACATTCTTGATGACCTCGGCCGAGGATACCTGGGGAGCGGGTTCCTCCTCGGCGACGGTTGCCTTGGCGAAGCCGCTGCGGTTCTCCTCCTTGCCGGGTTTGGCGGCGGCGATGGTGCGGTCCTTGATGGTGAAGTCGAAACCGGCGGCGAGGATGGTGATTTTGATTTTGTTGCCTAAGGTGTCGTCGAAGCAGATGCCGTAGATCACATCCACATCCTCGTTGATGCCGTTGATGAAGGAGGTAAGTTCCGAAGCCTCGCCCATGGCGAACTCGGGGTCGGCGTTGCGCGAGAAATAGAGGTTGAAGAGGAGTTTTTTCGACTTGGTGATGTCGCGGTTTTTGAGCAGAGGGGAGTGGAGGGCATCCTGTATGGCCTTGGTGACGCGGTGCTCACCCTCGCCGAAACCGGTGGAGATGATGGCGGCATGGCCGTCGCGCAGGGTGGTGTTGACATCCTTGAAGTCGAGGTTCATGTAGCCGTCGGATGTGATAAGCTCGGCGATCGAGCGGGCGGCGTTGCTGAGGGTGTCGTCGGCCTTGCCGAAGGCGTTCATCCAGTTGAGGTCGGGATAGATGCCGATAAGCTCGTCGTTGTTGACGATGAGGATGGCGTCGACGTTGCGGGCCATCTCCTCGGCGCCCTCGAGCGCCTTGAGTATCTTCTTGTTCCCCTCGAAGAGGAAGGGGATGGTGACGATGCCGATGGTGAGCAGCCCCTTCTCGCGGGCGATGCGCGCCACCACGGGCGCCGCGCCGGTGCCGGTGCCGCCGCCCATGCCGGCGGTGATGAACACCATCTTGGTGTCGTCGTCGAAGAGGCGGGCTATATCCTCGGCCGATTCCTCGGCGGCCTCGCGGGCCACCTCGGGGTCGTTGCCGGCGCCGAGGCCGTCGCGGCCAATGAGCAGCCGGTCGGGCACGGGCGAATTGTTTAATGCCTGACGGTCGGTGTTGATGATCACGAACGACACATGCTTGATGCCCTGCTCATACATGTGGCCGATGGCGTTGTTGCCGCCGCCGCCGACGCCTACAACTTTGATGATAGCCTCCTCGCGGGGCTCGTCGATGAAGTTGGAGAATTTTTCTATATCTTCGCTTGTCATGAGATTACTGATGCTTAAAGGGGGTGTTGGAGCAGGGGTGATTATTTGAAATTGTCGTCGCCGTCGCCGTCGAAGATGTTTGTGAGCTTGTTTTTGAGCTTTGAGAAGATGCCCGACGAGCGGTGCATCTCCTCGTCGTCGGTGATATCGTCGTCGATGAACTCGTCATCTTTCGCCGCGGTGCGGCGGCGCTGCGGCGCGCCCTTGTCATGCCGGTCGCGGCGCGAACGTTTGCGGTGGCGGTCGTCGTCATCATCATCGTCGTCGTCATATCCGCGGCCGATTCGCGAGGTGCCCTCGTCGTCGTCGGCATCGTCGGCATACATCGACTCGTAGTCGCCGTCGGCGGTGTGCTCGGGCGTCTCGGTCTCTTCGGGAAACTCCACGCATTCGGTTTCGGGGAGGCGGGCGGCGGTCTGGAGAATCGAAATCACGTCGATGTAGTCGCCGGCGTTGATGTGGCTGTCGGAGATGCGCACCGAGCCGGTAACGGCGCCGTTGCGCACCTTCATCTTGGAGTGCTTGCCCAGGAGGTCGGAGAAGCCGCGCAGACGGGCGCCGCCACCCACGATGACGATGCCTCCGGGGAGGTCGGCGGCTTTCATGCCGGCATATTCGAGCTGCGCCACGATGTTCTGGATGATTTCCGAGGCTCGGGCGTTGACGTAGGTGTTCACCTCGGAGTAGTCGATGCCGTCAACGCCGGGGCGGCGGGGACCCTCGGCGGGCATGGCGTTGCCCGAGATGCGCTTGATCTCCTCGGCACGCTCCTCGATGTAGTTGAGCGAGGTGAGATCGATGGTGATGTTGCGCGATCCCATGGGGAGGGTGACCAGATATGCGGGGGCGTCGTTCTTGAAGATAGCCACGGTGGTGGTTTCGGCGCCGAAATCGACAAACATGCAGCCCAGCCGGCGCTCGTCGTCGGTGAGCACCAGGGAGGCTTCGGCCAGCGGACGCACTATATAGTCCTGGATTTTCATGCCCAGACGCTCCTCGATGACGCGACGCAGCATGCGCTTGATCTGCGGGGCGCAGGTGAGCACCGCCATGCGGGCGCCCACGCTCTGGCCGAAAGTGCCCACGGGGTTGGCCTGGGTCTTGTTGTCAACGGTGAAACGCACGGGCACCACGGCGGCCACATCGCGCGAGGCGTCGGAGGCGGCGCGCGCCTTGGCCTTCAGATCCTCGATTATGGCGGGTGTGATCTCCATTTCGGCGGGAAGCTCGGTGGCCACGGTGACCATGTCGCTGCGGAGCGAGCGGCCTCCCAGAGCCACGTAGACACCGGTGATGGTGCCCTCCTGGAGGGCCGACGATGATTCCAGACGCTCGCAGACGCGCTCGATGGCCTTGCTCACGTCGATATTCTGGATGCAGCCGTAGCGCACGGAGTCGATGAGTTTCTCCTCCTCGACAGCCACAACGTCGAGCATGCCCGACTCGTCGGCTACGGCGGNNGGCGGCTGCCCCCCGGATTTTGGAGCTGCCGGTCTCGATGGCAACGATATATCTTTCAGTCATTTTGCAGGTATTTGTCTAAGATCAGGAAATTGTCTGATATATTGTGTTTGGAATTCGTTAACGTTTTACGGCGGCTGTGTCGGCGGCTCCCTGGCCGGTGGTGAGCATGGCGTCGACATTCTCCTCCTCCACGTCGCCCTCCTGGTCGAAGCGCACGGCGGGTTCGGGTATCGACTTGACGCGGCGCGAGGCCACCACCTGGCCGGCCCATTTCACCGAGATGGTGTCGTAGTATTCCCACCCTTTCAGCGGCAGCACCTTGCGGTACATGGTCATCACCCTGGCCAGTTTGTCATCTATGTCGGCTGTGTCGCCAAGGTTCACTACGTGGCCGCGGATGAGGGGCACCAGAATTATGTCGCCGTTGCCGGGGTTAACCATCAGCTGCGAGGTGATGGCCTCCCACTGCGGGTCGCGGCTGATGCGCTCCACAATGGGGATGAGCGCGGCGGGGTTGCTGCCTGAATCGAAGCGGCCTGTGATCACAGGCACGTCGAGATGGTAGCGTGCGCTGGCGGTGAGACGTTTGCCGGCGCGGTTGATATAGTATGAGCGGCCCGAATAGTCGAAGACACGCGCCACGGGCACCATAGGTTCCACGGCGATGCGGATGCGGTCGTCGGGCATGCGGCTCACGGTGGCTTTCTCGATGTTGGTGACGGCGTTGAGGCGATCCTCGATGCGCTGGAGGTCGATGTCGGCGGCTGCGCGGTCGGTGCGGTCGAGATTCCATTCGCCAAGGAGACGGCGCACCTCGCCCACGGTGACGAAGTTGAGCGTGTCGGGGGCGCCGGCGTCGATGCGGATGTCGAATCCGGCGCAGGGGCGTACACGGTAGTCGGCATTGGCCATCGCCACCGCCACGGAAACGTAGGCGGCGAGCAACAGCGCCAGCAGGCATCGGATTACGCTTTTCTTTGACATAGGCTTTAGCGGCTCTTTGACATAGACTATTGCAGACTTTCGGCCAGGCGGGGCACCTCGGTGCCTATGCTGCCGGCACCTGCCGTAAGCAGGAGTTCAAAGTTACTGCTTTTTACGGTAGAAATCAAATCGGAAAGCGGAATTAACACCTTTTTTTCCGTTGTGATGCGGTCGAAGATGATCCGGGAGGTGACGCCCGGGATCGGTTGCTCGCGGGCGGGGTAGATGTCGAGCAGAATCACCTCGTCGGCCAGCGAGAGCGCCTGGGCAAATCCTTCGGCAAAATCGCGGGTGCGGGTGTAGAGGTGGGGCTGGAACGCCACGGTGAGGCGGCGGTCGGGATATAGCTCGCGGATGGAGCGGATGGAGGCTTTCAGCTCGTCGGGGTGGTGGGCATAGTCGTCGATGATCACGCGGCTGCCGTCGTCAAACACTTTCTGGAAACGGCGTTCGGCGCCCTGGAACGAGGCGATGGCCTCGCGCGCTTTCACGGCATCGAAGTCGCCGGCGAGATATGCGGCGGCCAGGGCTGCCACGGCGTTCTCGATGTTGATTTCGACGGGCACACCCAGAGGAATGTTGCGGATTACCCCCTCGGGGTATACGAAGTCAAACGAGATTGTGCCGTAGCCGCGGCGGATGTAGGCTGCGTGGAAATCCCCCTCGTCGCGCGAATAAGTGTAGACGCGCACATCCTTGCCGGGACGCGGTTTCAGTTTCAGCCCGGTGTGGAGGATGAGTGCTCCGCCGGGTTGCACCAGCTCGGTGAAGCGGGCGAAGCTTTCGAGATATGCCTCCTCGGTGCCGTAGATGTCGAGATGGTCGGGGTCGGTGGCGGTGACCACGGCGATCCAGGGGGTGAGCTGATGGAACGACCGGTCGAATTCGTCAGCCTCGACCACCGAGAATGGCGACGACGGGGAGAGTAGGAAGTTGGAATGATAGTTGCGGAGAATGCCGCCGAGGAAGGCGTTGGAGCCGACACCCTCGGTCTGGAGGATGTGGGCGGCCATCGACGAGGTGGTGGTTTTGCCGTGGGTGCCCGAGAAGCAGAGCGATTTGCTGCGGCGGGTGATGATGCCGAGCACCACAGCGCGCTTGACCACCTCGAATCCCCCTTCGCGGAACCAGGTGATGATACGGTTGTCGGCGGGAATGGCGGGAGTGTAGACCACCAGCGTCGATTCCGGGTCGCGGAATCGGGCGGGGATGGTGTCGGGGTCGTCGGTGAACGAGATCTCCACCCCTTCGCGGGCGAGGTCGTCGGTGAGATCGGAGGGTGTGCGGTCGTAGCCGGCCACATGGCACCCCTGCGATAGGAAGTAGCGCTCGAGGGCGGCCATGCCGATGCCTCCGGCGCCTATGAAGTATATGTTCTGTTTCATGTGTATGGCTTGTAACGGTTTATTTCGACGGTTTTTCGATCAGTTCTACGAGGCGGTCGACAATCTTGTCGTCGGAGCCGGGGAGAGCCATCTTCAGCGCCTCACGGCCGATTGAGAGGCGCCGGTCGTCGTCGCCGAGGAGATCTACCACTGTGTCGCCAAGGGCGGCGCGGGCATCCTTGTCGAGAATCATCACGGCGGCGCCGCGGTCGGCCAGGGCCATGGCGTTGTGGCGCTGATGGTCCTCGGCCACGTTGGGCGACGGGATGAGCACCGACGGCACGCCGGTGAGCTGGATTTCGCTGATGGTGGAGGCGCCGGCGCGCGACACAAGAATGGCGGCGCCGCGGTAGACCAGGTCCATGCGGCTCACGAAGGGCATCACCTGCAGGCGCTCACTGCTCCATTTCTCCATGAGCGGTGCGGCGAATTCCTGGCATTCGTCGGAGTAGAGTTTGCCGGTCTGCCAAAGCACCGATGCTCCGGCCTCGAGAATCTTCTCCACGGCGAGCTTCATGGCGTCGTTGACGGTGCGGGCGCCCAGCGAGCCTCCCACCACAGCCACCAGCGGGCGCGCGGGGTCGAAGCCGAGGGCGCGGCGCGCTGTGGCGGGGTCCTCCCGGGCGGTGACGATTTCGTGACGCACGGGGTTGCCGGTCATCACAATCTTGTCAGCGGGGAAGAAACGCTCCATGCCGCTGTAGGCCACGCAGATGGCGTCGGCCTTCTTGGCAAGGAGCTTGTTGGTCACCCCCGCATAGGAGTTCTGTTCCTGCAGCAGGGTGGGTATTCCCTTTTTCTGGGCGGCTTTGAGAGTGGGGCCTGAGGCATAGCCGCCGACACCCACTGCCACGTCGGGCTGGAAGTTGCGCAGAATCTTGCGGGCAAGGCGCATGCTGCGGAGCATTTTCAGCACCACGGCGAAGTTGCGCCAGAGACGGCGGCGGTCGAAACCGGCCACGGGGAGTCCGATGATCTCATAGCCGGCGGCTGGCACGCGCTCCATCTCCATGCGTCCGAGGGCGCCCACGAAAAGTATCTGCGCGTCGGGGTAACGGCGCTTCACTGCGTTGGCTATGGAGAGGGCCGGGAAGATGTGGCCGCCGGTGCCACCTCCGGAAATCAGAATTTTCATCGGCATAATATGCGGAATGTGGTGGTTTTCTCGATAGGTTGGAGTTGAAATGTGAAAGAGAGCTGAAACGTGATGAGAGGGAGTTTACAATTGAGAACAGTTTACTGTGTCGTTGGGTTCAGAGCTACTGTATCATTGGGTTCGGTGCATTGAGATCTGCGGGGAGATCGGCGATTTCCTGCGAGATGATGGCGTTGTCGTCATCCTTGAAAGCGGCCGAACGGCTCACCGAGAGCATGATGCCGAAAGCGATGGAGGTGACAAGAATCGACGAGCCTCCTTTGGAGATCAGCGGCAGCGGCTGACCCGACACGGGAAACACGCCGGTGACGATGGCCATGTGGAACAGTGCCTGCAGCACTATCATCACCGCCATGCCCATGATCAGCAGCGACGGGAAGGCGCTGCGGCATTTGGCGGCGATGGCGCCTGCGCGCCCCAGCAGAATCAGGTAGGCTGTCAGCAGCAGCATCCCTCCCATGAAGCCCCAGTCCTCGATGACGATGGCGAAGATATAGTCGGAGAACGCAAGGGGCAGACGCGCCGTCTCGCGCGAGTTGCCCGGGAGCACGCCGTGCCAGCCGCCGTTGGCCTGCGCCATGAAGGAGTACATCTCCTGGCGGTTGACCGAGGTGATGGGTTGCTCATATTTGGGGATGGAGTCGAAGAGCCAGCGGGCGATGCGCCCCTTGTGGGTGCCGGTGCGGTTTAATGTGGTGGCCTCGCCGCTGGCGTCCTTGCTGGTCTCGGCGATGAGAGCCACTTCGGCGGCCGACTGCTTGTCGTGCGATTTCCACATATATCCCGCTCCGCCGATGATCAGATAGATCAGCAGCACTATGCCCAGCTTGCGGTTCTGGATGCCGCCGATCAGCATCATGGAGATGGAGATGCCCATCAGCAGCAGGGTGTTGGTGAGTCCCTGGGTGAAGAGCAGACCCGAACAGAGGAGCACGAAGAATGCGCAGCGGGCCACGCCGAAGGTGGTGACGCCTCCGCGCTCCTGATTGAACGCTATCACACGCGCGATGACCAACACCACGGCTATCTTGAGCAGCTCGGCCGACTGCAGCGCGATGCCGAACAGCGACATGGAGCGGCGCGCGCCGTTGATGATCTGCCCCTTGAAGAGCACATACACGGCGATGAGCAGTGCTGCAAGGGCAAAGACGGTGATGCCGTGGTTGAACACCTTGTATTTCACCCGCGACAGTCCCACCACCACGCCGAAACCCAGCAGCAGCATGAAGCCGTGGCGCATGATGGGAGCCAGCACGTTGGAGGCGGTGACCTCACGCGACGAGGCGCTGTAGAGTTCGATCACCGACACGATGATGAGGAAGATGTAGACACCCCAGATATATTTGTCGCCTTTGCGGAACTGGGTGTTGTTGGCATTGACAGCGGGATATTCCATCGGAAGGAGGAGAGGGTTTAGGGTTTATGGGTTATTGTTTATTGTTTATTGTTTAGGGTTTAAGGAGGGCTTTGACTGCGGCTTTGAAGCGGTCGCCGCGGTCCTCATAGCTGTGGAAGAGGTCAAACGAGGCGCAGCATGGCGAGAGCAGCACGGTGTCGCCCTTCGAGGCGGCGCGGCGGCACTCGGCCACGGCGTCGGCCAGCGACGAGGTGGAGACCACGGGCACCACATCCTTGAAGAAGTCGACGATTTTCTCGTTGTGCAGACCCATGGCCACGATGGCCTTGACGCGCTGCCGCACCAGCGGGAGGATTTCGGAATAGTCGTTCCCCTTGTCCTTGCCGCCGAGAATGAGCACGGTGGATTTGCTTTCGGGCATTGATTCGAGGGCATACCATGTGGAGTTGACGTTGGTGGCCTTGGAGTCGTTGATCCAGCGCACGCCGTCGATCACCCCAGCCAGTTCCAGGCGGTGTTCCACCCCCTCGAAATCTGAGAGAGCCTGGCGCAGCACGTCGCTCCTGACATTGAGCAGGCATGCCGACAGGCCGGCCGCCATGGAGTTATAGAGGTTGTGCAGCCCGGGGAGCGACAGCTCTTTGCGGGGCATCTCGAAATCTTCGGCGGGAGTCTTGATCACCATATTATCCTGGGCGTTGACCCATGCCGCGACGCCATCCTTGTGGTGCTCCGAGAAGGGGAGCATGCGCGCTTCGGTGGTGATCTGGCGCAGCTGGTCGGCGATCACGGGGTCGCCCTCCCAGTAGATGAACGCGTCGGCGGGGGTGAGATTCTGCAGGATGCGGAATTTTGCCTTGACATAGTTCTCGAACTTGTAGCCGTAGCGGTCGAGATGGTCGGGCGTGATATTCATGATCACGGCTATGTTGGCGTGGAAGCGATACATGTTGTCGAGCTGGAACGACGACAGCTCCACGACATATACGTCATGTGGAGCCTCGGCAACCTGCCATGCCAGCGACTTGCCCACATTGCCGGCCAGCCCGGCGTCGATGCCGGCCTTGCGCAGAATGTGATAGATGAGCATGGTGGTGGTTGTCTTGCCGTTGGAGCCGGTGATGCACACCATGCGGGCATCGGAGTGGCGGCCGGCCAGCTCGATTTCGGAAATTACGGGAATGGAACGTTCACGCAACTTCACAATCAGGGGGGCGTCGAGGGGTATGCCGGGCGATTTTACCACCTCGTCGGCGTTGAGGATAAGCTCCTCGGTGTGGCCTCCCTGTTCATAGGGGATGCCGCGGCGGTCGAGTTCGGCGGCGTAGCGGGGGGCGATGGCGCCCATATCGGAGAGAAACACGTCCATGCCGAGCTTTTTGCCGAGGATCGCGGCGCCTACGCCGCTCTCGCCGCCGCCGAGCACCACCAGGCGTGCGCCGGGAGTCTCGCGGAAAGCTTCGGGGTTGTTGTTCGGATTATCCATGTTCTATATTATATAATGTGTAGCGCAAGAGGGAAGTGACTCCCTGCGCGGTTTATCTGATTTTCAGTGTCACGAAGGTGATTACGGCCAGAAAGATGCACACGATCCAGAACCGTGTGACGATTTTCGGCTCGGGGATGGCGTGGGAGGGGCAGTTGATGCGCACCTCCATGCCGGGGACAGGCTCCTTCTGGAAATGGTGGTGCAGGGGTGTCATGCGGAACACGCGCCGCCCCTCGCCATAGCGTTTTTTTGTGAATTTGAAATAGGCCACCTGAATCATCACCGAGAGATCCTCCACATAGAAGATTCCGCAGAGAATGGGCAGCAGCAGCTCCTTGTGGGTGAGGATGGCGAGCACGGCCAGCACGCCGCCGATGGTGAGCGAACCTGTGTCGCCCATGAACACCTGCGCCGGGAAGGCATTGTACCACAGAAACCCGATGAGCGCGCCGATAAATGCGGCGCAGAACACCGACAGCTCCTCCGACCCCGGGATATACATGATGTTGAGGTAGCTCGAGTAGATCACCGAACCGCCGAGGTAGGCCATGATGGCCAGCGCCACGGCTATGATTGCCGAGCAGCCGGCGGCCAGGCCGTCGAGCCCGTCGGTGAGGTTGGCGCCGTTGCTGGTGGCGGTAACGATGAAGATGGCAACGAGGATGAAGAGAATCCATCCGCCGGTGGCGGCGTGGTCGCCCATCCACTCGGTGAGCCATGCGTAGTCGAAGTTGTTCTCTTTGACAAATGGGATGGTGGTCTGGGTCGACTTTATGTTCTCCGTCTCATAGACCACCTCCTCGATTTCGTTGGATGTCTGGTTGATTATCTCATGGTTCTGGCGGATGACCATCGAGGGGGAGGCATACATGGTGACGCCCACGATGAGGCCGAGACCCACCTGACCTATGATTTTGAATTTGCCGCTCATGCCATCCTTGTTGTGACGCCTGATTTTGAGATAGTCGTCGCAAAAGCCGAGGGTGCCGAGCCAGAGGGTGGCGAAGAGCATCAGCAGCATATACACATTGTCGAGACGCCCCACCAGCAGGCAGGGTATCACGGTGGCGAGGATGATGATGATGCCGCCCATGGTGGGTGTGCCGGTTTTCTTCATCTGCCCCTCGAGCCCGAGGTTGCGGATGATTTCGCCCACCTGCATCTTCTGCAGGCGCCGGATTATGCTCCGGCCGAAAATCATGGCCACGATGAGCGAGAGGATGAAGGCGGCTCCGGAGCGGAAGGTGATGTAGTCCATGAGTCTGGAGCCGGGAACGCCAAACCCTTCGAGCCACTGGAATAGATAGTAAAACATGCTGCTGGATGAATGTTAAGAGCTTGTTTCTGATTATAAGTCGATTATTTGCCGCCGAAGCAGGCACGCACCACCTCGGCGTCGTCGAAATGATGTTTCACGCCGCGTATCTCCTGGTAATCCTCGTGCCCCTTTCCGGCGATGAGGACCACGTCGCCGGGGCGGGCGGTCTCCACGGCCCGGGCAATGGCCTCGGCGCGGTCGATGATGCTGACGGCTCCGGAGCGGAGGGCGTCGGTGTCGAGTCCCGCCTCCATGTCGCGGAGGATTTCAGCCGGGTCCTCGAAACGGGGATTGTCTGAGGTGAGAATGAGACTGTCGGAGAGGGTTGCGGCCTCGCGGGCCATGATGGGGCGTTTGCCTTTGTCGCGGTTGCCTCCTGCGCCTACCACGGTGATTATGCGGCCTTTAGTGCCGACAACTTCGCGGATGGCGTTGAGCACGTTGACCAGCGCGTCGGGGGTGTGGGCGTAGTCCACGATGGCGGTGACGCCCGAGGGGGAGCGGAAGGGCTGGAAGCGGCCGGCCACGGGCACCAGGCGGCTCATGGCCACCAGCACCTGCTCAGGATCCCATCCCAGAGCCACGGAGGCGCCATATACGCCGGTGAGGTTGTAGGCGTTGAAGCGGCCTGTGAATGCCACCTCCACCTCCCGGCCGTTGAGACTCAGGAGGGTGCCGTCGAGACGGCTCTCGATTATTTTGCCGCGGAAGTCGGCCATGGAGCGGAGAGAATATGTGAGCCGGCGGGCGGCGGTGTTCTGGAGCATAACCGCGCCGTTGCGGTCGTCGATGTTGGTCAGGGCGAAAGCGTCGGCGGGGAGGGAGTCGAAAAAGCTCTTCTTGGCGTCGCGGTAGTTCTCGAATGTCTTGTGATAGTCGAGATGGTCGCGGGTGAGGTTGGTGAAGATGCCGCCGGCGAAAGTCAGACCGGCTATGCGGTGCTGGTGGGCGGCATGCGAGCTGACCTCCATGGCTGCGTAGGTGCATCCGGCGTCGACCATGCGGGCAAGCAGGGCGTTGATGGTCAGCGGGTCGGGGGTGGTCTGCGAGGCGTGGACGGCCTCGGTGTCGACATAGTTCACCACGGTCGAGAGCAAACCGGCGCGGTAGCCCATCAGCCGGGCCATCTCATAGATGAGGGTGGCAGTGGTGGTCTTGCCGTTGGTGCCGGTGACGCCCACCAGGCGCAGCCTGGCCGACGGATTGCCATACCAGTTGGATGCCAGCTGCCCTAAGGCTATGGCGGAGTCGCGCACCTGCACCACTGTGGCGCCCTGCGGCACCTCGGCGGGGATTTCCTCCACCACGATGGCGGCGAGGCCGCTTGAGAGAAGCGAAGGAATGAACGAGTGGCCGTCGACGGTGACGCCGCGCACGGCCACAAACATACCCCCCTCGGCCGCATTGCGCGAGTCGGAGGTGAGCGCTGTGATTTCCCTTTCGGCAGGACCCGATACCGAGACGATGTCGAGGCCCTTTGTGAGTTCTCTTAGTTTCACTTTATGACGTAGTGTTTTTTTATGCTGTTGTTATGTTGTTGTTGTTGTCGGATGGGATGGAAACGGAGAGGTCAGGGCGCCATGGAGAGCGTGACGCGGGTGCCGCGCGCAATAGGCTCCCCGGCTGCGGGCGTCTGCTGTCGCACATAGCCCGAACCCTGCACGTGCACGTTGTAGCCCGCTTTCTCCAGGGTCACCACCGCCTCGCGGATGCCCAGACCGAGCACCGAGGGCACGGTGTTGCGTGGCTGAGGCTGCGGGGCGCGCGGATGCACCTCCTGTTTTATGCCGGCGGCATCGCGGATAGCTTTGTGGCGCCCCTGCTGGGTGGAGCCGTAGAGCATGGGACGCGACTGCGGCGCGGGGTTGGCGGTGTAGTCCGAGGCATTGTCGAGCATACCGCGCGAATACATCTTCAGGGCAATGTTGCGCATCACCTGACCGGAGGTGGAGGCGGCGCCAAACATGTTGCGTTTGGGATGGAAGGTGAGCACCATGCATGAGTATTTGGGATTGTCGGCGGGGAAGAAACCGCAGAATGCCAGACGCTTGCGCCCGGTGTTGTACTGACGGGTCTCGGGATCCACCGAGTAGCAGGTGCCGGTCTTGCCGGCCAGGGCCACCTTGTCGCTCTTGAGCGAGCGGCCTGTGCCGTGGTTGCCCCACACCACCTGTTTGAGCATATACTGCATCTTGCGGGCGTTCTCCTCCGAGCAGATGCGGTCGCGGATGTAGCTGACGGGAATCACGGAGTCGAAAGTCTCGGTGCGCAGGCCGCTCACCAGGCGCGGACGCACGTAGCGGCCCCCGTTGGCTATGGCGTTGTAGATCGAGAGGGTGTAGATGGGTGGAATCTGCGAGGCGTAGCCGTAGCACATGCGCGAGAGGTCGACGCGCGAGGGGTTGGGGTTGAAATAGGGGGTCGATTCGCCGGCGATGCCGGTGTTCAGCGGGTCGAGGAAGCCGATGCTGCGCAGGCGCTCGACGAATCCCTTGGGGTTGGAGTCGTAGCCGCGGGTGATGATGCGCGCCATGCCTATGTTTGACGACTGCTCGATCACTTCCCTGACGCGCAGCGAACCGTTGTAGTGCGAGTCGGTGATGGGGCGGCCGCCGGCATAGGCCCAGCTCTTGCCGATGGGTATCACCTCCTCGAGGTTGTTGACCAGCCCATCCTCCAGAGCTATCATCATGGAGATGGGTTTCACCACCGAGCCGGGTTCGAAGCCTACGACGGCATAGTTGAGGGCCTCGATGTAGCCGTCGCCCTTTTTCGACCGCTCGAGGTTGGAGATGGCCTTGATGTCGCCGGTCTTAACCTCCATGAGCACGGCGCAGCCCCAGGTGGCCGAGCATGAGTCGAGCACGCGCTCAAGCTCATGTTCCACTATGTCCTGCAGGTTGATGTCGATGGTGGTGCGGATGGAGTAGCCGGGCACTGCGGGCACGTCGGTCCAGTTGACGATATTTTTGGTCAGGGGTATCTTTTTCGAGATGCCGATGCGGCCGTAGAGGAGCGAGTCGAGCGCTTTTTCCAGCCCCGAGATGCCGTGGATTTCATTGCATTCGCGTGTCTGACCCACGCCGCCGATGGAGCGGCGGGCCATGTCGCCGTAGGGTGTGGTGCGACGCATCTTCGACTCCACGATCATGCCGTTGCGGTTGGCGTTGCGGATGTTGAAGAAGGGGAACGTCTTCAGGCGCTGCAGGTCGGCGTAGCTGATGTTGGTGAGTATGGGGTAGGAGCGCGAGCGCTTCCCGACCACCTTTTCGAGCGGTTTGCTCAGGTGGGCGCGCCATTCCTCGCGGGTGCGGCGGGGGAAGTGCAGGGCCAGCGAGTCGGCCACGGAGTCCATGGCCAGCTGATAGCGGCTGAGCATGAATCGCTCGGCGCGGAAGTCGAGGCGCACGGTGTAATACCGCAGGTTGGTGGCCAGCACCTGGCCGTCGTCGGAGAGGATTTCGCCGCGCTCGGGCTGGATGGTGTCGGTGCGCTGCATCTCCTTCATGGCCTTGGCATTCCAGTCGCCGGCATGGATCACGGTGGTGGAGAAGAGTTTATAGGCGATGGCACCCGAAAACAGCAGCATGAGGATGGTGATGACCGCATAGCGGAACATCATGTGTCGCTGGTTGTTGCGGGCTGTCGCTTTAGGCTGTCGTGCGTTGCGGCGGGGTGTCATGTCGGTTTACTTCTGGATTTTGTAGGGGGGCTGCTCCTGCACGGTGAGGTTAAGCCCGAGAGAGTCGATTTTATGCTGCATCACCGATTCGCGGATGCGGCTCATGTAGGCCGATTTCTCGCGGATGCGTTCGGTTTTGGCCACCTCCAGCTCGGTCTGCAGGCGCTGGATGGTCTCCATCTGTGTCTGACAGCTGTAGCGGCTTGTGATATAGATCATGAGCATTATCACCACCCCGAGCACGGCACCCCAGTGACGGCGGAAAAAGTCGATGGAGAAAAATTTGCCGTGGATCACGCGCGACACCAGCCCCCCCACCGAAAAGTCGAGACCGGCGCGGGGCGGCACCTCCTGCTTCTCGATGCCGGCGTAGGGGGTGCCCTGCGGGTCGGTGGCCGGCGTTGGGTCGGTGGCGGCTGCGGCCTCGGCTTCTGCCTCGGCACCGGCATAGGTGTCGTCGATTTCGTAGTCGGGCGCGTTGTCGAGTGGATAGCTGTTATACATGGGGTTGACCTGTGAGAGAGTGGGGAATCATTCTTGCGGTAGTTTCTCGGCCACGCGCAACTTGGCCGAGCGCGAGCGGGGATTGAGTTCCTGCTCGGTTTCGGAGGGGATTATCGGTTTGGCCGTGAGGCAGCGCAGGGGCGCCAGCGACCGGCCGAAGAAATCTTTTTCGGCACGACCCTCGAGGTTGCCTGTCTTCATGAAATTCTTAACAAGGCGGTCCTCCAGGGAGTGATAGGTGATGACAGCCAGGCGACCGCCGGGACGGAGCACCTGCAGCGACTGCACGAGCAGCTGCTGTAGCGCCTCGATTTCGTTGTTGACCGCTATGCGGATGGCCTGAAACAGCTGTGCAAGCTCCTTTTTCTCCTGTCGGGGATTGACCAGGGGGCGCACCACCTGCAGCAGACGCTCCACGGTGTCGACCGGCGCCTGGGCGCGGGCGCCGACGATGGCGCGGGCCATGCGGCGTGCCTGGCGCAACTCGCCGTAGAGGTATAGCATGTCGGCGATCTCCTCCTCCGAGGCCTCGGCAAGGAGCGTGGAGGCCGGGCGGGGTGCCTCGCGGTTCATGCGCATGTCGAGCGGCCCTTCCCAGCGGAAAGAGAATCCGCGGCCGGGGTCGTCGAAGTGGTGAAACGACACTCCCAGGTCGGCCAGAATGCCGTCGACGGTGTCTACGCCGTAGTAACGCAGGAAATTGCGCAGAAAACGGAAATTGCCGCGCACTGCCGTGAAGGCGGCGTTGCCGGCGAAATCGGGGTCGGCTGCCGCGCGCTCTATGGCGTCGCGGTCCTGGTCGAAACTGAGCAGACGCCCGCCCTGCGCAGGGTCGAGCGCCCGCAGGATCGCGCGCGAATGGCCGCCACCGCCGAGAGTGCAGTCCACATAGATGCCCCCGGGCCTGATGTCGAGCGCCTCCAGCGTCTCGGGCAGCAGAGCCGGAATGTGATAGGGCATGGCCACAGCACCCTCCGAGGGGGGTGTGACCGCAGTTTCCGGAGTGTTTTTGGCTGGTTTGACTGACATAGGTGCTTGCCTTGGGCAGGAGTGGTTAAATGGGCGCGACAGCGCCGGAAATTCGAGCGTAAAATTACAAAAACTTTCTTAAGAATTTACAATTACAAACCCAAAAATTACACCTAAATATATAAAAAAGTTATCAACACCCCTCGGAGGCTTTCTGAGCCACCTTGCAACAGCCTCCCCGCTTCCCTTGTTTTGCCCGCAATTTGCAATTGCAAACCCAGTATGTGCAGGCGGCTATGTATATGCAGGCGGCTGGAAAGCCGCCTCTCCACAATCCGCCTCTCCGCACGCCTCATAGACGTATGGGGGCTGTATGGAGGGGAGGTTTTTAACCTCCCCAATACCCACACTCCCCAATACCCACACTTCCAAAAACACACGACCCTATAACCCAATACAGCCCATTGTAGCGGCGGGGTTACTCCTCGTGGAGGAGGCGGAGGGCTGCGGTGAAGGGCGACAGGCGGTTGGAAAGCACCAGTCGCTCCGATTCGGCGATGAGACGGGCGTTTTCAGGGTCGTCGTAGAAGCGGCGGCGCAGCTCGGCGTCGATGGTCTCGTACATCCAGTAGCGTGCCTGCTCGCGGCGCTGACGCTCGAAATAGCCGCTATCTTCGATAAACTTGAAATAGCGGTCGATCATGTCCCACACTTCCTCGATGCCCAATTCGTAATATCCTGAATAGCAGAGTACTTCGGGCTGCCATCCCGATGGCGGGGTGGGGAGCAGCCTCAGAGCCGAGCGGATCTGGGCCTGCGCCATGCGGGCGCGGTCGATGTTGTCGCCGTCGGCCTTGTTGATGACGATGCCGTCGGCCATCTCCATGATGCCGCGTTTGATGCCCTGCAGTTCGTCGCCGGCGCCGGCAATCTGGATGAGCATGAAGAAATCCACCATGGAGTGCACGGCGGTCTCGCTTTGACCCACGCCCACTGTTTCGACGAAAATGTTGTCGTAACCGGCTGCCTCGCAGAGCACTATGGTCTCACGCGTCTTGCGCGCCACGCCGCCGAGCGACCCTGCCGAGGGTGAAGGGCGGATAAAGGCGTCGGGCTGCTGCGACAGCTTCTCCATGCGGGTTTTGTCGCCGAGAATCGAGCCGCGTGTACGCTCCGACGAGGGGTCGATGGCGAGCACCGCCAGACGGCCGCCATTTCGGAGCACGTGCAGGCCGAACACGTCGATCGACGTGGATTTTCCGGCGCCGGGGACGCCAGTGATGCCGATGCGGCGCGATTTCCCGGAGTAGGGGAGGCACTTCTCTATCACCTCGCGGGCTTTGGCCTGATGGGCGGGTGCCACACTCTCCACCAGCGTCACGGCGCGCGAGAGCATGGTGATGTCGCCTTTTAGGATGCCGCCGACGAGTTCGTCGACCGAGTATTCGCGACGCTTACGGCGTTTGAGATATGGGTTGACGCAGGGTGGCTGCGCCACCCCCTGGTTTACGGTGAGTCCGGTGAATTCCGCCGAGTTTTCGGGATGGTCGGCCCGGCAGTGGCAGTTGTCGGTGTTATCTGTCATGGGATGCTGATGGTTAACGGTTTGGCAATCAGTGGGCTTCAAGCCAGTTGGAAGCGGCGCCCGACGACACTTCGAGGGGCACGCAGCCATGGAACGAATCCTCCATCTCGGCCACCACCATCTGCTGCACGCGGGGCAGTTCGTCGGCAGGGACGTTGAGGATGAGTTCGTCGTGGACCTGCAGGATGAGTTTCGAGCGGTAGCCGTCGGCGTTGAGGCGGTGCGCCACGCGTATCATGGCCTTCTTGATGATGTCGGCTGCCGACCCCTGCAGGGGAGCGTTGACGGCATTGCGCTCGGCGAAAGAGCGGACGGTGGCGTTGCGCGAGTTGATGTCGGGCAGATAGCGCTTGCGCCCCATTATGGTGGTGACGTAGCCCTGCTCGCGGGCGCGGGCTATGGAGTCGTCGATGTAGCGGCGGATGTGGGGGTATGTGGCAAAATACCCGGCGATGAGGTCGCGGGCCTCGGCGCGGGGTATGCCCAGGCGCTCCGACAGCCCGAACGCCGAGATGCCGTAGACGGTGCCGAAATTGGCGGTCTTGGCCTTGCGGCGCTGATTGTCGTCGACTTCGTCGTAGGGGATGTGGTAGATTTTCGCGGCTGTGGCGCGGTGGATGTCGAGGCCCGAATTGAACGCCTCGGTCAGCTCGGGGTCGTCGGACATGCATGCCAGCAGCCTCAGCTCGATTTGCGAATAGTCGGCCGAGAGGAGCACGCATCCCGGGTCGGCCACGAAAGCGCGGCGCACTTCGCGTCCGAGGTCGGTGCGGATGGGGATATTCTGCAGATTGGGGTTGGCCGAGGAGATTCGTCCGGTGGCGGTGACCGTCTGGTTGAATGTGGAGTGGATCTTGCCGGTGAGGGGGTTGATGAGAGCGGGGAGGGCGTCGACATAGGTGGCCAGAAGCTTGCGCAGCGAGCGCGCCTCAAGGATTTTCTCCACTATCGGGTTGCCTGCGCGGTGTTTCAGCAATATCTCCTCGGTGGTGGAATAGGCGCCTGTCTTGGTGCGCTTGGCCTTGGGGTCGAGGGCGAGTTTCCCGAAAAGGATTTCGCCGACCTGCGAGGGGGAGCCGATGTTGAATTTCTCTCCGGCAAGGTCGTAGACCTCCTCTTCCACGCCGCGCAGGCGCGCCGAGAGCGCTTCGGAGAGCGATTTCAGCTCGGCCACGTCGATGCGCACGCCGTTCCACTCCATGTCGGCCAGCACGGCGGCCAGCGGCAGCTCGATATCGTCGAGAAGCTGCTCCTGGCCATTCTGCCGCAGCAGTGCGAGCAGAGGCAGGCGCAGGCGCCCGGTGAGGTCGGCGGCCTGACCGAGGCGGAGCACCTCTTTCCCGGCGGGGAGAGGACCGTAGGGTTTGCGGGCGGCATCGGCGTCGGCATAGTCGTCGGCTGTTAGACCTAATACGTTGAGGGCGATGTCGCTGAGGCGATGTCGCATCTCGGGCTGGAGCAGATAGTGGGCCAGACGGGTGTCGAAATATGGAGCGGTGAGTGAAATGCGCTCGCGGCGCAGAAGCACCATGTCGCGTTTTATGTCGTGGCTCACCAGAGTGGTATGCGGCGATGTGAAAAGTGGCTCGAGCAGAGCCATCAGCCGGGCCTTGTCGTCGGGCCGGGCTGGGATGTCGATGTATGTGGCGTTCCCCTCGGCGGTGCTCACGGCTATGGCGCGGAGCTGCGCGGTCATGGCTTCCTCGCCGATGGCGTAGAGGGCGATGGCGGCGAAAGGCGCCGCGGCGGCTTCCTCCACGAAATGGCCGATGGCCTCCTCGCCGCTGACAACCGTGGTGACGGTTTCGAGCGTGCGGGGCGCCGAGTCGGCAGCGGGCGTCTCGTCGGGAGTGTCGAGAAAATCGAATAGCGACGGCTGTGCCGATTTCCCGGCATCGGTCGTGGCCTTGGCGCCACCTTTGCCGGAAGTGCTGCCTTTGTCGGCGCTGCTACCTTTTACGGCGGTATCGGCCGATGCCACCTTCTCGGCGGCGCTCTCACCGCGGTTGAGACGGCTCAGGAAAGTCTTGAATTCCAGACGGGTGAAAATGGCGCGCAGAGCCTCGGTGTCGACCGGACCGCGGCGCAGGGTGTCGAAATCCACCTCCACGGGCACGTCGATGCGGATCGTGGCCAGTTTTTTCGAGAATGTGATCTGATCGGCGTTTTCGCGAACCTTACGCCCGATGGCTCCGGGAATCTCCGCGGCGTGGGCTATCATGTTCTCGATCGACCCGAATTCGCTGATAAGTTTCACGGCGGTTTTCTCCCCCACGCCGGGGCAGCCGGGGATGTTGTCGATCTTGTCACCCTCTAGGGCGAGCAGATCGATCACCTGCAGGGGGGATGAGATGCCGTAGCGCTCGCACACCTCTTTGACGCCGCGGATTTCAAAATCGAGCCCCCGCAGCGACGGGCGGTACATGAATGTGTGCTCGTCGACCAGCTGGCCGTAGTCCTTGTCGGGGGTCATCATGTAGGTGGTGAACCCCTTGCGGGCTGCCATGCGCGAGAGGGTGCCGATCACGTCGTCGGCCTCATATCCCGGAATCTCGAACACGGGGATGCGATAGGCCTCTACAATCTCCTTGATTATGGGCACGGAGGCCGAGATGTCCTCGGGCTGGGCCTCGCGCTGAGCCTTGTACTGGTCATACATGTCGTGGCGGAACGTGGGGCCGGGAGGGTCGAAACACACGGCGATGTGCGAGGGGTTCTCCTTGCGGAGAATCTCGTCGAGGGTGTTGCAGAACCCGAATATAGCCGAGGTGTTGAACCCCTTGGAGGTGATGCGCGGGGCGCGGATCAGGGCGTAGTATGCGCGGTAGATCAGCGCGTAGGCGTCGAGGAGAAACAGTTTGTCCATTGGTCAGTTAATTCTGGCGGATTGCGGAGGCACAAAACGAATTGCAGAGGCGCACCCGCTGCGGGGTGTGTCTCTGCAAAGTTAACGATTATTCGGGTAAATAAGTTAAGGCGCGGCAAGATTTATTATTAAACAAGCCCTAAACAAGCTTTAAACAAGCCCTGATTTGCCCGGCTTATCTGCGCAGTGAGATGCTCGATGCCACGTGCGAGGAGGTGTCGGGCGCCTGGTCGGTGGTGAGTTCGCGGGCGTTGATGCGCGAGGCCGCATTAGCGCTGAGCGATGCCTTCACGGCATGTCCGCTCACGGTGGCGCCGGCACCGCCGTTGGCATCCACTTCGAGATAGTTGGCCTTGATGCCGCTCACGGTGGCTGTGGCACCGCCGTTGACATCCACTTTCACCTGTGAGGCAATTGCGCCGCTGATCTTGGCCACGGCGCCGCCGTTGCTCTCGATGTCGATGTCGTTTGCCTGAATGGAGCTGATATTGGCCACGGCACCGCCGTTGACCTCAACGTCGACCTCCGGGGCTTTGACGCCGGTGGCTACATTGGCTGTGGCACCGCCGTTTACTTCGAATGAGACTTTCTCAGAGGCGCTGACGGTGCTCATGGCCGTGAAGACGGCGCCGCCGTTAACCTCGATGTCGAGATCGGGGCTGACCGACCAGGCGTTTTTGGCAACCAGCACAGAGCCGCCGTTCAGCTCGATATCCTTGACTGCCGGGGCGGTGATATGCACCACTATGTCGCCTGTGCGCATGATGCGCTGCTGGTTCCTTTTCAGTCGCAGCTCAAGTTCGCCATCCTCGATGCGGCAGATGAGGTCGTCGAGCATCTGGCGCGAGCCTTCGGCCTTGAAGTCGGCGAGTTTGCCGGTGGTGTAGATCACCTTGATGCCGCTGTTGACCGAGATTTCGTTGAAAGCGCGGGCACGCAGAGTGCGCGTCACCTTGGTATTGTCGTTGTCGGCGGCCAGGGCGCACAGAGGAGCCACCATGCACATCAGTGCCAGGATTATGGATTTTAACTTCATGATTTTTGTTGTTTTGAGATTGTCTAATAATAAGACGTTTTAATCGCCCCGATGGTTGCACCGAAGCGATTTTTTTGTAGAAAAAAGTTGTGGCGAGGTGGCTTACTGCTGATGCAGGCTGCGGTATTTGAATTCGCGGGGTATGCGCGGAAGCGAGGCTTCGGTCCAGGTCAGATTGGTGTAGCGGGTGTCGATCACTTCAAACGAGTCATCGACCACCCGCCGCGCGGTGTATGTGAGATAATACTGGCCGGGAGTGTCGCCGTTGACCACCACGGTGTTGTAGATGGTGGTGGAGTCGGCTTCGGCGGTCTGGAACACCGGCTCGGGCGATTTTGTCCATGATTTGGGGTCGAGCAGATTGGAGCCGGTGGAGGCATGGAGCATGCCGGTGCAGGCATAGCAGGTCCACACGGCGCTGGCCGAGTAGAACACCACCACGTTGCGGCCGTCGGGCGACACCACGGCCTGCGGGTTCTCGTTGACAAAGATAGGATAGGTGGGCCGGTTGCCGTTGAAGTTGATCCACTGGCGTTCCCACTCATATTCGGGAGTGGAGATGGCCACGCGTTTGGATCGCAGTGTGAACGGGTCAGCCATTTCGGCTATGTAGATGCACTGCACTTCCGTCTCGGTGCGCCGGCTCGGCCACCCCGACCAGAGCATATACAGCTTCTCCTTGATTTCGATCACCGTGGGGTGGATGCCGAAATTGAACCCGTCGTTGGTGATCACGGGGCCGTGGAGGGTCCAGTTTTGGGTGAAGGGGTCCTTGTCGGGGTTTTCGTATACGAAAATGCGGTGGAGGTCGGTGTTGACGCCGTCGTCGGCTTCGAAATAGATATACCACCGGTCGCGGATGCGGTGCAGCTCGGGCGCATAGATTCTGCCCAGGCTGTCGGGCAGGGTGAGAATCATGGAGTCGCGCGAATTCCGGATGTCGTGGATGTCGCGGTCGCGCTTGAAACAGATGTCAAGCGCAAACCCTTCGTTGGTGAAATAGTAGGTGTCGCCGTTGTGATAGAAATAAGGATGATAGCCGACCTTGCAGAGCAGGTTGGAATCGTCTGATGTCATGGCATTCTGCTCCGGCGCGCAACCTCCGGCAATGGAGCCTGCGGCGACAGCTGTGACAATGGCAGCCAAAAGCAGATGAAGCTGAGCTTTCATGGAAAAAGTCGCTCCCGCCATCTTCACGACGGGAATGGTTTGGGTCAGTTAAAAAAACCGGGCAAATGCCCGTGCCCGCACCGGAGGGCGGATCGTGGATTACTTGGATTTGTGGTGTCGCGCCGGTGCGCGGCCGAGGAAGGTGATTGGTTTTTCAGGGTCCGGTAGTCGCAAAGTTAATGCGCCGGGGTGCGAATGGCAAGCTTTTTTCGGTCAATTAGTGATAAAAACTGACCAACGGATCCGATTCGCCTCATAATTACAACTTTAGGCGCCGGTGTCAGGTGGCGGAAGGGTCGGCTGCCGGGGTATCGGTTGCCGGCGGGTTGGAGATGTAGGAGGCATACTCCTTGGGGATGACGCCGAATTTCGCCTTGAAGCACTTTGCGAAATAGGAGGATGAGGTGAAGCCGGCCATGAGGGCGACGTCGGAGACGCGCTCGCCCCGTCGCAGCAGTGTGGCGGCATGGTCGAGGCGCAGGTTCTTGAGATAGTCGACAGGTGTGAGGCCAGTGAGACTCTTGAGTTTGCGGTAGAACGACGAGCGGCTCATGTTCATCTTCGAGGCCATGGCATCTATGGTCAGCTCGTCGTCGTTGATGTTCTCGGTGCAGTATTCGTTGAGGTTGCGGATAAACTCGGCGTCGATTCGCGAGGGGAAGGGGCCTTCGTCGATGATGCTGGGCATGGCGGCGCCGCCCTCGGCGGTGGCGCCGACCATGCGGTCGTAGAACACCTGCCGTGTCTTTATCACGTTGGCAATCTGCAATCTTATCTGCTTGATGGTGAACGGTTTCTCGATGTAGATGTCGGCGCCGCACTCCATTCCCTCCTCTTTGGCCGCGCGGTCGGTCTTGGCGGTGAGGATGATGAAGGGGAGGTGCGAGAAGCGCACGTCGTTCTTGACGCGGGCACACAGCTCGGCGCCGCTCATTCCGGGCATCATGAAGTCGGAGATGATGATGTCGATGTCGTGGTTTTCGAGTTTCACCAGGGCTTCGCGGGCGTCGCCGGCGGTGAACACGGTGCAGGTCTTCTCGAGCGCCTCGGCCGTGGCGGTGAGCAGCTCCTGGTTGTCGTCGACCAGCAGCACCGCCACGCGGCGCTCGGCGGGAGCCTCGGTCTCCCGGTCAGAGGATACGGCAGCGGCCCCTTCGATCGGCAGGTTGCCGGCTGTGGCGGCGGGCAGCGAATGGCTGTCGGCGCTGTTGCCGAGATCCTCGCCGGCCTGTAGGGGAAGCGTGAGGGTGAAGATGGCGCCGCCGGTGATGTTGTCGCCCACCGAGATGTCGCCTCCGTGAGCCACGGCGATGAGTTTGGCATAGGCCAGTCCCAGCCCGGTACCGAGCGAAGCGGCCACGCTGTCGCCCTTGACCTGGTAATAGGTATCGAAGATTTTCGACCGCTCTTCGGGGTTCACGCCGGGGCCGTCGTCGCAGACGTTGAGCATGAATGAGTCGTCGGCGGTCTTCTGGAGCGAGACCACGATGCGCCGGCGGCCATATTTCACGGCGTTGCCCAGCAGATTCATGATCACGCGGTCGGTCTTCTCGGGGTCGATGATGGCCACGATAGGTTTCTCGGGGAGCTGGAGTATGATCTCCTTGCCGGCTGTGACCGCGGGGTGGCGGAAACGGGAGCATATCTCGCTGACCATCTCGCTGATGTCGGTGCGGCGGCACTGCAGGCGTATCTCCTGGTCGCTCTCGGCCTTGCGGAAGTCGAGCAGCTGGTTGATGATGCCGAGCAGATAGTTGAGATTGTGGCGCATGGAGGCGATGTGGCGGTCGGTCTGGCGGCGCGAGAGGTTGCCCTGACGCGCCTCGTCGGCCATCTGCTCCATGGGCAGCGAGATGAGGGTGAGGGGGGTGCGGATCTCATGCACGAGATTGACGAAAAAGCGCATTTTGCTCTCGTAGGTCTCGCGCTCTTTCTTCACCTGCAGCTCGGCCAGCGAACGGCGGTAGCGGCGATCCATGCGGCGGCGCGACACCACCGACACGCCCCACACGGCCAGCCCAAGCAGTATCACGCAGATGGCATAGAACCACCATGTGCGGTACCACGGGGGCAACACCACGATTTCCAGACGGCTTACCTCCCCTTCGCCGGCGAAATCGGCGCGGGCCAGCAGCGTGTAGGTGCCGGGGGTGAGGTCGGTGTAGGTGATGTCGGAACTGTTGGTCGAGAGCCACGACTTGTCGACTCCCTCGAGCATGTATTTCACTCTCACCGGGGGCATGTCGGCCGGGCGGGTGGTGGAGAGGGATATGGTGAAGGTGTTGTCGGCGTAGGGAAGGACGATGCGCGAGCGGGTGTAGAGGGGCACGTCGGCGCCGAGCCGACGCGCCTCGCCGCTGCTGTTGCCCAGATAGGGGAATGAGATCGACTGGATGTAGACGCGCGCCATGCCGTTGTCGGTCTTCATCTCGCGCGGGTTGAAGATGCGCACCCCGTGGTTTGAACCGAAGAGGATGCGGCCGTCGGCCACGTGGGCCGAGACGTCGGATATGGCGGCCATGCCGGGGTAGACGCGGTAGGAGTAGTAGTTGACTTTCTTGTCGGGAGCGATGCGGGCGAGCACGCCCGAGGCGTCGCCCACCCAGAGCGAGCCGTCGAGATCATCCTCGATGAAAATTACCGGGTGCTGGCGCGACATGGCGATGTCGAGGCTGCGGAAATCGTCGGCCTCCTCGTCGTAGCAGTAGATCTGGTTGTCGCGGGTCACCATCCACAGTTTCCCGCGCGAATCGAGATGGAAGATGACCGCCGAGCGGTTGCCTAAGGTGCGGCTCTCGAATGGGAAGAAGTAGTCGCCCGCCTTGTCGCGGCGGTAGATGCCGCGGCTGGCGGTGGCTGCCCACAGGCGCCCCGCGTTGTCCTCTGCCATGGTGACGAATGGCTGGTGCGCCGATATTTTCATCGGGCTGAAGAAATTGTCGTCCGAGGGGTTATACTTGCAGAACCCCCAGTTGGTGAGCACGAAAATTTCGCCCTGGCGGGTGCGGTAGATGCGGTTCACCGAGTTGGAGACCAGTGAATAAGGCACCGTGGGGCTGTAGGTGTAGCTCTTATGCTGCCCGGTTTGGGTGTTGTAGTGAATAAGGCCGTCGTGGCGGGTGCCGATCCAGAGTTCGTCGCCGTGGGTCACGATGGAGGTGACTTCGGGCGCGCCCTCCAGGGTTATGGCGTGCGGATTGTAGGTGTTGGTCTCGGCGTTGTAGTAGCCGATGCCTTCCGACGAGCCTGTCCACACTCCCCGGCCGTTGTCGGTGGCGCGCAGGGTGTTGGCCGGCGTGGGGAGCCCGCGTGGCGATGTCAGGCCGATGGTCTGGAAGTCGGCGGGCTTGAGAAATAGGTTGCTGACGCCGCCGCCCGAGGTGGTCAGCAGCAGCGAGCCGTCGGTGTCGTGGGCGATGTTGGTGACGCGGTCGTCCGAGATGGCGCCGTCGCCCATTGTCGACGGACGTGTCACTCGGTTATACTGCCCCGTGGAGGGGTCGAAGCTCCAGAGCCCGTCGTCGGTGCCGAGCAGCAGCGTGGAGTCGTCGCCCGGCGCTATCACGTTGATTTCGCCGCCGGGCACCGCCGCCGCGGCGCGGCTGATGGTGCGCGACGAGGTGTTGTAGCGGAAAAGTCCCTCACGGGTGGCGAAAAACACGTCGCGGCCCAGTGCGCAGAGGCGCAGGGTGTTTTTGTCGCCGTTGTAGTCGGGGAGCGCCACAGTTTCGAGGTAGCCGCCAGAGGTGTTGAATATCAACACGTTTCCGCTCGGGTCAATGGTGTAGACGCGCTTGTCGGCGCCGACGGTCATGTCGGAGAAAAATGAGTTCAGTCGGCTGTTCTGTATCAGTGTGGAGTCACTGAGATCATATACGAAAAAGCCCTGGCCGTGGGTGAGGATCCAGATGTGGCGGTCGTCGGCGGCCATAATCTTGTTGACGGGGGCGGTGACCTTCACGTTGTAGCGGGTGCGGTCGGGGAAAGGGAGGATTTCGTTGGTGTCGCGGCGGAATATCGCCAGGCCCGAGGTGCCCCCGAACCATATGTTGTCGCCATGCTCCCAGAGGGTGCTCACGCCGTTGCCCTCGGTGTCGTGGCCGTTGCCGAGATTCGACGGGAAGACCATGCGGCCGTTGCCGTCGTAGCAATAGAGGCCTGTGAACGTGCCCACCCATATGAACCCGAAGCGGTCGCGCAGGGCGCAGAGGCTGTTCTTGCCCTTGGCCACGTCGGTGTTTATCACCTCGGCGAAGCCGGGCGACGGATGCGCTGTGACCCGTAAGGCGCTTGTGAATGAGAGGAGCAGGGTGATGGTATATATGATGCTTCTCTGAAGCTTGTTCATGGTGAATAATGTTGGGTTTACCCGCATTTTTGGTTAGCTGATGCAGGAAGAAGAATGGCTTTGGGTCAGATATTGCAAAGTTACAACAAAAAAATGACACAGTCGCCGTAATCCCCCAAAAATAGTATTATGTAATCAGGCGGTCTATGGGGCGGCTTATGGGGCGGCGACTTTCCAGTCGCCGTTTTTCAAGGAAAATAGTATATTGTAATAAGGCGGCTGGAAAGCCGCCTTTCCACAATGCCTCTCCGCAATGCCTTTCCACCCCCCTTCAATGTTAAATTGTGTTTTCTTTTATGCAGGAGGATGTAGGTAATTTATATATTTAAAGTGTTCGCGCGCACGCGTAGGCCGAGGCATGCTATGACCGAAAAATGATACTAAATGAACGATTTTTTGTGGCTTTTTAACAATTTATGCAGTTATTTTGCATCCGTAAACAAGTCTCCGGACGAGTGCATCTCCGCCCGGCGGCTCGACAACCCTAACAATAAAATAATTTCGAACCGTTACTTAACCAAATTCTTTAACCGATTTCACTAACCTATCAATCCCATTTCTTCACTATTTAACAAACCTGTAACCCTCCCTGTAAACCAACAATTCAACGAACAAATCAACTTAAAAATAATGTCATGAAATTGAAAAGATTACCCTTCTTTTGCAAATCCATGCTGGCAGCTCTCTGCCTGCTGGGCGCGGGGATGACTTTCACGTCGTGCGACGATGACTCGGAAGATCTCACTCAGGTCGACCGCGGTGCGCCGTTCGACCCTTCACAGCCTGTGTACATCACGAGCTTCACCCCCACCACCGGCGGCTACCAGGATCGTATCATCATCTATGGCAGCAACTTCGGTAACGTCAAGGAAAATGTTAACCTCACCATCGGTGGAAAGCCCGTGGTGATCGCCACTATCCGCGACAACGCCATCTACGGCTATGTGCCCTCCACCGCCTACGACAATGTCGAGACCGACACCGATGCCGAAGGCAAGGAAGTCAACAAATTCACCGGCGAAATGCATATCGTGGTCAGCGACGGCTACGGCAACACCCAGGAAGCCACCGCTCCCGGCGTGTTCACATACACTCCCAAGAAAGTGGTGGGCACCCTCTGCGGCTCCACCAACGACTATGAGACCCAGGGCGAGGTGTTCGGCTCGTTTGAGGAAGCCCGCGGCTTTGCCTACGAGACCACCATGGAATTCGACCCCGAGGATCCCGACATGCTCTACATGCCCTACGACATGATCCCCGGCTGGATGCCCAACGGCGGCGCATGGGGCGGCTATATCGTTAAAATCGATTTCAAGAACCAGCGCGTGGAGCGCGCCATCAGCGCCTCGAAATTCGGCAACCGACGCCTCAACGACATCACCTTCACCAAAGACGGCCAGTATATGGTGGCTTCGGTCTGCGCCTGGGACCAGCAGGAACGCACCCCTTCCATCTATATGATCAAGCGTGACGCCAAGGGCGGATTCTCCGACAATTCCGACATCCAGATCGCATGCCGCTTCAGCACTTCAAACGGTGTCTGCACTCATCCCGTCAACGGCGAGATCTACTTCTTCGGCTATCCCAACGCCAACCTCCTCCGCTTCGACCCCGAAGACTATTTCGCAGGCGTTGAAGCCGGCACATGGACCGGTCTGCAGGCCGACGGCGCCTACGAAGAGGTGTTCCGCGTGTTCGATGTGAACTACACATCGTGGCTGGCCATGCACCCCTCGGGCAACTACTTGTATATCACCTGCGACAACATGCACTCGATCTATCGCTCGGATTATGACTGGGATGCCAAGACCTTCACCACTCCCTACGTGGCTGCCGGTACTCTGGGTGGCTACGGTTACAAGGAGGCTGTGGGCAGCGAAGCCCGTCTGGCATACCCCCATCAGGGCTGCTGGGTTCCCAACCAGCAATATATCGACGAGGGTCGTGCCGACATCTACGACTACTATTTCGCCGACTCGGGCAACTACTGCATACGTAAGCTCACCCCCGACGGCGTAGTCTCCACCGTGGCAGGCCGCGGCCAGTCGACCGACGGCAACCTCTATGGTATGGAGGATGGCGACCCGCGCGCCGATGCCCGCTTCCGCGACATCCACGGCATGGCCTACGACGCCAAGCGCGACCGCATCTACACCTGCGACCCCTGCAACTACCGCATCCGCTACTACGGCCTTGACTCCGTGATCGATGAAAGCACCGGTGACGACAACGCCGACAACGGCGACAACGCCGACAACGCCGAGCCCCAGGGTGCCAAATTTCCCCCTCTGAAGCCTGCCGCACAATGACTTCAGTCATAACCAATCTTCAAATCACGCTCTTCTAACCTGAAATAACATGAAAGAACGATTAATCACGCTTTTGGCGGCTGCGACGCTCACGTCGGGGCTGGCAATGGCCAAGATATATTCCGGTGCGGTAATCTCGTCGAGCGACGGCGAGCCTCTCGCCGGTGCAACCGTAATGGTCAAAGGAACAAGCGTCGGCGTATCGACCGACCTCGACGGCCGATTCGAGATCGATGTGCCCGATAACGGAAAGTTCCTCGTTGTCAACTATCTGGGCATGGAACCCCAGGAACTCAACGTGCGCACCCTCGACCCCGCCGGCACCACCGTGCGCCTCGACGAGAAGCGCACCGCCCTTGAGGAAGTGGTGGTCACCGGTATGGGTGCACGTAAGAAAATCACCGTGACCGGCGCCGTGACCAACGTCAACGTCGAGGACATGAAGCACTCCTCCACCTCCAACCTCTCCAACGCCCTGGCAGGTAACGTGCCGGGTATCATCGCCCGTCAGACCTCAGGTCAGCCCGGTAAGAACAAATCGGAGTTCTGGATCCGCGGTATCTCCACCTTCGGTGCCGGCTCGTCGGCCTACATTCTTGTCGACGGTTTCGAACGCGAGAGCATCGACGACCTCAACATCGAGGATATCGAGACTTTCACCGTGCTCAAGGACGCCTCCGCCACCGCCATCTACGGTTCAAAGGGTGCAAACGGCGTTGTGCTCATCACCACCAAGCGAGGCAAGGCATCGAAGCTCAATGTCAACGTGAAGTTCGAGGCCCAGTACAACACCCGCACCAAGATGCCCGAGTTTGTCGACGGCCCCACCTACGCATCGCTGCTCAACGAGGCCCGCGTGACCCGTTCGGAAGGCGCCTACTTCTCGCCCACAGAGATTGAGCTGTTCAACAACGGTCTCGACCCCGACCTCTATCCCAATGTCGACTGGACCGACCTGCTTCTGAAGGATGGCGCCATGAGCTACCGCGTAAACGCCAACATCTCGGGCGGCGGCAGCACCGCACGCTACTACGCTTCGATCAGCTACGTCAACGACGAGGGTATGTACAAGACCGACAAGACCCTGCGCGACCGCTACAACACCAATGCCAACTACTCGCGCTGGAACTATCGTCTGAACCTCGACATCGACCTCACCAAGACCACCCTGCTGCGCTTAGGTACATCGGGCGACCTCTCGAACCGCAACTTCCCCGGCAACGACACCGACACATGGAGAAACCTCTTCGGCTTCAACGCCACATCGTCGCCCGTGATGTATTCCGACGGCCGCATACCCCAGAGTGTCGCCACCGGCGACTGGAACCCCTGGGTGGTGACCACACAGTGCGGCTACGGTCAGCAGTGGAACAACAATGTGCAGAACAACATCTCCCTTGACCAGGATCTCCGCTTCGTCACTCCCGGTCTGAAGTTCAGTGCCCGTTTCGGTTACGACACCTACAACACCAACACCATCACCCGCAACAAGCGTCCCGAGCAGTGGCGCGCCACCGGCCGTGACAAGGCCACCGGCGAGCTCATCTACAACGGCCACACCGAAGCGGCGGAGATGGGTCAGTCGTCTTATGCCACCGGCGAGCGCCGCATCTTCCTCGACATGCTCCTCAACTACGACCGCTCTTTCAACAAGGTGCACAATGTAGGCGCCAACGTCAAGTTCACCTACACATCCAACACCATGACCCAGCAGCTCTCCGATGACATCAAGGATGGTATCGCCAAGAAGAATGTGGCTCTTGCAGGTCAGATCCTCTATAACTTCGACTACCGCTACTTCGTCGACTTCAACTTCGGTTACAACGGCTCGGAGAACTTCGCCGACCACCACCGCTTCGGTTTCTTCCCCGCCGTGTCGGCCGCGTGGAACCTCAAGCGCGAGCACTTCATGGACAATGTGACCTGGCTCGACATGTTCAAGATCCGCTACAGCTGGGGTAAGGTAGGTAACGACAACCTCGGCGATGCCAACGGCAACCAGATCCGCTTCCCCTACCTCTACACCCTCGGAGCTATCGACGGCCGCCAGTACAACTTCGGTACCTGGAACACCCCCTCGTCCGACATCTTCTCGAAAGGCTGGCACTATACCTCGCTGGCTTCGCCGCAGGTGACCTGGGAAGTTGCAAAAAAGCAGGACGTTGGTCTCGACCTTGCTCTGTTCAACAACTCTTTCTCGCTGACCGTTGACTACTTCCACGAGAAACGCGACGGCATCTTCATGCAGCGTAACTATCTGCCCGCCATCCTCGGTCTGGAATCAGCTCCCTACGCCAACGTAGGCTCCGTGAAATCGGAGGGCTTCGACGGCTTCTTCCGCTACGAGCAGCGCTTCGGCGAGGTGATGGCCACCCTGCGCGGCAACTTCACCTACTCCAAGAGCACCATCCTCAACTACGACGTGGAGAACAGCACCTACCCCTATCAGTATCAGACCGGCTACCGTGTAAATCAGGTGCGCGGTCTCGTGGCCGAGGGTCTTTTCCGCGACTACGACGACATCCGCAACTCTCCCAAGCAGACCTACGGCTCCGTGATGCCCGGCGATATCAAGTATAAGGATGTCAACGGCGACGGCATTGTCGACGACAACGACATCGTGGCCATCGGCGCTACCTCAACCCCCAACCTCATCTACGGTGTGGGTCTGTCGGTGCAGTGGCGCGGCTTCGACTTCAACGTCCTCTTTCAGGGCGCAGGCAAATCATCGATGCTCATCAACGGCAAGGCTGTCTACGCATTCTCCGAAGGCCGCTGGGGCCAGGTGCTCAAAGGGCTGATGGACGACCGCTATGTCGACGCCCAGACCGCCGCTCTGCTCGGCATCCCCGCCAACGAGAACACCAACGCCTCTTTCCCCCGTCTGATCTTCAACGACGCCGCCAACGTAGGTTCCGGCGGTACCGACAGCCGCTACAGCTCGAACAACTACCGCGCCTCGTCCTACTGGCTGCGCGACATCAGCTACTTCCGCCTGAAGAACCTCGAGGTGGGTTACTCGCTCCCCTCCAACTTAATGCAGCGTCTGCACCTCTCCTCGTGCCGCTTCTACTTCCAGGGCACCAACCTGTGCACATGGTCGTCGTTCGACCTCTGGGATCCCGAAATCGGCTCATCCAACGGCGAGGCCTACCCGCTCACACGTGCTTTCACTCTCGGCGTGCAAATCAACTACTAATCTCCGGCTATCATGAAAAAACATTTATATAAGACTCTGATCGCTTCCGCAGGCCTGCTGGCCACAATGGCTGCCTGCGACTCCGATCTCGACTCCGACAAATACTTCGAGGACCGATCCACTCTGGAGTCTGTCTTCACCAACGTCGACCAGACCAACCAGTGGCTCTCGCGCGGATACTATTATCTCACCGATTACCTTGTTGACTGCGCCACTAACGAAAACGGCGGCAAGCGCTTCTGGGTTTATGCCGACGACGTCTATTTCGGCGACCGCGACGGCGACATCACCGGTACGGCTGCCGGCGGCGACTCCTGGGGTAACTTCCACCAGGGTCTCTATGACGAAAACTACGGCGCCGGCTACTGGGAGCAGGCCTACAAGGGTATCTTCCAGGCTTCGGTCTTCATCCACAATGTCGACCGAAACACCCAGCTCACCGAGGCAGAGCGCCTCGACATGAAGGGTCAGGCCCGCTTCCTGCGCGCCTACTGCTACTGGATGCTCCTGCGCCACTACGGTCCCGTGCCCATCCTCCCCGACGAGGGTGCCGACTACACCAAGGACTATGAGGAGCTGTCGTATCCCCGCCGCCCCTACGAGGAGGTGGCTCAGTTCATCGCTTCCGAAATGCTCCAGGCCTCCAGCGAACTCCAGACATGGAGCCGCTTCTGGGGCAACTCAGCTGCCACCGATGTGTGCCGCCCCACCAAGGGTGCCGCTCTGGCAGTGCGCGCTCTGGCCTACGTATTCGCCGCATCGCCCCTTGCCAACGGCCAGCTTGCCAACGGCGAGCATGAGGGCGTGGTGACCGACGCCTTCGCCAAAAATTTCCGTAACCGCGACGGCGAGGCTCTGCTGGGTCTCAACTACGACGAATCGAAATGGGCACGTGCCGCCGCCGCTCTGCGCGACGTGATCGAGTGCCCCGCCAACTACGAGCTTTTCCACATGGGTGTGCAGACTATCGACAACAAGACCGCCGGCTATCCCAAGACCATCACCCCCTTCAAGGATGGTGACTTCTCGGAAAAGAACTGGCCCGACGGCTATGCCGACATCGACCCCTACCTCTCCTACCGCGACCTCTTCAACAGCGTGGCCGAGGTCAACTGCGCCGAGGTGATCTTCACCCGCGGCTATGTGGCCGGCTCTAATGACATGGGCTACCGCCACGGCACTGTCGACGGCTTCGTGCCTCACCAGCTCCCCGCCACCATGAACGGCTTCAACTCGCACGGCATGACCCAGAAGATGGTCGACGCCTATTACATGAAGGATGGTTCCAACGCTCCCGGCGCCAACAGCGAATGGGGTCGCGGCGACGGCACAGCCCGTCCCACCGGCTTCACCACCAACGCCCGCGGCAAATATCCCTACACCAAGTATCCCCCGCTGGGTCAGGATGTGTCGATGCAGTATGCCAACCGCGAACCCCGCTTCTATGCTTCTGTTGGTTTCAACGGTTCATACTGGTGGAACCAGAGCCAGAATGTGTCGAACCACTATCAGCAGATTTTCTACTACCGCGGCGGTGGCAACGGCTACACCAACAACTGCTACCACCTGCGCAACGGCATCGGCATGAAGAAATGGATTCACCCCGAAGATTTCCGCGACGTGCGCTCGGGTAGCGACTATGCCGACATCAAGCACCACTGGGAACCCGCCATCCGCTATGCCGACATCCTGCTCCTCTACGCAGAGTGCATCAACGAGCTTAACGGATCCTACACCTACAGCAACTACAACAACACCGAGACTTACACTCTCTCACGCGACATCAACGAAATCAAGCGCGGCATTCGCCCCGTGCGCATCCGCGGCGGTGTGCCCGACTTCAAGCCCGAAGTCTACGCCTCGCAGAGCGAATGCCGCAAGAGCATCAAGCGCGAGCGCATGATCGAGCTGGTCAGCGAGGGTAAGCGCTACTACGACCTGCGCCGCTGGATGGACGCTCCCGTCGAAGAGAATATCCCCGTCTATGGCTGCAACGTGCTCATGACGGCCAAGCAGCGCGATGCCTTCCAGGAAGTTGTACCCTGCTATGCTCTCCCGACCACTTTCACCGACAAGATGTATTTCTGGCCCATCTCCTTCTCCGAGCTCAAGCGCAACCGCAACCTCGTGCAGGCTCCCGGCTGGAAACTGCAGGACTAATTCAAAATTTGTACACAACTCATAACCGAGTACACTATTATGTCAAAGACCAAATCAATACTGACTGCCTGCGTGCTTGCCGCATCCGCCATGTCGCTCATGTCGTCGTGCAACGATGACTGGAAGGATGAGCAGTACGTACAATATATCAGCTTCAAGGCGCCTATCGACGACAGCTGGCCCCGCACCGGCGTCACCACCGTCTACGTGCCTTTCACCCGCCTCAACGACGACGGCACTCCCCGCTACGGCGCCGAAGGCGAGTCGAGCTATCAGCTCCCCGTGCTCGTGGCCGGCTCAACCGACAACGAGAATGACCTCAATGTCAACATCGCCCACAGCGACACGCTCCCCATCCTCAACTACGAGCGCTTCGGTACCCGCGAAGAGCTTTATTACAAGGATATGAGCGAATACGCAACTGTGCCCACCTCGATCTTTATCCCCAAGGGGCAGAACAAGGCGCTGCTCGACATCCGAATGCACTTCCAGAACCTCGACATGCGCGACCGCTATGTGCTCCCGCTGACCATCGCTCCGGGTGAAGGCTATCAGCGCAATCCCCGCAAGAACTATGCCACCGCCATGCTCCGCATCTACCCCTACAACAATTATTCGGGTAACTTCCAGGCGAGCAACACACAGTTCTTCATCGTCGACGCCAACAATCCCGACAATGAGCCGGGTGCTATGTCGACCGTAATGAGCTACGCTGTGGATGACAACACCTGCTTCATCTATGCCGGTAAGTTCTCCGAACTTTCCATGGACCGTCATCCCTACAAGATCTATTTACACTTCAACGCCATCGACGACAACCACGGTACGATCACCATGGACGCCGAAGATCCTGACATCAACTTCGTGCAGAACAAAGTCGCACGCTATCAGATCGTCTGGACTCAGGACCAGGTGCAGGACTTCCTGAAATACTACAACGTGATCCTCACCGACATCGACTACAACTTCGACGACATCACCACCTCGCCCGGACGCATCATCACCTACAACGTGCGCGGCGGCATGACGATGCAGCGCAGACTCAACATGCAGAAGCCCGTCGAGGACCAGATCGAATTCTAATCCCCTCCCTCAGGCTGCTTCAGCCTTACACCCCTGATACAACCAAACCGCAGACTTCCCGCAAGTCTGCGGTTTGCTTGCATTTAATCCCCCAAAATTTTTTATTAAATAAATTACGCCAGCTTGTGAGGCGGCTTGTGGAACGGCAGATTGTGTGGCGGCAGATTGTGGGGCGGCGGCTTTCCTGCCGCCGTTTCATAAAAACCAGAAACCACATCTTTTATAAACAAGTTTTATAAACAGGCGGCTGGAAAGCCGCCTCCCCACAATCAGCCTCCCGCCTGCTTATTCAGACATATTTAAGTTGTGGAGAGGCTTATATGGGGCGGCGGCTTTCTTGCCGCCGTTCACCAACCTCCGTGTTTTTCAGCAGTTCATTAAATCATAGTGAAAAAACGGGGGAAAGAGACGGGAATGCGGGATTTTTTTCGTAATTTTGCGCTCTGATACAGAAAACTACTTCAACATGAAAAAACTCGAGCACCTTCTCGCTGAAAAGCTGCTGAATATCAGCGCTATCAAGCTGCAGCCCGATATGCCTTTCACCTGGGCTTCGGGCTGGAACTCCCCCATATACACCGACAACCGCAAGACGCTTTCCTATCCCGAGATCCGCACTTTCATCAAGACTGAGCTGTGCCGCCTGATTATGGAGAACTTTGAGCGCCCCGACGCTGTGGCCGGTGTGGCTACAGGCGCTATCGCTCAGGGTGCCCTCGTTGCCGACAACATGGGTCTGCCCTATGTGTATGTGCGTTCGGCTCCCAAGGACCACGGTCTGGAGAATCTTATCGAGGGTAACCTCTCGCTGGGTCAGAAGGTGATCGTGATCGAGGATCTTGTCTCCACCGGCAAAAGCTCGCTGAAAGCCGCCGAGGCTATCCGCCAGAGCGGTGCCGAGGTGATCGGCATGGTGGCGATGTTTACCTACGGTTTCCCTCAGGCCGATGAGGCTTTCAAGGAGGCCGGTATCAAGCTGATGACTCTGTCGAACTACAACGCGCTGCTCGAGGCTGCGCTCCGCACCGGCTTCATCGCCGACAAGGATGTGGAGACTCTGCGCCAGTGGCGCCAGGATCCCGCCAACTGGGTGCCCGACATCAAGAAACAGGACTGAGCGCGTCGCCGCCCCCGTCAGTAACGTAAATTATCAGATCAATCAAATGTCGACTTATGCAAGCAAGCCTGCGGCAGTGAGCCGCAGCGCCGAGGATATTTTCGCACGTTTCAGCGACATGACGCGTCTGCAGGAGCAGCTCGACCGGCTCCCCGCCGATCAGCGCGCCAAGGTGGGCGAAGTGGAGTTCACCCCCGACTCGATGAAGATTTCCACGCCCCAGGTGGGCGACATCAAATTCGTGATTCTGCGCCGCGAGGCTCCCGCGACTGCCGAGGGCACGCCGGGCAAGGTGGTTTTCGGCACGGAGTCGTCGCCGGTGCCCCTGACCATGGAGGTCGACATAACGCCCGTTGACGTGGCTTCGTGCTCGGTGACGACGCAGATCGATGTGGAGCTGCCTGTGTTTGCCCGCGCTATTGTGGGGCCGCAGCTTCAGAAGGCCGCCGACCGCTTCGGCGAGCTTATCTCGGGGCTGGCCATGTGAGTGAGGCCGGCGGCTGGATTACGGCGGCTGGAAAGCCGCCGCCCCACAGGCCTCAACGCAGCCTTTACCACAAGCCTCCACGCAGACTTCTATACAGCCCCGGTGAATCAATAACAACGGGCCTGCTGAATGCCAAAGGGTTTTCAGCAGGCCTGTTGTTTTTTTAGGGATTTTATTTGCAATTTATTTGCAGTCGCAGGTGTCGCCGCAATGGCAACCGCCGGAGGTGTTGTCGCAGTTGCAGTCGCTGTCGCAATGGCAGTCGCCGGAGCCGCAGTGGCAGCCGTGGGCGGGGTGGAGTTCTTCGGGGGTGGCGTCGCGGACGGCGAGGATGGTGCCGTCGAAGCGCACTGCGCTGCCGGCCAGGGGATGGTTGAAGTCGAGAACCACGCTGTCGGGTTTCACTTCTTTCACGAGGCCGTTGATGCGGAAGCCGTCGGCGGTCATCATGGGCACGTAGGCGCCGGGCACGATGTATTCGTCGTCAAATTTGCCGTCGACCAGGAAGAGGTCTTTTTCGAGGGTGGCGATCTGCTCGGGGTCGTAGGGGCCGAAAGCTTCGTCGGCGGTGGCGCTGACGTTGAATTTCGAGCCGATTTCCAGGCCGTCGATTGCTTTTTCGAGGGGCTCGATCATGCCGCGGGTCACGCCGAAGATGATTTTTTCGGGGTCGGACTTGTCGGTCTGATGCATCAGTTTTTCGGAGCCGTCGGGGTTGACCTTATAGAGGTCATAGCCCAGCTCCACATATTTTCCGGGAACGATTTTTTCCATATTTCTAAAGTGTTAAGTATTTCTGAAGTATTGAATTATCTGAGGTGTTGCGGGTTGCGGGGATATTAAGCGTTGTTTTGATTCTGTTCGCCGGGGAGGGCGAGGATGTCGTGGAGGAGCGCCACGGCTGCCTCCACGGAGGGGATATCGGAGAACGCGAAGGAGCGTTTGCCCGAGGCGTTCTCGCGGATTTTCACGCTGTCGAGATGGCTCTGCAGGTAGGCTATCATGCGGCCGAACATGGGCGACTGATAGTAGGCCTGGTTTGAGGAGTCGACAAAATAGGTGTACATCACACCCTGCTTGAGCACCACTTTCTCAATGCCGAGCTGGCGGGCGAGGCGGCGCAGGCGCGGCACACGGGTGAGTTCGGCGGCTTCGGGTGGTATTTTGCCGAAGCGGTCGACCAGACGCGAGCGGAATTCGCGGATGTCCATTTCGCGCTCCATGGAGTCGAGCTCGCGGTAGAGGGCTATGCGCTCGCTTTCCTGCGGCACGTAGCTTGCGGGGAGGAGCAGCTCGAGATCGCTCTCGATCACGCAGTCGGCCACGAATTCGGTGTTGTCCTCCTCGGAGTCGCCATGCTCCTCATGTGTAAACGTTCCGGCGAACTCTTCGGTTCGAAGCTCGGTGACGGCTTCCTTGAGGATTTTCTGGTATGTCTCGTAGCCGAGGTCGGCGATGAAGCCGCTCTGCTCGGCGCCCAGGAGGTTGCCGGCGCCGCGGATGTCGAGGTCCTGCATGGCGATGTGGATGCCCGAACCGAGATCGGAGAACCCCTCGATGGCCTGCAGACGGCGGCGCGCCACGGGTGTGAGGGGCGCACCGGGGGGCACCATGAGATAGCAGAACGCCTTGCGGTTGCTGCGGCCCACACGTCCGCGCAGCTGATGCAGCTCGGAGAGGCCGAAATTCTGGGCATTGTTGACAATCATGGTGTTGACGTTGGGCATGTCGATGCCGCTTTCCACGATTGTGGTGGCGATCATTACGTCGTAGTCGTGATTGGTGAAGTCGAGGATGGCGCGTTCGAGCTGTTCGGGGGGCATCTGTCCGTGGGCCACGACCACGCGGGCGTCGGGCACCACGCGCCGCACCATGTTTTCGAGCGTGGCGAGTCCCTCGATGCGGTTGTTGATGATGAACACCTGACCGTTGCGCGACATCTCGAAGTTGAGCGCCTCGGCGAGGAGGTCGTCGGTGAGCGAGTTCACCGAGGTGAGGATAGGGTAGCGGTTGGGGGGCGGCGTGGTGATCGAGGAGAGGTCGCGGGCGCCCATGAGCGAGAACTGGAGGGTGCGCGGTATGGGGGTGGCCGACATGGTGAGGGTGTCGACCGAGGTCTTCATCTGCTTGAGTTTCTCCTTGACGGCGACGCCGAATTTCTGCTCCTCGTCGATGACGAGCAGCCCCAGATCCTTGAACTTCACATCCTTGCCCACGAGTTTGTGAGTGCCCACGAGGATGTCGATCTTCCCCTCGGCAAGGTCGGCGAGGATTTCGCGGGTCTGGCGGGCGGTGCGGGCGCGGGAGAGGTATTCCACCCTCACAGGGAAATCTTTCAGACGGTCGCGGAAAGTGTTGAAGTGCTGCCAGGCGAGCACCGTGGTGGGCACCAGCACGGCCACCTGCTTGCCGTCGGTGGCTGCCTTGAAGGCGGCGCGGATGGCGATTTCGGTCTTGCCGAACCCCACGTCGCCGCAGATGAGGCGGTCCATGGGCCGGGGCGACTCCATGTCGGCCTTCACGTCGCGTGTGGCGGTGAGCTGGTCGGGGGTGTCCTCGTAGATAAACGATGCCTCCAGCTCGTGCTGCAGATAGCTGTCGGGCGAGAACTGGAATCCCTTTTCCTCCTTGCGGGCGGCATAGAGGCGGATAAGGTCGCGGGCGATGTCTTTGAGTTTCGACTTGGTGCGCTCCTTCATGCGGTTCCACGCACCGGAGCCGAGCTTGTTGATAGTGGGTTCCACACCCTCCTTGCCGCGGTATTTGGCGAGCTTGTGCAGATTGTGGATGGAGACGAAGATGCAGTCGTTGTTTTTGTAAATGAGCTTGATCATCTCCTGCGTGGTGCCGTTGACGCGGGTGCGCAGCAGGCCGCCGAACTTGCCCACGCCATGGTCGACATGCACGATGTAGTCGCCCGTCTCGATGCTCGAAAGTTCTTTGAGCGAGAGGGCCAGACGCCCCGAGCGAGCGCGGTCGCTGCGGAGCGAATATTTGTGGAAGCGGTCGAAAATCTGGTGGTCGGTGAAGAGGCAGAGCTTCAGGGCGTTGTCGGCGAAACCCTCGTGCAAGGTGGCCTCGGCGGCGGTGAAGGGTATGTTTTCGCCCCGCTCCTCGAAGATGGCCTTGAGGCGGAGGGCCTGCTTGGGCGAGTCGGTTAGCAGGAAGATGGAGAAGCCGTCGGCCAGATATTTCTCAAGCTCGCGGGCGAGCAGATCGAAATTCTTGTGGAAAAGCCCCTGCGGCGAGCATCGGAAGTCGATGGCGTCGGTGTCGGAGGGGGAGGGCGCGCCGGCGGTGAACTGCATCATGGCGAACGAGGGGAGCCGGGAGGCGAAGCGGTCGTAGTCGATGAGCTGCCTGAGGGCGTCGGCGTCACCCTCGCCGGCATATTGCGCCGACGCGGAGAATGAGCGGGAGCAGATCTCCTCGATGCGTGCAAGCATGGCGCGGCTGTCGCGGCAGAGAATCAGGGTGTCCCCGGGGATGAAGTCGAGGATGCTGCCTGCGCTGTCGCCACCGGTGACATCGGCGGTGATGGCCACTGAGTCGGCCTTCTGCTCCGAGAGCTGCGTCTCCACGTTGAAGAAGCGGATGGAGTCGATTTCGTCGCCGAAGAGATCGATGCGCACGGGCAGCTCCGAGGCGTAGCCGAAGATGTCGATGATTGAGCCGCGGATGGCGAACTGCCCCGGCTCGTAGACATAGTCGACGGTGGTGAAACCGTTGTCGACGAGCCATTTGCGGGTGTCGGTGAGGTCGATTTCGCCGCCGGTGACGAAGTTGACTGTGCGGTCGGTCAGCTCGGTGCGCGATGCCACTTTCTCGGCCATGGCCTCGGGGCAGGTGACCACGAAGCGGAGAGCCGGGTCGGTGGTCCAGTGGCTCAGCGCCTCGGTGCGGAGAATCTGCTGGGGCGGGTCGGGCTGGCCATAACGGATGTCGCGGCGGTAGCCCGAAGGGAAAATCATCACGGCCTGCTCGCCGAGGATGCGTGCCAGGTCGTTGTAGAGGTATCCGGCGGCGTCCATGTCGTCGGCCACCACCAGCGTGGGGAGGGCTGTGGCGGGTGCGGGGGTGCGCAGGGCCATGCCGCCAAGGAGCAGCGAGGGGGATGAGCCGGCCAGACCGGCCAGAGTGACAGGGCGGCCCGAGCGGGCCAGCTGCAGCGCGCGCTCCATGGCTGCGGCCCGGGCGTCGGTGACAAACCTGCGGGCCAGCTGCGCCAGAGTGGTGCCGGCGGCATTTGCCGGCCGGCGATTTTCGTCGGTGTCGGGGGATTTTGAGGGCATTGTTGGTTATCTACACTGCAAAAGTAACAATTTTTTCGGCAAATTAGCTTTCATTATGGTTGAAAAATACGCCTAAATAAATTTATTATTAAATTGTTAGCTGAAATCGGAAAATAATGCGTATCTTTGCACGATAAAAACCCTGTACCAATCGCTACAACGTTAAAATTCAACATAAACTGTTTTTTCTAACTATTATGAGTAAAGAAAAAAAATTCCTTACCTGTGATGGTAACCAGGCTGCCGCGCACGTGTCATACATGTTCTCGGAAGTGGCCGCAATCTACCCCATCACCCCTTCGTCGACTATGGCAGAATATGTCGACGAGTGGGCAGCCGCAGGTCGCAAGAACATTTTCGGCGAGACCGTTCTCGTGCAGGAAATGCAGTCGGAAGGCGGTGCCGCCGGTGCCGTCCATGGCTCGCTCCAGGCAGGAGCGCTCACTACCACATACACCGCATCGCAGGGCTTACTGCTGATGATCCCCAACATGTACAAGATCGCAGGCGAACAGCTCCCCTGCGTGTTCCATGTATCGGCCCGTACGCTCGCCAGCCACGCGCTGAGCATCTTCGGTGACCACCAGGACGTGATGTCGGTGCGTCAGACCGGCTTCGCCATGCTCTGCGAAGGCTCCGTGCAGGAGGTTATGGACCTGTCAGGCGTGGCTCATCTGGCCACAATCAAAAGCTCCATCCCCTTCGTCAACTTCTTCGACGGCTTCCGCACCAGCCATGAGATCCAGAAGATAGAGATGATCGAGCAGGACCAGCTCGAGCCGCTGCTCGACCGCGAGGCTCTGGCCCGCTTCCGTCAGCGCGGCCTCACCCCCCAGGCTCCCGTGATGCGCGGCATGGCCGAGAACGGCGACGTTTTCTTCCAGCACCGCGAGGCAAGCAACCCCGCCTACGACGCCGTCCCCGCAATCGTCGAGGACTACATGAAGAAGATTTCCGAAATCACCGGCCGTAAATACGACCTCTTCACATACTACGGCGCCGAAGACGCCGAAAACGTAATCATCGCCATGGGCTCCGTGACCCAGGCCGCCAAAGAGGCCATCGACTTCCTCATGAGCGAAGGCAAGAAAGTGGGTCTGGTGAGCGTTCACCTCTACCGCCCCTTCTCGGCCAAGCACTTCCTGGCTGCCGTGCCTGCCACCTGCAAGCGCATCGCCGTGCTCGACCGCACCAAGGAGCCCGGCGCCAACGGCGAGCCGCTCTACCTTGACGTCAAGGAGTGCTTCTACGGCAAGGAGAACGCTCCCCTCATCGTCGGCGGCCGCTACGGTCTGGCTTCGAAAGACACCACCCCCGCCCAGATCATCGGCGTTTACGAGAACCTCGAGCTGCCCATGCCCAAGGACCACTTCACCATCGGCATCGTCGACGATGTGACCTTCACCTCGCTCCCCCTGCCCGAAGAGGTTGCCCTCGGCGACAAATCGACCTTCGAGGCCAAGTTCTACGGCCTCGGTGCCGACGGCACCGTGGGCGCCAACAAGAACTCCGTGAAGATCATTGGTGACAACACCGACAAATACTGCCAGGCATACTTCGCCTACGACTCCAAGAAGTCGGGCGGCTTCACCTGCTCGCACCTCCGCTTCGGCGACGCGCCCATCCGCTCGACCTATCTGGTCAACACTCCCAACTTCGTGGCATGCCACGTGCAGGCTTACCTGCACATGTACGACGTCACCCGCGGTCTGCGCGACAACGGCACCTTCCTGCTCAACACCATCTGGGAGGGCGACGAACTGGCCAAGAACCTCCCCAACAAGGTCAAGAAATATTTCGCCGACCACAACATCACCGTCTACTACATCAACGCCACCAAGATCGCTCAGGAAATCGGTCTGGGCAACCGCACCAACACCATCCTCCAGAGCGCGTTCTTCCGCATCACAGAGGTTATCCCCGTTGACCTCGCCGTTGAGCAGATGAAGAAATTCATCGTCAAGAGCTACGGCAAGAAGGGCCAGGATGTTGTCGACAAGAACTATGCTGCCGTTGACCGCGGCGGCGAATACAAGCAGCTCACCGTTGACAAGGCATGGAGCAATCTCCCCGCCGATGCCGTGGGCGCCAACGACGACCCCGAATTCATCAACAAGATTGTGCGCCCCATCAACGCACAGGACGGCGACCTCCTGAAGGTTTCCGCCTTCAAGGATATTCCCGACGGCACATGGCAGGCCGGCACCGCAGCCTACGAGAAGCGCGGTGTGGCGGCTTTCGTTCCCGAATGGGATCCCGAAAACTGCATCCAGTGCAACAAGTGCGCATATGTCTGCCCCCACGCCGCCATCCGTCCCTTCCTCCTCGACGAGAAGGAATACGAGGCAGCTCCCGCCGTGGCAAAGCATGGCATCGCAGCCATCGGCAAGCAGTTTGCCGGCATGCAGTTCATCCAGGCTGTCGATGTACTCGACTGTCTCGGCTGCGGCAACTGCGTTGACGTATGCCCCGGCAAGAAGGGCAACAAGGCTCTCGCCATGAAGCCCCTCGAAACCCAGCTCGACATGCAGGCCGAATGGGACTACTGCATCAAGAACGTGGCTTCGAAGCAGGATCTGGTCGACATCAAGGCCAATGTGAAGAACTCGCAGTTCGCCACCCCGCTCTTCGAATTCTCCGGCGCCTGCTCGGGTTGCGGCGAGACTCCCTATGTGAAACTGATCTCGCAGCTCTTCGGCGACCACGAAATGGTGGCCAACGCCACAGGCTGCTCCTCGATCTACTCAGGCTCGGTACCCTCCACCCCCTACACCACCAACTTCCGCGGTCACGGTCCCGCATGGGCCAACTCGCTGTTCGAGGACTTCGCTGAGTTCGGTCTGGGCATGACCATCGCCAACGAGAAGATGCAGGCACGTCTGGCCGACCTCATGGCCAAGGCTCAGGAATGCTCATGCTGCTCCGACGCAATCAAGGAGCAGGCACGCAAGTGGCTCGACAACCGCAACGACGCCGTGGCAACCCGCGAGGTCTACGAGACCATCGTGCCCCTCTGCGCCGCCTGCGACTGCGACATCTGCACCGGCATCGTGGCTCTTAAGAACTTCATCGTGAAGCGTTCGCAGTGGATCATCGCCGGCGACGGCGCCGCATATGACATCGGCTTCGGCGGTCTCGACCACGTGCTCGCCTCGGGCAAGAATGTCAACGTGCTCGTGCTCGACACCGAGGTTTACTCCAACACCGGCGGCCAGGCATCGAAGGCTACCCCCATCGGCGCCATCGCCAAGTTTGCCGCTGCCGGCAAACGCGTGCGCAAGAAAGACCTCGGCCTTATCGCCACCACCTACGGCTACGTCTACGCCGCCCAGGTGGCCATGGGTGCCGACCAGGCCCAGACCCTCAAGGCCATCCGCGAGGCCGAGGCCTACGACGGTCCCTCCATCATCATCGCATACTCACCCTGTATCAACCATGGCCTGAAAGTGGGCATGGGCAAGAGCCAGGCCGAGGAGCAGCATGCAGTGGAGTGCGGCTACTGGCACCTCTGGCGCTACAATCCCGCTCTGGAGGAAGAGGGCAAGAACCCCTTCTCGCTCGACTCGAAGACTCCCGACTGGAGCAAGTTCGAGGACTTCCTCAAAGGCGAGGTGCGCTACGCTTCCGTCATGAAGCAGTATCCTGCCGAAGCTGCCGAGCTTTTCGCCGCAGCCAAGGCCAACGCACAGTGGCGCTACAACAACTACCTCCGTCTCACCCAGAGCCAGTGGGGTGTAGAGCCTTCGCCCATCGTAGAGTGATTTTCTCACCATAACTAAAAAATGCGAATCGTGCCGCAATGGCAGGATTCGCATTTTTTTGTTGTGAAATGTCTCTGTTGAGTCAATTTTTCTGTTGAATCAATGTAGAGTTGTGTCGACAGTCTTGGTTGACGACCGTCAGTCGGCGCGCTTGAGCAAAACCGAGCCGCCCGCAGGGGTGGTGAAAATAGCCGTGGAATCAGTGGGGTAGGCGACGGCATTCACTGCGGGAAGCACCACCGACAGCGACCTCTCCAGATCCATCTGCGGGCACATCATGCGCGTGGAGGCCAGCTCGGAGAATCCGGCGGAATCACCCTCCACCACATAGCTGCCCATGATGGTGTTGCAGTTGGTGCGGGCCACAAAGGCCGTGTCGTTCTCAAAGATAATCACGATAGGCTCGTCGGCCTCTATTGCAGTCACGTCAAGTTTCGATGACGGGTTCTGAGCCACCTCCATGATGGCCCACTTGCCGATCACGCCGGGAAGCTGAGGCACGGCCGAGGTGTCGGGTTTGCTCGAGGCGCACGCGCCGAGCATCATTGCAGCGGCGCATGCGCCGGCTGTCATTAATCCTAATTTTTTCATTGTTCTCGATTTGTTTATCTATATAACAACGGAAAGAGCGCAAAAGGTGATTTTTACAAAAATTTAACCTGCGGAAGCATACGCAACCCCGCCGGCGAGCGTTTATATATTGACACTCCTTCCCCACACCATATAATATATGCTGTCAGTAATCATCTTTATTATCATACTGTGGTTTGTGCTCCCCCCGCTGCTCCGCTGGGGCGGAAAACTGGTCATGCGCCATGCCGCCCGCAGGATGACAGATAAATTCATGCGCGACGCCGGGCTCGACCCCGATGCCGTCCGCCGCGAACAACGCCGCCGACAGGCCGACTCAGATGCCCGCTCGCAGGGCGGATGGTCGCAACCCGCCCCGGTCGAGAAAAAAATCGACCCTGCCGTGGCTACCGATGTGAAGTTCAGCGACATCACTTCCAAGACGCCCGCTCCCGATATCCATGCCGAAACTGCGCGACCCGTCTCGGCCGAGCCTCAGATCGAGGATGTCAGCTGGGAGGATATTCCCGATTAAACAAGCTCCAAGTGCTATCAGAATGAAAACCAATTATATACCGCGGCTCTATGAGTTCCTCGCCGAGCTGGACCGCCGACAGGACCGCCAGTGGTTCAAGGAGAACAAAGCACAGTATGACGAGCTGCGTGCCCTCTGGATTGCCGACATCGATACCCTCATCACCCATGTGGGGCAGTTCTGGCCCGAAGTGAAATCGCAGACCGGCGCGTCGAGCGTCTACCGCATTTACCGCGACACCCGTTTCTCGGCCGACAAATCTCCCTACAAGACATATTTCTCGGCATCGGTGTCGCCCCGTCCGCGCGGTTCGGTGTCGGTGCATCTGCCCGGTTACTATCTCCAGGTGGGTCCCGGGCGTCAGGGCGTCGCCACCGACAGCTACGAAAGCGGCGAATCGGGTCTCTACGGCGGCGTGTGGTGCCCCGACGCTCCCGTTCTGCGCAAGCTCCGCAAGGCTATCATCGACAATATCGAGGAGTTTGAGGAAATCATCAATGCCCCGGCGTTGACGGCCACCTTCCCCGGCTGGTATGGCTCGTCGCTGAAGACCGTCCCCAAGGGGTATGACCGCAACCACCCTCAGGCGCATCTGCTGCGGCTTAAAGAGTATGGCCGCTTCATGCCGGCTGATATGAAATTCTTCTCCGACCCGTTGTGGCCCGAGCGCGCCGCCGGATATCTGCAGGTGCTTTACCCCCTGCTGCGTTTCCTCGAGTATTCAATCAACGAGGAATAGGCAACTTTTTTTCTCAGAAAACACCCCGGGGCTGCAAAATGTAAGCGAAATTTTTGTAACTTTGCCTCCGACTCAACACCAAATTCTATGGCAGAAATCAAATGTATCGGCATTCTCACATCCGGAGGCGACGCCCCCGGCATGAACGCCGCTATCCGCGCCGTCACCCGCTCGGCTATCTTCGGAGGTTTTAAAGTCAAAGGCATCTACCGCGGCTACCGCGGCCTGATTACCGATGAAATTGAAGAATTCACCACCGCCAACGTCTCCAACATCATCCAGCGCGGCGGCACGATTCTCAAAACAGCCCGCTGCAAGGAGTTCCGGACACCCGAAGGCCGGCAGCTTGCCTACGACACCCTATGCCGTCACGGCATCGATGCTCTGGTGGTGATCGGCGGCGACGGCTCGCTCAGCGGCGCCCGCATCTTCGCCAACGAATTCAATTTCCCCATCATAGGCCTTCCCGGCACCATCGACAACGACCTCTACGGCACTGACACCACCATCGGCTACGACACCGCCCTGAACACCATCATGGAGTGTGTCGACAAAATCCGCGACACCGCCACCAGCCACGAGCGTCTATTCTTCATCGAGGTGATGGGCCGCGACGCCGGCTTCCTCGCACTCAACGGCGCCATAGCCTCAGGCGCCGAAGCCGCCATCATCCCCGAAATCTCAACCGAGGTCGACCAGCTTGCCGACCTTATCGAGAACGGCTTCCGCAAGAGCAAAAACTCGTCGATAGTCCTCGTGGCCGAAAGCCCCGTCACCGGCGGCGCCATGGGCATAGCACAGCGTGTGGAAAAGGAATACCCGCAGTACGACGTGCGCGTCTCCATCCTCGGCCACCTGCAACGCGGCGGTTCCCCCACGGCACACGACCGCATCCTGGCCTCGCGCATGGGAGCGGCTGCCATCGACGCCCTGCTCGACGACCAGCGCAACGTGATGATCGGCATCAAGAACGACGAAATCGTCTATGTGCCCTTCGTCAAGGCCATCAAGAATGACAAACCCATCAACCGCGACCTGCTCAACACCCTTCGCCGCCTCTCCATCTGATGCGGCGGATGAAAAATAACCGGCACCATAGGCCGTAATTGAGAAAAAATTATTAACTTTGCAAGCCCGTAATCCGAAACCGGCGCACCGAAGATGCGCAAGGTCGAGGTTACCCGCGGCGCAGGCTCCGCAAACCGCGCGATGCCCGGCGCCACGCCGAAAGGGCCCCTCGGGGTGTAGCACAGTTGGTTAGCGCGCTACGTTCGGGACGTAGAGGTCGGGCGTTCGAGTCGCCTCACCCCGACTCAGAAATGAGACAAAGCAGCCTGCAAGTCGTTGATTTGCAGGCTGCTTTGTTTTTTGTCAGAGTGGCCTGGGGTTACCGAGGAGGTCGGCTGTGACGCGGGCGCGGTGCTCGTCGGGGGTGACAAAACGGGTGGCGAGGGCGCCGGCCGAGAGGCGCGAGCGCAGCTGGCGGTCGGTGACGATGCGCCCGATGGCGTCGGCATAGGCCTTGACATCGGCGGTGGGCACCACAAGGCCGTTTACGCCATCGTTGACGGTATATGGCATCGCCGAGTTGTCGAAAACCACCGAGGGGAGGCCGCGGCGCATTGTTTCACAGATGACCATGCCGTAGCCTTCGTTGAGCGAGGGGAATGCGAAGATGTCGCTCTCGGCGATGATGCGGTCTTTTTCTTCGCCGCTGATGAAGCCGGTGAAGGTGACGCTGAGCTGGTTGCGGGTGATGATGTCGTTTACCTGTGCGCAATATTTCCGGTCGAGAGGTTTGCCGAGTACGGTGAGGGTCACGTCGATACCGCGCTGTCGCAGCAGGGCCATTGCCTGCACGAGATAAATGAGCCCTTTGCGGGGGGCGATGTTTCCGACAAAGAGCAGATGTCCGGGACGGGGAGCCGGCTGCAGGGTGGTTTCGGGCTGCCCGAAGGGAATCTGCCAATAGAAGATTTCCTTGCCGGGGAAATATTTGCGGCAGAGGTCGAGCATATAGGGGCTGACCACCACGGGTTGCGCAACGCGGAGAAGCGATTTTTCGAGCATCTTCACATATTTTCTGCGAAGGCCGCTGTGGTTGTGGAATTCAAAAAGGTGGTTCATGGCAATGACGCGAGTACCAGAGTGGCGCAGCATCCATGCCAGCGGAGTGAAAAACAGACTGTCGACCGAGTTGACAATCACCCAGTCGAACGTGCGGCATTTTTTGTACAGACGCAGATTGCGTATCCATGCGGTGTGGCGGCTGATGGTGCGCCTGATGCCTGTTCCGCTGATGTTGTCGGTGACGAGATATTCGAGTTCAAAACGGGGGTCGGCGCTGAGAATGTCGCGGATTGCGCTGTCGTATATCAGCCCCCCGGTGAGCGTTTTCGGCATGGCGGAGACGAGGAACAGAACTTTCGTTTTCATAGGATATACAAAGTATAAAGGTTAATGCCGCAGGTGGAGCTGAGCCTTGACTTTAGCCGCGAGCGAACGGCGCATTGCGGCGTCGATGGCGAAAAACCAGCTGAGCAGGGCAAGTATGGCGGTTGAAAGCAGACTCATGAGTATAATCTGCAGGAAAGTGAATTCCCACGAGGCGGCGAGCATGGCTGTTGCGGCGAAGGTGGCGGCGAGAATCGCCATGGGGGTAGCAATGCCGCGGAGCCAGAAGCGCCCCACGGCGAAGGCCGGGAGCAGATGGCGGAGCACCAGCGTGTTGGCCAGCACGATGACGAAAATCATGGCGGCATGGACTGTGTAGACCACCGCCGGACGGCCGGTCCATTTCAGCAGCAGCCACATCAGCGGCAGCTCGAGCAGAAACAGCGTGCCGGAGACGAAACTGTAGAGAGCCATACGCCCGGTAGCGTGCACTCCAACGCCCACTATGGTTGCCAGCAGATCGCCGCAGACGGCGGCAAGCGCTATGCGGCAGAACGCTACAGTGTAAGGTGGCACATCTACAAGCCACAGCTGCAGCAGTTGCGGCATGGCGATGATCATGGGGATTATGAGCAGCCCAAGCAGCAGCAGCGAATAGCGGGCGCAGTTGTTCATCAGCCGGAGCATGTAGTCGTATTCGGCGCGGGCATACTGCTGGATAATCTGTGGACGGAACGCGATGATGATGGAGCCTGCGAAACTCGATACTGTGGATGTGACTGTGTTGCAGAGTCCGCCTGCAGCATTGAGCACCGTGCCTCCGAAGCGGTTGAGCACCACCAGGGTGCCCTGAATGCGCATGGTATAGCACAGGTTGCCGTAGACATCGCACGAGGTGAACCGCAGCAGGGATTTTACAATTGCTCTGTCGTTGCGCAGGCTCCACCGGCACTCGGCAAACCGCCGGATGGCGTAAATCATGTACATGGCGCCCACGATGGCTGCCGCCACGAAAATCAGACCGGCGTAGACTATCAGGTTGTCGGCGGACGCGCAGAAAAGTATGGCCAGCGCCACACCGAGTTTCAAAAACACATTGACCATGGCCACCACAGCATAGTAGCCCATCTTTTCGTGAGCCATGATGGCGGCCACAAACGGTATCTGGAAGATAGTGATTACCGAGGCGAGAATCGAGAACTGATAGACCCAGTTGGCCGCTGCCATCCGTTCGGGGGCTATGTCGAGCTGGTGGTTGACATACCATAGCCCCACGGTTTCGGCCAGCACTACCACGGCGAGGGCGATGACGGCATGAACCGTCAGCGCGGCCGAGAAGGTGCGCCGGAGTTTACCCTTGTCGCCGGCCCCCAGCTCATAGCTGATGAAGCGCGAGGTGGCGCCGCTCATGGTGCCGTTGAGGAAACCGAGAATCACCACAATGCCACCTACTACCGAGTAGATGCCGAAATCGGAAGCGCCGAGCACATCAAGCACCACACGCGACGTATAGAGCGACACAAAGATTGTGAGCAGCATACGCCCGTAGAGGTAGAGTGTGTTTTTTGCGATTCTTTTATCGTTGGCCGACGGCATGTTAGCAACAAGATAGCGGATATTCGTCGGGATACTCCTTTAGCGATGACGGCTTGTTGGCAAGGAGCACCACGGCATATGACATTGCGGTTATCAGCAGGCCGGGAGGGTCGAATAGCGAGGACCAGCCACTGACGCCGTAAATGAGCATGATGATTACCACGTTGATATAGTATCTGGTATAACGGAGCTTGTGGATTATACCGTAGATGCCTATGTAATAGAGCAGCCAGATGATCAGGCCTATCCATCCCAATGTGAGGAGCACGCGCAGATATGTGATTTCCACGCTGGTCACGGCGATTACCTGCATCTCGGGGTCGCGGAAAAACTCGCAGAAGACCAGAGCGCGTGGGTTGGTCGTGCGCGAGTCGACGAATCCGAACCCCTGAAGTTCCCTGTGCTGTTCATGCTGCATCTCGAGGGCTGGCATAGCCTGGGCGATACGTCCCGAGCCGGCATCGGCAAAATCCTCGTCATCCTCCGCTTCATTCAGAGCGAGAATCTGGTTGACGGAGGATGCGATACGCATGGTCGACTGTTCGCTCATTGTGTAGCCCATGGAGTCGTCGATGTAATAGAGCACGGTGAACAGTGAGATGGCTCCGACACCATAGAGCAGATACTTTTTCACTGTCCCCTGGCAGATGATATACCCTATTACGAGAGCGAAAATCACGGTGGAAGTCTGTGTGCAGCCCAGTGCCACAAGCACTATTCCCCACTGCCACCAGCGAAGTCGGTAATAACGGGCGAGAGGATAAACGAGCAATGCCAGCGGGAAAATGCCGGGAGGATATTTGCGGGGTATCGGGCCGCCGGGTCCATACATGACAATACTGTGCCAGGTCGAGACATTGTCGAAGCTGAACCATGCGCAAGGCACCAGCAGCCATCCGCGGACCACAAACACGTCGATGATGTAGAACACGCACACCACAAGCATCAGCGACATCAGTTGCCGCCAGAATTCGTGGATGTCAAATGCCCGGCCGTTGAAACAGAGCAGCGGTATTATGAAGAAGCAGAATGTAAGGAACGACAGCATCGGGCGCAGCTGCAGTGAGAAGCTTTCGAGACCGAATGGAAGCGCGATCAGCATCACCGCCATGGCATAGCACGCATAGGCGATTATGGAGCGTTTGAGCACCTTGTCCTTTCGCAGCAGAAACATTCCTCCGATCGCCACGATGAAGAGGATATAGTTGAGATTGACACCCCACTGCGTGTTGGGAAAGGAGAACGCATAGCCTCCGAACACAAACATCAGTTTGATGATGAAGGCTTCGCGGCAGACTTTGAATTCGCGCAGCAGCAGCAACGCCACCAGCAGGTTGCCGGGCTTGAACTCCAGCCCCACGAGAGCCAGCGAGAGCATGAACAGGATGTTCCATGCCCAGTCGGCTGTCGTGAATCTGAAATATACTTTGCCGGGTGCTTCGGAATTCATGAAGTGACTTGAAACGGAATCTGTGTGAGGCGCCAGGTTTATTTTCCGAATATTGAGGCTATGCGGCCCAGGAATCCTTTCTTACCCGACGGCGAATGCTTGCCCTGGTCTTCCGCGCTGCCATAACCGTAACCGTAGCCGTAGCCGCTGCGGGTGTCGGTGCCGTTGATGACAACGGATATTCTGGGCAGCCGTTCCGACTCCTGAATCCGTTCGATGAATGTGAGATCCTTGAAGTTGGTGACGCCCAGACGGGTCACGTAGATGGTGCAGTCGGCGTGGGTTGCTACGGAGAATGTGTCGCTGACCATGCCCAGAGGAGCGGAATCGATAAATATGTAGTCGTAGTTCTCGCGTGCCTGGCGGAAGAAATCGTTCATGCGCGGATCCATGAGCAGTTCCGAGGGATTGGGGGGGATCACGCCGGCGACAACTACGTCGAGGCCGGGAACCTCCTTGACATGCTGCACAATCTGGGAGAATGTGCAGTCGGTCTGCGAGAGATACGATGTGATGCCGATGTGCCCTGCGGGGAGTCCGAGATATTTGGCCAGCATGGGTTTGCGGATGTCCATGCCCACCAGCAGCACTTTGTTGCCGAGGAGCGCGAAAGCGGCGGCGGCGTTGAGCGATACAAATGATTTGCCTTCGCCCGATTTCGACGATGTGACCACCACCACCTTCTGCTGCGGATCCTTTAGGATAAACTGGAGATTGGTGCGGATGAGTTTGAACAGTTCCACCGTCGACGAGTGCGACGAGGGTGCTACCACCAGATTGCGGCCGGCGTGGGATGTGGAAACCTCGCCCAGCACCGGCAGCGAGAGGCGCGATTCCATCTCGGAGCGCGACTCAGGTCGTCCCTTGATTATCTTGAGAGCGTAAATGAGCACGAAGGGGATAATGAGGCCTGCGAGGATGCCTGCTGCCAGAATGGTCTTCTTGCCCATCGACACGGGGTCGGAGGGGACGAAAGCCTCGTCGACAATCACTCCTTTCGACACGGCGTTGGTGATCATCATGGAGGTTTCCTCGCGCTTGTTCATCAGGAACACATAGAGATGCTGCTTGAGGCGCTGTTCGCGGGTGAGGTCGAGCACTTTCCGCTCCTGTTTGGGCATGCTGCCGAGCGAGCCTTGGGTGGAGTTGATTCTGGAGCGTAGCTCGCGCACCAGTGTCGAGCAGTTGTCATATTGTTTCGAGAGCGATGTGCGTATGTTGCCGCGGATGGCGTCGAGCTGCTTCTCGATGTTTTTCACCTGATAGTTCTCCTCCTTTGCATTGGAGAGCAGGCGTATGCGCTGGCTCACCAGACCGTTGTAGTTGCTGATCATGGCGTTGACGCCGTTTGACGATTCGTCGACGGCGGTGTAGGGTATCATGGCATACTCGTTGCCGGGAGTGGAGATGAAGTCGCGGGCCATGCGGGCGATCTCCATCTGGGCTTCGGCCTGGTATAGCTGTTTAGACACCTCGCCTTTGAGGGCGAAGTTGTATTCGGCGTCGGCCGTGAGGTTGACAATGCTGTTGGCCTCTTTGTAGTCCTGCAGGCCCGATTCCACGCCAGCCAGTTCGTCGGCTATCTGACTGATGCGGTTGTCGAGGAACTGAAGCGTCTTGTTGTTCTGATGATTTTTAGTGGTGATGGTGCGCTGGTCATATTTCTCGAGCAGCTTGTTGAGCAGTTCCTTGCCGAAAACCACGTCGGGTGTCTTGTAGTAAAGCCCGATCACATGGGTCTTCTTGTTGGCTATTACGGCTTCGATCTCTTCGCCGAGAGTTTCGGCGGCGCCGTCGTAACCGCCGACCGATATTTCGGCATTATATGATTCTCCAGCTTTGAAATCCTTTGTCTTGGTGACGGTGAAGTCGCCGTAGATGGTTTTCACCACATAGGGCAGAGTCACATCCTTCACGTCAAGAATCTTCTTTTTCTTTGGGCCGGTGACCTTGATTTTTGCACGGCCGTCGTCGCCGACCTTGACTTTGAACTTAAGACCTACGGCTGTGGTGTCGGCAAACTGCGCCGGAGAAACCACATCGAGAGGGTAGTCTCGGTTCATTGTCACCTTTTTCAGCAGTCCCTGACGGAATGTGCGCGAGCGGTCCAGACCGAGCTCGCGGGCCACGTCGGTGTAGAGCGAATGCGATGTGAGAACGAAAATCTCGTCGTCGACATAGTTCTGAGCGCCGAACAGACCGCCGAAGCTGAGCGATGCCATCGGGTCGTTGTCGCCGGTGTCAATGAGCACGTTGGCTGTAACCTGATATTCCGGCTGGCGGGAGAAGGCGTATGCAAGAGCCAGGGCGCCACACACGGCCACGGAAATTACAAAGAAATACCATTTGGCGCGATACTGATTGAAGAGTTCGCGAAGATCGATGATTTCCGACTGCTGTTTATTTTGTTTCATTCTTTTTCCTGTGGAGATGAATCCCTCGCGGGTGGGTTATTTCACGGTAAGTGCGATGACGAGCGATGCGATGACTGATGCGGCGCTCACGATAGTGGAGATTTTCGACAGATTGTAGGCTTTGTTGGAGTCGTATTTGGCGTTGTCCTCCTTGACCTGGTTGGGGGTTACGTAGATGTAGTCGCCGGGGCGGAGATAGAAATATTCCGAGGTGAGCAGGTCGGCCGACCCTAAGTCGAGAATCACGCGTTTCTGTTTGTTACCTTCGTTGCGGATGAGCATCACTCTATCGCGGAGACCATATTGTGTGAGGTCGCCGGCTGCCGAGATGGCGTCAAGGATGTTGAGGGTGTTGTCGGTGGTGTTGATGCGTCCCGGACGGTTGACCTCGCCGAGCACGTAGATGTCGAACGAGAGCAGGCGCACATTTACCTGCGGATTCTCTACCCATCGCGATATGGAGGCGGTGAGTTGGTTCTGCAGCTGTTCCACTGTCAGGCCGGCCACATGCACTTTCCCCAGCTCGGGCATGATGATGTCGCCCTTTGAGTCGACGATGTAGGTGAGCTGTTTAGGCTGCATTGAAGCGCTCAGTTCACTTGTGCGTGCCGGGTTCACTACCGGAAGGTTGAAATGGGCGGTGGCTGCGGGGTCGGCAGAGCTGACGGAGATGAAGAGCTCGTCGTCGGGCTGAATCACGAGGTCGGGCACGGCGGGCGCCTCCACCACTGTGGTCTGTTCGGTGATATCCTTGAAATATGGGAGATTGTGTGTCTTCTTGCTGCACGAAGATGACAGCAGCATGAAGATGGCTGCGATTGCAGCCGCAATGACCGGGGAGAAATATCTTTTCATTTTTGACAGTTTCAGAGTTAGGCAGGCATCGGCGCGCAGCGGAGCCGTCGGATAGGGTGAACTATGCAGTTAGTGTAACTTTTAAACGTTAATTCAGAAAAATTATTACTTGGTGGCCGTGGATTTTTGCGATGGGAAGAAACGGCGTGCTATCAATCCCCACAACCATTTGCGTGGCTGGTCGAGAATGATGCCGATGAGATAGGTGACCACAAGCAGGGCGGCGCAGGCCAGCACATAGGCCGGGCCGTCGAGATTGTCGTAGAAGCTGTGGGTGGCGCGCAGGAAATAGGGCGGTTCCACATGGATGAGATACACTGCGAAAGCCGAAGCTGCCACGAAGTTGATGATCCGGGATTGCGGCAGTTTCCATGTGTTGCACCAGAGTATCCAGCCGCTTGCGCAGATTATGACAGGGACTGCCACATAGGCCGTGAACATGACGGGTATGCCCGTGTAAAGCATCAGGCAGAGCATGGCAATCTCTATCGCTGTGGACCACAGCACTATGCGGCCTCCATGGCGCGACAGGTCGCTGCGGTAGATGTGCAGATAGCGTGCCAGGATGTATAGTCCGATAAATGAGATGGTGGTGTAGCCTCCGTTCATCGTCTGGTCTTTGAGGAGCCAGCCGTAGATTATCTCGAAAGCGAAGTATGCCAGCAGGAACAGCTCCATCTGCCGCCGCGTGGCATGTTTCACAAAAGTGTTGAGCACGGGGGAGAGGATATAAAGCAACGCATAGCTCCCCACAAACCAATAGCCGGAATTGATGCCGAAACTGCGGCGGATGCGGTCTATGTCGATTGACCATTCTCCGATCAACAGGAGCACGAGGTAGATTCCCCACATGTAGAAGAAGCTCTGGAACAGAAAGTTGCAGAAGCCTTTCAGAGAAGGTTTTATACCGAACCAGCCCGAAATCATCACGAAGATGTTGACGCAGGCCACGCCGAATCCCTGAAATGCGCAGAGACTGACGGTGCCGAAGGGGTCGGCCTCGAAGTCGGCGCGGTCGGGGAATCCCGATGTGAGAAATGCGGCGTGGGTGATCATCACCATCAGCATGGTCACGATGCGCAGCAGCTCGAAGTTGGATTGCCGGGGGGGTGAGGTGACTGTTTCAGTGGCGGTGTTTGCCATAGCTCTTTTATGGCCGGTACGCGAGCCGCCGCGAAAGGGGCAGCCCGCGTACCGGTTATGAGGGTGTGGGGTTCGAAGTAGGTCAGAGATCCGACCTGCTCCGGATTTAATGGGCTTTATCAGTTTTCGAAATGGTCGCGGCGGGGACGGTCGTCGCGGCGGGGACCACGGTCTCCATCACGGCGAGGACGGTCTCCGAACGAACGGCGGGGACGGTCGTCGCCATCGCGACGGGGGCGGTCGCCGCGGGGTCCGCGGGGACGCTCGGCGGGTTCAACCCACCCTTCGGGTTTGGGCTGGAGCGCACGCATCGACAGGCGGTATTTGCCGGTCTTCTTGTCGATTTCGATAAGTTTCACGGTGACCTCGTCGCCCTCTTTGAGGCCGCTGGCCTCCATGTCGGGCAGACGGTCCCATGAGATTTCGGAGATGTGGAGCAGGCCGTCGCGGTTGGGCATGAACTGCACGAAAGCGCCGAAATCCTGGATTGTCATCACGCGTCCGGTGTAGGTCTTGCCCTCTTCGGGCAGCTCTACGATGCGGTTGATCATCTCCAGAGCCTTGTCGATGGAGTCTTTGTTGGCGGCAGCCACTTCGATGTAGCCACCTTCGGGGATTTCGTCGATGGAGACTGTGGCGCCCGATTCCTCCTGGATGCCCTGGATCACTTTTCCGCCCGGGCCGATGACGGCACCGATAAGCTCTTTGGGAATGAGCATGGTGACGATGCGGGGCACGTTGGGCTTGTAGTCCTCGCGGGGTGCGGGGATGGTCTCCTCGATTTTGTCGAGGATGTGGAGGCGGCCCTGCTTGGCCTGGTTGAGCGCGCGTTCGAGAATCTCGTAGCTGAGGCCGTCGCACTTGATGTCCATCTGGGTAGCGGTGATGCCCTGGCGGGTACCGGTGACTTTGAAGTCCATGTCGCCCAGGTGGTCTTCGTCGCCGAGGATGTCGGAGAGGATGGCGTATTTGTCGGAGCTGTCGTCAGAGATGAGGCCCATGGCGATGCCGCTGACGGGGCGTTTCATCTTCACGCCGGCGTCCATCAGGGCGAGTGTGCCTGCGCAGACGGTGGCCATCGACGACGAGCCGTTGCTCTCGAGGATGTCGCTCACCACGCGGCATACGTAGGGGAAATCATCGGGGAACATGCGCTTGAGGGCGCGGTGGGCGAGGTTGCCGTGGCCGATTTCGCGGCGGCCTACGCCGCGCTGTGCCTTGGCTTCGCCGGTGGAGAAGGGAGGGAAATTATAGTGGAGCAGGAAGCGCTCGCGACCCTGATTGAGCACGTCGTCGAGAATCTTCTCGTCGAGTTTGGTGCCGAGGGTTACGGTTGAAAGGCTCTGGGTCTCGCCGCGGGTGAAGATGGCGGATCCGTGAGGTCCGGGGAGATAGTCGACCTCGCACCAGATGGGGCGTATGTCGGTGGTCTTGCGGCCGTCGAGGCGGATGCCTTCGTCGAGCACGCAGCGGCGCATGGCTTCGCGTTCCACGTCGTGGTAGTAGCGCTTCACCAGCGGGGTCTTCTCGTCGCGTTCCTCTTCGGGGAGCGATTCGATATATTCGTCGCAGATGGCGTCGAAAGCGTCCTGGCGCCAGTGCTTGTCGGCGGTGCCGGTGCGGGCCACGGCGTAAGCCTTGTCATAGCATTTGTCATGCACATCCTTGCGGAGCTCTTCGTCGTTTACTTCGTGGCAATATTCGCGTTTGACGGTCTTGCCGGCCATTTCGGCCAGTTCGAGCTGCGCCTTGCACTGCTCCTTGATGGCTGCATGGGCTGCCTTGAGGGCTTCGAGGAGGTCGGATTCGGAGACTTCGTTCATCTCGCCTTCGACCATCATGATGTTGTCGTAGGTGGCGCCTACCATCAGTTCCATGTCGGCTTTCTCAAGCTGCTCGTAGGTGGGGTCGATGACAAACTGGCCGTCGATACGGGCCACACGCACCTCCGAGATGGGGCCGTTGAAGGGGATGTCGCTGACTGCGATGGCAGCCGAAGCGGCCAGACCGGCCAGAGCGTCGGGCATGTCTACGCCGTCGGCCGAGAACATGGTGATCTGGACGAAGGTGTCAGCGTGATAGTTGTCGGGGAAAAGCGGACGGAGCACGCGGTCGACCAGACGCGAGGTGAGAACCTCATAGTCCGATGCGCGTCCTTCGCGTTTGAGGAAACCGCCGGGAAAACGGCCTGCTGCTGAAAATTTCTCTTTGTAATCTACCTGGAGAGGCATGAAGTCGACGCCTTCGCCGGCTTCTTTGGCGGAAACTACCGTAGCGAGCAGCATGGTGTTGCCCATGCGCAGTTCTACGGCGCCATCGGCCTGCTTTGCGAGCTTGCCGGTCTCGAGTGTGATTTCGCGGCCGTCGGGCAGGGTGATGGTCTTTTTAACTGGGTTAAGCATTATGTCTATTGGTTTTTTATTTTTTTCGTCTTTATCGTCTTTTCGTCGGTGGTTTCTCGTCAGTTATGCTATAAACCGCGCAAAGTTAGCAATAATTTTCCGAAATACCTAATAATCATTTCATTTTCTGATTTTTTAGAATTTCGGGAGGGCGGGCCGAGAGAAAGTGGCGGAGCGGAAAGTGGCGGCGGTGACCGGCGGCGAGGTCAGCGGTGTCGGTCGGCGAGGTCGAAGCGGGCTGTGACTGTGGCGGGAATTTCGGCGGTGTAGTGCGAGACGAAGATGAGGGCGGAGCGGTTTTTGGCCGAGAGAGCGTCGCAGACGGTGCGCACGCGCTGTTTGGCGTCGGTGTCGAGTCCGTGGAGGGGTTCGTCGAGTATCAGCAGGTCGGGCTGGCGGATAAAGGCGCGGCAGAGAAGCACCATGCGCTGCTGTCCCGACGAGAGGGTGTCGAAAGTGCGGTCGGCCAGCGGTGTCAGCCCCATGATGGAGAGCCAGCGGTCGGCCAGGGTCAGCTCTTCTTCGCTGAGGCGGCCGAAGCGGTCGAGCCAAGGGCGCGGACCGCGGGCCACGATGGCGCGCACGGTGTCGGGCGAGCGGAAATAGAGCTGTTCCTCGGGGCAGACATAGCTTATGCGGTCTTTGATTTCCCAGACGCTTTCGCCGGTGCCCCGGCGGCGGTCGAAGAGTGTGATATGGTTGGCGTAGGCCTGAGGGTGGTCACCCACCACCATGCTGAGTAGCAGAGATTTGCCTGATCCGTTGGGGCCGGTGAGCGCCCACCGCTCGCCTGAGCGCACGGTCCAGTCGATGTGGTCGAGGATGGTGCGGTCGCCGTAGCGCAGATGGCCGTCGGCTATGGCGAAGGCTATGTCGTGGGGTCGGTCGGGGCGGTTGCGGTCGGGAATGTCGGGTGTGGGTTGCCCGGTCGCCGGCGGGGTGCGGCGGATTGCGTCGATTTCTGCCTCCGAGGTGACCAGCGAGGTGATGCGGCAGGCGTCCATGGTGAGCACGGCCGACGCGTAGGGTGGCACCTCCGCAGGGTCGCATAGCAGCATCACCACATTCACCCCGGTGGCGGGGAGCGCCCGCAGGGCGGCGTCGAGCTCGTTGCGCGAGGGGTTGTCGAGTCCGATATAGGGGTTGTCGAGCACCAGCAGGTAGGGACGCGCGTGAAGCGCGTTTACTATCAGAAGTTTGCGAAGCTCGCCCGACGAGAGGTAGTTAATGCGTTTGTCTACGGCGCCGTGCAGCCCCATGGCGTCGCACAGTTGCAGCCAGCGGGGCTCGCGGGTGAGGTCGCCGAAAATTTCGCCCACGGTGGCCACATAGTCATTCGACGAGGATTCGAGCCGCTGGGTGTGGCATAGGACGTCAACGCCGGTGAATGAGTGGATGTCGTTGAACGACAGCATTTTCAGCGGCAGATTCTCGGCCGGGAAACCGAGCCGGTTGCCAAAAGCGTAGCGCCCCAGGGCGAGCACTTTGCCCAATGTGGATTTGCCGGAGCCGTTGGGGCCGAGCACGGCGGTGACTCCCTCGGGCACCCCTCCCACGCCGGGTGCTATGTCGATGGCAACAGGGCCGTAACCGACCCTGTCGCTTAAAAATTCGCACGCAAATTTCATATCAAGTGGTAAATTTGCGCAAAATTACGAATTATTTTCGAGCATTTTAAGGAAATCGTCTTCGGATATGACGGGGATGCCGAGCGAAGCGGCTTTTTCGCGTTTGGCCGGACCCATGTTCTCGCCGGCGAGCACGTAGTCGGTTTTCTTAGAAATGGAACCGGTGTTTTTGCCTCCGTTGCGCTCGATCATCTCTTTGTATTCGTCGCGGCTGTGGTGAGCGAATACGCCTGAAATTACAAAGGTCTTGCCTCCCAAAAGGTCGGTACTTTCGCCGACGCCATCCTCGGACAGCGACATCTGCAGGCCGGCGCGGCGCAGACGCTCCACGGTGTCGCGGTTGACGGGGTTGGCAAAAAATTCCACGATGCTCTCGGCGATGCGGGGTCCTATGTCTTTCACGGCGGCGAGCTGCTCGGCGGGCGCGGCCATCAGCGAATCTATGTCGGGGAACGCCCTGGCAACTTTTTTCGCCACGGTGTCGCCCACGAAGGGTATCGACAGGGCGTAGATCACGCGGTCGAACGGCACCTGCCGCGATGCTTCCAATCCTTCCATCACTTTCTCGGCGCTCCGGGGGCCGAAACCCTCGAGGGTCATCAGTTTCTCAGGAGTGAGGTCGTAGAGGTCGGCGATGTTCCTGACCATGCCGGTGACCATCAGCTGGCGGGCGGTCTCCTCGCCGATGCCGTCGATGTTCATCATCTTGCGCCCTACGAAATGTTCCACGCGTCCGGCGATCTGGGGCGGACAGCTGTAGCGGTTGGGGCATTGCCATGCGGCCTCCCCCTCGACACGTATCAGCGGTGTGCCGCAGGCGGGGCAGTGACTCACAAACTCTATGGGGGCGGCTCCGGGGAGACGCTGCGCGGTGTCGACACCGGTAATTTTCGGAATGATCTCGCCACCCTTTTCCACATAGAGCATGTCCCCTTCGTGGATGTCGAGAGTGTGGATAATGTCCTCGTTGTGGAGCGACGCGCGTTTCACTATGGTGCCCGACAGGAGCACCGGGTCGAGGTTGGCCACGGGGGTGACGATGCCCATGCGACCCACTTCAAACGACACGAAGCGCAGCTTGGTCAGCGCCCGTTCGGCGGGAAATTTGTAGGCTATGGCCCAGCGGGGCGATTTGGCGGTGAAACCGAGGTTGAGCTGCTGCCGCAGCGAATTGACTTTGAAGACGAGTCCGTCGGTGGCCACGGGGAGCTTGCGTCGCTCGGTGTCCCAATAGTTTATGAAGTTGTCGACCTCCTCGATGGAATGGAGCAGTGTAACCACCGGGGCGATCTTGAAGCCCCACGCGCGGGCAGCCTCGAGATTGTCTCGGTGATTGTCGGCGGGCAGATCGGGTCCTAACAGATAATAGAAATAGGCATCGAGGCCGCGGCGGGCCACTTCGCGCGAGTCAAGGGTCTTGAGTGTGCCCGAAGCGGCGTTGCGCGGGTTGGCGAAGAGCGGTTCTTCGTTGAACGCGCGCTCGGCGTTGAGTTTCTCAAACGATTCCCAGGGCATGAGAATCTCTCCGCGGATCTCAAACATTTCGGGCCATCCCGAACCGCGCAGTTGCAGGGGGATGGAGCGGATTGTGCGGATGTTGTCGGTGACCACATCGCCCTTTTCGCCGTCGCCGCGGGTGACGGCGCGCACCAGCCGGCCATGCTCGTAGATGAGCGATATGGAGGTGCCGTCATATTTCAGCTCGCCAACCACGTCGAACGGCTCGCCGCCGAGACCCTGGCGCACGCGCGCAAACCAGTCGTCGACCTCCTTTATCGAGTAGCAGTTGGCCAGCGAGAGCATGGGATGGATGTGTGCGGCCTGCGTGAATCCGTCGGCAAGGTCGGAGCCTACGCGCTGCGTGGGCGAATAGGGGTCGGCCATATCGGGGTTTTCGCGTTCGAGCTGCTCCAGCTCTTTCATGAGCATGTCGAAATCCCGGTCGGAGATTTCGGGAGCGTTGAGCACGTAGTAGTTATAATTGTGGCGGTTGAGCTGGTCGCGCAGATCGAGGATGCGCTGTCGGGCGTCGGTCATTCAGGTGGTGTAATAATGATGGGGATATTGGAGAGCGGTGGGGTCACTCCTCGGTGAGGTTCACCGTGAGGTTGTTGAGGGCGCGGAGCACGTTGCAGAGGGTCTGCGACCAGAAACCGTGGAAATCCTCGTAGATACTCTGGAGAGTCAGACTGACGGTCTCGTCGTCGGTGTCGCGCACAGTGTCGAGGAAATTGTAAAATTCCTGGAACAGGTCGGCCAGCCCCTCGGAGATGGAGACGGCGATGGGAGTGTCGGAATATTTCATCTCCTGCACAAACACTTCGAGATAGGTGTCGTCGGGACCGAGCAGTTGCTCCACGCTCAGACGGATGGCATCGTAATAATCCTCGTCGCAGGCCTGGTTGATGTAGACATCCTGGTCGAGATAGAGATCGGGCGCTATGTCGGTGGCCGAGATGTAAATGCGGGGCAACAGCCTGAGCATGTGGTTGATGAAGTCGGTGCGGTCGGCTTCGCGGGCTGATTCGAGAGCCTGGCAGTATTCGTTGCAGAGGCCGACGAAAGCTATGGCGTTTGGTTGCATGTCGGATTAAATTGCGTGTCGGGTGGAAATCTATGCGTGTCGGGTGAAAAATAATGGCGGTGGTGTCAGAAGCTCACCTGGGGATTGTCCTTACGGTAGAGATCGTTTTCGCGGATGTAGAGCAGCACATCGAGCGGAATGAGCTCATCGACTGGCTCACCCTTGATGAGGCGCTGGCGGATTTCGGTGCTCGACACGGGGAAATCGGGGCCTTTCACAGCGGTGACAAAGGCGTCATCCTCCTCGGGCATGTCGCAGTTGACGCGCGGATACACTATAGGTTTGAAATTGCGCAGAATCTCCTCCCACCGGCGCCACTGTTTGAAAATCTCCCAGTTGTCGGCGCCGATGATCAGGCGGAAAGTGTCGTCGGGATGCTCGGCCTGAAGGCGGCTCAGGGTGTCGATGCTGTAGTTGGGACGCGGCATTTTCAGCTCTATGTCGCATGCCTCCAGTTCGGGATAGGGGCGGCAGGCCAGACGCAGCATGGCCATGCGGTGCTGATCGTTGACCAGCGACTCCGGGTCGGCCTTAAGTGGATTCAGGGGTGTGAGCACCATCATCACTTTGTCGACGATGCCTTGCCTGACTATGTCGCGTGCCAGCTCTATGTGGCCGTTGTGGACGGGATTGAACGACCCGCCGAAAACACCTGTCTTCATAAGTAAACAGTTGTAGGGACAGACGCCGGCGACGTTGCCGCGTCATTATCTAAACGCCCGACAGCCACCGAAAGTTGCTACTTCGCGAGAAATTCGGCCATCGTGCTCTCTACGGCCGCTATGGCCTCGGGGAGGGTGTCGTTGGTGATGACCTTGTCGTAGTGCGGACGGAACGACAGCTCATATTCGGCGCGACCTACTCGCTGGCGGATGGAATCCTCCGAGTCGCTGCCGCGCAGACGCAGGCGTTTCTCCAGTTCGGCCACACTCGGCGGCTCGATGAATATTGAAAGGGCGCGGTCGCCAAACTGTTTCTTCACATTCAGGCCGCCGCAAACGTCAATGTCGAGCAGCACATTGTGCCCCTGGGCTATGCGGTTCTCGATTTCGGAGCGGAGCGTGCCGTAGTAGCGGCCGGGATATACCTGCTCATACTCCACGAAAGCGCCTTCGGCGATGAGGTCGTGAAACTGCTGGTCGGTGAGGAAGTGGTAGTTGACTCCGTCCACCTCCCCCTCGCGGGGCTTGCGGTTGGTGGCTGAGACGGAGAACTCCAGATCGAGGCCGGCGCGGTCCATAATGTCGCCGATGATAGTGGATTTGCCGCATCCCGAGGGGGCGGAAATTATGATAAGTTTACCTTCCATGGCTTTATTGCGTAATTTGGGATTTAGCTTTGGTTTCAGCTTTGGATTTCTTTCGTAACTTGGGTTTCAGGTCTGTTTCCGCAAATTTACGCATTCCCCGCCAAACTTCAAAATTTTCTCCGGCTCCATCGCCCCTGCAATGCCTTCAAAATGACTCACACATCAGACATTGACGAAGAGACAGATGTGTTATTCCGTCGTAATCCTTGGGTTTAATTATAGGATCCATTGAAACGACATATTTCGGATAGTTGTCAGGAATTTTCAGAAGGTTGCCGAATTCCCGTAATATGGTGTTGTTATCTGTCAAAAGGTAAGCCACTTGCATATAAATGGTTTTTCCGCCTTTCTCTGCTACAAAATCAATTTCTCCAGAAGGTAAAGTGCCAATTCTTACATTGTAGCCAAGATTCTTTAAGTGGAGATATACCGCATTTTCCATCACTTTCTCAATATCACCGGAACGATTGCTGCCGACAAGCAGATTGCGTAGACCGAGATCTTCAAAGTAATATTTGTCATTACTCTCCAGCAACCGTTTTCCGTGAATGTCATAACGTGATACCTTATTGACGATATATGCATTTGTGGCGGCTTTGAGGTAGTTTATCGCAGACATCGGGGTAAGATCCACGCGATGCGCTTTCAGGTATTTTGACAAGGAAGTCGCCGATACAAGTTGTCCGGTATTGTCGCTTATAAATGTCATGAGGTTTTCAAAAAGAGTGACATTCCTGAGACCTTCGCGCTGTATCACATCTTTCAGTACAATGGTATTGTAAATGTTCTGGATATATTCCCAGACTATATCTTCGTTTTCAAGCCCCAGACGATAGAGGTGCGGCAGACCGCCATATGACAGATAGCTGTCAAGGCTCTCTGCCGTATCTTCCAGATTGTGGAAATGGAGAAATTCCCTGTATGACAAGCTTTGAATATGTATGTCGATATATCGTCCGCTCAGATATGTGGACAATTCAGAAGAAAGCATTTTAGCATTGCTGCCGGTGACAATTATCTGACATTCATCATCCGAGTTAAGACTGCGCAAAGTATTCTCGAACCCGTCAATCTCCTGCACTTCATCTATTAGAAGATAGTTGTCGGCATTCTCGCTAAACTTGTCAACGAGATACTCCGATAAGTCGGTGTCATTTCTGATGTCTGCAAATTTTTTCTTTTCCTTATTGATGTATACGATATTTGCATCGGGGAACATCTCTCTGATTGTAACGGCGAGTTGCCGCAAAACATAGCTTTTGCCAACACGCCGTTGTCCGGTGAGTGCGATCATCACGCCTTTTCCCAAATAACGTATGATATGTTCTATATATGTTTGCCGTGCGATTAGTTTCATGATGCAAAGATAAGAATTTTATCAATTATACGCAATAAAAATACAAAAATCGGTAATTTGTAAATTGTGATTTATAAAATCCGGACAAATGTTGATATATCTCGTTTGGGTATAATTATATAAAACTGTAAAATCACAACAGCAGCAGACGGGGAGGTCTGCTGCTGTTTGCGGGTATTGTATCGGCGGAGAAGAGCCGTGCGAATGCCGACAGCCAACGGGGATGCCGGCCGGGGAGGATCAGAATTCGGCTGACTTGGGGGTGCGGGGGAAGGGGATCACGTCGCGGATGTTGGTCATGCCGGTGACGAAGAGCACCAGACGCTCGAAGCCCAGGCCGAAGCCCGAGTGGGGCACTGTGCCGAAGCGGCGGGTGTCGAGATACCACCACATATCCTTCATGGGGATGCCCATCTCCTCGATGCGGCTCAGAAGCTTGTCGTAGTTCTCCTCGCGTTCCGATCCGCCGATGATTTCGCCGATGGCGGGGAAGAGCACATCCATGGCGCGCACGGTCTTGCCGTCGTCGTTGAGTTTCATGTAGAAAGCCTTGATCTCCTTGGGGTAGCCGGTGAGAATCACGGGGCGCTTGAAATAGTGCTCTACCAGATAACGCTCGTGCTCGCTCTGGAGGTCGATGCCCCACTTCACGGGGAACTCGAATTTGTGGCCGCTCTCCTCGAGGAGTTTCACGCCCTCGGTGTAGGTGAGGCGCACAAAATCCTGACTGATAACCGATTCCAGGCGACCTATCAGCTCCTTGTCGTAGTGCTCGGCGAGGAATTCGATGTCGTCGCGGCAGTTGTCGAGAGCGTAGCGGATGCAATATTTCAGGAAATCCTCGGCCAGGTCCATGTTGCCGTCGATGTCGAGGAAGGCGATCTCAGGCTCGATCATCCAGAACTCGGCCAGATGGCGGGGAGTGTTGGAGTTCTCGGCGCGGAATGTGGGGCCGAAAGTGTAGATGGCGCCTAAGGCCGTGGCACCTAACTCACCCTCGAGCTGACCGCTGACGGTGAGGGCCGTGGGCTTGCCGAAGAAGTCGTCGGAATAGTCCACCTTGCCATCCTCCCCTTTGGGGATGTTGTTGAGGTCGAGGGTTGTCACCTGGAACATGGCGCCGGCGCCTTCGCAGTCGCTGGCGGTGATCAGCGGGGTGTTGAGGTAGTAGAACCCGCGCTCCTGGAAGTAGCGGTGGATGGCGAACGCAAGAGTGGAGCGCACGCGCAGCACTGCCGAGAAGGTGTTGGTGCGGGGACGCAGATGGGCGATTTCACGCAGGAATTCCAGCGTGTGCCCCTTTTTCTGCAGGGGGTATTTTTCGGGGTCAGCGGTGCCGTAGACCTCGATCGACCGGGCCTGCACCTCCACGGTCTGCCCTTTGCCCATCGATTCCACGAGGATGCCTTCGACGCAGATCGCCGAGCCGGTGGTGATGGGTTTGAGCTTTTCGTCGGGGAAAAGGTTGGTGTCGAGCACCACCTGCAGGTTTTTGATTGTGGAGCCGTCGTTGAGAGCCACGAACTGCACGAATTTGTTGCCGCGGCGCGAGCGCACCCAGCCTTTCACACAGATGTCCTGACCGATCAATGCGGCCGACTCCTTGTATATTTCGCTTATCTTAGTACGTTTCATTGTCTGAACGGTTTAAGCTTGTTTAGAATCAATCAAGCTCTTATTCAAATGAACCCATTTTGAGGAAGTTGACCTCCTCCTGGGTGAGATAGCGCCAGCGGCCGCGGGGCAGATTCTTCTTGGTGAGGCCTGCGAAGTAGACGCGGTCGAGCTTGGTGACATGATAGCCGAGCGATTCGAAAATGCGGCGCACGATGCGGTTGCGGCCCGAGTGGATCTCGATGCCGGCCTGGTTGCGGTCGGTGTCGGTGACATAGGAGATGGCGTCGGCGTGGATTTCGCCATCCTCCAGCTCGATGCCGTCGGCGATGCGCTGCATGTCCTCCTCGGCGATGTCTTTGTCGGTCCACACATGGTAGATCTTTTTCTTGACATACTTGGGATGTGTGAGCTTCGAGGCCAGGTCGCCGTCGTTGGTGAGCAGGAGCACGCCGGTGGTGTTGCGGTCGAGACGTCCCACGGGATAGATGCGCTCCTCGCATGCGCCCTTGACGAGGTCGAGCACGGTGGTGCGGCCGTTGGGGTCATCCGAGGTGGTGACGCAATCCTTGGGTTTGTTGAGCAGGATGTAGCACTTGCTTTCGAGCACCACAGGCTTGTCGTTGTATTCCACGATGTCGGCGTGGCCGATCTTGGTGCCGAGTTCGGTGACAACGTTGCCGTTGACTTTCACCAGACCCTGCTGGATGAACTCGTCGGCCTCGCGGCGCGAGCATAGACCGGCGTTGGCCAGGAACTTGTTCAGACGGATCTGCTCGTTCACATCGGGTACGGGCAGCTCATATTCTATACGCTTGGGACGGGGCACGAAGCTCTTGCCCTGCGGACGCATCATGCCCTTGTTGTAGCCACCCTGACGGTTGTTGTTGTAGCCACCCTGGCGGTTGTTGTTGTAGCCGCCCTGGCGGTTGTTGTTGTAACCGCCCTGACGGTTGTTGTTGTAACCGCCCTGACGCTGCTGGTAGCCACCCTGGTGGTTCTCGCTGTTGTAACCGCTCTGGCGGTTCTCGCTGTTGTAGCCGCCCTGATGCTGCTGATAGCCTCCGGGACGGTTGTTGTTGTAGCCACCCTGACGCTGCTGGTAGCCTCCGGGGCGGTTGTTGTTGTAGGGGCGCTGCTGGTAACCACCCTGGCGCTGCTGGTAGCCGCCCTGGCCATAATTGCTCTGGCGGGGCTGGTAGGGACGCTGGGGATAACCTTCGCGTGCGGGGAAATTGGGACGACGCTCCTGTGAGTCGGCGTCGGCAGCGGATGCGCCGTCGGCGGCGGGAGCGCTGTAGGGTCTCTTCTCGTAATGGTTGTCGTTAGATCCGAAGGCGTTGTCGGCAGCGCCGGGGATCTGCCCGATGCGCGGGCGTCGGGGTTTCTTAGATTCGTTGGCTTCCATAAAGGTATGGTAAAGAAAATGTTACGGTTTTTGCCTTAAGTTGAGCAGGAAACAGAAAATATGTAGTTAGACTTAAATGTCGAATAGTCAGACTTTAATGTCAAAGTGTGGTATACAAAATCACATGCAAGGTGCGGGTTAGAGCAGCCAGTCTTCACAATGAATTGCCAAAGTTAAGCATTTTTCCTTTAACCCGCAAATTTTTTTCGCAACCAATCACGGTGTCTACGTTTTCAATATTTTAGTGTGTTAGAAAATGAAAACAGGGGCTGTCTAACAACCAAAGTTAGGCAGCCTCGTTAAAATCATTAATTTGTAGTGGAATCCACCGAAATGCAAATTTTTGCCTTTTCCCTTGAAATTGGTGATTGAAAAGGTCTATATGCAGGCAGTTGGAAAGTTTTGGTATAGGCGGCTGGAAAGCCGCCTCCCCACACTCCGCCTTTCCATGGTCTGCAGGTGGTTTCCTGTATAAAATTGCGGGCAGGCCAGTGTGGAGCGGCGGCTTTCTTGCCGCCGTAATAAACTTTCCGCGGGGCGGCGGGCGTCAGTCGATGATGTCGAAGCCGGTGTAGCGGCGCAGGCATTCGGGGACGATGATGCCCTCGGGGGTCTGGTTGTTCTCGAGCAGGGCGGCTACGATGCGGGGGAGTGCGAGGGCCGAGCCGTTGAGGGTGTGGCACAGACGGGTCTTCTTGTCGGCGCCGCGGTAGCGGCATTTCAGGCGGTTGGCCTGGTAGGTCTCGAAGTTGGAGACCGACGACACTTCGAGCCAGCGCTTCTGTGCTGCCGACCAGACTTCAAAGTCGAATGTGATGGCCGAGGTGAAGCTCATGTCGCCTCCGCACAGGCGCAGGATGTGCCAGGGGAGGCCGAGTTTCTCGAGCAGTCCCTGCACATGGTCCTTCATCTTTTCGAGGGCGGCATAGGAGTCTTCGGGGCGCTCGATGCGCACGATCTCCACTTTGTCGAACTGGTGGAGGCGGTTGAGGCCGCGCACATCCTTGCCGTAGCTGCCGGCTTCGCGGCGGAAGCAGGCCGAGTAGGCGCAGTTCATCTTGGGAAGCTCGCTTTCGTTGAGGATTACGTCGCGGTAGATATTGGTGACGGGCACCTCGGCGGTGGGGATGAGGTAGAGGTTGTCGAGTTCGCAGTGATACATCTGTGCTTCCTTGTCGGGGAGCTGGCCGGTGCCGTAGGCCGAAGCTTCGTTGACCACGTAGGGCGGCTCCACTTCGGTGTAGCCGGCGGCGTTGGCCTCGTCGAGGAAGAACTGGATGAGGGCGCGCTGCAGCCGGGCGCCCTTGCCGGTGTAGACGGGGAAGCCGGCGCCGGTGATTTTCACGCCGAGGTCGAAGTCGATGAGGTTGTATTTGCGGGCGAGATCCCAGTGGGGGAGGGCATCTTCGGGGAGGTCGGGCATGGGGCCGCCGGTTTTCTCCACTACGTTGTCGGCTGCCGAGGTGCCGGCGGGCACCATGTCGCAGGGGATGTTGGGGATGGTGCAGAGCAGTTCGCGCAGCTGTGACTCGGTTTCGGCGAGCTGTGAGGCTATCTCTTTCTGAGCCTCCTTGAGGGCGCCGACGCGGGCGCGGGCCTCTTCGGCCTCGGCTTTGTTACCTTCTTTCATGAGGCGTCCCACCGAAGCGGCGATGCGGTTAAGCTCGGCGGCCTTGTTGTCGTTGTCGAGCTGGAGTTCGCGGCGGCGGTTGTCGAGAGCGAGCACGCGGTCGATGGGTTCCTTCCCGTCGAAACCTTTTATGGCCAGACGCTCCACCACGCGGGCGGGGTCGGCTTTGATCTGTTGAAGTGTGAGCATGTATGCTGTGGTTTTATTGTTGTCACATGTCGTCGGGAATCCCGCGGATTCAATTGGCGGCGAGGAGTTCGCGTACGCGGGCGGAGATCACACGGCCGTCGGCACGTCCGGCAAGCTCTTTCGAGGCCACGCCCATCACCTTGCCCATCTCTTTGGGCGAAGTGGCGCCCACGCGGGCGATGATGTCGCGCAGCACGTCGGTAAGCTCCTGATCTGTGAGAGCCTTGGGCATATATCGTGCGATGACCTCGGCCTGGGCGTTCTCCTCGGCTGCGAGTTCGGGACGGTTCTGCTGAGTGTAGATGTCGGCGCTTTCCTTGCGCTGCTTGATCATTTTGGCGAGGATGGCCATGGCCTTGTCGTCGGGGAGAGTGCCGTCGGAGCCTTTGGCTGTCTTGGCTTCGAGGAATTCCTTTTTGATGCCGCGGAGAGCCTCCAGGGCAACGGTGTCGCGGGCGAGCATCGCCTTCTTTATATCTTCGGAAACCTGGTCGAAAAGATTCATGATAATTGTGAGGTTTGAAATAACCCACAAAATTACACAACCTCATTGAAAAACGCAAATTTACGCTGCGTTTCGTGGCGCAAAAATTATCTGAGGGGCATCGCAGCGTGGAGGTAGCATGGTACCGGCGGAGCCGCGGGCGATTATTGCTGCTCCTCCACGGGGCTGAGCGAGAGGTCGGAGGCGGCGAACGAGAGCATCAGGGTGCGGGCTGCGGCGTGTTCGTTGGGGATCTCGCCGTCGAGGATGGCGTTTTTGATGCGTTCCTTGATGATGCCGACTTCGCGACATTCGCCGAGGCCGAAGGTGTGCATGATCTCGATGCCGTCGACGGGTGGCTGGAAGTTGCGGATGCGGTCGCGCTCCTCGAGTTCCACCATTTTCTGCTTCACCAGCTGATAGTTCTCGCGGAACCGGGCCACCTTGTCGGCATGTTTCGAGGTGATGTCGGCGGCGCAGAGCACCATGAGGTCGTCGACATCGTCGCCGGCGTCGAAAAGCAGACGGCGCACCGCCGAGTCGGTGACGGTGTCCTCCACAAGGGCGATGGGGCGCATGTGCAGATCCACGAGTTTCTGCACATATTTCATCTTGGCGTTCATGGGGAACTTCATCTGGCGGAAGATGCGGGGCACCATCTTGGCGCCCACGGCGTTGTGGCCGTGGAAGGTCCATCCGAGCTTCGGGTCGAAACGGCGGGTGACAGGTTTGCCGATGTCGTGGAGGAGCGCCGCCCAGCGCAGCCACACGTTGGATGATTTTTCGGCCACGTTGTCGAGCACCTGAAGGGTGTGGAAAAAGTTGTCTTTGTGGCCGATGCCGTCGACCACCTCCACCCCTTTCATGGCCAGCAGCTCGGGGAAGATGAAGCGGAGCAGGCCGGCGCGGTAGAGGAGCATCCACCCCGTGGAGGGGCGGGGCGCCTTCATTATTTTCATCAGCTCGTCCATGACGCGTTCGCGCGAGATGATTTTGATGCGCTCGGCGTTGCGGCGGATGGCCTCGAAGGTTTCGGGCACGATGTCGAACGAGAGCTGGGTGGCGAAACGGATGGCGCGCATCATGCGCAGGGGGTCGTCGGAGAATGTGATGTCGGGGTTGAGAGGGGTGCGGATCAGTTTTGCCTGAAGGTCGGAGAGGCCGTTGTAGCGGTCGATGAGTTGGCCGAACGAGGCGGCGTTGACCGAGGCGGCCATGGCGTTGATGGTGAAGTCGCGGCGGGCGAGGTCATCGTCGAGGGTGCCGTCCTCCACTATGGGCTTGCGCGAGTTGCGGTTGTACGACTCCTTGCGGGCACCGACGAATTCGAGTTCTTCGTTTCGCGATTTCACCTGGGCGGTGCCGAAGTTGCGGAACACGCTGAGCCGGGCGCCGCGGATGAGCCGCGACACGGCGCGTGCCACTTCGATGCCGCTCCCCACGGTCACGAAGTCGATGTCCTTGGAGGGACGGCCCAGAAGCAGGTCGCGGACATAGCCCCCGACCACATAGCATTCGCGGCCGAGCGAGTCGGCGGCCGAGCCTACCAGGCGGAATATTCTGTTGTCTAAGTTTAAGATCCGGGAATCCAAGTGCGGTATGTGTGAGTGAATGGTTGGGAGTGTGGCGTGTCAGTCGATGAGCTGGATGATCTCTTCGGGGGCGTTGGTGAGGCATTCCACCGAGTTGTTGCCTATGGCATAGGTGTTCTCGATGCCTACGGCGCCCACGCGGGGGATGACGAATTTAGGCTCGAGGGCGATGACGTTGCCCACCTCGAGCACCCCCTTGCTGCGGGGCGCGATGACAGGCTGCTCGTTGACCTCGATGCCCACGCCGTGGCCGCAGAAGCCGGCATGCTGGCGGTGCCCCATGAAATAGCGGCTGAAACCGGCGGCCTCGGCCATGGCGGCGGCCATGTCGTAGAGGTCGGCGGCGCGCACACCCTCGCGGGCTTTCTCCTGAAAGGCGTGGCAGATGTCGATGGAGCACTGATGCGCCGCCAGTGCCTCGGCGGGGAGAGTGCCGCAGGCAAAGGTGCGGGTCATGTCGGTCATGTAGCCGGTGTAGTTGCCGTTGACGTCGACCATCACGGCTGTGCCGGGCATGATTTCGCCGCCCGAAGCTCCCACGGGGAGCGAGGCGTGTTTGCCACCGCCGCCCATTGCGAAGTCGTAGGGGGTGGGCACGTCGGCGTTGCGGCCGGCCAGCACGTTGCCCATGAATATTTCCATCGACTGACCTGAGACGCGGAAGATGCCCAGACACCCCTCAAGGCGCGAAAGGTGCTCGATGGCCACTTCGAACTCGAAGTCGGTCATCCCCGGGGAGTAGAGCGATGGGATTTTGCGGTAGACGGCCTCGTGGATGATGCCCGACTGACGTATGAGCGCGATCTCGCGGGGAGTCTTCACTGCGCGGGCGGCGGCCACGATGGGCGAGGCGTTGAAATAACAGCCGGCGGGGATGGCCTTGCGCACGCGCTCGACCACAGAATAGGGCATCACGTCGAGTTCCTGACCGAGACGCGCGGGGAGCGGCACTCCGGCCTCGGCCATACGGCCGGGGATCTCCTCCACCTTTCTCACATAGATCACGCCGTCGCCCAGCAGTTCCACGGGACGGCGCACAAACCACAGGGGGGCGATGTCGCGCTCGAGGGGCACGCAGGCCCAGCCGTTGAACACCCGGCCTGTGAGGTAGTAGAGCGTGGCGTTGTCGGCAATGAGGATGCATCCGGTGGCGCCGGCCAGCCGGGCGGCCTCGCGGATGCGGGCCAGCCGCATATCGAGTTCCTCTTTCGGAAGGAGAATCAGATTGTCCATAATTACTAAGTAACTATAATGTGTTGTCAACCATGTTAACAACCCGGGAGAGGGAAAGGTTGCAGGGATGTGGAGCGGTGGTTTTTAATCGCCGCCGGGGAGGAAGAAAATGCCGAGCTGGCTGATCCCACGCAGGGTGTCGGCGCGCATGATGTGGCGCACTGCCACGGGTGTGTGCGAGGCGTGGAGGATGCTGCGGCCGATGGTGTCGGTGTTCTGAAACGAGGTGCCTATGCCGATTCCTGTCCATGAGCCGTAGCGGTCGGCCAGGGTGATGTCCAGTGTGTCGCGGCGGGGCTGTCCGTGGTCTAAGGTGGTCACTTCAACCCAGAGCGAGCGGTAGGGATAGGTGTTGTCGTGACGCACCCCCACCACAAGGTGTCCCGACACCAGGGAATCGGGGTGCACGGGATAGAATGTCAGCGGTTGATCGTAGACCCACCCCCCGGAGGGGATGTCGGCGTAGGCGGCATAGTCGTTGCCGGGAGCCGAGCAGGCGGCAACGGCGGCTGCGACTGCCATCGCCACGGTCAGTTTTATGGTTTCTCGCAAAGACATCTCGTGTTATTGAACAAGCTCTAAAAAGCTTTAAACAATCTCTTACTGTTGAGGCTGTTTCGGAGGCTGCTGCTGCTTGGGCTGGCCTTGCTGCTTTGGCTGCTGCGGTTTCTGAGGCCGTGGCTGCTGTTGCTTTGGCTGACCCTGCTGCTGCTTTTGCTGCTTCTGGGGTCGCGGCTGTTGCTGCTGCTTGGGTTGCTGCGGTTTCTTGCCCTGGCGCTGTTTCGATCCGTCGGGTTTTCCGCCGTCGGGTTTCGCTCCCTCGGTTTTGGGGGCGTCAGCTTTCTGGCCTTCGGCTTTCTTTGCAGGTTTCTTGCGGCGCTTTTTGCGGGAATCGAAGCGGGTGAGCGAGTCCTGGCCGAGGATGTCGGCATATTCCGACGGCTTTTTCTCCTCCCCGTCATCTTCCTTGAGCTTAAGAGGCTTTTCGCCCGCCTTGTTGAGGGCGATGACCTCGAATGCGCGGGCCGCGTCGATGGTGACGAGGTTGGCAGGGATGTTCTTATCGGTGGAGTAGGTGATTTCGTGGCGGAAAATGTCGGCCTTGAAATAGAAATATGTGGCGTCGGCGGTTTCGAGGCGGGCGTCGCGCGGCGGGAGCTTGCGCGAAGCCTCCACGTAGGAGTCGACCTCGAAATTAAGGCAGCATTTGAGCTTGGCGCACTGGCCGGCGAGTTTCTGGGGGTTGAGCGAAATGTCCTGAAAACGTGCGGCGGCGGTGGAGACGCTCTGGAACGATGTCATCCATGTGGTGCAGCAGAGCGGACGGCCGCAGGGGCCGATGCCGCCGATGCGGCCTGCCTCCTGGCGCGCGCCGATCTGTTTCATCTCGATGCGCACTTTGAATGTCTCGGCCAGCACCTTGATGAGCTGACGGAAATCCACGCGCTCGTCGGCGATGTAATAGAAAATGGCTTTGTTGCCATCGCCCTGATATTCCACGTCGCCGATCTTCATGTTGAGGTTGAGGTCGGCGGCGATGCGGCGCGAACGGATCATGGTGTCGTTCTCGCGGGCACGGGCCTGCTGGTAGCGCTCGATGTCGTTGGGCTTGGCCTTGCGGAACACGCGGCGCACCTCGGCGTCGGGCTTCACGCCCGCCTTGCGCATGTTGAGGCGCACCAGCGCGCCGGTGAGGCTCACGCGGCCTATGTCGTGACCGGTCTGGGCCTCCACGGCCACCATGTCGCCGATTTTCAGGGGGATTTTGGCCGAGTTGAGGAAGAAGCCCTTGCGGGTGTTCTTGAAGTTCACCTCCACCATGTCGTCGTCGGCGTATCCTCCGGGGATGTCCTCGAAATAGTTGGTGCTGTGGAGCTTGCCGCGGATGTCGGCCTCGGTGACGCCTCCCACGGCGCCTCCCGAACAGCATCGGGCGCACTCGGGGAAGTCGCCGGGGGCGCCAGGCAGCTTGTCGTTCTCTTCTTTCATAGCAGTCAGAAAAAAGAGCGGGTTACTTGGCGAAGCTTACGGCGCGTGTCTCGCGGATGACGGTGATTTTCACCTGGCCGGGATAGGTCATCTCGTCCTGGATGCGCTTGGCTATTTCGTTGGAGAGGCTTTCGGTCTGAGCGTCGTCGATCTTCTCGGCGCCGACGATCACGCGCAGCTCGCGGCCGGCCTGGATGGCGTAGGTCTTGATCACGCCGGGATAGCTCATGGCCAGCTGCTCGAGGTCGTTGAGGCGCTTGATGTATGCCTCTACGATTTCGCGGCGGGCACCGGGACGGGCGCCGGAGATGGCGTCGCACACCTGCACGATGGGTGCCAGCAGTGTGGTCTGCTCGATTTCGTCGTGGTGGGCGCCGATGGCGTTGCAGATTTCGGGTTTCTCCTTATACTTTTCGGCGAGTTTCATGCCGAGGATTGCGTGGGGCAGTTCGGGCTCTTCGTCGGGCACTTTGCCGATGTCGTGGAGCAGGCCTGCGCGGCGGGCTTTCTTGGGGTTGAGTCCAAGCTCCGATGCCATGATGGCGCAGAGGTTGGCGGTTTCGCGGGCGTGCTGCAGCAGGTTCTGGCCGTAGCTCGAGCGATATTTCATTTTACCGATGAGACGGATAAGGTCGGGGTGCAGACCATGGATGCCGAGGTCGATGGCGGTGCGTTTGCCGGTGTCGACAATCTCCTCCTCGATCTGCTTGCGCACTTTGGTCACCACCTCCTCGATGCGGGCGGGGTGGATGCGTCCGTCGGCCACCAGCTGGTGGAGGGCCAGACGGGCTATTTCGCGGCGCACGGGGTCGAAACCCGAGAGGACGATGGCCTCGGGGGTGTCGTCGACGATGATTTCAATGCCGGTGGCAGCCTCGAGAGCGCGGATGTTGCGCCCCTCGCGGCCGATGATGCGCCCTTTGATTTCGTCGGAGTCGATGTGGAACACGGTTACGGAGTTTTCGATGGCGGCTTCGGTGGCCACGCGCTGTATGGTCTGGATGACGATGCGCTTTGCCTCCTTGTTGGCGGTCATCTTTGCCTCGTCCATGATTTCGTTGACGTAGGATGCGGCGGCTGTCTTGGCCTCGTCCTTCATGGATTCCACGAGTTTCTCCTTGGCTTCCTCGGCCGAGAGGCCCGAGATGTGTTCGAGCGATTCCTGGGCCGAGCGGCGGAGTTTGTCAAGCTCCTCCTTGCGTGAGGCGATCACATTCTCCTCGGCGTCGAGTTTCTGACGACGGGTCTCGAGGTCGGCGCGGGCGCGCTGGTTCTCCTGCTGCACCTGGTTCAGCTCCATCTCGCGCTTCTTCATGCGCGCTTCGGTCTGCTGCACCTTGGCGAGGCGCTGGTTGGCCTGGTGCTCGGCCTCTTCCTTGATTTTCATGCTCTCCTCGCGGCTCTTGAGGGCCTGTTCCTGACGTATGACCTCGCCCTGGCGGGTAGCTTCGTCGATGATTGTGCGGGCGCGGGAGCGCCCTGTGCGGTTCTGGATCCAGATTGTAGCCAGCACACCGGCGGCAGCGGCCACCACGGTGATCAGCAGGTAAATCAGGACGTTTATTATGGTACTCATTCTTTATAGTTTTTTTTCTTTATAGTTTTTGATGAAGTGTTGTTGAGTGTAAGCTTAAAAAACAGAAAGCGCCCGGCGCCGGCCATTGCTGTCGGCCGGGCTGTGCGCGTGAAATCGGTAAGAAGATGTCGTCAAATAAGATGTCGTCAAAGACGTGTCGGAGAGCTTTCCGAGCCGGGAGGCTGTGCCTGCCCAAGGTCGTGGAGCATCGAGTCGAGTCGGGCCTCGAAACCGTCGAGCAGCTTCTGCGCTTCCTCTGAAGACTTCAGCGAGCTGTAGTAGAGTTCGGCGAACTGGTAGGCCACCATGCCGAGCACTTCGAGCGCCGCTTTTTCGGGGAATCTCTTCACCCAGCGCTCCCACAGGCGGTTAACCTGATACTCGGCGGTCCGGACCGTCTCTTCTTTCTGGCGGTCGATGCGCATGGCCATCGGTTTCTGGCCGGCGATGCGTATCGTTATATTGAGTTTGTCTTCGGTCATTCTTTCAAGTCGGCAATGCACTTGTCGATTTCCCGCACTAATGAGGACAGAAGCTCCCGGGTGTGCTCCACATCCCGGCGGGTGGGAGCCAGAGTTGTGGCGATTTTCAGGAATTCATTCTCCTTGACGAGGTCGTCGACACGCTTCTGCAACGACTGCAGTTGCTGCTCGAGGTCGCTGATGCGGCTGAGAGCCTCGTCGCGCTGGGTGCAAATCCTCTGGAAACGTTCGGAGAAGACCAACATCTTGGCGCTCAGGCGCTCTACAGACTGCTGTAGTGATGGTTGTTGCTGTTCGCCGGCCATAATGCTCAGAGATAATGCCCCGGATAGGGATGTAGTTCCTTCTAAATCGGGAAGTCTATTCTGCCCAAATTTTCACAAAATTACAAATTATTTTGCAAAACCACCAAACAAACACTCTTTTTTTCGCTAAAATTCAGCTAAAATTCAGCGCCTTTGCCCGGTTTCGGCTCGCAAATCTATTGATTTGGGTGTGGTGTGGCTTTTTTCGCCACAAGTGATCAGGTGTGGGGTAGGGAGTCGAAGAGGGAGATAAGGCGGGTGAGCTCGGCTTCGTCGGCGAAGCTGAAGGTGATGCGGCCTTTGCCCGAGCGGTCGCAGGTGAAGCTTACGGGGGTGCGGAAGGCGGTGGAGAGGTGGTTTTTCAGCAGGTCGAAGTCGTGCGAGCTGATGGGTGTCTCTTTCTTGGCGGGGGCTTCGTCGGGTTCGGGAAATCCCTCTTTCTGAGCCTGCTGCCAGTTTTTGGCTAGTTCTTCGACACGACGCACTGAGAGTCCGTCGCGCAGAATTTCCTTGTAGATTTTGAGCTGCACGCGGGGGTCGTCGATGCCTAAGAGGGCGCGGGCGTGCCCCATGTCGACGCGTTTGTCGCGCAGACCCAGCTGCACTTCGGAGGGGAGTTTGAGCAGGCGCAGGAAGTTGGCGATGGTGGCGCGTTTCTTGCCGATGCGTTCCGAGAGGCGTTCCTGTGTGAGTTGGTACTGGTCGATGAGTTTTCGGAATGTGAGTGCCACCTCGATGGCGTTGAGATCCTCGCGCTGGATGTTCTCGATCAGAGCCATCTCTGTAAGTTCGGCGGCGTCGGCGGTGCGGATGTAGGCGGGCACGCGCTCGAGGCCGGCGATGCGGGCGGCGCGGAAACGGCGTTCGCCGGCGATGATCTGATATGAGTCGGGGCCTGTCTTTCGCAGCGACAGAGGCTGTATGATGCCTAATTCGCGGATCGATGCGGCCAGTTCCTGCAGAGCCTCTTCGTCAAACGAGGTGCGGGGCTGGTCGGGGTTGGGCGAGATCTTGTCCAGAGGTATGTCGTTGATGGCCGACGAGCCGCGGGCGGGGGTGTCGTCCATTGAAATAAGCGAGTCGAGTCCGCGGCCGAGAGCGCTTCTGTGGGGTGTAGCCATGGTGTTTCAGTGAGAGGGTGAGTGGTGTGGGTTCAGGCCTTGCATTTAGCGATGAGTTCGCGGGCGAGCTGCACGTGGGCAGTGGCGCCGCGGCTCTCGGGATCGTAGATTATGGCGGGAAGCCCGTGGGAGGGAGCCTCGCTGAGGCGTATGTTGCGGGGGATGACAGAGTTGAACACCATGTCGCCGAAGTGGCTTTTAAGCTCCTCGTAGATCTGGTTGGCCAGACGCAGGCGGGCGTCGTACATGGTGAGCAGAAACCCTTCGATTTCCAGCCCGGGGTTGAGTTTCGACTTGATGATGCGGATGGTGTTGAGCAGCTTGCTGATACCTTCGAGTGCGAAATATTCGGCCTGCACGGGGATGATGACCGAGTGGGCGCCCGTGAGGGCGTTGACGGTGATGAGCCCCAGCGAGGGGGAGCAGTCGATGAGGATGAAATCGTAGAGCGGCATCACCGATTCGAGCGCGCGTGCAAGTACGCGTTCGCGGCCCGGCTTGTTGATAAGCTCAAGCTCGGCGCCGGCCAGGTCGATGCGCGACCCCACGAGGTCGAGACCCTCCACACAGGTTGTCACCTGCGAGCCGTTCATGGGGTATTCGTCGACCAGACATTCATAGATCGACGATTCCATGGTGCGCGGGTCGATGCCGTAGCCCGAGGTGGCGTTGGCCTGGGGGTCGGCGTCGATGATGAGTACCTTCTTGCCCTCCTTTGCCAGGGAGGCGCCGAGGTTGATGGTGGTGGTGGTTTTTCCCACCCCGCCTTTCTGATTGGCGACAGCTATGATTTTACCCATGATGCAAATGTTTATTACGGTTGCAAAGTAACAACAAAAATCCGATATTCAGCTTTTTATATAATGTTAAAAGCGCCGTAATGTTGATAAGTGGCGCCCGATGTTAATAACCTGAGGCTTTTCCATGGATTTTTGCTAAATTTGCAGATGGAAATTTTGACAGACTCTTATGGAAAAGAAACTTATACTGATAACCAATGACGACAGCGTCAACGCTCCCGGCATTCATTTTCTTGTTGATTGCGTGAAGGATATGGGCGAGGTGTGGGTTGTGGCGCCTGCCGAGCCCAAGAGCGGTCAGTCGTCGTCGCTGACTTTCAACGCACCCCTGCGCATCGAGGAGATCGCGGGCTACGAGGGCGCGCGGCTGTTCACTGTCAGCGGCACGCCGGTCGACTGTGTGAAGATGGCCATGCATGCCATCCTGCCCCGCACACCGCAGCTGGTGCTGGCGGGGGTGAACCATGGCAGCAACTCTGGTTGCTCGGTAATCTACTCCGGCACGATGGGGGCGGTGTTCGAGGGGTGTCTCGACGGCATCCCTTCGATAGGCTATTCGCTGCTCCATCACTCGATGAAAGCTGATTTCAGCGAGTGCCGTCCCTATATCAGGGAGATCACCGCGCGGGTTCTTGAAAAGGGGCTGCCGCAGGGTGTGTGTCTCAATGTCAATTTTCCGGCGAAAGTGAAAATCGAGGGTATGAAGGTGGTGCGCGCCGCGCGCAGCCACTGGACCGAGGAGTTCAGGCAGTATACCGACCCGCACGGCAAACCGTTCTACTGGCTCACCGGGCAGCTGGTCAACGAGGAAGAGGGCAACCCGGCCACTGATCTCTACTGGCTTGACCGCAACTATGCCACCTGCGTGCCGTGTGTGGCGCTGCAGAATGCCTCCGACGCCGATGTCAGCGCTGTGGAGATGCTGCTCCGGTGACAGCCGCGGTCAGTGACATCGCAGATAAATGCAAAAAGAGGGTGTACCAAAATGTCTGAATTTTGGTACACCCTCTTTCTTTATTGTGCGGTAAGGTTTTTGTCAGAAGGCGAGGATGCCGCGGACGTTGCCCTTGCCGATGACGTCGTAGGAGTGGACGAAGAGCAGGTTGTATTCAAACACAGCCTGACGGGGGGCGGGACCACGATTCTCACACCAGGTGTAGTAGCGGGAGCCGTAGGATGAGGACCAGAGAGCATTGCGGGCCGATGCGTATGAGTCTTTTTCGTTGTCGGCGATTTTTGCCATGGCTTTGTCGAGATTATCGATCAGAGGAGCGTTGGCGGTTTCGCCGAACATGAACGATCCCTTTTCGGTGGGGTCGGTGGGGAGATCCAGAACGATGCTTTCCGAAATGTCGGTGCCTCCGATGTTGTGGAGAATGTCAAGAACGTGGCCGATGGAGGGGAGATACCATCCGGTGGTGTTGCCGCTTACGCCGACGGTGGAATTGAGGTTGTCGATGGCGGAGAACACGGGGTAGTGTCCCTTTGCGATTTCGCTGCTGCGACGCTGGCGGATGATCTGATTGTATTTGTAGCCGTCGATGTCGGCGATGTTGACCTTATAGGATTTCACGGGGTCGTTGATGTCCTCGATGTTGGGGAGCACCAGTCCGGGATATTTGGGATCCTCGATGTTGTCGACATAGCGGCCTTCGAGTTCGGCTGTTTCGGGATATGCGTCGCTCCATACCATATAATCTTTGGATTTGTGGCGTCCCATTTTTGCGGAAACCACAAGGGCGTGGACTTTGCCGAGAAGCTTGGTCTCTTCGGCCGAGAAGCGGGCGGGGTCAACGCAGAATACAATGCCTGCCACGCCTTCGGGGGCTTTGTCGAGGGCGTCAAGCGCTTCAACGGGGAGGATGGTGCCGTCGCGATAGTAGAGGTCGCCGACCTTGAGGTCGCGGCGGCCGCCATCGGTGGAACCACCCTCGATGAGGGTCTCGGAGATGGTGCCTGCATTGGCGCCGAGGGCGACGATGGCTGTCTTTTCGGTGCCACCGTGGGTATAGGTGATGTTGATGGTGCCTGCCTGGGCGGGGAGGTGGAAGAATGCCTGCTTGCCGTTGACAGTGCCGGGGGTGATATTCTCGTTGCCGAGTTTCACCGATTTTGCCACGGCTCCGCCGGTGGTGCCGTAGACAAAGCCGTCGGCGGTGGTGTAGTTGGTGCCGCCGGGGAGGCTCCAAGTGGCAACGGCCAGGGCGTGGGTGGCTGTGGCTGTGAGGTTGAGGCTGCCGTCGGCTGCGGTGGCTGTGGCGTCGGCGTAGGTCACGTCAAAGGGGCGGACAGCTTCGTCGAAGTTTGCCTGATTGCTGCCGGGAGTGGCATAGGCGGTGATGACCCCTGCGAAGAACTGGGCGGCATCGGTCGATGTGGCGGTCACTTTGGAAGCGGCGTCGGTCTTGTAGGGGGAATACACGAAGTAGTGGTCGCAGTCGGCGGGCACTTCTGCGTCGGCATTCCAGGTGTTGCCGTCGAAAGCCAGCTCGATGTTCGAGGCTTTGATTTCGCCGCCTTTCACTGCGAAGAGACCTGCTTTGGCGCCGGTGGTGAAACCGGGCTTGAAGCTCTCGCCCGAGGTTCCGGCGAAGCCGCCGTCGGTGAGTGAGAGAGCTATTGCAGATGTTCCGGGGGTATCGGGAGTTTCAGGGCCGGGGGTGGGAGCGGGTGCGGGTTCCGGATCATCGTCGGAGCATGATGAAAGGGATACCATCAAGCCTCCCATAGCTAAGAAGCTAAGAAGTAAGTGCTTGAATTTCATATAAGAAAAATGAGGAAAATAGAATGGTTATTTCTTGGCGCCCGACTTGTCGTCGGCTTTGGCTTCTTTCTTCGCATCGGCTTTCTCGGCCTTCTTGAGGCGGGCGTTGAGACCTTCGATCACATCTTTGGTGATGTTGAGGGCCGGGTTGAAGTAGGTGCCGGGGGAGTAGATGAGGATGGCATCGTAGTGCTTGTCGCTGTTGTAGTGCACCAGGAAGTTGTTGATGGAGTCGAGGAATTCCTGCTGCTGGCGGAGGGCTTCGGCCTGTGCTTTCTGCTGGAGGCTGCCGAGATAGTTTTCGGCCTGCTGCTGCTTGCGCTGGAGGTCCTGCATATCGGCGTTGTACGAAGCTTCCGAGAGGTATCCGTTGCTCTGGGCTTTCTGCTGTATGCTGGCAGCCATGCGCTGCAGCTCGCTCTGGCGGCTCTGCATGGCGTTTTCAAGTTCGCGGGTGGCGCGGAGGTTGGTCTCGTTGTAGGTCTTTACCAGGTCGTAGTTGGCCATCACCGAGTCCATGTCGTAATAGCGGATGTTGGTGGTGGGAGCGAATGCATCGCCCTCGACCTTGGCGGTCTTCGCGGGGGTGGCTTCCTTTGCGGCGTCCTCTTTATTAGCCTCGTTGCCCGAGCATGCGGCAAAAGCGATGGCGGCGGCGGCAGCCGTAGCGGCGAAAGCAAATTTTTTCATCAGTTATTGTTTGTGTGGTGTTTATTATTCCTATGTTCTTCAAGTCGCTCGCGGGCGCGGCGGCGCAGGCGTGGCAGATCGTGGGCGTGCCCCGGTGAGAACCGTTCTCCTTTAACGAAAATTTGTTTTACGCCTATCAGCGCTATCGCCATGGCAAGCAGCGCCACTACGGCGATAATGGTGACAATGACGGTTTTCATCGGTGTCTGCACTGTTTTGGGCACAAATATAGGAAAGATATGGCAATTTTTTGCCGAAATTCATTTTTATTTTGTAACTTAGCCACATCAAACCACAACATTTAACAGAATTTTTCAATCCCAAAGATATTTTAAAAGATTTGTCATGGAAGTAAAAGACCTTAAACCCCAGGCGGTGTTTGAAATTTTCGACCAGATCACCAAGATTCCCCGTCCCTCGAAAAAGGAGGAGAAGATACGCCAGTTCATACTTGACTTCGCCAAGGCTCACGGCATTGAGGCCATGGCCGACAAGGCGGGCAACGTGATTCTGCGCAAACCCGCGTCGAAGGGCCATGAGAATGCCCCCACAACTATCCTGCAGGGCCATATGGACATGGTGTGCGAGAGCGACCACCCCGGATTCGATTTCGAACACAACCCCATTGAGACTCTCGTGGACGGTGAATGGGTGCGCGCCAAAGGCACCACCCTCGGCGCCGACAACGGTATCGGCGTGGCAGGCGCGCTGGCCGTGATGACCGACCCCGATCTGGTTCACGGTCCGCTTGAAGCTCTTTTCACTGTCGACGAGGAGACCGGCATGACCGGCGCCAACGCTCTGGAAAAGGGTGAGCTGAAAGGCACCATACTCATCAATCTTGACTCGGAAGATGACGCCGAAATCTTCGTAGGCTGTGCCGGCGGCATCGACACCGTGGCCACCTTCAAGTATGGCCGTTCAATGGCTCCTGAAGATTTCCACTACTTCCTGATGGATGTGCGCGACGGTCTGGGCGGCCATTCGGGCGGCGACATCCACCTCGGTCGCGCCAACGCCAACAAGATTGTGGCCCGTTTCCTCTTCAGCCTCATGAAAGCTCACGACTCCGTGACCATTTCGGAAATCGACGGCGGCAACCTCCGCAATGCCATCCCCCGTGCAGCTCATGTGGTGTTTGGCGTACACAAGTCGAAGAAAGAGAGCGTGGTGGCTGCCTTCAACCAGTATGCCGCAACTATCGCCAACGAATATAAAGGGCTGGAAAATACCCTCAAACTCACTCTCGAAACCGCCGACAAACCGGCGTTTACCATCGACGAGACCACAACACGCAATCTGGTGATGGCGCTCTACAGCGCTCCTCACGGCGTGCAGTCGTGGAGCCGCGACATGGAGGGTCTGGTCGAGACCTCGACCAACCTCGCCTCGGTGAAGATGAAGGATGACAACCGCATTGTTGTCACCACCTCGCAGCGCTCGTGTGTCGACTCCCGCAAATACGACATCGCCAACCAGGTGGAGGCACTGTTCACCCTCGCCGGTGCCACCGTTGAACATGGCGACGGCTACCCCGCATGGACTCCCAACCTCGACTCGCCCGTGATGAAGATGGCCGCCGACGCCTATGAGGAACTCTACGGCGTGCGTCCCGCCATCAAAGGCATCCACGCCGGTCTGGAGTGCGCTCTGTTCCAGCAGAACTATCCCGAACTCGACATGGTTTCGTTCGGCCCGACCCTGAAGGATGTGCACTCCCCCTCGGAACGCATGTATATCCCCGCAGTAGAGCGATTCTACGGTCAGCTGCGCCGCACACTCGAAAAAATAGCAAGCTCTAAGTGAAACTGCTGCTGCTCTCCCTCCTGGCGCTGAGCCAGGGACTCGCCGCCTGCGCCGGTCATCAGGTGACCGACGCAGGCGATGTGCGTCCCCTTACCGGCTCGGCCGATATCGCTCCCATTCCCGATCCATCGCCCGACCGTCATTTCTCGCGTCTGACCGAAGACGACTTCCGCGAGGTGGCCGAGGAACTGGGCATCGAGACCGCCGCGATAAAGGCCGTTGTCGACATCGAGGCGGGAAAATCGCACGAGGGATTCTATGCCCCGGGCAAACCGATTCTCAATTTCGACCTTACGATGTATCAGAAGTTTGCGCCGCGTCATGGCGTGAACCTCAAAAAGGCGCGCAAAAGTCACCCCGTGATTTTCCGTTCGCCCGACCGCAAGCGCTATGGCGGCTATCAGGCCGCCCAGCATGCCCGCTACGAGGCTGCCTGCGAGATAAATCCCGCCGCAGCTTGCGACGGATGTTTCTGGGGCATGTTTCAGATCGGCGGATTCAATTATAAACTTTGCGGATGCTCCTCGCATGAGGAGTTTGTGGAGCGGATGAGCCGCTCGGAACGCGATCAGCTCGAGCTGTTTGCCGGATTCCTGAAAAACTGCGGCATGGTGGAGTCGCTGCGGCAGCGCCAGTGGCTGAAATTCGCCCTACGCTACAATGGTCCGCGTGCCCGCGCCCGCGGCTACCACACCCGCATGGCCAAAGCGTATGCGCGCCACAAGGCGTTGGAAAAGAAGTGACAGCAGCATGTCGGATGCCGGCGGCAGGAAAGCCGCCGCCCCACAGTTCCCATACGCACGTGTTAATCGGCGGTTAAAAACCGCCGCTCCATGGCTTCCATACGTCTGCGTGTGTCGGCGGTTATTCACTTTTGATAATTTTGAAAGTTTTCAACATGTTGGAATTTTTAGCGCAGTATAATCTTACAGGCCTGGTGCTGGGGCTGAGTGTTTTTCTGATTATCGGACTGTTTCATCCCCTGGTGATCAAAGGTGAATATTACCTTGGAGTGCGCTGCTGGTGGGGATTTCTGCTGCTGGCGATAATAGCCGGGGGCGCCTCGCTGCTGGTGAGCCATTTCTTCTGGCAGACACTGCTCGCCGTGGTTGCTTTCTCGAGCCTCTGGGCCATCCTCGAGGTTTTCGAGCAGCGTGAACGCGTGCGCAAAGGTTGGTTCCCCGCCAACCCCCGCCGCAAAAGACCATAAAAATAACGATAGTAAAAATTTGAACCGGAAAAACTACACCCCTCCACAAAAAAATTTAGTTGCGGCAAGAAAAATCAATCTCAGAGTTTTTTCAAGAGGTCGGGGCGTAGGCGGCGGGTGCGTTCGAGAGCCTGCTCGTGGCGCCACTCGGCGATGCGGGCTTCATGGCCTGAGAGGAGGATGTCGGGCACGCGCCAGCCGTTGTAGTCGGCCGGGCGGGTGTAGTCGGGCGCGGCCAGCAGGTTGTCCTGAAAGGAGTCGGAGAGGGCCGACTGCTCGTCGCCGAGCACGCCGGGGATCAGACGCACTATGGCGTCGGAAATGATGATGGCGGGGAGCTCGCCGCCGGTGAGCACATAGTCGCCGATTGAGATCTCCCGGGTGATGAGATGCTCGCGGATGCGGTAGTCTACCCCTTTGTAATGTCCGCAGAGGATTATGATGTTGTTGAGCAACGACATGGAGTTGGCCATGTGCTGGTCGAGCAGATCGCCGTCGGGCGAGGTGAAGATCACTTCGTCGTAGTCGCGCTCGGCTTTGAGGGCTGCTATGCAGCGATCCACCGGCTCCACCTGCATTACCATGCCGGCCTCGCCGCCGAAGGGGTAGTCGTCGACCTTGCGGTGCTTGTTGGTGGTGTAGTCGCGAAGGTTGTGGACATGAAACTCGGCCAGCCCCTTGGTCTGCGCCCTTTTCAGGATGGAGCAGTTGAGGGGTGAGTCGAACATTTCGGGGAGGACGGTGAGGATGTCGATGCGCATGGCGGGAGGTTGAAAAGCGAATGTAGGGGAGTTACTGTAGCAGAGTAGGATTATTGTAGCAGGTGGGGCTGGTGGAGTATCTGCATGGCAATCTGGTCGCGCAGCAGCGTGCCGCCCACCGATGTGGCGTCCGGTGTGCTGTCGATGGCAATCTCGGCAAGGGTGAGGGGGCATCCGGCTTCGGGATTCCAGACCACGATGCGTGCCGTCATACCCTCGATGACCACTAAGGCGCGGTTCTCTGTGTCGTGAAGGCAGGTGTATTCGCGGCGTCCGGGCGACAGCTCTGGGTAGCGGCGGGCAAGCTCGTCGGTGTCGACCGGCACCAGTTTCTCGGGGAGGGTGGCCGACAGGTGGGGAAATTTGTCGAGAATCATCCGTTCGGTGTCGAGCAGAAGCGAATAGATCACACGCGCCATCTCGATCAGGCGCTCGGTGACCGCCTCCTCGGGGGTGATCATATACTGGCATGCCCAGGCGCTGACGTGGCACGACTGAGTGGCCGTCTCGGGCAGTTCGGGGCGCAGAGCCTGCATCACGGTGAACACGCCGAAACCGGGTGCAATGTCATAACGCACAAGCTGTTCGCGCAGCCAGCGGTCGAGGCCGCGCACAATGGCGAACTCGCCGCGGCGGTGGGGGAGGCTTATGGCCACCTTGTCGCCCGGATCGTGGAGAGGCGAGTCAGCCTCGAGAAAGAGCGGAGCCGACACGCGGCGCATGGAGAACCGCTCCATCAGTTCCCCTTCGATGTAGCGCTTGATGAGCGTGAGGGCAATTTCGGCGGTTTCGCGCAGCAGACGCGGACGGTGTGGTTCCTTGGACAGAGAGCCTTTGGTCATGACAGTTGCGGCGGATATCAGAATTTATAGCCCACGCCGAAGAGGCCTGTGAAGCCCTGGGCGGGAACGTTGAATATGAGATCGGTGCGTTTGTTCAGCAGGTTGTCGAAGCGGACAAAACCGGTGAGCTGCGGAGTGAACTGCCAGGCGGCGCCCAGACGCAGGTTCACCATGTCGCTCAGCTTGGCGTAGCCCATCAGGGGTGTGGTCTCGGCGGGGGCGTTTTCGAACGGTTGCCAGGTGACCATGGCGCAGGTGAGCTGCCGGCGGCGGAAGCGCCCCTCGAAGCCGAGGTCGACGGTGAGAGGTTTGATGGGACGGAGGGCGATTTCAGCCGTGAAGACGCTGCGGGCGCGGTCATACCAGTCGATCCATGCCTCGTCGAGGTCGTTGTCGCCGCCGGTGGCGGTTTCATATTGCAGAGCCAGCGACAGGAAGCTGCGGAACTGCCAGTCGATGCGTGCACCGAATTTGGCGCCTTTAACTTTCACCGGAGCGAAGAAATTGGTCACGGCATATGGTGTGTTGTCGGAAAACAGGCTCACGGGCGACGCCCAGTTGTCGCTGTTGGCGTAGTCGCCTGTGAGGGTGAGCGAGGCTCCATGGAAGGGACCCACGCGGAATCCTACCTGAATGGCGGCGTCGAGGTCGCTGTAATAGTTGGTGATGCGGGAATCGGCGTAGCGCGAGATTTCAAACTGACGGGCGAAATTGTTGGCCTGATAGCCCGAGTTGAGTTTCACCCAAATTCCGAACATCGAGCCGGGGTTGAGAGCCAGCGACAGTCGGGGCGCTACATGGAATTTCTCATCCTGACCGGTGCGGCTGCCGAGGTCGGCCTCGAGATGACCGGTGAAGATGCCGGAATTGTATTCAACAAAGGGGGTGGCGTCGATTTTGCCGATAGTCTTGCCCTTCTGTGCGGTCAGCAGATTGTCGCCGGCGTCGCTCAGCAACAGCATCTCGGGGGTCTGGAAGTGGTTGTAGCTGAAAAACTCACCCTCAAGCCGCACGCCGTAGGCCACGCGGGTGCCGATTTCGCCGCGCATCCATGCTCCTATGCCGAAGCTGCTCTCGTTGACCGACGGTGCGGCAGCAGGGGCGAGGTTCTTGATTTTGCGGTTGTTGAAGATGCCGAAGCGGGCGGTGGCACCGTAGGTCATGCGCGGGTTGATGCGGCCGTCGAAGCCGGCGCCGATGTTCCAGCGGAAGTTGCCGCCCTTGTCGCTGACGGACCATTCCTCAGGAGCATTCCATGACGACGAAGAGAGGTCGGTGGCGATTTTCAGGATGTTGTATCTGCCGAAGCGCTGAGCGAAGCCGGCGCCAAAGGTGAAGTCGAACGCGTTCCATTTGTGACCGTCCCAGAGGTCGTGCTTTTTGTCGGCCTTATAGCTGCGGTTATTGGTCTGGAGCCAGAGATTGAGGCGCTGCCGGTCGCTTGAAATCACGTCGTAGCCTGCCGAGAGGGAGGCGTTGACAGCGGGGAAATAGCCTAAGTCGGCATAACCGCGCCAGGGCGAAAGAGGGAATACGCCGCCGTTGGTGGCAGGTTCGAAAAGACCGATTCCGGGGGTGACGGGGGTCGGTTGCGCGGATTCGCGCAGAGTCAGCGGGTCGGCTTTGGCCTGCGGAGCGGAGAGCGCGGGGAAAACCACCGGACGCGCGGCGGCACGCTGGGCGGGCACAATGTCGCGGTCGATGGTGATTTCGCGGTCGAGATCCTGCGCTGCCGAGGTGAACGGGAGCGAGGAGGCAAGGATGAGCGCTGTGACGATATGCTGGGTTTTCATTGCTGTGAGCGGGTTAGTGCTTTTTTGATTCTGCCAGACGGGAGTCGATCATCTGGAAAATATCGGCTTCATCGCCGGGATAATTCTCGCGGAGCGACCGCAGATATTCGTCGGCTTCGAATGTCTGCCCCTTGCGGCGGTTGATGTCGCTCAGCAGTATGAAGCCGCGGGCGAGCCAGTATTCCTGGGGAGTGTTCGAGTCGATGAGGGCGTTGACGGCTGTGAGAGCGCGGTCGGTCTTATCTTCGTCGAAGAGTTGCTGGGCCAGATAATATGAGGCCTTGGCGCCGGTGACAGTGGCGGGATCGGCGGCGAGCGACTCGAAGATGTCGCGGGCGGCATCCGCGTCGCCCTGATTGCGCAGAGCCAGCGCGCGGGCCAGCATCACCTCGTTGCGGTCGTCGATGCCGAGCGACGACGATGCCAGCAGCCGGTCGGCGGCCTCGATCACACCGGCGTCGTTGCCTAAGTCGCGGTTGATGCGCACGATGCCCATGCGAGCCTTGTTGACGGTGAGTTCGCCCGAGGCTTTGGCTGCAAGCTGCGTGTAGGCCTCGAGCGCCTGAGTGGGTTTGCCCTGCTTCTCGTAGACGGGTGCGATGATGGCGAGAGCCTCAACAGCCTGCGGCGCGTCGGGATAAGCCTCCACAAGTTCCTCACCCTGACGGAGAGCGTCGTTGTAGCGGCCTGCCTCGGCGGCTTTCTCCACACCCTCGAGGAGCAGCGCCACCATTTCGCCATGCTTCAGCTTCGGTGCGTCGGGCACGGATGCCAGGAAGCGGGTGTAGGCGGGGATGTCGCCCATGTCGGCATAAATATGCTTGAGGTCTTCGGCTGCGGCCTGCGCCTCCTCCGATGTGGGGTAATCGGTGATTACGCGTTTATAAGAGGCTATGGCCTCGTCGCGGCTGCCTGAATTAAGTTGCGCTATGGCCAGCAGCAGCGCACCCTGACGTCCCTGCGGGGTGGAGGGGAAGCGTTCGGCAAGCGATGTGTAGGTGGCGATGGCCGAGGTGTTGTCGCCCGATTCGGAGTAGCTTTCGCCTGTCTCGAGGAGAGCGGAGGGGATAAGAGCCGAGGAGGGGAACCGCTCCATCATCGCGGCCAAGGCCGCGATCTTTGCCTTGTGGTCGCGCATGAGACCCTTCATCACGGCCTGCTGGAACATGGGGTAGTCGGCGGCTTCGGGCGCTGCCGCTATGGCGCGGGCATAGTCGGCGTCGGCCTTCTGGAAATCCTTGGCGTAATAGCTGCAGTCGCCCCTGCGGTTCAAGGCGTCGGCGCGGAGCGCGGCCAGCGCGCCGCCGCGGCTGCCGCGGTCGCTGAGGAAGCGGTCGAAATATGTGGCGGCGGAGGGGAATTCCTTGAGGGCGAAGCGGGCATAGGCCATGTCGTAGAGCGCCAGCGCGTGGTTGGCGTTGTCGGCGGGTGTCTCGCGCAGGAAGCGTTCGTAATTTTCCACGGCGCGTTTGTAATCCCCCTTGCGGTAGAGGGCTTCACCGAGCCACAGACATGATTCCGAGGCGGTTTCAGCCGAGAAGCGGCCAAGCGAACGGGCCTCGGTGAGATATTTCACGGCGTCGTCGGTGCGGCCTGCCTGCAGTTGTCGGGCACCATACATGTAGAGCACCTGCTGCTTGGCGGCAAGGATGCGGTCGGTGGGACGCTTGATATTTTCGATGGCGCGCAGAGCGGCGGCATAGTTGTTGTCGAGGATATAGCCGTTGATGATGTAGTCGGCCACGGCGGGAGCCATCTCGGAGTCGGGATAGTCGCGTAGGAAGTTCTCGAACTGCGTTACCGACGAGCCGAAGGGCACCACGCCCCCCTGCGATGAGCTGACGGCATAGTTGTAGGCGGCCAGCTCAGTGACTTTGGAATCGTAGGCGCGGCGCACGGCCTGGTCGAGGGCGATCATGGCCGAATCATATTTGCCCTGCTGCATATAAGCCTGTCCGAGAACGAGGTATGCGGTCTGACCCATGGCATTTTCGAGCTGCGTGACGGGCTGCAGCAGTTTTATTGCGCGGGGATAGTCGGCTGAATCGTAGGCGTCGAGACCGAGGATATAGAGAGCCGAGGGCTGTGGCGACTCCACGGCGGCCACATACTTCTTCAGCAGGGGTATGGCGGCTTTGCGGTCGCCCAGCTCGTAGCACGATTCGCCTGCCACGCGCTGCATTTCGGGAAGATATTCCGCGGGGCAGTCGCCGCCGAGCAGTTTGCGTGCCTGGGTGAGGGCGCGGTTGTAGTCGCCGTTGCGGTAATAGAGCTGCGCCAGATAATAGGGCGCCATGCGTTCGGGGTAGGAGTCGCCGGGCACCACTTTGGAGAAGCCGTCGAGAGCGGCCTTGTAGTCGCCTTGCACATATTTTATATATGCGAGGTAGAACCGGGCGCCGTTGGCGCGTTCGGTCGACAACAGGGGCGTGAAGAGCGCTTCGGCACGGTCGTAGCGGGCGAGTTTCAGTTCGCAGTAGCCCTCGTTGTAGGCCTGCAGGTTGGCCTGGGCCTCGCTCAACGCCTTGGGGTTGATCGAGCGGTAGAGTGTGAGAGCGCCGGCATAGTCGCCGCTGTCAAACACTGCTCCCGCCAGCCCCAGCATGGCACGGGTGCGGTAGGGCGAACCGGGATATTTGTTAAGAAACGCCGAAAAGAGGCCTGCCGCATTTTCGCCGGGGATGTGGGCGGCGGCCACGCAGAGGTAATATTCGGCGGCCTCGCGCTGGTTGTCGGGCTGCGGATTGAGTTTGAGGGCCCGGCGCAGCTGGTCGGCGGCGCCGCGATAGTTGCCGTCGGCAATCATCAGCCTTCCGCGCTCGGCATAGCCGGGAGCTTTGGCGCTGTTGACGGCGCACACGCCGTCGGTCATCGCTGTCATTGCCGGCAGCAGTTCGTCGGCAGCAGCGGTGGCGGGCATCAGAGCGATGGCGGCAGCGCAAAGGCAGTTGAGAAATTTCATTTTGGAGCTGTGAATAATTGTGAATGGCGACTGAGAGGAATGGAGAGGGGGAGGGAGTTGAGAGGATTAGAGTGAGAGAGGGTTAGAGGGGTGTGGGTGCCACGGGGTCAGGATGTGGCGGTGTAGATGGTGGCGACGCCGAGGGTGAGCCGGCGCAGACGGTTGTCGGTGAAGCCGGCTTCGGCCATGAGCCGCAGCATGTCGGGTCCCTGAGGCATGGCGGCTATCGACTGCGGCAGATAGCGGTAGGCGGCCGAGTCGCCCGACACCAGCCGGCCCGCAAGGGGGATGATGCAGCGGGTGTAGAATCGATAGAAGGGGCGCACCAATGCCGACGGGGGCACCGACAGTTCCAGCACCACCAGCCGGCCGCCGGGACGCAGCACACGCCGCATCTCGGTGTAGCCTTGCAGCAGGTGCTCGAAGTTGCGGACGCCGAAAGCCACGGTCACCACGTCGAAACTGCCGGTGTCGAACGGAAGGTGCATGCAGTCGGCCTGCACGAGGTCGACGCGGCTGTTGAGCCGCGCCTCTTCAACTTTCCGGCGCCCCACGGCGAGCATCCCCGCCGAGAGGTCGGCGCCGGTGATTGCGGCGCCTGGAATGGCGCGTGCCAGCGCGATGGCCAGGTCGCCGGTGCCGGTGGCGATGTCGAGCACACGTGCCGGAGCGCACGCGGCGGCCTCGGCCACCACTTTCCGGCGCCATGCGCGGTCGATGCCGAGGGTCATCGCGCGGTTCATGAAATCGTAGGCGGGGGCGATGTTGTCGAACATCGCCTCCACCTGCTTGCCTTTGGCCCGGCCCGGCGCGTAGGGAGTGACTTTTTCCGCCTTGATTTCCAAGGTGTTATTTTTCGAGGTTGTTGATGCAGTCGAGCAGGTTCAGCTCTATGCGGCGCTCAAGATTGTCGGAGGGCGCGGGCTGGAACTTCAGGCCGGTGATGTGCTCGTAAAGTTCGATATAGCGCTGCGACACCTCGTTGCAGAATTCAGGGGTCATTTCGGGCACCTGCTGTCCCTCTTTGCCCATGAAGCCATGCTCGATGAGCCACTGGCGCACGAATTCCTTGGAAAGCTGACGCTGAGGCTCGCCTTTGGCGAAGCGCTCCTCGTAGCCCTCGGCATAGAAGTAGCGCGACGAGTCGGGGGTGTGGATCTCGTCGATGAGAATCACCTTGCCGTCGCGTTTGCCGAATTCGTATTTGGTGTCGACGAGGATCAGACCCTTCTTGGCGGCCATTTCGGTGCCGCGGGCGAAGAGGCGGCGGGTGTAGGCCTCCATCTGTGCGTAATCCTCCTCGCTGACCAGGCCCTGGGCTATGATCTCCTCACGCGAGATATTCTCGTCGTGCCCTTCGGCTGCCTTGGTGGTGGGGGTGATGATGGGTTCGGGGAATTTCTGGTTTTCCTTCATCCCTTCGGGGAGCTGCACGCCGCAGAGGGTGCGGTTGCCGGCGGCGTATTCGCGCCATGCCGAGCCGGTGAGATAGCCGCGGATGATCATTTCCACGGGGAATCCCTGGCAGCGGTAGCCCACGGTGACCATGGGATCGGGGTCGGCAAGGCGCCAGTTGGGCACGATGTCGGCGGTCGACTGCAGGAAGTAGGAGGCGATCTGGTTGATCACCTGTCCCTTGAAGGGGATGCCTTTGGGTAGGATGACGTCGAATGCCGAGATGCGGTCGGTGGCCACCATTGCCAGGAGGTTGTCGTTGATGGTGTATACGTCGCGGACTTTACCGTGATAAACGGCAGTCTGGCCGGGGAGGTTGAAGTTGGTTTTAAGCAGAGTTTCCATTGACTCTTATATTTTATGTGATATGTTATTCTGCGGATGAGGGGGTGTGGTGTTGCTGCCGGGCGTTGCCGGCTTCGTTTTCGGCATCGGCGCGGGCATAGGCCTCCACGATGCGCTGCACCAGGGCGTGGCGCACTATGTCTTTCTTGGTGAACTCCACGCGGCCTATGCCGGGCACATCGCGCAGCACGTGCAGGGCCTGTATCAGACCCGACTGCGTGGTGCGGGGCAGGTCGATCTGGGTGGCGTCGCCGGTGATTATCATTTTGGCGTTCATGCCCATGCGGGTCAGGAACATCTTGATCTGGTGGGTGGTGGTGTTCTGTGCCTCGTCGAGCACGATCACGGCGTCGTTGAGGGTGCGGCCGCGCATGAATGCCAGCGGGGCTATCTGGATCACCTTGGTCTCCATGTACTCCTTGAGCTTCACCGCGGGTATCATATCCTCGAGAGCGTCGTAGAGGGGCTGCAGATAGGGGTCGATCTTGTCCTTCATGTCGCCGGGGAGGAATCCGAGCTTTTCGCCTGCCTCTACCGCGGGGCGCGAGAGGATGATTTTCTTCACCTCGCGGTTTTTCAAGGCGCGCACCGCCAGGGCGATGGCCACGTAGGTCTTGCCCGTGCCGGCGGGGCCGAGGGCGAAAGTGAGGTCGTTGTGCAGCACCGCCTCCACCAGTTTCTGCTGGTTGGGCGTGCGTGCCTGGATCGGTTTGCCGCTGACGCCGTAGATGATCACGTCGTCGGCTTTCATCTTGGCGGGCTGGTTACCCTTTACGATGTCGAGGATCACCTCCTCGGTGAGTTTGTTGTATTTGGCGCAATAGGCCTCCAGCTCTTTGATCTTCCGCTCGAAGAGGGCGGTCTCCTCGTCGTCGCCGATGACCTTTATCACCGACCCGCGGGCGGCCATGCGCAACTTCGGGAAGAGGTTGCGTATCAGCTGCATGTTGGCGTTGTTCACCCCGTAGAAGCTCACGGGGTCGGCCTGGTCGATTATTACGATTCGTTCAATCATGTTTCTTAGCGCAAAGTTACACATTTTCCCATAATTAACCCAATATTACGCGGGTAATTGACCCGATATTCCGCGGCGCCGGTCGACGGGGAGCCGCGGCGACCTCAGAGGGTGAGGAAACGGGTGAACGCCTCCACCGTGTAGAGGTGGTCGGCCACGGCGGCTGTCTCGCGCACCGAGTGCATGGCCCATTGCGGGGCGCCCATGTCGACCCCATCCAGTTCGATCTGCGAAGTGAGGATATTGCCTAAGGTGGAGCCTCCGGGGGTGTCGCTGTGGTTCACGAAGCTCTGGCATGGCACGCCGGCGTCGGCGCAGATGGCGCGGAAGATGCCGGCCGAACGTCCGTCGGTCATATATTTGCAGTTGGCGTTGATTTTCACCACCGGTCCGTCCCCCTGGATGGGGTGGTTGGTGGGGTCCTGTTTCGACGTGTAGTTGGGGTGCAGCGCGTGGCCGTTGTCGGCCGAAATCATGAACGAGCGGGCCACGGCGCGCGAATAGTCGCTAAAACTGTCGGCGCCCGCGGCTGCGCGGCAGGCGCAGATGCGGCGGAAAATGGAACTGAGGATGGGCGAGGCTGCCCCCTGCTTGGTGCCCGAGCCGGTCTCCTCGTTGTCGAAGATGGCCACCACACGCGTGGCCTCGGCCATGGGGCGCTTCTCGGCGGCGTCGCACAGGGCGGTCACGGCGGCATGGACCATCTCCAGATCGTCGATGCGCCCCGAGGAGATAAACTCGTCGTTCAGGCCGAAAGTGCAGGCCGGAGTGGTGTCGTAGAGCGTCAGGTCAAAATCGAGAATCTCCTCCGGCGTCACGCCTAACTCGTCGGCCACCATGCGGGTGAGCAGTCCCTTGGCCTCCTCGGGCTTCTCCACGCGCCCCAACACAGGCAGCATGTCGCGCTGGCGCGACAGCGGGTTCCCCTCGTTCACGGCGCGGTTGAAGTGGATTGCAAGATGGGGGATAGTGAGCAGTGGACGGCCGAAATTCACCATCCGCGTATCGGGATTGAGAGGGTCGGACGAACGCACCGTCACACGGCCCGCGATGGAGAGCGGGCGGTCGAACCACGTGTAGAGAATCGGACCGCCGTAGACCTCGGTGTTGAGCGTCACCATGCCCCCCTCCCCCACGATTTCAGCGTTGGGTTTGATGCGGAAGCCGGGCGAGTCGCTGTGGGCCGAGATGATGTGGTACCCCGCCGCGGGAGTGTCGCTCCCCACGACGAAAGCGAAAATCGCCGACGAATTTTTCACCACATACCGGCGGTCGCCCGGGGCGAGCGTCCAAGGCTCGGCCATATCGGCCTCCGAGAAGCCGGCACGTTCGAGCCTGGTTATAACATTCTTGACCGCCAGGAAATTGCAAGGCGATTCATTAAGAAACTGCAGAAGATCAGAAGTAAGAGCTTTCATCCAATTTTGCATTTTGAATAGGGCGGCGGGGTGTGGAGCGGCGGTTTTTAACCGCCGACATATAAACCGCCGGTCTTTTTAACCGCCGGCCCTTTACCGGGGGCGGGAAGAGCCGAAGGGGGGCTCGGCCATCAGCTCCTTCATCTCGCGCGGCACAATGAAGACATCCTCGGGCGAGACGGGGCGCAGCGGCGCGAACCACCGGAAAGCCGGGAGATAATAGAGCTGCCGGCGGGCCAGATAGAGCGGCGTCATCGTGCCCGAAGTCTCGGACCACAGCTTCATTTTCTCAATGTTGTTGCCGTTGAAATCGGCTGCGAGATACGAACTCTCCACATTCGCTATTTTATTATAGGTGGAGTCATTTTCCTGAGGAAGCATTATGGCCTGCACATTGCCGCTCACATCGAGGTGGCGCAGATGCCCCTTCTCGAAAGTGGCAAACATCTCCTTGCCGGTGAGCTGATTGTAGAATTCCTCGTCGATATGCTCGGCCATAAAGCCGAAATCGGGCAGACGCGCCCAGTCGACCGTGGAATCATTGAGATGCACCGTGATGATATTTCCGAAAATCTGCCTTTCGCCATTCCACACCACCGGGTGGCGGTGCATATGCAGCAGTGAATCACGGCTCACAAACGCCATCGAATCGCAGATGCCCTGCATGTCGCTGCGGAAGAAGCGCACATTGGGGTATGCCGCCAGATAATGGACCGTATCGGGCAAAGCCGGCGCGACAGGCTTCGGAGCCGCCGCCTCCACCGAATCGGGAGCGGAAACTGCCGGAAGTGAATCGGTCACAACGGATACAACATCTTCATAAATAATTCCCTCCGAGCCGTCGACAGCATCCACAGAATCGAGCGGAATCTCCACCGAATCAAGGGGGATCTCCTTTGGCGCCGCGCCGAGCGTGTCAGGGGCGGGGGGAAGGGAGATCACGCGCCAGGTGCGGATAGTGTCGCCGTGGAGATAGAGCGTGTCGCCCTGCGAATACTCGCGGGCGAGAGCGCGGCCCCACACGCGGGCGCTGTCGGCCGTCTCGAAATAGACGCCCCGGTCGCCGGTGAGGATAGCCTTGCGGGTGGTGTCGGTCATCACCACATTCCCCTCGGCGTGGCCGTAGCCCTTGCGCTGGTTGTAATAGAGCGTGTCGCCCGTGAGCGTGTTGCCGTTGCGGGCCACCACTAAGGAGCGGCTGTAGAGGTCGGCCTCCTCCGTCTCGGTGTTGTAGACCCCGCTTGTGGTGTGAATTGTGCCGTCGTGCGAGATTATGGTGGAAGTGGTGTCGAGCAGAGCGATATGCGTGCCGGTGTTGTAGAGCAGCTGCTCCGAGAAGATGCGCATGGTGTCGCGGTCGCTGCGGCTGGTCAGTTTCACATCCTCACGGAAAAGCGCGTCCTTCGTCGTGGGCGAGTATTCGCCGTAGACCGACGTCAGTTCGTTCTTCGGATCGGTGAGCACTCCCCCCACCTCGTAGAATCCCAGGTCGATGCCGAGGTCGTAGTTGAAAATATCGGTGGTGAGAGTCACATCGCGGTTGATTAGCCTCACCTTCCTGCCGAAATCGGCAAAGAGCACCGCCAGTTGAGTGGTGTCGGTGTAGATCAGATAGTCGGCATAGACATGGAGGGTGTCGCCCTGGCGCATGCGCACATTGCCGAAAGCCTCTACGGCCCCGGGCGCGTCGTAGAAATGCGCCGAGTCGCAATACATAAACATACCCCCGCGGCGAAACTCCACATCCCCCGTCACAATCTGGTAGTCGGCGCCATTCACCCTGCGCAGCTCGTTGGCGCGCTCAAGAAACACCTTCGATGTGGTGTTGCGGCTGGCGTGCGGAATCGTCGGGCGGATAGGCGAGGTGTCCTTCTTCAGCATCGCCGCGCGCGCCTTGGCCAGGGCGGCCGGCCCGGGCTTGTCGGGCGTCTGCGCCCATAGCGTCGCCACCACCATGGCGGCGGCGAAGATCAGGACCCATTGCAGGCCCCCGCGGCGGGCTGCTTTGTTGCGCTTCATTGCTTATCAGCGGTTGAGCCATTCCGGGTGGATATATTCGCAGCCGTTGACCCAGTTGTCCTCTATTTTTACGTAGGTGTCCTTGATCTTCTTCGAGAGCCACTTGCGCACAATCTCCTGCTTGGCCGAGTTCTCATACATGGTCTTGATGGTCTGGTAGTCGTCCGAGAGGTTGGCCTTGTGGGCGGGGATGCGGTTGGTGAGTTTCACCATGGCCACTATGTCCTGGTCGCGGCGCGGATCCTTCATGATAAATGCCTCGGAGATCTCGCCCGGCTCCATCGTGTCGATTTTGCGGGCCACCTCCTGCGGCAGATCCTTCATTTCGAAACGGGTGGTGCCGTCGGCCTGGTTGATCATGCGCCCCGAGTTGTTGCGCGTGTCCTTGTCCTGCGAGATGATGGGCGCCACCTCCTCGAAAGTGTAGAGCTTCTCGTCGACGATCTGCGTGCGCACCGAGTCGAGGCGCTGCAGGGCATCGTTCAGGTCGTGCTCGGCCACCTTGGGCCGCAGCAGTATGTGACGGGTGTTCACGCGGTCGCCGCGTTTCTCTATCAGCTGGATGATATGGTAGCCGTATTGCGTCTGCACTATCTTCGACACTTTCTTGGTGTCGTTGAGGTTGAAGGCCACGGCCGCATACTCAGGTTCCAGATGGCCGCGCCCCATGAAACCGATCTCGCCGCCGCGCACGCTCGAGCCGGGGTCCTCGCTGTAGAGGATCGCGAGGGTCGAGAAATCGCTCTCACCCTTGTTCACGCGGTCGGCATACTGGCGCAGACGCGATTTCACGTCGTCGATCTCCTCCTGCGGGATGCGCGGCTGGATGGTGATGATCTCGGCCTCCACCGTCAGGGGCACGTAGGGTATCGAGTCGGGGGGGAGCTGCGCGAAATAGCGCTGGATTTCGGCCGGAGTGGATTTGAAATCCTTAGTCAGCGAGCGCTGCACCTCCTGCACACGATATTGGTTGCGCATGCCGTCGAGCATGGTGGTGCGCACTTCCGACAGCGGACGGCGGAAATATTCCTCCACCTTCTCTTTCGACCCGAGGTTGGTGATCAGATAGTTCATGCGCTGGTCCACGGCCAGCGACACCATCGACTCGGCCACCTCCACGGTGTCGATGTCGGCTTGGTGCAGAAACAGTTTCTCTATGGCCAGCTGCTCGGGGAAAACGCAGTAGGGGTCACCCTTGATGGGCATGCGCTCGTAGAGTGCCTGCTGATAGGCCTCCTCCACGTCGCTCTTGTAGATCGGCTGGTCGCCGATGGTCCATGCCACCTCGTCGACCACATTGTTGCCCGAGGGGGTTGTGGGGAGCTGCACGTCGCCGTCGGCCATCGCCGGCAGCGATGCCGCCAGCATGGTGCACCCGGCGGCCATTATCATGATTCTTTTTATATTCATTTCCTTATAATAATGCGCAAAGTTAGTCAATTCTTTTCAAAATGGAAAATTTGGCGGGGAAATTTGGAGATTGACAAAAGTTGTCGTAACTTTGCGGCAATTGAAATCACGACATCACGTCTGGGTCTCGTCCGGGGTTTTCGGTCGGGGCACATTCTTTTTATGTCGCTGTTCAACTTTCCTGTTCATCATTTAAGCAAATAATAAAAACTCTGTTAATATCATGGCTCTCACCTACATGACTAAAGATGGCTATAAGAAGAAGATGGAGGAGATCGCTTTCCTCGAAAGCGTGGAGCGTCCCCGCATCTCCGCCGCAATAGCCGAAGCACGCGACAAGGGCGACCTGTCGGAAAACTCTGAATACGACGCCGCCAAGGAAGCCCAGGGCATGCTCGAAATGAAGATTGCCAAACTCAAGGACCTCGTGGCCAACGCCCGCATCATCGACGAGAGCAAGCTCTCGACCGACGAAGTCGCCATCATGTCGCGCGTGAAGATGCGCAACGTGGCCAACGGCATGGAGGTCGAATACACCATCGTGGCCGACTCCGAGGCCAACCTCCGCGACAAGAAGATCGGCGCCTCAACCCCTATCGCCAAGGGTCTCCTGGGCCACCGCAAGGGCGAAGTGGTCGAAATCCGCGTCCCCGCAGGCGTCATGAAGTTTGAAATCACCGAAATCGGCTTCTGACACAGCCGGTTTCCAAGCTATTATAATATGTCTACCCTCTTTTCACGTATCGCCTCCGGCGAAATCCCCTCCTATAAGGTCGCCGAGGATAAGGATCACTTCGCTTTCCTCGACATCAACCCCGTCCATCCCGGCCATGTGCTCGTGATTCCCCGCAAGGAGACCGACTATATCTTCGACCTCACCGACGAGGAGCTATCCTCGCTCATGATCTTTGCAAAACGCGTGGCCGCCGCCATCCGCAAGGCCATCCCCTGCAAGAAGGTCGGCATCACCGTCATCGGTCTCGACGTGAACCACTGCCATGTGCACCTCGTGCCCATGAATCTCGGCTGCGAGATGAACTTCTGCGGCGACAAACTCACCCTCCCCAAGGAGGAGATGGAGGAGATCGCCGCCAAAATCGCCGCACAGTTTGAATAAGCCCTTCCCCGCCATGAGCAATCCCCGTTTAGCACTGCGCCCTGGCCGCTTCGGCGCAGCCATCCTCTCCATTGTCGCAATCCTCATGCTCGCCGCATGCTCCGAGCCGCGCTGGTCGGCCGCCGGCACGGTCGAGGGCGCCGCAGGGCGCCGGATTATTGCCGAGGCTCCCGACGGCCGCGGCGGGTGGTATCCTGTCGACACCGCCACCATCGCCGACGACGGCACGTTCCTGATCACGGGTACTCCCTTCGGCCATCCCGAGCTGCTCCGCCTGAGTCTCGACGGCGCCCGCGCCTATTTCCCCGTCGACTCCATCGAGCAGATCAGCTTCAGCGCCTCCGCCGCCGACTTTCAGAAGTCGGCACGCATCTCAGGCACCGCCTCGGCCGACCGCATGCAGCAGGCCAACGACCTCATCGCTGCCGCCGTGGCCAAGAACGGCGCCGCTGCCGCCGCCTCCGACGCGCAGCTCAAACGCAGTCTGGCCGAACTGATGCTGCAGGATCCCGCCGACATCACCTCCTACTATCTGGTGTTTCACAACGTGGGCGGCGCGCGCCTGTTCAACCCCGCCGACCGCCGCGACCTCCGCATCATCGGCGCCGTGGCCAACGCGTTCACGCAGCAACGTCCCGCCGATCCCCGCACACCCCTGCTCAAAGAGCTTTATCTCTCGAGCAAGGCTGCCGTCTCAACCTCGCAGCCTGTGGTGCTGCAGGCTCCGAGCATCGGCTACCCCGACATCGCCCTCGCCGACGAAAAAGGTGCCACGCGCCGGCTCTCCGATGCCGTGGCCAAAGGCAATGTCACCCTCGTCAGCTTCATAGCCTACACCGCCGACAACTCCCCCGCCACCAACGTCGAACTTAACCGTATCCGTCAGGCCGGAGGCGTCGAGATCTATCAGATCGGTGTCGACCCCGACGAATTCCAGTGGCGCCAGTCGGCCCGCAACCTCCCCTGGACCACCGTCTACAATTCCCCCAAGGATGGCGTCACCGTGCTCGCCACCTACAATGTCACCACCCTCCCCGTCACTTTCGTCATCAACCGCCAGGGCGAACTCGTGGAGCGTGTCGACGACATCACCCGCCTCGCCTCCACCGTCAACAAATATCGTTGACACTATGGAGCGGCCTATGGGGCGGCCTATGGGGCGGCGGCTTTCCAGCCGCCGCATCATAGAGAAATTCCATTAAAGCCAGGCGGCTGGAAAGCCGCCTCCCCACAATCCCCGCCTCCCCTTACCCTCTTCTCAAAAAACCATAATCTACCCCCTGAAAAATGAAAATATTGCTGCTCGGCGATGCCAGTAACTTCCACAACGCTCTCGCATTGGGTCTGCGAAAGCTCGGTTGCGAAGTCACCGTGGCATCGTCGGGCAGCGTTTTCATGAACACCCGGCGCGACATCGATCTGCGCCGACCCCTCCCCGGCCCCGCCGGCGGCGCCCTGCTCTGGCTTAAACTCATGGGCGCCACAGGCCGCCGCCTCCGCGGCTTCGACATCGTCAGCTGCACCTCCCCCTGCTTCGTCGACCTCCGGCCCGAGCGCATCGCCCCCCTCTTCCGCCGCCTGCGCCGCCACAACGGCCGCATATTCTATACCGCTCTCGGCACCGACATCCCCTTCATCGAGGAGTGCCTCGACCCCGCCAGCCCCCTGCGCTACAACGAGTTGCGCTTCCCCGACGGCCCCGGGCCGCTCCTGCAGGCCCAGCCCGACTTTCTGAGCCGCTGGAACCACCCCGCTCTGCGCGCCTGGACCGAAGAATTCTACCGCTCCATCGACGGCGCCGTCAGCGCCCTCTATGAATACCATCTCTCACTGCGTCGCCGCCTCCCCGCCGACCGCATAGCCTACGGCGGCATCCCCATCGACGTCGACTCCATCACCCCCGTCACCATCCCCGACATCCCCCGCCCCATCGAGATATTCCTCGGACGCCATGCCGCCCGCAAGGCCCTCAAAGGCACCGACCGCCTCGAGACCGCCATCCGCCGCGCCATGGCCGCCCGCCCCGGCGCCGCCCGCCTCACCATCGTGGAGAACCGCCCCTACGACGAATACCTCACCCTGATGCGATCGGCCCACCTCGTCGTCGACCAGGCCTACAGCTACACCCCCGCCACCAACGCCCTCCTCGCCATGGCCCACGGCATCCCCGTCGTCTCCGGCGCCGAACCCCCCTTCTACCACTTCCTCAACGACGTCGAGCAGCCCATCATCAACTCTCCTATCGACGTCGACTCCATGACCACCCTCTTCATCCACATCCTCGACAACCCCGCCATGCTCGCCCCCCTGGGCGCCGCCTCGCGTCGTTTCGTCCTCCGCCACAACGCCGCCACCACCGTCGCCCGCCGCTTCCTCACCTTCTGGCAGCGCCCCTGACCCGCCCCGGTTTTCCGTCTCTCAATGCCAGGCAGTGACATCTCTTTTTATCAGGCTGAGGTATTATCTCTTTTTATCTGTTAGGCGGCTGGAAAGCCGCCTCCCCACAACCCGCCTGTCGCCCTCAATCTTAAATATTTAAACTCCATCTTATGATAATCTACTTCAGCGGAACGGGCAACAGCGCCATGGTGGCGCGCCGGCTGCGGCAGCAGCTCTTCGCCGCCGACACCGCAGCAGCCGCCATCGCGGCGGATGATGCGGGCGCCGACACCCCGGAAACCGCCGATGCCGCGCGGCTCTACGAGCTGTCGGCCGACCGGCTCCTATACCCCCACCGGCAGATGCTCACCGCCCGCCCCGGCGAACCGGTGGTGTGGGTGTTCCCCATCTACGCCTGGGCGCCCCCCTATATGGTGTTGCGCTTCATCCGCAAGGTCAAATTCCTCCATGGCGAGGACGCACGCCACTTCATGGTCTGCACCTGCGGCGACGACATCGGGCGTGCCGACGACCGTTGGCGTGAGGCCATCGGTCGCCGCCAGTGGCGCCCCCTGGGCGCATTCTCCGTGCAGATGCCCAACACCTACGTCGCCATGAAAGGCTTCGACACCGACCCCGCCGACGTCGCCGCCGCCAAACTCGCCGCCATGCCCGCGCGCGTCGCCGCCATCGCCGACGCCATCCGTCGCAACTATAGTCGCAGCGACGTGGTGCGCGGCTCCTGGGCATGGCTCAAGACCAACGTGGCCTATCCATGGTTCCGTGCCGTGAAGATGAACCCCGCGCGGTTCACCGTCGATGCCTCCCGCTGCACCCGCTGCGGCCTCTGCGCCCGCAGCTGCCCCATGATGAACATCACCCTGGCCACCCCGTCCTCTGCCCCGGCGGTTGAAAACCGCCGCCCCATACCCCAATGGGGACCTGCCTGCACCCTCTGCTTCCGCTGCTACCACACCTGCCCCGTCCACGCCATCGACTGGGGCGGCGCCACCGCCGCCAAAGGCCAATGGAGATTAGAGGTTTAAAGTTTAAAAGTTGAAAGTTTAGATAATAGATATTGCTGACGTGCAGACGTATTGAAGCTGCGGGAGGCGGCGCTGTGGGGGGGCGGCTTTCCAGCCGCCCTCACGAAGAAAAACCTAAATTATTTATATGCAGGCGGCAGGAAAGCCGCCTTTCCACACTCCCCGCCTTTCCACAACCCCCGCCTCTCCACAATCCTGCGGGATAGGCATGTACGGGGCGGCGGCTTTCCAGCCGCCGAACAACACAAAATTTTTGATTATTTTACCATGAACGACTCAAAATTTCTGAATTTCGACCAGCCCATCGACAAACACACCGGCGGCAACCTCCCCCACTGGCATCAGGATGGAAAGATACAGTTCGTAACCTTCCGTCTGGCCGACTCGTTGCCCACAGCTGTCATCGAAGAACTGAAATACCGTAAAGAAACATTCCTACGTAACCATCCCCGGCCGTGGGATATGACAGTCCAAAAAGAATATTGGAACCAGATCGGACCCATGGCAGAGCAGCTGCTCGACAACGGCCACGGCAGCTGCCTGCTCAGGCATCCCGCCGTCCGCAGCATCGTCGCCAGCGCCCTCCACCATAACGATGGAGTCCACTATAACCTTATAGCTTACGTCATCATGCCCAACCATGTCCACCTGCTGCTGCACCTCCCCGGCAACTCCGAACTGCCCCGCATCCTGCAATCTATAAAAGGATATACAGCAGCACAGATCAACCGCTTGATGAACCGCAAAGGAAAACTGTGGATGCGAGAATCCTTCGACAGAATCGTCAGATCCTATAGCCATCTCAACCAATGCCTAAACTACATGAAACACAATCCCTCCACGCTCCCCGCCTCAGACTACACCCTCTACCTCCACCCCAAATACCAACAATAACCCCGCCTCTCCACAAACCTGCAGGATAGGCATGTACGGGGTGGCGGCTTTCCAGCCGCCGTTTCTCAGAAACCACATCTTTTAATGCAGGCGGCAAGAAAGCCGCCTCCCCACAATCCCCGCCTCCCTACACTCCTGCGGGATAGGCATGTACGGGGCGGCGGCTTTCCAGCCGCCGTTTCTCAGAAATCACATCTTTTAATGCAGGCGGCAAGAAAGCCGTTTAATATATTTGGTTCATGGGAGAATGTTAAATATTAGGGGAAATGCTGTGGTTTTAACAAAGTTTAACTCTCTAAAAGATGGGTGTAAAGTGAAAAAAGATGTACATTTGCATCGCGAGTGTACACGTTACTTAGATCTTTTGTTTTCCACAACTTTCTACACACGCCAGCGCGGACAGGATTATTGGCTCTCCGCGCCGCTCACTTATCTGAAAAATTAATTGCTTACTAACATCTTTTTCCTCAACTCATGAAGAAACTCTTACTTATTTTAATCACGGCCGTGGTTGGTCTTGCCGCACATGCCGCCGACATCACCATCTACTACGACAACTCCAACACCCAATGGTCGCAGGTGATTATACACCCGTGTGCAGGCACCCCGTCCAATGACATTACAATGGATAAGGTAACTGGCGATATTTATAAAGCCACGTTCCCTACTACTATTACTAAGATTCTCTTTCAGCAGACCTCCAATACATGGGGCAACGCTGTACAGACTGTTGATTATGGAATCGATAGTTCAAAAGACGGTCATTTGTTTTATGGCCAGAAAGTCGACGGCAAAAAATGCTCAGTTACAGACAATGGCGTCTATTCCGGCGGTGTAGATCCCGATCCTGATCCTACTCCCAATGTGGATGGCTACTATGTTTACTTTGTGAACAAAAACAACTGGGGTTCAGTCAACATCTTTGCATGGAATGAAAGCGACAACAACCTCACCAATGCCTCTGGCTGGCCCGGCGATGTGATGGAGCTTGTATCAGGCAACACCTATATCTGGCGTCTACCCGAAGGGAAAGGCGTTCCTACCAATGTGAAATTCTCCAACGGTGGCGCCAACGCCACCGACGACCTCGTATTCAAGAACCACGCCACCTACTATCCCGACGGCTCTATCGTTGAAGAGATCGTGCACGGCGCCAACATCCTCTACTGCCACTTCAAGACCGACCGCGTGCGCCGCACGAATGGCAACGAGAACGCTATCCCCAGATGTCATGTTTTCGGCAATGGTAACGTCCATTTTACAGAGTGGGGATCTGATGCGGAGAAAATGACCAAAATCGATGATCCTACAGATGAAAATGGTGAGGGCAAGGGCGGTATCACTGCCCGTTATGAACTCTGGAAATATGAGATTCCCGCTGGGGAATTTCAGTCAGGGAAATATAATAATGCCATTTTCTATGTAGCCATTGACGATGCCTTCAGCGATGACAATAAGACCAATAAATGGCAGATCAATATGGGTTGGGGCGAAAACCGCAACAACTATCTGAAAGAGAACTGGACAAAATATATCTACTCCACTTTCTCGTGTAACAAGGATGGCAAAGATGTCAACTATGCCGTGCCTACTTATGTGACTCCCTCTGAGTTCCTGACTCTTCATCAGAAAAAGGTGGTGGAAAAGGGTCGTGACGGCATCTTTATCGTCGGTCCTTCAAACAACTTCAAATATAAAGACGCAGCAACCGGTAATTGGTTACAGTTCAACAATTACGTTCCGACCAGCAACCGCAGGCTCACTCCCGACGACGGTGTATTCTATCTCGAAGTACAGCCCAATGAGAATAGTTATGACAAGTATAAAGATGACAATTCGAATAATGAAGTAACCGGTTGCGAAGGCAACAAGTTCAAACTTTCATGGATGGATGTAGTCGGCCAGAAAAATGCTGCCGAGACAAGAGAGGGCGGTGCCTCATCAGTCCATGATAAACTTGCCGCCGATCGCAACTGGGCTACATTCGACCTCGGTTCCATCGGTATTGATACCAAACTGGTCCCCAGCGGAGACTATGCCGCAAACGCTGGCCCTGCAGGCCGTGTCAAGTTCCAGCTGAACAAGCCCTACAGGTACACCAACAACAATGCTTGCGAATGGTTTATCTGTGAACAGACTACCCAATCACGCTGGATCATCCTTGACACGCACTATGATAGCAAAGATGCAAACTACCAGTGCGAGACTGTGGCCATCACCGACTTCGATCCTCATCCCACTCTGACAGCCGAGTTTAAGGAATTCCATAACGATGGCGAGCTTCCCTCAGGCGCGCCCGCGCATCCCAATCTTTATGCTGCTGACGTCAACGGTCATGTGGATCTGCTGTGCAACTACGCCAATGCTCAGGCTACTATCACCGCCTCCACCAACACCGACAAATTCACCCGTAACTATGAGGTCGAGTTCAATGGCGAGAAAGTCGCCGACGTTCCCGGCGATGTAACATCATTCAGATATGATTATTTCCCCGTCGATATTTCCAATGAGGCACTGAAACTTCGTGCCCGCTACGAGAATGAAAGCAATGGAACGACTTACAGATTCCATTCCCGTACCGGTGATACCAATGTGACTGGTCTGACATATGAATCCACAGCACCTGAAGAAATCGAACTGACCGGTACATATATCGAAAATTATCTGGATTATCAATATAAGAAAGATGGTGATGGAAATGATCTGATCGTCAACGGCATAAAAGTGCTTGATTATTGCAACCGCAAGTTCGGTGTGTTCGTATCCAATTTCAACATCAACATCGACAACCTCCATAACTGGTATGAATTCGGTACCAATAAAGGTGAGCTTGCTGCCTATGCCGACTACCGCGTCTTCGACGAGAACGGTAAGGAAATCACCGAAAACTGTAAGCTTTATGTTGAAGGTGTCGGAAATGATCTTATGAAACAGCGCCTCGTGGATAATAAGCTTTCGAAAACCCCCTGGAATCATAATGGTCACTGGGCTAAGTCTCTGAAAGAGGAAACGGTTCAGGCTCCTCTCTATATCGAGACCATCCACGACGGCTATGTCAAGGATGTGAAAGACCTTGACGAACGCACCTACACCATCGAGCTTCAGGCTGTCTATCCTCTGGTTTACCAGAAGAATTTCGCACCTGTGGCTTCTACCTCCTCGGTCAACGGCGAGCTGATCCCCGTTGCCAAGACTGCTGCTACCCCCTTATATGAAACCAAGCATGTACGCAAAACCCGCACAGTTCAGGTAACTGTTTTGCCCCAAAATACCGTTACCGGCGTAGACGAAGTATTTGGCGACGCTGAGGCCGACAATGCCGACGCTCCTGCCGAGTACTACACCATCTCGGGTGTACGCGTCAACGGCGACCTCGCCCCCGGCATCTACGTTGTCCGTCGCGGCAACAAAGTCACCAAGGAAGTGGTAAAATAACTCCTCCCGCATATCCAATATATTTTTGAAGATATAAGATATTTTTGAAGATATAAGATACCCTACCCCACAGCCTCCGGCACCTCCAAGCCGGGGGCTGTTTTCGTTAATATATAGGTATAGAAGCCATGGGGCGGCGGCTTTCCTGCCGCCGTTAATTAGGCGATGGTATTATCTAAACTTTCAACCTTAAACCTTAAACCATAAACACAGGCGGCAGGAAAGCCGCCTTTCCACACAAGCCTCCAGCGAAACCTTGTGCATGTATTTTAGGCTCATTTCCGAAAAGTTCGGAGTGAAACCGCCGAAAAGTTCGGAATAGCCCCTGAAAATTTGTATATAGGCGTGTATGGGGCGGCGGCTTTCCTGCCGCCGTTAATTAGGCGATGGTATTATCTAAACGTTCAACCCTCAACCTTCAACCATAAAGACAGGCGGCAGGAAAGCCGCCTTTCCACAATTATGCTGACGGCGGCTGGAAAGCCGCCGCTCCATAACCGCCGCTCCATAACCGCCGCTCCATGGGGTGGGTGCACTAAATAATGTTAATTTTGAGGGAAATGTGATATTTATCATAGATGGTGTGGCAAATATGCGGTAACTTTGCATCTGGTAAAATAGAATTGCATCACATTGCCCGAAAGGGATATAGGTATATTTCGATTGAATCACTGAATATTAGAGAAAACATCATAAAAGTAACGATGAAAATTTTGACCAGCAAATTGTGCCGTGTCGCTGCTCTGACCGGCTTTACCGCAGCTATTGTGGGTCTGTCGTCATGCTCGAGCAAGAACGACCAGGCCGCGCAGATGGCCGCCATGCAGAATCAGGCTCCCGAGCTTGCCGTGCTCACGCTGGAGCGCGGCACTTCTGATCTCTCCAATGCCTATGCCGCCACTATCAAGGGGCAGGTCGACGTGGATGTGCGTCCGCTCGTGAGCGGTTTTATCACCCGCGTGATGTGTGACGAGGGGCAGTATGTGAAGAAGGGACAGACGCTTTTCGTGCTCGACCAGGTGACTTTCCAGGCCGCCGTGTCGCAGGCCCAGGCCGCCGTGAACTCGGCGCAGACCAATGTGAACTCGATGAAGCTCACCGCCGACAACAAAAAGTTCCTTTTTGAAAAGAACATTATCTCGAACTATGAATATCAGCTCGCGCTCGACAACTTAGCCGCCGCGCAGAGCCAGCTGGCTTCGGCCCAGGCCGCCCTCACCTCGGCGAAGAAGAATCTGAGCTACACGCAGGTGACGGCACCCGTGTCGGGCTATATCGGCACCATCCCCAACCGCGAGGGCACACTGGCCTCGCCCCAGATGGCGCAGCCGCTGACCACCATCAGCGACAATGCCGAGGTCTACGCCTATTTCTCGCTCACCGAGAAGGATATCCTCGCCCTCACCGGTCAGGGCCGCTCGCTGGCCCAGGCGATCGCCGACATGCCCCCCGTGGAACTGCGTCTGAGCGACGGCTCGATCTATCCGCTCAAGGGTAAGGTGGCCACGGTGTCGGGCGTGATCGACCGCACCACCGGCGCCGCTTCGGTGCGCGCGCGTTTCGCCAACCCCAACGGTGTGCTCCGCTCGGGCAGCACCGGCCAGATACTGATCCCCCACATCGAGAAGGATGCGCTGATGATACCCCAGCGCGCCACCTACGAGGTGCAGGACCGTCGCTTCGTTTATGTGCTCAACGACTCCAACAAGACCGTGCCTGTGGCCATCACCGTGTCGCCCCTCGACGACGGCCAGAGCTATGTGGTCACCTCGGGTCTGAACGCCGGCGACCGCGTGGTTGTGGAGGGTGTAGGCTCGAAAGTGCGCCCCGACATGGTGATCAAGCCCGTGGACTATGCCGAGAAGCAGGCGCAGCAGGCCGCCATGGAGGCTCAGCGCGCCGCCGCCGAAGCCCAGAAGGCCGTGAAATAATCCCCGGCCCAGCTAAAATAGCTAAAATAGCTGCAACAGCTATGATAGCCAATAGCCAATTTATTCAATTACCTTTAAAGAAGCAATGAAGCTCGATACATTTATTAACCGACCTGTGCTCTCCACGGTGATCTCCATCTTCATCGTGCTGTTGGGTCTGATCGGCCTGTCGTCGCTGCCTGTCACGCAGTACCCCGACATTGCGCCGCCGACCATTTCGGTTACCACATCATACAACGGCGCCAACGCCCAGGCCGTGCTCAACTCCGTGATCGCCCCCCTCGAGGAGTCGATCAACGGCGCCGAGGGCATGACCTACATCGAATCCACGGCCACCAACACCGGCTCGGCCACCATCAACGTGCACTTCGAGCAGGGGTTCGACCCCGACATGGCTGCCGTGGATGTGCAGAACCGCGTGTCGAAGGCGCTCAACCTGCTCCCCTCGGAGGTGACGCAGGTGGGTGTGCTCACCCAGAAACGCCAGTCGTCGATGCTGGTGGGCGTGTCGCTCTACTCCGATTCGCCCGACTACGACGGCGAATTCCTCGACAACTACATGAAGATCAATGTGATCCCCGTGCTGCAGCGTGTGCAGGGTGTGGGCGACGTGATGTCGTTCGGCGGCGATTACTCGATGCGTATATGGATCAAGCCCGAGGTGATGGCCCAGTATGGGCTGACCCCCGCCGACGTGGCCGCCGCGCTGCGCGACCAGAACGTGGAGGCCGCTCCCGGCTCGTTCGGCGCCCAGGGCAACCAGTCGTTCCAGTATACGCTGAAATACCGCGGCCGCTACGAGCAGCCCGAGGAGTTTGAGAACATCGTGATCCGCGCCAACGCCGACGGCACCGTGCTGCGCCTGAAGGATGTGGCCGACGTGGAGCTTGGCGCCGTGACCTACGACTACTCCAATTCGCTCAACGGCAAGCCCTCGACCATGGCCATCGTGTTCCAGACGGCCGGCTCGAACGCCACGCAGATCATCAACGACTGTCTGGCGCAGGTGGATCAGCTCACCAAGGATCTTCCCGAGGGGCTGCACTTCGCAGTGCCGATGAACAACAACGACTTCCTCTACGCATCCATCTCGAAGGTAATCCACACGCTCATCGAGGCGTTTATCCTGGTGTTCTTCGTGGTGTATGTGTTCCTGAGCGACCTTCGCTCCACGCTGATTCCCGCCATCGCCATCCCTGTGGCCCTTGTGGGCACCTTCTTCGCGATGAAGCTGATCGGATTCTCGGTGAACCTGATCACGCTGTCGGCGCTGGTGCTTGCGATCGCGATTGTGGTCGACGACGCCATTGTGGTGGTCGAGGCGGTGCATGCCAAGCTCGACGCGGGCTATCAAAGCTCGCGCAAGGCCGCAATCGACGCGATGAACGAAATCGGCACGGCCATCATCTCCATCACCCTTGTGATGATGCTGGTGTTCATCCCCGTGTCGTTCATGCCGAGCACTGCCGGTATCTTCTACCAGCAGTTCGGCCTGACCATGGCGATAGCCATCGGATTCTCGGCGCTTAACGCGCTGACGCTGTCGCCGGCGCTCTGCGCCGTGTTCCTCAAGCCTCACAAACGCGAGGACGGCACCACCGCCTCGCTCAAGGAGCGTCTGGCCGAGAGCTACGCCGCCGCCGGCGAGGCCATGGCCGCCAGAGTGAAAGGGAACTGGGAGACCATGTGGCTGCCGCTGATCACCGTGGCGCTGCTGGTGGCCACGATCACCATGATGGTGCTCGGATGGTTTGACTTCGAGAATGTGCTTAAAGGCATCATAGCTATCGTCTGCGCCGTCGGCACCGTGTGGGGCCTCTTCACCCAGGCGTTCAAGCAGGCATTCGAACGTGTCTACGAGAGCACGCTGACAGGCTACCGCAAGGTGGTGAAATTCTTTGTAGGCCACAAGATCACGTCGTTCGGCGTGGTCGGCGCCGCCGTGGCGCTGCTTGTGTGGCTGATGAGCACCACCCCGTCGGCCCTTGTGCCCAACGAGGACACCGGCATGTTCTTCGTGATGGTCGACATGCCCCCGGGCACATCGCAGGAGCGCACGCTCGAGGTGCTCGAGCAGGTCGACAACCTCATGAAGGATATTCCCGCCATCAACTACCGCCAGATGATCGACGGCTACTCGTTTATCGCCGGCGCGGGTCCCACCTACGGCACTTTCATCGTGAAGCTGAAGGACTGGAAGTACCGCGACAGCAAGACGGAGAATGTCGACGCCATCCTCGGTCAGGTGATGGGCATGGCCAACAAGGTGGTGACCGACGGCCGTGTGATCGCATTCGCGCCCCCTATGATCACGGGTTACTCCGTGACCAACGGTTTCGAGCTTAAGATGCAGGACAAGACCGGCGGCGACATCAACCAGTTCTTCGCCGTGGTGCAGGGTTTCCTGGCCGCCCTCAACCAGCAGCCCGAAATCGCCATGGCCTACACCACGTTCAACCCCACTTTCCCACAGTATAAGATCGACATCGACGCCGCCAAGGCGCAGCAGGCCGGTCTGAGCACCTCGACTATCCTGTCGACCATGCAGGGCTATTTCGGCTCGATGTATGTGTCGAACTTCAACCGCTTCGGCAAGATCTACCGCGTGATGATGCAGGCTCCCCCGCAGGCGCGCGTGTCGATGGAGTCGCTCAAGAACATCAAGGTGCGCACCGCCTCGGGCACCATGGCATCGCTTGAGAATTTCGTGACCCTGACGAAGGTCTACGGCCCCGACCTGCTGAACCGCTTCAACCTGTTCACCTCGATTTCCGTTACCGGTAACCCCGCCGAGGGGTATTCGTCGGGTCAGGCGCTGGCCGCCATCGAGCGCGTCGCCGCCGAGACTCTGCCCCAGGGCTTCGGCTACGAATACTCGGGTATGACCCGCGAGGAGGGTGGCAGCAACTCGGGCAACGCCACGGCCGTGATCTTCGGTCTGTGTCTGCTCTTTGTCTACCTGCTGCTGTCGGCCCAGTATGAGAGCTACATCCTGCCGTTCTCGGTTATCCTCTCGATTCCGTTCGGTCTGATGGGTTCGTTTATCTTCGCCAAGATCTTCGGCATCACCAACAACATCTATCTGCAGATTTCGCTGATCATGCTTATCGGTCTGCTGGCCAAGAACGCCATCCTTATCGTGGAATTCGCGCTCGAACGCCGCCGCACGGGCATGTCGGTGATCAACGCCGCCATCGCGGGCGCCGCCGCCCGTCTGCGCCCGATTCTGATGACGTCGCTGGCGCTGATCATCGGTCTGCTGCCCATGATGTTTGCCCACGGCGTAGGCGCCAACGGCAACCGCGCCCTCGGCGTGGGTTCGATCGGCGGTATGCTCATCGGCATGATACTCCAGATTTTCTTCGTGCCCGCTCTGTTTGTGATCTTCCAGCTGATCCAGGAGAAGATTACCCCCATCAAGTGGAAAGACACCGACAACGAGGGTGTGGAAAGCGAAATCGAACAGTACGCCCGCTAAATATTTATCATAAAGCAAGCTCTTTATCACCAAGCAAGCTCTTATTACTGACAAAGCAATGAAACTCAGAAATATGATTGTGGCGGCTCTGGCCGCTTCAATGCTGGCGGCGCTCCCCTCGTGCCACATCTACAAGAAGTTCGAGATGCCCAAGGATGATCCCGTCACCAGCGAATATGCCCGCGCCGCCGAGCAGACCCCCGACAGCGCCGCCTTCGGCAATCTGCGCTGGCAGCAGGTGTTTACCGATCCGGTGCTCGCCGACCTGATACAGCGCGCCCTCGACGCCAACAACGACCTGGAGAACGCCCGCCTGAATGTGGAGGTGGCCAAGGCCAACCTCCTGGGCGCCAAGCTCAGCTATCTCCCCGCGGTGGCGCTGACGCCCAACGGCGCCGGCTCGAAATACAAGGTGCCCGGCTCGGAGATGACATGGACCTATCAGATCCCCATGTCGATCAGCTGGGAGATTGATGTGTTCGGCAAGATTCTCAACAGCAAACGCGCCGCGCAGGCTGCCCTCTATCTGCAGGAGGATGTGCTGCAGGCCACCCGCTCGCAGATTATCGGCGGCGTGGCAAGCTGCTACTACACCATAGCCGTGCTGCAGTCGCAGCTCAATCTCTCGCGTGAGACAGCCGAACTGTGGAAGCAGTCGGTGCAGACCATGAAGGATATGAAGGAGGCGGGCCGCGTCACCCAGGCCGCCGTGGTGCAGAGCGAGGCGCAGTATTATCAGATCCTTGCCTCGATCACCGATCTGGAGACGGCTCTCGACCGTGCCAACAACGCCATGTCGCTGCTGCTGAATGTGCAGCCCCAGACCTGGAGCATCAGCCCCGACGCCCGTCTGGGCAACCCGCAGGTGCTCCGCGACGGTGTGCCGATGCGCGAACTGGCCATGCGTCCCGACGTGCGCATCGCCGAGCAGCGTCTGGCCGCCGCCTACTACTCCACCAATTCGGCCCGCGCCGCGTTCTATCCCGGCATCACCATCTCGTCGAACGGCGGTTTCACCAACCTCCTCGGCTCGATGATCTCCAACCCCGGCAAATGGTTTATTCAGCTTGCCGGTCAGCTCACCGCTCCGCTCTTCTCGCGTGGCGCCAACATCTCGCGCCTCAAGGGCGCCAAGGCGCAGCAGCAGCAGGCTCTCAACAATTTCAAATATTCGCTGTTGAATGCCGCTACGGAGGTCAACGACTATCTCGTTGCCTACGAGAACTATAACCGCAAGGCCGAGCTACTGAAACTCCAGACCAAGAATCTGGAGGAGGCTGTCGACATGACCAACCTTCTGCTCACCCACGACGGCCGCACCACCTATCTGGAGGTGCTCACCGCGCAGCAGTCGCTGTTGAGCGCACAGCTCAACGCGCTGGCCACCGATCTCGACCGCGACCAGACCATCATCAGCCTCTATCAGGCTCTCGGCGGCGGCCGCTGATTGCCCTGTTAGACAAGCTGACTTGCTGTAAGATATAAAAAAGAGAATGCAGCCGAAATTTTCGGCTGCATTCTCTTTTTTTATACCGGCCCTTTTGGGTTTAAAGTTGAGGGTTTAGGGTTGAAGGGTTTAAAGTTGAAGGTTTAAAGTTTAAGGTTGAGGGTTTAGATAATAGTTGTTGTCTACGAGCAGTGTGGGCAGGCAATGTGGAAAGGCGGCTTTCCAGCCGCCTGTCAGCATAAGAATTAGTTATATTATTCTATAAAACGGCGGCAGGAAAGCCGCCGCCCCACACTCTGCTGCTCCATACTCCGCCGCTCCACATGGTGGGTTATTTGATGTTGAAGATGTGTTTGAGGGAGAGGCCGGTGTCTTTGATGAGGCCCTGGAGGGGGGTGAGGACGGGTTTGAATTTGTGCTCGACCGGGGGGGTGTAGATGCGGAGCTGGCTGTGGCGGCAGCGGATGTCGAGGATGTCGTCCATGGTGACCGGTTCGCCGTCGATGTGCGCTTCGCCGGCCTTGTTGCGGTAGATGACCACGGCGGGCGCGCGGAAGGTGTGCACCATGGTGTTTTTGTTGATGTAGCCGGTGAAGATGTCCATGCCCATGACGGCGGCGTCGATGGCGGTGCCGCTGTGCACCAGGGTGATGTCGAGGAGGCCGTCGGTGATGTTGGCCTCGGGGGCGATGTAGGCGTTGTTGCCCCACTGCGACGCGTTGCAGACTGCCACGAGGAATGCTTTTTCGGTGAGAAGCTTGCCGTTGGCCGAGATGGTGTAGGTCTGCGGGCGGAATTGCAGGAATTCGGTGAAGGCGCTGCGCACGTAGCTGAACAGGCCGCGGTGGTTCTGCCGGGCGAAGCGGTGGCTGACGGCGGCGTCGAATCCAAGGCCGAAGGTGCAGAAAAAGGGGCGGTCGTTGACGGTGCCGTAGTCCGAATCTACGATGTTGTCCGAGGCTATGACTTTGAGTGCCAGATCGATGTCGATGGGTATCTGGAGGTGGCGTGCCAGACCGTTGCCCGAGCCGGCGGGGAGGATGCCGAGGGCTGTGGCGGTGCCGCAGAGGCCGCGTGCGGTCTCGTTGACGGTGCCGTCGCCGCCGCAGGCGAGCANNTAGCCGTTGTCGGCGGCCTCGCGCGCCAGGCGTGTGGCGTCGCCTCGCGCGCCGGTAAGACGCACGTCGACTTCGTGGCCGCAGGCAGCCATGGCCGCGACCACTTGGTCGGCGATGCCTTTCTTGCTGCCTGTGCCCGAAATCGGGTTGATTATGAGCATCAGCTGCGCCATGACAGTTGAGGGTTCAGATGAAAGTGTTTCCGACTATCTACGGTAGCAGGCGGCAGGAAAGCCGCCTCTCCATAGGGGTCAGTCGGTGACTTTGAGCAGGAAGTAGTTCTTTTTGCCTTTCTGCACCAGGATGTAGCGGTCGTTGAGCAGGAGCGCTTCGGAGGCGGGGGTGTAGGGGTCGGCAATCTTCTCTTTGTTGATTGAGAAGCCGCCGCCCTGGGCCAGTTTGCGCAGCTCGCCCTTCGAGGGGAAGACGGGAGCGTGGTCGGTGAGGAGGTCGGCGAGTTTCACGCCCTCTTTGAGCAGCGAGCGGGAAATCTCAAACTGAGGCACACCGTCGAAGACGGCCAGGAGTGTTGCTTCGTCGATTTTGTGGAGGATGTCGGCGGCCTTGTTGCTGAAGAGAATCTGCGATGCCTCGACGGCCATCTCGTAGTCCTCGGCCGAGTGCACCATGGTGGTGATCTCCTTGGCGAGGCGCTTCTGCAGGGGGCGTGCGCCGGGGTCGAGCTTCTGCTGCGCCACCAGGTCGGCGATCTCTTCGCGGGTGAGGACGGTGAAGATCTTGATGTATTTTTCGGCGTCTTCGTCGGACACGTTGAGCCAGAACTGGTAGAACTGGTAGGGGGAGGTGCGGGCGGGGTCGAGCCACACGTTGCCGCTCTCGGTCTTGCCGAATTTGCCGCCGTCGGCCTTGGTGATCAGGGGGCAGGTGAGTGCAAAGGCGTCTTCGCCGCCGGCCATGCGGCGGATCAGCTCGGTGCCGGTGGTGATGTTGCCCCACTGGTCGGAACCGCCGAGCTGCAGGTGGCAGTTGTGGGTGCGGTAGAGGTGGAGGAAGTCGTAGCCCTGGAGGAGCTGGTAGGAGAATTCGGTGAACGACATGCCCTGGCCCGATTCGCCCGAGAGACGTTTCTTCACGGAGTCTTTGGCCATCATGTAGTTGACGGTGATGCACTTGCCCACCTCGCGGATGAAGTCGAGGAACGACCAGTCCTTCATCCAGTCGTAGTTGTTGACGAGGATGGCAGCGTTGGGCGCGTCGGAGTCGAAGTCAAGGAATTTTGCAAGCTGCTTCTTGATGCACTCCTGGTTGTGGCGGAGGGTGTCGACATCGAGCAGTTTACGTTCCTGGCTCTTCATCGAGGGGTCGCCGATCATGCCGGTGGCGCCGCCGATGACAGCGATGGGCTTGTGGCCCGAGCGCTGGAAGTGCTTGAGCATCATCACGCCCACGAGGTGGCCGATGTGGAGCGAGTCGGCTGTGGGGTCGATGCCCAGGTAGGCGCTTGTCATCCCCTTTTTGAGATATTCGTCGGTGCCGGGCATCATCTGGTGGATCATGCCGCGCCACTGGAGTTCGTCGGTGAAATTCATTTCGGCAATAAATTTTAAGTTCTACTAAAGACAGGCGATGGTCTTTCAGGTTTTACGAAAGACGGGCGAGAGCCTTGGCGATGCGGTCCATGGCTTCGACTAGCTGGTCGTCGGCTGCGGCGTAGCTCAGACGGATATAGCCGGGGAGGCAGAATGCCGAGCCGGCCACGGTGGCCACGTGGGCTTCTTCGAGCAGATACATTGCCAGGTCGTTGTCGTCGGCGATGGTCTTGCGGGAGCCGTCGGCTGCGGTGTAGCTGCGGCCGATGAAGGCGCTCACCTCGGGGAAGATGTAGAATGCACCCTGAGGCTCCTCGAGCTTCATGCCGGGGATTGCGCGGCAGAGACCCACAATGAGGTCGCGGCGGCGGCGGAAAGCCTCGAGCATCTCGGCCACGCATTCCTGCGAGGTGGTGTAGGCGGCTTCGGCTGCTTTCTGAGCCACGGAGCAGGTGCCCGAGGTGGTCTGTCCCTGCAGTTTGGAGCATGCCTTGGCCACGTCGGCGGGTGCGGCCAGATAGCCGATGCGCCATCCGGTCATGGCATAGGCCTTTGAGACACCGTTGACGATGATCAGCCTGTCTTTTATTTCGGGGAACTCGCCGAACGACACGTGGCCTTCGGGAGTGTAGTTGATGTGTTCGTAGATTTCATCGGACATGAGCCACACGCCGGGGTGGCGGCGCAGCACATCCACGATGCCCTCCATCTCGCTGCGGGTGTAGACGGCGCCCGTGGGATTTGAGGGGGAGCAGATGAGCACCAGTTTGGTGGCGGGGGTGATGGCGGCTTCGAGCTGCTCGGGAGTGACCTTGAAGTTCTGGTCGACACCGGCGGGCACGAGCACCGGGGTGCCCTCGGCGAGTTTCACCATCTCCACGTAGCTGACCCATGCGGGCACGGGGATCACCACCTCGTCGCCGGGGTTGACCACGGCCATCAGGGCGTTGCTCAGAGCCTGCTTGGCGCCTGTCGATACCACGATTTCGGCGGGAGAGTAGGTGGTGTGGTTCTCGCGGGCGAGCTTGTCGGCGATGGCCTGACGGAGGCTCATGTAGCCGGGCACGGGTGAATAATGCGAATAGTTGTCGTCGATGGCCTTCTTGGCGGCCTGTTTTATATGTTCGGGAGTAGGGAAGTCGGGTTCGCCTACTGAGAGGTTTACAACGTCAACGCCGGCGGCTTTGAGCTCGCTGCTCTTCTGCGACATGGCGAGGGTGGCCGATACGGCCAGCTTCTGGATTCTGTCTGCGATGTGTTTCTTTTCCATTCCGGTAGGGTAATTGGAAGGTGATTAATAGCGCGCAAATTTAATCATTTTTTCCCACTCTGCAAAATCGGGAGTTTCGTGGGGAATCGGGTGGAGTCGGGATTCTCGATTAGGCCTGCCTCGATCATGCGGAGCGAGTCGGCATAGCTGAGACGGTCGTCGGCGTCGGGAGCGACGGTTGCCGCGGCTTCGCGCAGAGCGTCGCGGTCGATGCCGCCGGTGGCTTCGGGTCGGGAGGCCAGGGGGAAGCGCACTTTGCCGGCGCGCGCCTTCGACACTCCGCGGCGGAACACGTTCTCGATCTGCTGCACGAGGTTCACACGGGTGTTGTCGGCGATTTCATGCCGCTCGAGCACCATGCCGGGCTTGATTTTGGCGCCCCCGAGGCGCACTTTCATTTTCTCGGGCGTGCCCTTGATGTTGATGCCGAATTTGAACGGGATGGGCGATTTGAGCACCGAGATATGATAGTTGAGATTCATGGCCATGTCGTTGTGGCCCATCACGCCGAGGCGATACCGGTCGATGTTGAAGATGAAGGGGTAGAGGGTGACGGCGTTGTTCTCCACCACGGCCTCCACCTCCATGTGGTCGATCATGTTGCGCTTCTTGTCCTTGAACAGGAGCCATTTGCTCACAGTCTTGAAAGTCTCGGGATCGAGAAGCACCAGCGAGTCGCCGGCGATGCGGATGGCGGCGCGGAGCGATGCCAGGTTTATGTCCATGTTGCGTTCGACGTCGGTGGTGACGGCCACGTCGGCGTTGACGATGCCGGCGAAACTCTCCATCAGTGGCATGATGGAATCGATGGCGGGCACAAGCGTCTCGAGATGGTCGAGGCGGAAGCGGTCGACTTTCATGCCCATGCCGAACGACAGTGAATCGGGCTGCGCGCCCTGGTAGAGGGCGTTGAGCGAGATTGAGCCGATGTCGGTGGCGGCCGAGAGGTCGCGCAGGTTCAGGGCGCCGTCGAAGAGGAGCAGATCGCCGCTGAAGCGGTGCAGCACCAGGTCGGAATAGAGCACGTTGGCGCCGCTGACGCGCAGATGGGCGTCGATGTTGCGGGGCATCAGCAGGGGCAGCGTGTCGGTCACGGCCTTTGTGGTGTCAACGTCGGTGTCGGTGTCGTCGTCGCTCCAGAGATTCTCCGATGGGGTCTGCTGCGCCAGCGCCGGTCCGGCGAATAGCGCCTGCACGATCTGGTTGACATTGATGGTGTCGCTGACGATGTCAAACTGTACGCCTAAAGTGTTGTTGCGGCGTGCGGTGAGAGCGCGGCGCAGGTTGGTGATGGTGCCGTTGATGCGGAAATCGCTCTGTCCCGAGCGCAGCGTGAGATCTTTCAGTCTCACGGAGTCGGAGGAGAAAGTCAGGTTGATGTCGCGCAGGCGGTTGCGCAGCGGGAAATAGGGGGTGGCGAAACTGCCGCGACCGGCGCGTATGTGGCCCGAGAAATCCCAGTTGCGCATGAAATTGCGGTCCTTGGAGTCGAGCGTGAGGTCGACGTCGCCATAGGCAGGCTGCGCCGCAGCGGCACCCGGTGCTCCGGCGGGAGCGGCGGCAGGGGCGCCAACGCCGGAAGCGGGAGCGTTGGGCGCGCGGTGGTGCTTGCGCCGGCGCATGTGGACGGTGAGATCAAGGTCGGCGTCGCGCAATGCGAATCGGCCGAGCTGCTGGCCGAAGAGCAGGCGCCCGGCGGCCACTTTGAGATTCATCAGCGGCGAGCGTGCCTCTCCTTTGAAACGGCGCAGGGAGCCGCCGGCCGCGGCGTCGCGCAATCGCACACGCATGGAGTCGGTGGTGGAGTCGAATTTCAGACGCTCCATGGCTATGTATCCGCCGAAGGGGTTTATCTCGGTGGTGTCGGCCGAGCCTTTCCGGTTGACGGTGCCGGCTCCGGCGCGGAAGTTCTTAAGTTCGAGATTCATACCCATGCCGTCGGCCCAGAGGGTGTCGATTTTAAGTGACACCTGTAACAGCGAGTCGACTTTCTGCCCGCCGGCGCTGACAAAGCTGTTGTCGGTGCCGAATTGCAGACGGGCCAGCCGCATGCGTGCCTGCATCATGCCGGGAGCGTCGGCCGAGATGTTGCGGAGCATCAGCTCGCCGTCGGCGTAGAGACGGTGGAAGTTGGCCTCCGAGAGGTCGCTCATGCGCAGACGGAAATCGGCGTTGCCGCTCAGCAGACCGGTGATGTGCACGGGGATGCGGCTGCGCAGACGGGGCGGTATGCGCCCGAGGTCGACGGTGCCGCGGAAGTTGCCGGCGATATTGGGGTCTTTGACGATGTCGGTAGCGCGGAGATTCAGATCGAGATTCACGCCCGCGCCGACAATATGGAATTTTTTCAGATGGAATGTGGAGCGGTTTATGTCGCTGCCGTCGAGATCCACCTCGAGCTGTCCGGCAAATTCGCTGAAACGGAGCGTCTGGTACTGTGCCCGGCAGTCGGGAATGTCAAGAGTGGCTTTGAGCGAGGGGAGAATGGTGTCGGCGAGCACCCAGGGGCGGGTGAACTCCACGGTGGCCGACAGCTTCATGTCGGTTTTCAGCGGTTCGGCCAGAGGACGCACCTGCGGCGGCAGATGTTTCAGCGCCTGCTCGATGGAAATGGCGTCGATGCTGCCGGTAAAGCGGGTCACTGCAGGCTCGCCCGAGAAGTCGAGCGCGGTGGAGAAGTCAAACCGGTAGTCGTCGAGGGTGAGATGCATGTTGTCGGCTTCCACGGCCAGCGGGGTGTCGTGGTGCCAGCGCAGAGTGCCGTCGAGACCGAAAGTAAGTTCCGAGAGCCGGAACTCGCTGAGGAACGGGAGCCGCATGTCGCCCCGGAACGCGATGCTGTAGCGGGGCGCGTCGGCGCCGTCGCACGACACATCTTGCAGGCGTGCGCTCACATCGAGCGAGTCGATGAGCGAACGGAACCGCAGCGGTCCGGAGTTGACGATGCGGAATGAGTTGATCGATATGTCGGGGACGGATATGGGTGTGGTGTCGGTCTCTTCCTCAGTTTCAGGGAAAATGCGCCAGTTGGCCACCGAGTCGGTGACCTGGACGATATTGACGGCCGGTCGGTCGAACACCACATCATGGAGGGCGATTTTGCCCGCCAGAAGCTTCACCACATTGAGCGAACCGTTGAAATGGCGTATGGAGAGGAGCGAGTCGGCGTCGGCGGGGAGGTTGGCGCGGTCGGCCTGCGGCAGATGGCCGAGCGACCGCGAGATCACCTGCAGAGAGTCAACCTCGAGCTGCATCCGCGGGAAGGTCTTCCAGAATGTCAGCTCCACGCGTGCCAGTTTCACGTCGGCGTCGAGATAGCGCGAGGCCTCGCGCTCCACCATCGGGGTGAGTTTGCCCGGGGTGAGAATCCACACAATCAGCGTGCATGCAAGCAGCAGCAGTATCACTGCCGAGCCTGCAATCCATGCGCACCATTTCAGAATCTTTTTTAACATAGTAGTGAGGATTATCGGGCGGTGACGTGATAGCAGCTCTGCTTCCGCTCATATTTCACGTAGCAGCGTCCGTTGCGGCGCTCGTTCTCGATGACTTCGCCGAGGAGGTTCTTCAGGTCCTCCTGGGTGCGGGCCACGGTGAGAGAGTCGCAGATAAAGTTGATGTGCGAGATGTCGAATGTAGTGCCGTAGAGGTGGGCCGATGTGTCGACAGCGTTGCGGTTGCGCCGGCGCAGTTGTCGCACCAGCGAGGGTGTGCGGAGCACGCTTGTCACCTTCACGCGGTAGGCACCCCCGCCGCGAGCCTGCAGCGAGTCGCGGAAAGCGGCGCCGATATCTTTCAGCAGCCGGTGGGCGCGCGGCACCAGATAGGGGATGGAGTGGGTGAGGTTGTCGAGATAGTATTCCTCGCAACTGCTGAGCCGTTCGAGGCGCTGCGCGTTGTCCCAGGCGTCGCGGAGGGTGTGCATAGGGGCTATGCCGATCTGCTCGGCGGCTGCAATCTGCACCTTGTTGCTGTCGTTGAACACTCGCGCCAGCGGGGCGCCGAGATAGTTGATGCGCAGTTTCACGCCGGCGGGAGGCATGGAGTCGAGATGCCGTTCATAGCGGTTGTGTGCCCTCACGGTGTCGTAGGGGAGGAGGATGGCCATTACCGCAGTGTGATGGATGAGGCCGTGGTCGGCTCCCGCCGCGTCAGTGCCGTAGTCGGAGGCCTCGGAGGCATGCGAGGCCGCGAGAAGCTGAGGCACACGCGAGGCATCGTCGGCCGCTCCGACGAAGGCGATCTCATTGGCCGTGGCCGATGCCGCCTCGCAAACCAGCGACGGTGTGCGCGGGCCTCCGCATGACAACACAGAGCATAAACCGGCGGCTGCCGCCACCACCCATATCAGCGATTTCAATCGGTTTCTTCCCATAGCGCATCAGATGTTGCAAAGTTAACTATAATCTGTGATATATTGTGCGCCCGTGCTCCAATTTTCCATGTCAGGGCAATAAATCGGCAGTTTCGCAGTTATATGTGTGTAAAATCACGTACACATGAATCTTTTCCGCCATATTCTCTCCACCGCCCTGCTGGCCGGCGCCTCCGCTGTGGCTTGCGCCGCCGTGGTTGAAGCCACGCCCGGTTCGCTCGCTTCGCAGGTCAGTCCCGACGAGACCTCGCTCACAGTCACCGGCTCAATCGACGCCAGCGACTTCGACGTCATCCGCAATCTCCGCAATCTCCGCACGCTCGACCTATCGGGTGCCACCGTGGCCGCCTACAGCGGCGACAGGCTCGAATCGGGCATAATGACCTCCGGCGCCGACATCATCCCCGAGGCCGCCCTGCTGTCGGTGCCCGCAACCACAGTGAAACTTCCCGCCGGCATCGTGACCATTCAGGCAGGCGCCCTGGGCAATATCGGTGCCCGTGAAATCGAGATTCCGTCAACGGTGAAAACCATTGAGGCGGGAGCCTTTTCTTCGCTTCCCGCACTCGAGCGAATCACTGTGCCCGCCTCGGTGACCTCCCTGGGCGACCGGATGTTCAAGGATTGCCCCATGCTCAGCGAGGTGACCATCCTGGCCGACATCACGGAGTTGCCGGAGTCGACATTCCTCAACTGCAAGGTTCTGACCGACGTGCAGCTCCCCGAAGGCCTGAAATCAATCGGAGAATCGGCATTTGCCGGATGCGTGGCGCTGAAGAGTATCGAGATGCCGGCGTCGCTTGTGGCCATAGGCGATCTCGCTTTTGCCGGTGCAGGCCTGGAATCGCTCGATCTGAGCAACCATTCCGGTCTTGCCGCTATCGGCGAGTGGGCGTTCTCGAACTGCAACGACCTGCTTGACGTGGCTGTCGGCTCCTCGGTGGTTTCGATGGGCCGCGGCGCTTTCGCCCTCAACAGCCAACTTGCCTCCGAAGTGACAGCTATGGCCGGAAATGTTAAATCGCTCCCCTCCCATTTCGTCTATGGATCCACTCTCACAGGTGTGAACCATCTGGAGAATCTGGCTCTTGACTCCATCGGCGATTATGCCCTTTCGGGCAACCTCGCGACGGCAGTTACACTCCCCGCCACCGTCAGCCAAATCGGCTCGGGTGCAATGGAGCGTATGCCCAACCTCACATCGCTCGACGCTTCGAGCATAAAGGCTGTGCCCTCGCTCGGCAAGGATGTGTGGGCCGAGACCGACCAGCCCGCCGCCGTCTGCTACGTGTCGCCCGAACTTTTCGACACCTACTCCAACACCCCCCAGTGGCGTGAATTCCAGCTCCAGAAGAAAGATCCCTCGGCTGTCGACGACACACACATAACCGATGTGGCCGACGGCGCTGCCGTGCGCGGCGTCTTCGACGGCATGGTGCTCCGCCTCGAATGCGACACGGAAATCCGTCAGGTGCAGCTCTACGATGTCTCGGGCCGCGTGCTCACCATCCACCGCGCCGCTCCGGCCCGCACCATGGCCATCGACACCGCGCCCTTCGACAGCCGCGTGTTCCTTGTGCGCCTGCTCCTGGGCGACTCCTCGACCCCGGTGCTGAAACTCGTGCGCCCCTGACCGGCGCCAAAGTAGCTATGTAGCTAAGATAGCCGCCCTGTCGATTTTTTTGCAGAATTGTATAATTGTTGCTAACTTTGCAGTCCCCCTCCGGTTATATAGCAATCCCGGTGGGTTCGATCCTTTACATTCAGCCGGCTGTGGCCGTGAGGCTTTACCGCCGCCGCTACGTGGATAAATTTGATTGCTTGCAACCACATTAAAAAATGCTAAAAAACCATGCACTACCTTTTTACATCGGAATCAGTTTCCGAAGGTCATCCCGACAAAGTCGCCGACCAGATTTCCGACGCTGTCCTTGACCAGTTTCTCGCCGCCGACCCTCAGTCGAAAGTGGCATGTGAGACTCTTGTCACAACCGGTCAGGTGATTATCGCCGGAGAGGTGAAATCCAACGCCTATATCGACCTCGACGGCACCGCCCGCAAGGTGATCAAGGAGATCGGCTACAACAACTCCGACTACAAGTTTGACGCGGAATCGTGCGGCGTGCTCACGGCCATCCATGAGCAGAGCCACGACATCAACCGCGGTGTGGAGCGCGCCGATGCCGACAACCAGGGCGCAGGCGACCAGGGGATGATGTTCGGCTATGCCTGCGACGAGACTCCGCTGCTGATTCCGCTGACTATCGCTCTGTCGCACGCGCTGCTCAAGGAGCTGTCGAAAATCCGCCGCGAGGCTCAGGACAACCCCGCCGCCACCGATTTCACCTACACCGATGCAGAGGGACACCGCCGTTGCTATCTGCGCCCCGATGCCAAGAGCCAGGTGACAGTGGAATATGACGAGGAGCACCGCCCGGTGAAGGTCGACACCATCGTCATCTCCACCCAGCACGACGATTTCTACAATCTGCACGAGAGCGACTACCCCACCCCCGAGGCATACCGCGAGGCACGCGAGCGCGCCGATGCCGAGATGCTCGCCACAATCACAAGCGATGTGCGCGACATCCTCATCCCCCGCACCATAGCCGTCATCCCCGCGGAGCTACGCCCGCTGCTTGAGAAATTCGTGGCTCAGCTGGGCCACGGCACCACTCTCCATGTCAACCCCACCGGCAAATTCGTGATCGGCGGACCTCACGGCGACACCGGTCTCACTGGCCGCAAAATCATTGTCGACACCTATGGCGGTCACGGTGCCCATGGCGGTGGCGCCTTCTCGGGCAAAGACCCGTCGAAAGTCGACCGCTCGGCCGCCTATGCCGCCCGTCATATCGCCAAGAATCTCGTGGGCGCCGGCATCTGTCGTCAGGCTCTGGTTCAGGTGGCCTACGCCATCGGCGTGGCAGCGCCTGTGAGTCTTTATGTCAACACATCGGGTACGGCTCTTGTGCCCTTCTCCGATGCGGAAATCTCGGCCAAGGTGTCGGAAATCTTCGACATGCGTCCCGCCGCCATCGAGCGACGGCTGAAACTGCGCGCGCCGATCTATTCCGAAACGGCCACTTACGGCCATGTGGGACGCACTCCGCGCACCGTCACCAAGACATTCCGCGACAGCACAGGCCACACTTTCACCCGCACCGTCGACCTTTTCACCTGGGAACGCCTCGACTATGTCGACACCCTGCGTGCCGCTTTCGGTCTCCCCGCTTCCGAATAAGCCAAGAGCTCTAAATGTCACAGATTCAGGAATTCAAGGAAAAAATTCTCGGCGGAGAAATGCTCTCGGCCGAGGAGGCTCTGTCGTTCGAAAACACCGCGGATGCCGACCTCCCGGAGCTTTTCAGCTGCGCTGAGGAGATCACCCGCCGCTGCGTCAGCCGCGAGTTCGACACCTGCTCGATCATCAATGCCCGCTCGGGCCGTTGCTCCGAAAATTGCAAATGGTGCGCCCAGTCGGCGCATTACTACACCAACTGCGACGTGTATCCGCTGGTGTCGCGTCAGGAATGCCTCGATGCCGCCGAATACAACCGCCGTCGCGGTGTGCGCCGATTCTCTCTGGTGACTTCGGGCCGCGCCCTCCGCGGCGCCGATCTCGACCGCGCCTGCGGATATATCAGCGAAATCCACAGCCGTGGCGGCATAGGGCTGTGCGCCTCCATGGGGCTGCTCGGTCGGGAGGAACTGCAGAAGCTCCGCGATGCCGGTGTCAGCCGCTATCACTGCAATCTCGAGGCCGCTCCATCATATTTCGGCACACTATGCTCCACCCACACGGTAGAGGACAAGATCCGCACCATCTCCATTGCCCGCGAGCTTGGGATGGAGGTGTGCTCGGGGGGCATCATCGGTATGGGCGAAACACGCCGCCAACGCATAGAGCTGGCTCTGGAACTGCGGCGGGTGGAACCGGAGTCGATACCGCTTAATGTGCTGTCGCCGATTCCCGGCACGCCGCTCGAACATGCCGAGCCGATTTCCGAACAGGAGATTCTTGCCACGGTGGCCTTCTTCCGGTTCGTTCACCCCTCTGTGGCCATCCGTTTTGCCGGTGGCCGCGCCCGCCTCAGTGCCGAATCGCAGCTGCAGGCGCTCCGCATCGGTGTGAACGGCGCCATAGTCGGCGACCTGCTCACCACCATCGGCTCCAAAATCGCCGATGACCGCACCCTGGCCACGATGGCCGGTTACACTGTCTGAACGCATTTCGGCACATTTGCACACTCATGTGTGCCGAATGTTAAAAATGAAATCCCGGGCATTTGCCTCGAAACGCCTCTACAAACGCTGTGGAGGCGTTTTATGTTATATAACATATTTTTAAAAAGTTAAAATGAGTGTGCATTTCCCGCCGATATTCCGTAGCTGATTTGGCTGCCTGAAAATCTTTTTGTAACTTTCGGATGTTTTAGGTTAAAAATCATTAGAGCATTTATTATTAAACAAGCTCTAAACGAGTTCTTAAGGTTTACAATTTCACAGTCATTATGATAGAACGTTTCACTAATCGGACCGATTTCGCCAGCTACGAGGACTTCGCCGCCAATTTCCGGCTTACGGTTCCTGAGAATTTTAATTTTGCATATGATGTGGTCGACCGCTGGGCCGAAGAGGAACCCGAACGTGAGGCTTTGCTCTGGACCAACGTGGAAGGCGAGGAGCGGCACTTCAATTTCCGCCAGCTTAAGGAGCTGAGCGACCGCACGGCCTCTTTCTTTCAGGCTCTGGGCGTGGGCAAAGGCACCCGCGTGATGCTGATGCTCAAACGGCACTACCAGTTCTGGCTATCCATGATGGCCCTGCACAAGCTCGGCGCCGTGGCCATCCCCGCTACGCATCTGCTCACCCCCGAGGATATCCGTTACCGTTGCCATGCCGCTTCCATCAAAGTGATTGTGGCTGCCGGCGACCCCGATATGACCGACCATATCAACGAGGCCGCGCGCGACTGCCCTTCGCTCGAGTGGCTGATCTCCACCGGGCCGTCGGTGCCCGAAGGATGGCTCAACTTCGATGTGGCCATCGAGAAAGCACCACCGTTCCGCCGCCCCGAGCATGTCAATGTAAATTCCGATCCGATGCTGCTCTATTTCACCTCGGGCACCTCGGGCGAGCCGAAAATGGTGGCCCACAACTTCACATATCCTCTGGGGCATGTGGTCACGGCACGTTTCTGGCATCAGCTCCAGCCGGGCGACATCCATCTCACTCTGGCTGACACCGGCTGGGGCAAATGTGCCTGGGGCAAACTTTACGGTCAGTGGATCTGCGGTGCCGTGGTCTTTGTCTATGACTTCGACAAGTTTGTGCCCGCCGATCTGCTCGGTATCCTTTCGAAATATCATATCAACTCGTTCTGCGCGCCCCCCACGGTGTTCCGGTTCCTCATCCGCGAGGATCTGTCGAAATATGATCTGTCGGCCCTCACACGCTGCTCCATTGCCGGCGAGGCGCTAAATCCCTCGGTCTACGAGCGATGGAAAGAGCTGACCGGTCTGGAACTGCGCGAGGCCTACGGACAGACCGAGACCACGCTGACGGTCGGCACCTTCCCCTGGCTCACCCCGAAACCGGGTTCGATGGGGAAGCCTAATCCTGCCTACGACATCGATGTGGTCGACGAACAGGGGCGCTCGGTGCCCAGCGGCGTCAACGGCGAGATTGTGATCCGCGCCGAGCGCGACAACAAGCCAGCCGGCCTGATGATAGAATATCTCGAGGATGAATCGCAGATGACCCGCACATGGAGCAACGGTGTCTATCATACCGGCGACATCGCTTTCCGCGACGACGACGGCTATCTGTGGTTCGTCAGCCGCAAGGACGATGTGATCAAATCGTCGGGCTACCGCATCGGACCCTTCGAGGTGGAGAGCGCATGCCTCACCCACCCCGCCGTGGTGGAATGTGCCATCACGGCCGTGCCCGACGACATTCGCGGACAGGTGGTAAAAGCCACGATAGTGCTGGCCAAGGAGTATGCCCGCATGGCCGGAGACGCTCTGGTCAAGGATATTCAGAACCATGTGAAGCGCATCACCGCTCCCTACAAATATCCGCGCGTGATAGAATTCGTGAAGGAGCTGCCAAAAACCATTTCAGGGAAAATCAGACGTGTGGCCATCCGCGCCAGCGATGCCGCCGACAATGCCGTTAAGGCCACCTGCGAAGCCGCCGATAAAACAATGAAGGCTACGCGGAATGCCACCAATAGGGCACTCAGCGCAGCCAACAAAGCTGTGAACGAGGCCACAAAGCCTGCGTCCGGAGTTACTCCGGCGTGCGTCACCGCAAACCGTCGTCACCGCAAATAAAAGTTTTCTCCTGTACTTTTGTCACGACTGCGTCGATGTGGAAACACTCCTGTTTGTTTTCCTCGCCGCAGCCGACTTTTTATTTACGGCCTTACTAACTATACCTAATTATTAACTAAAGTTACGGATCACTTATCATGGGGGTGACTCACGTCAGCCGCAGATTGTTTCTTCTATTCTCCGGCCATCCGCTTCTCCGCTGAGATGCGGATGGCCGTGAATGTGTAGGTCTATACTTGAATCGGGGTTACGTGTTTTACACTTGAAAAATCGGTTAATTTCTTTGAAGGAATATTTGATTACATCTTTTTCTTCGCTCCGGCGGTTTGCCGGGATGGGAAAAATCGTGTAGTCAGGTTTGTTAATCAGTCAGGTTAGGATTGTGATTTAATTTAAGGAATTTTGGTTGAGGGAGGTGCAGGGATATTTTTTTGCGTCTTCCCTTGGATGTTGCAAAGTTAATACGCGAATCGGCGGGAGGCGTAAAATTATTGTTCAAACAGAGTGCAGTGTGGCGGGATAAAGCTATTTTGAACTGAAATTTATCGGAAATTGGCGGTTTTGACCAAAAATTACAAAAATAATCAGTGCCTGCGAGTGAACTTTCGCAGACACTGATTGGTCATGACATGATATTTTTCTTAGTCGGTGGTGAACGGAGCTACCGGGAGACCGGTGCTGCCGTAGAGATTTCCGTCGGGATAGTCGGCCCAGTTGTAGCGTGCCACGGTGGGTTTCTTCACCAGGGGCGAGGAGAGCACCACGGTGTCGGCGCCGGTGATGCGGGCGTTGGCGTTGGCCCAGCGGCCGTCGGCGTCGCGGAGGATGAAGCCGGTGACTGCGGCATTGCGGGCGCTGACGGCGCTGTCGAATTTCAGCACAAGTCTGTTGCCGTCGGCTTTCACCGAGATGCAGCGCGGACCGTCGGCTACGAGTCCGGAATGGCCGTAGGTTTTCTTAAGGGCGTTGAGCGAGAGGCGGTGCGCCACATCCTGTTTGTTGGTGGGGTGAATGTCGGTGGGGTGGCCGAGGTCGATGGCGGTGGCCATGCCTGTGCCGGGGAGTTCAAGCGCTTTTGCCTGTGCGTTGCGCAGGTAGGCCCACGCTGATTCGGGCTGCAATGTCTGCGGCTGCAGGAAGCCTGCGAGCTGCACGAAGTAGAAGGGCATCGTGGGGTTGTTCCAATCCTCGCGCCAGCCGGTGATCATTTCCTTGAAGATGCGTTCATATTGCTGGTGGCGGCCCACATTGTTGCACCCCTGATACCAGATGGCGCCTTTGATGGGAAGATGACGGAGCGGATGGATCATTGCGTTGTAGAGCACGGCGGGTCGGTTGGTGCCCATGAGGCCGCTGTGGCGGGGATAGTCGGTGAGCTTGTCGGCTGTAACGGCGGTCTTATAGTGCCAGGGGCCGGCGAGTGAATAGGTCTTGCCGTCGCATTCGGCATAAAGCTGGTCGGCTGCGCCAACGATGCCGCCGCCGCCCTGGCCGTCGTAAATCACCACTGTAATTATGTTTTCACCATCCTTGACAAGGTTGGCGGGCACGTCGTAGATACGTCGGATGCCATAGCCTGCTGTCGAGCCTACTTTCACGCCGTTGAAGTATGTGACTTCATCGTCGTCGGCGGCAAGACTGATTTTGAGGGGTTTGCCGGCGGCTGAGGCAGGAAGTGACAGCGAGCGCTGCATCCATGCGATGCCGTCGAAGTTCGGTATCGCCGGTTCCCAGTCGCCTGGAGCATTCATTGTGGGCCATTGCGATTGCAGTTCGGTCTTGTCGAAGTCGCAGAGCCTGTCTGCCTTACCTGTGAGCCAGGCGGCATATGCTTTGTTTTTTTCTCTCTCCATGGCGTCGATGTCGTAGCCAAAGGCCTTGACATCCTCCATATATTGGTCAAAGTCGCCGTCTTTGTTGGCGTGTTCGTAGCTGGTCCACGCTTCTACCGGTGTGCCTCCCCATGTGGCGTCGATCACGCCCACGGGCACTTTCAACGAGTCGCGCAACTCTTTGGCGAAGAGATAGCCTATGGCCGAGAATCCCCGGGCGGCGGGAGAGGAGAGCACCCATCCCATCTCCACGTCGGCATCGTCGAGCGGTCGGCCCGACATGGTGTTGCGGATCTGGAGCAGACGAATGTCGGGGTGCTGCATGGTGGCCACCACTTCGTCGCTACCCATCAGCCGGGCCCAGTCGCCCTCCACTGGGAATTCCATATTGGATTGTCCGGAGGCGAGCCACACTTCGCCCGAAAGCACGTTGGAGAGTACGGTTTCGCCGGTGCCGTCGTTGAAAATCATGGTGAACGGACCTCCGGCGGCCGGAGCCTTGATTTCGATGACAAAATTGCCGTCGGCGGCGGCTTTGGCCGTTGCCGGCGCTTTCTGCCAGTCGGTGGTGAGGGTTACTTTGGCGCCGGGAGCGGCTTTTCCGGGAATTTTAAGAGTGGAATTCTGCTGCACCACCATATTGTCGGAATAGATGGCGGGGAGCGTCACTTTGGCTCCCAAAGGCAGCGCGGCCGCAACCATGGCGGCAATTGCAAGCTGTTTTTTGATCATGGTAGGGGTTAGTTACTTGAATTTTTTACAAAAATAGTGAATTATGAGATAAGTGCAAAAAAAAATTACTCGTCATCACGACGAATAATCTTCTTACCTTAAATCTAATACCATGAAAAACTGTTGCAAAGTTACAACCGTTTGCGAAAGTTGCAATATATATTGCCAAAAAAGTGACACCTGTTTAACGTTGTTTTGCCAAGGTGAAAATAGCGCTACAGATTGGTTAACAGTTGTTAACATTTGCGTCTTTTTGAGTAAAAATATGTTTTACAACATGTTTTTCGACCGGCTTAATTTGAGTAATTTTACAAAATACTTTAGATTTGCATCGGCAGACCGAAACTGAAATATGAAAGACAACGCTGACGAAATGCTGCCGCTGGTTGATGAACAGGGCAATGTGATAGGGCAGGCCACCCGCGGGGTGTGCCATAACGGGGTCGAGAGGCCGCTGCACCCTGTGGTGCATCTGCATGTGTTCGACCCGCAGGGGCGTCTGTATCTGCAGAAACGTCCTGAATGGAAAGATATTCAGCCGGGGAAGTGGGACACGGCAGTTGGCGGGCACATCGACCTTGGCGAGAGCGTCGATGAAGCGCTCCGCCGCGAGGTGCGCGAGGAGTTGGGTATCACGGATTTCACGCCGCAATGGCTTGGCCGATATGTGTTTGAGAGTGACCGCGAGCGGGAACTGGTGAATGTGTTCAGCGCCACGGTCGATGCCGCGCCGCAACCCTCCGAGGAACTTGACGGGGGCAAGTTCTGGACACGCGAAGAGATTCTGCAGGCCATCGCCTCCGATCCGTCGCCTCTCACCCCCAATTTCGCCGCTGAATACCGCCGTCTTTTCTGCGGGAATCAGTAGGGGAGGAAGGGTCCGGATTCCGGATCCGGTCCGGGGTGCCGAGAGGTGTGATGTCAGTAGGGGTACCTGCCCGCCCGGGGGAGTGCCATCAGGGATGATGTACGGATGCGGACACAATGTGGCGACGTAAGGTGTTGATTCTCAGTTGCGGTTGCAATGGGGATTTTTTTATTATAGTTTTGTGGCAGAAAAATTATGGACAAAACTATAGACAAAAAGGAAATCAGAAAGGCGACGCGCAAGCGTGCGCTGGTATGGGGCGGAGCGGCTGTCGCCGGCATCGCCGCCCTCTCGCTGGTGCTGATGAATATGGCGCCGACGGTCAACAGCCGCGACATAACGGTCGGTACGGCCGAACGCGGTCCGATCGAAATCACGGTGGCCGCCACCGGGCGCGTGGTTCCGGCGTATGAGGAAATAATAAATTCGCCGGTGGAGACCCGCGTGCTCAAGGTTTTCGCCCAGCCGGGCGACTCTGTTAAGGCCGGCACGCCGTTGCTGCTGCTCGACCTGGAGCAGGAGCAGACGGCGCTGGGCAAACTGCACGATGCGCGCACTATGCACCAGCAGGAGTTGCGGCAGCTCGAACTTAACAACATGACCGAGATCAGCGATCTGGAGATGAAAATCAAGGTTAGCGAGATGAATGTGAGCCGCCTGCGCATAGAAGTGGAGAACGAACGGCGTCTTGACAGCATAGGCAGCGGCACGGGCGACCGTGTGCGTCAGGCCGAGACAGCCTGCCGTGCCGGCGTGCTCGAACTCGAGCAGCTGCGCACCCGCCTGCGCAACGAACGTCAGCGCGCCCGGGCCGCCGAAGCCGGTCAGCGGCTCAATGTGTGCTCGGCCGACCGCGACATAGCGCTGATGGAAAAGACTATACACCGCGGCAGCATTCCGGCGCCGCTCGACGGCGTGCTCACCTATATCACCTCCGATCTGGGTAGCCGTGTCGGCGCCGGCGAAAAGGTGGCTGTAGTGGCCGACCTGTCGAGCTTCAAAGTGATAGGCGAGGTGCCCGAGGGGAGCAGCGACCGCGTACAGCCGGGCGCCGCCGTGACCGTGCGCGTCAGCGGGGCACAGTTTTCCGGCACAGTGAGCAATATCACGCCGCAGGCGCGGCAGGGGGTGGTGTCGTTTGTGGTGCGTCTCGACAATCCGCGCGACAGTCGTCTGCGCTCGGGCGCCCGCACCGAGCTGCAGGTGAGTTTCGGCTACAAAAGCGATGCCCTGCGTGTGCCCAACGGCTCATTTTACAAGGGAGAGGGCGCTTATCAGGTGTTTGTCTTCGACTCGAAGGACCGGGCCACGAGGCGTACCGTCCGCGCCGGCGACTGCAATCGTGACTATGTGGAAATCCTCGAAGGCCTCAAGCCTGGCGACCGTGTCATTGTGAGCGATACCGAACAATACAACAAAAAGAAAAAACTCAATATAAAATGGGAATAATCACATTAAACAGTATAGGGAAAGTATACCGCACAAAAGAAATTGAGACCACCGCGCTCGAAAACGTGAACCTCGAAGTGAACAAGGGTGAATTTCTGAGCATCATGGGCCCGAGCGGCTGCGGCAAATCAACTCTGCTCAACATCATAGGCCTGCTCGACAAGCCCACCAAGGGCACCGTGACCATCCTCGACCGCGACTGCAGCAATCTCGGCGACCGCCAGCTGTCGCACTTCCGCAATGCAAATCTTGGCTTCGTGTTCCAGAGCTTCCATCTCATACCCACCCTCGATGTGGCCGCCAACGTCGAGGTCCCCCTGCTCTACCGTAAGGGTGTCAGTGCCCGTCAGCGCCGCGAGCGCGTTGAGCAGGTGCTCGAGCGCCTCGGGATGTCGCACCGCATCCACCATCTGCCCACCCAGCTCAGCGGCGGCCAGTCGCAGCGTGTGGCGATAGCCCGCGCCATCGTGGGCAATCCGCAGATAGTCCTCGCCGACGAACCCACCGGCAACCTCGACAGCAAGATGGGCGCCGAGGTGATGGCTCTGCTCCAGCGCCTCAACAAAGAGGACGGCACCACAATCATAATGGTCACCCACAACGAAATGCAGGCGCAGGAAACAGACCGTATCGTGCGCTTCTTCGACGGCCGCATAATCGGATAAGAGATGAAACAGAAAATACATCAGATAATCAACGACATGCGGCAGCAGCCGCTGGTGAGCACGGTCACCTTCATCGCCACTGTGCTCACCATATTCCTCTTCATGGCCGTGGTGATCACCACGCGCGTGAAAGTGGTGCCCTTCGCGCCCGAAAGCTGCCGCGACCGGCTGCTGGTGGGCAAATACATCCATGTCAAGAAACCATCAGGCAACTCCGATTCGTCGGGCGGCCTTAGCTACATGACTGCCCGCAAACTCTACGACGGCCTGAAAGGTGTGGAGTGCACATCGTTCTTCCAGTCGCTCTCGCCTTTGACTGCCTCCGGAACCGGAGGGCAATATTTCAAGGTCTTCACCCGCTGCACCGACGCCGGCTTTTTCAGGATTTTCGACCACAAACTCATCGCCGGCCGATACTACACTCCCGAGGAGGTAGCCTCGAGACTCAAGGTGGCCGTAATCAACGAGCGCACTGCCCGCCGGGCATTCGGCACCGTCGACTGCGTGGGGCAGAGCCTAAGCCTCAACCACCGGAAATACACCGTGACTGGTGTGGTCAGCGACCACTCGTTTCTTGCCACCACCGCCTGCGGCGACGTGTTCATGGCCGACGGCTTCGACGACGGCTCCGGCATATTCGGCGACACCTCGGCGGCGCTGTTGGTCAGGGAGGGTGTGGATTTCGGCTCGGTGCGCGACGAGGTGAAGGCACGCTACGCCATCCTCGACACAGAGCTTGCCGCTGAAGGCACCGAGACCGTCTATCATGAGGCTCCCTTCAATCAGGAAACAATCGCGGGGGGCATCAGCGGCAGCAACACCACACCCGACACCTCCTCCGACCGCCATGTGCGCTACACCATCTATGTCATTCTGCTCCTTGTGCCTGCCATAAACCTGAGCAGCCTGCTGCACAGCCGCATGTGCCGGCGCATCAGCGAGATAGGAGTGCGGCGTGCCTTCGGTTGCACCCGCCTGCGCGTCATCTCCGACATCATCTGGGAGAACTTCCTCGTCACCCTCGCGGGCGGCATCGTGGGCGTGGCGCTCGGCATTGTCTTCGCCATGACCTACAGCGGACTGTACGAGGAGATGGACACCTACGGCAGCGGCGTCACCCCCGACATCAGCGCTGTGATAAACTGGAGCACCATAGCGATAGCCGTGGGCGTATGCTTCATCCTCAACCTCATCAGTGCCTCCGTGCCCGCCTGGCAGGCCTCGCGCCTCGACCCCGTGGAGGCCATCAACGCAAAGTAACCTTCAGCACATAAAACTATGAAACGAAAACTGCTGAGACAGATGCTCAATGAGTGGCGCTCTAACATCTGGATAGTCATAGAGCTTGTGATAGTGCTGCTGGTGCTGCAGCTTATCTTCGGCATGCTCTACTCAATCTATTCATTGAGAAAACCGGTGCTCCACGCCGACCTCGACGACATATATGTGGCCTGGATCGACAATCTGGAGGAGGACTGCGACGGCTATGTCCCATACGACAGCGCCCATTCCGCCGCCACCGACCTTGAAATGCTCATGACCCGCCTGCGCTCCAACCCCTGTGTGGAGAAAGCCGGCTACGGGACAAGCAACTCCATCCCGTACCAGTACAATTTCTGGGGCACGGCGGTCGGGCTACCAGGTGATGAGAAACGCACCGCTTTCGTCAATGTCCGCGGCATATCGCCAGAGATGTTGGAGGTGATGCAGATCGGCGGTGTCCGAGGCGAGACTCCCGGCCAGCTCGCCGACATAATGCGCAGAGGTTATACATTGCTTTCCGAGGCGGAGATGCCTGCCGCCGACACTCCCCGGGCCGCCGATTTCGTCGGCAAGGATGTGGAGAAGAAACAGGACCCGCCCGAAATCCGCCATGTCGGCGCCATTGCCGAGCCTATGCGCCGTTCCGACTTCGAGCCGACATTTTACTCCACATATTATGAGCCGATCGGGCCGGAAGACGCCCGGCTGATAGTCCTGCGGTTAAAGCCTGGTATGGGGCATCGGTTCGTCGAGTCGACGAATGTAGCCGACATGCATGCGGGCAACATGTTCGCCACCGACTTCACAAGCATGGCCGACCTGCGCGACATGTGCCAGATGGAGACAACCCAGACAATCAACGGTATCACGGTGTGCGCCCTGTTTGTGCTGGTGATGATATTCTTAGGTTTCTTAGGCACATTCTGGTTCCGCACGCAGCAGCGCGTGCCCGAGATTGCCATCCGCAAGGTCAACGGCGCCACCAACCGCGACATTTATCAGCGCTTTTTTGCCGAAGGGCTGATACTGCTCGGAGTGGCAGTGGTGGTGGCGTCGCCCGTGACGGTGTGGATTGTGCGGAATCTCGGCGACCTCATGGAAATGTCGACCCCTGACAACAAGCTTGTGGTCCCCGTCATCTATAGCATCGTGGTGCTGGCACTGCTCATCATCGCCGGCATCTACGCCCCGGCACGCCGTGCCGCCGCCGTCAAACCCGCCGAGGCGCTGAAAGATATGTAATGTTGAGACACAATGACTAACAGATTTTTCATACTGACACTGGCGCTGGCCGCGCTGCTGCTCCCCGCCCGGGGGGCGGCGCGCGAGCTGACGCTGACCCTCGACGACGCCATCGCCATGGCCCGCGTGCAGAGCGTGGATGCCGCGGTGGCGCTCGACGAACTCAAGACGGCCTACTGGCAGTGGCGCAGCTACCGTGCCGAGCGCCTCCCCGAGATAACCTTTACGGCCACGCTGCCGTCGTACAACGACCGCTACACCTCCTACATGAACGCCGACGGCGAGTACAGCTTCGTGCGCACCCACAACCTCGACGCGCAGGCACAGCTGTCGGTCAGCCAGAACATACCCCTCACCGGCGGCAGCGTGAGTCTGAGCACCTCGCTCGACTATATGCGCCAGTTTGAGGACGGAGGTTCCAACCGATTCCTCACCATACCGGTGGCTCTTACCCTCCAGCAGCCCATTTTCGGGGTCAACACCTTCAAATGGGACAGCCGCATAGAGCCGGTGCGCTTCCAGGAGGCCAAGGCGGCGTTTCTGAGTGCCACGGAGGATGTGGCGCTGACCACAGTAAACTATTTTTTCACGCTTGTGATGAGTCATGAGAATGTTGCGATAGCGCGTCAGAATCTCGAGAATGCCGACAAGCTCTACGCCGTGGCAGTGGAGAAGCGCAAAATGGGGCAGATAAGCGAGAACGACCTCCGCCAGATGGAGCTGAACGTTCTCGACGCGCAGTCTGACCTCACCGAGTGCAGCAGCACGCTTAAAAGCGACATGTTCACGCTCCGTTCATTTCTCGATCTGGGCGAGGATGTGGAGATTGTGCCTGTGGTGCCCGAAACCATCCCCGCGGCGCACATCACTTATGCCGATGCGCTCGAACGTGCCCTGGCCAACAACAAATTTGCCAAAAACATTTGCCGTCGGCAGCTCGAGGCCGACTACGAGGTGGCCAAGGCCAAGGGGGATCTGCGTCAGATAAAGCTCTATGCCCAGGCGGGTTTCACCGGCACCGACCATCGGTTTGAGGATGCCTACAGCCGTCTGCGCGGCAATCAGCTGATCGAGGTGGGGCTTTCGATTCCTCTGGTCGACTGGGGCAAGCGCCGCGGCAAGGTGAAGGTGGCCGAGAGCAACCGCCGCGTCATGGAGAGCCGCCTGCGGCAGGAATCGCTCGACTTCAACCAGCAGCTTTTTGTGCTGGTGGAGCGTTTCGGCAATCAGCAGCAACAGCTTTCGATCGCGGTGCGCGCCAACGAAATCGCCGGCCAGCGCTACAACACCAACTTCGAGACTTTCATGATCGGCAAAATCTCGACACTCGACCTCAATGATTCGCAGACCAAGAAGGACGAGAGCAAACGCCAGTATATCAACGAGCTGTATAAATTCTGGAACTACTGGTACCGCATCCGCTCGCTCACACTCTATGACTACGAGCATCTGGGCGACATCAACGCCGACATAGACCGGCTGTGCCGCATGTAAATTTTTTATAACCCGAATCCCGCTGACCCGTGCTCTTGCATATTTCGGCGGGATACGCTATTTTTGTATTATGATTCTGATTGTTGATGATGACAATGCCGTGAGGATGTCGGTGTCGCTGGCGCTGAAACGTGCCGGATATGAGCCGTGGGCTGTCGGCAATGAGGATGATGCCCTCGCGGCCGTGCGCGATGAGCGTGTCGCTCTGGTTATTCTCGACATGAACCTGACGCTTTCGACCACCGGACGCCAGGGTGTGGAGATGCTCCGCAAGATTCGCATCCTGCGTCCCGAGATACCGGTGATAATGATCACTGCCTGGGGCACGATACCGCAGGCGGTGACCACCATGGCCTATGGCGCCACCGATTTCGTGACCAAACCGTGGAGCAACGCCGACCTCGTGGCCCGTATAAAGAAAGCGTTGGCCGGCAGCGAAGCCCGCAACGAGGCCGACCGGCATGCCAAAACCCTCGACGAAATGGAGAGCGAGGCCATCAGCGAGGCTCTGCGCCGCTGCGGAGGCAATCTGTCGGAGGCCGCCAAGCAACTGGGTATCACCCGCCAGTCGCTTTACCGCCGTATCGAGAAATACAAGTTATGAGATACCGTGTCTACATAGTGTTGATGGTGGTGCTGACAGTGGCCGTTGTGGTTTGCGCTGTCGGCGAGGGCGGCACGCTGTGGATCGTGGGGCTGTGCGTGGCGTTGCTGCTGGTGACGGCGCTGCTGGCGCAGGCTGTCCACTCGCCGCTAAAAGCCGTGCAGAACGGCATGTATCTGCTTCGCGAGCAGGATTTTTCAAGCCGTCTGCGCCCTATCGGTCAGGCCGATGCCGACATGGTTGTCGAGGTCTACAACTCCGTGATAGACTCGATGCGCGCCGAGCGCCTCAAAAATCTTGAACAGAACCGTTTTCTGAGTCAGGTGGTGGATGCCTCGCCGCTTGGTGTCGCCATCTGTGATTTCGACGGCAGGATAGTGCAGACCAACCGCGCATGGGAGAAAATGCAGTCGCCCCGGCTCGCCAAGGCAATCGACTCAATATCCGACGGCACTACGGGCACGGTGCGTGTGGCCGACTCGCTTATAGTGCGCATTTCGCGTTTGTGGTTTATGGACAAGGGTTTCAGGCGCCGTTTCATCCTTGTGGAAAAACTGACCGACGAGATTGTAGCTGCCGAAAAGCAGATGTTCAACACCATTGTGCGCACCATCGGCCATGAGGTCAACAACAGTCTGGGCAGCGTAATGTCGGTACTTGAAAGCCTCGGGGAGATGCATGCCGGCGACGCGCTGGCCGTAGATGCGATAACAAGCTGCAGCACCAGCTGCGCCAATCTCGTTGGCTTTGTGCGCGGCTATGCCGATATTGTGAAACTGCCGGCGCCCGTTCCCGAGCCGGTCGACCTCAATGAGTGGCTCATGCGCCTGCGTCCCGCTTTGCAGGCACTGGTCACAGGCCGCGGCATCACGCTTGAAATGAACCTCGGCGAGGGTGAGGCACCATCACGCATCGACCCCATGCTTATGGAGCGTGTCCTTGTCAATATTGTAAAAAATGCAGCCGAAAGCATCGGCGACGAAAAGAAAGGAGTAATCACCGTGTCGTTGGCAGCCGTGACCGAACCCGATACCCCAGCATGTCATCTCCTGTCGGTCACCGACAACGGCAAAGGCATATCGCCCGAAGCCTCGAAAAAACTGTTCACCCCCTTCTTTTCAACCAAAAATCCCGACCGCGGCCTGGGGCTGATGCTTGTCACCGACATTCTGCGCGCCCACCGCTCGCGCTTCTCCCTCTCCACATCCGCGGAAACTTCCCTCACCACTTTCTCTTTCACCCTCCCCTGATCCAAAGTGGTTTCCATTGTCTATTGGCTGAATTATTCACCTTTCAGTTCCAATTCAATATCTTCTATTGAGGGCAAGGAACTCTTGAACTCATCGGGAATGAATTTTGTCAGTTGGAATTCCGCCACTCCGATGGGCTGCGATGACGATTCAAGCGCATATTGGGCAAGCTCATTGTCTTTATCCTTGCATATAAGAAGCCCTATTGTCGGATTGTCTTGTTCGGTTTTCAGGATATGATTTACAGCCGTCATATAAGTGCCGAGCTGCCCGATGTCGCCAGCTCCGAATGTCCCGGTCTTGACCTCGATCACGCAATAAGCGTGCAATTTTATATTAGAAAACAGCAAATCAATGAATTGCTCCGTGTGACCGACTTTCAGACGATATTCTTCCCCGACATAGGCAAAGCCGGAATCAAGTTCGAGAAGAAAACGGGATATATTTGACATCAGAGCCTTTTTCAACTCACGTTCCTTATATGGCTCGGTCATTTCGGTAAAGTCGAAGATATACGGGTCTTTGGTCAGTTCCTGGGCAAGATCGCTATCGGGAGCCGGTAGTAGGCGGGAGAAACTTGTCAATGCCTTGCCCTGCCGAAGATGCCAGATTGGTGTCAATAAATGATTTCAGAATATTTCTTGACCAACCTTCTTCAACAACCTTATGGGCATAGAATAGTGCGGTTTCTCGTTCTCCACTACCGAAATATTTATCTATCAGAGTACAATGATGCCCCCACGGAACAGAAAATATAATATCGTCATTGATACCTTGAGATGTGCCAACAAGCTGTTGGCATATCTCAGTTTCAGAATTGCCAACAAGTTGTTGGCAATTTGTAGATTATTCACTATAAAGAAGATACATCTTCTTCATGTATTGCAAGTTCTGTCGAGAAAAGCCATCGGCTTCGGGAATAGCCGCTTTCAAATCTTGACTTAGATTCCGATAGAAACCGCTGCCATAAACATTTTCGGCATCACGTGCCACTATGTCACGGCCGAGCGACCAGTAAAAGCGCAGCATCTCGCAGTTCACTTTGGCAGCAGCCTTAATCTGACTGCGACGGTATCGTTCTTTCAACTCCTGAATCCACCGGGAGTATTCGGCATCTGTTTTAATCAGTTTGCTCATGTTTTACATTCTTGTGGCTAATCTAATTACAAAATTAGAAAATATTCTGATACTTAGAGTGTTAATATATGAAATATTACGCAATATGCTTCAGATTAGAACTCTCGCGGGTTATGGGTTATGGGTTGAGGGCGCGGAGATTGCGGAGTAGGCCGGCGAGTTTGGCGCGGCGGATGGGGGAGTGGCGGAAGAGGAGGGAATATGCAGCGGGGGTGAGGGCGGTGACTGTCGCGGCGGTAAGGCTGAGCAGTGGCTCGCGGGGACGGAACTCGGGGAGCACAGTAACACTGCGTGACGGACGTGACAAGGGACACGCTTCCAGGCAGATGTCGCATCCGTAGAATCTGCCGCGAGGCACCGTCAGGTCGGCGTCGATTTCGCCGCGGTTTTCGATTGTCTGGAACGACAGGCACCGGCGGGCGTCAAAGCCACAGGATTCAGTCAGGCGGTTAAAAACCGCCTCTCCATGGCTTCCTCTCCACGGTTGGCGGTTAGAAGCTGTTAAGGCGCCGTTGGGGCATGCGCGCATGCAGCGGTCGCACCCCTCGGGGCATTGCCGGTCCATGGGGGTGCCGTAAGGGGTGAACTCGGCGCGGGTGACCAGTTCGGCCAGAAAAATGTGCGACCCAATTCCGGGAATTATCAGCTGCCGGTTTCGCCCGGTGAAGCCCAGCCCCGACTGCACCGCCCAGTAGCGTTCGAGAATCGGTGCGGAATCTACGCAGATACGCGCCGGATGCCCTGTGGCGGCAAGGATGGCGTCGGCCACAGGTTGCAGCCGCTTGCGGAGCACTTCGTGATAGTCGTCGCCGAGAGCATAGCGGGCTATGCGCAGCGCTCCCGGGCGGAATGTAACATCAGAGGCATAGGCGAAAGCGGCACACACCACGGTGCCCCCGGGTTGCGGCCCGTCGTCGAGCAGCAGCGCGGGGTTACGGCGGATTTCGGAATGATTCGCAAGATAGGCCATGGAGGCATGCCCGCCGGTTGCTATCCAGCGGCTGTAGCTCTCCCATGCATGGTGGTCGACAGGCCGGAGGGGCGCGAAAGCCACGGCGCAGGCTCCGGCGTCGGTGAGCATCTGTGAGAGCTTGCCGGCATCCATGGTAATTCTCAGTTTACCGGGAGGGGCTCAAACTCGTAACCGAGCGAGCGCAGATATTCGATGGCACGCGGAAGCACCGCCTTCATGTTTTTCTCGGCTTTCAGCGAGTCGTGAAACACGATGATGGAGCCGTTGCGGGCATAGCGGCGCACATTGTTGAACACCTGCTCGGGGTTGAGTTTCTTGGAATAGTCGCGCGTGACAAGGTCGTACATCACCAGATTATAGCGGTCCTTGATGGCGCGTGCCTGTTTCCAGCGCAGCAGCCCGTGGGGAGGGCGGAACAGCGGCGAGTCGATCAGGTCGTTGGCCTCGGAGATGTCGTGCATATAGCGGTAGGCCGTCACCTTCATCCCCTGCAGATGGTGCATGGTGTGGTTGCCCACGGCGTGGCCACGGCGGCGCACCTCCTCGAGCAACTCGGGGTGGCGGCGCACATTGTCGCCGACCATAAAGAAGGTGGCCTTGATGCCGTAGCGGTCGAGCGTGTCGAGCACCCAGGGCGTCACCTCTGGAATCGGGCCGTCGTCGAAGGTGAGAAACACCACCTTGCGGCGACGGTGTTTGATGCGCCAGATTGCCTCGGGGAAGAGCAGACGGTAGAAGAGCGGCGGACGTTCAATGAGCATGATTCCGGCTATTTCTGCGTGGCGATATAGTTCTGAATGTCATTGAGGTCGATGCCCTGGTCGAGCAGCTGCTCATGGAGCGCGTTGAGGTCGCCACCCTCCTCCACGTAGAGCTGCATGAGCAGATAGAGGTAGGTGGGAATATAGCGGTCGGCGGTGGAAAGATTGTTGAATCCTCCGGCGGGATGGCTGCGGCGCAGAGAGTTGAAATAGGGGAGGAAAGCGCCGTAGCGGCGGATTTCGTCGCGCACTATCGTCAGACCTTTCTGTTTCAGTTTCGGGTCGTTATCTTTGAGCGCTGCCAGCCGCAGATAGCTGTCGGCGATCTGATAGCCTATCTGGATGGCATAGGGCATCACGCGGGTGGGCAGCTTCTCACCGATAAGGTCGAGCACGATCTCGGCTTTGGCGAAGCGGTCGGCGGCAAAGGTGGAGTCGGCGGGGTGTGTGCCGGTGGCTTCGAGCGCGTCGATGCCCTCGTTGATCAGCGCGGCGGCCAGGTCGGCCATGCCCGAGCGGTGGGTGGTGACCATGCGGCGCACAGTCTCGTCGAGATATATGTCGCCGTTCTTGCCTAACTTGTCGATGCCACCCCAGCGGAATTTGGTGGTGACATTCTCAAACATCTTGTCGGTGTCGGTCCATGTCTCGGCCGAGCCGTCGGGGTTGCGCAGCGGCGACACCTGATAGGCCAGACCCACATTGCGCAGGTAGGGCGAGAGCGACAGATAATAATCATCGGGCACGGTCATGGCGAAATAGGCCGGACGGTTCCATCCGTTTTTAGCCTGTGTGGCGATCATGTCGAGCGAGAGCGCCTGGCTGAGGGTCACACCCCCCGAAGGGTTCTTGGGGTCGTTGGCCAGTGTGACAGTGATAGTCTCCTCGGCAGCGGGCACTTCCTCAGGCGAAATCACGCCGGCCTTCGCTGCCGCCGAAGCGTTGGCGGGGAACGACATGTTGGGCATGCGCATCACTCTCACACCCTTCCACATGGCATCGGCGTTGTGATAGAGATCGTCGAGCGATGTGAACACATTCACGGTGTCGGTCAGTGAATTCTGGGGGTCGTAGTATGAGAACTGCAGGCGGTCGTAGGCGTAATCGGCGGGGCGGGCGAAAGTGGGGATGCCTGCGGCACCGTCGGTGGCCACGCGCATCTGGTTGGCATACCAGTCGGTGGTGAGATACGAGAGGTTGACCACGCGCACGTCGGTGCGATAGCCCTCCACCTCCTGACAGTACCACAGGGGGAAGGTGTCGTTGTCGCCGTTGGTGAAGATGATGCCGTTGGGGGCTATGCCGGCCAGATAGTTCATGCCGAAATCGCGGGTGGTGTAGCGGCCCGAACGGTCGTGGTCATCCCATGTCTGCGACACCACCTGCAGGGGCACGAAGATGCCCAGGGCGAGTGTGCCCCATGCCACTGCCTGCGCCTTTTTGGCGCTTGAGCGGGCGGCCTTGGGATTTGCTGCGGCTTTCTCAGCCAGTTCCAGACGGGTCTTCTCGGCATTGTTGAGCAGCCAGTTGACAAAGGTCCACACGGCTGCCACGCCCATGCCCACCCAGATGGCGAAGGCATAGAACGAGCCGGCGAATGCATAGTCGCGCTCGCGCGGCTGCAACGGCGGCTGGTTGAGATAGAGCACAATGGCCAGGCCGGTCATGAAGAAGAAGAAGAAAATGACCCAGAACTGTTCGATGCCGCGCTTGGAGCGGAACGCCTGCCACGACAGGCCGAAGATGCCCATCAGCAGCGGCAGCATATAGAACACGTTGTGCCCCTTGTTGCCCTTGCCGTATTCGTCGGGCAGGAGGCTCTGGTCGCCCAGACGGGGATTGTCGATGAATGAGATGCCCGAAATCCAGTTGCCGCGGTTGGGCTGTCCCTCGCCGGCGATGTCGTTCTGACGTCCGGCGAAATTCCACATGAAATATCGCCAGTACATGTAGTTGACCTGATAGTTGAAGAAGTAGGCGAGGTTCTGCGCGAAGCTGGGACGCTGCACCGAGGCTGTCTGCACGGTGTTGCCATCCTTGTCGACAATCACGGGAGTCTCGACCGTCTCGAGGTCGGCCTCGGTGGCGCCGATCCATTCAAGATATGCCCTCGGGTGCTGCCCTGCGGTGGAATACATGCGCGGGAAGAACATCTTGGGGGTCATCTCATATTTATATGAATCGTTGTGGGCCACATAGCTGTCGGGCTGGTCGGGCGACGTTTTCACGGCCTTCGACCAGATTGTCTTGCCGGGGCGGCGCAGGATGTCGTAGCTGTAGCCGTCATCCTTGAGCTGATACATCACAGTGGAGCGGAAAGTCTGGCCGTAGAGCAGCGGTGTCTCGCCATACTGTTCGCGCGAGAGATAGCTGCCGAGCGAGAATACATTGTCGGGCCCGTTCTGATTCATCGGGGGATTGGCGTGGGAGCGGATAAGCAGCAGCGCGTAGGAGCTGTAGCCCACGAAAATCACCAGAATGCTCAGTGCGGCCACGGTGAGGATGCGCACCGGGAGCTTGCGGGTGCCCCAGAGCCATGCGGCAAGCGCTATCAGCAGCACCACCGGAATCCACAGCGAGCTGCCTATGAAGGGGATGCCCGACAGGAGCACTGCAAGGAGAAACGACCAGCGGATGGCATTGGCCGAGCGCTGGCGGTAAAGTTCGCGGATCGACCATATCATCACTGCCACAAGGAGCACGGCATAGACCAGCACGCCCATGTTGTAGCTCCAGCCGAGGACGTTGACAAAGAACAGTTCGAAATACTGGGCCACTTCGATGAATCCGGGCACGAGGCCGAAGAGTATCAGCGCGATGATAGCGGCCGAGACGGCCAATGCTATCAGCGAGCCGGTGGCTGTGGTGTTGCGGAACTTACGGTAATAGATCACCAGCACGATGGCGGGGATGCAGAGCAGATTGAGCAGATGCACAGCTATCGATACACCTATTATATAGGCTATGAGCACCAGATAGCGGTCGCTGTGCGGCAGGTCGGCGCGGTTTTCCCATTTGAGAATTAGCCAGAACACCAGGGCGGTGCAGAAGCTCGAGAATGCGTAGACCTCACCCTCGACAGCCGAGAACCAGAAGGTGTCGCTCCAGGCATACATCAGCGCGCCGCACAGACCCGATCCGAAAATCACCAGCATCTTGGTCAGGGAGATTTCTGTGGCGTCATCCTTGACAATCAGGCGTTTGGTGAGGTGTGTGATTGTCCAGAAGAGCAGCAGTATGGTGCCTGCCGACAGGAGCGCCGACATGGAGTTGACCATCAGTGCCGCCTTCGACATGTCGCCGCCGGCGAAATTCACGAAGAAGCGTGCGGCGAGCATGAAGATGGGGTTGCCCGGCGGGTGACCCACTTCGAGTTTGGCGCCCTGCGAGATAAACTCGGGGCAATCCCAGAAACTTGCCGTAGGCTCTACGGTCATGAGATATGTGACGGCTGCCACCACGAAGCAGAGCCATCCGAGCACATCGTTGTAAAGTCTGTATCTTTTCACAGAATTGCTGTTATTGTCGAAATTGTATTGTTGTGAGAATACTCAAGTTGTTAGAATAGTCTTGCAAAATTAACAAAACCCACCCACCTCCCCAAATTTTTCATAAAAATTAGTAACTTTGTGGTGTGAAAAACGGCTACAGGTTGTTGAGGGTATTGCTCGTCACGGTGATAATGCTTGTCGCCGTGGTGCCGGCGGCGCTTTACGTGGCGCTGTCGCTCGATGGCGTGCAGCGACGTATCGCCGACGAGGCCGAGAAGCAGCTGTCTGAGCTTATTGATGCACGTGTCACCATCGGGAGGCTCGGCATCATGCCTTTCAACCGCGTGATTCTGCGCGATGTGACGGTGGAGACCGCCCCCGGCGACACAGCCCTGACGGCCGACCGGCTCGGAGTGGGCGTGGCCGTGTGGGACGCGCTTTTGGCGCGCCGCTGGCGCGTGGACTATGTGGCGCTGGTCGGTGCCGATGTGCGCCTCAGCCGCGACAGCGTTGGTGCGCCGCTGAATATTCAGCCCATAATCGACGCCCTTTCACCCAAGGACCGCACCAAGCCCCCCACGCGTTTCGATTTGCAGATCTCCACGGTGATTATCCGCTCGTCGGAGGTGAGTTACGATGTCAGGGACCGGGAGATGCGCCCGGGATTCGATCCGAACCATGTGAATGTGAGACATCTGCGTGCCGACATCAATCTCCCGAAGATAAAGAACGACGATTTTACGGTGAACCTGCGCCGACTGGCCTTTGATGAGCGCTCGGGGCTGGCAGTGCGTCAGCTGAGCGGACAGTTTCACATTTCGGCCGGCGAGCTGGCCATGCACGGACTCGACATAGAGATGCCCGGCTCGCGTGTGCGTTTCGCCGACATGGCGTTGCCGCTCGAAGGGCTCAACTCCATAGGTCGAAAGCTGCGGACCGCACCGCTGGAACTGCGCGTGCTTGATGATTCGCATGTGTGGCTCCCCGATTTCGCTCCACTGTGCCCCGTATTGGGGGAGACTCCCGTGATGGCGCAGTTGCGCGAAGTGTCGCTCTCAGGCTCCCTCGCCGATTTCAATGCCACCCTCCGCATCGACCTTGAGAATATGATGTCGCTGAGTCTCAACGGTCATGTGACCGGACTTGCCGGCTCTGAACCTCAGTTGCGGTCGGGCCGGCTGAAGCTTTCGGCGGCCGCCGCGCCGGTGTGCGCTCAATTGCGTAATGCCGGGCTGGAGGCGCCCGCCCTGCTCTCCCGGCTCGAGACGTTGGGCGAGATCTCGCTTGAAGCCGCCGGCAAAGGTTCGGCACGACGGTTTGATTTGTCGACCGAGATTGCCGCCGCGCCCGGTTGTGTGAATATCAAGGCCGAGGGGAGCATGCCGTCGCGTAACGAATTCGGCGTCAAGGCCAAAGCTGTCACTGCCGGGCCGCTCGATTTGGTGGCGCTATTGCCCGATCTTGCTCCTGTGGCCGACGGCGAGGCGGAAATATATTACGGGCAGCACGGTCCAAACCGCCACGGCACCGCCAATCTGCTCCTTCACACCCTGCGCCTGCGAGGCACCGACCTGGCCGACATCGGCTGCGAGCTAACGCTCGACAACAATATGGCAGGGGTGAAATTGGGTGTGAACGACGCCGACGCGGCCCTCATAGCCGAGGGGGAGTTCTCGATCGACCCCGACGCTCCCGCGGTGAATATGACCGCCAATGTGGTGCGGTTCGTGCCCTCGCGTTTCGGCCTTGGCAACAAATTTCCCGGTGCTGCCTTGTCGGGGCGCGTGGATGTGGATATGCATGGCGCTTCGATGCGCAACATGGAGGGCTACGCCACCATCTCCGACCTCACCCTCAAACCGGTCGACCGTGAGGGGATTACCATGAACCGTCTGCATCTGGTCAGCCGCCACCTCGGCGACGGCACCGCCCGCATCGATCTGTCGAGCGACTGGGTCGACGGCACCCTTTACGGCGAATTCGACTTCCCGTTTATCGCCGCTGCAGCCGGCAGCGTGCTGGCGCAGTCGTTCCCCGCGTTGCTTCCGCAATATACCGACACCGAAGCCCTTGCCGCCCGGCAGAGCGCCGGGGCGCGTCGTCGCAACAGCGCGATGACCACCAACGATTTCCTTTTCGATCTGAAACTCAAGGAGTCGGAGCGGCTTGCCGAATTCTTCAAGCTGCCCCTGAGTGTGATTTATCCGGTCACTATCAAGGGTGGTGTGTCGCAGCCCCGCGGCGAACTGGAGCTGAACCTCAGCGCCCCCTATCTGCGGCAGGGCAACAAACTCATCGAGAACACTTCGCTGTCGGCTTCAGTGAGCGCCGACGACGGCTCCCGGCTCAATTTCAAAACCACCATGCCCACCAAAGGGGGACCGATGACGCTGCAACTCGACGGCTCGGGTCACGACGACATGCTGCGCTCGTCGCTCCGCTGGAACATCGACCGCGAACGCGCCTACAACGGCTATCTGCGTCTCGGCGCCGATTTCCAGCGCGATGAACAGGGACTGCTCACCACTGTCGACATCCGCAAGTCGCAACTTACGTTCAACGATACCACCTGGACCGTGGATCCGGCACGTATTACCGTGCGCAACAAGGATATAACCGTCGACGGCCTCCATGCAATCCACGAAAACCAGTATATAAAAATCGACGGCAAGGCGTCGCCCGACCCCACCGCCATGCTCACCCTCGATCTGCAGCGCTTCTCGCTCGATTATCTGTTCGAGTCGCTGGGCATCGACGCCGTGATGCTCGGCGGCAAGGCCACCGGGCAGTTCTACGCCTCCGACCTTTTCTCGGGCGTGCCGGTGCTTGAGACACCGGGCCTCAATGTGAAGAATATCAGCTACAACAGCACCATCCTCGGCGACGCGCTGGTCAAGGCGCACTTCGAACCTAAAAACCTCGGGGTGATTCTCGACGCCGACATCGATAACGGCGGCCGCCGCTCCACCGTGGAGGGGGGAATATACATAAAGCGCGATTCGCTCGACCTCACTTTCCGTGTCGACCGCGAGCCGGTGGGATTTCTGCAGCCTTATATGGAGGCTTTTGCCTCCGACATCCGCGGCTATGCCTCGGGTTGGGCGCGTGTGTTCGGCAATTTCAAATATATCGACCTCGAGGGGGATGTGCTGGCCGACTCGGTTTCGATGAAAGTAAACTTCACCAACACCACCTACTGGGCAACCGACTCGGTGCATATCACTCCGGGACGTATCAATCTGAAAAATATCACCCTGCACGACCACCGCGGACACACCGCGCGGCTCAACGGCAAGGTGCTGCACACCTTCTTCAAGGAGCCGCGGTTTGAATTCAGCATACAGGGCGCCCGCGACCTGCTCTGCTACAACGAGACGCCCAAGGACAACCCCCGCTGGTATGGCCGCATCTATGGCGACGGCAACGCCTATGTGAAGGGTGTGCCCGGGCGCGTCGACATCAATGTCGACATGACCACCGCCCCCAACTCCACTTTCACATTCGTGCTTTCGGACCAGGTCGACGCCGAGCAGTTCTCGTTCCTCACTTTCCGCGACAAAAAGGTGATGTCGGCCGAGCTGACCGACACACTGGAACTGCACGACACCTCGATGGACCTTGTCAACCGCCTGCGTGCGCTGGCGGCATCGCACGACCCCGACACCCCCTCCGACTATAATATTACAATACAGATGGGTGTCACCCCCGACGCCGAGATGATTCTGGTAATGGACCCTCTGAGCGGCGACCGCATCCGTGCCTCGGGTACCGGCCACATACGCATGGATTATGGCTCGGCCAACAACGAGCTGAAAATGTATGGCAATTATACGCTCGACCGTGGCGATTACAACTTCACCCTCCAGGACATCATAATCAAGGATTTCACTATCCGTCCCGGCAGCGAGATTTCGTTCAGCGGCGACCCATACGCGGCAAAACTCGACATCAAGGCCGCCTATACGCTCAATGCCAACCTCAGTGACCTCGACGAATCTTTCCTCAACGATTCCGAGTTGCAGCGCACTAATGTGCCTGTCAACGCCCTGATGAATGTGACCGGCGACATAGCGCAGCCCGAGGTGACGTTCGACCTGGAGTTTCCCACTCTCACGTCCGACATCTACCGCAAGGTGCGCTCGATCATCTCCACCGACGAGATGATGAACCGGCAGATGCTTTATCTGCTGGCACTCAACCGATTCTATACGCCCGACTATATGACCGGCGCTACCCGCGGCAACGAGCTTGTGTCGGTGGCTTCGTCGACCCTTTCGTCGCAGCTGAGCAATATTTTAGGGCAGATTTCCGACAACTGGAACATTGCGCCGGCGCTGCGCTCGTCGCGTGGCGACTTCTCCGACGTGGAGGTGGATGTGGCTCTTTCGTCGCGACTGCTCAACAACCGTCTGCTCTTCAACGGTAACTTCGGCTATCGCGACAAGAGCTTGAACTCCAATCAGTTCATCGGCGATTTCGACCTTGAATATCTCCTCAACCGCAAAGGCACCATACGTCTGAAAGCCTATAACCGCTACAACGACCAGAACTATTATCTGCGGTCGGCGCTCACCACTCAGGGTGTGGGCATCGTGCTACGCAAGGATTTCGATTCGCTGACATCATTCTTTAAGCCGGTATTCAACTGGTTCCGACCGAAAAAGAGGGCGCTCGAGCCTGTGAAGGTGCCCCTGGCGCCTGTTCCCGAAGTCGCGCCGCAGCAGCCCGTGCCGGTGGAGATTCCCGAAATCGAGCCTGCGGTGCCTGTCAAATTCCGTGCGGTTCCGCGCCGCAAATAAGAGGGTGCCGGCGTGAACTTTCACGGGGGCAAGAGCATTTATATTAGGTAAGAACGAGCGGTCAATGTCTGTGTCGACCCTCCTCCCAACTAATATAATCTGCTTTTGGCAATGAAAATTACAAAATTCAGCATCATTGTGCCTTTGGTGTGTGCTGTTGTCGGCTCTGACAATGTGTGTGCCCAAGACACGGCAGACGGCTCCGCGGTCTGCACGGTCGGTTCGCTTGAACTGATCTCTACGGGTTCATCGCCCGAAGTTTTCCGGATTATTGAGGAGGCTCGCCCCGACGAACCCAATGCGGTGCCGGTGCCGAAATTCACCCTCCGCACCCGCGACAACAAGTTCATGCTCTCCATCGGCGGCAAAATCAATCCCATAATGGGCTATGACATAGGTAACAACCTGTATAATGTGGATGGCGCGGGGAGCAACTTCATCCCAGGTGATATTCCCGTGCCCGCGCTGCAGGGGCACAAGGGCGATTTCTTTATCAACGCGCTCAATGGCGATGTGGATTTCACCATGGCCGGTCTCGGCGGTACGCCCAACCGCATCACCGGTTATATCAAAATCGGTACCGACGGCATTTCCAAAGGGATAAAACTCAAACGCGCATATATCACCTATCGCCGCGTCACCGCCGGTCTGCGCCACTCCACGGCCACCGACAACGAAGCCCTGCAGCCCAACACCATCGACCCGCAGGGGCCTAACGGCGATTTCTGCACATCCAACTATCAGTTGGCCTACAACTCACCCTCGTATAGCGGTTTCAGCTGGGCGGCAGCGATTGAAATGCCTTCGTTCAGCAACAGTAACGGCATCTACCGCGGGCACGACTTCCAGTCGTGGCATGGCCAGAAGGTCGATGCCGATGTCGACCAGCTTATCCCCGATTTCCCGGCCTGGGTGCAGTATGAGTTCAGCGACAACAACCGCCTGCGTCTCACCGGCCTGCTTCGCGGTTTCGCATATCAGGACATGGTCAACAGTTCGCGTCAGACCGTGCTGGGTTGGGGAGCCATGGTTTCAGGCAATTTCTCGTTCTGGAAACCGCTGGTGTTCAATTTCCAGGCAGTCTATGGCAAAGGCATAGGCAATTATATCCAGGATCTGGCGGGGCGTCCGCTCTCGTTCACGCCCAAATCGTCGGAACTGGGCAAGATGGAAGCCAATCCCATGATGGGGCTGGTGTTCGGTGCCTCGTGGAACATCAGCTCGAAGTGGCAGTTTAATGCCGTCGGCTCCTATGCCCGCGTTTGGAATGTCGGCAACTATGCCATCGCTTCGGACTATGCCGCCACCGATGCCAACGGCACTCAGGTCCACGCCGCCGGCAATGGCAACTACCGCTACGGCATCTATGCCGTGGCCAATGTGTTCTACCACATAACCAGCTATCTCGACTGGGGCCTGGAATATTGCTACGGCCGCCATGAGACATACGGTCTCGGAGGCGCCAACGATTCCCGCATACAGACCCAGCTCGCTTTCACCTTCTGATCCCCGCTGTATGAAATGCATGCCCCGGCAACCTCAAAATTGCCGGGGCATGTCTGTATCAGGTGAGCCGTGAAAGTTTATTTCTCAGCCTTCGCAGCAGTTTCAGCTTTTTTTGTCTTCGCAGTTCTCTCTGCTTTTACCGCCTTTTTTACCTTAGGTTTAGCAGGTGTCCCTACTTTCGCTTTAGGCTTTGCTTCCCTGGCGGTTTTTGCCGCTTTGGTTTTCGCCGCGGCCTCTTCGCGGAGTTTGTGTTCTTCGTTGAGGTGCTCCTCGTTGAGGCGGTAGGTTGCCACCTCTTTGTTGAGGGTTTCGATTTCAGTGGCCTGGTTGCGGATGGTGGTCAGCAGCGAGTTGAGCTCCTCGTCGTCGATGGAGGTGGGGTACTGCTCCTGCACGCGCACCAGGAAGTCGGAGAGCACGTTCATATAGTTGGTGAACGCTGCGAAAGGTGTCTCGTAGGGCGAGAAAGCGGCGTGCGACGATCCGTCGGCGAAGTGCTTGGTCGACATGTAGAACAGATGATCAGATGCCTGCAGGCGTCCCCAGTCCTGTTTGAGCTGGCGGTTGTCGCAGAGGCGCACGCGCTCGGCCACGGAGTAGAGCTTGTTGAAAGCCTCCTGCTGCAGCTGGTTGCCGAGCCATGCCGAGGTGTCGCGCGCCTCGTCGGCCCACGACATGGGGAAGGGCACGGAGATTTCAGCCACAGGCTTGAAGGTCTTCACGGCCTCGGTAGGTGTCATGAAGCTCACGCCGCGCTCTGCCGCGAAACGGGGAAGCGCTTCGAGAAACTGGAATATGCCTGAGTCGCGGCGGTGGAATTCGCCGAATGTCTCCAGATTCATGAACAGGTTGAACACCTGCTCCTCCTCGGGGGTGTCGGCAATCCATCCGATATATTTGTCGGCTGTGAGGGGATATTCGCTCCATGCCGTGTTGGAGAAGCGGTCGGAGATGTCGTCGCTGAGCTTGTCGTTTTTGAGCAGCAGCTTGAGCTTGGGCGCGGTGGAGGCGCAGTAGACATAATCGGGCGATTTCCAGCCGAGAATGTGTTTTGCGCCCTCGGTGATGCACCCCTTGAAGCCCATGGCGAGTATCTGCGGGGCGATGTCGTCGGAGTAGATCAGCTCGGAGTTGCGGAACACCTTGGGTGTCTGGCCGAACAGCTCTTTTATCTTGTCGGTGTGGAGCTGCACCTGGATGCGGAACTCCTCGGGGTCGGCGAGCGATGCCAGGGAGTGGTCATAGGTCTCGGCAAGGAACTCCACTTTGCCGGTGTCGGCAAGTTTTTTGAGCAGTTCGAGCAGTTCGGGCACATGTTGTTCGATCTGCTCGAGAGCCACGCCGGTGACCGACAGTGCGCAGCGGAACGCGCCTTTGGTCTCCTCGATCATGCGCAGAAGGCTCTCGCATGCGGGAATGTAGCTGTTGTGGGCTATGCGGTCGAGGATGTCGTCGTTGGCGAAATCGTCGTAATAATAGTGGTCGTTGCCGATGTCGAAAAAGCGGTATCTTTTCAGGCGGAATGGCTGATGGATCTGGAAATAGAAGCAGATGGCTTTCATATCTGGAGTGTGAGGTGGAGTGTTACTGTTTGTTCAGGACCTTATTGTAAATATCGATCACTTTGCGGCCGGCCTTGTCCCAGGTGATCCGGTTGACCTCGGCAAGACCCTCCTCGCTGAGTTGGCGATGGATGGCCGGATAGTTGATCAGAGAGTTGATGGCGTCGGCCATGGCGTCGATGTCCCAGTAGTCGGTCTTGATTACGTTGTTGAGGATTTCGGCGCAGCCGCTCTGCTTTGAGATGATCGATGGCACGCCCATCTGCATGGCCTCGAGAGGCGAGATGCCGAATGGCTCGGAGACCGAGGGCATCACATACACGTCGGACGCCTTCAGCATTTCGTAGACCTGGATTCCCTTCTGGAAGCCGGGGAAATGGAAGCGGTCGGCGATGTCGCGTTCGGCCGCCAGGGTGATCATCTTGTCCATCATGTCGCCCGAACCGGCCATCACGAAGCGCACGTTGCGGTTGTTGCGCAGCACGCGTGCGGCGGTCTCGACGAAATATTCCGGACCTTTCTGCATGGTTATGCGGCCGAGGAAAGTGACAATTTTGTCTTTGGGCTTCTCCACTTTCACGTTGAGATACTCCTCGGGGAGGGGTGTCACGGCATTGTGGACGGTGGTGACCTTGGCGGGATCTATGCCATATTTGTCGATGACGGTGCGGCGTGTCAGCTCGGAGACGGTGATGATGTGGTCGGCGTTGGTCATGCCGTCGCGCTCGATGCCGAACACCGTGGGGTTGACATTGCCGCGCGAGCGGTCGTAGTCGGTGGCATGGACATGGATCACGAGTGGTTTGCCGGTGACCTGCTTGGCGTGGATGCCTGCGGGGTAGGTGAGCCAGTCGTGCGAGTGGATCACGTCGCACGGGATGGTGCGGGCGATTACGCCGGCCACGATCGAGTAGTTGTTGATCTCCTCGAGGAGATTATCGGGATAGCGGCCCGAGAATTCGATGCATCCCAGGTCGTTGGTGCGCATATAGTTGAAATCGGCATAGATGTGGTCGCGCAGGCGGAAATAGAGGTCGGGATCCATCACCTTGCCGATGCGGCTCTCGACATATTCGCGCGACACGTCGCGCCATGCCACGGGGGTCTGCGATGCGCCCACGATGTGGGCGAAGTGGCGGTCTTCGTCGCCGAAAGGTTTGGGAATCACAAAAGTGATGTCCATGTCGCCGCATTCCCACATACCTTTGGTGAGTCCATAGCTCGCGGTGCCTAAACCGCCGAGGATATGAGGGGGGAATTCCCACCCGAACATTAGTGCTTTCATGAGGCGGTAGAGGGGTTCTGCTGGTTGAATTTTCTGATTGTGGAGAGTGTGCGGAGCACTTCGGCTATGTTGGTGGCGTGGGAGATGGCGCCGCGGCCGCTGTAAGGCGGGTTGCCGTCGTAGAGCTGCGACAGCGAGCCGATGCATGTGTTTGACATCTCCTCTTCGAAGCCTATGAGCATGCGGTCGATGTAGCTGACACCGCTGTTGCCGAACACTTTGAGGTAGGCGTCGGCATAAAAGCCGATGAGCCAGGGGCGCGCCGGTCCGTTGTGCAGCGCGCGCTCGCGCTGCTCGGGCGAGCCGTAGTAGTTTGGCCGGTAGCCGTAGCTGCGGGGCGACAGCGTGCGCAACCCCTTGGGGGTGAGCAGCTCGCGGGTGGCGACATCGATCACCGAACGACGCTGGCGGCGGTCGAGCGGCGAGAAATCAAGCCCGGCGGCTATCACCATGTTGGGGCGCACCTGCGGGTCGGCGTAGGCGCCGTTGACGTAGTCGTAGAGGTAGCCGGCATCGCTGAGGAATGTCGGTGCGAAGGCTTCTCCGACCTTTCCGGCCGCGGCGAGCCAGCGGTGACGTGCGGCATCGAGAGGTTCGTGCCCCTCGGCGAGCTGCGCCATGAACATCAGGGCGTTATACCACAGAGCGTTGATTTCGACCAGCTGACCTGTGCGGGGCACCACGGGGCGTTGATCCCACATAGAGTTCATCCACGAGGCGGGGGTGATGGTGCCGTTGACCGAAAGCAGGCCGTTGTCGTCGAGCGTCAGAGCGGGATGGTCGCCGCTGAGGATGAAGTCGAGCAGCCGGGCGGCGAAGTCGCCGTAGCGCTCCAGTGTTGCCTCACGGCCATAGGCGCGGGCATATTGCTGGAGCGCCCAGATGGCCCAGAGAGGTATGTCGGGCAGGTCGATGCCATGGATGGCGGCATCGGGCTGCAGCGATTTCATGAAACGGTCGAGAGCGTCGGCAGCCGTGTCGAATATCGCCTCGAAATCCTGACGGTGGTTAATGGCGATGGTGTTGCCCGGCAGCGACATGAATGTGTTGCGCGCCAGAATCTTGCCCCACGGATAGCCCGAAAGCATGTATTCCCGGCCGTCGCGTTTGAGATAGAACTGTTTGGCAGAGTTCTTGAGGCAGTTGAAGAAACTGGTGCGGGCAGTGCGCGAGGCGATTTCCGCCTCATACATTGCTTTGAGCGCGCGGGGTTTCACCTCCGACAGCCCTGCCGAGAAGATGATCGACTCGCCTTTGCGGATGTTCACCTGGAAATAGCCCGGCACCCAGAGGTCCTCGCAGTAGGGCACCCCGCGGTCGAGATCCTTCACATACTCGATGTTGTGATACCAGTCGGGTTTGTAGATGAATTCAGGTTTGTGAGTCAGCTGCATGAACAGCGTGGGGTAGCCCGGGTAGAGGCAGCAGCTCACGCCGTTGTCGCAGGGTGTGCACTCGGTGTTGATACGGTCGTTGGCGATGCACAGGGCGTTGCTTTCGCGAAATGCGAGAAATGGGCGGAACTGCAGCGTCGTGGGGGAGTGGGCGTCGACCAGAGTGTAGCGGATGAGGATGCGGTTTTCATGCTGGATGAAAATCTTCTCCTTGGTAAGAATCACGCCGCCCACGCGATAGGTGGTGCGTGGCACGCTCTCGCAGTCAAACTCGCGGATATATTTATGGCCGTTGGGGCTGTATACACCCCCGTGGTAGCGGTGCAGCCCCAGGTTGAAGGCGGCGCCATGCTGGATCACCGTCTCGTCGAGCGACGACAGGAGCACGTGCGGGTTGTAGTCGCCCTCGCCTAAAGGCACCACAAGCAGACCATGCTGCTTGCGGGTGTTGCAGTCCACTACAGTGGTGCAATGATAGGCGCCCGACTGATTTGTGCGCAGCATCTCTTTAGGGAGTGACTGCTCAAGATTAATCATCAGCCGCTTATCAAATTTAAGATAGCTCATGGTTAGCGGTGTTAGGTTGGGTTTCCAAAATAATCGTTTCTGCGAAAATACATATCTTTTTTCACTTTAACAAATTTGGCACCGCTTTTTTCTCTAAAACTCCCCCGGATTTCTATGCCGGGATGCTATGTCTGATTTCGATAGATAAATTCTTGTCTATATTATATAAAGAGAGCAGCAAACCCGGCGGGAAGCGCGAACGGTTCGCGCCGGGTTTGCTGCTGTGTGTTGAAGCGTTTTGTCAGGGCGTATGCACCGGGGTGCCAGCCTTATACTTTATAAGTGTTAGTCCTGACGGTCGCTGTAGAATTTCTGGATGCGGTTGTCGATCTTCTTGTTGCCGAGGAGGATCGCACTGATGTTCTGCTGCATGGCGCCTGCGCCCTGGCTGCGGTTGAACATCATGGCGTCGTTCTCCTGATCGAAGGGACGGCCGCTCTTTTCGATGTTGTTGACCTGGAAGACAACTACCGAGCTGTTGAGCGCCACGGGGCCTACGAGTTTACCCTGAGGAGCGACGGCAACGTTGGCGCTGAGCTTTGACTCGCCGAAGGGGAAGTTGCGCACCATCAGCTGGCCGAAGGTCACCTGAGTGGTGTCGACCGATGCTTTCATTGCTGCGGCATAGCCGGCGAGGTTGCTGGCTTTGTCCTTGTATTCGGCCATGAGTTTGTCGGCTTTCATGCGGTTGCGTGCGATGCCGGTGAGGTAGTCGTTGACGGGCTTGTAGGAGGAGGGGATATAATCACCGTCGAAGATGTCGTCGATGGCTACTGCCATAAGTCGGGTGTCGGTGTCGTTGCGGAGGATGCCCGACACGTCGCCTTTCTTGTTGGAGATGGCCCACTTGCATGCGTTGCGGCTCTCGTTGAGGTTGCCTACCTGCAGGGTGGAGGGTGTCACAACGCCTTCCATGAGTGCGTAGCCGGCCTTGGGAGCTGCTTCCTTAAACTTGGCTGCGGTGTTGTTGGCGGCCAGGAAGTCGGTGAGCTTTTTGTTGAGAGCGTTGACGGTTGTGGCCGAAGGTTCGATGTCGTATGAGATCTGGGCGATGTCGTAGAGGGTGACGGGGGCCTTGCGGGTGCGCACTTTGATGGCGACACCGGGGTTGTTCTGGGGCACGAAGTAAGAACCGGTGGCTACGGTCGACAGCTCGTCTTTGAGCATGGCGGCCTGGGGGTCGGTGATTGCGAGCCATACGCTGTCCTGCGACTGGGCGATGAGCTGCTCGCCGAGGTCGGCGGGTTTGGCGCCGGCGTTGAGGCGGGCGGTGACGCTGTCGGCGGCAGCGCCTTCGGCTAAGACTGCGAGGTCGACGAGCACTGAGTCGATGCCTGTGGTCTGGCCAAGATATTTGGCCACTACGATTTTGTCAGACATCGACGAAACGGTGTAGACGGTATCGGCGACGATCTTTTCGAGGTTATTGCGAAGCAGGGGAGCCAGACGCGAGCGGGTGGTGCTGGCACGGTCGACATAGAAGGCGGCGTTGTTGGCCACGGCTTCGGTGCCGGGGGTGGTGCGGAGGGCTGCGATGGCTTTGTCGACTTCGGCGCGGGCTGCTGCGCGGTCGGCGTCGGAGGGGGTGACGTCTACGCTGAAGTAGCTGACCACATACTGCTTCTCGTTGATTTTGAAGCGCTCTTTCTGCTCTTTATAGACGGCGTCGATCTCTTTTTCAGAGGGAGTGAAGTCTTTGTCGTCGAGGGTGGAGAGGTCTTTGCGCACGTAAGCGATGGTGCGGGTCTCGGCGTTGTCATCGTAGTATGCCTTGGCGTCGAGTTTATTGGCCTGGATCACGCCCTGGAAGAGGGTGGCGAACTTCTGCTGCATGAGCATCTGCTCGGTGTCCTTCTCAAGGCTCTGCCATGCCTGCTGGAGCTGCTGGGCCTGAGCGGGCTCCATGCCATATTTTGTGGGGTTGAACGCGTAGTCGTAGAACTCTTTGGCCGAGGGGAGACCCATCTGCTGCACCATCTGGGTGACGATGGGGTTGGGGTTCTCGCCGAGCATGGCGTTGGAGAGCTCGTTGTCGGTGACGGTGAGGCCGAGAGCCTTGTACTCTTCGTTGAGAAGAACTTCGTTGATCATGGACTGGAGCACCTGCTGCTGTAGACGGGCGTTGTCGATGTCGGTGTAGCCCTGTGCGCGCATCTGCTCGGACTGCTGCTCTACGCGCCGCTGGAATTCCATGTAGTCGATTTTCTGGCCGTCGACTTTGGCCACTGTGTGGTTGTCTGAGAAAAGCTCACCGGGATTGTCGACTGCGGTGAGGATAAACAGCAACAGCGCCAGGCCCAGGATGGAGATGATGAGGATGGGCCGCTGCCGAATTTGTTCGAGTGCTGACATTTAAAGTTAAGGATGTTATGTTATTGTTTTTATTTTTTATTTTAGCGTACAAAGATACTTCTTTTCTTGCAGTTGCCCAAACATTTGGCTGTTTTTTGTGTGTCGGTGCCTCCGGCAGCAAAATTTTTTGTAAATTTGTGTCATAAATCATAACCGAAAAACTGATTTAGAACATTTGTATATCATGAAAAGAAAGATTTTTGCCGCGGCGCTGCTGTGGCTTGGTGTGGCTTGCCAGGGGTGGTGTGCCAACCGTGTCGACGAAATCAGAAACGTGCTTCTCGACCCTGAAAACGACAAAGTGCTTGTGGTTGCCCACCGTGGTTTCTGGCGTTGCGACGCCCCTGAGAATTCGCTTGCAGCCATCGATTCGGCCATTACCGCCGGTATCGACATGGTGGAGCTGGATGTGTGGCTCACCCGCGACAGTGTGCCGGTGCTTCTTCACGACGGCACGCTGGAACGCACCACCGACGGCAAGGGACATGTCGGCGAGCTTACCCTCGAACAGTTGCGCCGCGTTCATCTCAAAGACAAACATGGCAAAGTGACGCAATACACTGTGCCGACACTCGAGGAGGCTCTTCTGAAAGCCAAAGGGCGCATCATGGTGAACCTCGACAAGGCTTACGGCATTTTCAATCTTATTTATCCTGTGATCAAGCGCACCGGCACCGCCGATCTGGTGCTGATGAAGGGGGTGCAGCCGGCCGCTGATGTGCGCCGTGATTTCGGCCGGTATATCGACGATATTCTCTACATGCCGGTGGTGGGAATCGATCCTGCCGAGGCGCCCGAAACGGTCGCGGCGCTGCTTGAAGAGCTTGGCTCACCTGCCTTCGAACTGTGCATCAAGGGGGAGAATCTGGAGAATCCGCTGACAATCAGGAAGCTCCTTGCCGGTAAGAGTAAAATATGGTATAACACGCTGTGGCCCTCGCTCAATGCGGGCAATGACGATGCGGCGGCACGCGCCGACGGTGGTGCCAGCTACGACTTCCTGATTGACAACTGGGGCGCCCGTATCATCCAGACCGACGACCCCGTGCTGCTGCTCAATCATCTGCGCAGCCGCGGTCTCCACGACTGATCTCCCTCAAATTCAAAAAAAGAGGGTGTGTCTGACAGCACCCTCCAATCCAGATAGCAAAAGCGCTGTGTCAAGCATTTTGACACAGCGCCTTTTTATCATTGCTTAGAAGAATTTATGCGGGATCAGTCGATGGCTTCGTCGGCTTTGTAGCCGCCCATCTCGCGGATGGCGTTCTTGAGCATCACGTACTGCTGGAAGAGGTGGTTTACAGGTACCTCGCCCTTGGTGTAGTCGTGCATAGGGCTCTTGAGGAAGAAGCTCAGGAAGCGCTGGATGCCGTAACGGCCGTTGCGGGCTGCGAGGTCGCTCAGCAGCACGAGGTCGAGGCAGAGGGGAGCTGCGAGGATTGAGTCGCGGCAGAGGAAGTTGATCTTGATCTGCATGGGATAGCCCATCCAGCCGAAGATGTCGATGTTGTCCCAGCCCTCTTTGTTGTCGTTGCGGGGAGGATAGTAGTTGATGCGGACCTTGTGGTAGTAGCCGTTGTGGTCGTTGCCTTCGCCGCCGCAGTTAACGCCGTAGAGGTCGGGCTGATCTTCAGGCACGAGGATTGACTCGAGAGTGGAGAGTTTCGACACTTCCTTGGTGCGGAAGTTGGCGGGTTCGTCGAGTACGAGGCCGTCGCGGTTGCCGAGGATGTTGGTCGAGAACCAGCCGTTGAGGCCGAGGCAACGGGTGCCGATGATGGGGGCGAAGCCCGATTTCACGAGGGTCTGGCCGGTCTTGAAGTCCTTGCCTGCGATGGGCATCTTGGTCTGCTCGGCCAGCTCCCACATTGCGGGGATGTCGACTGTGGTGTTGGGAGCGCCCATGATGAAGGGTGCGCCCTCTTTGAGAGCTGCGTAGGCGTAGCACATCGAGGGTGCGATGTGCTCTTTGTCGTCGGCTTTCATGGCGGCCTCGAGCTGGTCGAGGGTCATGTGTACGTTTTCGTCAACGGGGACGTAGACTTCGGTAGAAGCGGCCCAGAGGACAACCACGCGGTCAACGCCTTTTTCTTTCTTGAAGTTGCGGATGTCGGCGCGGAGGTTTTCAACCATTTCCCAGCGGGTGGCGCCCTTCATGATGTTGTCGCCTTCGAGACGCTTTGCGTAGTTGTGGTCGAAAGCGGCCTTCATGGGCACGATCTGCTCCAGTTCCTCTTTTACGGGAAGAATATCTTTCTCTTTGAGGACTTCGGCATGCATTGCCGACTGGAAAGCGTTAGCGGGATAAACGTCCCACGAGCCGAACACGATGTCGTTGAGGTCGGCAATAGGAACAATCTGGTTGTATTTGAGATATTTTTTGTTTTCGCCTTCGCCGACACGGATTTTGTCGTACTGAGTCATGGAGCCGACAGGCTTGGCCAGACCCTTGCGGGCCATCAGCACACCGGTCATGAAAGTGGTGGAAACGGCACCGAGGCCAACCACCAGCACGCCGAGTTTGCCCTCGGCTTTCTTAACTTCACTCATTTTTAATAAAAAAGTTGTATGGTTTATTTAGTTGTTTCTTCTGTCGTAGCAAAATTGCCCCCAAAAGTACACACATATTTCGGATTGTGAAAATATTTTTGAGGAAATATTTGTTGTTTTTCGTAAAGAAATGCTAAAATTGAGTGTTTTTAGTTAATGAGTGTTGATTAGGCTTGCTGTGGGCTTCGGATTGTTAATTATTGTAAATTTAGAGTCGACCGATTTTGCGTGTATTTCTGTTAAATAACCGGTCGAATAATTTTGAACAGTTACTTAGAGCTTGTTTAATAATAAATGTTGCCGATAGGGTCGCATATCCTGAGACTGATTTCGTCATGTGACGATGGAGTGTACGTGTGTACACGACTGAGGAACAGGGCGAAAGCAGGCCAGGATATGCGAAACAAAGGTAACTTTTCATAAAAGATATTTCTCAGAAACATGAAAATAAGTTTTAGTATATGTAAAGTTCTTGAAAATAATACCCTTTGTCGGCCACTGTCCGGCATCTTTCTGTTTGCGCATCGGTCGTTATGGAACCCCATAACTCCCTCAACGCAAACAGAAATCTGCTCGAACAGTGTCCGCCCTATCGGTAACATTTATT